>NZ_KB907090.1 GCF_000381765.1 [Zimmermannella] faecalis ATCC 13722 | reverse complement strand
TTTTTTACGGAGAGTTTGATCCTGGCTCAGGACGAACGCTGGCGGCGTGCTTAACACATGCAAGTCGAACGATGAAGCTCCAGCTTGCTGGGGTGGATTAGTGGCGAACGGGTGAGTAACACGTGAGCAACGTGCCCGAGACTCTGGAATAACCACCGGAAACGGTGGCTAATACTGGATATGTGCCAGGGAGGCATCTCCTCTGGTTGGAAAGATTTATCGGTTTCGGATCGGCTCACGGCCTATCAGCTTGTTGGTGGGGTAATGGCCTACCAAGGCGACGACGGGTAGCCGGCCTGAGAGGGTGACCGGCCACACTGGGACTGAGACACGGCCCAGACTCCTACGGGAGGCAGCAGTGGGGAATATTGCACAATGGGCGCAAGCCTGATGCAGCAACGCCGCGTGAGGGATGACGGCCTTCGGGTTGTAAACCTCTTTTAGTAGGGAAGAAGCGAAAGTGACGGTACCTGCAGAAAAAGCACCGGCTAACTACGTGCCAGCAGCCGCGGTAATACGTAGGGTGCAAGCGTTGTCCGGAATTATTGGGCGTAAAGAGCTCGTAGGCGGTTTGTCGCGTCTGCTGTGAAATCCCGAGGCTCAACCTCGGGCCTGCAGTGGGTACGGGCAGACTTGAGTGCGGTAGGGGAGATTGGAATTCCTGGTGTAGCGGTGGAATGCGCAGATATCAGGAGGAACACCGATGGCGAAGGCAGATCTCTGGGCCGTTACTGACGCTGAGGAGCGAAAGCATGGGGAGCGAACAGGATTAGATACCCTGGTAGTCCATGCCGTAAACGTTGGGCGCTAGATGTGGGGACCATTCCACGGTTTCCGTGTCGTAGCTAACGCATTAAGCGCCCCGCCTGGGGAGTACGGCCGCAAGGCTAAAACTCAAAGGAATTGACGGGGGCCCGCACAAGCGGCGGAGCATGCGGATTAATTCGATGCAACGCGAAGAACCTTACCAAGGCTTGACATATACCGGAAACTTCCAGAGATGGTTGCCCTGCTTGCAGTCGGTATACAGGTGGTGCATGGTTGTCGTCAGCTCGTGTCGTGAGATGTTCGGTTAAGTCCGGCAACGAGCGCAACCCTCGTCCTATGTTGCCAGCACGTTATGGTGGGAACTCATGGGATACTGCCGTGGTCAACACGGAGGAAGGTGGGGATGACGTCAAATCATCATGCCCCTTATGTCTTGGGCTTCACGCATGCTACAATGGCCGGTACAATGGGCTGCGATACCGCGAGGTGGAGCGAATCCCAAAAAGCCGGTCTCAGTTCGGATTGGGGTCTGCAACTCGACCCCATGAAGTCGGAGTCGCTAGTAATCGCAGATCAGCAACGCTGCGGTGAATACGTTCCCGGGCCTTGTACACACCGCCCGTCAAGTCATGAAAGTCGGTAACACCCGAAGCCGGTGGCCTAACCCTTTTGGGAGGGAGCTGTCGAAGGTGGGATCGGTGATTAGGACTAAGTCGTAACAAGGTAGCCGTACCGGAAGGTGCGGCTGGATCACCTCCTTTCTAAGGAGCGATATTTCACTCGAGAAGATCTTGGGTGGGGTTGCTGGTGTCACCGTTTGGGTGGCGCTGGTGCTCAAGGGTGGAACATATGGCTGGAACTGGTTGTGGTTCTAACGAGTAGTACGCCGGCTCTTTCGGGGGTTGGTTGGAAGCTGGTTGGGGTTGTGGCTGG
>NZ_KB907089.1 GCF_000381765.1 [Zimmermannella] faecalis ATCC 13722 | reverse complement strand
AGTGCCATGACGGGCGTGACGATGCTGATGACCGCCTTCACCCGTGAGGCACCCGCGGCTGCACTGTCGAGGATGGTTTGCGCGGTCGCGGTGAGGAGCGTGTCCGCCAAAATATCGGCGCGGTGCTGGTCGAGGGTGCGAAGATCCGCCTCGAATCCGTCCTCTTTGCGGTGCTGCGTGGCTTCGGCTTTCGCGACCTCGGCCATCGCTTGGGCGTCTCGCGACAGGCGTTCGTGGATCGCTGCTGCGGTCGCGGCCGGGAGGTACGCCGTGAGGTACGCCATGCCGTAGTCGTCTTGGTCGACGAGGACCCGTCGCTGTGCGAAAGCGGCCTTGTGGGCGCGCTCGAAGTCTTCGCGCGCGAGTTTCGCCGCGAGTTGCTTCGCGAACGACTCGGTCTGCGGCACGGTGTGCGTTTTCGCGTAGCGGAGGACCTCGTGGCCGTAGCGGTCGTAGTTCCGTTCCGCGACGGGTGCGTGTTGGCGGAGCATCGCATTCACGTGCCCAACCTGCACCGCAGCGTCGGACAGTGCGTCGTGCCAGTACGGGAACTTCGTGAACAGGTCGTTCGCGTTATGCGCCCGGTTCATCAACGAGTTGTCGGTGAGCTGTGCGTCGCAGGCGAACTCGCCGGCGACGGATCGCAGGTGCCACCGGAACGTTTGATCACGCTTCGTTGCGGCGACGGCCGGGCCGCAGTCACGGTTCGTGTAGGCCTGCGCGGTGCGGTAGATCGTGGCGTACGTCGTGAAGTCTGAGGCGTCAACAGCCGCGCGCGTGCGGAGGTCGGCGTGGAAGCGTTCGAGCGCCGCGCGAAGGCTCTCGTCAGAGAGGTCATCGCCGTACTCGTGTGCCGTGTTGGTCATCTCGGTTGCCTCCTTTCCGCGCTGGTTGCCTTGCTTGTAGTGGACCACGACCCTGCGACATTTCCTGCTGTCGCGCCGGTTCGCTGTGTTGTGTTCAGCTCACCACGACCCTGCGACATCTCCCGCTGTCGCCTGGTTTGCTGCCTTGGTTTCAGTCGACCACGACCCTGCGACATGTCCTGACATCGCACCCATCCACTCGCGCCCATCGCTCTGATCTCCGCGGACTGGCGGGAATTCGCTGCTTTCGCGCGGAAAATGCCGCAAGTTGACGTCAGGCGGCAGGGGGTGGTGGGGGAGAAGGCGTTGGAACCGCACCTCACCACGCCCCTTCGACATCCCCGCGTGCCCGTGAACCGCTCACCCCGACCAACAGCACAAGAACCATTGCGCAACATCTCTTGTGTACCTAGACTCAAATCATGAGCCCGCACGACCCCACCCGCTCGACCCTCACGACCGCCACCGCGATGCGCGTGCTCGCGCATCCCACCCGCCTGCGTCTGCTCGGTCTGCTCCGCGAGCGCGGCGCGCAGACGGCCACGCTGCTCGGGCAGGTGGTCGATGAGGCGCCCGGCACGATCAGCTATCACCTGGGCAAGCTCGCGTCGATTGACCTGATCGAACCGGCGGATGCGCGGGGCAGCGACCGGCGCGAGCGCTGGTGGCAGGCGACTACAGATCTCACGAGTTGGGAGGCGGCGGAACTGCTTGATGATCCCGACCAGTTCGCGGCAATGTCGGTGCTGCAGAAGTCGGTCGCGCACGCGAACGCCGCCCGTTACAACGACTACGTCGACGCGATGCCGAGCCTTCCTGTCGAGTGGGTTGCCGCGGCAGCGAGTGGCGACCGCACACTCCACCTCACGGTCGACGAGCTCGCGAAGCTGCGCGATGACCTCGAGGCGCTCGTGGAGAAGTGGACGGCCGCCAGCGCGCGCCACACCGACGACGACCAACCCGACGTCGAACGGGTGACCATCATGTATCAGGCGTACCGACGGCCATGAACCCGCCGAAGCGTCCGGCCGATGCCGCGCCGCGCGACCGCCGCGCGGCCGGTTCGCTCGCGGCGCTGCTCACGGGACACACGCTTTCGCAGACCGGCAATACCGTCACGGCGTTCGCGGTTCCCTTCTACGTGCTCGGAATCGGTGGCACCGCTGTCGAGGTCGGCGTCGCCGCGTTCTTCGCGACCGCGCCGATCGTCATCGGGGGTGCCCTCGGCGGGGTCGTGGTCGATCGCGTCGGCTATCGGCGCGCGGCGATCGGCGCCGATGTCATCAGCGGTGCGTCCGTGCTCGCGATCCCCGTGCTCGCGCTCACGGTTGGTCTGCCGTTTTGGGGACTCCTACTGCTCGTATTTGCGGGCGGCCTGTTCGATACGCCGGGGCAGACCGCGCGCCGGGTGATGCTGCCCGAACTCACCCAGCGCGCGGGCGTGCGGCTCGAGCAGAGCGTCGGGCTGCTCGACGGTTCGGAGCGGCTCGCGAAGCTCATCGGCGCCCCGGTCGCGGGGCTGCTCGTGGCGCTGATCGGACCCACCGACGCGCTCTTCGCGACCGCGGCGAGCTTCGCTGTCTCGGCGCTGCTCACGTTCGCCTTCGTCGTCGAGATTTCGCCTGCCGACAACACCACGCCTGCCGACGGCACGACACCAGCCGAACTAGGCGCGGCGGCTGAACCGCGCATCCCCTCCACCTACTGGTCGGAGCTGCGCGACGGATTCGCCTTCGTCGTGCGTGATCCGCTCATGCGCCTGCTCGTCGCGCTCGTGCTCGTGACGAACCTGCTCGATGCGGCGCGCGGCTCGACCCTCATGCCGCTCTACGCGCACGACCACCTCGGTGGGGCGGCGGCGCTCGGGGTGCTCGTGGCGGTCATGGGCGGATGCGCGCTGGTCGGCAACGTCGTGTTCGGCTTCGTCGCGCACCGGGTGCCGCGAAGAATCACGTTCGCGGTGTGCTTCGTGATCGCGGGCGGGCCCGCGAATCTCGCCTTCGCGCTCGGGGCGCCGATGCCCGTGCTCCTCGCGGTGACCGGGCTGGCTGGGCTAGCTGCGGGCGCGCTGAATCCGATTCTCGGTGCGGTGCAGCTCGAGCGCGTGCCCGCCTCGATGCGCGGACGCGTGTTCGGGCTCACGAATGCCGGGGCGTGGGCGGGCGTGCCGTTCGGGGCGCTGCTCGGCGGGCTATCGGCCGAGGCCTTCGGGCTCGCGGCGACGTTCGGTGCCATCGCGATCATTTACACGGTCGTGACGCTCGCACCACTCACCGGGGGATCGTGGCGGCTCATGGAGCGGCCAGCCGCGCCCGGCGACGCGGCCGTGCGCTAAACCCGCCCCGCGTATCCGTCGCGCCAGGGCTCCCTAGAGTTCCGAGTACGCCACGCTCGGGTCGGCAAGTCGCGCCGGGTCAACGGGCTTGCCGGCCGAGATTAGCGGCCCGATCTCTTCGAGCACATCCCAGATATTGACGTTCATGGCGGCCAGGATCCGGCTCCCCTCATCGAGCCAGAAGGCGACGAACTCGCGTGCATCGAGGTCGCCGCGCACGACCACCCGGTCGTCGGCACCGGCGTGGCCGAGGTACTCGCAGCCGAGGTCGTACTGGTCGGTGAAGAAGTACGGCAGATCGCGATACTCGTTGTCGCCGCCGAGCAACGACGCCGCCGCGGCGACCGGTTGGTGCATTGCCGTCGCCCAGTGCTCTACGCGGATGCGGTGGCCGAGCACCGGATGCAGGTGGTTCGCAATGTCACCGACGGCGTAGACGTCGGGGTCGCTGCTGCGCAGGGATCCGTCGACGAGCACGCCGCTGTCGATCGCGAGCCCCGCGGCCTCGGCGAGTGCGACGTTCGGCGTCACGCCGATGCCGATCACGATCGCGTCGGTCGGGATGGTCTCGCCGCCCTCGAGCTGTACGCCCGTCGCGCGACCTTGGTCGGTGGTGATACCGGTCACGTGCGCCCCGGTACGCAGATCGACGCCGTGCGACGTGTGAAGGCCAGCGAACACCTGTGCCACGCGCTCGCCGAGCACCCGGAGTAGTGGCAGCGTGCCGCCCTCCAAGACGGTGACGGTCGTGCCCGCGGTGCGCGCGGTAGCGGCGACCTCGAGTCCGATCCAGCCGCCACCGATCACGACGAGGTGCTTACCCTCGCCGAACGTCGCGCGGATCGCATCGGCGTCGTCAACCGTGCGCAGGTAGTGCACGTTCGCGGCGTCGGCGCCCTCGAGGGGGAGGCGGCGTACCTCCGAACCGGTTGCGAGCACGAGCTTGTCGTAGGGGAGGGTCGTGCCGTCGTCGACGGTGACCGTGTGTGCCCCCGCATCGACCGCAGTCGCGCGCACGCCCTGCCGCAGCGTGACGTCGTGCTCGGAGTACCACTCGGCAGGATGCACGACGGCGTCGTCGAACGGGTCGGAACCCGCGAGGTACCCCTTCGACAGCGGTGGGCACTCGTACGGCAGGTGCGGTTCGGCCGCGACCAGCGTGATTGTGCCGGTGTGGCCCTGCTCGCGAAGGGCCTCGGCAGTCTTCGCGCCGGCGAGGCCACCACCGATGATGACAACTTGCTGAGTGGTACTCATTTCGTGCTCCTTCTCATTCCCGTGGCGCGCGTCGCTGCGCGCTACGACCCGATTCCTGACAGTGCCAGGAGCTCCTGGCGGGAGCGTGCATCCTCCCGCAGCGTGCCGAGCAGTGTCGACGTCACCGTGTTCGACCCGGCGACGCGGGCGCCGCGCAGGCTCATGCACGAGTGCTCGGCGGTGATGACGACGCCGACGGCGCGCGGTGAGAGGTGTTCCTGCAGCCAGTCGGCGACCTGCTTGGTGAGCCGTTCCTGCGTTTGTGGTCGGCACGCGAAGTGCTCGACGATGCGCGCGAGCTTCGACAGCCCGACGATGCGCTCGCCGGGCAGGTAGCCGACGCAGGCGCGACCGGTGAACGGCAACAGGTGGTGTTCGCAGACCAAGTGCACCGGCACGTCGCGCACGATAACCATTTCGTCGTATCCCTCGTCGTTCGGGAACGTCGTGAGGGCGAACGGGCGTGGCGTGAGCATCTCGGCCCAGGCCCGCTCCATCCGTCCCGGTGTCGCCCGCAGGTGCTCGGAATCGAGCGAGACTCCGAGCGCCTCAAGAAAGTCGGCTGCCGCGAGATCGGCCCGGGCGAGGTCGGATACGCGGGAGTTGGCGACCCGCTCGGCCTCGAGGGTGGTGAGCGACGCGGCGTCGGATGCGGTAGTCATCGGTGGCCCCTTCACGCGAGCCAGGGCGAAGCGGCCCGGGGGCTGGGCGACCGGCGAAGCGCTACGCGCGTAGCCCGCGCGAGGTTGCGGTGAGTTTCCCGCCTCGCAGCTACGGGCTCCTGGCACGGTTGCTCGCGACCGCGGCCGACGCGTCGCCGTCGGGCGAGTTCCAGGCGGCGCTGGCCGTCGCCGCCGAACACGAGGGGCGAGCGCTCGGTGAGCAGGCGACGAACATTCAGGATGCGCTGACGGCGGGCGGATACGAGCCGGCCACTGAGCGCGACGGCAGCATCATTCTGCGCAACTGCCCGTTCTACAGCGTTGTGCGCGACCACACCGAGCTCGTGTGCACGTTGAACACCGCGGTGATTCGCGGCACGCTCGCGGGAACCGGCGATGAGCCCGACCGGGCGAAGCTTGACCCCTGCGAGGGGCGATGCTGCGTCGTCATTGAACCCGAAGCAGAGGCGTGCGGATGCTGCGGTGGCGGTGCGAGCGGCCACGACGAGGGCGAGGCTCCGCCTGGCTAAGGAGCGATTCCGCGTCATCCCCGCCGCGTACGTATACCTGCGCCGCGGCGATTCGGTATTGCTGCAGCTGCGACAAAACACCGGGTTCATGGACGGCACCTGTGCCGCGGCGGCTGCCGGCCATATCGAGTTTGGCGAGACCGCCTCGGCCGCGGCGACGCGTGAGGCGCGCGAGGAGCTCGGCATCGAGTTGCAAACTCGCGACCTCAGGCCGCTCACGGCCATGCAGCGCACCGACGGCACGACCGCGCCGATCGAGCAGCGCGTGGACTGGTTCTTCGAGGCCAAAGCTTGGGAGGGCGAGCCGCGCATTATGGAAGATGAGAAGTGCGCCGCAATCGAGTGGTGGTCGATGCGTGAGCTTCCGAACGAGATGCCGCCCCGCGAACGGTTCGTGCTCGAGCGCCTCGCCGCGGGCGGGATCGAACTGTTCAGCTCCTATGGGTTCGGGGCGAACGAGTAACGCCTCGCTGGCCAAGACCAGCCGGGCACGAGCCGTCGAGCCTCGTATGGGCCGAGTCAGCCGGGGGTGTTGGCGAACAGCCACGGAGTGAACGGCTCGAGTGCGATGGAGAGTTCACGTTGGCGAGCGGCAGCCCCGGGCAAGACCTCAGCACGTTCCGTACGCTGATCGATCACCGGATGTTCGAGTGCGACATAGAGGCTGCGTAAGCTCCGCATCGCGTTGGCCGCTGCCACTGACGTGCGGCTTGGCTCGGCGTCTGGCACCAGCCGGGCGATGGGTGTGAGCATCGGGGTCAGATTCGCATGATCGGGGTCGCCCTGGAGCACGGCGATGACGGTGGCAGCGATTCGATCATCCTCCTGGTCGCGCCAGACGAACTCAGTCGGTGCAACGAGTCGTTCGCCGACGGTCTTCAATAGCTCTGTGGAGGGAGCGTGGCCGTACCGGCCGAGGGCGCCGATTGCGTCCGCGCCATGCGCCATCGCATGGATTCAGCCGACCGAGGGGTCATACCCGCGAAGGTCGGTCTCGCCTACCCACCATGTCTGTATCGACTCGGTCCAAGCGCTCGGCCACGCACTGTCGGCACTGTCCCAACCGCGGGCGAGCGACGCCAGAACAAGAGGGGCAAACGACCGCGCGTACGGGGCGGGATGGCCGAGGCGTTGCACCATTGCGTCGCCGAGCCGTCGCCGGTCGTGTGTGTCGAGCGAGCCATCGGTAGCTGCGGTTGCGAGTGCCACAAAGGCGTTGTCGTCCCGCACGGTCGGGTCGGGGGAAGCCAGGTCGAGGATGAGCTGGTCAAGGTCGGCAGACATGCCGCTCAGTGTGGCACAACGACACCTTCGGACCCGCTCATGGAGCGACCGGGCTGAGCGCGCCAGGGACGTGTGGGCAAACTGTGCCCGAAATGGGGCCGCGAGTCCAGCCGTGGAATGACCTACGCCCCGACTCGCCAGTGCTTTACTGGGGAGTCGGGGCGTGAGCATTGGGGTCCCTTCGTAGACAGTTTTCAAACCCCGGACCCGCACTAGAAACGTTGATATCACGCTGGAAACGAGGGGTATACCGGGTGTCTCAGCGGGTCGATAACACCCCGATTCGGGACGCTCGAGGGCCCTGTGTCAGGAGGATTGGGAAACCTCAAACCTTTCTCACCCCCTCTGAAGCAGACCGGCTCGTCGATGATTACCTCGCTGGTCTCAGCGTCGGCTATCTCGCTCAGAAGTATGGTGTGCACCGCGCGACAGTCTCGAAGCACCTCACCCGGCAGGAAGTCGTGCGCCGTCAGCATGGGCTTACGATCGACGAGGCCGCTGAAGCAGTGAAGCTGCACGGCGGCGGCATCTCGATGCGCGCGATCGCCCGCACTCTCGGTGTAGACCGCAAGCAGGTGCGCATCTCACTCATCGCAGCTGGTGCAATTGTCACCAACTCCTCGACCATGAATTGAGATAAAGCCCTCCTCGACAAGCGCACAGTCGCTCTCGGGCCTCCCACTCGTTGAGGTGAGAGTGGAAACCAAACTGTCGGTCAGATCAATAGTGAGCCCACATCCCTTCGCACCCAAGCTTCGCATCACTTTACTGCTCATGGGGCTACTCGTTCCTCATCTGCTTTCATCTTCAACCTCATCCCGATCGCTGGATAGCCGCCCCCAAGGCCATCGCGCCGACTGGCTGGCAGATCCACTCTCGAAAGGTCACACAACATGGACATCAAGATTCTCGGCCCCGACTGCCGCGTAGCGGCGTCATCCGCGCAGCAAGCCTGATCTACGGCGGTCGTACGCTCGCCTCGTGAACGGCAAGTGAACGACGGAAGAGCAAGGCATGAACCCCTTCGCCAGAAGTTGCTTCAGCCATCGATACTCACCAATATAGAAGAATGTCGAATCAAGGAAGCGGCTCATTAACTGCACCACCCCGGGCAACTCCGAAACGCATGTCGACGCTCGATAAGTGGTTGCCGCTGTGGATCGGCCTCGCCATGGTCGTGGGCCTCCTACTGGGGCGCTTCGTTCCCGCTCTCTCCGACTTCCTCGCCCGACTCGAGGTGGGCGGTATCTCGGTGCCGATCGGCATCGGGCTGCTCGTCATGATGTACCCCGTGCTCGCGAAGGTTCGGTACGACAAAGTCGCGGCAGTCACCGGCGACAAACGGCTCCTCATCTCTTCGCTTTTGCTGAATTGGATCGCTGGCCCCGCGGTCATGTTTACGCTCGCGTGGCTCTTCCTCCCCGACCTGCCGGAGTACCGCACCGGCCTCATCATCGTCGGGCTCGCGCGCTGCATCGCGATGGTCGTGATCTGGAACGATCTGGCCTGCGGCGACCGGGAAGCGACCGCGGTGCTGGTCGCCATCAACTCCGTCTTCCAGGTGGTCGCATTCGCGCTGCTCGGCTGGTTCTACCTGACCGTGCTGCCCGGCTGGCTCGGCCTCGACACGCAAGGCCTTGAGGTCTCGGTCTGGCAGATCGCGCTGAACGTGCTCGTCTTCCTTGGGGTCCCCCTGATCGCCGGGTTCGCCTCCAGGTGGATCGTGGAGCGGCGGCGAGGACGGGACTGGTATGAGGTATCCTTTCTCCCTGTTATCGGCCCGTGGGCGCTGTACGGGCTCCTCTTCACGATCGTGCTGCTCTTCGCACTCCAGGGTGATGCGATCATCGCGAACCCCCTCGACGTGGCACGCATTGCACTGCCGCTCTTCATCTACTTCGGCGTGATGTGGTTCGCCGGTCTCCTGCTCGGCAAAGCGCTCGGCATGGGGTATGCCCGATCCACCTCGCTCGCTTTCACCGCGGCGGGCAACAACTTTGAACTCGCGATCGCGGTTGCGATCGGCACCTTCGGCGCCACGAGTGGGCAGGCCCTTGCCGGTGTCGTCGGCCCACTCATCGAGGTGCCGGTACTGGTGGGTCTCGTGTATGTGTCGCTGTGGGCTGCCCGAGCTTGGTTTCACACCGACCCCTACGCCCCGGTAGCGATAGAGACACCCGTGAGGACATCATGAGCAACACCATCCCCGCTCCCACCGATCGCACCTGTGAACCCGATGGGTCACACCCGATCGGGATCGATGCCGCAACCGTCGTGGCGAGTCGGCTCAAGGCACTCTCCGACCCGCTGCGCTTGCGTATGCTGTCAGCGATCGTCTCCGATCCGCGCGGTGAGGCCTGCGTCTGCGACCTCGCCGAACTCGGCGACGTGTCGCAACCGACCATCTCACACCACCTGAAAGTACTCAAAGACACCGGCCTCCTCACCTCCGAGCGCCGCAGCACCTGGGTGTACTACCGGCTACAGCCCACCCAAGAGGCTGCGGTCAGAGCATTATTAGAGTCGTTCGCGCCCGCGGCAGTGCTCGCCGCCGAGGCGCCTGAGGAGCACGAGTGTTCCCACACGCCAGCCGAACCGGTAGAGAACCTCGACGAACGTGTCACCCACCTCGCGGACGAGCTCGCCGCGGAACACGCCGTGATTAGTCGCGACCTGGTTGTGACCGTCGTCCGCGAGTCGTACGCGAGCCTCGCACGCTCGGCGAAGGTGACGAGACACCTCATTCCACTGACCGAGCGCTTCGCGAGACAGCGGCTCACAGATCTCACCCGCGACCACGAAAACGGGATCCCGCAGGTGCTCTTCGTATGCGTGCAGAACGCGGGCAGATCACATCTCGCGGCAGCCCTCGTCAACCAGCTCTCGGGTGGAAAGGTCCTCGCACGGTCTGCAGGATCCACCCCAGCAACCGACGTGCACCCACGTATCAAGTCGCTCCTCACAGAAATCGAGGGCGACCAGGCGCAGGAGCGATTCCCAAAACCGCTCACCGATGACGCTGTACGCGCGGCTGATGTGGTGGTCACCATGGGGTGCGGCGACGTGTGCCCGGTCATTCCCGGGGTCCGCTACGAAGACTGGGCCGTCGGCGATCCCGCCCTCGCCTCCGCTGAAGAGCTTGAGGCGATTCGCGACGACATCGCAGCCCGCGTGCGCACACTGCTCGACACCCTCACCTCACACTGACGGAACTGGAAGAGAAGACGCAAGATGACCACCGAACAGAAGCCCACCGTACTCTTCGTCTGCGTGCACAACGCCGGGCGCTCGCAAATGGCGGCCGGTTGGCTGCGCGAACTCGCCGGCGACCGCGTCGAGGTACGCTCTGCGGGTTCGATGCCCGCGGAAATGATTAACTCGGTCGCAGTTGAAGCGATGCGCGAGGTCGGCATCGACATCACCGCTGAGCAGCCGAAGATCCTCACGACCGAAGCGGTGCAGGCGTCTGATGCCGTAATCACTATGGGCTGCGGTGACGCATGCCCGTTCTTCCCCGGCAAGCGGTACGAGGATTGGAAACTCGAGGATCCGGCAGGGCAGGGTATCGATGCGGTGAGACCCATCCGCGACGAGATCAAGGCACGCGTTGAAGCGCTGCTCGCGGAGCTTCTCGACTGAGCATCTCGGTGGGGTTTCTCTCAGGGCTTCACACCACATGAAACTGCTCGTCGAGGCGGGACTCGTCACTCGAGAGCAGCGGTAAATGGGACTTCTATCAGCCGTCGGCGACGGCGTCAACGATGCCCCCCCCGCCCTCGCGCAAGCCGATGTTGGTATCGCTATCGGGGCGGGCACCGATGTGGCGATCGCGTCGGCAGGGGTGATCCTCGCCAGCTCTGACCCGCGTTCGGTGCTCTCAGTGATCGAACTCTCACGTGCTGCCTACCGCAAGATGAAACAGAACCTGTGGTGGGCGGCGGGGTACAACTTGATTTCGGTGCCGCTTGCCGCCGGGGTGCTCGCCCGCGTCGGGTTCGTGCTGCCGATGTCGGTCGGAGCGATTCTGATGTCGCTGTCGACGATCGTCGTGGCGCTGAATGCCCAGCTCTTGCGCCGCATCGATCTCAGTCCAGAAGCCAGCACTCGCGCCGTGCTCGAACGCACGAACTGACCTCACGCAGCCCAGGATCAGCACATGTCATCAACCACTGAATCGCACGCGTCGCACCACGGGTATATCGGCGATAAGAAGCGCTACCTGCAGCGCATGAAACGAATCGAAGGTTTGGCCCGGGGCATCGCAACATGATCGACGAAGAGCAGTACTGTATCCACATTCTGACCCAGGTCAGTGCGCTCACCCGCTCGCTGCAGGGGGTGGTGACGGGGCTGCTCGATGATCACCTGAAGCACTGTGTGCTCGATGCCGCCAAGCTTAGCGACGAGGCCGCCCACGAGAAGATTCAGGAGTCCACTGCCGCGGTCAACCGGCTGATCCGATCGTGACTGTGTGAGTCGGCCTCGCGGGTTAGCCTACCGGCACTTCCCGCCGAGCAGGGCTCTCGCGCCGCGCACCCCGGTGCGCTCGGAGCGCGCGGAGCGCCGACAGAATGGCCACAAGGTCAACAATCTCTTGCAGCAGCGCTCCCACCACCGCCGGCAAATAGCCGAATGCGGCGACGAGCATCAAACCGACTGAGGTGATGATGCCCATCCAGATCGACTGCAGGGCGATCTGCACCGTGCGCCGCGAGACATAGGCCACATCTGCCACTCGCGCGATGTCGTTCGAGGTGATCACCGCCGCTGCTGACTCGCTCGCGACCGTTGCACCCCTGCCCGCCATCGCAACACCGACATCGGCGGCCGCCAGCACCGGGGCATCATTGATCCCATCGCCGACCATGAGTACGGGTCTCGGCCGCATCGCCTGCACAATCCGCACCTTGGTCTGGGGAGTGGTCTCAGCGTGCACCGTCTGAATGTCGACCGCGTGTGCGACAGACTCCGCGGTCGACGTGATATCACCGGTCACCATCGCGATCTCGGCTACGCCTGCTCGGCGAAGACGGGACACCGTGTCTGCAGACTGCTCACGAATCGGGTCGGACAAGATGATCACTCCGGCGAGCTCGTCACCGACCGATACGTAGACGGCCGTCTCCCCAGCTGAGAGTACGGGTCGATCGATCGGCCCGGTCACCTCTTCGATAAATGAGGGTTTGCCCACTCGCACCGAAGTGCCGTCTGCCAGGGAGGCGAGGACACCGTTTGTTGCCACCTCGTCGGCCGTCACCACTTCGGGAAGCTCAAGTTGCTGTGTGCGTGCCGATGCCACGATCGGATCGGCGAACACGTGCACGGAGTACTGCTCGGCGGCGGCCGCGAGCTGCAGCGTCTCGTCTACGGTGCGAGCAGCAGGGTGAATCTCGACGACGTCGGCTTTACCTTCGGTCAAGGTGCCGGTCTTGTCGAATGCGACTGCACGGACCCGGGCGAGCACCTCTAACACGCCACCGTCTTTGATGATGACGTTGAGCTTTGCTGCGGAACTCATCCCGCCCATGAACGCGACCGGGGTGGCGATGAGCAGCGGGCACGGCGTCGCCACGACGAGCACCTCGGCGAATCGCACCGGATCCCCGCTGAGAAACCACGCGAAGCCCGCAATCAGCAATGACACAATGGTGAACGGCACCGCATAACGGTCGGCGAGTCGCACCATCGGTGCCCGGGAGTCCACGGCCTCCTCGACCAACCGTACGATCGAGGCGTAGTTCGAATCGGCTGCCACCCTCTGCGCGCGCATCGTGAAGCTCGTCGTGCTGTTGACCGTTCCAGAAAGCAGTGGGTCGCCCGCGTGGTAGTTCGCCGGGATCGGTTCACCGGTCACGGATGATTCATCAATCGTCGCGTGATCCGATAGGAGCACCCCGTCGACGGGGAGGATCTCTGAGGAGCGCACCAGCAGTTCGTCGCCGACTTTCACCTCTTCGATCGCGATGCGTTCGACCTCACCTGTTACCGGGTGAATTCGACCCGCGAATGCCGGGGCTCGGTTCAACAGTTGGTCGAGTTCTCGGCTCGCGCGGCGAGCGGCGAGGTCTTCGAGTGCTTCCCCTCCGGTGAGCATCAACGCGATGATGAGCCCCGCGACATATTCCTGTACGGCGAGTGTCGCGATCATGGCGATGACCGCAAGAATGTCGAGCCCCCAATGCCCGCGCATCAGATCTTTGAACATGTCGATCGCGGTGATCACGATCACGATACCGAGCACCAAGTATGCGGTGACCCCGAGAGCCATCTCTGCGCCGGTCAGCCAGAGCATAACCCCGGTCGCCAAACCGACGAGCACGAACATCATGAGCTTGCGGTTGCGAAGAAATTCCACCGTCGATGACATTGCGTGTGACGCTTCCGAGGTACGTGGGGCGATGGTCTGGGCTGGCACGGTGCTGTTCTCAGTCTCTCTTCGAGAGGGTTGAGAGTGCGGTGAGCGCGGTCACATCAGTGATCGTGATCCGCCCCTGTTCCTGTTGTGAGATCACCCCGGTGTCGGTGAGTTTGCGAAGTTGCCGACTGAGGGACTCTGGTGTCGTGGACAGGAGCGAAGCGATGTCCTTCTTTGCGAGCGGCAGCGTCACGTCGATGGCTCCTCGCGGCCCTGGCGTCGCAGGGAGCGAGAGCAGGTAATCGGCGAGACGAGAGCTCACGTTTCCCAAGATGACAGAAGCCAGTCGCGCCTCAGTATCATCCAAGCGCTGACTCACTCCTTGCAGCATGCGCAGCCCGATGCTCGGATGCTTCTCGACGAGACGCCCGAGATCGGCATGACGGAACACGCACAGTTCGGTATACACCAGCGCTTCTGCTGCGTGATCGGGTCTCGTGCCGGTGAGAAACGCGGATTCTCCGATGAAGTCGCCCGGCCCGAGGACCCGGATCACCTGCTCGTGCCCAGCCGCACTTGTGCGAACGATCTTCACCTGACCGGTGTGCACCACCATCAACTGCGACATGTCCGAGCCTGCTGTATACGCCTGCTCGACAGCGTCTAATCGGACGGTACGTGCAAATCCCGCAACTTCCACTTGCTGCGCATGTGTGAGCCCTTGAAACAGTGGTACACGGGCCACGCAGAGATCATTTGCTGGATCAGCATCCACATCGGTTGAAACAGCCAACGGCATCCTTCCCTTCCCTTCTAGTATGGCGACTCGTGGCACAACACCCGCGCTTCAGCTGAAGCCGGGGGTGGCGCGTGCAGTGATGTACGCGTGGGGCGTCCGCGGGTTCGAGCGCTGCCCGATCACCTCGAACCCGGCGTGGGTGAGGGCTTCGACCATTTTGTTCATCGGCCACCGGTATGCGGCGGCGATCGGATGGTCGAATGCCTCTAGCCGCGGCCACGCGAAAAAGGGACTGCTGCACGGATAGGTGACAGGTTGTAGTCACGCCGCCAGTGCGACGGTCGTGTTCATGATGGTCTCGAACTCGATGGGGGTCAAACGTCCAAGTCGGCGTTGGCGTCGTCGGCGGTGGTAGGTCCGTTCGATCCAGGTGACGATCGCGATCCGCAGCTGCTCGCGTGTGGTCCAGGAGCGGCGGTCGAGGACGTTCTTCTGAAGCAGCGCAAAGAACGATTCCATGGCCGCGTTGTCTCCGCTCGAGCCCACTCTTCCCATGCTTCCGACCATGCGGTGGCGGGTCAGCGCACGTAGGAATTTCCGGCTTCGAAACTGAGATCCTCTGTCGCTGTGGACCACGCAGCCGGCGACGTCGCCG
>NZ_KB907088.1 GCF_000381765.1 [Zimmermannella] faecalis ATCC 13722 | reverse complement strand
GCACGGCCCGCACCTCGGCACCGTGCGCCTCGAGGGCACGCATCAGTTCGCCGTCGGGAAGGTCGGCGAGATTTGGAAGTGCACGTAGGTCGCGAGGCTCAGGCGCACCGCTGCGATCACAGATCGGAGGCTCGAGTGCCTCGCCCACCGGCCGGAACTCAACCCCGCGCCGTGGCCGCGTGAGCGCATCCCAATCAACCGACGTCGAGCCCGCCAGACCCGCCGCACCCGGGCGCCCAACCTCCCTCGGATCGTCAGCCTCGCCCGTCGCAGGCTCGTGCGACACTCCAGGCACGTCCCACTGCGCTCCATCACCGCAAGCATCGCCGCGGCCATCACCGGTGACATCGTCGTTCGACATTCGAGCCACCGCCTCTCGATCTAGCCGGGCCCTACCAACACCACCACTCTAGCATCTCTGTTCGATTTAGAATCACCGAACTACTCATTTACCGCGTTCTTTCAGTATCCACAGAGCAAGAATTCACTTGACACGATTTCCCAAATGAACGTCATTCACTACCGTCTCGAGCATCCGCCCCGCGTCACCTGAAGTTCGTACAATCGACTCGACGGGCGCGGCCGCGCGCCGCGCATCCACGCAGTGAGGACGGCAATGACCCAGGCGAGCATCCCAGGCGCGAAGCGCGCGACTGGCGACGACGAGATTCTCCAGTTCGTGCGGCTCTGCATGGACCTCGACTGGCGCAACTCTGAGTCGGAGTTCCGCGCGGTGCTCGAGCAGCAGCTCGGCTGGCAGCCCGCCGCCGACCTCACGCTCACGACGCCGAGCGGCGCCGAGGCGGGGCTGCTCAGCGATGAGGAGTCGACCGACCAGATCGAACTCGTGCACACCTCGTGGCTCGACGACGCAACCGAAGACCAGATCGACGACCGAATCGACGCCGTCTGCGACCTCATCGAACCCGAGTTCAACCGCGAGGGCGAGCAGGGCGACACCTTCGACGGCGAAATCGGCATCTACTGGATTCTCGACAACGGCACGAAGTTCTGGGTCACCGAGCACGCGGTGCTCGCGGCCTCGCCCAAGCTCGCCGAAATGGAGCGCCTGCTCGAAGAAAACCCCGAGGCCTTCGACGACCTCGACCTCGACCTCGACCTCGACCTCGACGACTAGCCGATTCGCCCGCGGCCGGCCCTACCCGAGCGCCGGCCGAATGTCGCGCGCGATCACCTCGAGCTGGCGCAGGTTGAAGTCGACGCCAAGTGCGTTCGGCACCGTCACGAGCACCGTGTCGGCCTCTTGCACTGCCGCGTCACGCTGCAACTGCTCGACGAGCGCATCCGGCTCACCGATGTAGCTGCGGCCAAACCGCGCGATCTCGCCCACGTCGATGTACCCGACCTGGTCGACCGCCTCGGCCTGCGCCCGCACTCCGAAGTAGCGGCGCGACTCGTCGTCAATGATCGGGATGATGCTGCGCGAGACACTCACCCGCGGCGTGCGGGTGTGGCCGGCGACCTCCCAGGCCGACCGGAACATCCGGATCTGCTCGGCCTGCGCATCCCCGAGCTCCACGCCCGTGTCTTCGGTGAGCAGCGTCGACGACATCAGGTTCATGCCCTGTTCGGCCGCCCACACCGCGGTCTTGCGCGAGCCGGCGCCCCACCAGATGCGGTCGCGCAGCCCCGGCGACTGCGGCTGCACCGGCTGCGGGTCGAGCGAGTGCGAGCGGCGCGGATCGGGGTTCGCGACGCCCGCGCCGCCGATCGCCCGCAGAAACACGTCGGTCGCGTGGCGCGCCATGTCGGCGCCGTCGGGGTCGCCCTCGTCGGGGATGTGCCCGAACGCGCGGTAGCCCGCGATGACCGGCTCGGGTGACCCGCGGCTCACTCCGAGCTGCAGCCGGCCGTCGGAGATGAGGTCGGCGACCGCCGCGTCCTCGGCCATGTAGAGCGGGTTTTCGTACCGCATGTCGATGACGCCTGTGCCGAGTTCAATTCGGCTCGTGCGGGCACCAATCGCGCTCAGCAGCGGGAACGGCGCCGAGTGCTGCTGCGCGTAGTGGTGCACGCGGAAGTACGCGCCGTCGATGCCGACCTCCTCGGCGCCCACCGCGAGGTCGATCGCCTGGTGCAGCACGTCTGATGCCGTGCGCACCTTGGAGCCGGGCGCGTCCATCCAGTGCCCGAACGAGAGAAAGCCAATCTTGGTTGCCATGTCGATGAAAACGCATCGGCCGCGCGGGTATTCCGGGGCGGGCGGATACGCGGGGTCGAGCGGGCGGGCCTCACGACTCAGCGAGCACCGCTGCGATCGCCGCCCGCACGCGCGGAAGATCCGCGGTGATCGTGCCCCACACCGCGCCGTAGTCGGTCGCCTCGTAGTGGTGTGCGAGCCGATCGCGCATCCACTTGATGCTCGACCAGGGCACCTGCGGGTTCGAGCGGGTCGTGGCATCGCTCAGGCGCGCTACGTTCTCACCGATCTTGATGATGATGGATTCGGCGGCAAGACCCGGTGCGTTGAGCGGGTCCGAGAGGTACCAGTCGGAGCCGCGCTCCGCGAACTGCACACCAACGTCGCACAGCCGCACGATCTCCCGCAGCGCCCGCTCGTCGCGCTCGTTCACGCGGCAACAGCGACGCGAAGAATCGGGTGGTCGGCAGGGAGCCCGCCGTCGGTCACCACGTCAACGGTCACACCGAGCAGCTGTTCGGCGGCGTCGGCGAATTCGGCGACCGTCAGCAGGCCAACGTGTGGCGCGCGCGTGACGAGCAGGTCGAGATCACTCTGCGTCGTATCGATGCCCTCGACGACGGAACCGAATACCCGAACGTTGCTCAGCCCGTACTCCGCGGCGAGCGCCTTGAGCTCGTCGCGATGCTGTTCCAGCGCCTCGTGCGGCAAGGGCCGCATCGCCGCCCGCAACCGTTCGACCATTGCCTCAGACGGGCTGCGTCGACCAGCCTCGTAGGCGGCAATGTTCGGCTGTGCCACGCCGCTCCGCGCCGCCAGTTGCGATTGACTGAGCCCCGCACGCTCGCGCGAGGCTCGCAGTCCGTCCCTCATATCACGATGATATCGGCGCCGGGAATTCCGCGATAGTGCGAGACTCAGCCCATGACTCCCCCGCCGCCCAGCGACACCTCGAACTCCCCCTCAGTGCCCGACATCGCCGACTTCTGGCGCGCAGCGAGGGCGCAGGCGCCAGAACTTCCCGAGACTCCCCCATCCGCAGACCACGTGTGGGGACTCGGCGCCACTCCGGAGCACGCCGACAGCCTGCTCGCACTCGTGCTCGCCGGCATCAAGACCGGCACGGCCGGATACACGGAGGAGTACGAGGCGGAGGGCATCGACTTCGAGCAGGTCGGCGACCTGGATGTGCTCCTCGACAGCTCTGGCGCACCGCGCGCCGTCATCGAGACGAAGAGCGTCGAGATCGTGCCGTTCAATCGCGTCACGGCGGAGCACGCGTTCACCGAGGGCGAGGACGATCGCAGCCTGGCGTCGTGGCGACGCATCCACCGCACCTATTACGAGCAGCACGTCGCGCCTGGCACGCCGTTCCGCGACGATATGCCGATCGTCTGCCAGCGATTCCGCGTCGTGTATCCGCCGATCGGCGGCACAGACCGACACACCCGCCCGCACGGCGACGACGCCGGCAAGAACACACGAGCACGAACCTAATATACCTATGAGGTATATGCTCGCGGCATGCGTTTCGTTCTCCTCGGCCTCCTTCTTCAGCGGCCCTGCTCTGCCTACGAGCTGCGGAAGCAGTTCACGACCGGCATCTCGCTCTTCTATTCCGCCAGCCTTGGAAGCATTCAGCGAGCATTGGAAGTACTCGAGGCGAAGGGGTTAGTGGAGAAACACCGCTCCACCGACACCGGGCGCCCGAAGAACCTCTACGTGATCACCGGGCCCGGCCGCGAGGCATGGCGCGAGTGGATGCGCTCGCCAATCACCGAATCCGACGTCGAACAAGTCACCCTCGCAAAGATCTACTTACTGGGGAGCATGCCGCGCGAGGAGCAGGAGGGGGTTCTCACAGTCATTCGCGGGCGCGTAACCACCGACCTCGAACGACTCGTACGTCTTCGCGAAGAAATCCACGCCACTACGGTGCCGGAACAGCACCGACAAACCGCTCACTACCGGCTCGCAACGCTCGACTACGGCGTGCGGGCACACGAACTCATGGCCGACTGGCTCGACGAGTTGCGAACATCATGACCGCACTTGCACTCACCGTCGCGCTGGCCCTCCTCGCCGCCCTCACCGCATTGCAAATCCTCGTGGCGTCGAAATTTCCCCTCGGCCGCCTCGTCTGGGGAGGTCACCACGAAGTGCTTCCTCCGCGATTGCGCATCGGCAGCGTGATCTCCGTAGCCCTCTATCTCGTCATGGCCACATTGCTACTCAGCCGCGCGGCAGTCATCCCAGGTAGCGAAAGCGCCCTTGTTCGCGTCGCAACGTGGGTACTGTTCGCCTACTTCACCCTTGGCATCCTGACGAATGCGATCTCACGCAGCCGCTCCGAGCGCCTCACCATGACGCCGGTCTCGTTCCTACTCGCCGCAACGACGTTGGTCATCGCCCTGGAGCGTTAGGCCCATGCCACAGTTCCACCGGAGCGTCAGTGCGGCCTAGAACGGAAGGTTATTCGAGCCGAGCGGTGCAATCAGCAGCCCGGTGATCTTGCCCGAACCGTTGTACGCAACCCGCCCCATCCACTCGCCAGCCTCGTGGCGCAACGTGGTCTGCACGATTGCGCCATTCGCGAATGCCCGGTTGATGAACCTGTCGAACGCGTCGACCCCATCGGGCGTCCGAACCGTGAATTCGTCCATCGACTCGAGCCGACCGGTCGCGTCGACGACGTCCCCCCACACACCCATCACGCGTTTCTTGTTCAGTGTGCGAGCGGTTGCGTAGGTCATGTGCGCCCGCACTGCTTCATAGTCATCCGCGTTGAGACTCTCGAAAACATTGCGAGTCCGCTCCATCAGGTCGGTTGTCTGCTCAGCCATCGCTTTCTCCTCCTGCGTGTGCGTCCGGAACCTTTGAAAGGCAGCCTGGCGACTCGTGCCGAGCGCGTCACCGATGGCCTGCCACGACACCCCTGCCGCCCGCGCCGCGACGACCAGTTCAACGAGGCGCTCGTGCGCCCGCCGCACCAGTTCGTCGGCGCGCTGAATCGAAGCAACTTCGTCACCCTGGTCGGTGATCTGGCGTTCGGGATCTATGGAGGCGGCCAACTCAGACAGCGAGCAAGCGGCGACTCCGAGCTGATCCTCCATGTCATCGACGCTACATTCAGCGCGTGTGCGCGTCAAGGTTCCCTTTACACGCACATAGGTGCCGTGTGCTGATGGACATCCTGCTCAACCACCGAGCGCACCGACCGCGAACAATGCCCCGGCAACTACCTTCGACCGCCAATCGTTAGCCTGCAGGCATGACCACACCGACCGAGCGCCACGAGTACGAACGACAGCAGAACGAGCGAGAGCGCATCGTTTCGCAGCTCTGGCAGGAGATCCAGCGAGTACGCCCCGACTCGCGCGCGCTGATCGGCCTTGACGGGTTCGATGGCGCCGGAAAGTCGCACCTCTCTGCCGAGATCGCCGACCACGCTCGAGCCGCGGGCGGCCGACCGCTCGTCCGCGTCAGCATCGACGGCTTTCACCACCCCCGAAGCGTCCGCCAGCAAGCCGGCTCCGGGCCGAAGGGCTTCTACCGCGGGTCATACCGGTATCCCGAGTTCCGGCGATCGGTCGTCGAGCCGCTGCGCCGCGACGCGCCGATCTCCCCGGCAATCTGGGACGTCGCGAGAGACGAGGCAGTCGACGCGGATCCCGTCACCGTACCGCCGCACGGGATCGTTCTCGTCGACGGAATCTTCCTGCACCGGCCGGAGCTCCTCGACATCTGGGACGCGACGATCTGGCTCGAAGTGCCCTTCGAGGTCAGCGTGCCACGCGGAAACGCGCGCTTCGCCGGTCGGCACGACCCGGATCCGGAGTCGCCATCGAACCACCGCTACGTGCAAGGGCAGCGGCTGTACCTGCAGGAATCGGACCCCCGCCCCCACGCCGACTGGATCTTCGATAACACCGACCTGGAGCGACCGCGCCTGCAGCGCACGCGCTGAGCAGGTAAAAGCACTTGTGCACATCTTGTACAAGTTGTACTTTTAAGTCATGACGTCAATCACCCTTTCCGAGTTCCGCGCGCGCCAGAGCGACTACATCGCTGCAGCGCAGCGCGAACCGGTCGAAATCACCTCCCGCGGCGTCGGACGTCGAGCCGTTGTCGTCTCGCCGGAATTCTTCGACCGGGCCCTCGAAGCACTCGAAGATCAGGCAGATATCCGTGCCGCCGAGGCAGCCCGAAACGAGACCCAGCCGCGCGTATCGCACGCAGAGGTGACGGCAGAGTTCGGGCTCTAACCTCAGCCCGTGCAGTACGAGATCACCTACGAGCAGTCCGCACTGACATCGCGGCCATCAGCCTGACAAACTAGGCGCATGCCACAACTCCACCTGAGCGGCGACGTCGCCGCCGACGAACTGCTCGCCCACGACTCGTTCGCGCTGCTGACGGGCATGCTGCTCGACCAGCAGGTGCCGATGGAGACCGCGTTCGCGGGCCCGCGCAAGCTCGTCGACCGGCTCGGCACGGTCACGCCCGAGACGGTCGCGGCGATGGACCCCGACAAGTTCCTCGAGGCGTTCAAAGAGAAGCCGGCCGTGCACCGGTTCCCCGGCTCGATGGCGGGCCGCGTGCAGGCCCTCGCGCAGGCGATCGTCAACGACTACGACGGCGACACCGCCGCGATCTGGACCTCCCCCACGTCCGCGGGCGCGGCCCCGACCGGCGCTGAGATCCTGCGCCGCCTCAAGGCGCTGCCCGGATTCGGCGAACAGAAGGCGAAGATCTTCCTCGCCCTGCTCGGCAAGCAGTTCGGCCTCGAGGCCGAGGGGTGGCGGGATGCGGCGGGCGACTACGGCCCCGACGACGCGTTCCGCTCGATCGCCGACGTCGTCGACGACGCCTCGCTGCAGCGGGTTCGCGAAACCAAGAAGGCGATGAAGGCGGCCGCGAAGACGAAGAAGTAGCCCAGCCCGGCCCAGCCAGGCACGACCCAGCCGCCGCGCGAGCACCTCAGTCGCCCGCGCGGATCACCTCGAGCGCCCGCTCCGACACATCCGCGTCGCGCGCGGCGAGCGACTTGACGAGCCGCTCGAGCCCCTCGACCTGCGCCACCCATTCGGGCCCGCGCTGCAGGTTCCGCGGCAGCGACTCGAGCGCCTGCGCCTGCCGCCACGCGGTGAGCAGCGCCGTCTCGTAGAGGCGCTGCTCGGCGGCCGCGGCGTCACCGGTCTCGCCCTCGCCGGCGCCGAGCACGGCGACCATGTCGAGCCGCGACAGGTCTAGCCCGAGCGCGAGCCCCTCGAGCCGCGAGCGCACGCCCTCGAGCTGACGGCGCGCCGCCGACGACCCTCGACGCTGCCGCCAGAAGTTCGAGATTGCGGCCGCAACCACGAGCACGGCCTGAATCGCCGTCCACACCGCGAACGCGACCGCCCAGAAAATGCCCTGCGCATCCTCCTCGGCCGCCTCGAGCTTGTTGTGCTCGAGCTGCCGCCCGAGCTGCAGCAGCTCGTGCACGACGCGGTCGCCGACCGTCAGGGGGCTGTCGTCGTCGGCGGGATTCCACGGCCGCAGCTCGGTCGCGTTGAAGTAGTAGGCGCCGAGGTCACTCTCGGGGCCCCAGCTGATCTCCCCCGTCAGGGGCATCCCCACGGCATAAGAGCCGTCGCCGAACGTCCAAAGCGGCAGAATTGCCTGGCCCAGCGCCACCTCGCCCGTGGCATCCGAGAACACCTCGGGGTACTCCGCGGCGATGTCGGCGAACAACAGCTCGTAACCTTCGAGCAACCGGTCGTACGGAATCTCGTAGGACTCCCACTCGGCGTCGAACTCGAGTTCGCCGAAGTAGTCGTCGACGGGAAGCACCGAGACCGTGACGTCGAGTTCCTCGGGCAGCAGCGCGAGATCGTCGCTGAAGTCGGCGAGGTCGGCCATGTTCTCGCGCACGTAGTCGAAGTTCACCGTGTCGATGTCGAGATCGGTGTCGCCGAACACCTGCAGCGATGAGATCGGCTTGTCACCCTCGAGCACGAGGTTGCGGCCGGGCCGCTCCGACGCGGCATTGGCAGCAATCCCGCCAACGACGAGCCCGATGACGATCGGCGCGACGAACATCACACCGCCCAACCCGAACGCGAGCCGCGACGTGCCGCCATCGCGCTCGGGGGCCGACGCCGCGCTGCGCCCGAGCCGCGAGAGCACGATCTCGGCGCTCACGAGCGCGCCGTCCTCAAAGCTCGCGAGCCCGAGCGAGTTCCGCAGCTCGGCGGTTGTGTCGGTCTCCCCCGAGGTGTTTGCGCGGATGCGCTTGCGCGCCCGATCCCGAGCGTCGGCGACGATCGCGCCCGGGCCCATCCCACCGCTCGGGAGCGAGTTGGCGAGACGGTCGAGCGTCGCGCAGAGGTTCCCCTCGATATCGCGCCAGCGCCGCAGCAGGTCGGCCTGCTCCTTCACCGCGTGGGCGCCGGGCTCATCCCGAGCCTCGACCTCGCTCTCGCGCACGAGCGCGAGGAGCGCCCGCCGCTGCGTCTCGAGCCGCTCGACCGTGCGGCCGGGGAGTCGATCCCGTTCACGGAGGATCTCGCCGGTCGCCTGCGAGATCGGCAGCGCGAGCCGGGCGAGCACGCCGTCGGAGTTCGCGTGCCCGACCCGAACGGATGCGGCTGCCGCGAGCGAGTCGGCGCGGCGGCGGAGCTTCTCGACGCGCCGCTCGAAGTCGGCGAGCTCGACGCCCGACGTCGGCACGCTCGAGTGCACGGGCGCCGCGGGATTGATGAGTTCGCGCTCGAGCGCCTGCTCGAGGCGCGCGAGCTCGAGGCTCTCGTTGCGCACCGTCTTCCAGTCGCGATCGAGCTTCTTGCGCGCGGCCTGCGCCTCTCGGCGCGCGGCGCGACCCCGCGCATCCGCGAGCGCCTCGTGCGCGACCGCGTACCGCACCTCGAGCGTGTCGTGTTCGAGCACGACGCGCGCGAGCTGCAGCCTGGCCCGCATGAACCGGCTGCGGCGCAGCCGCTCGTTGCGCGCCTCCCGCAGCGCGCCGAGCAGGAAGAACAGCGAGACGAGCAGCGGCAGCGCCGCGAGCGAACCCCACAGCAGCGGCGAGCGCGAGGCGCCGTCGAACAGCGTCACGGCCGCCGTGCGGGCGGCGCCGACGACGGCGCTCGGGCCGTGCCCCATCGTGAGGTTGTTCATGAGCGACTCGCGAACCGCGGTGGCCTCCGAGTACTTGTCTTCCTCACCCGCGATGCCGATTCGGTTGCGGCTCGGCAGCGAGAGGTCGGGGTCGTCGACGTCGTACCCGACCGAGAGGATGAGGTCGACGCCCTCGGGCAGCTCGCCGTTCGCGTACTCGTCCCAGTCGAGGTCGCGCTCGACCACCATGACCGTGAACGGGTTGCGGCTCACGGCACCGTGGATCTCCGCGGCCGCTTCGACGCGCTCCTGCGTGATGCCGTAGGGCAGCCCATCCTCGACGACGAACGTGATCGGCTGGTCGGCCACCGACGTGACCCGCTGGAACCCGAACTGCCCGATGAGCCCCGCCACGATTGCGAGCGCGATCGAAAACCCGAGCCAGAGCCGGCGTCGCTTCGCCGATGCGGTCGCCGGCGTCCGGGGCTTCCGGGGCTGCGTCGTGTCGGGCTGGGTCGTGTCGGGCTGCGTCGTCTCGGGCGTGCCGGGCATGCCCACGAGTCTAAAGGGCCGCGAAGCGCCGGGCCGGGTCAGCGCACCGGGTTGCCGAGCTGGTCGAGCGGGGTGCGGTACGTCTCACGGGCGAGCGCCGACCCGAGCACCGCGAGCGCGGCACCGACCGCGACGACCGACGCGGCGACGGCCCAGCGGCTGCCGTCACTGGCAACGAGGGCGGTGCCGATCGTCGGCGAGAACCCGGCCGTGATCGCGCCGACCTGCAGCGCAATCGCGAGGCCCGTGTAGCGCACCCGCACGTGAAACTGCTCGCCGAACCAGCTCGTGAACAGCGTGTTCGCGCCGGCGTAGGCGCACCCGACAAGCGCGATGCTCGTCGCGAACAGCAGCGTCGTGTTCGCGGTCGAGAGCGCGTAGAAGAACGGGAAACTCAGCACGCCCGCGAGCGCCTGCCCGGTCATCGCGACGGGCCGGCGGCCGATGCGGTCGGCGAGCAGCGCGAGGAGCGGTTGCGTCACGATCGCGACGAGGTTGCCCGCGACGAGCGCCCAGAGCAGCGTGCTCGGCTCGACGGTGCCGAGCTGGGTGCCGAACGCGAGCCCGAACCCCTGCAGGTACGTGTAGATCACGATCTGCATGCTCATGAGCGCAACCGACACGAACGGCACGGGGTGCGTGCGCAGCATCGTCACGATCGGCACGCGGCCGACCTTCGAGAAGTCGTCGCGGGCGCGCTCCCGCACGAACTCGCCCGACTCGTCGAGCGTGCGCCGCACGAGGAACGCAATGACCAGCATGACGATCGACGCGAGGAACGGCAGGCGCCAGCCCCACGCGTCGCGCGCCGCCGCATCCATCGCCTGCACGGGGATAAACGCGAACGACGACAGCACGATGCCCGCGCTGAGCCCGGTGGCGGTGAAGCTCGGGTAGAAGGCCCGGCGCCCGACGGGCGACTCCTCGATCGAGAGCGACGACGCGCCCGCGGTCTCGCCGCCGGCAGAGATGCCCTGCAGAATGCGCAGCAGCGTGAGCGAGATCGGCGCCCAGATGCCCGCCTGCTCGTAGGTCGGCAGCAGCCCGATGCCGAAGGTCGCGAGGCCCATGAGCGTGAGCGTCGCGACGAGCGTGTTGCGGCGGCCGATGCGGTCGCCGAGGTGGCCGAACAGCACGGCCCCGAGCGGACGGAACACGTAGCCGACGCCGAAGATCGCGAACGACTGAATGAGCGCGACGTTCGGGTCGCCCTCGGCGAAGAACACGTGGTTGAACACGAGCGACGCCGCCGTCGCGTAGATGAAGAAGTCGTAGTACTCGAGGGCGCTGCCGAGAAACCCGGCGAGGGCAGCGCGGCGGGCGCGGTGGCGCGAATGCTTCGGTCGGTGGGGGCTGGCGGGGACGGTGGCGGTCTGGCCGAGCTGGGTCACGGTCGGTCGGTCTCTCTCTGGGGAGGAAGTGCCTGGGAGGCAGTGCCTGGGGAGGCAGTGGCGATCGCACTGACCGATGCCGCGGCCGCGCTGACGCCGAACGTAGCACCGGGCGTGCCCTCGCAGAACTGCTTCGACCGTTTATTACGCACCGCGGCATCCCTCGCAGGCGGATGCGCGGCGGGGCATCGCCCGGAAACAGCACCAGCGCCCTGCCGGGTTGGGGGGAGTTTGGCAGGACGCTGGTGGATCTGGGGGCGAGGAATCTCGCGCTCTAACTATGCCCTACGAACCGGGAGGTTCGCCGCAAGCGCGCTGAGTTCCTGGGCGCGTGTCGACTACGCGCTGAGGCCGACCTGGCCGTCGATGGCGATCTTGACGTCGTCGCCGAGGGTGAGGCCGCCGGCCTCGGTAGGGGCGTTCCAGTTGACGCCGAAGTCCTTGCGGTTCACGGTCGTGGTGGCCTCGAAGCCAGCCTTCGTGTTGCCGTAACCGTCGACGGTCTGGCCACCGATCTCGACCTTGAAGTCGACGGGCTTGGTGACGCCGCGCATCGTGAAGTCACCGGTGACGATGAGGTCGTCGCCGTCGGCGCGCACCGCGGTCGACTTGAACGTGATCTGGGGGAACTCGTCGGCGAGGAAGAAGTCGCTCGTGCGGAGGTGCTCGTCGCGCTGCTTCTGGTTCGTGTTCACCGAGGCGACCTCAACAGTGCCCTCGACGGTCGTCTGCGTGATGTCTTCGCCAACGACGATCGTGCCCTCGAACTGCTCGAACGAGCCCTTCACCTTCGAGATCGCGAGGTGGCGCACCGAGAAGTGCACGTCGGTGTGGGTCGGGTCGATGGTCCAGGTACCGGGGGTGATGGTTGCCATGAATACTGCTCCTTCAAGATTTAGTTGCAGATACAACTTATGCAGAGTAATCGATTTACGCAAGGGGTCGCGGCAAATTTTCGGCAATCTCTCTGGCCGACGGCTCCACATTGGGTGAACAGCGAGCAACGCGAAACCGACGTCGGGCGGGCACTCCCACCCGTTCGACACCCGCCGCCGACATAATTGACGACATGCTTGGTCGCCGATTCCGCCGCGCGCTGAATCGGCGGCGCCACAGCAAGCCCGCTGCCGAGGCCGCCCTCGCCCGGCGCATCCGCCCGAACTGGTGGGGCATCGCGGGCGCGCAGGTCACCTCGTGGATCGCCCTCGGCCCGAGCTTCCTCCCCCGCACCTGGTGGATGACCGCTGGCAGCCTCAGCCTGTCGCAGCTCTACGGCTACGGCATCGGCACGGCTGCGCGGCTCGTGCGCCGCGGTGTGATGCCGCTGCTGCGCCGCCGCTTCCCCGCGAGGAATTTTGCGCGCATCCCCTTCCCCGTTGCCCAGGCCTGGCGCATCACCGTCGTGTCGACGCTCGTCGGCGGCACGCTGCTCGCGCTCGCCACCTCGATTCCCCGCCAGCGCGAGATCGCGAAGCTCGTCGACTTCCCGCCGCCCTCGCACACGACGCAGCTCGTCGGCGTCGCCGCCGGCACCGGCGTCACGGGCGCCGCGCTCGGCATCGTCGCGCTTTTCCGGCTGCAGTCGCGCGGCACCCGGCGCCTGCTGCAGCGGTTCCTCCCCGCCCTCGCCGCGCCCTTCTCGGGCACGATCGTGACGTTCCTCGTCACCTACTACCTCAACCGCTCGGTGGTGTGGGATCGCTTCGTCGGGTTCCTGCGCACGAAGGCGCTCGCGAAGAACCTGCAGCCGATGCCGGGCCGCACCGCCCCCGAGCAGCCGGAGCGCAGCGGCTCGGCCGCCTCGTACGAGCCCTTCACGACCCTCGGCCGACACGGCAAGGCGATCGTGAGCGACGGCCCGCGCCGCGCCGACATCGCCGCGTACTGGGCCGCCCGGGGCAACGGCAACGGCCCCGCCGACGAGCCGGTGCTCGAGCCCGTGCGCGCGTACGTCGGGCTGCGCGCCCACGTCTCGATTCCCGAGGCCGCGAAGCGCGCCGTGCGCGAGCTAAAGCGCGCCGGCGGCTTCGAGCGCGAGCACCTCTGCATCGCGATCGGCACCGGCACGGGCTGGCTCAGCGACTGGTCGATGGGCTCGTTCGAGTACCTCACCCGCGGAAACTGCGCGACCGTCAGCCTGCAGTACACCGTGCTCTCGAGCGCGCTCGCGCTGCTCGCCGACCGCAAGTCGCCGCAGCTCACGGCGCAGTGCCTCTACCGCGAGGTCGTCGCCGAGCTGCGGAAGCTGCCGCCCGAGCGTCGCCCGAAGCTCTACATGCAGGGCGAGTCGCTCGGCTCGTTCGGCGCGCTGTCGATCTTCAGCGACGCCGACGACATGATCGAGCGGCTCGACGGTGCCGTCTGGTCGGGCACGCCCCAGTTCTCGCCGATCTGGCAGGAGCTCGTCGCCCGCCGCCGCGACGGCTCGCCGCAGACCCTCCCCCGCATCGGCAACGGCGAGCACGTGCGCTTCTCGAACCGCAGCGCCGACCTCCGGGGCCCGGCCGACGGCGAGCCCTACGCCGACTGGAAGGCCCACCGCTTCCTGTTCCTCCAGCACCCGAGCGACCCCGTCGTCTGGTGGCACCCGAGCCTCATCTGGCGCGAGCCCGAGTGGCTCCGCGAGCCGCACGGCTACGACGTCACGCCGCGCATCGTGTGGTGGCCGTGGGTAACGTTCTGGCAGGTCGCCGCCGACATGCCCGCGTCGATCGCCTCAAAAGGCGGCCACGCGCACCGCTACTACGACGAGTACGTGCCCGCGTGGGCCGAGGTGCTCGGCCGCCACGAGCATCCCGAGCCGCTCATCCGCGAGGTGGCGCGACACATCCACCCGCACTAAACCGGCGCTAGTCCCGCACTAGCCCTGCGCTAGCGTCGCGCTAGCTCGTGAGCGCCGCGGCCTTGCGCGCCTGCGCGACCTCGTCCATGAACCGCAGCACGTCGTTGTCGACAAAGATGTCGCCCGGCTGCAGCGAGCGCGACAAGAACAGGCCCTCGAGCGAGCGGATGCGCGACAGCGCCACGTAGGTCTGGCCGGGTGAGAACGCCCGCGGCCCGAGATCGACGACGGCGCGGTCGTAGGTCTTGCCCTGCGACTTGTGAATCGTCACGGCCCACGCGAGCCGCAGCGGGAACTGGTGGAACTCCCCCACAACCTCGCGCGAGAGCTGCTTCGTGTCGGCGCTGTACTCGTACTTCAGCTTCTCCCACACGATGGGCTCGACCTCGTGCTCTTCGCCGTCGACCTCGACGTAGACGGTGCGGCTGATGCGGCTCACCTCGCCGACCGTGCCGTTCACCCAGCGCCCGTCGGGGTCGTTGCGCAGGAACATCACCTGCGCGCCCTCCTTGAGCACGAGCTCCTTCTCGGCCGGGAACGTGCGCGCGCCCTCGAAGTCGCCGTGCACCTCGGCCTCGGCCGTCATGGCGCGACCCGGCAGGCGCTCGAGTTCGCGCGAGTTGATGCGGGTGACGGTCGCGTTCTTCGACGCGAGCGTGATGATGCCGTCGGTCGGGGCGGTGCGCGCGCCGACCTCGTTGAGGCGACCCGCCATATCCGCCGTTACCTGGCCGTACCGCACCGCTGTGAGCAGCGAGCGGAACTCGTCGTCGTGCTGCCGGTGAATTTCGCGCAGGGTGTGGATGCGCATCTCGACATCGCGCCACACGTGCGCGTCGAAGAACCACATCGAGCGGTAGTTGTCGCGCAGCCAGGCGCGCTCGGTGGGGTCGCTCGGCGGCACCGGCGCGAGCTGGAACGGATCGCCGAACATCACGACCTGCACGCCCCCGAAGGGCTCGGCGGCGCGCTCACGCGCCTGCCGCAGCGAGCGGTCCATCGCGTCGAGCAGGTCGGCCGACACCATCGAGATCTCGTCGATGACGAGCGTGTCGATCTTGCGCAGCAGCCGCTTCACGTCGCGGTTCTGCTCGATCGGCTGGTTGCCGATGAGGCCGATCGGCAGCTTGAAGAGCGAGTGGATGGTCTGGCCACCGACGTTGAGCGCGGCTACGCCCGTCGGGGCGCAGATCACGAGCTGCTTCTCGCTGTGGAACGAGAGGTGGTTGAGCAGCGTCGACTTGCCCGTGCCGGCGCGGCCGGTGACGAACAGGTGCTCGGTGGTCTGCTCGATCGCGTCGTAGACCGCCTGCTGCTCCTGCGTGAGTTGCAGCGTCACTCGCTCACCTCATCCCGTTTCGCCGCGAGCGCCTCGGTTGTCGCGTCGTGCTCGGCGAGCCGCTTGAAGCGCTCATTGTAGGCACGCAGCTCGGCGTCTTCGTCGCGCACCGCCCGGCGATCCTCCCGCTTCGCCCGCAGCGTGTCGCTGCGGTACCACTGCAGGCCGACGAGCAGGGCGAGAATCACGGTGGGGAACTCGCCGATGCCCCAGGCGACCGCGCCGCCGAGCTGCTGGTCGTCGAGGGCCGTTGCGGGCCCCCAGTCACGGCCCGTCGCGCCGTACCACTCTGCGACGAGCAGGCCCGTGCCGGTCATCACCGCGAGGCCGAAGAAGGCGTGGAACGTCATGACGAGCACGAGCGAGATGAGGCGCATCGGATACGACGCGCGCGTGCGCACGGGGTCGTCGCCGATGAGCGACTCGACGAAGAGGTACCCGACGATGAGGAAGTGCGCGATCATCCACATGTGGCCGACGTGGTCGTAGGTGGCCCAGCGGAACAGCGGCGTGAAGTAGAACGTGAGCAGCGCGATCGCGAAGTTGACACCCGCGACGATGGGGTGCGAGAAGAACTCGGCCCACTTCGAGTGCACGACGTGGAGCACCCACTCGCGGGTGCCCATCGAGCCATCCTTGCGCACCTTGACGGTGCGCAGCAGCAGCGTCATGGGGGCGCCGAGCACGAGGAAGATCGGCACGATCATCGAGAGGATCATGTGCTCGGTCATGTGGAAGCTGAACATGAACCGGCCGTAGACGTAGAGCGGCCCGTTCACGTTGTAGAGGAAGATCACGACGCCGACCGTGACCGCGGCCGCGCGCCACCAGGGCCACGCGTCGCCGCGGCGACGCAGCTTCGCCATGCCGATGAAGTAGTAGACGAGGCCGAGCACCGCGAGGGTCGTCCAGATCGGGTTGAGACTCCACTCGGTGAACAGGCGCGACGCGTCGAACGGCGGCGGGAGCTCCTCGCCCGACAGCAGCTGGGCGGGCGACGGATTCGCGAGGTTCTCGGCGACGACCGGCTGGCTCGGGCTCGGCGTGCGGCCGAGCGCCGCCGCGGCGCCCGAGACGGCGCCCATGACGAGCAGTTCGATGCCGAGCAGCCACGCGGCCGGAGCGGCGGTTGAGCCGCCCTTCGCGAGCTTGGCGTGCATCCGCGCGATGAGGATCCGGCGCTGCAGCACGCCGAACCCGCCGAGCACGACGAGCAGCAGCACCTTGAACAGCATGATGAGCCCGTAGCTCGTCGTGAACAGCTGCGACCAGTCGGCCATGTTCACGATCGCCGTGACGAGGCCCGAGAAGGCGACGACGACGAACGAGATGAGCGCGAGCTGCGAGAAGCGCTCGATGAGGGCGAGGCGGCGCGCGTCGCGGTCCTTGTCGCGGCGCGCGGCCACCGCAAGCAGCGTGACGACGGCGAGCCCGCCGACCCACACGGCGGCGCCCGTGATGTGCAGCGTGAGGCCGCCCACCGCGAGGTCGTGCGAGGCCGAACCCGCGGCGTGGCCGAGGCTCGCGACGGGCCACAGGCTCAGGAACGCGAGGCCGAGGCTCAAGAAGATGCCCCACCGCGAGCGCAAGCCGAACAGCAGGGTCGAAAGCACCGCGATCATCGCGGTCGCCATGAGCCACATCTGCCCGAGCTCGAGGTTCGTGAGGAAGTACCAGAGGCCCTCGCCGAAGCTCGCGTCGGCGCGCAGCGGCACCGCCGAGACGTCGAGGTAGGTCAGCAGCGACGTGACGAGGGTCGCGAACGTCCAGGCGACGCCGCCGCCCTGCGCGAGCGACATCGCGCGCTCGTACTCGTCGTGCGTGCGGCTGCACGCGAACACAGCGATGCAGAGGGCGCCCACCGTGAGGGCGGCGGTGAGGTCGAAGCTCAGTCGCGCGAGCGGCAGCCCCCAGCGCACGACGGGCCCGGGGTCGCCGATCGTGAGCGGGTCGGCGCCGCCGCCAAACGCGAGGGCGCCCGCCGTGACGGCGAGGGCGACCACAACGAGGCCGAGCGGGCCCCAGCGCAGCAACTGCAGCGTGGTGGGGGTCCAGCTGGGAAGTCGATCGGTTGCTGGCATGGTCCTCTAAGGGTACTCGGCCGGTGGCGGGGGCTGGTGGCGCCGGAAACCAGCGAACGCCGCCCCGAGGTGGGGCGGCGTTCGCGAGTCGAACCCGGAGGGTTACTTGACCGCAGCCTTGAGCTTCGAGCCAGCCGAGATCTTCACGCCCTTCGACGCGGCGATCTGGATCTCCGCACCCGTCTGGGGGTTGCGGCCCGTGCGGGCGGCGCGCTGGGTCTGCTCGACCGAGAGCCAGCCGGGGATCGTGACCTTGACGCCCTTGGCGGCGTTCGCAGCGAGCTGCTGGAAGAGGCCGTCCAGAACCGCGTTGACGGTCGCCTGGCTCTGGCCGGTCTCGGCTGCGATGGTCGCGACGAGCTCGGTCTTGTTCACAGTGTTGTCTGCCATGTGTGCCCTCCTACGGACGCAGGTGCTCGCTCATGCGAGCGCAGTCATTGCTATTCAGTCGCCGCCGTGCGGGGGAGCCCGGCGTGCGGCAACGTCGCAAAACTAACACCCACGCGCCGACTTCGTTGAATTCACGCGGGTTTTGGGCCGAAATCGCCCGGATTCCCACCCGATTCTGAGGGTTGCGAGGGTGGCTGGGGTATATCGGCCTGTTTCGGGCGAGCGCAACGAAAACGCCGGCGCACACTCGAAGGTGTGCGCCGGCGTTCTCGTGGCTTGGTTGGTCGAATGACCTACCAGCTCACTCAACCGTCTGGTCGAGCTGTTACCAGCTCGACTTACGAATGCCGGGCAGTTCGCCGCGGTGCGCCATCTCGCGGAAGCGGACGCGCGAGATGCCGTACTCGGCGAGCACGCCACGGGGGCGGCCGTCGATCGAGTCGCGGTTGCGCACGCGCACCGGCGAGGCGTTGCGGGGCAGCTTCTGCAGGCCGACGCGGGCCTCTTCGCGCGACTCGTCGGTGCCGTTCGGGTCAACGAGCTGCTTCTTGAGCTGCAGGCGACGCTCGGCGTAGCGGGCGACGATCTCCTTGCGCTCTTCGTTCTTTGCGATCTTGCTCTTCTTCGCCATGTCTTAACGCTCCTCGCGGAAGTCAACGTGCTTGCGGATCACCGGGTCGTACTTCTTGAGCACGAGGCGGTCGGGGGTGTTCCGACGGTTCTTCTTGGTCACGTAGGTGAAACCGGTGCCCGCGGTCGAGCGAAGCTTGATGATCGGACGGATGTCCTGGCTCTTCTTTGCCATTAGAGCTTCACTCCCTTCTTGAGGAGGTCGCCAACGACCGCGTCAATGCCGCGCGCGTCGATGACCTTGATGCCCTTGGCCGAGAGCGTGAGGGTCACGCTGCGGCCGAGCGAGGGCACGAAGTACTTCTTCTTCTGAATGTTCGGGTCGAACCGACGCTTGGTGCGTCGGTGCGAGTGCGAAATGTTGTGACCGAACTGCGGTGTCACACCGGTCACCTGGCACACTGCTGCCATAGTTTTCTCCTTCACTACCGCGGCCCGCAAGAGCGGACCGCCCAAGATCTCTTGTCGGCGCTCGATCGAGAGACAGTGACGAACTCGACCTCGCGCGGTTACGCCGGAGGGGAACCCCGAACGCACCAGCGACCAAGCTTACTGCGGATACGCGTGCTTGGGAAGAGGGAGATCGCGGTTAGGGCGCGGGGATGGCTACGCCGCCGCGCACTCCGCACAGAGACCGAACACCTCGAGGTCGTGCGTGATCGCGGTGAACCCGTGCTCCTCGGCGACCCGGGCGGCCCACGCCTCGACCTCGGGAGCCTCGACCTCGACCGTGCGGCCGCAGTTGCGGCACACGAGGTGATGGTGGTGCTGCTCGGTACCACAGGCCCGGTAGCGCTCGCCGTCGGCCGCGAGCATCGTATCCGCCTCGCCGTCTTCGGCGAGCTGCGCGAGACCGCGGTACACCGTGGCCAGGCCGATCTTCTCGCCAGCCTGCCGCAGCTTGTGGTGCAGGTCTTGCGCGCTCACGAATGCCGGCTCGGCCGCGAGCGCGTCACGGATCGCCTCACGCTGACGCGTGTTGCGGCGCGGGGTCGAAGTCGTAGGTTCAGGCATTCAGGGGCTCCTTGCGGCCAGTGTAGCCAGCTGCCCCGACCGGGCGCTTAGCTACCGGGCGCGTAACCCGGTGCAGTCCGAGCGCGACGAGGAACACCGCGGTCGCCGCGAGCGCCATCGAACCACCCGCCGCGATCGAGAACCACTGCGAGGCGAACAGCCCGAGCACGGCGCTCCCCGCCCCGAACAGGCAGGCAACCGGCATCAGCCACTCGATGCGCCGCACGAGCAGCTTCGCGGCCGCCGCCGGCGCCGCGATCATCGCGATCGCGAGAATCGAACCGATCGCCGGCATCGTCGTCACGACCGTGCCGACAATGAGCACGAGCGTCACGAGCTCGATGCGCGCCTCGCTGCCGCCGCTCGCCGCGTATCCCTCCCGATCGAACGTCGAGAACAGCAGTTGCTTCCACAGCCCGGCGACGACGACCACCGCGAGCACGAGCATGCCCGCGATGATGAGGATGCTCGAGGTCGGGATGCCGATGATCGAGCCGGTGAGGAACGAGTCGACGCGCGTCTGCAGCCCGGGCACGAGGGAGTGCAGGAACACCCCGAGCGCGTACCCGAACGAGAGCACGATGCCCGCCGCGACCTGGCGTCCCTGTCGACGGATGCGCCCGAGCACGAGCATGAACCCGACGAGCACGAGCCCCATCACGAACGCGCCGAGCACGATGTGCACGCCGAGAATCGCGGCGAGCACGCCGCCCGGGAACGTCGCGTGGGTGAGCGCGACCGTGAAGAACGCGCGCTGGCGCAGCACGACGATCGAACCGACGATGCCACAGAGCACGCCGACGAGCAGTGCCGCGACGAGGGCCGAGGTGAAGATGGTCATGCGCTGACCTCCGTTGCTGGGCTCAGCCCGTTCGCCGGGCTGAGCGCCTTCGCTCGGCCGCGGCCCCTGCGCGCGACGCTCGAAACGCCCGCGACCACGAGGTAGACCGCGACGAGCGCGAGCACGAGCACCGCTGAGGGCGAGACGGTGAGCCGCGCATCCACCGACAGCCAGTAGCCCGAGACGAGGCCCACGAACGAGGCACCGAGGGCGGTGACGGCCGCGACCGGCACGATGACGGCGAGCCGGAACGCGACGAGCCGCCCGACGGCCGCGGGCACGATCAGCAGCGCGAGCACGAGCAGGTTACCGACCGCGCGCGACGCCGCCACCACCGTGAGCGCGATCGCGACGTTGAGGATCAACTCGTAGCGCAGCACGGCCATGCCGCTCGCCTCGGCGGCGCGGCGGTCGAACGCGACGAACACCTGCTCTTTCCACGTGAACGCGACGAGCGCGATCGCGACGGCGCCGAGCGCGCCGATGATCACGAGGTCGGTCGGCGAAATCGTGAGCAGCTGCCCGAACAGCAGCGATTCGAGGCCCGTCGCGTAGTTCGTCGACCGCGAGACGATGACGATGCCGATCGCGAAGGTTCCGGCGAGCAGCACCGCGGTCGCCGCATCCGTGCCCGCGCCGCGGCGCGCCGCGAGCGTCAGCAGCACGGTCGCGATCACCGCCGCGACCATTGCCCCGAAGTAGATCTCGGGGCCGGCGCCACCACCCACGAGGAACCCGATGACGACGCCCGGGAACACTGCGTGCACGAGCCCGTCACTCACGAACTCGAGCTCACGCAGATTGAGCGCGACACCAACCACCGCCGAGACGACCGCGAGCACCCCGAGGGCGATCGCGGCCGACTGCATGAACGGTGCCCCGAACACGACGTCGATCGGCGTCACAGCAGCGGCTTCTGCGCGGGCTCAACGGGGTGCGGATGCGCGACGAGGTCGCTGTGCGTGTCGAAGTGTTCGTGCGATTCGCCGAACGTCGCGGCGATCGCCTCGGGCACGAGCACCTCGTGGATGTCGCCGAACGCGATCTGCTCGCGATTGATGAGCAGCACGTGCGTGCACACCTGGTGCGCGAGCTCGAAGTCGTGGGTCGACACGACCACCCCGAGCCCGGTGGCGCGCAGCTCGCGCAGCGTCTGCATGAGCGCCTTGCGGTTCGGGGTGTCGAGCCCGTTAAAGGGTTCGTCGAGCAGCAGGATGCTCGGGTCGTTCACGAGGGCGCGCGCGAGCAGGCCCCGCTGGCGCTGCCCGCCCGAGAGGTCGCCGAAGCGTCGGTTCGCGAGATCGGCGAGATTCACGCGCTCGAGCGCCGCCTGCACCGCGGCCCGGTCGGCGCGCCCCGGCCACTTCAGCGGGCCGAGCTGCGCGAACCGGCCGAGCATGACGACCTGGCGCAGCGTGATCGGAAACTCGAGGTCGATGTGGTCGTGCTGCGGAAGGTAACCGATGCGTCCCGCCGCGGCACGCGGTCGGCCGCCGAGCACCTCGAGGTTGCCGTGGGTCGCGGTGACGAGGCCGATCATGCTCTTCAGCAGGGTCGACTTGCCCGAGCCGTTCGGGCCAACGAGGGCGAGCGCCTCGCCCGCGCTGAGTGCGAGGGTGAGGCGCTCTGCCGCGGGCGTTCGGCCGTCGTAGCTCAGCGTGACGTCGCGGTAGTCGATGAGGGGTCGGGTCATTCGGTGCTTCCGAGTTCGGCGGGGAGGTCGGCCGGGGTCGCGCCCCACGAGTCGACGATCTGCTCGGTGTTGTGGATGGTCGAGGTGAGGTAGGTCGCCCCGTCGCTGTCGGCGTCGCCGAGCGAGTCGGTGTAGAGCGCATCCTCGCCCGAGTACACCTTCACACCGGCCTGTTCGGCGATCGCCTCGGCGGTCGCGGGGTTGAGCTGGCTCTCGGTGAAGACCGCGGGAACGCCCGATTCCTTGATCTTCTCGACGAGCGAGTTCACCTCGGCGAGCGACGGCTCGGCGTTGTCTTCCCAGCTCGGCATGACCGAGCCGATGAACGTGATGTCGTACGCCGCGTTGTAGTAGGTGAGCGCATCGTGGTTCGTCGCGAGCAGGCGCTCGTCGGCCGGAACCTGGTCGATGCTCTCGGTGATCCAGGCGTCGAGGGCAGTGAGCTCGGCCGTGTAGGCCTCCTGGTTTGCGGAGATGGCGGCAGTGTCGACGCCCTCGACCTGCTCGAGGCCCGCGGCGAGGTTGTCGACCATCTGCTGGGCGTTCTCGGGCGAGGTCCAGATGTGCGGGTTGCCCTCGGTGTCTTCGTCGGCGTGGTCGTGGTCGGCTTCTTCTTCTTCTGCGTGGTCGCCCTCTTCTTCGGCGTCCTCGGCCTCGTGGTCGTGGTCGTCGTCGCTGCCGAGGGGCGTGATGCCCTCCGACGCGTCGATGAGCGTGCCGGTGAAGCCCGCCGACTCGAGCGTGTCGCTGAGCCAGGGCTCGAGGCCCATGCCGTTCATGACGACAACGTCGGCGGTGCGGATCGTTTCGAGGTCGGCCGCGGTCGGCTCGAAGCTGTGCACCGATGCTCCTGGCTTGAACAGGCTCGTCACCTCGGCGTCGGTGCCTTCGGTGAGGTTCTTGGCGAAGTCGTCGAGCTGCGTCGTGGTCGTCACGATCTGCAGGCCGTCGGCCGCGGTGCCGGATGCTCCGCTCGAGCATCCCGCGAGGCTCGCGGCGAGCGCGAGGGCCGAGACAGCGCCGAGCGCGGCGCGGAGTGAAGTGCGCAAGAAGGGGTCCTAACTAGCCGAGATGGCGCGGAGGCGAATGGATGGGTCGCGCGGTTTTTCGCACGTGCTCAGCCTCAAACGATAACCGTTCTCAAGTGTTGGTGCAATTTGAGGTTGGGTGAGGCCCCAATACCTCCTCCACCACCCACCGCCCGCGAACTGACGGCAACTTGCGGCATTTTGAGCGGGAAAGCCTCGAATTACCGTCAGTTCGCGGAGATCAGACGGATGGGCGCGGGCGGACGGGGTGGCGTCAGGAAATGTCGCAGGGTCATGGTGAGCTGAAGGTCACGGCAGCGAACGGGTGCGACAGCGGGGCATGTCGCAGGGTCGTGGTCAGCTGTGGTTGAAAGCGGCGAACCAAGGATGCGCAGGAAATGTCGGAGGCTCGTGGTCTGCTGAAACCAACGCAGCAGACCGGGCGACACGAAGAAATGTCGCAGGCTCATGATCCACTCAAACCAAGGCAAGCAGGAGCGGAAGGAGGCGACCCGAGATGAGTAACACTGCACCCGATCTTGACGATGACCTCTCTGACGAGTCGCTTCGCGCGGCGCTCGATCGCTTCCACGCCGACCTCCGCACGCGCGCGGCTGTTGATGCCTCAGACTTCAGCACCTACGCCACCATCTACCGCACCGCGCAGGCGTACACGAACCGCGATTGCGGGCC
>NZ_KB907087.1 GCF_000381765.1 [Zimmermannella] faecalis ATCC 13722 | reverse complement strand
CGGCGACGTCGCCGGCTGCGTGGTCCACAGCGACAGAGGATCTCAGTTTCGAAGCCGGAAATTCCTACGTGCGCTGACCCGCCACCGCATGGTCGGAAGCATGGGAAGAGTGGGCTCGAGCGGAGACAACGCGGCCATGGAATCGTTCTTTGCGCTGCTTCAGAAGAACGTCCTCGACCGCCGCTCCTGGACCACACGCGAGCAGCTGCGGATCGCGATCGTCACCTGGATCGAACGGACCTACCACCGCCGACGATGCCAACGCCGACTTGGACGTTTGACCCCCATCGAGTTCGAGACCATCATGAACACGACCGTCGCACTGGCGGCGTGACTACAACCTGTCACCTATCCGTGCAGCAGTCCCCTAAGCGCCCCGGTGACACTCGAAGCATTGAGTGCCAGGTCGACCTGTCGCATACGGTGTTTTTGTCATCCAGAGTTACGTTTAGTTCCCCGAGCAGCTCGGAGCACGTCGACAAATCGTCCACCAACCGCCTCCCATGTGTGATTCGTGCCCACCCATTCACGCGAAGTCGCACCCAGCGTTGCCCGAAGATCCGGGTTTTCAATCAGACTGCGAATAGCATCTGCGAGCGCATGGGCGTCTCCATTCGGCACGACTATACCTCGCTCATTCTCGCCGACAATCTCAACCAGTGCGGCGACATCCGATACAATCACTGCTTTACCTGAAGCAAGTGCTTCAAAAGGTTTTAGCGGTGACACTGCCTCAGTTGCAGGAGTGCTGAGTCGCGGGAACGCGCAGATATCAAAGATGGAGTAGTACCGTTCCACCTCGGCATGTGGAATGCGTCCGGTGACCAGCACGTTGGTGCCCAATTCATGCTCATCGATCCGAGATTGAACCTGGTTCATCACCGTGCCGTCACCGATCAGAACAAACCGGAACTCGACTCCGCTGTCACGAAGTTCAGCAAGCGCGTCCACCAGCACCTCGAGACCTTCATAGTCAACAACGCTACCGGCATAGCCGATTACTGGGGTTTCTTCCGACCAACCAAGCTCGGTAAGCAGCGCAGCGTCCTTCGGCATCGGACGGAACCGGTCGATGTCGACCGCGTTCGGCAGCACCTCGACGGGGTTTCGCGTCGTGACGCGCTCATTAATGATGTCGGCCATTGCTCGCGTCAGAGTCACGACCCGGTCAGCGTTGCGGAGCACCGCATTCTCAAGCCGGACAGTACGCGCACGCATGCTCTCACGGCGCGCGTCACCATATGTCGCGTAGACAAGTTCCCACATACCCGAAACCTCATACACGGTCGGGATACCGGCTTCCCGAGCTGCAATGATGCCCGGCAGCGCCGACACATAAGTCGAGCGCAGGTGGACCACATCCGGCCGGTTCTCTCGGAGTACCTGTCTATACGTTTCCAAGCACTCCACCATGTATTGATACTCGCCTCGGTTGCGTGACAGGTCACCCCCGAGCCGAAAATAGTCAACGCCCTCGAAACTATTGGCGACTACCGCTCCCGAGCTAAGCGACTCATCCGGGAAGCCCGGTCGCGTATATGCGCGGAGGCGTATGCCTGCCGTTTGCACCGCACCCAACAGTTGGTGTGCCCGGTTCGCATAGCCGCCCGATTGGTGCGGTGCGCTCGCGTGCAAGATTGATGTGACTGCAAACGAGTCTCCACTCGATGTAGGGGCGGACACCTGCCTGACATCGCTTGCTTCTGCCGCCGCAAGCGCAGTCAATAGATGAACCGCCGCACGGGCCTCATCGATGAGTGCTTGGTCTTGCTTACGAACCGGATACTTACCTTCGTGCTCCCTAACCTCTTCGAACTTAGCGAGCCCGAAGCGAGCACGATTGATACGTCCTTGAAAATATGAGCTCTGTTGGGCCTCACCAACCAGGTTGAGCAGTACCTCAGCGACCCCGAAGTCTCCCCTATCTAGAAACACGGTCGCGAGTCGTTCTAGCGCAATACCGCGCGATTCAAGCTCCGGGACAAATGCGAGGACTTGTTCAAGAATTGAAACATCCGTCCGTGGAAGCTGTGCAATCGAAATACTTTCAACCAGTGATTTAAGCTCAAATAGCCGCGGCACATCAAACACCTTTGCAGTCGCAGCTTCAAGCAGCCAGTCGAATTCGAGCCATCGTCGCACTTCGAGAGCCGCGAATGTGCGGTCGATGTGGGCTGGCCGCTGCAACGTTCGGCCGTAGAGCTGCGCGAGCCTAAACCCGTCTCCATGAGGCACGAACACAGCGAGTTCAGCACTGCGATGCCCTACCCACTCTCGCACCTTTGGTTCAAGTTCACTTGTTCCTTCTGAATGCTCGATGACCGCAATGCGTAGGTTGCCGAGATACCCAACCAACGCAAGGTCACGGTAGAGCGCGCTGCTGTCTGCATCAAATACTTCGACCCGAACGGTGGTTGGGCTTAGCAATGGTGACGACGCGCGAGCTACCGCGAGCAGAGCATCTTGCCATGATGCCTCAGCCGGCAAGTCGTCGCTGTCTTCGAGCAAACGAACCGTTCCGCCACGTACCTCAAGGTGGATCGCGCTCCCTTCGTGTGCTGCAGCTTCTTGCGTCTCCACGTAATGCTCACGTGCCTCGATCAAGCGTCGACGCTGCCAGGCTTTCGCGGAATCCTCGTTGCTGAAGTCGGTGAGTCGTGCCGCCAGGCTGCCGGCGCCATTGGCTTCCAGCAGCAACGCAACGAACCGGGATTCGGCGGGGTACTGTTCTCCCAACGCGAGGCGCGTGAGCATACGCAGTGACAACGGGTCGCCCGCGTTGTCCTTTCCGAGACGTGAGGCACTTCGCCAAAACTCCGCGGGATCGCCGCCAGGGCCACAAAGGCTTGCCCATGCCGCGGCGAACTCATCGGTTATGGCAGTTTCGAGTTGCCAGCTGGATGCGTTCTGACTAGTCACGCGGCACCCTCCGATCCAAGTGCTGCGTTGACAGCTCGATGCGTCGTCGGCTGGCTGAAAAACCGGTTGCCGATAAAGGCAGAGCTGTCGACCAGCACCTCGACGCGTACGTCTGGGTTCGACTCGCTCACTTGCCCAGCGGTGCGTAGGAGCAAGGGCACCTGCCGCCGCAGCACACGCGCGATTGCGGGATTAACGCTGCAGTGCACTGCTGGCAGGTAACCGACATTCTTTATCGATTTCGGCACTGAAATTCTTTCCGCAAATCGCGCTTTCACCGTAGCGAGGTCCAGACCCGGGTAGGACCGATGAATCATCGTTGTGATGGCAAGGTTTCGTGTGAGGCTCAAGTCCAGCACGGGGTTGGCGATCACCGCATGAGTTGCACGTACAAGCGCCCCGAGCTGGAGGCTTACGAACGCCCCGCTACCGGTACCACAAGCAACCACTCGGCGGACGAACCCGAATTTTGTGCGCACCGACTCGACGAAGTGATGCAATGTTGGCAGCAAATACTGGTGAAATTCGCCTTGTGCCCACCCAGGTTGGCGCACGTCGTGTTCGTCTAGCCAATCATCCGATATGCACAACACTGAGGCGTCGACTTGACCGAAGAGTCCCTCACCGTCAAATCCATCAGGTTCACCACCAGCGGTGAGGCTGATCGCATCGTCAACAATCACAATCAGATCGTTTCGATTTGACGGATGTTGCCACAGCTTTGCCCGGAACTTCACTGATCCTAGATGAAGCACGGCCTCATCGATGACGTCGTTGCCAAATTCTTCAGCGTTCGCAAAAGTGAGAGACTTCGTCACGATTTCACGACCTCTTCAGATCGCTCTGCACCAACTTCTTCTCTAACAGCTGCAAACCATGCACGCAGGTCCTCATCTTTCCATTCGTGTGGTCCGTAGTATGCGGCAAGTTGATGAATAAGTTCACGACATCTCGGCTGGTGTTCGGGCGCAACTCGTTCAAGCTTCTTGATGAACCAGCCCTTCACGAATGGTTCAAGGCGAGTCTCATTGTACGAGCCGAGCAGGCCGACACGACGCAGCCAAGATGACCGATCTTTCTCGAGCGGAATGTATTTCTCGTAGAACTTTGGGCCAAGTGTGTTAACCGTTGAATTCGCAACTTCTGCATAGTAGGAGTGGATCGGCAGCCCGATGCGGAGCACGCGACGTGCGTAATAAAGCATCTGTTGAAAGAAGTAGCTATCTTGACCCACTGCACCAACAGGTTGTTGGATTCCGATACTCTTGAGCCAAGCGGTATTAGCAACCAGGGCTTGGATACTCATGGGTTGGAACTTGATGCTTGAGAGGGCTCCTTCTGGAACCTCCCAGTTGAAGTCTTCCTTGAGCACAGGCGAAAGAACACCGTTGTTACCGACGACGCTGCGCGTCCCCTTAAACTTCACCATGTTCCCGATGCCGAAGTCGACGCCCATATTACGCACCTTGTCAAGCAAGACAGCGTAGCCATCGTTCACTGCTTCATTGTCGGGGTCTAGGTAGGTCACATACTCCGTGTCGGCGAGTTCAAGCCCTTTATTGCGGGGCCGTGATGCGCTGCCAGAGCCACCGTCGGCGAATGAGAACGAGTGCACGTTGGCAAATGTCGACTCAAGGTCACGCACAGTTTCGAGCGTTTCCGCGTCGGTGGAACCGTCATCAACTAGCAGAACCTTCATTTTAGAAAAGATCGAAGAGCGTCGAAGCGATGCCATGCATTTGTAACGCAGGTGCCGACCGTTGTTGTACACAGGCACGATCACAGTGAGCTCCGGTTCCGCCGTGGCGATCGTCTCTCGAGTCTCGCCCATCGTAGCCGCAAGGCCGACCGTGACTGCGGTAGTGGCCGAAGCGATTGCCTCCCCGACGTCGCTTCCTTCACAAACCCAGGTTGCACGGTCTACTCCCGTAGATCGCGCTTCGACGAACTCAAACGTAGCAACGTCGTTGCTCGCCACAGCCTCAACCGCGTCGGCGTCCGTGAACTTGAACCCGTTGGCAAGATCCTGAAGGTAGGTGCGCGGGTAGTCGGTTTTGCGGAGCGTGACGACGATATCGCCGTCAGGACCACCGCGTTCGTCTCCCACTTGGGAGGGAGTGATGAACGCAGTCCTGCCATCGTAAGTCTGTCCCGCGATGAACTGTTCATAGCATTCCCGGTCATCCGCAACAACGATCATGCGATGATCAGGAACGATCTCTTCGGCAGCATCTTCCAGACCCGCGGCCTCGAGAATTGTCACCATTCGTTCGAAAGCGGTGTTCCCAGTGAAAGCGGATCGCACACCATCAAGTTGGGCTCGAGACACATCGTTATCAGTGAGACTAGCCGCCCAGTCACGTGCGTCTACTTCGCTGTCAGGCATCAGGATGTGCGGGAACTGCGAATTCAAACCAGCATTGTAATTCGACATGATGAGCGTCCCCATGGCTTGCAGCTCAAGCGCACGGTTCGCGAACATCGTCTGACTGTTCTGTACTGAGTTGAGGTTAATTGCCACTGGCAGCAGCCGTTGCATCTGAAGCAGGTCGCCATGATCAACTGCGTGGTACATGTTAGGCAGTAAGGCTTCCGGGAACTGGTATTTCTCGAGCGCGAGTTCTGAGTTCCGATCGAAAATATAGAGCTGTTCACCGGCACCTACGAGGCCGTTAAATATGTTCATCGCTGCCGTGCGACGCTGTGCGTATTTTTCGCGATGCCATGATCCCGCAAAGGTCCAGATGCGGTCATTGACCCGACGACTGCCGAGCGGATTGTGGTGGAGGTAGCTCACTCCAAATGGAAGCGCAGAAAAGTGCCGCGCTCCTGGCGCATCGCGTTGATACTTCGGCAGCATTTCCTCGGCGGAGGTAAGGATGACATCGCAGTGACGCGCGATGCCGATGAATTTGCTGTAATTCGGCGGGTCTTCCTTGGAATAGAAAACCACAGGCACGTTACGCTGCTTGGCTGCGGGAATGATTTCTTGAATTATTAGATCGCGCGCTGGCGACATGATGCTTACGCCGTGCCACTCACCGTTGAGACCGCGCCAGGCGCTGGTCACGAGTAGCACGTCGATCCGCTCGACCTGTTCGTGCCAGGTGTCGGGGTGCAGGTACTCGAACGCCGCAGTGCCTTCGAGACTCTTTGCAAGGAAGGTATCGGCAATGATGCCGATGCGCGCTGTACTTGGCCGGTACCAGCGTTGGCCAGTAGTCGTCGGTAGCGACTGTGCCTGTTGAAGCAACGCGCTGACAGTTGGCTGGTTCCTCCGGATCATCTCGCTTTCGCGCGCGCGATACTCCTCGACGGAATCGCTCGGTAGTACGTACGGCAACTCGCCACGGAGGCCAGCGCTAACTGAACGCGGCATGTCGCGAGCTTCTGCGAACCATCGCGCCAGGCGTGAAGCTTCGCCGCTCAACCGTTCAAGTTCCTTGAGGCGCGCAGCTATCTCAGCCTTCTTCATTTGGAGTTGTCCTTCTTCCCTCCACGGAGGCGTTTCCGCAGTCGCCAATAGCCGCGCTGGAGCTTGGCCAGTGGCGCGCCGCTGAGATTCTCGTAACTCTGGCCGAGCTGGGCAACTTGGCTTTCAAGCCCTGCGCACCGAGCCCGAAGCTTCACCAACTCAGCATCGCGCTTCCTAATACCGCCGAGCAGCTTGCGCTCCCGCTCGTACGCCGCGACGAGGTCTCGCGACACCATCGCACCTCGCTGAGACAGCTCACCGATCGCCTCCTGCGCCCGCTGAACAGTCTCGATGTCAGACTCGCCGACATCCGTCGGCTCCGTGGTGGCCATACACACCCTTCCTGCGGCGGACGATACCCCGTCATTTTAGGGCACCCGTTCCGCAAATGCCGAGCCATGGGCTATCCATCGCAGTCACCACAACAACACATCCACTAGCCTGTGTGTTGACACGCGCCCCCAGTGCCCTGGCGTGGGTCCGGAACGCTCACATTCTGGCGATTGGAATTGGTATGGGACTTGCCTTGGACGCCTTGCTAGAGCCACCGTTGGCCGAGGAACGGGTTACGAGCATCGATGTCGACGTCAACGGTGTCGCTATACCAGTCGCCCTTGCCCCACGCGAGGGCGCGACGAAGATCGCCGTCTTCTACAACGGCGCGATTGCCCGCAAGCTCGCACCTACCGGCCGAGTTTTTCAACGTTCAACTTGGGCTGAGGATGTCAACGCACACTGCCTCTATATTTGTGACCCCGCACTCTACAACTCCGCGGGCGGCTCTATTGCCTGGGGCCAAGTCGACGAAACCAACTGGGCCGGTAATCTTTACGTGCAGGTTGTAGAGGCAGCAGGAGAATTACTGGGAGTCCCCGCTTCAAATCGCCTGCATTATGGGTCATCCGCTGGTGGATTCCAAGCGATGGTAACAGCAGCAGCCGACAAGGGCAGTATTGCACTCGTCAACAACCCTCAAACTGATTGGACAAAATACAATATTGGGCACGCGGTAAGGCGGACTCTTGATCATTCATTCTCTTCACGGAGCACAGAAGAAGTCGTAGAATCGTTCGATTTTAGAGCAAGAGTATGGGCGTGGTTCGAGAAGCTCAGGCACGTGCCGAGATTTACCTACCTTCTCAACGCAGCATCGGCGAACGATCTCAATATCATGCATCGCGAGCTGAACGACAATCTGGTCAAGATGCAACATGAATTTACATCAGCCCAGTGGACTACTCACATCTACTATAACGAGGCACAGGGCCATAATCCGGCTCCTCGACCTACGACGCTGCAGTGGATCAACGCTCAACTCGCCACCCTTAACTAACGCATTCATTCTTCCGCAATTTTGCCGCGCAGCGTCGGCCGCACGAACACTTCATAGAGGTCATCTGCAGAGTTAATCCCAAAGAACAGCAGCGATGGATGGTTTCGGTGCGTCAACGTGTATTGCGCGTACGCCTGCTTCCGCTCAAATTCAGGAAAGGCGAGATAGCAATCCAGGATACGCCTAACGTTAATAGGCGACACGGTATCGAACACGGTGTCGGTCTCATTCAACACCTCCGAGTACCAGCGGCCATGCCGATGCTCCCAATACCAAATATCACCGATGTCATAGTTATCGGTCACTTCTGGGTAGCGGTGCTTCTCATACCCGGCTGATGTGTAGTCAACCAACCGCGCAAGGTCATCCTTGGCAAGATTTGTGCCATATGTAATAAGTTGAACAAAGCGCTTTTCCGGAGATGCTGCAGAACGACCCATATGCAGCCGTCCAATTTCTTGAAGATTACCCCTGAGGTGTATCGTCCGCGGGTCGCTGAACAATTCAAGATAGCCCGGAAGAATCCAGCGCCCATGCGTTCGAGTTTGATTTCGATCGAGGATGCCCGAGTTGGCCGCAACCCATGTGGCATGCTTCTGCGCACGAGCGATGTACGAATGACCCAGCGGCAGAAACTCTTCCATTTTTCTAACTGTTGAATAGTCAAGGGCCATCGCACGGCCCCAATTGGTATCCGCCTCCTTTCCATCAACAGCACCCTGCGTTGTATACGTAAACGATGTGAATAGATCCTTGTATTCCCTCGCCATCGCCAACGACGTGCGCGAGTCGAATCCTCCGGTCATTGAAAACGCAATGGGCAAGTCTCCACTGACCTCTACAAGCTTCTGGAGTTGCTCTTTCCACAACCGCTCAATTAGCGCAAATCTGCCCTCCTCCGACAATGATCTCGCCATGTTTGGATCAGTTCCAAAGAAACGCGTTTGTGTTCCTTCGATGAGATCAAGACGGAAGTTGGGGATCAATGAACGAACATTTTCATTTGCCGTCTTGTCCCACAGTTTCTCGAGCTTTAGAGGCACACCGTACGGTTCACCCGAAGAGGTCTCAGGTGTTAGCCTGTCAAGTATGTCAAAGTGCGACGCCACCTCGCGTCGGAGCGAATTGTAATAGACCGACCTTGTGCCACACGCATCGTTGTAGACACGCAGTACATCATGCTCCCTCTTGAGCATGATCATGTAGCGACCAGCGACGTCATATAGCGCCTCTTCCACCGCTTGATCCCAACCTTGAACGTGGAGATCCAGCAATTGTCGCGCGACTGACGTGGAGTCAGGACTGATCTTGCCGGAACTTAGCGGCCACGCCTTTCCAACGACGAGACACCAGTCGGGCCCAGAAACGGCAACATCAATCTCTAAGATTTCATCAAAATAGAGATGATACTGGCCGCCCACGACAATGTGGTCAAAGTAGGAAATATCGTCAAACAAGTGCGTAATCTCTGGAGACAGCAAATAACCCCGTGCGTAGAGCCTCGCCTTCGCTAAGTCACCCATGATTCTCCCCTTCTGATATTTCGATTCCGAAGTTCGATAATTATTGGAATACTGCCTTGCGGATCTCGTCGTCCGGCACGGACATATAAGCGCGACGACGAAGGAAGTAGAACCCAACGCCCGCGATCAGCCAGACAATAAGTGCGGTCAAAGACTCTGGCCCGAGGGCACCTGGCGAGCCGGGCACTAGCAGGAGCGAGAGAAACCCAACCGCCAGTACACATCCTGCGAGACCAATGACTGCCTGACCCTTGCTCGGAGCCTGCCTATCAGCCATGCCTGTGACGTATCCCCTACGCCCAATTACGAAAGAGCAGTAGCAGGTATAGAAGTAGGCAACGGTGATGCCAACGCTCGTCATGTCGACGACCCAACCGAGTGCTGCACGCCCAAACCACGGCGTAGCAAGGCAGATGAGCAAGGTGAACACGATCCCGACTGTCGGACTACCTTGGGTGGAGCTCACGGAAGCAAACTGGCGAGGCAACATCTTCGCTCGCCCCATGGTGAGGAGCACTCGGCTTGTCGAGACGTAGAAGCCGTTGAGACCGGTGAGTACGCCCATGGACACAGCGATCACCATGAGAATGAGCCCTATTGGCCCAATCATGTCGGTAATCGCTAGCGTTGTTGGCCAAGCTGATGACTCGTAGGCAACATGCCGGTCGCCGACCGCGAGTGATGTTGCCACCATCATGGCCATGTAGATAAACGTCGCGGCGGCCACACCCCACATGAGTAGTTGCAATGCCTTCTTCGGAGTGAAGTCAAACTCTCCAGCCAACTGCGGCACGTTATCGAAGCCAACATATGCCCAGGGCACGAACGCAACGATCGTCGCGATCGCAACCCATGGAGACACCCCCTCAGGGATCGCAGGCGCAAGGGTTGGCTGATCCACCACGAACTTGATGACGGTCGCAGCAAGGATAAACGCGACCGCAACGAGCATGAGCACCACTGCGATGAACTGGAACCGTCCCGAAAGCTCGATTCCTCGCGCATTAATCCACGCAAAAATCAGCAGAATCGCCGTTGAGATGAGCACCTCAGGTAGATATACGTCCCAGCCGGCGATTGTGTAGAGCTTCACATGCATGACAAGGTCAGGCACTGTGACACGGAACACAAGAGCTGTTGCAGACGCATTCAGCGCAACGATTCCTGCATAGCCGAGAGTGAGACACCAGCCCGCGACAAATGCGTGGGTTCTTCCGAGTGCAGCAAGTGCGAATGCTACGCCTCCTCCAGTCACAGGCAGAGCGCGCACCACCGCTCCATAGCTCAATGCGATCACGGTGATCATGAGGCCGCCGATAGCGAAGCCCGCGAGCGTACCGCCGAGGCCTCCCGACACCATCCAATCGAACGGCAGGATGAAGGCGCCCCAGCCCACTGCTGAGCCGAGCGCAATCGCAAATACCCAGTGAGGTTTTAACGTACGCTTGAGCGCCGCAGGCTGTTGAGTATTCAAGCGGAGTGACTCCTTCGTCTCGGAGCCTCGCAGCCGGTTGGAAGCGAGAGGCGATTCTGCGTTCCCCAGGCTACCCTGAATCAAATCCGTCGGGCCGACCTGGACTACCAACGTCGCAAGGCTCTGCACGCAATCACTGCATTCCGACCCATCGCAATCACGCCACTCGTAAGGACCCCACGTGTCGCTCGATCTGACGCTCCTACTGGACCAACCCCACGCGGACGAACGACTGGCAAACTTGGACGTTTCGGTCGACGAGGTGAAGGTTCCGGTAGGACTCATACCTCGAGAAGGCGCCGACTCGATGGTGGTCTTCTACAACGGTGCAGTAGACCGGTCCCTTGCCCCTGATGCTCGTGTCTTCCAGCGATCAACTTGGGCTGGCGACATCAACGCACACTGTCTGTATGTCTGCGACCCGTCGCTCTATCGAGATCCTGATGGTGGGCCAATCGGCTGGGGACAAGTCGATGAAAGCCGCTGGGCTGGCAACCTCTACACTCCGATCATTCAGGCAGCGGGCGAGCTTCTCGGGATCCCACCAGAGCGTCGGGTTCACTACGGTTCATCCGCCGGTGGTTACCAAGCGCTGGTTACCGCGACGGTCGATAAGGGGAGTAGAGCACTAGTCAATAACCCGCAGACCGACTGGCTTCAATACAGCATGAAGTCAGCGGTTTCGACCACGCTCAATCGAATCGCGCCAGGCGTAACGCCAGAGGTGGCTGCGAAAACTCTGTCGACGCGAACAAGGATCTGGTCGTGGTTTCGCGAGAACGACTACGTCCCAAGATTCACGTACCTCGTGAATACAGCATCACCGAGTGACCTGAAGGTGATGATGCCGCCGCTGCGCGCGAACTTGGTGCAGCTTCAACGCCGGCTTAAGACAGCCACCTGGGACGTCCATTACTACACGAACAGCAAACAGAAGCACAATCCGTTGAGCCGTGAAGTTACGGTGGCATGGCTTAATAAAATGCTTCGTGACTTGAACTACTCGGACTTCGCCTAAGCTGCTGAAGTCAATGTGGGCCGCACGAAGCGTTCGTAAAGGTTCTCAGTCGCATTGAATGGGAAGAACTCAAGCACCGGCCAATTGCGGTGTATGAGCTCATGCTGAGCATATGACCGGTTCCGCTGTGCCACAGGGAACGCGAGCAGAGCATCGATGGAGCGCCGGACGTTGATCGGCGTGATTGTGTCAAACGCGGTGTCGGTCTCGTTTAGCACTTCGCTATACCAGCGGACGTGACGGTTCTCCCAGTAGAAGACATCAGTGATCACGTAGCTTGCGTCGAGGCTGTCGAACCCCATCTGGACCATCTTCTCGAGGAAGAAGTCGGCCATGAGTTCCGCCTCGACGCCGGTCTTCGATGCGTAGTACTTCGCGAGCTCAGCCATGCGGCGTTGCGGGCTGCGTGCCAGCGAACCACGCATGCTCATACGTCCGATCTCGAGCAAATTACCCCGGTAGTGAATCGTTCGAGGGTCGGGGAACTGCTCCATATAGTGCGGCAGCAGCCACGCCCCGTGCCCATTCGCAGTGTTGCGCTGCATCACCTCAGCGTTGCGCTGCTGCCAGTCTTTTGAGTCTTTCTTGACGATGAACCTGTGTTGGTCGGGCAGAAATTCCGCCATGGCACGGACAATTTCGTAGTCGCCCGACATCGTCTTCGCCCAATAGGTTGCACCTGGCTTGCCGGCAACGGCAGCCTCAGAGGTATAAGTGAACGAAGAGAAATACTTACGATAATCTCGGGCAAGAGCCAGGGACGTGCGCGAGTCCTGTCCGCCCGTCATCGAGAAGGCAATCGGGCGACCTTCACTCGCGGCCACCATGCGGTCCAGCTGCTCGTGCCATAGCTGTTCGATAGTCGCCAGGCGCTCTTCCCCGGACACATCGACATAGCGATTCGGCTTCGTGAGATGAAACCTTACCTGCTTGCCTTCCGGAAGCTCGAGTCGATTATTCGGGTATATGATGCTGATGTCAGAGTGCCAGGTGAGATCCCAATAGGCCTCCTGGCGGGTGTTCTTTGCGCCGGGAAGCGGTGGCCGTCTTTCGCCGCCTGTGGCCGCGTTCGCAAGCACACTGAAGTGTGACCCGATAACGCCGTCGCGGGAGTTGAAGTACACCGATCTGGTTCCACCCGCATCGGTGTAGGCAGTAACCCGCTCATCACGGCGGAGTATCACCGCGTAGCGGCCAGCGAAGTCGTAGAGGGCCTCTTCAACACCTGCGTCACCCTGCGCCCCGAGCAACGCAAACAACTCGGCAGCTGGCGATTCGCAATCGGCGGCAACGATGCCAGACGACATCGGCCAGGCTTTGCCGACCACGACGGCCCAGTCGTCGTCACGTACATACACGTCGACCTCAACCAGTTCATCGGCATAAAGGTAAAAGTCGCCCACCCGACGGACGCCGTAATGCTCTATTTGTTCAAGCTCGTCGACCGGCATTGGCGACAGGCAAAATCCGCGGGCGAGTAGTCGTGCGTCGTTCATGTTGTGTCCGATCAATTCGAGCGCGGAAGCGCGCGCCAGGCTACCCACTCACGGTAGCCGACAACCGTAGCGCGGACATCCGCCCAGGCAGTAGTTCGGGGCACGTGCCAGTCACCCGGCACCGTGCCCCGCCCCACTACCTGTGCGATTACCGCCAGATGCCCTTAGTGTCGATGACGACCTTCTGTTCGAGGAGTGCGCGGTCGGCTTCCCTGAACTGGTGGTGGTCAACGAGCAGGAGCACGATGTCTGCGGCCTCGACCGCCTCCTCGAAGTCGGCCTTCGAGAGGTTCGCGTGCTTCGTGAGGCGCTCCGGCAGCTCCTCAACGTTCGGCTCCACGACCTTGATCTCGGCACCCTCGATCTGGCCGGCAAGCTTGTCAACGATGTTCAGCGACGGCGACTCGCGCAGGTCGTCGATGTCGGGCTTGAACGCGATACCCAGCGCCGCAATCACGGGCTGCTTGAAGCGCTCGGCACGCTCGAGCACCTTGTGAATCACGTACTCGGGCTTACCGTCGTTCACGTCGCGCGCCATCTTCACGAGCTTCGACTGCTCGGGCGCGGCCGCAACAATGAACCATGGGTCGACCGCGATGCAGTGGCCGCCCACACCGGGCCCCGGCTGCAGAATGTTCACGCGCGGGTGGTGGTTCGCAAGCTCGATGAGCTCCCACACGTTGATGTCCAACTCGTCGCAGATGAGTGAAAGTTCGTTCGCGAAGGCAATGTTCACGTCGCGGAACGAGTTCTCGGTGAGCTTCGCCATCTCAGCCGTCCGCGCATCCGTCAGCAGCATCTCGCCCTTGCAGAACGTCGAGTACAAGTCACGCGCCATCTCGGTCGCACGCGGTGTCACGCCACCGATCACACGGTCGTTCTCCGCCATCTCAACCATGATGCGGCCTGGTAGCACTCGCTCGGGGCAGTGCGCAAAGTAGACACTGTTCTTGCGGCCGTCTTCGTCCGTGAGGTCAGGACGCGCGTCGAGCACGTACTTGGCCATCTGCTCGGTGGTGCCGGGAGGGGAGGTCGACTCGAGAATGATCAGCTCGCCGCCCTTGAGCTGCGGCGCGATGTTCTCGGCGGCCGCCTTGATGTACTTCGGGTCGACCTCGTGGTTGTCTTTGAACGGCGTCGGCACGCAGACGATGTACGCGTCAGCCTCGGGCGTGGTCGTCTGCGCCGAAAGGCGACCGCGGGAGACGACGCCCGCGAGCAGCGATTCGAAGTCGGGCTCGAAGAACGGGACCTCTCCCGCGTTGATCTGATTGACGAACGACTCATTAATGTCGACGCCAATCACCTTCGTGTCGCTCGCACCGCTCGACGCGATAAACGCCGCGGTGGGCAGCCCGATGTAACCAAGCCCCACGACACAAACCGTGCCGAAGTGCGACTCAACAGCCGGTGCATTCATGTGTGCTGTTCCTTTTCCTCAGTCGACGAGCGCGTGCTGCTCGTTCAATCCGTACGTTTCCACTCGCGAGTTCGCGAGGAACTCTTGGTCTTCCACCTGCCAGGTGTGCGCGGTCGCGCCTCGCACCTGCATGAAATTGAAGCGGTCGGCCGAGTACACCCGGCCACCCGCATCGCCGATGCTGCGCAAGAACGCGGTGTCTTCACCACGGCTGCGCGACTCGAACGGATTCGCCTCGAACGTCACCCGCGGAGCCACAATGGTGGGGCCCGCCACAAACGTCGTCCACCGGTGCTCACGCTCAGGATTGCGAAGCAACACCGCATCGCGCGACCCAAGGTAGAGGTACGAGGCCTGCTTGCCCACCGCATCCGCCCCCGTAAACCAGAGCGCATTCGTCTGATCGAGCAGATAGTCGGGGCCGTACAGGTCGTCGTCGTCCATCTTCGCCGCGAACGAGCCATCGGCCATACGCACCAGCTCGTTCAGGCAATCGCCAAGCTGCCACGCCTCATCGCCGCGGCGCACCACAACGTTTTCGAGCCCGAGCTCACGCGCCTGCGCGCGATAGTCGGCCACATCGATGTCGAAGCCGTGCGTGACCAGCGCGAGCTGCACATCCACCCCGCGCTGCCTCGCCACCTGCTCAAGCGCGTGCCGCACCTGACCCGGACGATTCGTCGACACCATCGCGGTCACACTGCGCCGACCCGTCGCCGGCTCGTGCGCGATACCCGCAGCCTCGAGCACCTGCTCGGCGCGGTGCGTATACGTGTGCTGCCCCCAAATCGTGCGCTGCCCGCGATGCACCATGCGATCGCGCAGCTGCCGCGAATTCACGAGCGCACGCATCGACCAGCGCGCCTGCTCGGGAGTCTCAACGACCGACACCTCGTCTTGGCTGAAGTAGTTCGGAATCGCCTCACTCGGCGCACTCACCACCGGCGTGCCACTCGCCGTGAGCTCAAACACGCGACGCGCGCACATGCTCGGGCTATCGACCACCGAGTTCACGTTGAGGAACACCTTGTGCTCGCGGTAGGCGCTGAGCATCTTGTCGTACGGCAGCGAACCAACCACGCGCTCATCGAACGGCGCCGGGAACTGATAGTTCTCGTCGCCACCCGCAAACCGGCTGTAGATCGTGAGGCCACGCGGCATCTTCGCGCTCACATCATTCGCGGCGCCCAGCAGCAGCTGCATCTGCTCGCGACGCTCGGGATACTTGTGCGCGAAATACATGCCCGCGAACGCGATGTCGCCCTCAGGTTCCCCGCCGTGCTGGCGAATGGGATTGTGAATCGTCGGCTGCGCCGCAAAGTTCAACACGTCGACGCGGTCGTGACCGAGCCGCTCGCGATAGTCGGGAAGCTTATTCGCGTCAGAAGTGAAGACGGCGTCGAACAGCTTCGCGGTGTCGAGGAAGTCGTCGAAGTGCGGCGGGTCCTCTTTGTTCCAGAAGACCGACGGAATGCCCTGCTCGCGGCAGTACGCGACAAGCTCACGCAGCGCCTCGCTCGGCGCCTTCGACCCCGTGAGCTGATACTGCCAGGCACCGCGATTGCCGTTCCACGCCGACTCGACAAACAACAGGTCGACGCTTTGGACCTGCTCACGCCACTCAGACGGCGTCACCACCACCGTGTCGAACTCGGCGCCCCACGCCTGCAGCGAGAAGTCATCCATGATCACCGCAACCCGCAGCTGCCCGAACGCCTTCGGGCGCTCGTTCGGCACGTACGGCTCGACATCGAGCGGATCAAAGCGGCCCGTCGGACGCGGAGCCGGCGTATTCACGCTAAGCCGCTGCCGACGCCGCCACTCACGCAACTGGCTCGGGCCCCCGTTGCGAAGGTGCCACAGTGCCGTGCGCCAGTTACTGGACGTCCGGCTCATGCACTCGACTCTCGTACGGGCCTCAGACGGCCGAGATCGAAAGGCCGACGTAGGCGGGAAACACCACGGCACGGATGCATGCACCCGCATACCGTGACCTTAACAGGTCACCTATTCACCCGGGGAGACGGAAGTCACGAATTGACTGGTTCGCGGGGGTTGTGTTGCGTCGGGCGACTCGCCTGTCGTGGCGCCGATCGCGCGGGGGGTGGTGTTGCGTGAACAGGGGGTTACGCCGAGGGGAACGACTCGATCGCCGCGCGGACCTTCGCGTAGACGCTCGGCTCGTAGTGGAACGGCGCCAGGCCCCAGCGGTGACCCGGGTCGGCAAGCAGGTTGTGCATCCGCAGCACCCGGAAGCCCAACTGCTCGAGCCGGTCGTAGTAGCGCGCGAACAGGCGGTTCGCCTGCGGTGCCGCCTTGCCCATCGACCACGGGGTCGTGTTGCCCTCGATGTCGTGCTCGGCCCAGTCAGTCGCGATCACGAGCGCCTTCTCGCGCAGGCCGAACGCGTCGAGCGCATCGGCGAACATCGCGGCGGCGCCCGACCAGCGGTAGAAGTGCTCGTCTTCACCGAACTCGAGATGGCGCGCGCCCTTCACCGCCTCGGCAATCTCGGGAATGTTGATGACATCGATGCTGCGGGTGATGACCGTGCCGTCGGGGAACTCGTAGACGCCGTGGCGCTCGTCGACGAGATCCCAGAGGAACACCTCGGACTTCGTCTTCGCCTGCAGCTCCTCGAGCAGATTGCCCTTGATGTCGCGCACAACGTTTCGGCGCTGGAATTTACTCGACGTCGTGAAATCTTCGGGAATGTTTGGCGTCGCATCAGTGCCCGCCGACAGCAGCGAGTAGCGCGCGTAGTAGCCGTCGATGGGGTACGCGTCGCGCGGCATCGTCTCAAGCGTGTCACGGCTCACGCAGCTGCCGAGAATCGTGATCCACGTCGCCGAATCGTCAGTCTCGACCTGTTCCTGGCGCCCTGGTTCGGTTCCCATGCGTTGCAGTCTAGGGCGGTGCGCGCTTGGGGGTCGCCGGGCGGTGCGCGGGTCGTTCGGTTTCGGTCGGGTTGGCGGTGTGGGCGGGGTTGCGGGCATGCTGGTCGTCGATTCTGGGTCGGTCTCGGGGGCCGCGTGCTGGATTCCCCAAAATCTCGGGCGGAACTGCTGGGCAGTCGGGGGTGTCGGCTCCCGAAGGGTCTGCATATTGGGGATTGCGTTAAATAGCCCCGGTGAAGGGACGCTTTGGAGTCGTTTGGGGCGCCGATTCGGAGCTGCGACGTTGGTGCTGCCGCTGCGTCGTTGCAGCGCTGGCGTCAGCCCTTGGGTTTTAGCGTGTGGTCGTTGCGGCGGATCACCCGCAGGATCTGCTCGCCCGCCGCGTCGAGACGCTCCACAACGTCGTTGTAGGTGAGCCGAATCACGAGGTACCCGCGCGCGACCGCTTCGCGGTCGCGCGCCCGGTCGCGCTCGAATTGGTCGTCGGTGTCGTGGAACTGCCTGCCATCGACCTCGACGATGAGCCGCTCTCCGATGAGGAAGTCGACCCGGCCGACGCCCTCGATCCAGCGCTGCGTTTGGAACGCGATGCGGTGGCGCCGCAGCCACAGCCGAAAGAGCGACTCGATTCCAGACCCGGCCGATGGGTCGTGCAGCTCGAGCACGGCTTCTCCGCGGGCACCGGCCTTCTGCGCGATTGCCTCGACCTCGGCCGAGGTCAGGAGCTTTCGCTCGACCACCGAATCGGCGAGCACGACCGCGACGTCACGGCCGAGGTCGCGCATCGTCACGAGGAGCGCGGTCGAGACGTCATCGCACGAGTTCGTGCAGCGCTCGACAAGGTCGCCCTCGAGCACGTGCAGGCTGGCGCAGCCCTCCGGCGCCCAGACGCGGTTACCACTCACATGGTCGTTGACTTTGACGCGGCGGTCGACCATGCGCCGTTCAGTCAGGCGCACCGCGATGCCGCAGGCCTTGGGCACCCAGGCACCCCGAAGTTCCAAGGCCGCGGGCCCCGTGAGCACGCCCCGCGCCTTCACCGCGGCCATCACGTTCGCGTTTGCATTTGGCGTCGCCCACCAACCTTGGCGTACCTGGACGAGTTGCCCGGCCCTCGCAAGGCGGCGAGTATCGCCGTTCGAGAGCCCTAAGTCAATGAGCAGCTTCGTGCGCACCACTCCGAAGTGGGCGGCGAAGAGGGGACTGAGATCGAGATCCATTCCGCGACCCAAGCCGAGGCGCCGGGCGAAACGCTCGGGCGTCTGTGCAGCCTGTGGAGGGTCGCGTTTCCACAGGGCGCGCGGGAGGTCGGGCGGCCAGCGCCGTCAAGCATCGTTTGGCGCCTGGGTAACTCGGTCAGGCTTGGGCTGCGGGCGGGGCCGGCTCGGCTGGGGTTGGCGGGTCGGTTTGTTCTAGGAGGTCGTAGAGGACCTTTGCCTTGCGGTCGGCCTCGGGCAGCGACAGCGCCGCGAGCAGCAACCGGCGGGAGTTGAGCACCGGCGCCGGCACCGTCGCGAGGTCGTACTCGAGGTAGCCCTCAGCGCCCCACTTCGACATGCGGTGCTCCCAGTGAAAGAGGTCATAAATACTGAAGCCCGCGAGCCGCGCCTCGGTGAACTCCGTGTACGCGAACCACTGCTCGATGCGCGCCCGCAGCTCGGGGATCTCACCAAACTTCGAGGCCGTGAACTTCCGCGCGAGCGTCTCAGCGCTCAACGTCTGATCCTCGGTGTTGCGGAACATCCCCGTGACGATGCCGCCGCCCACCCCGAACAGCGTCGCCGCCCGCGCCGGCACGCTCACGTAGAGCGCGCCCGCGAGCGCCGCGTACCGCGGGTAGGTCGGGAACGTCGCCCGATACAGCCGATCGAACGGGCGGTCGCGCTTCACCGGACGCACATCAACCACGAGGTGCGGCAGCCCCGCCGCCGCCGAGAGCCGGCCCGCTACGTCGAGGTCGGTCACCGTCGACTTCTGCGGCACGTGGAACGGGTGATACGTGAACGTGAGCGCACCGGCGTCCTGCAAGTCGACGAGGCCCGCCGCAAGAATGCCGCGCGAATCCCTGCCCGCGGTGAGCGGCAGCGACACCTCGCGATGCGTCTGCGCCCAGTTGCGCACCTGCTGACGCAACTCGTCGCGGAACTCCGGGAACACCGCCTCGGCCGACCGCTCCTCGCGACGGAACCCCACCGGCGGGAAGAACCGGCGATGCGCGATCTCGCCGCCCCCGATCGTCAGGCGGCAGTTCGCCGAGACCTGCCGCACGTGGTCGTGCGGCGTGAGCACGCCCGGAATCCACTTGCCGAACTCGTCCTTATAGTCGGGGTGCAGCCGCGCCCAACGCTGCTCATGATGCGTGAGGCCGCCCGCGTACCGCGCGAGCAGCTGCGTGTGCGACGCGACCGCGGGCGGGAGCTCCGCGAGGTGCGGCGGCAGCGCGGGCGTGCCGGGGAGGTCGGCGCCGGGCAGTGGCACGGTGCTGGCGAAGGGGGACGCGTCGGCTGCGGTGGCTGACGCGGAGGGAGCCGCGACCCGCACATCCGTCGCCGCGAGGTAATAGCAGGCGCGCGTCGCCATCGGATCCCCGTACACGTCGAGCTCGCCGCCGCGCCACACGAACACGACGAACCGGCCCGACAACCACGTGAGCACCTCGTCGACCGCGGTGCGCGCCTGGCCCGCCCGCACATCCGCCCGCGCCGCCTCAAGAATTCGCTGCGGCACCGCGTCGCGGCCCGCCGCCCCGGCGTCGTCGAACGCGTGCCCGAGCACGAGCACCGCGACGTCGGCGTCGCCGGCCAGCCGATACTCAAGGTCGGAGTCGAGCGCGAAGTGCCACTCCCCCAGCCGCACCCGCACCCAGCGGTCACGCGGCAGCTCGGGGTCGACGCCGCGCACGCCGATGAAGCCCTTCGCGAAGACGTTCTTGTAGCCCCAGTGCTTATAGGCGGGCTTCAGCTGCGCCTCGTGGCGGTGGAGCTCGCGCACCGCCTCGAGCCGGCGCGCCTCGTTATCGAGCGGCGCGGCCGGCGCCACCCGACGAACCCGCCGCAGCGCCCCCGCCGCGAGCGCCCGCAGGCCGCGCCTAGGCATCCGCCCGCGACTCGTCACGCACCCGCTCGAGGATGTCGAGGTACCTGGTCGCGAGGCTGTCGTATGCGACGTGCTTGCGTGCCCAGATGCGGCCCGAATCACCGACCTCGAGGCGCTCGGGATGCTCGATGAGCTGGGTCCACGCGCCGATCAAATCGTCGACGTTGCCAGGTTTCACGACCGTGCCCGCGCCCGTTTGGAGCAGGATTCCGGCGCTCTCGCCATCGAGAATGCCCGTAATGTGACGGCCGCTCGAGAGCAGCTCGTAGAGCTTTGAGGGGATCGTCCAGAGGAACGGCTCCCAATCGCGCAACGACACAATCGTCGAATCGGCCCACCGATAGTGCGGCAGCACCTCACTCGGCGGCACCCGGTCAAGAATCTCCACCGGCTCACCCAGCTGCTCATTCAACTGCCGCAGCGCCGGCGCCTCGTGCCCCGCACCAACAATGCGCGCCGCGATACGATACCCGCGCTGCCGCAGCACCGCCACCGCACGCACGATCATGTCGAGGCCCTGGCTACGGCCAAGATTGCCCATGTACAGCACGCGCAGCTCGTCGTGATCGGTCTCACGCGGCGGTACCTGCTCGTAGGTCTCGGGCGCGGTTCCGTTGCGGATCACCTCGAGATGCTGCACCCCGCGCTCCTCGAGCACACCCGCAAACGCGCTCGTCGTCGTCACCACCTGCCCGGCCGACAGCTGCGCGCGCGTCACCGACTCGTGTATCCGCCGCTTCACCATCGCCACCGGACCCCGCCCATTCGCGAGCCCCGGCGTGTACGTGACGAGATCGGGCCAGGCGTCGCGCATCTCGCTCACCACCGGGATGCCGAAGCGGCGGCCAAGGTAGTTGCCGGCGTAGAGGGTCTCGATCGCCGGCGCAGTCGCGACAATGACGTCGGGGGCGATGACGCCGCGGCGGATGAGCTTCGCCGCACGCCGTGCCGTCGACGCCGCAGCCGTCGTGTGGTCGAACGTACGCGTCACAATGTCGCCACGATGCGGCAACCAGTTCGAGCGATACACGGCGACCCCGTGCTCGTTCGTCTCGCGCGAGCCCGCCCGATACCTGCGGCGATGCTCGGCAGGAACCCGACCTGACGGGTAATGCGGCGGCGGCGTCACCACCGTCACCTCGTGGCCACGCTCCGTGAACTCCCGCGTCAGCGCGCCCCAACGGCGCTGCGGAGCCCCGTCTTCGGGAGCGAAGTAGTGGGTGAGCAGCAAAATCTGCACGTCTCCCCTTCCGCTCTTCCCATCAGACGTTGTTTCAGAATACGGCCAAGGGGGCGCATCGCGCACGGATCATGGGATACTTCCCGCATGAGCAACGAGGTGGATACATCCCGCGCTGACGACCGCCAACGCAGCCGCGCCAAGCGTCGGCGACGCAACATCTGGATCGCGATCGGGTCGGTATTCCTCGTACTCGTGCTCGCCGCGGGCGCCGCAATCTGGTCTGTGTACGCCCGCTGGGGCAACACCGAGACCATCGAAGAAGCGTTCCCCGACGAGTCGCTGCGCCCCGAAGAGAACACCACCGGGTCGATGAACGTGCTGCTGCTCGGGTCTGACTCACGCGATACCGCCGGCGAGACGAACCTCGACGACATCGGGTCGCGAGCCGACACCATGATCGTCGCGCACATCCCCGCCGACCGCTCCGGCGTGCAGCTCATGTCGATCATGCGCGACACCTACGTCGATATTCCGGGCGTTGGGCGCGACAAGATCAACGCCGCGCTCGCCTACGGCGGCGTCTCGCTCGTCGTGCAAACCGTCGAAGGACTCATCGACCAGCGCATCGACCACGTCATGGTCGTCGACTTCGAAGGGTTCAAAGACATCACCGACGCCATCGGTGGCGTCACCGTGAACAACCCGCAAGAGTTCACCTCGGGATCGCCCACGAACGAGCACTACCCAGCCGGGCAGATCACGCTCTCGGGCGACCGCGCCCTCGCCTTCGTGCGCGAGCGCTACGCCTTCACCGACGGCGACTACCAGCGCGTCGTCAACCAGCAGCTCTTCTTGAAGGCCGTCGCCGACAAGATGCTCAGCCGCGACGTGCTCACCAACCCCGTCACGCTCAACAGCCTGCTCGACTCCGTCGTGCCGTACGTCGCGCGCGACAGCGAACTCACCGTGAACGCCATGGTCAGCCTCGGCACCAGCCTCAGCTCAATCAAGAGCAGCGACATCACCTCGTTCACGATGCCCACGAACGGCACCGGCATGGAAGGCAGCCAGTCGGTCGTCTACCTGAACGAAGACGAGCTGCCGACGCTGCAGGAGCACTTCAAGAACGACACGCTTGGGACGTACGACCCGCCTGCGCGGTAGGTGTTTGAGGGGTGCTGCTGCTGAGCGGCGGTACTCCACGGTGACCGGCGGTACCGCATGCGGTACCGCCGGTTGTCGTTTGATGCAGCCATTCGCTGAGTGGGTGTAGTGAACGGTGATGCGCTGCATGGTGTGCGGTACTGCCGGTCGCCGTACGGTGCAGCCATTCGCGGAGCGGCCGTTCATGTAAGCGATTGCGGAGCGGCAGTTGGCGCAGACGCACGCGGGGCGCTGGTGCACGAGTTGTGCATCCAGCGCCCCGGGTGAGCGGCCGCGCCTACTGCGTCTGCGACGGCGGCTGTTGCTGCGGCTGCTGCTGTTGCTGCTGCGACTGCTGTTGCTGCTCGCGGCGCCAGGCCTCTTCGGCTGCGAGCACTCGCTGCGACTGCGGGTCGAGGGGGCGGCCGGTGCGGCGCGCATCCTCGAGCTGCATGCGCGCGGCCGCAACCGTCGCCCGCGCCTGCGCCTCGTACCAGCGGTGCGAGGTGTCATCCTTCGCGGCGCGAACCGCGAGCTTCGAGAGTTCCTCGTGCAGTCCGTTCACGTACTCGTTCGAGACGGCGGGGAGGCGCGGGGTGATCGGTCCGTTCACGGTGTCGATGCGGATGTGCGCCACGCGCGCCGCCCGCTCGAGCAGCGAATTCTTCGCCGTCACCGACTGGATGCGCTCCCCCGGCACCATCGCGACCGACCGCGTCAGCCAGCCTGTGCGAATGTAGACGAGCCCGCCGTCGATCGCGCCGCCGATGAACCGCCAGCTGAACGGATGCAGCCACCACGACCGACCCGGCGCCGGCGTGAACTCAGGGCGCCGGCCCGACTTGAAGCCCGAGTCGATGAGCTGCGCCGTACGCGCGTTCATGTGCATCGGCAGCACGAGCTGCAGCACCCGCTCAACCTCATCGCGCGTACCGACCGGCAGCACGATGTTTCGCTGCAGCGCCTGCTGCTGCTCCTCCGACGTGGTGCCGTGGCGCACATCCGCCCGGTTCACCCGAATCTGGAACCACTTGAACGGACGCCACAGCAGCGGCTGCCGCACGTCGATCGAGTGGATGCGCCCCGGCGGCAGCGTGTCGTTCGTCTGGCTGAGGATTCCCCGGCCGATGCGAAGGCCGTCGGGCGTGCCCGCGATCGTGTACTGCATGTTGCCGACCGCGGTCGCCGCCGCCCCGAGCAGCGTCGCGAAGATGATGACGCCGATCGTTCCGAGCAACACCACCCACCAGATGATGTCGAACTCCAGCGGCACTCCGCGGCGCAGCGCGGCCGCGAGGATCAGGCGCACGATGACGTACGCGATCGCGCCGATCACGAGCATCACCGCGGCCGAGATTAGGCCGCCGAACGCGGTCGTCGCGGCGACGCGGCCCGGCTTCACGCGCACGATCGACTGCTCGGCGACCTGCTCGGCGCTCAGCTCGGGCGCGGTGAAGTCGTCGACCGCACGATCGACGAACGAGCTCAGCGAGCTGCGGCGCGGGGGCGCGGGCTGGGTCGGTTGGCCGGGCTGCTGCGGCTGGCCCGGTGCGCCTTGCTGCGCGGCGGGCTGTCCGGGGGCGGGAGGCTGGGCCTGCGCGGGCGCGCCGCCGGCTTGCTGCTCGGCGAGAGCGCGGGCCTGCTCCGACTTGCGGCGCTTCGCACCCGACGCTCGGCGCAGAATCTCGGCGCGCAGGGCATTCGCCTGGTCCTTGTCGAGGAACTTCAGCGACAGCCCCGACTTGTCGCCGGCGCCCGACGTCTCGAGCGCGGTGAGGTTGAACATGCGCGCGATCATCGGACGGTTCAGGTTCACCGACTGCAACCGGTCGAACCGCACCTGGCGATTCTGTTTATTCAGCACGCCCTTGCGTAGCTCGAACACCTCGCTCGTGAGGCGGAACGACGTGTTGCGGTAGTCGAGCACGACCCACACGATGACGAGCCCGAGCAGCACGACGACACCGACGAGCACGATGGCGAGCACCCAGCCGGGGAGGTCGCCCTCCATGACTCCGACGAACAGGCTGCTGCCGAGCGCGAAGAGCGCCCAGAAGAAGGCGAAGAGGGTGCCGAGGATCGCGTTCCACATCGACAGCTTGTGCAGCCGGTGCCAGTCGCCGTCGGCGAGGTCGGCGAGCGCCGCGCGCTGCTGCGGCGGGAGCTGCTGCTGGGGGTTTTGCTGCTGGTTCGGGAACTGCTGGCCGGGGTGCTGACCCGGGTACTGCTGGTTCGGCTGCGGGCCGGGGTGGCCCTGGAATTGTTGGCCAGGCTGCTGACCGGGGAACTGCTGGTTTGGCCGCTGGCCCGGGTGCGGCTGCGGCTGCTGGCCGTGCGGTGGCTGCCCTTGAGACTGCGGCTGCGCGAACTGCTGCGGTGGCTGGGGCGGCGACTGCCGACCATGCACCTGCTGGTTTGGCTGTTGGTTTGGCTGTTGGCGCTGCGGCGGCTGCTGCTGGTACTGCGCCTGCCACTGGTTCGGCTGCGGCGGGAACTGCTGCCCGGGCTGACCGTTCGACTGGCCGGGCTGCTGCTGCCATTGGTTCTGCCACTGGCCCTGCGGCTGGCCCGCCTGCTCGTGCGCATTCGGCTGCGGCGGCAACCCCGCGCCGGGCGCGTATCCGCCCGCTGGGGGTGCGCCGTGGCGCGGCCGCTTCGGCGTCGACTCGTCGGCCATTACAGACCAGCCCGTCGGGTCTCGGCGACGCGAATGAGGTGGTCGCGCAGCTGGTCAGCCTCGTCGGGCGTGAGGCCGGGGATGCTCACGTTCGTCGACGCGGCGGCCGTGACGGTCGTGAGCGACGCGATGCCGAGCATCCGGTCGAGCAGCCCGCGGCTCACGTCGATCACCTGCAGGCGGCCGTACGGCACGGCGACGAGGCGCCGCGCGATGACGCCGCGCTTGAAGACGAGGTCATCCTGTCGCAGCGCGTAGCCGATGCTGCGCACGCGAATAAACGACATCGGAATCTCGATGGCGCACAGGAACGTGATCACCGCGCCGATCAGCCACCACGGGAACGGATGCGGAATGAACGTCAGCCCGATCGTCACCGCGAGAAAAATCACCGTCCAGATGATGGCTCCCACGAGGGTGCGGAAGGCGAGCTTCGGCGAGATCCGTCGCCACTCGATCTCGGGCTTGTCGGGGTATTGCATCAGGTGCCTCTCGAGCTACGGGCTGATTTGCGCCCACAACCCTACCGACCCGGCCTAACCGGGCGACAGCACCGAGCGAACGACATCCGCCCGCGGGGTGACGGCGATCGAACTTGGGTCTGGTGTTGCCGCTGTGACTCGTGTGGAATTAACACGGATGAGGTCAGGCGGGCCTCATTACCGCACTATTCTTGCGATAATGCAGTGAATACGCGCCTGCGTGCCCCGAGAGAATGGCTACTTCCCCGTGACCCAACCCCTCAACGACTACGGCGGTCTGCTCGAAGAGGCCGAACCCGGCTGGTTCGCGAGCGTCGTCGCGTGGCTCAAGCAGCCCCGAAACCTCGTTGTTGTGGGCATCACGGTGGTCGCCCTTGCGGTCGCCGGCGGCGCGGTCGCGATGCTGCTGCCGCGCGGATCCGACCTGCCCGTCGCCACCGACGGGCCGACCTCATCTGCAACCGCGACCGTCGACCCGACCAAGACGTCGACGCCCACGCCGACGCCCTCGAGCCCGGCAACGCGCACGCCCGTGCCGACCGAGTCGATGCCGCCCGCGCCCGACACCGAGCCGAACGAGGGTGACACCGGTGGGTCTTCGGATGGGACTGGTGGGTCTGGTGGCTCGGGTGGTTCCGGCGGTCCTAGCGACTCGGATGGGTCGGGGAACGTCGCGCCCGCGCCGGTCGAGACGAACGATCCGGCGCCGAGCGATCCGGATCCGACGGAGCCCGACCCCGATCCGAGTGAGTCGACGCCCGGAGACGGTGGCAGCGGCGACGACACCGAAGACCCGAGCACCCCGCCGGAGGACGGCGACGACGGTAGCGACGCCGAGGCGCCGGGCAGCGGCGAGGCCGAACAGCCTGGTCCGTCGACGAACTAGCGGGGGGCCGTTAGCCCGCGGCTGGCAGGGCGAACTCGCGAACGAGCTCACGCGCGGTCGGCGCGTGGCTCGACCCCGCGCATCCGCCCGCGAACTCGCGGCTTAACCCGCCGTCGGCAGCGCGTCGCTCGCCGACTCGGCGCCGTCATCGGGCGGCAGGGCGCACCACGACTCGGCGATGATGCCCGCGATGAGCAGCAGCGCGGCGCACACGAGCGAGAACACGGCGATCGGCATGCCCGCGCCGACGACGGTGCGTGAGGCGAGCCACAGCACGGTCGCCGCGCACGCCCCCGCGAAAATGCTGCCGCCGAGGCTCGACGCCTTCGCGAGCGCGAGCGCAAACGTCGCCCGCTGCGAATCGACCCGACGCCGCGCGACCTCGCGCCAGTGCGCCGAGTCGTCGCCCCGCGCATCCTCCCGCCGCCCGGCATCGCGCCGATGCGCCTCGTTCGCGTCGCGCACCGCCTGCGTGTAGCGGCGCACCGGCCACGCGAGCGCGAGCGCGACGGCGCCGATCACGACGAGCGTCACGCCGAACGGGATGCTCGGCACGAGGGTCGCCGAGCCGCCGGCGGTGATCCACGACTGCAGCGCCCACATGACGACCGCGGCCGCGACAAAAAGGAGTACGAGTCGCCAGGGGCTGGTGCGGGTCATCCGCGATACCTCTCGACGTGATCCGACGCGTTCGCGAGCAGCTCCCGCACCGCGCCGCGGCCCGGCAGCGACGCCTCGGGCTCAATCTCGAACCACGGCGCGAGCACGAACGCTCGCTCGAACGCGCGCGGATGCGGCAGCTCAAGCGTCGCGTCGTGCAGCACGAGCCCGCCGTGCTCGATGATGTCGAGGTCGAGGGTGCGACTGCCCCAGCGTTCCGCGCGCACGCGGCCGTGCCCGTTCTCGATCTGCTGCAGGCGGTCGAGCAGGTCGTGCGGCTCGAGGCTCGTGTGCACCGCCATCACCGCGTTGAGATACGCGGGCGCCGACTCGTCGACGCCATGCGTCGTGAGCGCCGGCGTCTCGTACAGGCTCGAGCGCAGGTGCGGCCAGACGCCGTCGAGCGCCTCGATCTCGTCAAACGCGTCGCGCAGCGTCGCCTCGCGGTCGCCAAGATTCGCGCCGAGCGCGATGACCGCGCGCGCCGCCGGACGCCGCGACTCCACCGGCCGCGGACCCTCCGGCCGATACCGCAAAATCGAAATCAGCACGTCGTCGAAGCGCAGCTTCACGGGCGCCTGCGGCTTGTGCACCGTGATGCGCACCGCCTGCGGGCCCGCGAACGCAAACGTCACCGCCGCCAGCCGCTCGGCGAGCGTCTCGAGCAGATCGACCGGCTCCCGCATCGCCACCTCATAGAGGGCGCGCATGAGGTGGCCGTAGTGCACCGTCTGGTCGATCTCGTCGGCGGCCGCCGCCGCGCGCGTATCCAGCCACACCTCGGCGTCGATGAAGAAGTCCTGCCCGTTCGCGCGCTCGTGCGCGAACACGCCGTGGCGGCCGTGCACGTGCAGGCGGTCGATGAAAATCCGGTCGAGCTCAGGGGCCGGGAGGGCCGGATGCGCCGCCGGACCCGGGCGGTTCGGCGTCAGCTGAATCGCGGCCTCGGCGGGGTGGACCGGGGGTGTTGCGGCGGCCTTCGCGGGCTGCGTTTGTGCCGCCGGGTGCTCGACGCGACGGTCGTCGTCGCCGCTCATCGCGCATCCGCCTCGCCGCGCAGGTCGGCGCCGTTCTGCCACGCCGCCACCGTGTCGATCGCCACCTTCGTCGCCGCGACGTTGTGCACGCGAACTCCCCACACGCCGCGCTCGACGCAGAGCGCCGACAGCACCGCGGTGGGCAGATCGCGCGCCGTCACCGGCGCCTCGGCCGGCAGCAGGTCGCCGACGAACCGCTTGCGGCTCACGCCGATGAGCACCGGATGCCCGAGTCCCTGCAGCTTCGGCAGCTGGTTGAGCACGGCCCAGTTGTCGTCGCGATCCTTCGCGAAGCCGAGGCCCGGGTCGAGGATGATGCGGTCGCGCGCGATGCCCGCCGCGACCGCCCGGTCGCGCATCTCGGTGAGCTCGCCGATGATCTCGGCCGCCGCGTCGTCGTACTCGGCGAGGTCGTTCATGACGACCGAGTGCCCGCGCCAGTGGCTCAAAATGTAGCGGGCGCCGCGCTCGGCGACCAGGGCGAGCATCCGGTCGTCGGCCATGCCGCCCGAGACGTCGTTGATGATCACGTCGCCGAGGTCGAGGCACGCCGCCGCCGTGTCGGCATACATCGTGTCGACCGACACCGCGATGCCGTCGCGCACGAGCTGCCGCACCACCGGAAGCACGCGCGCCTGCTCCTCCTCTTGCGGCACGCGCTCAGCGCCCGGACGAGTCGACTCGCCACCCACGTCAATGATCGTCGCGCCCTGCGCCACGAGGCGATACGCGCGCTCGAGGGCGCTCGCAGTGCGGGCCTCGGGGGTGTCGCTGTCGAGCGTGCCGCCGTCGCTGAACGAGTCGGGCGTGACGTTGAGCACCCCCATGATCTCGGCGGTGCTCGGATCGATCGTGACTTCTGCGGTGAGGGCGAGCTCGGTCATGTGCTCATTGTCTCGCACTTGGATGCGCGCGGCACCGGTTGCGTGGGTGTGGGCCCCTACTCGCCGCGGTCGGTGGCGCCGAGCGCGATGAGGCGCAGCACCTCGGCCCGCGCGTCGGGGTTGTTGAACGCACCGCGGGTGGCGAAGGTGACCGTCTCGGAATCCGCCTGCCGCGGACCCCGGTCAGCAACGCATCCCTGCCGCGCCTCAAGCACGGCGATGGCGCCGCGGGCGTCGAGCCCCGTCATCACCGCGTCGACGAGGTCATCGCCAAGCTTCTCCTGCAGCGTCGGCCGGCTCGACAGCGTCTCAACGAGGTCGTAGAGCCGCCCGAACCCGATGATCGAGTCGCCCGGCAGATACGCGAGCTGCACCCAGCCGTCGAACGGCAGCAGGTGATGCTCGCACATCGAGCGAAAACGGATGTTCCGCAGCAGCACGGCCTGCGACGCATCAGCAACCGCGTCGTCACCAGCGCCTGAGCCCGCCTCCACAGCAGCAGACTCCGAGGCCTCCGAGGGCTCCTCCAACGAGATCCGCCCCTCAACCAGCGGCGTCACGGCGTCAGCGCCAACCCCGGAGAACAGCTCCCCCGCAGCCGCGGCAACGCGCGCGGGCGTGCGCGCGAACTGCGGCGAATCGGGGTCGAGCCCGCAGGCGGCAAGCAGCTCCCGCACGGCCTCGCGGGCGCGCGCTTCGTCGACCGCCATGGCTACGAGAGGGGTCCGGGCCGCTGCGGGCCGTCGGGGTTCTCGATTCCGGGGCCGTCGGGCGCACCGGGACCGCCGGGCGCGGTCGGCCCGCGCGGCGGCTCCGGCCGGTCAATGCCAGGTCCGACGGGCGGGATCGGCCCGAGCGGCGACTCGGGGCGATCGAGCCCGGGCTCGACGTCGGTGACGCCACCCGCGTGACTCGACGGCGCCTCAACGCCGCTCGCCGGCAGGTGCGGCTTCAGCGGAACCGGCGGCCGCGAGCTCACGGGCCGGTCGGGGCTCGAGAGCCACTGCGGGCGCTCGGGCAGCTTCTGAATGTTCACGAAGATCTCTTCGAGGCGCTCGTGCCCGATCGTCTCGACCTCGAGCAGCTCGGCCGCAAGCCGGTCGAGCACGTCGCGGTTGTGCGACAGCACCCACCAGGCCTCCTGCTGCGCCTGCTCGAGCAGCCCCTGCACCTCGCGGTCGACCGAGAGCGCCGTGTTGTCGGAGTACGGCGAACCGTGCGTCTGCGAGTACGGCGACTCGCCCTCGCCGTCGCCGAGCTTGATCGCGCCGACCGAGTTCGACATGCCGTACTCGGTGACCATCTTTCGGGCGGTCTTCGTCGCCTTCTCGATGTCGTTTGAGGCGCCGGTCGTCGGGTCGTGGAACACGATCTCTTCGGCGATGCGCCCACCCATCGCGTAGGTGAGCTGGTCGAGCAGCTCGTTGCGCGTCACCGAGTACTTGTCTTCGAGCGGCACGACCATCGTGTATCCGAGCGCGCGACCGCGCGGCAGAATCGTGATCTTCGTCACCGGGTCGGTGTGCCGCAGCGCCGCCGCGGCAATCGCGTGTCCACCCTCGTGGTACGCGGTGATGAGCTTCTCCTGGTCGTTCATGACGCGGCTGCGACGCTGCGGACCGGCGATCACGCGGTCGATCGCCTCGTCGATCGCGCGCGCGTCGATGATCTGCGCGTTGAGTCGCGCCGTGAGCAGCGCGGCCTCGTTGAGCACGTTCGCGAGGTCGGCGCCGGTGAAGCCTGGAGTCTTGCGCGCGACGACCGAGAGGTTGACGTCGTTCGCGATCGGCTTGCCCTTCGAGTGCACCTCGAGAATCTTGCGACGACCCTCGAGGTCGGGCGCGTCGACGCCGATCTGCCGGTCGAAGCGGCCGGGGCGCAGCAGCGCCGGGTCGAGCACGTCGGGGCGGTTCGTCGCCGCAATGAGAATGACGTTCGTCGTCGCGTCGAAGCCGTCCATCTCGACGAGCAGCTGGTTCAGCGTCTGCTCGCGCTCGTCGTTGCCGCCGCCCATGCCGACGCCACGCTGGCGACCGACCGCGTCGATCTCGTCGATGAAGATGATCGCCGGCGCGTTCTGCTTCGCCTGCTCGAACAGGTCGCGCACGCGGCTCGCACCGACGCCGACGAACATCTCGACGAAGTCTGAACCCGAGATCGAGTAGAACGGCGTGCCCGCCTCGCCCGCGACCGCCTTCGCGAGCAGCGTCTTACCCGTGCCAGGAGGGCCGTAGAGCAGCACGCCCTTCGGGATCTTCGCGCCAACGGCGAGGAACTTGTCGGGCTCCTTCAAGAAGTCCTTGATCTCGGCGAGCTCCTCAAGCGCCTCGTTCGCGCCCGCGACGTCGGCGAACGTCACCTGCGGGTCTTCCTTATTCACGAGCTTCGCGCGCGACTTGCCGAACTTCATCATGCCGCCGGCCCCGCCGCCCTGCATGCTCGAGAGCACGATCCACACGAAGAAGCCGATCAGCACGAGCGGCAGCAGCAGGCTCAGCGCGGTGCTGAACCAGTTCGGGCCGGGCACCTCGTCGTTGAAGTTCTCTGAGATATCCGCGTCGTCGACCGCGCTCACGACCGTGTCGGCGCGCGCATCCACGAAGTAGAAGTGCGCGTGCTGCCCGTACTCCTCGTTCGCCTCGACGAACTCGATGTTCACCCGGTTGTCGCCCTCGACGATCGACACCGTCTTGAGCTTGTCATCCTTCAGGATCTCGAGGCCCTGCTGCGTCGTGACCTCGGTGTTGCCCTGCTGGTTGATGAGGCTGAAGCCGATTCCGATCACGATGACCGCGAGCAGCACGATCGTGATCGGGCTCTTCAGGAGTTTCTTCAAGGTGTTCATGCGGGCGAGCGACCTCGCTGCCTTTCGTGTGGCGGTGCCGAAAGTCGGCAAACGGATGCCCGGGGCGGCAACGTCGCCCGCGGTGCGCAGTTGCGCAAAGCTTACTCGGGCGAGGTTTGGCGGCTCCTGCCCGTTCGCGGTGCGCGGACTCGGTGTGAAGTGAGCGCGGATGGGCGGGTCGCGACTCTTGCCGGAGCCGAAGGGGGATACGCGCGGCTGAGGAAATGCGCGGCCACGTGCAAGGAGCTCACCGGCCGGGCCTGTAGCGTGGCCGGTAGCACGCTCCCCGTTCGAGCACCACCCCCTCCCCCCTAACTGATCGGAATTGTCATGCCCGCTTTCACCGCCCCCTCGGCACTCCGGCGAGGTTCGCGATGAAGATGGCCGAGCTCGCGCAGCGCTCGGGGCTCAGCGTTGCGACGATCAAGTTCTACATTCGCGAGGGGCTCGTGCCGTCGGGCGAACGCACGAACGTCAACCAGGCGGCGTACAGCGAGTCGCACGTCACGCGACTTCGGCTCATCCGCGCGCTCACTCAGGTCGCGCGGCTCTCACTCGAGCAGGTGCGCGAGGTGCTCTCGGAGACCGACGAGTTCCCGACCCTGCGCGACGCGATGGGATACGCGCAAGACCTCGTGATCGGCGAGGTCACGACCGAGCCCGAGTACTCCCCGACCGCCGTCGCCACGCTCGAGGCGGCCGTCAAGGAACGAAAGTGGGAGATCGAGCGCGACGGCAAGTCGTACGCCTCCGCGGTGCGGGCCATCGAGGCACTCGAGCTCGAAGGCGTCGGCGAGATCCTCGCCGCGATCCCCGAGTACGCGAAGGCCGCCGACGAGGTCGCCCGCATCGACCTCTCGGCAATGGCCACGATCGTCGAGCTCGATGCGCTCGACGACACGATCCGCAGCGTCGTCGTCGGCCTCGCGCTGCGCGACCCGCTCATGCGCGCGCTCACGCTGCTCGCGCAGCACCACCACCAGGCGCTCATGTAGGCGGGATGCGCCGGGCGGCCGGCCGCGCGTATCCGGTCGCGTGCCCGCCCGCTGCTCGCGCGTATCCGCCCGCCGATACCGCGCATCCGCCCGCCTCTCCACGCGCCGACGCACCTCACGTCGGCGCGTGTTTTTTGTACCCGGATCAGCACTTCAACCGCCCGCTCCGCGCCCCGTTCAGTCAGCCCTCAGCAAAAGTCTCTTGACTTCAAGATAAATAGGGCGCATGGTGTTTTTAGGTAAGGCTTACCTAAAGAAGTCTCCTAACCAATTCTCCGCAACAGGAAGGGGCACCATGACGACAGAAGTGCAGCGTCTCGCAGAATTCGTCGACCGCGCATCGTTCGACGACATCAGCCCAGAAGCGGTCGAGCAGCTGAAGATCCGCATTCTCGACACCCTCGGCGTCGCCATCGGCGCGCTCGACGCCGACACGATGGTCGCGATCCGCGACCTCATCGACGAACTCGGCGGCACGCCCACCGCCACTCTCATCGGCGGCGGCAAGACCTCCCCCGAACGCGCCGCGTTCTACAACAGCGGCCTCAGCCGCTACCTCGACTTCATGGACTCGTACCTCGCCAAGGGCGAGACGAACCACCCGAGCGACAACTTCGGCGCGACCCTCGCCGCCACCGAGTCGGTCGATGCAAGCGGCAAGGAACTCATCACCGCCTTCGCGATCGCCTACCAGGTGCACGCCCGCCTCTCCGACGTCGCCCCGGTGCGCGCGAAGGGCTTCGACCACACCGTGCAGGGCTCGTACGCCGCGGCCGCAACCGCAGCGAAGGCACTCCGCCTGCCGGTCGACCAGATCGCGAACGCCATCGCCATCTCGGGCACCGCGAACAACGCCCTGCGCGTCACCCGCACCGGCAACCTCAGCCACTGGAAGGGCCTCGCGTACCCGCAGGTCTCGAAGGAGGGCACGTTCGCCGCCCTCCTCGCCTCGAAGGGCATCACCGGCCCCGAAGAGGTCTTCGAGGGCAACAAGGGCTTCCGCGACTCGATCGCCGGCGACTTCGAGCTCGACTGGTCGAAGGAAAACCTCGAGGTCGTGCGCAAGGGCATCATCAAGAAGCACAACGCCGAGATCCACTCGCAGTCGGCACTCGACGCGGCCCAGGACATCCGCAAGCAGCCCGGCTTCGACCCCGCGAAGATCGACCGCGTGCACCTGCGCACCTTCGACGTCGCCTACTCGATCATCGGCGGCGGCGAAGAGGGCGACAAGCGCTCGATCCGCACGAAGGAAGAGGCCGACCACTCGCTGCCGTGGATGGTCGCGGTCGTGCTGCTCGACGGCGAACTCAACCCCGCCCAGTACGCGCCCGAGCGCATCGTCGCCGACGATGTGCAGGAGCTCATGCGCAAGGTGACGATCGAGCCCGACGACGAATTCTCGGCCCGATTCCCCGACGCGATGCCCGCCGATCTCACGGTGACGCTCGCCGACGGTACCGAGCTGCGCAGCGAGAAGGACTCCTACGAGGGATTCCACACGAACCCGCTCACGTGGGAGAAGGCGCGCACCAAGTTCGACGCCCTCACCTCTCCCTTCGCGTCGCAGGAACTGCGCGACGAAATCGCCGACGTCGTGCACAAACTCGACGAGCTGCAGGTGAGCGAACTCACCGCCCTGCTCGCGAACGTGCGCCGCGAACGCGCGTAGGTCGCGCATCCGCCCCTCCCCGGGGCCCGACTTCACCAGAACTAGTAATAAGGAGCAGCCTCATGCCTAACGAGATTCCATTCGACGTCGCCTTCAACTTCGTGCCGCGCGCGAAGCGCCCCGAGAAGCCCCGCAGCTTCGGCCTCACCGAAATTCGCGCGCCCTACTACGCGAGCTTCGGCACCCGCCACCTGCAAGACGTGTTCGACGTCGCCCACAACTGGGTCGACGGCATCAAGTGGGCTGGCGGCTCGTTCGCCCTCGTGCCGCCCGAGCAGGTGCGCGCGTTCTCGGACATCGCGCACGAGAACAATGCCTACGTCTCGTCGGGTGGCTGGATCGAGACCGTGCTGCGCTACGGCGACGACGCGGTCGACCACTACCTCAAGGAGGCGAAGGAGGTCGGCTTCGACGTCATCGAAATCTCGACCGGCTTCATCATGCTGCCCACATCGGGCCTGCAGCGCCTCGTCGAGAAGGTGACGAAGGCCGGACTCAAGGCGAAGCCCGAGCTCGGCATTCAGATCGGCTCGGGCGGCGACTCGGGCGAGGCCGAGCTCGCGGCCGAAACGAAGAAGGACGTCGGCGACCTCATCGACCGTGGCAAGGCCGCGCTCGAGGCCGGCGCGTCGATCATCATGATCGAGTCGGAGGGCATCACCGAGAACGTCACCGAGTGGAACACCGGCGCCGCCGCGTCGATCATCAACGGACTCGGCCTCGAGAACGTGATGTTCGAAGCCGCCGACGGCCCCGTCTTCGAGTGGTACATCAAGAACTACGGCAACGAGGTCAACCTCTTCGTCGACCACTCGCAGATTCTGCAGCTCGAGGGCCTGCGCCAGAACATCTGGGGCAATAAGTCGACCTGGGGCCGCGTGATCAACCCCGCGTAGGGGCCGCGACGCTCAGGAAATAAGCCCCGCGGGCCTCAGACTGCACGGAGTCTGGGGCCCGCGGTCTTTTTTTTGCTGGGCGCATGGGTTGTCGCAAATGCCCCGTTGTGAGGGGTTGTGGCCGTGCTTTTCTGCCAAGCCATGCGCGGATGCGCGGGGCGGGCTGGGCGAGACGGGCGCGGATGCGCGAGCCCGGGGCCCGCGGCGCCCGCTACGGCAGCGAGGCGGCCGGGTGCACGCCCGGAATCGCGAGGCGCGCGACGAGGTCGAACACGACCTCCTGCATCGCGGCGCCCGCGGCCGTCGGGCGAACGTTCGTGCGGCGCGCAAGGTTCGCGGTGCGCGAGAGGGCCGGCTCGACGAGCCGGGTCGCTCGCAGCTCGGGGCGGTTCGCGACGATCATCGCCGGCACCACCGCGACGCCGATCCCGCGCTCGACGAACCGGAGTACCGCATCCATCTCGGCGCCCTCGACCGCGATGCGCGGGCGCAAGCCCTCGGCGGCGAACGAGGCGTCGGTCGCGATGCGCAGGTCGTAGGTGCGGTTGAACACGACCTGCGGCAGCTCGGCGAGCTGCGCGAGGGTGAGCTCGGCGGGGTCGTCGTCGAAGCCGGGCAGCGGCCGCGCCGACGACGACACGACGACGAGCTCCTCGGTGAGCAGCTCGACGAGCTCGGTTCCCGGCTGCGGCGGCACCGAATCGCGGGTCACGACGAGCGCGAGGTCGAGCTGGCCCTCGTTCAGTGCGACGACGAGGTCTTCGTTGCCGGCCTCGGTGACGAGCAGCTCGACGCCCGGATGCGCGGGGCTGAACCGCGCGAGCGCGTCGGCGAGAATCGACACGCAGAGCGTCGGTGGCGCGCCGATGCGCAGGCGCCCGCGTCGCAGGCCCGCGAGCTCGTCGATTTCGCGACGGGCGAGGTCGGCGTCGGCGAGCATCCGCCTCGCGAAGGGCAGCAGGGTCTCGCCCGCGTTCGTGAGGTCGGCGCCGTTGCGGCCGCGCTGGAACAGTTCGGCGCGCACGTCGCCCTCGAGCGCCGCGATCTGGCGCGAGAGCGACGGCTGCGAAACGTAGAGTTCCTCGGCCGCCGCCGTGAACGTGCCGAGGCGCGCGACCGCCTCGAACGACCGCAACTGCTCAAGCTTCATGGCCATAGCGTATCCGCATAGCCGCCAGAGCAGGAAGTCATTAGACGTATAGTTTAGGCCGACCTAACCTGGCGAGCATGGCAGCAATTACGGAGCATCCAGAACGTCTTCTCACCACCTCGGTCCTCGTGATCGGCACCGGCGGCGCCGGCCTGCGCGTGTCGATCGAGCTCGCGCAGCGCGGCATCGAGGTACTCGCGGTGGGCAAGCGTCGCAAGCACGACGCGCACACGACCCTCGCCGCGGGCGGCATCAACGCCGCGCTCGGCACGATGGACCCTGAGGACTCCTGGCAGCAGCACGCCGCCGACACCCTGCGCGAGTCGTACTACCTCGCGAACCCCGAGATCGTCGAAACCGTCGCGAAGAATGCAGCCCAGGGCATCCAAGACCTCGTCGACTGGGGCATGCCGTTCGCGCGCGAAGCCGACGGCCGCATCTCGCAGCGCTTCTTCGGCGCGCACAAGTACCGCCGCACCTGCTACGCCGGCGACTACACCGGCCTCGAGATTCAGCGCACGCTCATGCGTCGCGCCGACGAGGTTGGCGTGCCCGTCGTCGACACGATCTACATCACGCGCATCCTCGTCGCCGACGGTGCCGTGTTCGGCGCCTACGGCTTCGACATCGTGACCGGGCAGCCCGTGCGCATCAACGCCGACGCGGTCGTGCTCGCCGCCGGCGGCCACACCCGCATCTGGCGCTACACGTCGTCGCGCCGCGACGAAAACACGGGCGACTCGTTCCGCCTCGCCGCCCTCGCCGGCGGCAAGATTCGCGACGCCGAGCTCGTGCAGTTCCACCCCTCGGGCATCCTCGAGCCCGACGACGCTGCTGGCACCCTCGTGTCCGAGGCCGCGCGCGGCGAGGGCGGCGTGCTGCGCAACTCGCTCGGCGAGCGGTTCATGGAGAAGTACGACCCCGAGCGCATGGAACTCTCGACCCGCGACCGCGTCGCGCTCGCGAACTACACCGAGATCGCCGAGGGGCGCGGCACCGAAAAGGGCGGCGTCTACCTCGACCTCTCGCACCTGCCGCGCGAGACGATTCTCGAGAAGCTGCCGCGCGTGTACCGCACGCTCATCGACCTGCAGATGCTCGACGTCACCGAGCAGCCGATCGAGATCGCACCGACCGCGCACTACTCGATGGGTGGCGTGTGGGTGCGCCCCGACGACCACGGCACCGGCGTCGACGGGCTCTACGCGATCGGCGAGGCCTCGTCGGGCCTGCACGGCGCGAACCGCCTCGGCGGCAACTCGCTCATCGAGTTGCTCGTGTACGGACGCATCACCGGCGAAGTCACCGCCGAGTACGTGAAGCAGAAGGTGGATGTGCACCGCGACCCCGCCGTCGTGGCCGAGGCGCGCGCCGAGATCGAAGGATTCCTCGGCGGCGAGGGTCTCGAGGTGCCGCGACGCCTGCAGCGCGAGCTGCGCAACATCATGACCGAACACGCCGGCGTCGTGCGCACCGAAGAGGGGCTCCGCGAGGGGCTCGAAAAGCTTGGTCGCCTCGAGGAGCGTGCGAAGAACGTCACCGCGCACCCCGACATCGCCGGCTTCGACGACCTCGCGCACGCCTTCGACCTGCTCGGCTCGCTGCTCGCGGCGCGCGCCACGCTTGAATGCGCGCTCGAGCGTCGCGAGACCCGCGGCTGCCACAACCGCGCCGACTTCCCGCAGCAAGACCCCGAGATGAAGGGGAACATGGTCTGGTCGCCCACCGAGGGCGTCGTGTTCGAGCAGCTGCCGGATGCGCCCGAGTCGTTCGCCGCACTCGCAAACGAGGGCATCAGCGATGCGGTCGAGGGGAAGCTCGTGGAGTAGCCGCTCCTCTTATATAGGCGGCACCGCCGGCGCAGCCAGGGTTCGATGGGGAATCCCTGGGGGCGCTGGCGGTGCTTTTTGCTTGGGCAGACCCGGCCGCAGGCATCCGGTGCGGTTGGTGGCATCGAGTGGGTGCATCCTGCGGCGGTCGGGTGCATGGCGTGCGGTACCGCCGGTCGCCGGGCGATACCGCCACTCACGCCGGCGCCGACGCCGCAGTCGGATGCGCGGGCAGAGGCGCAAGCACGTGCGCAGCCTGCGGGCACTTGGCCATGTGACCCGAGCGTGCCCATATTATTCGCAGATTTTTGCGAGATTAGTGGTGCATATACCCCCATGACCGCTAGACTAAATTCATCGAAGCCGCGTCGAAGGCTCTTGATTTACTTCTTTTAGTCGAATCAGTGTCCGATGAATCTGCGAATCGAGGTGATCCCGATGGCCGCAACCGAACCGACGCAGGGCCCTGCAGAGAGCCGCGAAGACCCGGCCGACACTGCGCTGCGCGCGGCGCTTGAACAGTTCCATCGCGACCGCCGCGAGCAGTCACGCATCGACGCATCCCACTTCGTCACGTACGCGACCATTTACGACGCCGCGAGCGCGCACACCGATCGCGAATGCTCCCCCACGACCTCGGCGACCGAGCGCGCCGAGCGGTTCGCGTGGAACCTGCGCTCGGTCGCAGGCGAGTTCACCGTATCCAAGCAGCTGACCGACGGCGCCCTCATCAATCGGGCACACAACGCGCACACGCTGTTCGAGAAGTTTCCCGCGTGGCACGCGGCGCTCGCCGCCGACGAGGTGCAGGTCGGGCACGTGCACGTCGTGCTGCGGTGCCACACGCCGGTGTCCGACGAGCACCTCGAGCGGTTCGGGCGCGAAGTGCTCACGTACGCGCGCGAACACACCGTGAGTTCGACCGAGTCGTTCGCGAAGCAGCGTGCCGCGAGCCTCATGCGCGGCGAGTTTGAGAAGGCGTTCACCGTCGAGCACGAGCAGCGGCGCATCACGGTGCAGCACACCGAGCACGGCATGTGCCACCTCACCGCCTACCTTTCCTCAGCGGTGGGCGAGGCGATTCACGACCTCCTCACGGTGCAGGCCAAGGAGCTCATCGCGCAGGCTCGTGCCGAGGCAACCGAGCGCCGCAGCGAGCCGGGCTTCGAGGCGGATAGGCGCACGCTCGACCAACAGCGCGCCGACATCTTCGCTGACACGATGCTCACCGCGACGCCCCAGGCGATTCTCGACGGCTCGAACGCGGGCGCCGCCCGTCTTCGTGCAGTCGTGAGCATTACGACGCCGGTGCTCGCGCTGCTCGATCCACGGCTGCGCGACCCGTTCCACCGCATGGGCGGGTCGGACACTGCGGCCGGCATCGCGATGCTCAACGGCATCCAGCCCATGAGCGCTGCCGAGGCACGTGCGTTCGCGGCCAACGGTGAGCTCGAGCGGATCCTCACCGATCCCATCACCGGCCACGTCATCACGGCCGATCGCTACGAGCCCACCACCTCGCTGCGCCGCTACCTGCGGGCGCGCGACGTCACGTGCCGATTCCCCGGCTGCCGCCGCCCCGCCGTTCGCTGCGAGACCGACCACACGACGGCCTGGCACGAAGGCGGCTCAACCTGCCCCGGCAACCTCGCCCACCTGTGTCGCGTGCATCACGTTCAGAAGCATCAGAAACCGTGGCAGGTACGGCACCTCGGCGGCGGCCGGCTCGAGTGGATCAGTCCCCTCGGCCAAGTCATCTGCACCGTTCCCGAGCCGCCAGGGCCCAGATTCGTCGAGGTGCATGATCCACCGCCCTTCTAAGGGTGTGCCGGCCCCGGCCATTTCCGAAGCCGCGCGTTCGCACCCCGACACCCCCGGTCACTCCTCCTCGCCCGCTTGGGTCTCCCGCCTCGGTTCTCGCCGAAGCGCTGGTTGCGGTGGGACAGAGAATTAGACGCGCGGATCTCTCACGGACAGCGGAAGTGTGCACCCGCAAGGCTTCCGGTGAAAGCAACCGTCACCGAAGTTTCTGAAGTGGCGGAAACCCAAGAGGTATTAGATGTCACGTCCGTTTGCACTGTTTCAACTCGAACTGTGATTGGCCCTGGTGAAGACAGCAGCAAGGAGAGCAAGTCGCCAAGCACGCTTCCGGACATCAAATAGTTAGTGCTACTAGTTGTCTCGCTAGTCGTGGTGGAGCCCTTTGTAAAGTTCACCCGATACGACACTGACATCCCGGGCAATAGAGGGGTCGGCTCCGGCCAATACAAATATGCGTCGTAATAGCGCAAGAGCAGGACCCAATGTTCCCTCTGCTCGCATTGGATCTGGGTGACCCGCGGCACTGTGCCGGCTTGGAGGGTGCCGGTGGCGATTTCGGCGTCGGTCCAGGCGGCGACGGTGTCGCGCGGGGTTGGAACAAGCAGTCCGGCGCCGAGTCCGACCGCGGTGATGACGGCGGCCACTCGGGTGAGCCGCAGCTTGGGGTCTTCGGGACGCTGGGGAGAGTGAATATCCACGCGACGGCGGCGGGCACGCGCCGCGAGTGCGAGGCCGATCGTGACAAGCACGGCCCCGAGGCCGAGCATCCATGCCGGTGTTCCGCCCGTCGCGGGCAACGTCGTGAGGGGGTTCTCGGGCGCCGCGACGAGGTCGTCGCCCATGCCGGTCGCACGGATCAGCACCGACACCGAACCCGACGCATCCTCGGGAATCGTCGCGGTCACGAGCACCCACCGCGCCTGGTCGGCAGGCAGCGTGAGCAAAGGGTGCGGGTCGGCACCGAGCAGCGACGCGGCCGGCGCGTTCACGCCCACTTCCTCGCCCGAGCACACGCCGTCGATCCACTGCACGGTGCAGGCGCGAAACTCGAGGTCGAGCCCCAGCTCCGCCGAACCCGACGCCTCGGCCGTGACGTCGATCGTGCCCGGATCCTGCGTATCCGCCTCGACCCCAACCTGCCAATAGGCGGGCACGCCCGGGCGCATCGACTGCATGGCGGCGAAGTCACCGATCGACGTGAGCCGAATGACATCGCCCTCGATCACCGTCGTCGACTCGCCCGCCGCAATCGCCGGCGGCGGCGCCGCGACCGCAACGAGCAGTCCGGCGCCGCCAGCAAGAGCAACCATGGCGGCGACGTGGCGTCCGCGGCGACGGCCGGTCGGGGCAGCGTCGGGCTCCTCAGTGCCCTCGGTTACCTCTGCATCTTCGGCACCCTCGTCACCCTCGGCTTCGCTCCTCGCCCGCGGCCAGAACGCCCACGTCACGAGCACCGAAGCGGCAACCGTGATGCCGCCAAGCACGAGCGGATTCGAGAACCAGACGATCACGTTCGCGAGCCCCGGCACCGAGAACATCACGATGTCGACAGTCTCAATGACGTAGGGGTTCGGATCGTCCTGCACATTCGCGTCACCGCGCATCGTGATGGTGCGCGCGTTCGCGACGTCGGCGTCCGCGACCGACGTGACCCGGTGCGTGACCGGGAGCTGGCCCGGCCGCTCGACCGTGACCACGTCGCCCACCTCGACCTCCGAGGCAGGAATCTCGCGCACGAGCGCCGCCGAGCCCGCGGGAATCGTCGGCGACATCGACCCCGTCTTGAACATGATGACCGACACGTTGAACAACATCGCCGCCACGAACAGCACAATGCAGGCCAGCCCGCCGAGGGCGAGCACGCTCAACAGCGTCTCGCCCACGGCGCGGCTGAACCTACGGCTCGTTCGCGAAGCGGTCAACGGGAGTAGCGGGGACTAGAGCGATGTGGTCGACTCTGCGTTGAATGTAAAGGTCACGGTACCGGTTTCACCCTGCAGGAGGTCAGAGCCCGCGGTTACACGGATGCAGATGTTCTGCGTTTCGTCGTGAGCGTCGAGGGAGAACGACTCGGGGTCGTCAGTGCCCGTGAAGGCCGCAGCGCTGCACCCCGCGGCAGAATCGACGAACGCGTGGCTCACCGCGAGGTGTCCATCCTCATTGACGAGCTGCGATTCGATATCAACCTCGGCCGCATACGTCGACGTCTGGCTCAACCGCACGGCGTAGTTCGCGTAAACGACGTCGCCCGGTGTGAGGTTATCGGCGCCCACCGAGAAGTCGAGCGTGGCAGCAGGACCGTCGGTCGGGTGATTCGCGAACGTCGTGCCATCTTCCGAGCCTTCGATACCGAATTCACCGGCCTTGAAGTTGCCCTGCGCCCACTCAGAATCATTCCAAGCCGCGAGCGTGACGACCGCACCGACGCCGAGCACGAGCCCGCCCGCGAGAATTGCGCGGCCCTTCGTGAACAACGAACCGGTGGACTTCGATGAATTTGCCATGGTTTCCTCCCGTAGGAATTCGTGATGTGAGGTGATGAGAGTTGGTCTGTGGTCGCCCTCAGGCCGAAACGGGATGCGCGTCCTCGCGTACCACCGCGGGCTCGGCGTCGCCCTCGGTAGTCGAGGTCGGAGCAGCCTCGCCCGCATCCGCAGCGCCGGCAACGTCTCGGCCAGGCTCGGGAACGCGCCTTCGGGCGACCTCCCCGGCCCCGCGTATCCGGTCGCGCAGCCCGGTCGCCATCGCCGACCAGGTGCGGTCACGCACGAAGATTGAGTCGATCGCGATCATCGACAGCGAGAACCACGGCAGTCCCATGAGCACGGCGATCGCGACGTGGAACGAGAGAATCGCCGCGAGCCCCACGATGCGAGTCGGCCGCGTCAGCAGCATGAACGGGAACGAGAGCTGCATAATGATCGATCCCCACGCCGCGAGCGTCACGATCGGGCCCCACGCCGTCACGAGATCGCTCAACCACGGCCACGTGCCGAACCGGTCGGTCATGAGCGGGTCGTACACGGCCCAGCCGTGCTGCCACGGCGCGCCGCCCGCCTTATAGAGGGCGCCCGACACGTACACGAACGACACCTGCGCCGTGAGCACCACCAGCACGAGGTTGTGCAACAGGTTCTGAATCTGCTGCCAGTTCTGCCGACGTTGCCGAGCCCGCCGGCCCTTCGGCTCCCGCGTATCCGCCCTCGCCCGGCGCCGCGCGTCAAGCGACCAACGCCCCGCGCAGTCCGAGAAGAGCAGGAAGAACAGGGCGATGCGATACATGTTGTCGCCCTGGTCACCGAGCATGTCGTTCGCCTCGATGAAGCTCACCCAGAGCACGAGGAACACCGGATGCACGAAGCGGGTTCGCCACCCGAGCGTGAACAGCACCGCGAGCAGCAGCAGCGCGAGGTACAGCGCGGTATAGACGGCGTCGTTCGGCATCGCCGCGTGGAACGCGCTGAACAGCCAAATGTGCGGGAAGTCGCTCTTCGCCGAGATTCCCTCGCCGTTCCAGAGCGACCCGCTGCCGAACGAATACAGGCGCGTCGACCAGTTCGACAGCAGCAGGCCAACGGCCGAAAGGCCAAGCAGGATGCGCGTCACGGCAAGTCCGTACCGCGCCTTCTTCGAGTCGAGCAGCCAGTCTTCTGCGAGCCGGTAGCCGTTCGAGACGATGCGCCCGGCGCCGCCCGCGAGCGATCGCGCGCCGTCGCCGAAGAACGCAGCAATCGCGACGCCGAGCCGCCGCACGGCCGTGGTGAAGTCGCTCATTCCTGCATCCCCTCGTACGTGTCGAGGAACACCTCGGCGAACGCCTCGTCGGATTGCCCCTCGTTGCGCACGAGACCGCGCCAGCCGGGAGTCAGCACGGTCGCCTGCGGCAGCTGAGCGTCGGGGTCGTTGCGGTCTTCGAACGGCACCACGTTCTGTCGCGTCACCTCGTACTGCACGCGCACGACGTCGTCGCCAAACACGGCGAGCGCCACCTGCGTCGCGTACGCGGTCGCCTGGTGCTCGGCAGGCATGTACGCGTCGACCAGATCCGTTTCGCCGTACGTGTCGAGCTTGTCTTCGAGGCGCTGCTCGAAGTCGTCCTCGAAATAGTTGAGCTGCACGATCACCTGGTGGTCGGCGGTGATCGCGTCGTACTGGCTCTTGTATTCGCTTGCGACCTGCGACGACTGGATGCCCGCCCGCGGCGGGAACAGGTTGTACTGCAGCATCGACAGCTCAACCGCGGTCGCATCAACCCACTCGGTCTCGACGAGTTCGCCGGCGTCGTCTGGCACCAGCGCTCGCACCTTGAACACGTAGTCGCCGTTGATCGGGGCGGGCGCGAACACGCTCCACGACTGGCCGAAGAACGGAATCATGTAGCTCGTGAGCGCGTTGCCCGGCACGACCTCGCGGGCGGGCGAGGTCGGCGCGATCCAAAGGAACGACGCGAACACGTGCCACGCCGTGAGCATCGACGCGACGACAAGCACGACGCGCACGATCGGCGACCGTTTCTTAGTGGAGTGCTGCTCGGACATGGCTCGGGGTTTCTCTCGCGGGGGTGAGAATGAGGCGGGCGGCGGGATGCACCGCCCACCCCATCTCGTGGACTACTTCACGTGGCGACCGGAGACCGAACGTCGCGTGAGGTAGAGGTAGGCGCCGGCCGCGAGCAGCAGCCCGGCGACTGCGAGACCACCAAGTGCTCCGTCGGCACCCGTCGCGGCGAGGTCATCGCCCGCTCCGGGGTTTGCCGCCGCGTTTCCGGATCCGCCAGCGTTTGCGGCCGTGTCGGTGCTCGCGCTGCTGCTCGAGCTGCCCGAGGCAGCACTGCTTGCGCTACCCGAGGCGCTGGATGCGCTGTCGCTCGTCGCGCTGCTCTCCGCGGCATCCGCTGCGGCCGAGTTGTCGGCATCGGCTGAGGTGTCCGCGGTGGCGGAGCTGTCGCCGGTCGCGGTTTCGCCCGAGGTTGCGGTGTCGGAGTCGCCCGGCGTTGCCGAGTCAGAGTCACCTGGAGTTGCGGTGTCCGAGTCACCCGAGGCCGCCGCATCCGAGTCGCCCGAGGTTGCCGCATCGGAGTCACCTGGAGTTGCACTGTCGGAGTCACCGGAGCTCGCCGAGTCCGATGTTGCTTCCGAGCTCGCGTCGCTCTCGGCGGTGGCGGTGTCATCGCCCGTCGAGTCGGTCGCCGCGTCGGAATCCGGGTCGGCTGTGGCGTCGGCGTCGTCTGTGGCCGCTGCGACGATCGTGAAGGTCGTCGTGTCGTCCGAGAAGACGTCGGTGGCGTAGGCCTCGTAGGTGCCAGGCTCGACATCAGTGAAGACCACCGACCAGGTGCCGTCGGGCGCCGCGGTCGTCGTGATGCCGTCGCCGACCAGGGCGAACAGCTGCACGGTGTCAGCGGCTTCAGGCTGGCCGTCGTCGAGCGTGACGGTGACCGTCGCGCCCGGCTCCGCGGTACCGCGGACCGTGACGTCGCCCGCCTCGAGCTCCGCGCCGTCTTCAGGCGAGGTGATCACGACCGGCGCGCGGTCGGGATCAGCCGATGCGTCCGAGTCCGCCGAGGTGTCAGGGTCGGTCGCCGCGTCAGGGTCGGTCGACGCGTCTGCGGCCGCAGCCGAGGAGGCGTCGGTCGAAGCGTCCGCGTTCGAGGCTGCTGCCGAAGCTGCGTCGGCCTGCACGTCGGCGTCCGAGGCAGCCGAAGCTTCCGCGGCGCTCGAGCTCGAGGCGTCGGACTCTGCCGCGGCCTGCGCCGCCGCGCTTGCCGCAGCGTTCGCGTCGGTTTCGGCCGACGACGATGCGGCGCTCGAAGCATCCGCGGTCGCTGCCGACTGGGCGGCCGCGTTCGCGGTCGCGTCAGCCGAGGCGGATGCGGCCGAGGTCGCGTCCGCGAGAGCAGCGGCTTCCGCAGCGGCCTGGGCGGCGGCGTTGGTGTCGCTGTCAGCCTGGGCGGATGCCGAGGCCGAAGCCGAAGCGTTCGCGTTCGCGTCTGCCGTGGCGGCCGCGTCGGGGTCGGCCGACGCATCGGGATCGGCAGCTGCGTCAGGGTCGGCAGCCGCGTCAGGGTCGGCAGCCGCGTCAGGGTCGGCAGCAGCGTCAGGGTCGGCAGCTGCGTCAGCATCCGCCGCGGCCTGCGCCGACGCGTCGTTCGACGAGTCCGCGTTCGCGGCAACTTCGGCTGCCGCGGCCGCATTGGCGTCCGCCGACGTCGAGGCCGACGCCTCCGAGTCGGAGTCCGCAGCCGAGTTCGCTGCAGCCTGCGCCGAGGCCTGCGACGCCGCGTTCGGGTCGCTCGACGCATCCGCAGAAGCGGTCGACGAGGCGTCCGCGGTTGCGGCGACCTCAGCAGCAGCCTGAGCCGTCGCGTCTGCCGCAGCCGACGCGACCGAGTCCGCGTCTGCCATCGCGGCAGCCTGCGCCGCCGCCTGGGCAGCTGCGTTCGCGTTCGAATCCGCGTTGGCGGAAGCCGAAGCAGACGCCGAGGCGTTCACGTTCGCGTCCGAAGCCGCAGCAGCATCAGGATCCGCGGCAGCATCCGGGTCCGCAGCAGCATCCGGGTCCGCAGCCGCATCCGGATCAGCCGCCGCATCCGGATCAGCCGCCGCGTCAGGGTCGGCAGCAGCGTCAGGGTCAGCAGCCGCGTCAGGGTCGGCAGCAGCATCTGAGTCCGCCGCGGCCTGCGCCGACGCGTCGTTCGACGAGTCCGCGTTCGCCGCGACTTCGGCTGCCGCAGCAGCGTTGGCGTCCGCCGACGTCGAGGCCGACGCCTCCGAGTCGGAGTCCGCAGCCGAGTTCGCTGCAGCCTGCGCCGAGGCCTGCGACGCCGCGTTCGG
>NZ_KB907086.1 GCF_000381765.1 [Zimmermannella] faecalis ATCC 13722 | reverse complement strand
CAAAATATCGGCGCGGTGCTGGTCGAGGGTGCGAAGATCCGCCTCGAATCCGTCCTCTTTGCGGTGCTGCGTGGCTTCGGCTTTCGCGACCTCGGCCATCGCTTGGGCGTCGCGCGACAGGCGTTCGTGGATCGCTGCTGCGGTCGCGGCCGGGAGGTACGCCGTGAGGTACGCCATGCCGTAGTCGTCTTGGTCGACGAGGACGCGTCGCTGTGCGAAAGCGGCCTTGTGGGCGCGCTCGAAGTCTTCGCGCGCGAGTTTCGCGGCGAGTTGCTTCGCGAACGACTCGGTCTGCGGCACGGTGTGGGTTTTCGCGTAGCGGAGGACCTCGTGGCCGTAGCGGTCGTAGTTGCGTTCCGCGACGGGTGCGTGTTGGCGGAGCATCGCGTTGACGTGCCCGACCTGCACCGCAGCGTCGGACAGTGCGTCGTGCCAATAGGGGAACTTCGTGAACAGGTCGTTCGCGTTGTGCGCGCGGTTCATGAGGGAGTTGTCGGTGAGTTGCGCGTCGCAGGCGAACTCGCCGGCGACGGATCGCAGGTGCCACCGGAACGTCTGATCACGCTTCGTTGCGGCGACCGCGGGCCCGCAGTCACGGTTCGTGTAGGCCTGCGCGGTGCGGTAGATGGTGGCGTAGGTGCTGAAGTCTGAGGCGTCGATGCGGGCGCGATCACGCAGGTCGGTATGGAAGCGTTCGAGCGCCGCGCGCAGGTTCTCATCAGAGAGGTCATCGCCGTACTCGGGTGCCGTGTTGGTCATCTCGGTCGCCTCCCTTCCGCGCTGGTTGCCTTGGTTGTAGTGGACCACGACCCTGCGACATTTCCCGCGTCGCGCTGGTTCGCTGTCTTGCGTTCAGCTCACCATGACCCTGCGACATCTCCCGCTGTCGCCCGGCTCGCTGGCTTGGTTTCAGTGGACCATGACCCTGCGACATTTCCTCGTGCCGCCGGGTTTGCTGCCTTGGTTTCAGTCGACCACGACCCTCCGACATTTCCTGGCGTCGTCGCATCCGTGCGCGCCCATCCGGCTGGTCTCCGCGAACTGACGGTAATTTGCGGTTCTCTCGCCAAAAATGTCGCAAGTTTCCGTCAGGCGGCGGGGTGGGGGAGCAAGGCGTTGGAGCTTCGGTTCACCGTGACCGTGCGACATTTCTCGACGTCGGGCCCATCCGCTCGCGCCCATCCGTCTGGTCTCCGCTGACTGACGGGAATTTGCGGTTCTCTCGTTGAAAATGTCGCAAGTTGCCGTCAGTCGGCGGAGGGGCGGGGCGGGGGAGAAGGCGTTGGAACCTCAGTCCACCGCGACCCCTGCGACATCCCCGCCGCCGGCCCCGTCTGTTACGTCATGTAGAAATCTGAGGACGTTCGTCATTGCGACTCGGTAGCATCGACACCGGTTTCAACGACGAGGATGGAGGTGGCGCGTGACCGGGCCCAGTGAAGTTTGGCTTGCCGAGGGCGTCGACGCGCGTACCCTCCCGAAGGTGCTCCTGCACGACCACCTCGACGGCGGCGTGCGCCCCGACACGATCATCGATCTTGCCGACCAGGCGGGCATCGAGCTTCCGGCGCGCGACGGCAAGGCGCTGCGCGACTGGTTCCGGACGAACGCCGACTCTGGCGCGCTCGAGCGCTACCTCGAGACGTTCGACGTCGTGCTCCGGGTGCTGCAGACCCCCGAGGCGCTCCACCGAATCGCCCGCGAGGCGGTGCACGATCTCGCCGACGATGGCGTGATTTACGCCGAACTCCGCTGGGCGCCCGAGCAGCACCTGCGCGGCGGCGGCACGCTCGACGACGCGATCGCGGCGGCCGCCGCGGGCCTGCGCGAGGGCGCCGAAGAACGGGGAATCCGCGCCGGCCAGCTCATCTGCGCGATGCGCCAGAACACGTCGTCGCTCGAGGTTGCCGACGCCGCCCTGCGTGCCCGCGCCGACGGCGAGCTCGGGGGAGTGTGGGGCTTCGACCTCGCGGGTCCAGAGGCCGGATACCCGCCGAGCGAACACATCGAAGCGCTCACGAAGCTTGCGGGCGAATTCCTGCCCGTCACCGTGCACGCGGGCGAGGCGGCCGGGCTCGAGTCGATCGCCTCGGCGCTCATCGACGGTCGCGCGCTGCGGCTCGGCCACGGCGCCCGCGTCGCCGACGACATCACGATCGAACAGTCGGACGATTCGGGCACGCGCGTCTCGCTCGGGCCGATCGCCTCGTGGGTGCGCGACCGCGGCATCGCCCTCGAACTCGCGCCCTCGTCGAACCTGCAGACCGGCCTCGAACTCGCCGAAGGCTCGGCGGGCGGCGGCCGCGTCGAGTCGATCGCCGCGCATCCGTTCGACCTGCTCTACCAGCTCGGATTCGAGACGACCGTGAACACCGACAACCGCCTCATGAGCGACACGAGCGTCTCTGAGGAACTCCAGCTCGTCGCCGACGCGTTCGACCTGCGCCTCGGCGACCTCGAGCAGCTGCAGCTCAACGCGGCCCAGGCCGCATTCGCGCCACTGGAAGACCGCGAAGACCTCGCCGAGGCCATCGATGCCGCCTACGACGCCGGAGGTGCCGTGTGAGCGCAGCGAAGACGCTGTTCACCGACCCGAAGCTCGTGCTTGCGGGCGCGAAGGCCACCGACTGGCGCGACGCCGTGCGGCAGTCGACCGCGCTGCTTGTGCGAGAGGGATACGTCACCCGGCAGTATCCGGGCAAGGTCATTTCGGTCATCGATCGCTACGGCCCCTACACCGTCATCGCGCCGGGCCTCGCGCTCGTGCACGCGCAGCCGAGCGCCGATTCGCTCAAGGCCGGTACCGCGGCCGTGACGTTCCCCGACGGGGTCGCGTTCGGCCACGCGCACTTCGACCCGGTCGGCCTCGTCATCGCCGTCGCGACGACGAACGCGGCCGCGCACATCGAGGTCATCGCCGATATCGCGGCGCAGCTCGAGCGCGACGGCGGCATCGTCGACCGCGCCGTGCGCGCGAAGACCGACGCCGAGCTCTACGCCGCGCTCGGCGTCATCGAGCCGTAACGCGAGCCGCGAGCCCGGAGCACCCGAGCGCCTGACCTGCGCAGCGCCCGGGCCAGGCGCCACCACCCCTAACCGAGCAGCTCCCGCATCGCCACGGCCGCGGCATCGGCGCGCGCCGACGCCGACTCCCGGCGTTCCGCGAGCGAGCCGTCGCGCGACACGGCGTCGATGTACACCTTGATCTTCGGCTCGGTGCCCGAGGGCCGAATCATGATGCGCGTGCCGTCGTCGAGCCGTAGGCGCATGATGTTCGCGGGGTTCGCATCGGTCTCGTAGTCGTACACCTCGGCGACCGCGGCGTCGCCCACCTGGGTCGGCGGCTCGGCGCGCACCCGCGCCATGAGCTGCGGCAGCTCGGCCGGGTCGTCGAATCGCAGCGCGACCTGGCGCGATTCGAACGCGCCGAACAGCTCGCCGAACTCGTTGTCGAGGTCGATGAGGGTCTTGCCGGTCGCGGCCTGCGCGAACGCGAGGTCGAGCACCGCGAGCGCGGCCGAGATGCCGTCTTTGTCGCGCACCGTCTCGGTGTTCACGAGGTAGCCGAGGGCCTCCTCATAGCCGTACACGATTCCGTCGGCCCGGGAAATCCACTTGAACCCGGTCTGCGTTTCGGCGTAGTCGAGGCCGTAGTGCTCGGCCACCGCCGAGAGCGCCGGCGACGAGACGAGCGAGGTGGCGAGCGTGCCGCCCGACCCCTCGTCGGCGGCGATCTGTGCCGCGCGCCAGCCGAGCAGCTTGCCGATGTCGTTGCCGCCGAACAGGTGCCACTGCTCGTCGCCGTCGGCCGCCGCGACCGCGAGCCGATCGGCGTCGGGGTCGTGCGCGATGATGAGCTGCGCGCCCACCTCGGTGCCCTTCGCGTACGCGAGGTCGAGCGCGCCGGGCTCCTCGGGGTTCGGGAAATCGACCGTCGGGAACGTGCCGTCGGGCTGGACCTGCTCGGCGACCAGCTCGGGGAGCGCGACGCCCGCCGCCCCGAGCACGGCGCGGTAGGTCTCCCAACCGACCCCGTGCATCGCCGTGTACGCGACCTTGATCGGCGCTGGCGCGTGCCGAAGCACCCGCGCGGTCGCCTGCACGTACGCGTCGAGGAGCGACTCGTCGGCGACCGTGTACGACTCGTCGCGGGGCAGCTCGTTCACCTTCTGACCGTTCGCGACGGCCTCGATCGCGGCCGAGATCTCGCCGTCGACCGGCGGCACAATCTGTGAGCCGTTGTCGGCGCCGCCGAGGTACACCTTGTAGCCGTTGTCCCACTTCGGGTTGTGCGAGGCGGTGACCATGACGCCCGCCGACGCATCGAGGTGGCGCACCGCAAACGCCGTCACGGGGGTCGGCAGCGCGCGGGGGAGCAGGGTCGCGCGCACGCCGGCCGCCTGCATGAGCTCGGCGGTGTCGCGGGCGTAGACGTCGGAGTTGATGCGGGCGTCGTAGCCGATCACGACGCTCGGGTCGGCGTCGCCGCGGGCGATGAGGAAGTCGGCGAGGCCGCGGGCCGCCTGCGCGACGACCACCCGGTTCATCCGGTTCGAGCCGGCGCCCTGCCTGCCGCGCAGGCCCGCCGTGCCGAACTGAAGCCGGGTCGCGAAGCGGTCGCGCAGCTCGCGCCACGCCTCGGCGCGGGGCGAATCGTCGTCGTCGGCGATGCGCTCGCCGGCCGCGCTCAGGTCGCCGAGCTGGCCGAGCAGCTCTTCGAGCTCGGCGCGGGTCTCAGCATCGGGATCCTGCGCGAGCCAGGCCTCGGCGGCGTGCCGCAGCGCGACCTGCGATTCGCGAATAAGCGGGAGCGTCATCGGTCGACCTCCTCCGAGCCCTCCCCGGCGGCCGGGGTCGAGAGGATGCGCGTCACCGACTCGGCGAGCAGCTTCGCGAGGTGCTGCTCGGCGGCCTTTCCAGCTGCGATGACCTCTTCGTGGCTGAGCGGGTCGGGCGAGATACCGGCGGCCGGGTTCGTGATGAGCGACATGCCGAGCACCTCCATCCCGGCCTCGCGGGCCGCGATCGCCTCGAGTGCCGTCGACATGCCGACGATGTCGCCGCCCATGACGCCCGCCATGCGCACCTCGGCCGGTGTCTCGTAGTGCGGACCGCGGAACTGCACGTACACGCCCTCGTCGAGGTCTTCGACGCCGTGCACGATGTCGCGCAGCCGCTTCGAGTAGAGGTCGGTGAGGTCGACGAACGTCGCGCCCTCGAGCGGCGAGGCCGCCGTGAGGTTGATGTGGTCGTTGATGATCACGGGCGTGCCGGGGCCCCAGGCGGGGTTGAGCCCGCCAGCGCCGTTCGTGAGCACCATGATCTTCGCGCCCGTCGCGGCCGCCGTGCGCACCGAGTGCACGACCCGGCGCACGCCGTGACCCTCATAGAAGTGGGTGCGGGCGCCAATGATGAGGGCGTGGTGGCCCGACTCGAGCCGCACCGAGCGGATCGTGCCGACGTGCCCCGCGAGCGCCGGCTTCGAGAAGCCCGGCACCTCGTCGGCCGTGAGCGTCGCGACGGTCTCGCCGAGCGCATCCGCCGCCTTGCCCCAGCCAGAGCCGAGCGTGAGTGCGATGTCGTGCTGCGCGATGCCGCTGCGGTCGGCGATGACCTGGGCGGCCGCTGCGGCGATGTCGGCCGGGTTCGCGGCGGAATCATCGAGCGGATGGGCGAATTCTGAGGTGAGATCAGCCATGACGTTAGCGTAGGGGAGGAGCCCGCGCGGACGTGACAAAATGGGGCGCATGGTTGCAGGCACTACAGAACGTCATCGGATTGTTGTTATCGGCGGTGGCCCCGGTGGCTACGAGGCGGCGATTGCGGGCGCACAGCTCGGCGCCGACGTGACGCTCATCGAGCGCACCGGCCTCGGCGGCTCGGCGGTGCTCACCGACGTGGTCCCCTCGAAGACCCTCATCGCCACGGCCGAGGCCGCGACGCACGTGCGCACCGCCGACGAGCTCGGCCTGCAGTACTTCGTGCGCGACGACGCCGAGAACCCGCGCCGCCCCGAGATTGCCGTGAACCTCGGCAAGCTCAACCAGCGTATCCTTCGCCTCGCGCAGAACCAGTCTGACGACATTCGCCTCAACCTGAAGGATCGCGGCGTGCGCCTCGTCGAGGGCCACGGTCGCATCGTCGTGCCGAGCATCGTGAGCATCAGCACGGGCGAGAACGGCACCGAGTTCGACCGAATCGAGTACGACACGCTCGTGCTCGCGACCGGTGCGTCGCCACGCGAGCTGCCGACCGCGAAGCCCGACGGTGAGCGCATCCTCACGTGGAAGCAGCTCTACAACATCGACCGGATGCCCGAGCACCTCATCGTGGTCGGCTCGGGTGTGACCGGTGCCGAGTTCGCCTCGGCGTACCGCTCGCTCGGCGTCAACGTGACGCTCGTCTCGAGCCGCGACCGCGTGCTGCCCGGCGAGGACGCCGACGCCGCCGACGTGATCGAAGACGTGTTCCGCCGCAACGGCATGCAGGTGCTCTCGCGCACCCGCGCCGAGACTGTCGTGCGCGACGGCGACGAGGTCGTCGTGACGCTCACCGACGGCACCGAGGTACGCGGCTCGCACTGCCTCATGGCGGTTGGTTCGATTCCGAACACCGCCGACCTCGGCCTCGAGAAGGCCGGCATCGACACGACCGAGTCGGGCCACATCGTCGTCAACCGCGTCGCGCGCACGAGCGTGCCGAACGTGTACGCCGCGGGCGACTGCACGAACTTCTTCCCGCTCGCCTCGGTCGCGTCGACGCAGGGCCGCACGGCCGTGTTCCACGCGCTCGGCGACGAGGTGCGCCCCATCAACCTCCGAAACGTCGCCTCGAACGTCTTCACCTACCCCGAGATCGCGACCGTCGGGTGGCAAGAGAAGGACATCGAGGAGGGCAAGCGCTCGGGCCGCGTGCACAAGCTCGAGCTCTCGCAGAACCCGCGCGCGAAGATGCAGGGGTTCCGCGACGGCTTCGTCAAGCTCATCGCCGGAAACAACCTCGGCGTGATCGTGGGCGGAGTGGTCGTCGCGCCCCGCGCATCCGAGTTGCTGCTTGCCCTGTCGGTGGCGATCGAGCAGCGCCTGACGGTCGACGAGTTCGCGTCGTCGTGGGCCGTGTACCCGTCGCTCTCGGGGTCGATCGTGGATGCGGCGCGCGACATGCACGTGCACCTCGACTAGCGCTCGGCGCGAGACTTCGCTGCAGACCGGCGTGCCTTCGGGTACGCCGGTCTGTTCGTTTGTGCGGGGCTGTTGCGCGGGTGTTGCGGCCGTCGAGTTTTCCCAGGCTGCACTCAGTTAAGTGAATCTGATTCATATTTATAGTAGGGTGAGGTTAGGACGGCGCCGACGCCGTACACCGTGTTGCCGACGCCAGGCCGGTCGCTGCAACACACCACTCGACACGAACTGGCGCCAGGCCGGCCCAGAGAGAAGAGAGAACCACCATGGGCAAGCCCATCGATTTCGACCGCGTCGTAGAACTCACCAAGGTAGAGGGCGAAAAGCTCAACGAGCGCACGATTGAGTCGAAGAACTACTACGCCAACGCGAGCAAGCACCTCGCCGGCGGCGTCGCGTCGTCGTACCAGCTGCACGACCCGTGGCCCATCTACGTCGAGAAGGGCGACGGCCCCCGCGTGTGGGACGTCGACGGTAACGAGTACTACGACTTCCACAACGGCTTCGGCTCGATGGTGCAGGGCCACGCGCACCCCGCGATCGGCAAGGCAGTTGCCGACCGCTACCCGCTCGGCACGCACTTCGCCGCGCCGACCGAAGACGCCATCGTCGTCGGTGATGAGCTCGCCCGCCGCTTCGGCCTGCCGAAGTGGCGCTACACGAACTCGGGCTCGGAGTCGACGATGGACGCGATCCGCATCGCCCGCGCCCTCACCGGCCGCGACACCGTCATGAAGATCTTCGGCTCGTACCACGGCCACCACGACACCGTCATGGTCGACATCGGGTGGATCGACGAGCAGGAGATCGGCCCCCGCGACAACTACGCCTCGATTCCCTACGGCGCCGGCGTGCCGCAGGCGACCGTCGACATGACCGTCGCCGTGCCGTTCAACGACGCGGAGACCATGGAGAAGCGCATCCAGGCGCTCGACGCCGAGGGCCGCAAGCCCGCGTGCGTGATCATGGAAGCCGCGATGATGAACCTCGGCGTCGTGCTGCCCGAGGACGGCTACCTCCAGGCCGTGCGCGACATCACGAAGAAGTACGGCATCATCCTCATCTTCGACGAGGTGAAGACCGGTATCTGCATCGCGCCCGGTGGCGCGACCGAGAAGTTCGGCGTGCAGCCCGACATGGTCACCCTCGCGAAGGCGCTCGGTGGCGGCCTGCCCGCCGGCGCGATCGGCATGACCGAAGAAGTCGCGACCGTGGTCGAAGACGGCTCGGTCTACCAGGTGGGTACCTACAACGGCAACCCGCTGACCCTCGCCGCCGCTCGTGCCTCGCTGCTCGAGGTCATGACCGACGACGCCTACGCGCACCTCGCGCACCTCAACGACCGCATCCTCGCAGGCTGCGACGACGTCATCAAGCGCTACGACCTCGACGCCTACACCGTCGGCATCGGCTCGAAGGGCTGCGTCGTGTTCAGCGACCACAAGGTCACCGACTACGAGTCGTACATGGCGAACGCGAAGACCGGCGGCAAGCTCGCCGACCTCGCGTGGCTCTTCAACATGAACCGCGGCATCTTCATGACCCCGGGCCGTGAAGAGGAGTGGACGCTCTCGGTCACCCACGACGACGCGGCAATCGACGCGTACGTCGAGGCGTTCGACCAACTCGCGGCGGCGATCCGCGGCTAAGTTCGGCAGCGCTCGCGCTTTGCGAATGCAGGGGGCGGGGCCGGATGCAGTGGCCAAGTGTGGCCAGCGCATCCGGCCCCGCCCCCTTCGTTCGTGGTCGTGTCGCCGGATGCGGTGGGCAGAGTCGAGCGCAGTGGGCAAGTGAGCCCGTGGCACGCGAGCGCGCCCACTGCGCTCGCGGCGCGGGTCGGCTGCTCGCACTCGCGGCGTGCGTCGACGGCTCGAGCTCGCTGCTCGAAGCTAGGATTCGAGCTCACGGCTCGAGCGCGGGCACGAGCAACTCGGGCACGAGGGATGCCGTCGTTGCGGTTACCGCGTGCCGCGCGGGGAGCGCGAGGCGAGTAAACATCGCGGTCCAGTCGGGCGGCGCGACACGTCGGACGGGCTCCAGGGCGACCCGCGCGAGCGGTGCGGGTTGACGGGATGCGCGAGCCAGAGCCTGCGTCCACTGCCTGGCCAAGCCGGTCGGGTCGCGCAGATCCGTCCATCCCCACCGCGTGACCTCGAGACCGAGGCCGCGCATCCGCTTCTCGCGGTGCTTCTCATTCATGATCACGTCGCCCGCGCTCTCGCCGACTGGCACGAGGTCGGTGTACTTCGTCTTGCCGTCGAACTCGCCGACGAGTCCGGGAACCGCGAAGTCGACCCGTGCCACGAAATCGCCGTATTGGTCGAGCACGGTCGCCTGCTGCAGCGGCAGGTCGATGCCGGTCGTGATCATGATGTACCGGCTCCACGACTCGCCGATGCTCTCGGATCGCTCATTCGCGTGCTCCAGCACCCAGCGCAGTCTGCGGCCGTGTTTGCGTACGGTCGCGAGCGGGGCGAGGTCGGCGCCCCTCGCTAACGCCGCGTCGGTCACCGCAAGGAGTTCGGGCAACGAAAGCTCGCCGGCCAGGTCGCGCACTGTGCGTGCGAGCGACGTGCAAGGCAAGCCCGCGACCTCGACGCAGTCGTTGTCGTCGAGTCGCATCTGTCGGGTGCGCACCCAGCCGCCGGATGCGTCGCTCCAGTCGCGACACAGTTGCACCTTCTCGGGAATGCGCGACTGCAGCAGCGGCAGCCCGTGCAAGATTGCCGCGCTCGCACCGCAGACTGTTCCCTGGGTCATGCTGCCGCGGGCCGCGAACACTCGCGCGGCGTGCACGACCTCGGGCTTTAGCTTCGCGAAGTCCTCGCCTTTCATCTCGAGGTAGACCCCGCGGTAGACGCGCTGCAACTGCTCGTCCTCGGGCAGAAACTCACTGGCTGTGAGCGGGTCGGGCGCAATGTCTCGCTGCGTGAAGATCAGGTTCATGCCCAACAGCGAACCCCAGCCTCGCGTCGTGCGCTGCCGCGCATCCGCCCCCTGTGGAGAACCGCGTTTCCACAGCAGCGTCGCGAGTTGCGGCAGAGGGCAAGTCAACCCCATCCGGTTGCTCTGCCGCGCGCGGGCGTCCGCTGGCAGGCTGCGCGCTTGGTCAGCTGAGGTCCTGGATGCAGTGGGCAGAGTCGAGCGCGATGGGCAAGTGTGCCCGGGGCACGCAAGTGTGCCCATGTCGAGCGGGGTGGTGGGCACGGAGGCCGTGGCCGAAGTCGTGTGTCGTGGGCAAGTGTGGCCGGGGCGTCCGACCGCGCCCATGGCGTTCGGCACCCCGTAGGCCGGCAGCCCAGCAGGCCGGCCGAGGCGGGCGGCGCACGCAGAAAACGACCGAGGCCCCCGCATCCATGCCACGAGGGCGGATGAGGGGGCCGCGGCGCCGGAGTGCGCTACACGAGCGACACCTTGCGGTTCCAGGAGTAGTGCGTGCGCCAGAGGCAGACGGCCGCGATGAGCGCGAGCGCGGGCACGAACCCGAGCGGCATGACGTCGTCGTTACCGTTGCCGGAGAAGGCCTCGAAGAAGTTCGACTCGAAGCCGACAAACGCGAGGCTGCCGCCCTCAATGCCGAGGCCGATCGGCACCAACATGATGAACAGCGTCGTGATGATCTGCGTCACGAAGTAGAACGTGACGAGCGTGACGATCGGGCCGCCCACGCCGAGCCGGTTCAGCGGTGCCTCGCTGCCGATGGATGCGCAGAAGAAGTACTGCACGGGCCACACGAGCATCTGCAGCACGAACGCGATTGCGAGGCCGGTGATCATGCCTGCCGAGGCGTACTGCGACACGAAGTCGAGAGCGCTGCCGAGCATCGTGAACGGGTTGCCGGTGAGCCCCACCATCGGGCCGAATGCGGTCCAGAAGATCGCGGCGGAGACCACGGTCACGGCCATCGCGGCGAGCGAGGCGAGCCAGGTCCACAGCATCTTCGCCCAGAAGATCGTGCTGCCCTTCACCGGAATCGACTGCGTGAAGTAGCCGAGCTGTCGGTAGCTCGAGCGCCAGTAGTCGATCGCGAGGGCGATCTGGGTGACGGGCAAGAACAGGAACGTGATGCCGAGCCCGAGTGCGACCCCGAGCTCCGAGAGCACGGGCCAGTTCATGAGGGCGAACAGCGTCGCGACGGCGACGATCAGGAGCCCGCCGCCGAGCAGCAGTCCGAGCAGGGTGCGGGTGCGGAGGTATTCGTGCTTGAGCAGGGTGATAGTCATCGGTACGTCTCCCGGAACAGTGCGTCGAGGCTCATGGAGTGGGTTTCGCGAAGGTCGTCGGCGTCGCCCTGCAGCACGACGTTGCCGTGGCGCATCATGACGACGCTGTCGAGAATCGGTTCGAGGTCGTGCACGAGGTGGGTCGCGATGAGCAGCATCGAGTCCTCCTCGAGGTTGCGCAGAATGCCGTTGAGAATCACCTCGCGGGCGGCCGGGTCGACGCCGCTGATCGGCTCGTCGAGCAGGAACAGCTTCGCGCGGCGCGACATCGTGAGCGCGACCTGCACCTTTTCGCGCATCCCCTTCGACATCGCCTTGAGGCGCATGTTTTCGTCGAGGCCGAAGAAGCTGAGGAGGTCGTGCACCTTCGGTTCGTCGAAGTCGGCGAAGAAGTCGCGGTAGAGGCGGATGCAGTGGCTCACGCGGGCGTCTTGTGGCAGGAAGCTCGCGTCGGGCAGGAACGAGACGATTGCCTTCGACTCGGGGCCGGGGGCGTGCCCGTAGACGCGCACGTCGCCGCGGTAGTCGGCGATGAGGCCGCCGAGGATCTTCAGCAGCGTCGTCTTGCCGCAGCCGTTTTCGCCGAGGAGCCCGACGATGCGGCCCGGTGCGAGCTCGAGGTTGAGGCCCGAGATCGCGGGGAGCTTGCCGTAGACCTTCTCGAGGTCGCGAATTTGGATAGCCGGGGTGGCGGTCATGTCACTCGCCTCCGTTCAGGGCTGGGTGGGGCTGGTTGTGGTGGTCATGGGCGTCCCATCTCGAGTGGATGATGTCGGTTGCCTGTTGTTGGTGCATGCCGAGCCCGCGGACGCGGGCGATGTAGGCGTCGGTGGCGTCGCGGGCGAGCTCGGCGCGGAGCTCGTCGATGCGGTGGGTGTCGTCGGTGACGAAGCGGCCGCTCGTGCGTTCGGAGCGGGCGAGGTCGGCGCGTTCGAGTTCGGCGAGCGCGCGCTGGGCGGTGTTTGGGTTGACGCCGACTTCGGCGGCGATCTCGCGCACGCCGGGGATGCGTGCGCCGGGCTGCCATTCCCCGACGACGATGCGTCGGGAGAATTCGGCGACGAGCTGCACCCAAATCGGTGAGGAGGTGGTGAACTCCATCGCGCTCCTTGTGTTGGTGTATTAGGTGATTAATACAATCGCACAGCGCGGCCGACGTGTCAACAGCATCGGGCACGCAAGACGGGGCCGGGGCGCGATCGAGAGTGATCGCGCCCCGGCCCCGTCGTGTGGGTTGGCTCGTCGCCTAGGCGAGCTGCGGCTCTGCCTCAATGAGCTTCGCGTCGATGAGCGCCGCGCGGATGCGCGCACGCTCCTCGTCGCTCGCGGGCGCGAACGGCTGCCGCGGGAGGCCGCCGTCGCGACCCTGCAGCTCGAGGGCCGCCTTGATCGTCGCCGGCAGGTTCGGCGCATCGATCGCGCGCCACACGGTGAGGATGCGCTCGTGGAGCTCGAGCGCCCGGGCGTGGTCGCCGGTCTGCACCGCATCCCAGAGCTCGACGCTGAGGCCGGGCGTGACGGTCGGGATCGCGGCGAGTGCGCCGTGTGCGCCCATGACGAACGCGGGGTAGTGGAGGTCGTCAAGGGCGGCGAGAATCGTGTAGCGGTCGCGCACGCGGTGCAGCAGGTCGGCGAGGAGGTGCATGTCGCCACCCGACTGCTTCACCGCGACGAGCTGGGGCACATCGCGCATGAGCTCGATCGTGTCGACCGGCACGAGGGCCCAGGGGACGACGTTGTAGAGGATGATCGGGAGGTCGGTCGCCTCGCCGATCTCGCGGTAGTGGGTAGCGGTCTCTTCGGGGGAAGGGGAGAAGACGTAGTGCACCGGGGTGACCTGAATCGCGTCGACGCCCGCGCGCTTTAGGGCGAGCGAGTAGCGCTTCGCCTGCGCGGTCGAGTTCTGAATCACGCCGCCGATAACGGGCACGCGGCCCGCGACCTCCTCGACCACGACCCGGCAGATTTCCTCGCTCTCTTCGATCGAGAGCGTCTGGCCCTCGCCGGTGCTGCCGCAGGCGCAGATCGCGGTGACGCCCTGCGTGAGGAGGTAGGCGACCTCGGCGCGGAGCAGGTCGTAGTTGACCTCGTCGTTCGCGTCGAACGGGGTGACGACGGTCGAGATCATGCCGCCGAGTTGGATCTCATTCATGGTTCGGTGCCCTTCTGGTGGTGCGTCGTTGCATTCAGACATCATGACATGTAATGTCTGATACATCAGATGTTAGCACGGGTCGTAACGAAGCGACGACCGGACGACAATGATTCGCGACGACAGGAAAGCACTGCACTATGTCTCAAGCAACGAAGCTGCCGGGCAAGACCCCACTGCGCCGGGTGGTGACGGCGAGCGCGCTCGGAACCACCGTTGAGTACTACGACTTCACGCTCTACGCCACGACCGCCGCCCTCGTGTTCGACCGGGTGTTCTTCCCCGACTTCGACCCGATCGTGGGCACGCTCGCCGCGTTCGCCACGTATTTCGTGGGCTACGTGGCGCGGCCGCTCGGCGGCCTCATCTTCGGCCACTTCGGCGACAAGCTCGGCCGAAAGAACATCCTCATCATCACGATGCTCATGATGGGCCTCGGCACGTTCGCGATCGGCATCATCCCCGGATACGCGCAGATCGGCATCTGGGCGCCGATTCTGCTCGTATTGATCCGTCTCGTGCAGGGCCTCGGCATGGGCGGTGAGTACGGCGGCGGCGTGCTGATGGCGCTCGAATACAGCCCGAAACACCGGCAGGGCTTCTACACGTCGTTCGTGCACATCGGCACCCCGGCGGGCGTGCTTCTCCCCGTGGCGTTCGTGTCGATTCTCGACGCGACCCTCCCCACCGGCGCGTACGACGACTGGGCGTGGCGCATCCCGTTCCTCGCGAGCATCCTGCTGATCGCGGTTGGCGTGTACATCCGCCTCAAGGTCACCGAGAGCCCCGAGTTCGTGAAGATGCGCGAAGACAAGGAGGTGCAGAGCCTGCCGGTGAAGGAGGTCCTGACGAAGTACCCGAGCACCGTCGTGTTCTCGGTGCTCGCGAAGCTCGCTGAGAGTGGCCTCTTCAACATCTACTACGTCGTCGCGATCAGTTACGTCACGACCCAGCTCGACCAGTCGCGCGACCTCGTGCTGCTCGCGGTGCTCATCGCCTGCCTGCTCGAGTGCATCACCCTGCCGATCTTCGGCGCGCTCTCTGATCGCATCGGCCGCCGCAAGGTCTACATCGGTGGCGCGCTGTTCCAGCTCGTGCTCGCGGTGCCGTTCTTCATGCTCATCGGCACCGGCGAGCTCTGGGCCTACATTCTCGGGATGTCGCTCGGCCTCGCGATCGGCCACGGCGCGATGTACGGGGCCCAGGGCGCGCTCTTCTCGAATCTCTACCCGGTCAATGTGCGCTACACGGGCCTCTCGCTCACGCAGCAGCTCGGCGCCACGCTCGGTGGCGGGCTCTCGCCGACGATCGGTGCGGCGCTGCTCGCGGTCGCGGGCGGGCACTGGGGCTGGGTCGCCGTCTACTGCGTCGTCGTCGCGCTCGTCTCGAGCCTCGCGGCATCGCGACTGAAGGCCGGCGAGGTGCGCCACTCGGCCGACACGCTCGCCGACCGCGCGCCGGAGGCGCAGGAGGCACTGCGATGACCGAGTACTTCCTGCCCGCCGACGATGCCGAGCTCGTCGCGCTGCGCGGGTTCGCGCGCGAGCACGCCCGGCTCGTGCGCCTGCACGAAGACCCCCGCTACGTGGTGGCGCGCGAACCCGCGGCCACCCGGCGGGTGGGGGTCGTGTCGGGCGGCGGCTCGGGCCACGAGCCGCTCCACGGCGGCTTCGTCGGCCGAGGGATGCTCGACGCCGCGGTTCCCGGGCGCATCTTCGCTTCGCCGCACAACCGCCAGGTGTTTGCGGCGAGCCTTGAGGTCGCCCGCGACGAGGGCGTGCTCCACATCGTGAAGAACTACACGGGCGACCGCATCAACTTCGGAATCGCCGCCGAGCGCCTGCGCGACCAGGGCATCCGCACCGAGCGGGTGCTCGTCGACGACGACATCGCGACCGAATCCGACGAGACGAAGACCGGGAGACGGGGCACCGCTGCAACGGTCGTCGTCGAGAAGGTGGTCGGCGCGGCGGCCGAAGAGGGCCTCGGCCTGGATGCGCTCGCGGAAGTGGGGCGGCAGGTCGCGTCGAAGGCGCGCAGCGTCGCGGTCGCGAGCCGCGCGCACACCGCCCCGGCGGGCGGGCTCGCGTTCGACCTCGCCGAGGGCGAGCTCGAGTACGGCGTCGGAATCCACGGCGAGCGCGCCGCCGCGAGCGTCGCGAATGACGGGGTGGCGCAGACCGTCGACCGGATGCTCGCCGACCTGCAGGCGCACACGCGCGGCGTCGACCCGGGCGTCGGCACCGTCGTGCTCGTCAACGGGCTCGGCAGCGCGACCAGCCTCGAGCTCTCGGCCATCGCCGAACTCGCGTGCGCGGGCCTCGAGCGCCGCGGCGTCGAGATCGCCGACGTCGTCACGGGAACCCTCGTGCCCGCGCTCGACATGCGCGGCTTCTCGCTCACCCTCGTCCCGATGGATCAGCAGGAACTCGCCCGTTGGCAGGCGCCCTGCGAAACTGCCGCCTGGAGGCTCGCATGACCAGCACATCCGCGTTCGAAGCGCTTCGCGACGCTGCGACCGAACTGCTCCGCGACCTCACCCACTTCGACCAGGTGTCGGGCGACGGTGACTTCGGCGAGAACCTGCGGGGTGCGGCCGACCTCGTGGTGGCCACCCTCGCGCGCCGGCCCGACGACGACGAGTATCGCGTCGCCGCCGACGTGTTCCTCGATGACGTCGGAGGCACGAGCGGCCCGCTGTTCGGACTGCTGTTGCAGGCGATCGCGTCGTGCCAGGAATCCGGCGAGCGTGACTGGCTGCGGATCGGGCTCGCGCGCGGCACCGAGGCGATTCAGCGCGTCGGTGAGGCGGAGCCCGGCGACCGCACGCTCGTCGACGCGCTCGTGCCGGCGGTGCGCGCACTCGAGGCGGGGGAGTCGGCTGGTCAGGCCGCGAAGGCCGCCGCCGACGCGGCGGTGGCGACGGCAACGATGCGGGCCCGCCGGGGTCGCAGCAGCTATGTCGGCGACCGCGCGCTCGGCGTTCCCGACCCCGGCTGCGTCGGTGTCGCGGTGCTGCTCTGGGCGATCGCGTCGGTCGAGCCCGGGGCGACCCGCACGCCGGTGCGCGAGTTCCTCCCCGCGCAACTGCAGCTCGCGGAATGAGCCGATTACTATGACTTCATCTGGCAGGGCGGGCGTTCGCCCATGACGATCACGAGGTTTCGGAAGGCGGTGCACGATGTCGGGTGAACCGCTGCGGTCGGTGGCGCCGGGGCCCCAGCTGCTCTCGAGCTCGATCGCCGATCAGCTGCACGACATCCTGTGCCACCGCATCGTCACCGGCGAGTATCTGCCGGGGCAGCGGCTCGACATTCAGGCGATCGCCGAGGAGTTCGCGGTGTCGAAGACGCCCGTGCGCGACGCCGTGTTCGAGCTCGAGGCCGACCGCCTCGTCGAGACCCGCCCGCGCTCCGGCACGTTCGTGACGACGATGACGATTCAGGATGTGCACGAGGTTTGCCAACTGCGCAAGGGCATCGAGTGGGTCGCGACGGGCATCGCGGCGGCGACGATGCCGATCGAGGCCGTTGAGGCACTGCGCATCGAGGCCGTGAACGCCGAGCGCGCGGCTCGCGAGGGCGACTTCCAGCCGTTCTTCAAGAGCGATACGAACATCCACACCGAGATCGTGCGGGCGAGCAGCAACTCCCGGCTGCTGCAGGTGCGGTCGTCGGTGCAGCCATTCATCGACTGGCTGCAGTTCATCGGCGCCACCGGGCCCGAGCGCGTGCTCGGGTCGTCGCGCCGACACATGGAGATTCTCGACGCCATGGCGAAGCGCGACGCCGACGCGGCGGCGGCCGCGGCGGCCGTGCACCTCGACGAGGTCGAGGAGTGGACCGCAGCCGACCTCCGCGAGCTCGGATACGAATAGTCGCGTCGGTGTCGCGAGTTCGGCCGCGCTGGTGAGCCAGCGTCTTGACGCCGAGCCCGCTACCTACACGGTGCCCGCAACCTAAACCGAGAGCACCTCGATGAGGCCGTCGGTGAATTCAGGGTCGTAGGTGAGTGAGGCGGTTGTCGTATCGGTCTGCATTGAGCTCGCCTCGCGCATCAACTCCGCGCGCTGCTCCTCGTTCAGCAGCCCGATGAGCGACACGTCGACCGAGCTCGTCGACACAGCGTCGAGCGCCGCCGTCGCCGCGGTCGACGCGACCTGCGTCGTTGACGACGCACTCGACGTCGTCAGCGAGGCGTCGACGGAGTCGATCGCGAAGGCCGGGCTCGCGACGCCGACGACCGCGATGCCCGCGGCCGCGGTGGCGACGGTGGCGATGCCCGCGCGACGCCGCCGACGGCGACGCTGCGGGGCGGGCGTTGCGGTGGCGGCTCCAGAAATGGCGTGTTCTGCGGACATGGTGTGCTCCTCACGAAACTCGGGGATGTGCCGGTTGGCACATCCCCGAGTGAAGTGAGGCGAGCTATGCGCCCGCGATGCGGAGTCTTTGCATCCGCCCTGGGTGGGTGTGGATGCGCCCCTCGCTACTCGTCTTCGACCGCGAGCAGCTTCGTGCCGGCCGAGATGGTCTGGCCCGGCTCGCCCGCGATGCCGCGCACGACGCCGTCTCGGCTCGCTGAAATCGGCTGCTCCATCTTCATGGCCTCGAGCACGACGAGCAGGTCGCCCTTCACGACGCGCTGGCCCTCGTCGACCGCGAACTTCACGATCGTCGCCTGCATGGGCGAGGTGACGTCGTTGCCCGAGGTCGTGTCGACCGCGGCGCGCGAGCGGCGGCGCGGGGGAGCGCCCGCCATGTTGCGGCCGACGCCGCCGTGCTCGATACCGGCCGAGATCACGAGCCGCTCGGGCAGCGAGACCTCGATGCGCTTGTCGTTCACCTCGACGACGACCTCGCGCCGCTCGCCCGGGTGGTAGAGCTCCTCGGCCTCGCCATCCCACGGCTCGAACTGGTTGTCGTACGCGGTCTCGATCCACGTCGTGAAGACGCCGAACTCGCCGTCTTCGGCCGTGAAGGCCGGCTGGCGCACGACATCGCGGTGGAACGGCATGACCGTCGGCATGCCGGTGACGACGAACTCGTCGAGCGCGCGGCGGCTGCGCTCGAGCGCCTCCTCGCGGGTCGCGCCCGTGACGATGAGCTTCGCGACGAGCGAGTCGAACGCGCCCGAGACGGTGTCGCCCTGGCGCACACCCGAGTCGACGCGCACGCCGGGGCCGGTGGGCGCCTCGTACGTGGTGATCTTGCCGGGCGCGGGGAGGAAGCCGCGACCCGGGTCTTCGCCATTGATGCGGAACTCGAACGAGTGGGCCGTCGAGGCCGGGTCGTCGTAGCCGAGCTCCTCGCCCTCGGCGATGCGGAACTGCTCGCGCACGAGGTCGATGCCTGTGACCTCCTCGGACACGGGGTGCTCGACCTGCAGGCGGGTGTTCACCTCGAGGAACGCGACGGTGCCGTCGTTCGCGAGCAGGAACTCGCAGGTGCCGGCGCCCTGGTAACCGACGTGCTTCAGGATCGCCTTCGACGCCGAGTACATCTGCTCGCGCTGCGCATCGGTGAGGAACGGCGCGGGGGCCTCCTCGACGAGCTTCTGGTTGCGGCGCTGCAGCGAGCAGTCGCGGGTCGACACGACGACGACGTTGCCGTGCGCATCCGCGAGGCACTGCGTCTCGACGTGGCGCGGGCGGTCGAGGAACTTTTCGACGAAGCACTCGCCGCGGCCGAACGCCGCGACCGCCTCGCGCGTGGCGGAGTCGAAGGCGTCGGTGATCTCGGCCTCGTCGCGCACGATCTTCAGGCCGCGGCCGCCGCCGCCGTACGCGGCCTTGATCGCGACGGGCAGCCCGACCTCGCGGGCGAAGGCGATGACCTCGTCGGCACCCGAGACGGGCTCGAGCGTGCCCGGCGCGAGCGGCGCACCGACCGACTCGGCCACGTGGCGGGCCGTCACCTTGTCGCCGAGCGCCTCAATTGCCTCGGGCGACGGGCCGATCCAGATGAGGCCCGCGTCGATGACGGCGCGCGCGAAGTCGGGGTTCTCCGAGAGGAATCCGTACCCCGGGTGCACGGCGTTCGCGCCCGAGCGGCGCGCGACCGACAGCAGCTTCTCGATGACGAGGTAGGTGTCGGCGCTCGTGGCGCCGCGCAGCGCGTAGGCCTCGTCGGCGAGTCGGGCGTGGGGAGCGTCGCGATCCTGGTCGGCATACACCGCAACCGAGGGGATACCGGCGTCGGCCGCCGCGCGGATGATGCGAACGGCGATTTCGCCGCGATTGGCGACGAGAAGTTTCTCAATACGAGGCATAGTTCCCTACCCTATGAGCAATTGGGCCCGCTTCGTTGGAACTTCCCGACAGTGTTTCGCCCGAAACCGTTGCGGAAATCACGAACGCCCGGGCTCGGCGTCGTCGCCACGGTCGGCCGCGGCAGTGAGCCGGCTCGCGAGGTCGCGCATCGCGTCGGCAAGCTCGGGCGGCGCGAGCGGCGTCGCGTCGAACGGCGCGAGCGCGGTGAGCGCCGCGATCCAGCCGAGATCGCCGCGGGTGACGAGCACGCAGGCGCCGTCGCCGTCGGGCTCGATCGTGCCGTTGCCGGGCGGCACCCACTCGCGCAGGCGCTCGGGCTCGGCGGCGAACCGGATGCGCACCTCGGGCCCCGGCGAGTAGCCACGCGCCCGCCGCGCGGCCTCGAGTGAATCGGGCGCCTCGCGGGGCGTGAAGCGGAGGGTCGACGGGGTGACCTCCGTGATGCGGTCGAGGCGGAACGTGCGCCAGTCGTCGCGATCGAGGTCGAACGCGTGGAGATACCAGCGCCGCTCGACCGCGAGCACGCGATACGGCTCGACCCGGCGTATCCCGCCGCGGCCCTCGTGCGTCGTGTAGCCGAACTCGACGCGCAGCCCGTCGCGCACGGCTCGGGCGAGCGACCGGAGCACGTCGGCGTCGACGGGATACGCGCGGGTGGGGCTCACGTCGATCGATTCGGAGAGTGCCGCGACCTCGCTGCGGAGCCTCGGCGGCAGCACCTGGTCGAGCTTCGTGAGGGCGCGCACGGCGTCTTCGCCGAGGCCGTCGATACCGGCCTGCGCCGCGAGTTGCAGCGAGACGGCGACGGCGACGCCCTCGTGCGCGTCGAGCAGCAGCGGCGGGAGCTTGCGGCCGGGGCCGAGCTGGTAGCCGCCGCCGTGGCCGGCGCTCGAGAGCACAGGATACCCGAGCTCGCGCAGGCGATCGATGTCGCGCCGCACGGAGCGCTCGGTCACCTCGAGTTCGGCCGCGAGATCGGCACCCGACCACACCGTGCGCGACTGCAGTAGATCGAGCAGTCGCAGGGTGCGGGCGGTGACATCGGGCATGCGGCAAGTCTCCCGCACTTTGCGGACAAGATGTGTCCGCAAACGTGGATACGTTCGTTCCATCACCATGAAGGGAACGCGACCATGCCATTCATCACCCGAGACATCACGACCGAGAACGACGGCCTCGCGGCCTTTGCCGCGCACAACATCCTGCAGGTCGCGACGACGCTCGGCGGGCTCACCGACGACCAGCTGCGCGCGACCCCCTCGGCGAGCGCGATGTCGCTCGGCGCGCTCGCACGGCACTGCCTGAAGATGTTCGACAACATCCTTCTCGGGCTCGAGGCCGCACCCGAGTGCCCCGTCATGCCAGAGATCTCCGACGAGGAGAACCTCGCGCTCGGGCTCATCACGCCCGACGCGATTCGCGCCGACGACACGGCCGAGGCGCTCGCCGCCGAGCTCGTCGCGACCGCCGAGCGGGCCGAGCGGCTCATCGAGGGCATCGATCTCGACACCGAGATGCCCGTGCCCGAGGCCCCGTGGTTCGCGTCGGCGAAGCGCTGGAACAACCGGTGGGCGGTGCTGCACCTCATCGAGGAGGCGGCGCGCCACGCGGGTCACGCCGACCTGATTCGTGAGCACCTCGACGGCGCCGTCGCGTACGACCTCAACGACCGGTTCGACACGGAGCTCGCGGCGGCGCAAAGTTAGTGCGCCCTCAGTGAATCCCATACCCGAAGATCGCCCGAGTCTGCAAGGATAGAACCCGTTTTTCTACGCCGGGTTACGCACAAGGATTGTGCCCGGCGACATTTCTCCCTTCACGATGGCACAGCCCACAAGGCGGTAATTCATGTTGCTCAAGTTGCTCGGCAAATACCTTCGCCCGCACTTGCCGCTCGTTCTCGGTGTGCTGGTGTTCCAGCTGCTGCAGGCATTCGCGATGCTCGCGATTCCGACGCTCAACGCCGACATCATCAACAACGGCGTCGCCACCGGTGACGTCCCCTATATCTGGCGCACGGGCGGCGTCATGCTGCTCGTCGCGATCGGGCAGCTCGTGTGCATCCTCATCGCCACGTACTGCTCGGCCCGCGCCGCGATGTCGGTCGGCCGCGACCTGCGCCGCGACGTCTTCGACCGGGTCGCGAGCTTCTCTGAGAAGGAAGTCTCGGACTTCGGGGCCGGCTCGCTCATCACCCGCAGCACGAACGACGTGCAGCAGGTGCAGATGCTCGTATTCATGGGCGCGCTCGTCATGGTGTCGGCGCCGATGCTCGCGATCGGTGGCATCGTCATGGCGATGCGCCAGGCGATCGAGCTTTCGTGGGTCATCGGCGTCGCGGTGCCCGTGCTGCTCGTGCTCATGGGCGTCATCGTCGGCCGCATGATCCCGCTGTTTGGCCAGTGGCAAGACCGCCTCGACGGCATCAACCGTATTCTTCGCGAGCAGCTCTCGGGCATCCGTGTCGTGCGGGCCTTCGTGCGCGAAGACATCGAGCGCGACCGGTTCGCGAAGGCGAACGACACCCTCGCCGACGTCGGCCGCCGCGTCGGCAACCTCTTCGTCATCGTGTTCCCGGTCGCGATGCTCATCATGCAGCTCACCTCGGCCGCCGTCGTCTGGTTCGGCGCGCACCTCGTCGAGCAGGGCACGGTCGAGATCGGCTCGCTCATCGCCTACATCTCGTACACGATGCAGATCCTCATGGGCGTCATCATGGTGAGCTTCATGACGACGATGATCCCGCGCGCCTCGGTCTGTGCCACCCGCATCGGCGAGGTGCTCGCGACCGACTCGACCCTCACCTTCCCCGCCGACGGCGTGAAGCAGCAGCCGACGCCGGGCCGCGTCGAGTTCGACCACGTGACGTTCGCGTATCCGGGCGCCGACAAGCCCGTTCTCAACGACATCACGTTCACCGCCGAGCCAGGCCAGACCGTTGCGGTTATCGGCTCGACGGGCGCCGGCAAATCGACGCTCGCGAACCTCGTGCCGCGGCTGTTCGACGCGACCTCGGGCGAGGTTCGCGTCGGCGGCGTGCCGGTGCGGGAATCGGACGCGGAGCTGCTGTGGGGCTCGATGGGGTACGTGCCGCAGCGGCCGTACCTGTTCTCGGGCACCGTGCGCTCGAACCTCGAGGTGGGGCTCGAGGGAGCGACCGACGAGGACATGTGGTGGGCGCTGCGCGTCGCGCAGGCCGACGACTTCGTCGGTGAAATGCCGGGTGAGCTCGACGCGCCGATCGCGCAGGGCGGCACGAACGTGTCGGGCGGGCAGCGCCAGCGCCTGTCGATCGCCCGCGCGGTGATTCGCAAGCCGAAGCTGCTCGTGTTCGATGACTCTTTTTCGGCGCTCGACCTCACGACCGACGCGCGGCTGCGCGAGGCGCTCTGGCAGGAACTGCCCGAGACGACGAAGCTCGTCGTCGCCCAGCGCGTGTCGACCATCACCGATGCCGACCGCATCATCGTGCTCGACGGCGGCTCGATCGTCGGTGACGGCACCCACGAAACGCTGCTCGCGAGCAACACCACGTACCAGGAGATTGTCGAGTCGCAGCTCGGCGCGGAGGCGAATCGATGAGTAACGCACAGGACATCCGCGAAACCCTGGAGTTTGACGAAGAGGCCGCCAACGCCGCGGCCTCCGGCGGTGACTGGAGCGGAATGGGCGCCGACTCGCGCCCCGCGAAGAACTTCGGCCCGAGCTTCAAGCTGCTCATCGGGCTCCTCGCCCCGTGGAAGCTGAAGTTCGCGTTCGCGACCGTGCTCGGCGTCTGCTGGGTGCTGCTCACCCTGTGGGGCCCGCGACTGCTCGGTGACGCGACGAACCTCATCTTCGAGGGCGTGTTCTCGTCGCAGATGCCGGCCGGCGTCACGAAGGAACAGATGGTCGCGCAGCTCGAGGCCGCGGGCGAGACGAACTTCGCCGAGATGGTCGGGGCGATGGACCTCGTGCCGGGCGCCGGCATCGACTTCGAGGCGCTCTCGCGCACCCTGCTCATGGTCGTCGCGATCTACCTCGTCGCGACGCTGCTCGACTACTGGGTCGGCTACATGCTCAACGGCATCGTCATCAAGGCGATGCACGGGCTGCGCCGCAGCGTCGAAGAGAAGATCCACAGCCTGCCGCTCAGCTACTTCGACCGCACGAAGCGCGGCGAGATGCTGAGCCGCGTCACGAACGACGTCGACAACCTCACGAACGCGCTGCAGCAGTCGCTCATCTACGTCATCAACAGCGTGCTCATGGTGCTCGGCCTGCTCATCGTCATGTTCTCGATCTCGTGGACTCTCGCGCTCATCGCGCTCGTGACCCTGCCGATCACCGGCGTGATCATCGCGATCATCGGCCCGAAGTCGCAGAAGGCGTTCCAGGGGCAGTGGAAGTCGACCGGCAAGCTCAACGCCCGCGTCGAAGAGTCGTTCTCGGGCCACGCGCTCGTGCGCGTCTTCGGCCGCGAGCAGGAGTCGCGCGAGAAGTTCCGCGACGAGAACGGCGAGCTCTTCGAGGCCTCGTTCAAGGCGCAGTTCCTCAGCGGCCTCATGATGCCGCTCATGCAGTTCGCGGGCACCATCTCGACCGTCGGCATCGCCGTCGTCGGTGGTCTGCAGATCGCGAGCGGCACGCTGCGCCTCGGTGACGTGCAGGCGTTCCTGCAGTACTCGCAGCAGTTCTCGGGGCAGATGGGGCAACTCGGGCAGATGGCGCCGGTCATCCAGTCGGCGACCGCGTCGGCCGAGCGCGTCTTCGAACTGCTCGACGCCGACGACGAGACGCCCGACGACCCGAACGCGCCCGAGCTCGAGCCCGGCCCCGGCCGCATCGAGTTCGATCACGTTGCCTTCTCGTACGAGCGCGACCACGAGTCGCCCGACTGGCGCCCGCTGATCCAAGACCTGAGCTTCACCGTGAACCCGGGGCAGACGGTCGCCATCGTCGGGCCCACCGGCGCCGGGAAGACGACGCTCGTGAACCTCGTCATGCGGTTCTACGACGTCGACTCGGGGCGCATCCTGCTCGACGGGCAGACGACGGGCGACCTGCGCCGCCACGACGTGCGCGCTCGCACGGGCATGGTGCTGCAGGACCCGTGGCTGTTCCAGGGCACGATCCTCGAGAACATCCGCTACGGCAACAACGACGCGACGGATGAGCAGCTCAAGGAGGCGGCGCGGGCGACCTACGTCGACCGCTTTGTGCAGTCGCTGCCCGACGGGTACGACACCGTGCTCGACGAGGACGCGTCGAACGTCTCGGCCGGTGAAAAGCAGCTCATCACGATCGCCCGCGCGTTCGTGGCGAACCCGGCCGTGCTCATCCTCGACGAGGCGACGAGCTCGGTCGACACCCGCACCGAGCTGCTCCTGCAGCACGCGATGAACGCCCTGCGCGAGGGCCGCACGAGCTTCGTGATTGCCCACCGCCTCTCGACGATTCGCGACGCCGACCTCATCCTCGTGATGGAGCAGGGCTCAATCGTCGAACAGGGCGACCACGACTCGCTGCTCGCGCAGCAGGGTGCGTACTGGCGCCTCTACCAGTCGCAGTTCTCGGGCGCGGCGACCGACCTCGACGCCGACCTCGGCGACGGCAGCGCCGAGCACGCCGCCGCCGCGACCGGCGCGATTCCGGTCGCCGGCGAAGGTTCGGGCTCGGGATCGGGCGAGTAGCCCGGGCCGCGCTCAACCGGTTCGAACGACGGGTTCGAACGACGGGCCGCACCGCTTCGGCGGGGCGGCCCGTCGGCCGTTTCCGCCCGGTAATCCGGGGGAGCGGCGCCGTCGGCACCGCGCCGAGATTCCCCACTGGCGCTTCCGCGAAACCCATGTAATATATTACCCAGTAGAGCCGTAATATATTACTAAGCAGCGATGCCCCTCGCCTGCGACGGCGCTCGGAAAGGAACTCAACATGGCAATCGACAAGAAGCCGTGGCACGGCGTCCTGGTCGCCTCGGCCCTCCCCTTCAACGATGACCTCTCGGTGAACTACGACAAGTTCGCGGAGCACGTGCACTTCCTCGCAGAGAACGGCTGCGACGGCATCGCGCCGAACGGCTCGCTCGGCGAGTACCAGAACCTCACCCCCGAGGAGCGGGCGAAGGTCATCGAGGTCGCCGTTGACGCGGCGCCCGAGGGCTTCGTCGTCATGGCCGGCACCGGCGCCTACGGCGCGCTCGAAAGCCGCCGCTGGGCCGACCAGGCCGCCGAGGCCGGCGCCCAGGCCGTCATGCAGCTGCCGCCGAACACGTACAAGGCTAACGACGAGCAGGTCTTCGCGCACTACGAAGAGGTCGCGAAGGCCGGTCTCCCCGTCGTCGCGTACAACAACCCGCAAGACACGAAGGTCGACCTCAAGCCCGCGCTCGTCGCCCGCCTCCACGAGGCCGGCTTCATCGTCGGTATCAAGGAGTTCACCGGCGACGCCCGCCGCTCGTACGAGATCAAGGAACTCGCGCCCGAGATGGACATCCTCATCGGCACCGACGACTCGGTGCTCGAGGTCGGTATCGCCGGCGCCGTCGGCTGGGTCGCCGGCTACCCGAACGCGATTCCGCAGAGCACGGTCGAGCTGTACCGCCTGTCGACCTCGGGCCGCGCCGAAGACTGGGCGAAGGCCCGCGAGATGTACGTCGACCTGCACCCGCTGCTGCGCTGGGACACGAAGACCGAGTTTGTCGAGTCGATCAAGCTCTCGATGGATGTTGTCGGTCGCTACGGTGGCCCGTCGCGTCCGCCGCGCCTGCCGCTCGCCGACGACGTTCGCGCGAAGATCATCGCCGACACCGAGGCCGTGCTGGCCAAGGGCTACAAGTAAGACTTGCGCGATCGCGCTGCGGGGTGTGCCAACCTGGACGGGTTGGCGCACCCCGCTTCCGCGTATCCGCGACCAATCCGCATCCCCACCACAAGGAGAATTGCATTGGCCACGTTGCCGTACATTTCCGCCGAGGACGTGCGTGCCGCACTGCCCTGGCACACCGCGATCGAGGGTATTGAGGCGGCGCTGCGCGCCGGGGTCGACCCCGAGGGCGATGGCCCCCGCCTGTTCGCCCCGACCCCGAACGGCGAGTTCCTGATCATGCCGGCGAAGGCACCCGAGGTTATGGGCGTGAAGGTGCTCACGATCTCGCCCGAGAACCCCGAGCGAGGGCTCGAGAAGATTCAGGGCACGTACCTGCTGTTTGACAGCGACACGTCGGCGCCGTTGTGCGTCATGGATGGCATCGAGGTCACCGCGGTGCGCACGCCCGCGATCACGCTGACCGGCCTGCGCGCGCTCGCGGCGGCCGCACCGGCCGGCGACGAGCTGCCCGAGGCGCCCGAGGTGCTCGTGTTCGGCGCGGGCATCCAGGGGCTCAACCACATCCGCGCCGTGCGCTGGGCGTGGCCGAACGCTCGGTTCCGCGTGGTCGGTCGGCGCCCCGAGCGCATCCAGGCGCTCATCGAGACGCTCGCCGCCGACGGCATTGAGGTCGCCGACGCGACCGGCGAGGTCGAGGCCGCCGTGCACGCGGCCGACATCATCGTCACGGTTACGAGCTCGACGACGCCGCTGTTCGAGGGTGGCTGGGTGCGACCGGGCGCGATCGTTGCCTCGGTCGGCCAGCACGGGCTCGACGCTCGAGAGGTCGATGCCGAGCTCGTGCTGCGCTCCGACGTCGTACTCGAGAGCCGCACGGGCATGTTCCGCGAGGGCGGCAACATCATTCCGGCCCGTTCGCTCGAGGAGTGGCAGGAGCGGCAGCCCGCAAACCTGCGCGAAGCGGTGCGCGGCGAGTTCACGCGCGCGCCCGGCAATCCTGCGCTCTACACGGGCGTCGGGATGTCGTGGGAGGACCTCGTGCTCGCGGGCATCGTCTACGGGCAGGTCGTCGGCGACGCCAAGTAGCCGGCAGCAACAGAGACAGCGAAGCGGCCGCCTGCGATTTCTCGCAGGCGGCCGCTTCGCTGTGTCGAGCCGTTAGGCGCCGGTGACGGCGTCGGTCTTCTCAGCACCGACCTCTTCCACGTCCTGCGGTTCGGCGTGGTGTTGCATCGAGCGATCCTTCGTCTCGGGCATCATCGCGAACAGCACGACGAGCGCGAGTACCGAGACGCCCACGATGTACCACGCGGGCGACACGTTCGACCCAGTGAGGTTGATGAGGGCCGTCGCGAGCAGTGGGGCGGTGCCGCCGAAGATCGTGAACGCGAGGTTGTAGCTGATGGATGCGCCGGTGTAGCGCACCCGGGCCGGGAACATCTCGACGTACGCCGGGCCGGCGGGGCCGAACACGAGCCCGAGCGCGAGCCCGAGCAGGCCCTGGGCGATGATCGCCGCGGTGAGCGTGCCCGTGCCGACGAGGAAGTAGGCGGGCAGCGACACGATGGCGCTGAACGCGATGGCGATGAGGAGCATCTTCCGTCGGCCAATGCGGTCAGAGATCGCCGCCGACACCGGCACCATGAAGAACGTGATGAGCAGCGCGATGCTGTTCGAGATGAGGGCGTCGTTCGGCGAGAGCCCGATCGTCACGGTCATGTACGAGTAGAAGTAGCCCGTCAGCGAGTAGTAGCCGAGGCTCGCGACGGCCGACATCGAGAAGACGACGAGCATCGAGCGCCAGTGGGTCGCGAACACGGTGCGAATCGGGGCCGACTCGACCTGCTTCGACTTGCGCATCTCGACGTACGCGGGTGACTCGTCGACGCGCGTGCGGATGTAGAGGCCGACGACCGCGAGGGGAGCGCCGAGCAGGAACGGGATGCGCCAGCCCCACTCGTGGTACACCTCGGGCGCGAGCACGGCGGTGAGCCAGAGCACGAGCAACGCCGCGAGCACGGGCGGGAGGTTTGAGGCGGTGTAGACGAAGCCGACGTTGCGGCCTCGGGTCGCAATGGGGGAGTGCTCGGCGACGAACGAGTTTGAGCCGATCGTCTCGCCCGCGGCCGACAGACCCTGGAGCATCCGCAGCACGATGAGCAGGATGGGCGCCAGGACGCCGATCGCGGCGTACGTGGGCAGGAGTCCGATGAGTGTCGTGCTCACGCCCATGAGCAGGATCACTCCCGCGAGGACGCGCTTGCGGCCGAACCGGTCGCCGAGGGCGCCGATGAGGAACGCGCCAACGGGACGGGCGATGAAGCCGACCGAGTAGACGGCGAACGTCGACAGGAGCGCCGAGGCCGGGTCGAAGTCGGGGAAGAATAGGGACGCGATGACGGGCGCCGCGTAGGCATAGACCGCGAAGTCGAACCATTCGACGAAGTGGCCGATGGCGGAGGCGGACATCACCTTGCCGATGCCCTTCGGTGGGGACTGCGTGTGCGGTTCGGGTGATTGTGCAGACATGTGTTTCCTCGTCATTGGGGATTACCGGTTGTCGGTGTTGTCGAGGTCGCGCTCCAGGTGGCGCCGCTCCTCGACGGGGATCGGGGTCGTCGAGCTCGGCGCGAGCCAGAAGTCGGCGCCGGTGATGCCGTGGTCTTCGGGGTGGAAGACCGGGTCTTTGCCCGCCTTCTTCTGCCGCTCGTAGTCCTTGAATACCTTGATGACGACGGGCAGCAGCATGAGGATGCTCACCATGTTGATGAAGCCGAGCACGACGTAGCCGATGTCGCCGGCGGCCCACATCATGTCGGCCGAGATCACGCCGCCGACGAACGAGATCACGAGCGAGCCGATCTTCAGCACCCACAGGGCCGCGTTGTTCACGCGCTCCTTCGTGAGGAAGATGAGGTTCGACGAGGCGATGTAGTAGAACGCCACCTGGCTCGTGAACGCGAACAGGAAGATCGCGACGGCGACGAAGGTCGAGCCGAAGCCGGGGAACACGGTGTCGATCGCGGCCTGGGCGTTCGCGCCGCCCGTGACGAGGTCGGCGGGGATGCTGCCCTGGTGGATCATCTCGCCTATGGGCGTGATGACGTTGTAGGAGTCGGTCGCGACGATGAGCAGACCGGTCGCCATGCACACGAACAGCACGTCGACATAGATTGAGAAGGCCTGCACGAGGCCCTGCTTGCCCGGGTGGCTGACGCGAGCCGCGGCGGCGCCGTACGTGCCCTCGCCGACGCCGGCGACCGAGGTGAAGATCGCGCGGCGGATACCCCATGTGATCGCGAAGCCGAGAATGCCGCCGAAGACCTCGTGCGCACCGAACGCGCTCGAGAAGATCACGCCGATGGTCTCGGGGATCGACTCGAAGTTCCAGAAGATCACGACGAGCGCGATGATGATGTAGCCGACGGCCATGAACGGCACGATGAGCTGCGCGACGTTCACGATGCGCTTCGTGCCGCCGATGATGACGAGCCCGAGGAGCGCGGTGACGATGGTCGCGGTGATCCACGGGTCGAGGCCGAACGCGTACTCGACGCTCGAGGAGATGTTGTTCGACTGGATGCCCGGCACGAGGAAGCCATAGGCGAGGAAGGCGACGAGCGCGGCCACGACCGCGAGCCAGCGGAGCTTGAGGCCGTGGTAGATGTAATACGGAATGCCGCCGCGGTGCTCGCCGTCAATGCGGCGCTTGTAGACCTGGGCGAGCGTCGACTCGGCGTACGAGCTCGCCGACCCGAGGAGGCCGGTCACGGCCATCCAGAAGATCGCGCCGGGGCCACCCGCGGCGATTGCGGTGGCGACACCCGCGATCGCGCCGACGCCGACGCGGCTCGCGAGCGTCATCGCGAGTGCCTGGAACGACGAGATTCCCTCGGCGTCTTTCTCGGCGTTGCCGCGGCCCGAGATGAGCCGAATCATCTCGGGGAATCGGCGCACCTGCGTGAACTTGAACACGATCGTGAACAGCAGGCCGAGCGCGAGGGCGAGGTAGGCGAGCCACTCCCAGCCGATATTGCCGATGGTTTGCAGTACCCCGGTGAGGGAGTCGAAAAATCCGTTGAGTCCGTCCATGAGTGTCCTTCACGTCGTCGTGGTGTGTACAGGAGGGAGGGGTGGCGGATGGGCCGCCGATCAGTGACACGGTTCGTTAATATGTGACATATTACAAGCGTCGGGCCGTTTGTCGAGGCCCAATCAGAGGCAAAGGAAATGAATCTCGATCAGCTGGCGCGCGTGCAGTTCCCCCGAGGGCGCTCGGAAGGTGGCGACATGTCACGCGGTACCATTTGGCGAGTTGACCGAGGAGAAGGGGGGGCGAGGGTGACCTTTTCACTGAACGCTGATGTGGCGGAGCGGCCGAGCCTTCGGGCGCAGGTCGAGCGGGCGCTGTCTGCCGCGGTCGTGAGTGGTCAGCTTGAGCCGGGGCAGCTGCTCACGGTGCCGACGCTCGCGGTCGAGTTCAAGGTCTCGGCGACGCCCGTGCGGGAGGCGCTGCTGGAGCTCGCGCGGCGCGGCCTCGTCGAGCCCGTGCGAAACAAGGGGTTCCGGGTCACCGAGGTGTCGGAGCAGGAGCTCGAGTCGGTCGCCGAGATTCGGATGCTGCTGGAGCCGCCGAGTATGCGCCGCCTCGCGCCCGAATTCGACCCCGCGCGCGCCGACGAGATGCGCGAGCTCGCCGACCGCATCAAGCAGGGCGCCGAGGAGCGCGACCTCAAGCTCTACCTCGAGGGTGACCTCGACTTCCACGCGCGGCTCACGTCGATGCTCGGGAACCCGCTGCTCACCGAGATGGTGAACGACCTGCGCGCCCGCGCGCGCCTCGGAAATCTGCAGCGGATGGCCGAATCGGGGCATCTTGCGGCCTCGGCTGCCGAGCATCACGAGCTCATTGAGGCCCTGCTGCAGCACGACGCCGACCTCGCCGAAGAGATCATGCGCCGACACGTCGGCCACACGGTCGGCATCTGGGTCGGTCGCGCCGAGGAGTAGGCCCCGGTGTAGTTTTCGGGGGCGATTGTCGCCGGAGGCTGCGCGCCGAGTTCCCGCCGATTCGCCCGCCGCTCCGGTCGGCTTGCGCCACATTTTGCGCGGTCGTAGTGTGTGACATATTACTTTCGAGTTCGCGTCAGCGTCGACCCAGGGAGGTGTCATGGCATTCGATATCGCCGTGATCGGTGCGGGAATCGTCGGCGCAGCCTGCGCCCACGCGTTCACGCAGCGGGGCGCGACGGTTGCCGTCATCGAACGCTCGCTGCCGGCGAGCGGCACGAGCAGTCACTGCGAGGGCAATCTGCTCGTCTCTGACAAGGGCGCCGGGCCCGAACTCGACCTCGCCCTGCACTCGCTCGCGATGTGGCCGACGCTCGCGCGGTCGCTCGAGGAGGAGCTCGGGTCGGCCATGCCGTCGGTCGAGTTCGAGCCGAAGGGCGGCATCGTCGTCACGACGACCGAGGCCGGCGCCGAGCCGCTCATCGAGTTCGCCGCGGCGCAGCGCGACGCGCGGGTCGACGCCCGCGTGCTCACGCACGACGAGGCCCTCGAGCGCGAGCCGTGGCTCAATCCCGAGATCACCGCGGCCGTCTACTACCCGCAGGACTCGCAGATCCAGCCGACGATCACGACCGAGGCGCTGCTCGCGGTCGCCCGCCGGCACGGGGCGGTCTCGTTCAACTCGCACGAGGTCACGGGGCTCGAGCGCGACCGCCGCGGTGCGGTGTCGGGCGTGACGACGACCCGCGGCACGATCCAGGCAAAGCACGTCGTCGTCGCCGCTGGCCCGTGGACGGGCGAACTCTCGACCCGCCTCGGCGCACCCGTGCCGGTCGCGCCGCGCCGCGGGAACGTGCTCGTCACCTCGCGCATGCCGCATCGTGTCTTTCACAAGGTCTACGACGGCGACTACTTCGGGGCGACGCAGTCGGCCGACGCTGCGCTCCAGACCGCCGCCGTCATTGAGTCGTCGCAGGCCGGTACCGTGCTTATCGGCTCGAGCCGCGAGCAGGTGGGATTCGCCGAGGCGATGCGCGCCGAGGTGCTCGCCGAGATGGCGAATAAGGCCCTGCGCGTGTTTCCGTTCCTCGCCGACGCGAGCATCATGCGCACCTACGGCGGATTCCGGCCCTACATGCCCGACCATCTCCCGATCGCGAGTGACGACCCGAGGGTCGAGGGGCTGTTCTTCGCCTCCGGCCACGAGGGCGCCGGCATCGGGCTCTCGATCGTCACGGCCGAACTCCTCGCCGCGCGCATCCTCGGCGGCACCGCCACGAGCCCGCTCGGCGACATCGACCCCGAGCCGTTCGACCTGCGCCGCGCATCCCTGAAGCCCTACCTCGAGGTGGCCGCATGACCGCACGACTGATTCGCGCCGAGGACGACCCGATCGGCCGCAAGCGCGCCGCGGCGCTCCGCGTGCGCTTCGACGGTACCGAGCTCGAGGGCGAGGCCGGGCAGACGATCGCGGGGGTGCTCATGTCGAACGACATCCTCTCGTGGCGCACGACGTCGGTCGACGCCCGCCCGCGCGGCCTCTTCTGCGGCATCGGCGTCTGCTTCGACTGCATTGTCACGGTGAACGGCGAGCGCGACGTGCGCGCCTGCCAGCGCCGGGCGTGCGACGGCGACGCGATCGACCCGCAGCATGACGAACTGCCGGAGGTGAAGGAATGACCGCGCAAGTAGCAACGCCCGACGGCCGCCACGTGGTCGTCGTCGGCGGCGGGCCGGCCGGGATGGCCGCGGTGCGGGCCGCGCTCGCGGCGGGTGCCCGCGTCACGCTCCTCGAATCGTCGGATGCGCTCGGCGGCCAGTTCTGGCGGCACCTGCCCGAGGAGCGCGCGGGCGCGAAAGAAGCGAAGCTCCACCACAACTGGGACACCTACGCGTCGCTGCGCGACGCCGTGCTTGCGCATCCCCGCTGCGACGTGCGGCTCGAGTCGCAGGTGTGGTCGCTCGAGACGACCGCCGACGGTCGCCCCGCGCTCAACGTGCTCACCGGCCCGCCCGATAGCGTCGACCGCGAACCGTCACGCCTCGAACCCGACGCCCTCGTGCTCGCGACCGGCGCGCACGACCGCACGCTGCCGTTCCCCGGCTGGACCCTCCCCGGTGTCTTCACCGCGGGCGCGGCGCAGGCGTTTGCGAAGAGCGAGCGCATTGCCGTCGGCAAGCGCGTCGTCGTCGCCGGCGCGGGCCCCTTCCTCCTTCCCGTCATGTCGTCGCTCGTCGCCGCCCGCGCCCGTGTGGTCGGCGTCTACGAGGCGAATCGGCTGCGCAACCTGCGTCACTGGGTCGCGAAGGCGCCGTGGCGCATGCTCGGGGCCGCGCACAAGGGCGGTGAACTGCTCGAATACGTGTCGGCGCACGTGCGCCACCGCGTGCCGTACCGCACGGGCCACGTCGTCGTCGCGGCCCACGGCACGACGCATGTCGAGCGGGTCACCCTCGCGAAGGTCGACGCGAAGTGGGCGCCGATCGCCGGCACCGAGTTCGACGTCGAGGCCGACGCCGTCTGCGTGAGCCACGGCTTCACGCCGCGCATCGAGCTTGCGATCGCCGCGGGCTGCGAGATCAGCCCCGAGCGGTTCGTGCGAGTGGATGCACGTCAGCGCACGAGCGTGCCGGGCGTCTATGCCGCGGGTGAGATCACTTCGATCGGCGGCTGCGATTCGGCGCTCGCCGAGGGAGAGATCGCCGGCTACTGCGCCGCGGGCGGTGCGCCCGGCGACCGGGCGCTGCGCCGGGCCGTGCGCTCGCGCGACACGTTCGTGCACTTCGCCGATCGGCTCGAGGCCGCGCACGGCATCCGTCGGGGCTGGACTGCGTGGCTGCAGCGCGACACGCTCCTGTGCCGCTGCGAAGAAACGAAGGTCGGCACCTTCACGGATGCGGTGCGCACGACGGGCGCCCCGGGCCTGCGCTCGACGAAGCTTTCGACCCGTGCCGGCCTCGGCATCTGCCAGGGCCGCATCTGCGGCCGCAACGTCGAGGCGCTACTCGCTGACCTCACGGGGTCGCCCGAGGGCGACGGCGCGAGCACCGACCGCCGCCCGGTCGTCACGCCGGTGCGGCTCGGCGACCTCGCGAGCGTCGGCGCGTGCCAGCCCCGCGCATCCGCGACACCCACCCCGAGAGACCACCAACCCACCAGCGGCGTCGCCGCCGAAAGCGAGGCATGATGCGTTCGAAACTGCTCTTCTCTGCCGTCGACTCCCACACCGAGGGCATGCCGACCCGTGTCGTCACGGGCGGGTTCGCCCCGATTCCGGGCGAAACGATGAACGACAAGCGCCGGTACTTTCAGGAAAACCTCGACCACTTGCGCACGCTGCTCATGACCGAGCCGCGCGGCCACGGCGCGATGAGCGGCTCGATCGTCATGCCGCCGACGCGCGACGACTGCGACTTCGGCGTGCTCTACATCGAGGTCTCGGGGCTGCTGCCGATGTGCGGCCACGGCACGATCGGCACGGCGACCGTGCTCGTCGAGACCGGCATGGTCGAGGTCGTCGAACCCGTCACGACGATCCGGCTCGACACCCCCGCGGGGCTCGTCATCGCCCGCGTCAACGTCGAAGACGGTCACGCGACCTCGGTGACGATCGAGAACGTGCCGAGCTACACCGACCGGCTCGACGCGAAGGTCGAAGTGCCCGGCCTCGGCGAGATCACCTACTCGCTCGCGTTCGGCGGCAACTTCTACGCGATGGTCGACCTCGACGAGATCGGCATCGAGTTCGACCGCGCGAACCAGCAGGAGATTCTGCAGGCGGGGCTCAAGATCATGGATGCGATCAACGCGACCGACGCGCCGAAGCACCCGACGATCGAGGGGCTCGACCACGCGCACCACGTCGAGTTCATCGCGCCCGGGTCAACCGCCGAGCACTCGCGGCACGCGATGGCGATCTACCCCGGCTGGTTCGACCGCTCACCCTGCGGCACGGGCACGTCGGCCCGCATGGCCGAGCTGTGGAGCCGCGGCGAGCTCGCGCTCGATACCGACTTCATCAACGAATCGTTCATCGGCAGCAAGTTCACCGGCCGGCTCATCGGGCAGACGAAGGTGGGCGAGTACGACGCGGTCATTCCCACGATCACCGGCCGCGCGTGGGTGACGGGCATCGGGCAGTACCTGCTCGACCCGACCGACCCGTTCCCGGCCGGCTTCCAGTTCTGAGCCGCCCGACCGCATCCGTACCCGCGAACCACAAGTACCCGGCAACCGCACCAGCCCAGGAAGGCGCCCACGTCACATGACCACTCCGTACACGAACAGCCCGAACATCGCGCCCCTCGCGCCCGAGATCGAGACGATCGTCGCGGCGGCCGACCGCGCCTCGGTGGCATTCGCGGCGACCGAGCCGAAGGCGCGCGCCCGCGCGCTCGTCGCGGTCGCCGACGCCCTCGACGCGAACGCCGACGAGCTCGTCGCGCTCGCCGGGGCCGAAACCGGGCTCACCGAGGCGCGGCTTCGGGGCGAGCTCAACCGCACCGCGGTGCAACTGCGGCTCTTCGCCGACGTCGTGGTCGAGGGTGCGTACCTCGACGTGCGCATCGACCGGCACGACGACGACTTCGCGATCGGCGTGCGGCCCGAACTGCGCATGATGCGCCGCGCGGTCGGCCCCGTCGTCGTGTTCGCGGCCTCGAACTTCCCCTTCGCATTCTCGGTTGCCGGCGGCGACACTGCCTCGGCGCTCGCGGCCGGCTGCCCGGTGCTGCTGAAGACGCACTCGGGCCACCCGCGCCTCAGCGAGCGCACGGGCGAGCTTGTCGCCGCAGCGCTCCGTGACGCGGGCATGCCCGACGGGGTGTTCGCGACCTTCTCGGGGCAGGCGAACGGCACGGCCGTGCTGCAAGACCCGCGCATCCAGGCCGGGTCGTTCACGGGGTCGGAGCACGTCGGCCGCCTGCTCGCCGACCTCGCAGCGGCGCGGCCGCAGCCCATCCGCTTCTATGGCGAGCTCGGGTCGACGAACCCGGTGTTCGTGACGCGCGCCGCGATCGCCGAGCGCCCCGACGACCTCGTCGCGGGCCTCGTCGGCGCGGTCGCCGGGTCGGCCGGCCAGCTCTGCACGAAGCCGGGCTTCGTGTTCGTGCCCGAGGGGCACGGCCTCGACGAGCGCATCGCAGCGCAGGTGGCGGCCTCGAACGAGCAGCTCGGCCGGCAGCGCCTGCTCAACCCGGGCATCACGCGCGGATACACGGGGCGCCGCGACGAGGTGCTCGCGGCTCCCGGCGTGCGCACGATCGTCGCGGGCGAGGCCACCGTCGACGACGAGGGCCACGGCTGGACGACCCCGACGATCGTCGCGGTGTCGCTCGCCGACCTGCGCGCGAACCGTGACGCGGTGCTCGCCGAGGTGTTCGGGCCGTTCACGGTGCTCGTCGAGGTGCCGGAGGGCACGAACCCGGTCGACCTCGTGCCGGAGTTCTTCTCGGGCGCCCTCACCGCGACCCTGCAGACCGGCGCCGACGAGGCGAGCGACGAACTGCGGGCGCTCACCGACGCGCTCACGCTCGTCGCCGGGCGCGTGCTCTACGGGGGCTGGCCCACCGGCGTCGCGGTGACGCACGCGATGACGCACGGCGGCCCCTGGCCCGCGACGACGAACGACTCGTCGACGTCGGTCGGCACCGCCGCGATCGATCGGTTCCTGCGGCCCGTGACCTACCAGTCGATGCCCGAAGCACTGCTGCCCGAGCCCGTGCGCGACTCGAATCCGTGGGGCGTGCCGCAGCGCATCAGCGAGGCCGGCGAATCCCGCAGCTGGGGCGCATCCGGTCGGTAGCTCCCGGCAGCGCCGAGCTGGTAGGGCCTACTCGTCGAAGCCTCGGAACGCGGGGGTGCGCACCTGGGTCGCCGTGAGTTCGCTCGCGGCGACCTCCGCGTATCCCGCGTCGCCGCAGTCGGCGATGAAGTCGCGCTCGCCACGCTGAAAGATCTCGCACTCGGGCGTCGTGGCGATCGCGTCTCCCGAGGATTCGGGCGCGGACTCGGCCTCGTGCCACACGATCTGGTCGCAGAGCACGTCGAAGTTCTCGGACTCATGGTCGCGATTCGTCGTGAGCGCGCGGTCGCCGCCGCGAAGCACGCTGAGCTGGTGCGCCTCGGCAATTGGCACCTGCGTCGCCGGGTCGTCACTGCGCTGTTCGCCGAGGAACATCGAGCAGCCGAGCGTGCCCTGGTCGCTCGCCAGGTAGTCGTTCGGGTCGACGTCGTGGAACTGCCCCGTGAAGAGCGACGGGGTGAGGTCGTGGTCGAGCGCGGACCAGCCGACGACCGCCCAGCCGGAGCCGATGACGGCGAACTGGTCGAACCCGTGCCCGACCTCCGGTGATTCCTCGAGCCGGTAGAAGTCGGCTCGATCGGTTTCGGTGTCGACGAGCGCGTAGCCGTTCGCCTCGAGGTCGGCGATGAGCCCGTCGAAGCGCTCCGACGTCTCGAAGTAGGAGAACGTGACGCCGACCTCGTAGTCGGCGCCGTAGATCGAGCAGCTGAGCCCGCGGTCGACCGGGGTCGTCGCGCCGGATGCGCCAGTCGGGTCGAGCTGGAACTCGCCGCCGGTGACCGCGACCTGCTCCTTGAGCCCCCACCCGGTCATCGAGAGCTCGAACGCGTCGTCGCTCGCCATGACGCCCGGGCAGCTCAGCGGCAGCGACGAATCGGGCGCCGACGTCGCGGTGGGTTCCGCCTGCGTGGTCTCGTCGACGGATGCGCCCGGCGGCTCACTCGCGCCTGGGTCGTTCGCCGCCGGGTCGGGGTCGGCGGCGCCGGAGCAGGCAGTAAGCAGGAACAGGGACGTGAGGGCGAGGGCGATCGGGCCGGTGCGTCGAGTCACGATGATCTCCAGTGTTCGTCGGACTCCGACCATGGTCGCACGCGCGGCAGTGCTGCTGTCAGCTTGCGGCGCCGGGGCGATTCCACAGGGCGGGCCACGACCCGCCGAGCTCGCGCACGAGCCGCCGCACCACCGGCAGCGAGATGCCGATGACGGTCGACGGGTCGCCGTCGATGCGCTCGATGAATGCGCCACCGAGCGAGTCGATCGTGAACGCCCCGGCCACCCAGAGCGGTTCGCCCGACGCGACGTAGGCGTCGATCTCGGCGTCGTCGAGGTCGTCGACGAACGTCACGCGCGCCGACTTCACGAGCCCGACCCCGTCGCCACCTTCGCTGCCCGCGCGGCGGTCGACGAGCCAGTGCCCCGACCAGAGCGTGCCGGTCTGCCCGCGCTGCGCCTCCCAGCGCTCGCGCGCTCGCTCGGGCGTGTGCGGCTTGCCCTGCAGCTCGCCGTTCACCTCAAACATCGAGTCGCCGCCGAGCACGAAGCCGTCGAGCGCCTCGCCCGAGTCGGCGACCGCGAGAGCCTTCGCGCGGGCGAGCGTGAGCACCGTCTCGGCGGGGGAGAGGTCGCCCGCGGCCGCGAGCACCGCATCCTCGTCGACCTCGCTCGGCCGAACGAGCGGCTCGATTCCGGCGGCGCGAAGCACCTGCAGGCGGGCGGGCGAGGTCGAGGCGAGAATCAGCGACATGGGGGCAAGTCTAGGCAGCCCCAAAAGCGTGCAGGCCCCAAACCCTGCAGCGCTCGGGCCCTGCCGACCGCATCCCGAGTCGGGCGCGACTCGGCGGCGCCGCCAAACTAAGCTGGGGAGCGTGACTGACCCCACCGCATCCACGCCCGAGCTGACCGAAGGCGATCTCGTCGAACTCGAGATCGGCGACGTCGCCCACGGCGGCATTTTCGTGGCCCGCCACCCGTCGGGCCGCGTCGTGTTCGTCGCGGATGCGCTACCCGGCGAGCGCGTGCTTGCGCGCGTCAGCGAGGTGCGCAAGCGCTTCGCCCGCGCCGAAACCGTGTCGACGCTCGAGGCGTCGCCCGAGCGCGTCGACCACGTCTGGGCTGAGGCCGCCCTCGACCGCGACCCCGACGACCGCGCAGGCGGGGCCGAGTTCGGCCACGCACTGCCGGAGTTCGGCCGCGAGCTGAAGCGCCGCGTGCTCGTCGACTCGCTCGCGCGATTCGGCGGGCTTGACGCGGAGTCGGGGCTGCTCGACGAACTGCGGGTCGCGGCGCTCCCCGGCGACGACGAGTCGCGCGGCACCGGCTGGCGCACGCGCCTCACGCTGCACGTCGGCGACGACCGCCGCGTCGGGCCGTACGCCGCGCGCTCGCACCGCATCGTCGACGTCGCGTCGCTGCCGCTCGCGTTCCCCGAGCTCGAAACGCGCGCGCTCGCCGAGATCGCCGAGGGCTCGCGTTCGCCCGGGCGCATCGACTTCGTCGCGCCGTCGGACTCCGACGTGCGCCTGCGCCGCCGCCCCGACGGCAAGCCCGCCCGCGAGCCCGAGACCCTCTACGAGCGCGTGCACGACCACGACTTCGCGGTCGGCGAAGACGGCTTCTGGCAGGTGCACCGCTACGCCGCCGTCACGCTCTTCGACGCCGTGCGCGACGCGATCAACGCTGACGCCTTCGACCCCGAGGCGCAGCACCTCGACCTCTACGGCGGCGTCGGCCTGCTCGGCGCGGCCCTCGCCGAGCACACGGGCGCGCGCGAGGTGCGCCTCGAATCGGTCGAGTCGGCCGAGACGGCGACCGCGCACGCCCGCGCAAACCTCTCGGAGTGGGGCGGCGCGACCGCGGTGACGGCCCGCGTCGACCGCTACCTGCAGCAGCTCGCGCGCGACGCCGACGAGGCGACTCGCGAATCCGTGCGTCGCGGCACCGTCGTGCTCGACCCGCCGCGCGCCGGCGCGAAGGAGCCCGTCATCGACGCCCTCGCCGAGCTCGCGCCGAGCCAGCTCGTCTACGTCGCCTGCGACCCCGTCGCGCTCGGCCGCGACACCGGCCTGCTGCGCGAACGGGGCTACGAACTCGCGCGGGTGCGGGCGTTCGACCTGTTCCCGAACACGCACCACGTCGAGGCCGTCGCGACCTTCGTACGCGCGTAGGGCGCGGGGCGCCGCAACCCGAACACAGCAGAACGGCCCGAGCCGAAGCCCGGGCCGTTCTGCTGTTCTGGCCTGCCGTGCGCCGACTCAGCGGTAGCGGTCGAAGAGGAACTGGTGCGCGTTGATGCCGCCGCGCGTCGAGCGCTGCGTGCGCTGCCACGGCGTGAGGCGCTCGCGGCGGTCGCGCGGCCGGTCGACCTGCGTGCCCTCGTCGAACATCACCGCGAGGGTGCCCGCGATCGCCGCGAGCTCCTCGGCCGTCGGGTTGCCGCGCAGCAGGCGCGCGTCGCCCGGCGTGAGCGAATCGGTGAGCCGAATGTCGGGGATGCTCACCTTCGGTTGGCGTGAGTTCGACATTAGAGCGGAATGTTCCCGTGCTTCTTCGGCGGCAGCGACGCCCGCTTCGAGCGGAGCGAGCGCAGCGCCTTCGTGATCGTCACGCGAGTCGAGGCCGGCTCGATGATCGAGTCGAGCTCGCCGCGCTCGGCCGCGAGGTACGGCGACGCGACCGAGTAGGTGTACTCGTCGGCGAGCTTCTTGCCGAGCGCCGCCGCGTCTTCACCGGCCGCCTCGGCCGCCTTGATGTCGCGGCGGTAGAGGATGTTCACGGCGCCCTGGCCGCCCATGACGGCGATCTCGGCGGTCGGCCACGCGAAGTTGAGGTCGGCGCCGAGCTGCTTCGAGCCCATGACGATGTACGCGCCGCCGTAGGCCTTGCGCAGAATCACAGTGACGAGCGGCACGGTCGCCTCGGCGTACGCGTAGAGCAGCTTCGCGCCGCGGCGGATGACGCCCGACCACTCCTCGTCGGTGCCGGGCAGGTAGCCGGGCACGTCGACGAGCGTGACGATCGGAATCGAGAACGCGTCGCACATGCGCAGGAAGCGCGACGCCTTCTCGCCCGCGGCGATGTTCAGGGTGCCGGCCATCTGGTTCGGTTGGTTCGCGATGATGCCGATGGGGGAGCCCTCGATGCGGGCGAGGCCCACGACGACGTTCGGGGCGTAGAGCTCCTGCACCTGCACGAACTCGCCGTCGTCGACGACCGACTCGATCACCTTGAGCACGTCATACGGCTGGTTCGGCGAGTCGGGGATGAGGTTGTTGAGCTGCCGGTCGGCGTCGGTCACCTCGAGGTCGACCTGCGCGTCGTACGTCGGCAGCTCGGCGAGGTTGTTGTCGGGGAGGAAGCTGAGCAGGCTGCGCGCGTAGTCGAGCGCATCCTCTTCGTCCGACGCGAGGTAGTGCGCGACGCCCGACACCTTGTTGTGCGCGAGGGCGCCGCCGAGCTCCTCCATGCCGACGTCTTCGCCCGTGACAGTCTTGATGACGTCGGGGCCCGTGACGAACATGTGCGAGGTCTTGTCGACCATGATCACGAAGTCGGTGAGGGCGGGCGAGTACACGGCACCGCCGGCGGCGGGGCCCATGACGATCGAGATCTGCGGAATCACGCCCGAGGCGCGGGTGTTCAGGCGGAAGATCTCGCCGTACTTGCCGAGCGCGATGACGCCCTCCTGAATGCGCGCCCCGCCCGAGTCGAGAATGCCGATGATCGGCACGCCGGTCTTCAGTGCGTGCTCCATGATCTTCACGATCTTCTGGCCGGCGACCTCGCCGAGCGAGCCGCCGAACACCGTGAAGTTCTGCGAGTAGACCGCGACGTTGCGGCCGTGGATCGTGCCCGTGCCGATGACGACCGAGTCGCCGTATGGGCGGTTCTTCTGCATGTCGAACGCGGTGGTGCGGTGGCGCACGTACTCGTCGAGCTCGACAAACGAGCCCGGGTCGAGCAGGGCAAGAATGCGCTCGCGGGCGGTGTTCTTGCCCTTCGCGTGCTGCTTCTCGGCGGCGCGCGCCTCGGGCTCGGTGACGGCCTCGGCGTGGCGGGTCTTCAGATCTCGGATGCGGCCGGCGGTTGAGAGGTCAACCTCGGGCTCGCGCTCGGCGGGCATGTCATTCATCCGGCCCAGCCTATACGTGCGCGCGCCCGAAGATGTGGATGAAACCTCGTAGTGAAGACGGAAATCTCTTGACGATTGTCACAATCGGCGACGTTGACCGGGCCCGTTCGCGAAGATCTCGGAGGCATCCGCGAAGATCTCGGGCGCATCCGCGAAGATAGGAACACTATGACTGCTGCGAGTGCACCCCACATTGACTGGCTCGACGAGGTCGACTCGACGAACGACGCCGTGCGACGGCAATTCGCCGACGAGGTCCCGATCGAGCAGTACGCGTCGCTCGCCACGACGAACCAGACTGCCGGGCGCGGCCGCCTCGAGCGCGAGTGGATCGACACCCCCGGCGCGTCGCTCGCGATCTCGACGTACCTCGAGTTTGAGGCGGATGCGGCGCGCACGTCGATCGGCTGGGTCACGCTCGCCGCGGGGCTCGCGCTCCGAGCGACCCTCGCGCGCCTCGCGGGGGAGGAACAGGCCGCGCGCATCGAACTGAAGTGGCCGAACGACGTGCTCGTCGAGGGGCGCAAGACCGCGGGCATCCTCGGCGAGATTCTCGGCGTCATCGTGGGCGGCGAGCGGTTCGCTTGCGTCGTCGGCACCGGCATCAACCTGCGCGACCCGCAGGCTCTCACGACACCGATCCCGATCGTCGCACCACCGGCCGCCGCGGGGGCGGCGTTCGCGGCAGCGCAGGCGTCGGAGGCGTATGCCGCCGCCGACGCGCTCGCGAACGCGACCGCGCTCACCGACCTCGGCATTCGCGTGCCGGCCGAAGAACTCGCCGCCGCCTACGTCGCCGAGCTCGCGGCGCGCATCGACGCGCTCATCGCCCACGACGGCGACGCCGAGACCTCGGGGCTCGCCGACGAGCTGCGCGAACACCTGTCGACCCTCGGCCGTCGCGTGCGCGTCTCGCGGCTCGACGACGCCGACCTCGTCGGCACCGCCTCGGGCATCACGTCGACGGGCGAGCTGCTCGTCACCGACGAACAGGGCGCGACGCACACGCTTCGCGTCGGCGACGTGCAGCACCTGCGCCTCGCCGCCGACGGGAGCGACGCGTGAGCAGCCCGTTCGCGCCGCCACCAGAGGGGCACCCGGGGCACCAGCCGCCGCCGTACCGGCCGCAGCAGCACGCGCAGCCGGCGGCGCCGCAGCACGTGTCGGCGCAGCACGCATCTCAGCAGCACGCATCTCAGCAGCACGCGGCTCAGCACCACGCACCCCGTGCCGTCGCCGAGGTGACGATCGCGCGCATCCGCAAGCACGCGATTCGCGTCGTGCTCCCGAGCCTCGTCATGATCGCGTGCGCCGGGGTCATCGGCTACTCGTTCCGCGAGGTGCGCGAGCCGGGCGCGTGGCTGTGGTGGGGCATCCTCGCCGGCGCCGCGTTCGTCGCGCTCGGGCTCGTGCCGGTGATCGCCTGGCTGCGCACGCGCTACACCATCACGACCTACCGCACGACGACCCGCAAGGGGCAGACGACGAACACGACGCACGACCTGCCGCACCACCAGGTCGCGAGCGTCGAGATGCGGCGCAACGCGTGGCAGTCGATCTTCGGCTCGGGCACGATCGTGCTGCTCTCGGTGAGTGGCCTGCGGCTCGAACTGCGGGATGTGCCGAACGCCGTGACCGTCACGCAGGCGTTGCGTGAGCTTACGGGAAACCCCGCGCGGTAGTGTCGAACGAGACACACAACCGGGCCAACAAAGTGCCGAGGAGGCCAGCATGAACATGGATGTCTTTGATCGTCGCGAATCCGAAGTCCGCGGATACATCCGCGCGTTTCCGGCCGTGTTCACGTCGGCCAAGGGCGCGCGCATCACCGCCGAAGACGGCACCGAGTACCTCGACTTCTTCGCCGGCGCAGGCACCCTGAACTACGGTCACAACAACGAGAACTTCAAGCAGGCGCTGCTCGACTACATCGTCGAAGACGGCATCGTGCACGGCCTCGACATGGCGACGAGCGCAAAGCGCGCGTTCCTCGAGGCCTTCGAACAGCACATCCTCGAACCCCGCGGGCTCGACTACCGTGTGCAGTTCACGGGCCCGACCGGCGCGAACACCGTCGAGGCCGCGCTGAAGCTCGCGCGCATCGCCACGGGCCGCAGCAACGTCATCGCGTTCACGAACGCCTTCCACGGGGTGTCGCTCGGCGCCGTCTCGGCGACCGCGGGCGCGAACTTCCGCAAGGGCGCCGGGGTCGACCTCGGCAACGTCACCCGCATGCCCTACGACGGCTACCTCGGCGCCGACTTCGACACGCTCGACCTGCTCGAGAAGATGCTCGACGACGCCTCGGGCGGCGTCGACCACCCGGCCGCCGTCATCGTCGAGACGGTGCAGGGCGAGGGCGGCATCAACGTCGCCTCGAGCGAATGGCTGCAGCGCCTGCGCACCCTCACGAAGGAGCGCGGCATTCTGCTCATCGCCGACGACATTCAGGTCGGCGTCGGTCGCACCGGCAAGTTCTTCAGCTGGGAAGAGGCGGGCATCGTGCCCGACCTCGTCACGCTCTCGAAGTCGATCGGCGGCTACGGCCTGCCGATGGCGCTGCTGCTCATTCGCTCTGACCTCGACGTCTGGAAGCCGGGCCAGCACTCGGGCACATTCCGCGGCCTCAACCTCGCGTTCGTCGCGGCCCGCCGCGCGATCGAGACCTACTGGGCCGACACCGAGCTCGAGCGGCACATCGCGAAGCTGAGCGAGACGCTGCGCGAGGGACTCGAGTCGATCGTCGCCGAGCACCCGAAGCTCGAGCTCGAGGTGCGCGGCCGCGGCCTCGTCTTTGGCATCGAGTCGAAGACCGACCGTGCCTGGGCCGGCCGCATGAGCAAGGAGGCCTTCAAGAACGGCCTCATCATCGAGTGCGCGGGCGCCGACGACCAGGTGCTGAAGTTCCTGCCGCCGCTCGTCATCGACGAGGCCGACCTCAAGGCCGGCATCGACCTGCTCGCCCGTGCGGCTCGCTCGCTCGCCGAGGTCAAGTCGTAGCGAACCTCGCGGTCATGGCTGGGCGTCACGGGAACGTGGCGCCCAGTTTCGTCGTTGTGCGAAGCTACGCGACGGCGCGGCGGGGCGAGTAGACCCACCAGCGGTAGAGCGCGAAGCGGAAGATCGAGCCGAGGCCGATACCGACGAGCTTCGAGATGTTGTCGGCGAGCGGGCTGGTCCAGCCGATGCCGTAGTGGGTGATCCACAGCGGCACGAGGCCGATGAGCAGTCCCGCGATGCTCACCGCGAAGAATTCGATCGCCTCGCGCGACGTCGAGGTGATGTGGCGTTCCTTGCGGAACGTCCAGAAGCGGTTACCGGCCCAGTTAAAGACGATCGCGACGAGCGTGCCGATGATGTTCGCCGCCATCGGGCCCCACGTGACCTCGCTCGGCGACAGCACCGTCGCGCGCAGCAGGTTGAACACGCCCATATCGACGATGACGCCGAGCCCGCCGATGAGGCCGAACTTGAACAACTGCGTGACGAGGTGGCCCCACCAGTCGCGGCTGCCGCGGCGTGGATGCGCATCGGGGTGCGTGCGCGCGTCGGCTTCTTCGGCCGCGATGATCGCAATGGCGCCCGAGTGTGGGTGCCGTGAATCGCGCCACGACGGGTCATCGTCGCGTTGCGGCTGTTGTCTCATCAATGCGCTTCCGTGTGGGCTCGGGTGCAATGTGTGGCGGCTTCGCCGCCGACGATTCTCGCACGCGCGCCTGCGCCGAAGCTCGGTGCGCCAGCGTTCGGGTGCGAGAATGGGCGGGATGCGGTCGTCGCCGAGCCGCGGTTACGCCAGCATCAGTATCGCCGCCGAGGCTGCAAACTCGACAGCTGCGGCTTTGACTTACAACTTCCGAAGGATATTCATGCCAGTACCAGTCGTCGGGGTTATCGGTGGTGGGCAGCTCGCCCGAATGATGGTGCCGCAGGCCGTCGAACTCGGGCTCGAGATTCGCGTGCTCGCCGAGGCCGAGGGGTCGTCGGCCCGGCTCGCGGCGACGCAGGTGGGCGACTACCGCGACCTCGACACGGTGCGCGAGTTCGCGCGCGGGGTCGACGTCATTACCTTCGACCACGAGCACGTGCCGCAGGAGGTGCTCCAGGCCCTTGTCGACGACGGTGTCGCCGTGCATCCCGGCCCGCACGCGCTGCGGTTCGCGCAAGACAAGCTCGAGATGCGCAAACGGCTCACCGAGCTCGGCTCGCCCGTGCCCGAGTGGGCCGAGGTGACCTCGGCGGCCGAGCTCGACGCGTTCATCGGCGAGCACGGCGGTGCCGCCGTGTTGAAGACCCCGCGGGGCGGATACGACGGGCACGGCGTGCGGATCGTGCGCGCCGGCAGCGAGGGCGACGACTGGTTCGGCGACTTCGACGCGCTGCTCGTCGAGGAACTCGTCGACTTCCGCCGCGAGCTCGCGCAGCTCGTCGCGCGCCGCCCGTCGGGCGAGATCGTCGCGTGGCCCCTCGTCGAGACGGTGCAGCAGAACGGCGTGTGCAAGGAGGTGCTCGCCCCGGCGCCCGGCGCGAGCGCCCGGGAAAGCGACGTGACGCGCGAGATCGCCGAGCGCATCGCCGAAGGCCTCGACGTCACCGGCGTGCTCGCGGTCGAACTGTTCGAGACGAACGACGGTCGCGTACTCGTGAACGAGCTCGCGATGCGCCCGCACAACTCGGGGCACTGGACGATGGACGGCGCCCGCACGAGCCAGTTCGAGCAGCACCTTCGGGCCGTGCTCGACCTGCCGCTCGGGTCGGCGGAGGCGCGCGACGCGGCGACCGTCATGATCAACGTCCTCGGCGGGCCGCAGGAAGGCGCGATCACCGACCGCTTCGCCGAGGTGATGCGCCGGCACCCCGAGGCAAAGCTGCACACGTACGGCAAGTCGGCCCGCCCGGGCCGCAAGGTGGGGCACGTGACCGTGAGCGGCGCGAATGTCGACGAGGTCGCCTACGCCGCCCGCGCCGCGGCCGCCGGATTCGACGACGAGGAGGCCGCAAAGTGAGCGACCAGGCGCCCCGCGTGGGCATCATCATGGGGTCAGACTCCGACTGGCGGGTCATGCACGAGGCCCGCGACATTCTCACCGAGCTCGGCGTCGCCGCCGAGGTCGAGGTCGTGTCGGCGCACCGCACGCCCGACAAGATGGTCGACTACGCGCGCGGAGCGGCCGCCCGCGGCATTGAGGTCATCGTCGCGGGGGCCGGCGGGGCCGCGCACCTGCCGGGCATGGTCGCATCCATGACGACCCTGCCGGTCGTCGGCGTGCCCGTGCCGCTCAAGTACCTCGACGGCATGGACTCGCTGCTCTCGATCGTGCAGATGCCCGCGGGCATCCCCGTTGCGACCGTGTCGATCGGCGGCGCGAAGAACGCGGGTATCCTCGCGGCCCGCATCATCGGCTCGCACGACCCCGAGGTTGCGGCGCGGCTGCAGGCGTACGCCGACGGACTCACCGCGATGGTCGCTGAGAAGAACGACGCGCTCAAGGCGCAGCTGTAGGCGCCCGCTCCGGCAGCGCGCGGTGGCAGTCCACGTACTCCAGGGCGGCCGGGGGTATATTCCCTCGGGGCGTCCGCACGTGCCGCCACTGACCGCATCCGCGACCTAGGTTTCTCACCACATGCAACGAACTTCCGCCCGACCGCTGCGCACTCCCGACCTTTCGTCGCCGGAGTTCATGACTCGGCGCGCGTGGTGGCTCATCGTCGCGAACCTCCTCGTGCCGGGCGCGGGGCCGCTGCTCGCCGGCAACCGGCGGTTCGGTCGCGCGGGGCTGCGGCTCTGGCTGTTCTGCCTGTTCGCGATCATCGCGGTCGTGGCGCTGTGGTTTCTGCTGCGAAGCCTGCTGCTGTTCCCGCTGACGACCTCGTGGGGGCTGCGGCTCACCGCCTGGTTCTTCCTCGGCTACGGCATTTGGATGGCCGTGACGATGGTCGAGACGCTGCGGCAGGCGCGGCTCATTCGGGTTGACGCGCTCGCGCGCGGACTCGTGCTCGTCGTCGCGCTCGTGTCGTGCGTGACCCCGGTGTTTGTCGGCGGCTTCGTTGCGACGCAGCTCGGGGTCGTGCGGAACACGGTCGAGAACCTGTTCGGCGGACCGAACGGCGGCCTGAAGATGCCGACCGACGGCCGCATCAACATCATGCTGCTCGGCGGTGACGAGGGGGAGGACCGCGAGGGCGTGCGGCCCGACTCGATCAGCGTCATGAGCTTCGACGTCGTCTCGGGTCGGCTCACGACGATCGGCCTGCCGCGTACGCTCACCGACTTCGGGTTCGTCGACGGGCCGATGAAGGACATGTATCCCGACGACTACTCGGCCTGCAACGTCGACGTTTGCTACCTCAACTCGGTGTACACCGAGGTGACCGTGTACGACTACGACATGTACCCCGACGCCGAGAGCAAGGGGTCGGAGCCCGGCATCGAGGCGACCCGCGACGCCGTCGAATGGATTACGGGCCTCGACATTCACTACTACGTCATGATCAACATGCAGGGCTTCGCCGACCTCGTCGACGCGATGGGCGGCGTCGAGATCGACGTGCAGGAACGCATCGCGATGGGCATCAACGACGACGGCTCGCCGGGCTGGACGCCGCCGACCGCCTACATCGAACCTGGCCTGCAGACCCTGAACGGCGAGACGGCGCTCTGGTACGCGCGCAGCCGCTACGAGACGACCGACTACGCGCGCATGGAGCGGCAGCGAGAGCTGCAGGATGCGATCATCGCGCAGCTGCCGGGCGCGATGGCGCAGCACTCGAGCGCGATTCTCAACGCGGTCGACGAGGTAGTGACGACTGATCTCCCGAAGGGCGAGGTGGGCATCGTGGCCGATCTCGCGCTGAAGTCGCGCGGCCGCGACGACAACGTGCGCCTCGATCTCGCGCCGCCGCTGTTCGAGGTTGATGACGTCGTGCCCGACTACGAGTACGGCCACACCCTCATCGAGGACGCCCTTGACGGCCACGTCCCCGAGCCCTAACTACCCCAGTTGAGTGGTCGATTTTTGCTGTTTTGAGGCTGGCGGTGTCAACCGGTGGATGCAACAAGGAGCTGGTTGAGGCGTTTGGCTGGGGTGTCGTAGTCCAGGGTCGGGCGGGGTCGCGTGTTGAGTTTGCGCGCGACCACGTCCAGATCCTGCTGCGTGTACCCGGACAGGTCGCTGCCCTTTTTGAACCAATGCCGTAACAACCGGTTCGTGTTCTCGTTCGATCCGCGCTGCCAGGGCGAGTGCGGGTCCGCGAAATACACGGCCTCGACCAGCTCGGTTTCGGTCCGCTGGTACTCCGCTAACTCGGTTCCCCGGTCCCACGTGATCGATCGACGTAAATGCTCCGGCAGATGCCGCATCTGCCGGAGCATTTGCGTTGCGACCTGAGCCGCGGTGTGCCCGTTCGGCAGGTGTAGCAAGATCACGAACCGGGTCGTGCGTTCCACGAGCGTGCCAATCGCGGACTTGCTCCCTGGCCCGACAATCAGATCGCCTTCCCAATGTCCCGGCACGGCACGGTCTTCGACCTCGGGCGGGCGTTCACTGATCTTGAACGCGTCCGCGTACACCGCTCGTCCCCGCAGGTCCGTGGACGAGCGCGACTTGCGGTGGGTGCGGCCCAGCGACAACTGTTTCGCCAGGTCTTGCCGTAACCCACCACGGACCGGTCCCGGCCGATATCGGCCGCGATCCGGGACTGAGTGCGCCCGTCCCGGATCCCGGCCTGGATCACGACGCGTTCTTCGAACGACAAGCCCCGCCCGATCTCGTCGTGCTCGATCGTGAACGGGGCGTAGTCGCGCAACTCGATAGCGGTCATCCCGACATACTTCCGCCGCCACCTGGCCGCGGTTTGGATACCAATCCCGAGCAGGCGTGCCGCCCGAACGGGCGACGCACC
>NZ_KB907085.1 GCF_000381765.1 [Zimmermannella] faecalis ATCC 13722 | reverse complement strand
TACCGGAAGGTGCGGCTGGATCACCTCCTTTCTAAGGAGCGATATTTCACTCGAGAAGATCTTGGGTGGGGTTGCTGGTGTCACCGTTTGGGTGGCGCTGGTGCTCAAGGGTGGAACATATGGCTGGAACTGGTTGTGGTTCTAACGAGTAGTACGCCGGCTCTTTCGGGGGTTGGTTGGAAGCTGGTTGGGGTTGTGGCTGGTTTGTGGTGCACGCTGTTGGGTCCTTGGGGACCGGTCACGCCTGCTAGCGGTTTTGCTGGTGGGTGGGTTTCCTGCAGGCCACTGCGGGGTCAGGAACTGTGGTTTCTGGGTTCGGGTGGTGCTGATTGTATGTTGAGAACTACATAGTGGACGCGAGCATCTTTATTTGCCGCTTCGTGTCATGGCTGCGTCTTTCGGGGTGTGGTTGTGGTGTGGGGTGGTGGATAATTTTTATTTGAAATTAGTTTTCTGATTTCGAGTTCATTTTGATTCTTATGTATCGTACTTGGTGATTTTGAAGTTGCTAAGAGCGAACGGTGGATGCCTTGGCATCTGGAGCCGATGAAGGACGTAGTAATCTGCGATAAGCCTCGGGGAGCCGATAAACGGGCGTTGATCCGAGGATTTCCGAATGGGGAAACCTGGCCGCACTTGATGTGGTTACTCGCACCTGAATGTATAGGGTGTTGAGGGGGAACGCGGGGAAGTGAAACATCTCAGTACCCGCAGGAAGAGAAAACAAACGTGATTCCGTGAGTAGTGGCGAGCGAAAGCGGATGAGGCTAAACCGGTTGTGTGTGATACCTGGTAGGGGTTGCATGGTCGGGGTTGTGGGACTTGTTGGTCGTGCTACCACGCGGCAGGCGTCTAGCGCAGTGTAGGAGAACAGGTTTGAATGCCTGACCAGAGTGGGTGGGAGTCCCGTATCCGAAACAGTGTGTTGGTGTTGATGAGTATCCCAAGTAGCACGGAGCCCGTGAAACTTTGTGTGAATCTGTCGGGACCACCCGATAAGCCTAAATACTTCCAGATGACCGATAGCGGACTAGTACCGTGAGGGAAAGGTGAAAAGAACCCCGGGAGGGGAGTGAAATAGTGCCTGAAACCGTTCGCTTACAATCCGTCGGAGCCTTTCGGGGTGACGGCGTGCCTTTTGAAGAATGAGCCTGCGAGTTAGTGATGTGTGGCGAGGTTAACCCGTGTGGGGTAGCCGTAGCGAAAGCGAGTCTGAAGAGGGCGTTGAGTCGCATGTTCTAGACCCGAAGCGAAGTGATCTAGCCATGGCCAGGTTGAAGCGTCGGTAAGACGTCGTGGAGGACCGAACCCACCTAGGTTGAAAACTGGGGGGATGAGCTGTGGTTAGGGGTGAAAGGCCAATCAAACTTCGTGATAGCTGGTTCTCTCCGAAATGCATTTAGGTGCAGCGTTGCGTGTTTCTTGCTGGAGGTAGAGCTACTGGATGGCTAATGGGCCTTACCGGGTTACTGACGTCAGCCAAACTCCGAATGCCGGTAAGTGAGAGCGCAGCAGTGAGACAGTGGGGGATAAGCTTCATTGTCGAGAGGGAAACAACCCAGACCACCGATTAAGGTCCCTAAGCGTGTGCTAAGTGGAAAAGGATGTGGAGTTGCAGTGACAACCAGGAGGTTGGCTTAGAAGCAGCCATCCTTGAAAGAGTGCGTAATAGCTCACTGGTCAAGTGATTCCGCGCCGACAATGTAACGGGGCTCAAGCACACCACCGAAATCGTGGCAGTCAATATTTGTTGGCTGGGTAGGAGAGCGTCGTGTACTGGGTGAAGCGGCACGGGAACGTGGTCGTGGACGGTACACGAGTGAGAATGCAGGCATGAGTAGCGAAAGACGGGTGAGAAACCCGTCCTCCGAATAACCAAGGGTTCCAGGGTCAAGCTAATCTTCCCTGGGTAAGTCGGGACCTAAGGCGAGGCCGACAGGCGTAGTCGATGGACAACGGGTTGATATTCCCGTACCGGCGAAAGACCGTCCAAACCTAATCCAGTGATGCTAAGAGCCTGAAGCTGCTTCCTGCGCCTTTGGTGTGGGAGTGTGGTGGAGCGTTCGAACCGATGCTGGGGCGGGTAGCGTAGTAACAGGTGTGACGCAGAAAGGTAGCCAATCCGGGTGAATGGTTGTATCCGGGCAAGGTTGTAGGGTGTGTGGTTGGTAAATCCGCCATGCGTGTAGCCTGAGAGCTGATGCGGAAGCCGTAAAGGCGTAGTTGGTGATCCTCTGCTGCCAAGAAAAGCATCGACGCGAGGTCTGAGTCGCCCGTACCCCAAACCGACACAGGTGGTTAGGTAGAGAATACTAAGGAGTTCGAGAGAATCGTGGTGAAGGAACTCGGCAAAATGCCCCCGTAACTTCGGGAGAAGGGGGGCCATCCGCTTATTAGGATTTACTCCGAAAGGGTGTGGTGGCCGCAGAGACTAGTGGGACGCGACTGTTTATCAAAAACACAGGTCCGTGCGAAGTTGCAAGACGATGTATACGGACTGACGCCTGCCCGGTGCTGGAAGGTTAAGAGGAAGTGTTAGCTTTGGCGAAGCACAGAATTTAAGCCCCAGTAAACGGCGGTGGTAACTATAACCATCCTAAGGTAGCGAAATTCCTTGTCGGGTAAGTTCCGACCTGCACGAATGGCGTAACGACTTCCCAGCTGTCTCCACCGCGAACTCGGCGAAATTGCAGTACGAGTAAAGATGCTCGTTACGCGCAGCAGGACGAAAAGACCCCGTGACCTTTACTATAGCTTGGTATTGGTGATTGGTGTGGCTTGTGTAGGATAGGTGGGAGACTGTGAAGCTGGCACGCTAGTGTTGGTGGAGTCGTTGTTGAAATACCACTCTGGTCATTCTGATTATCTAACTTCGGACCGTGATCCGGTTCAGGGACAGTGCCTGGTGGGTAGTTTAACTGGGGCGGTTGCCTCCCAAAGAGTAACGGAGGCGCCCAAAGGTTCCCTCAGTCTGGTTGGTAATCAGATTTTGAGTGTAAGTGCACAAGGGAGCTTGACTGTGACACTGACAGGTGGAGCAGGGACGAAAGTCGGGACTAGTGATCCGGCAGTGGCTTGTGGAAGCGCTGTCGCTCAACGGATAAAAGGTACCTCGGGGATAACAGGCTGATCTTGCCCAAGAGTCCATATCGACGGCATGGTTTGGCACCTCGATGTCGGCTCGTCGCATCCTGGGGCTGGAGTAGGTCCCAAGGGTTGGGCTGTTCGCCCATTAAAGCGGTACGCGAGCTGGGTTCAGAACGTCGTGAGACAGTTCGGTCTCTATCCGCTGCGCGCGTTGGAAGTTTGAGGAGATCTTTCTTTAGTACGAGAGGACCGAGAAGGACGAACCTCTGGTGTGTCAGTTGTTCTGCCAAGGGCACGGCTGATTGGCTACGTTCGGGACGGATAACCGCTGAAAGCATCTAAGCGGGAAGCCGGCTCCAAGATGAGACTTCCATCCCCGTTTTGGGGGAGAGGTGTCCAGTAGATGACTGGGTTGATAGGCCGGATGTGGAAGCGCTGTAAGGTGTGGAGCTGACCGGTACTAATACGCCGATGACTTCAATAATCTCTTTGCCAATGTGCGATAAGTAACGAATCTAGATGTTCGCGTCCCTGTGTGGTTCTTGACATACGATCAAGACATCATGTGCCCGCATGCGGTTGTGTGTGGGGGTGTGGTGGTTGTGTGTTGAGAAGTGTTTCGGTGGTTTTAGCGAGATGGAAACGCCCGGTTACATTCCGAACCCGGAAGCTAAGCGTCTTTGCGCCGATGGTACTGCAAGGGGGACCTTGTGGGAGAGTAGGACACTGCCGAACTTAACTTAACGAGAGGGTGTGATTTCGACTTCGGTCGGATTCACACCCTCTCTTTTTTTGTTTCCTACCCGAAGCAGAAGCAAACTACTGCTGCGGTTGTTGCGCCGGCACCGCGGTGTGCGTGCGCGCGAACTCGAGCGTCTCGCGCAGCATGTGCAGCCGCTTCGCTTCATCCTTTCGCGCCGATCGGGTATTCACCTCGGCGATGACGAGCCCGTCCCATCCGCTGTCGGTGAGGTGCCGCAGCGTCTTCGCGACGGGCTGGCCTCCCTGCCCGGGCATCCGGTGCTCGTCGAACAATCGCTTCTTGCCGTCGGGCGCCTCTCCGTCGCAGAGGTGCAGGTGGCGCAGGCGGTCGCCGGCGGCGATCGCCATGTCGTAGGAGTTCTCGCCCGAGAGCGCGGCGTGCGAAAAGTCGAGCGTTATCGAATCGACGTTCATCTCGATCGGGTTCGTGCCCGGCAGGTATGCCTTCTGGCTGCCAGCGACGTTCCACGGGAACATGTTCTCGACCGCGAGGGCGATGCCCGATTCCCGCTCGAGTCGCGTCACCTGCTCCTCGAAGCGGGTCGCGTACGAACCCTGCCAGCGGAACGGCGGATGCACCACGACGGTGCGGGCGCCCATCTCGTGCGCGAGCTCCACCGTGCGCTCGAGCTTCTCATCGGGCTTCGTGCCCCAGACGAACTGCGTGAACAGCAGCACGGGTGCGTGAATCGACAGTACGGGCAGGCCGTATCTCGCCGAGAAGGCGCGCAACGCGTGGGGGTTGCGGGAGTCGTTCTCGGTCGACACCATCACCTCCACGCCGTCATAGCCAGCGGCCGCAGCAATCTTGAACGCCTGCGACGTCGGCTTTGGAAAGGTGCACGAGGTGCTCATACCAATCTTGATCATCGTCGTCAGCGTACGCCCGCAGCGTGACAGGCTGGTGAAGTCGCGGTTGCCAGGGATTCCCAGGTAAAATAGATGAGTACGTATGTGAGATTGCGAAGGGAGACCGCGGATGGCCTTCTTGCTCGCACTCTTCGCAGTTGCGAGCTTGGCGATGCCGGCCCTGCGTCGACTTCCCGGTACCTCCCTCTTTTACATCGGCGCCGCGGTCTCGGCGGCCGCCGCAGTGTGGACCGCCTCCCTCGCCCCGCAGATCTTCGCGGGGGAGACCTGGCGAGTCTCGTATGAGTGGCTGCCCACGCTGTCGATGAACCTCGACTTCCGCATCGACGCGCTCAGCTGGGTGCTCGCGATGATCGTCACCGCGATCGGGGCGCTCGTGCTGCTCTACTGCGCGAGCTACTTCACGAAGGACGAGCCCGGCCTCGGTCGGTTCGCCGGGGTTCTGCTCGGCTTCGCGGGCGTCATGTTCGGCCTCGTCACGACCGACAACATCTACCTGATGTTCGTATTCTGGGAGGCCACGAGCATCCTCTCGTACCTGCTGATTGGTCACTACACCGGTCGACGCCCCTCGCGCGGTGCGGCGATGCAGGCACTGCTCGTGACCACCTTCGGCGGGCTCGCGATGCTCGTCGGCATTGTCATGCTCCACGTCGGGGCGGGCTCGGCGCTGTTCAGTGAGATCCTCACCGCCGACATTCCGCACGACGGTTTCCTCACCACGGCGCTCGTGCTCGTCATCGTCGGCGCGGTCACGAAGTCGGCGCAGCTGCCGTTCCACTTCTGGCTCCCCGGTGCCATGGCGGCACCGACCCCGGTGTCGGCCTACCTGCACGCCGCCTCGATGGTGAAAGCGGGCGTCTACCTTGTGCTCCGGCTCGTGCCCGCCTTCGCCGAAGTGCCCGGGTTCCGCGAGACGCTCATCGTGCTCGGCGTGTGGACGATGCTCGTCGGCGGTTGGCGTTCGCTCCGCCAGTTCGACCTCAAGCTGATCCTCGCCTACGGCACGGTGTCACAGCTCGGCTTCATGATGACCATCGCCGGCTTCGGTGGGCGCGACGCGATGCTCGCGGCGATCGCGATGGTGATCGGCCACGCGCTGTTCAAGGCGGCGCTGTTCCTCATCGTCGGCATCATCGACCACCAGCTCGGCACGCGAGACATCCGCAAGATCAGCGGGCTCGGCAGACGGATGCCCGTGCTCACGGTCACGGCGATCATCGCGGCGGCCTCGATGGCTGGCATTCCGCCGCTGTGGGGCTTCGTGGCGAAAGAGGCGGTGTTCTCGAGCTTCCTCACGGGCGTCGCGCTCGGCGACTCGTGGAGCTGGGTCGCACTCATCGGCACGGCGGTCGGGTCGATGCTCACCGTCGCGTACACCTGCCGCTTCCTCTGGGGCGCATTCGCGTCGAAGCCCGGCATCGAGCCGGGGGAGAAGGCCGGCCGGCACGCAGAAGACCTCATCGCGCCCATCCTGCTCGTCGTCACGACCATCGTCATCCCGTTCTTCGCGACGCCGATCGACCACCTCATCGCGCAGTCGGCCGACACCGCACCGATGCTCGACCCCGAGCATCCGTACCACCTCGCGATCTGGCACGGGCTCGAGCCCGCCCTCGGCATCTCGGCGATCACGCTGCTGACCGGCCTCGGGCTGTTCGCGGCCCGCCGCAAGGTCGAACGGGTGCAGTCGTTCGTGCCCGATCTCTTCGAGGCGGCGCGAGGCTACTGGCTCTCGCTGCGTGTACTCGACACGGTCGCCGCCCGGGTCACCTCAAGCACCCAGCGCGGTTCGCTGCCGTTCTACCTCGCGATCATCTTCATCGTCACGGTCGCCGCGGTCGTCGTGCCGCTCCCGTTCATCGACTACTCGCAGCTCGACCTCGACTACTCGTTCTCGTGGGTGCAGCTCGGCATCGTCGTCGTGCTCATCATGGCGTCGATCGCCGTCACTCAGAGCACGCGCCGATTCCAGGGCGTCATTCTCGTAAGCGCGACCGGCTACGCGATCGCCGTGATGTTCGCGCTCCACGGGGCACCCGACCTCGCGACGACGCAGGCGCTCATCGAGACGATGTCTCTCATCGTGTTCGTGCTCGTGCTGCGTCGCCTACCCGCGAAGCACGCCCACATCGAGAACAACCTGCCCGCGTGGCTGCGCTGGGTGATCGCGATTTCGGTCGCCCTCGCGATCGGCGTGATCACGGCAATCGCGATGGGCTTCCGCATCGCCCCCTCCGACGGCCTCAGCTTCCCAGAGCTCGCGGTCGAGGGCGGCCACGGGTACAACGTCGTCAACGTCACGCTCGTCGACCTGCGCGGCTGGGACACCATGGGCGAGCTGTCGGTGCTCATCGCCGCGGCGACCGGTGTCGCGAGCCTCGTATACCTCAGCGCCCGCGGTTCGCAGCGCGAGGCGGCGGCCCGCCCCGACGTGCGGCAGCGCAGCCGCCGATTCTTCTCGAACTTCGTCAAGGGCGCGCAGTCGGTCGAGGGCAAGGCGCCGCTTCGCCGCTCCGACGACCACCGCCCGTGGCTCATCGCCGGTAACTCCCTCGCGCCCGAGCACCGCTCGATCGTCGTCGAGGTCGTCGTGCGCATCATCTTCCACGCCCTGTTCATCGCGTCGCTCTACCTGCTGTTCGCCGGGCACAACGACCCGGGCGGTGGGTTTGCGGGCGGCGTGATCGCGGGCCTTGCCCTTTCGGCGCGCTACCTCGCTGGCGGTCGCGAGGAGCTCGACGCGGCGGTGCGCATCGACGCGGGTCGGCTGCTCGGCATCGGTATGGTGCTCGCCGCGGGCTCCGCGATCGTGCCGATCTTCTTCGGCTACCCGCCGCTCACGAGCTTCTGGGTCGACAGCGAAGTCTCGGGCATCGGGCACATCGTGTTCGTCACGTCGACGATCTTCGACATCGGCGTTTACCTCATCGTCATCGGCCTCGTCATCGACATCCTCCGCTCGCTCGGGTCGGAGCTCGACGTGCAGGCCGAAGAGGAACACCTCGGGGCACGCAACGTCGGCGCGGTCGTCATCGACGGCGCCGAGGTGCGCGGCACGGTGCCGACGCCGAAGCCCATGACCGGCTCGATTCCCGTCGTGCGCCGGCGCAGCGAGAGGAGCGACTCATGACGCTCAACGTTGTGCTGCTCGTCGGCATGGTCGTCATGTACGCCTGCGGCGTCTACATGCTCCTCGAGCGCAGCTTCACGCGCATGATCCTTGCGGTCATGCTCATCGGCAACGCGACGAACGTGCTCATCTTCCTCGTCTCGGGCCGCTACGGCTCGGCGCCCCTCATGGGCGACGGCGCGAACCCCGAGGACTTCTCTGACCCGCTGCCACAGGCGTTCATCCTCACCGCGATCGTCATCACGTTCGCGACGACGGCGTTCATGCTCGCGCTGCTCTACCGGTCGTGGCGCCTCGCGCACGGCGACGAGGTCGACGACGATGACGAGGCCGTCGAGCTGCGCACAGTCGATCCCGAAGAAGATGACGAGGTGTTCGACGAGGAGGACTCGGGCGACACCGAGTTCGGCTCCGATGCCGAGGTCGCCGTCGCGGGTGCCCCGACCCGAGACGAGATCGACGAACGCGCGAACCAAGAAAAGCCACGCGAGCAACGAGAGGGCGGTGACGCATGAGCTGGCTCGTTCCATTGATCGTGCTCGTGCCGCTGCTCGGCGCCGCGATCACGCTGACCGCCGCGCGCAAGCAGCGGCTGCAGATTCTGCTCGCGAGCGTCACGATGGTGCTCGCCCTCGCGATCTCGATCGCGCTCATCGTCGCGGTGCACACGGCCGACCAGCCGCTCGTGATTCAGGTGGGCGGATGGGCGGCCCCGTTCGGCATCTCGCTGGTCGTCGACCGCCTCTCGGCGCTCATGGTGCTCGTCACGAGCATCGTGCTCATCGCGGTTATGGCGTTCTCGATCGGCCAGGGCGCGACTGACGGTGACGACGAGACGCCAGTTTCGATCTTCTACCCGACCTACCTCGTGCTCGCGGCGGGCGTCTACAACGCGTTCATCGCGGGCGACCTGTTCAACCTCTACGTCGGCTTCGAGATTCTCCTCGTCGCGAGCTTTGTGCTCATCACGCTGGGCGGCACCGCCTCGCGCATCCGCGCCGGCATCACGTACATCGTCGTCTCGCTCGTCTCGTCGCTCATCTTCCTCGCCGCAATCGCCGCGATCTTCGCGGCCGTCGGCACCGTCAACTTCGCCGAGATCGCGATTCGCATGGCCGAGCTGCCGCAGGAGGTGCAGCTGCCGCTCCACCTGCTGCTGCTCGTCGGCTTCGGCATCAAGGCCGCGCTCTTCCCGCTCTCGTTCTGGCTGCCCGACTCGTATCCGTCGGCGCCCGCGCCCGTCACGGCCGTGTTCGCCGGCCTGCTCACCAAGGTGGGCGTCTACGCGATCCTCCGCAGCGAGTCGCTGCTGTTCGCGCAGAACGACATCTCGGTGCTGCTCATCGTCGTCGCGATGCTCACGATGGTGATCGGTATTCTCGGTGCCGTCGCACAGGCGGGCATTCGCCGTATGCTCTCGTTCACGCTCGTGAGCCACATCGGCTACATGATCTTCGGTATCGCCCTCGGCACCGAGGCGGGTTGGGCCGCGACCGTTTACTACATCGCCCACCACATTCTCGTGCAGACCGCACTGTTCCTCGTGACGGGGCTAATCGAGCGCATCGCCGGTACCGCGACGCTCACGCACCTCGCGGGCATGCTCCAGCGCTCGCCGTTCGTCGCGGTCATCTTCTTCGTGCCCATGCTCAACCTCGGCGGCATTCCGCCGTTCTCGGGCTTCATCGGCAAGCTCGGCCTGTTCATCGCCGGTGCCGAGGGCACGGCGCTCGAGGTGCCGCAGTGGCTCGTGTGGACGGGCATCGGCGTCGGGGCGCTCACGAGCCTCCTCACGCTGTACGCGCTGATTCGCGTGTGGAACCTCGGCTTCTGGCGCTCGCAAGACGAGGTGGCCGGGTTCGACTCGCAGCTCATGACGAAGCTCGAGGAGATTCCGGGCGGCGACGTCGTGAGCGAGAGCAAGGCGAACTCGATCGTCATGAACACCGCGACCGCGGTCATGGTCGGTGTCACAATTTGCATGACGGTCTTTGCCGGGCAGATCTACGAGTTCGCCGACGCCGCGGCCGCGAACCTCACAATTCCGGCGGCGTACGTCGACGGCGTGAGCGGAACGGAGGGGATCAAGCCATGAGATCCGCCGACCCCGTAGTGCGTGCGGAGCGCTTGCAGCGCCCCGCCGTGCAATTGCTCACGCAGTTGCCGCTGCTCATTGGCCTCGTCGTCATCTGGGTGGTGCTCTGGGGGCACATCGACCTCATCAGCGTCGTGACGGGCATCGTGTTCTCGCTCATCGTCGTGCGCGTCTTCGAGCTGCCGCCCGTGCTGCTGTCGGGCCGGATGCACCTCGGCTACTCGTTCGTGCTGCTCGCGAAGGTGCTCGGCTGGCTCGTCGGCTCGACCTTCCAGATGGCGTGGCTCGCGGTACGGCCGCAGGCGCCCCCGCAGGCGTCGATCATCGCCTCGCGCATGCGCGTGCACTCCGACTGGCTGCTCACGCTCGCCGCCGAGATCAACATGCTCGTGCCGGGCTCCGCGGTCGTCGAGGTCGACCGCATGCGCGGCATTCTCTACCTTCACGTGCTCGACGCCGACACCGACGAGAAAATCGCGAAGGCTCGCGTCGCGGCCGAGAAGATCGAGGATGCGGTGGTCGTCGCGCTCGGCAACCACGAAGACATCGCGCTCATCAACGACGACCGCGCCGAGCGCGGTATGCCTCCGCTGTTCGCGTCGCGCCGACAGCGCCGGTACGAGGAGCGCCGCGAGGCCGCGCGCCGGGCGCGCGAGGCCGAATGGGAGGCGGGGCTCTAATGCAACTGCTGTTCACCGTGCTCATCTGGGTCATCGGGCTGCTCTTTGCCGCCGGCGCGATCATGTCGCTCATCCGCGTGATCCGTGGCCCCTCGGTCGTCGACCGCATGGTCGGCTCGGACACCCTCGCGACCGTGCTCATCTGTGTGCTCTCGGCCGACATGGCCCTGCGTGGCCACCTCACGACGCTGCCGCTCGTGCTCACGCTCGCAATGACGGCCTCGATCGGCACGATGGCCGTCGCCCGGTTCGTGTCGCGCGGCCGCGCTGGCAACACCCTGAACTCGACCCCGAATGACGCCGAGCCCGCCGACGCCGACGACGTGACGCGGCACCGCGACGACGGCTCGCTCGTCGAAGAAGAGGTCTCGCGGCATCAGCGCGCCCACGACGCCGTCGCTCGGGAGGTGCGCAATGAACGATAACGGCCTGAGTGGCAACACCTGGCTCGATCTCGCGACGATCCTGTTCGTGCTCGCGGGCGCCGTGCTCTCGTTCTCGGCGGGCCTCGGGCTGCTGCGTTTCCCCGACCTGCTCTCGCGCCTGCACGCGCAGTCGAAGCCGCAGGCGGCCGGGCTCCTGTTCATCCTCGTCGGGCTCGCGCTGCAGCAGACCGACGCGTGGACGATCGTGCTGCTCGTGCCGATCATCCTCTTCCAGTTCCTCACGACCCCGGCCGCCGGTATGGTGCTCGCGCGCGGCGGCTACCGCTCGCGGCACTACGAGTTCGTCGAGCTGCGCATCGACGAGCTCGAAGACGAGGTGAAGCGGGCCCAGCGTGCCGAAGAGGAAGAGGCGGCCCGCGAGCAGGTCGAGCTGCTCGACGACGCGGCCGACGCATCCGAACCCGAGACGCGCAACCCCAACGCCCCCAAGCTTTAGCGGCTCGGGCTGTCGAACCCCACCAGTCCCGAGCAATCGGGCGGGAGCCGGGCGGCGCTCGGGGCGACTGGTGAGGGATAGACTTTCACCATGACCGACCAAGCTGTACCGCCCGTCGACGGCGTCGACATCAAGCCGAAATCCCGCGTCATCACCGATGGCATCGAGGCGACCGCATCGCGCGGCATGCTTCGCGCTGTCGGGATGGGCGACGATGACTGGGCGAAACCGCAGATTGGTATTGCGAGCTCGTGGAACGAGATCACGCCGTGCAACCTGAGCCTCGACCGGCTCGCGCAGGGCTGCAAGGAGGGCGTGCACGCCGGCGGCGGCTACCCGCTGCAGTTCGGCACCGTCTCGGTGTCTGACGGCATCTCGATGGGCCACGAGGGCATGCACTTCTCGCTCGTGTCGCGCGAGGTCATCGCCGACTCGGTCGAGACCGTCATGGAGGCCGAGCGCCTCGACGGCTCGGTGCTGCTCGCCGGCTGTGACAAGTCGCTCCCCGGCATGCTCATGGCCGCCGCGCGCCTGCGCCTCGCGAGCGTGTTCCTCTACGCCGGCTCGATCTACCCGGGCCGCGTGCGCCTCAGCGACGGTACCGTGAAGGACAACGTCACGGTGATCGACGCGTTCGAGGCCGTCGGTGCCTGCAAGGCCGGGCTCATGAGCGAAGAAGACCGCAAGCGCATCGAAGAGGCGATCTGCCCCGGCGAGGGTGCCTGCGGTGGCTTCTACACGGCGAACACGATGGCGTCGGTCGCCGAGGCCCTCGGCATGTCGATCCCCGGCTCGGCCGCGCCCGCGTCGGCCGACCGCCGTCGCGACTACTACGCCCACAAGTCGGGCGAGGCCGTCGTCGAGATGCTGCGCCGCGGCATCACGACCGAGCACATCCTCACGAAGAAGGCGTTCGAGAACGCGATCGCCGTCGTCATGTGCATGGGTGGTTCGACGAACGCTGTGCTCCACCTGCTCGCGATCGCTCGCGAGGCGGGCGTCGACCTGCAGCTCGACGACTTCAACCGCATCGCCGACAAGGTGCCGCACCTCGCCGACATGAAGCCGTTCGGTAAGTACGTCATGAACGACGTCGACAACATCGGCGGCATCCCGGTGGTCATGAAGGCCCTGCTCGACGCGGGCATGATCCACGGCGACGCCCTCACCTGCACGGGCAAGACCGTCGCCGAGAACCTCGAGGAGCTGAAGCCGCAGCCCCTCGACGGCGAGATTATCCACACGCTCGACAACCCGATCCACGAGCGCGGCGGCATCTCGATCCTGCACGGCACGCTCGCCCCCGAGGGCGCGGTCGTGAAGTCGGCCGGCTTCGACCTCGAGGCGTTCGAAGGCCCCGCGAAGGTGTTCGAGCGCGAGCGCGAGGCGATGGATGCGCTGACCCGCGGCGAGATTGAGCACGGCGACGTCGTCGTGATTCGCTACGAGGGCCCGAAGGGCGGCCCCGGCATGCGCGAGATGCTCGCCATCACGGGCGCGATCAAGGGAGCCGGCCTCGGCAAGGATGTACTATTGCTCACTGACGGTCGATTCTCAGGCGGCACAACTGGCCTGTGTATCGGCCACGTTGCGCCAGAGGCTGTAGATGCAGGACCCATCGCCTTTGTGCGCAACGGCGATCGAATTCGGGTCGATATCGCAGCTCGTACCTTGGACCTACTCGTCGACGAGACCGAGCTTGCCAACCGCCGTGAAGGTTGGGAACCGCTGCCCCCGCGCTACACGCGCGGTGTGCTCGCGAAGTTCGCCAAGCTCGTGAAAAGCGCCTCGGAGGGCGCCGTCACGGGCTAGTGCATTGCCGCACGCGCCGGCCCGGAAACTGCCCGCTTTGACTCGATGGGGACACACATTCAAATGACAACTCAAGTTGCACCCGAGCGGATTACCGGTGCCGCCGCCGTGGTGCGCACGCTCGAGCTGCTCGGCGTGACCGACGTGTTCGGTCTGCCGGGCGGCGCGATCCTGCCGGCCTATGACGCGATTCTCGACGCGAAGTCGCTCAACCACATCCTCGTGCGCCACGAACAGGGCGCGGGCCACGCGGCCGAAGGATACGCCTCGGCGAGCGGCAAGGTCGGCGTCTGCATCGCGACGTCGGGCCCCGGCGCGACGAACCTCGTCACCGCCATCGCCGACGCCTACATGGACTCGGTGCCGATGCTTGCGATCACCGGCCAGGTGTTCTCGACGCTCATGGGCACCGACGCGTTCCAGGAGGCCGACATCGTCGGCATCACGATGCCGGTCACGAAGCACTCGTTCCTCGTGAAGCGCCCTGAGGACGTGCCCGCGGCGATCGCGAGTGCGTACCACCTCGCCTCGACCGGTCGCCCCGGCCCCGTGCTCGTCGATATCACGAAGGATGCGCAGCAGGGCGAGTTCGACTTCGAGTGGCCGGTGAAGCTCGACCTGCCGGGCTACCGCCCGATCACGAAGGCGCACGGCAAGCAGATCGTCGCCGCGCGCGACGCGCTGCTCGCGGCCCGCAAGCCCGTGATCTACGCGGGCGGCGGCGTCGGTCGCGCCGGCGCGGCCCCCGAACTGCTCGAGCTCGCGGAGCTCACGGGTGCGCCCGTCGTGACGACGCTCATGGCGCGCGGCGTGTTCCCTGACAGCCACCCGCAGATGCTCGGCATGCCGGGCATGCACGGAACGGTGCCCGCGGTGCTCGCGCTGCAGGAGGCCGACCTGCTGTTCACGGTCGGCGCCCGCTTCGACGACCGCGTGACGGGCAAGGCCGAGCTGTTCTCGCCGAACTCGAAGGTCGTGCACATCGACATCGACCCGGCGGAGATCTCGAAGATTCGCACGGCCGACGTGCCGATCGTGGGCGACGCGAAGGAGGTGCTCGCCGACGTGACGCGGGCGCTTCGCGACGGCGGCCACGGCAAGCTTGAGATCAGCGAGTGGCTCGAGTACCTGCAGGGCCTGCGCAACGAGTTCCCGCGCGGCTACACCCCGTCGACCGACGGGCTGCTTGCCCCGCAGCAGGTGATTGAGCGCATCAGCGAGCTCACGGGCCCCGAGGCGGTCTACGCCACGGGCGTCGGGCAGCACCAGATGTGGTCGGCGCAGTTCCTCGGCCTGCAGCGCCCGAACTCTTTCCTCAACTCCGGCGGCGCCGGCACGATGGGCTACGCGGTACCGGCCGCGATGGGCGCGAAGGTTGCTCAGCCCGACCGCGTCGTGTGGGCGATCGACGGCGACGGTTGCTTCCAGATGACGAACCAGGAGATCGCGACCTGCGTCATCAACAACATTCCGATCAAGATCGCCGTCATTAACAACTCGTCGCTCGGCATGGTGCGGCAGTGGCAGACCCTCTTCTACGACGGTCGCTACTCGCACACCGACCTCAACACCGGTCACGACACCGTGCGCGTGCCCGACTTCGTGAAGCTTGCTGAGGCGTACGGCGCGCTCGGCGTGCGGGTGCAGAACGAAGACGAGATCGACGACGCGATCAAGCTTGCGCTCGAGACGAACGACCGCCCGGTCGTCATCGACTTCGTCGTGTCGGCCGACGCGATGGTGTGGCCGATGGTGCCGCAGGGCGTCTCCAACAGTTTCATTCGCTACGCGCGCGACGCGAGCCCGGCCTACGAGGGAGAGTAACCGCGATGTCGAAGCACATTCTTTCGCTGCTCGTCGAAGACAAGCCGGGCCTGCTCACCCGCGTCGCGGGGCTGTTCGCCCGCCGCGGCTTCAACATTGACTCGCTCGCCGTGGGGTCGTCGGAGGTCGAGGGCCTCTCGCGCATGACCGTCGTGGTGAACGTCGAAGATTTCCCGCTCGAACAGGTGACGAAGCAGCTCAACAAGCTGGTCAACGTCATCAAGATCGTCGAGCTCGACCCGGCAAGCGCGGTCGAGCGGGAGCACATCCTCGTGAAGGTGCGCGTCGACAAGCAGACGCGTTCCGAAGTGATCGAGGCCGTCAACCTGTTCCGCGCGCGCGTCGTCGACGTCGCGCCCGACTCGCTCGTGATCGAAACCACGGGAGACTCGGGCAAGGTTCAGGCGCTGTTGCGCATGCTGGAACCGTACGGCATCCGCGAGCTCGTGCAGTCGGGCCTCCTCGCGGTTGGCCGCGGCCCGAAGTCCATTTCTGAGCGCGTGCTCCGCTAGCCACCGCTCACCGACCGAACATCATCGAAATATCAAGGGAGAATCGATCACACATGGCTGAGATCATCTACGACAACGACGCAGACCTGTCGATCATCCAGGGCAAGAAGGTTGCCATTGTCGGCTACGGCTCGCAGGGCCACGCGCACGCGCAGAACCTGCGCGACTCGGGCGTCGAGGTCGCAATCGCACTCCGCGAGGGATCGAAGTCGCGCACGAAGGCCGAGGAAGCAGGCTTCCAAGTCTTTTCGAACGCCGAGGCCACGAAGTGGGCCGACGTCGTCATGATCCTCGCTCCCGACCAGAGCCAGCGCGGCCTCTACGCCGACGACATTGAGCCGAACCTCGCACCGGGCAAGACCATCGCCTTCGCGCACGGCTTCAACATTCGCTTCGGCTACATCACCGCGCCCGAGGGCGTCGACGTGATCATGGTCGCCCCGAAGGGCCCCGGCCACACCGTGCGTCGCGAGTACGAGGCCGGCCGTGGCGTTCCCGTCATCGCGGCGGTCGAGGTCGACGCCTCGGGCACCGCGTGGGACACCGCGTGGAGCTACGCGAAGGCAATCGGCGGCCTGCGCTCGGGCGGCATCAAGACCACCTTCACCGAAGAGACCGAGTCTGACCTCTTCGGCGAGCAGGCCGTGCTCTGCGGTGGTACGTCGCAGCTCATCCAGTACGGCTTCGAGGTGCTCACCGAGGCTGGCTACCAGCCCGAGATCGCCTACTTCGAGGTGCTGCACGAGCTCAAGCTCATCGTCGACCTCATCTGGGAGGGCGGCATCACGAAGCAGCGCTGGAGCGTCTCCGACACCGCCGAGTTCGGCGACTACGTCTCGGGACCGCGCGTCGTCGACCCGAGCGTCAAGGAGAACATGAAGGCCGTGCTCGCCGACATCCAGTCGGGTGCCTTCGCGAAGCGCTTCATCGAGGATCAGGACGCGGGCGCGCCCGAGTTCAAGAAGTTCCGCGAGGAGCAGCAGTCGCACCCGATCGAGAAGACCGGTCAGGAACTGCGCAAGCTCTTCGCGTGGTCGCAGCAGGACGCCGACTACACCGACGGTCAGGCCGCGCGCTAAGCGCGAAGCCGCACCCTCGCATCCACCCCGCTCGCGGGGAACGTGCGCCGCCCACTCCGGGCGGCGCACGTTTGCGTTGCGCCAACAGCGCACTGACGCGTGCGCGCGGTCGCGCCTGGCTAGGGTCGGGGGAGTGAACGCTCTCGCGAAGCTCTTTCGGTATACCCGCGAACTCACGCCGTACTACGCGGCGATCGTCGCGCTCGCGCTGCTGTCGGCGGCGGGCGCGCTCGTCACGCCCTTCATCATCGGCCGCGCGACCGACGAGATCGTCGCGATCGTCGGCGGGCAGCTCACGTTCGAGGCCGGCGTCAGCACGGTGCTCTGGCTCGCGGTCGCGTTTCTCGCCGTTGAACTGGTCGTGACGGCGGCCGACTCGTCGGGCGGCTACTTCGGCGACGTCATGAGCGCCCGCATGCGCTCGCTGCTCTCGACGCGGTACTACAACCAGCTGCTGCAGCTGCCGCAGCGCTACTTCGACAATGAGCTCACCGGCACGATCGTGTCGCGCCTCGACCGCACGATCAGCGAGGTCACGCAGTTCGTGCAGTCGTTCGCGAACAACATGTTCTCGATGCTCGTCACGACCGTCGCGGTGCTCGGCATCACGGCGTTCTACTCGTGGCCGATCGCGCTGCTGCTGTTCGCGCTGTTCCCCATCTACATGTGGCTCACGGCGCTCACCTCGCGGCGCTGGCAGCGCATCGAGCACGACAAGAACCTGCACGTCGACACGGCCCGCGGCCGCTTCAGCGAGGTCGTCGGGCAGCTGCCGGCCGTGCGCTCCTTCGCGCAGGAGGCCCGCGAGTGGAAGCTCTTTCGCCGCGAGTTTCGCGCGACGGTCGACCTCACGAGCCAGCAGTCGCGGCTCTGGCACGGCATGGATGCGCTGCGACGCATCGCGCTCAACGTCGTGTTCTTCGGCATCTACCTGATTCTGTTCGTGCAGACCGCGCAGGGGCAGTTCACGATCGGCGAGATGGTGCTGCTCATACAGCTCGTGTCGATGGCCCGCGCGCCCGTGTCGATGATGTCGTGGATCATCGACTCGGCGCAGCACGCGATCGCGGGCTCGCGCGACTACTTCCGCGTGATGGAGCTTCCCGCCGACGAGCGCGAGGGCATCGAACTGCGCGAAACCGAGCGGGCCGACGCCGAGCACCCGGCACCGCGGCCCGACGCCGCGCCCGTGCGCTTCGACGACGTCGAGTTCGCGTACGACGAGGAGACCCCCGTGCTGCGCAGCATCAGCTTCGCGATCGAGCGCGGCGAGCGCATCGCGCTCGTGAGCGGTTCGGGTGGCGGCAAGAGCACGATCGTGAGCCTGCTGCTCGGGTTTTACCCCGTCACGTCGGGGCGCATCGAGCTGTTTGGCCGCGACATCGCGCACCTGCAGATGCCGGCGCTGCGCGCCGAGGTCGGCGTCGTGTTCCAGGAGCCGTCGCTGTTCAGCGGCACGATTCGCGAGAACATCGCGTACGGCCGCCCCGACGCGAGCGAGGCCGAGGTGATCGACGCCGCGAAGCGGGCGAACGCGTGGGAGTTCATTGAGGGGTTCGCGCACGGGCTCGACTCGGTCATCGGCGAGCGCGGGCTCAAGCTCTCCGGCGGTCAGAAGCAGCGCATCGCGGTCGCGCGCGCGATGCTGAAGGACGCGCCCGTGCTCATTCTCGACGAGGCGACGAGCGCGCTCGACACGAAGAGCGAGCGGGCCGTGCAGGCGGGGCTCGACGAGCTCATGGCCGGCGACCGCACGAGCCTCATCATCGCGCACCGCCTCTCGACGATTCAGCACGTCGACCGCATCATCACGCTCCGCGACGGCCGAATCGACGAGGTCGGCACCCCGGCCGAGCTCGCCGCTTCGGGCGGAATTTACGCCGAGCTGCTCGCGCTGCAGCTCGAGGGCACGCAGGCGAGCCGGGAGCGGCTGCGCGAGCAGTTCGGTATTGCCGAGTAGGCGCGATCGCGGCACCTGGAGACGCCGCGCTGCGCGGTAGGCTTAGCGAATACGTGGCCACGGCACAGGGTGGCCACGGTTCAGGCGAAAGGATGCGCAGCGTGGTGCAGAAGCTGGATCTCGGAGTGATCGAGGGCGACGGAATCGGCCCAGAGGTGATCACCGAGGCCCGCAAAGTCCTGCGCGCGGCGCTGCCCGCCGACGTCGAGCTCGCCGAGACCGAGTATCCGTTCGGCGCGGGCCACTACCTCGAAACCGGCGAGGTGCTCGACGACGCCTCGCTCGACACGCTCGCCCGCCACGACGCGCTGCTCCTCGGCGCCGTCGGCGGCGACCCGGCCGACCCGAAGCTCGCGGGCGGCATTCTCGAGCGCGGCCTGCTGCTCAAGCTGCGGTTCGCCTTCGACCACTACATCAACCTGCGCCCCTCGAAGCTCTGGCCGAGCGCGCGCAGCCCGCTCGCGGCACCCGGCGAGATCGACTTCGTCGTCGTGCGCGAGGGCACCGAGGGTCTCTACACCGGCAACGGCGGCGCCATGCGCACCGGCACCCCGCACGAGATCGCGACCGAGACCTCGGTGAACACCGCGCACGGGGTCGAGCGCACCGTGCGATACGCCTTCGACCTCGCCCGCACCCGCCGCGGCAAGCTCACGCTCGTGCACAAGAAGAACGTGCTCGTGAACGCCGGGCTGCTGTGGAACCGCATCGTGAACGAGGTCGCGGGCGAGTACCCCGACGTCGCCGTCGACTACCTGCACATCGATGCGGCCACTATTTTCTTCGTGACCGATCCGTCGCGCTTCGACGTGATCGTGACCGACAACCTCTTCGGTGACATCATCACCGACCTCGCCGGCGCCGTTACCGGAGGTATCGGCCTGGCAGCCTCGGGGAACATCAACCCCGGGGGCGAGTTCCCGAGCATGTTCGAACCCGTGCACGGCTCGGCACCCGATATCGCCGGCACCGGCAAGGCCGACCCGACCGCGGCCATCCTGTCGGTTGCCCTGCTGCTGCGACACTTCGACCTCGTCGAGGCCGCCGACCGCGTCGAGGGCGCCTGCGAAGCCGACCTCGCCGCCCGCGACGGCGCCGCCCGCACGACGAGTGAGATCGGCGACGCGATCGTCGCCCGGCTCGCGAACTAACTCAACTGCTCACTGCAAGGAACCCAATGTCGTTTCGAATCGACCGTAATCCCAACCCCGCAACCGATGCCGAGCTGCAGGAGGTGCTCGCGAACCCCGGGTTCGGCCAGCACTTCACCGACCACATGGTCGTCATCGACTGGACGAAAGCCGGCGGCTGGCAGGATGCGCGGGTCGTGCCCTACGGGCCGCTCACGCTGAACCCGGCGAGCGCCGTCTTCCACTACGCCCAGGAGATCTTCGAGGGCCTCAAGGCGTACCGTCACGCCGACGGCTCGGTGCACACGTTCCGCCCCGAGCGCAACGCGGCACGCTTCGCCGCCTCGGCGCGCCGCCTCGCGCTGCCCGAGCTGCCCGAGGAACTCTTCGTCGAGTCGCTGCGCCAGCTCGTGCAGATCGACGAGCGCTGGGTGCCCGAGCACGGCAAGGGGCAGTCGCTCTACCTGCGCCCGTTCATGATCGCGAACGAGGACTTCCTCGGCGTGCGCGCGGCCCAGACGGTCTCGTACTTCGTCATCGCCTCGCCGGCCGGCTCGTACTTCGCCGACCCGACGCGGCCCGTCGACATCTGGCTCGAGCGCGAGCTCTCGCGCGCCGGCCGAGGCGGCACGGGTGCCGCGAAGTGCGGCGGCAACTACGCCGCGAGCCTGCTGCCGCAGCAGACGGCGTATGAGAACGGCTGCGAGCAGGTGCTGTTCCTCGACGCCTCCGAGCAGAAGTACCTCGAGGAACTCGGCGGCATGAACATCGTGCTCGCGTTCAAGGACGGCACCGTCGCGACGCCCGAGTCCGACTCGATTCTCGCGAGCGTCACGAACGAGGCGATCCTCGAGCTCGTCGCTGAGGCCGGCCACAAGGTCGAGCGCCGCCGCATCACCCTCGACGAGTGGCGCGAGGGTGCCGCCGCCGGCGAGATCACCGAGGCGTTCGCCGTCGGCACCGCCGCCGTGATCGCCCCGATCGGCACGCTCAAGGCGACCGACTTCACCATCGAGAACCCGCCGGTCACCCTCGACTCGCTCTCGATGCGCATCCGTGCCGAGCTCACGGGCATTCAGAACGGCGACGTCAACGACACGCACGGCTGGCTCGTCAAGCTCGCGTAGGCTGCGGCTCTCGTCGCTGGCCCTCGTCGCCGCGCGTCAGGCGTGGCGGCGGGGGAGGAGCCGCGCCGCGGTGCGCGCGAGCGCGAACTGCACGATGTCGTCGGTGATGCGCGGGTCGAGCCCAGTGAGGCGCGTGATCTGCTCGATGCGGTAGCGCACCGTGTTGCGGTGGGTGCCGAGCGCCTCGGCGACCTCGGCCGCGGCACCCGAGTGCTCGATCCACGCGTCGAGGGTGTCGATGAGCGCGGTACCGTGCTCGGCGTCGCTGCGCTCGAGCGGTGCGAGCACCTCGCGGGCGAGCTGCTCGACGGGCGTGTTCGCGGCCCCGAGCACGAGCGACGCGAGCGAGATGCGCGTCGCCTGGCCGATTTCTTCGTCGTCGCCGAGGTGCGCGAGCGCGTCGCGGGCCTCGTGCCAGCTCCACCGCAGCGCCACACCAACCGGGTACACCCCGCCGATGCCGATGCGCGCCGAGATACCTGCCGCGCGAGTCGTCGCGAGCAGCACCTCGGCGGCGATGTGCGGGTCGCCCGCGTCGTCGTCGAGCACGACGATGAGCTGCCCCTCGACGAGCGCCGTCGCGGTCGCCTGCAGCGAGTTCGGGATGCGCATGGTCGCGAGGTCGCCGCGCGTGCCGGCGCGCTGCTCGGCCACGAGCATCCGATACCGCCGGCCCGGCCGAAGCCCGACCTGTTCGAGCCGCGTCGCGGTGCTCGCGTCGTCGAGCAGCCCCGAGCCGAGATCGCCGAGCACCTGGCCCGCCTGCTCGCGCGCCGAGCGCATGCGCCTCGCCGCCTGCGAGAGGTGGAGGCCGACGAGGGAGCGGGCCGCGTTGATGAGGTCGTCGCGGCGCGGATGCGAGGCGTGGAGCGTCGCCTGGCCCGAGTTCGCGAGGGCGATCGGCAGCGCATCCCACCCCGTCACGGCCGGGTCGTCGACCTCGAGCGTGCCGGCGACGATCTCACCGTTGAGCGACACCGCGAAGTGGGCCGCGGCGTCTTTGCCGAGCGCCGCGAGCATCGCCTCGAGTTCGCCGTCGCCGAGCAGCAGCTCGACGAGGCGCTGCCGCTGGCGATAGCGCGTCTCGAGCTTCGCGACCCGCTCGCTCTCGTTGCGGGCCGCGACGTAGCGCGTGACCTCTGAGAACGACACCTCGAACGGCACCTCGACGACGGGGAGCCCCGCGCTCGCGGCGGCGTCGAGCAGGGCCTCGGGGATCTCGTCGTGGCTGATGCCGATGCCGAACCCGAGGCCCGCCGACCCGGCCTGGGCGACCGCGCCGACGAAGCTGCGGAACTGCTCGGGCGTGCGAAGCCGAACGCCGGTCGTGAGCACGAGCTCGCCACCGGCGAGCGAGGGGGAGGGGTCGACGAGCTCGGTGACGACGGCCCAGTCGAGCTCGCGCCGCAGCGGCACCTCGTCGCCGAGGCGCAGCCGCAACCCGAGTTCGGGGGCGCGCAGGAGCTCGGCGATCGTCGTGACCATGCCCCGAGCCTACGGGCCGTGCGAGTGCACAACAAGCTGGCCTCGCGTGGTGCATGACGACATGCTGTGCGTCACGTTGCGGGCGTACGCTGAACGCTGTGGTGAGGCGTGCGCCTTACCAAGTCACGTCGGTCATCGAGCGCCCACGCAGGGCGGTGAAAGGAAGGCAGAGCAATGGAGTTCCGTCTCGAACAGCAGCGGAAGATTGTCACCGAGATCCCCGGCCCCAAGTCGCAGGAGCTCGCGAAGGAGCGCACGAAGTACGTGAGCGCGTCGATCGGCTCGGCCCTGCCGAGCTACATCGAGGACGCCGACGGTGTCGTGCTGCGCGACGTCGACGGCAACCAGTTCATCGACTTCGGCTCGGGCATTGGCGTGTCGACCGTCGGCAACGCGAACCCGAAGGTCGTCAAGGCCGTGCAGGACGCCGCGGCGAACGCGCTCCACCTGCAGGTGAACACGGCGCCCTACGGCAACTACGTCGAGCTCTGCAAGCGCCTCACCGAGCTCACCCCCGGCTCGTTCGAGAAGAAGGCCGCCCTGTTCAACTCGGGTGCCGAGGCGCTCGAAAACGCCGTGAAGATCGCCCGTAAGTACACGGGCCGCAACGCGATCGTCGTGTTCGACCACGCGTTCCACGGCCGTACCAACCTCACGATGGCGATGACCGCGAAGAACCTCCCGTACAAGGACGGCTTCGGCCCGTTCGCGAACGAGATCTACCGCGTGCCGCTCAGCTACCCGTACCGCGACGAGCTCTCGGGCGAAGCGGCCGCGGCCCGCACCATCTCGGCGATCGAGAAGCAGGTCGGCGCGCACAACGTCGCCGCGATCGTCATCGAGCCCCTCGTCGGCGAGGGCGGCTTCCTCGTGCCGGCCGACGGGTTCCTCGAGGGCCTCGTGAAGTTCGCGAACGACAACGGCATCGTGTTCGTTGCCGACGAGGTGCAGGCCGGCATGGCCCGCACCGGCAAGTGGTTCTGCTCGGAATGGAGCGGCATCGAGCCCGACCTCGTCACCTCGGCGAAGGGCCTCGCGGGCGGCATGCCGCTGTCGGCAGTCATCGGCCGCGCCGAGATCATGGATGCGCCCCAGCCCGGTGGCATCGGCGGCACCTACTCGGGCAACCCGGTCGCGAACGCGTCGGCGCTCGCGACGATCGAGGCGTACGAGGAGCAGGGCCTGCTCGACGCCGCGCTGAAGATCGAAGAGGTCGCGAAGTCGGTGCTCGAGCCGCTCGTCGACGAGCTCGACATCGTCGGTGAGGTGCGCGGCCGCGGCGCGATGCTCGCGATCGAGTTCGTCACGGGTGCCGACAAGACCCCGAACCCCGAGGTCGTCGGCAAGATCGTGAAGCAGGCGCTCGGCGAGGGCGTGCTGTTCCTCACCTGCGGCACCTACGGCAACGTGATTCGCCTGCTGCCCCCGCTCGTCATGCCGGAGAAGACGCTCCGCGACGGCCTCGACGTGCTGGTCGCCGCGATCCGCGCGAACGCGTAGCGCGTATCCACGAAACGGCGGGGCCCGAGTCACTGACTCGGGCCCCGCCGTTCGTTTGGGCTGACGCTCTGTTATTGCGCTCCGGTTCCCTTCGCGCTCTACTTCTGCGCTCCGGTTCCCTTCGCGAAGTGCTCCTGGGTCCACGTCACGATCGCCTCGAAGCCGATGTCGAACAGCTCGTCGTTGATCGCGTGCTGGCTGCGCTCGGGCTGCGCCTCAACCGCCTTCGAGAACGTCGGCGCGTAGCGCGCGAGCTCGCCGACCGCGTAGACGTCTTCGGGCGCGTGCTCGTTGATCGCGTTGCCGTAGATGAACGACTCGAGCGCCGTGATGAGCGGCACGATCGACTCGAGCGGCCAGCCGGCCTCGACGAGCGCCTGCGTGACGCGCTCGTACATTGCGACCGTCTGCGGCGACTCGAGCACCTCGGTCGTCGCGATCGCCGTGATGAGCTCGGAGTGCTTCGCCATCGTGTCGCGGTAGCTGCGCGCCCAGAGCTTCAGCGCCTCGCGCCACGGCTTCTCATCGAAGGGCGTCACGTCGATCTCGCCCATGATCGAGTCTTCGATCCAGCGCAAAATCTCGAGCTTCGAGTCGGCATGGTTGTACACCGCCGACGGGGTCACATTGAGGCGGGCGGCGAGTTGCGTCATTGTGAACGCCTGCACGCCGTTCGTCGCAATAATCTTGCGCGCGGCCTCGGTGATGACCTCGCGGCCGAGGATACGCGTGCGCGGTCGGCCCGCGGGGCGTCGGTTTCCAGCCATGGTCGGCCTCCTTCGTCGGTGCCTTCAGGGTAAAGAATAAATGATCGACATTCGTCAGTGGGGTCGGCGGGTAGCATTATGGCTACGCGTGGCGGCGCCGTTCGAGAGGGTGCGGGAGCGCGCAGTGAGAATGAGGAGTGGCAGCCAATGACGGCACCGGCAGCATCGACATCCCCCGAGCGCATCATCGTGGGGTATGTCGCGGATGCGCCGGGCTACGACGCACTCGCCCTCGCGAGCTTCCTTGCTCGCGACAAGGGCTCAGAAGTCATCATCACGATGGTCGTGCCCGAGCCGTCGGCGTACGGTGCCGCGAGTGTCGGCACGTTCATCCCCACCGACCGCATCTACTCGGCCCAGCTGCGCGAGTGGCGCGATGACGCGCTGCGCCGCGTGCCCGAGGGGATCGACGCCCGCTTTGAGGTGCGCTTCGACGACAACCCTGCCCGCGGGCTGATTGAGGCGGCCGAAGAGGTCGATGCCTCGGTGATCGTGATCGGTGCACACGCGGGCCCGATTCTGCACAGGTTCACGCTCGGGCCGGTCGCGAACGCCCTGCTGCACGCCTCGCCCGTGCCCGTTGGGCTCGCGGTGCGGCGCTTCGCCGACCCGGGAACACCCGTGCAGCGCATCACTGGCATCTACGGCACGCGCGCGGGTTCCGAAGTGGTCATCGGCCGGGCCGTGCAGCGCGCGGTCGAGCGCGACGTGCCGCTCAGGCTCGTCTCCCTCGTGCAGGTCGACCAGGTCGCGCCGCGCGAGGTGCGCGAGATCTACGACGAGGCACGCAGCTTTGGCGGGCGCCACCTCGAAGACACCGCGGTCGGGATGCTCGACTCGGGGCGCGCGACGATTCAGATCGCCGAGGGGCGCGGGTTCGAAGACGCCCTCGCGAAGATCGACTGGCGCCCGGGCGACCTCGCGCTCATCGGCTCGAGCCGGCTCGGCCGCGGGCTGAGCGTGTTTCTCGGGTCGCGAGCCCGGCGCATCCTCGAGGCGCTCGAGGTGCCGGTCATCGTGCTGCCGAGCGAATACCGCGGCCCAAAGCGCGACAACGCCGGCAAGTAGGCGTGCGCCGAGCGGCGCGCGACCGCGCGTATCCGTCTTGGCCGCGAGCGGGCATGTGTTGTGCGCCAAACTTAATCGATTAATATTGCGGGATGATCCAACGGAGGACCGCATGAGCACACGACCGCAGGCCGACGTCGCGGGACCAATTACGACCGCCATTTCGGGGCCCGGCGCGAAGGGCCTCACGATCGGGAAGGTCGGCGTCATCGGTGGCGCCGTCATCGGCGTCTCGACGATCGCGCCGGCGTACACGCTCACCTCGGGGCTTGGCCCGACGGTCTCGGAGGTGGGCCTGCAGACCCCGGCGATTCTGCTCATCGGGTTCATCCCGATGCTGCTCGTGCTGTTCGGCTACCGCGAGCTCAACATGGCGCTGCCCGACTCGGGTACCTCATTCACGTGGGCGACGCGCGCGTTCGGGCCGTGGGTCGGGTGGATGACCGGCTGGGGCCTCGTCTCGGCGACGATCCTCGTGCTCTCGAACCTCGCGGCGGTCGCGACCGACTTCTTCTTCATTCTGCTGAGCCAGATCTTCGGCGACCCCGCGATTGCCGACGTGCCCTTCGACAACCTCGGCATCAACATCCTCATCACGACCGTCTTCGTCGCGCTCGCGGCGTGGATCGGCTACCGCGGCGTCGAGACCACCGAGCGCGTGCAGTGGGGCCTCGTGATCTTCCAGCTCATCGCGCTCGTCTGGTACTCGGTCGCCGCGATCACCTCGGCGGTCAGCGGCGACGCGTACGACTACACGCCCGTCGACGTGAGCTGGTTCAACCCGTTCGAGGTCGGCGACCTCTCGGTCGTCATCGCCGGCGTCTCGCTGTCGATCTTCATGTTCTGGGGCTGGGACACCGTCATCACGATGAACGAGGAGACGAAAGACCCGAAGCGCACGCCGGGCCGCGCCGCGACCGTCACGATCATCACGATCGTCGCGCTCTACCTGCTCGTCACCGTCGCGACCCTCATGTGGTCGGGCATCAGTGGCGAGGGGTTCGGTGCCGGCAACCCCGAGAACCAGGAATCGATCTTCGCCGTGCTCGCCCCCGAGGTGATGGGGCCGTTCGCGATGCTCATGTCGATCGCGATCCTCACGTCGTCGCTCGCGTCGCTGCAGTCGACCATGGTGTCGCCCGCGCGCACGATGCTCGCGATGGGCTACTACGAGGCGATGCCGAAGTCGTTCGCGCGCATCTCGCCGCGGTTCAAGTCGCCCGCCGTCGCGACGTTTGTCGCGGCCGCCGCGTCGGTCGTGTTCTACGTCGTCATGCGCCTGCTCAGCGAGAACGCGCTCTGGGACACGATCACCGCACTCGGCATGATGGTCTGCTTCTACTACGGCGCGACCGGCCTCGCCGCGGTCTGGTACTTCCGTCGCAGCTGGTTCACGAGCGTGCGCAACTTCTTCATGCGGTTCCTGCTGCCGCTCGCCGGCGGCGTGACGCTCGTGTGGATGTTCGTGCAGACCTGCATCGACTCGCTCAGCCCGTCGTACGGCTCGGGCTCAGCACTGTTCGCGACGACGTACGACGCCGACGGGGTCGCGCAGGACGGCATCGGCCTCGTGTTCGTGCTCGGCGTCGGCGTGCTGCTGCTCGGGGTGGTGCTCATGTTCGTCATGCGCGCCGCGAACCCGCGTTACTTCCGCGGCGAAACCCTGGGAAGTTCCGACTATGAACGTGACAAGGTCGAGGGAGTCGAGCTGCTGCCAGAGTAGGTCGCGTTAGGCTGGCCGGGTGAAGATCGCACGCTTCGACTACCAGAACCAGCTCGCCTACGGAATTCTCGACGAGGAGGCGAACGAATACGTCAAGCTCTTCGGCGACCCGCTCTACACGGGCTTCGAGACCACCGACGAGCGCATCCCATTCGACGATGCGCGCCTGCTCGCGCCCGTGATTCCCCGCTCGAAGGTGGTCGCGTTCGGCCGCAACTACGCCGCGCACGCGGCCGAGATGGGCGGTGAGGTGCCGGGCGAGCCGCTCATGTTCCTCAAGCCGAACACCTCGATCATCGGCCCCGGGCATCCGATCATCCTGCCGAAGCAGTCGCAGAACGTGCACTACGAGGCCGAGCTCGCCGTGGTGATCGGCCAGGTCGCCCGCAACGTGCCGGCCGCCGACGCGCACCAGGTCATCTTCGGGTACACCGTCGGCAACGATGTCACGGCCCGCGACCTGCAGCGCAGCGACGACCAGTGGTCGCGCGCGAAGGGCTTCGACTCGTTCTGCCCGCTCGGCCCGTACATCGAGACCGAGTTCGACCCGTCGCAGGGCGCGATCGGCAGCCAGGTGAACGACGAAACCCGCCAGGTCGGCAACCTCAACCAGATGGAGCGCTCGGTTGCGACCCTCATCGAGTACGCCTCGAGCGTGTTCACGCTGCTGCCCGGCGACGTGCTGCTCACCGGCACGCCCGAGGGCGTCGGCCAGATCGTTGACGGCGACGAGGTGACCTGCGTCATCGAGGGCATCGGCGCGCTGATGAACCCGGTCGTCGCGGCCTAGGTTCGCGCCCGCGGGGTTTTGCCCGCTTGCTGCGCCCATCGCATCCGTTCTTGTGTCGGATGCGGTGGGCGCAGTTCTGCGTGGTGGGCAAGTGTGGCCGGGTGGCCCGGCTCTGCCCAGGTCGTTCGGCTTGGGGCAGTCGCATGCCATGGGCGTGGTTGTGTGTTGTGGGCAAGTGAGGCCAGGTGACCCGGCTGTGCCCAGGTCGTTCGGCATGGCGGGCGGATGCGCGGGTCAGTCGCGCGGGGCCGGATGTTCCTTGAGCAGCGCCTTGATCTCGGCGAGCTCGGCATGTACCCGCGCGAGCTCCGAGTCGGCGTGAAAGAGCGGATGCTCGAGCTTGGTCGGTTTCTCGTCGCGCCCGAGGTTCGACATCGTGTCGACGATGACGGCGATGAACAGGTTGAGCATGACGAATGCCGACACGAGGATGAACGGGATGAAGAACATCCAGGCGGTCGGGTGCTCGGCCATGACCGGCACCACGACGCCGAGCGCCCAGCTGTCGAGCGTCATCACCTGAAACAGCGTGAGCAGCGAGGCCGGAATCGACCCGAACATCTCGGGGTGCGTGTCGCCGAACAGCACGGTCGCCATCACCGAGCCGACGTAGAAGATGATCGCCATGAGCGCGGCGATCGCGCCGATGCCGGGGATCGCCTTGATGATCGCGTCGGCGATACGGCGCAGCTGAGGCATGCGGTTGATGAGCCGCAACACCCGCAGCACGCGTAGCGAACGCAGCACTGCGAGCGGCCCGGATGCGGGAATCAGCGCGATCGCAACGACGAGGAAATCGAAAACATTCCAGCCGTCGCGCCAAAACGCCCGGCCGAGCGCGAACATCTTCGCCGCGAGCTCGACGACGAAGATGCCGAGCGCGATGAGGTCGAGGGCGTGGAGCAGCCCGCCGACCCGTGCCATCACCGCGTCGGACGTCTCGAGGCCGAGCGCGACCGCATTCACGATGATCACGACGATGACGAAGTTCTGCACGGTCGGGTGCAGCACGAACTCGCCGATCCGGCGCCGGATACCCGTCGCGTGGGGGTTGGGCGGCCAGGGCTCGTGCGAGGAGTCGGTGCGCATACGTCGAGCGTAGAAAACGAGGGGCCGAGCGGCATCAGCCACGCGACCGAACCGGCGTGCGCTCAGCGGCGCATGTCGGCGTATCCGTTCGTGCGCGCGATGCCGACCGACCTGCCGCTCACAATGCCGAGCCACATGGGCGGAGCCGGGCCACCTGGCCGCACTTGGCCATGGCGTCCAACTGCGCCCAGGTCATTCGCGAGTCACGGGGGAGTCGCGCGCGTCACACGCACGAGCTCCGCGGCGCTACATCCACTTCGCGCGTTTGAAGATGATGTAGAGCGCCACGGCAAGCACGAGCATCATGCAGAGCGCCATTGGGTAGCCGAACGCCCAGTGGAGCTCGGGCATGTCGTCGAAGTTCATGCCGTAGATCGCCCCGACGAGCGTCGGCGCGAAGAGGATCGCGGCCCAGCCCGAAATCTTCTTCATATCTTCGTTCTGCCGCTGCGCGACGAGCGTCGAGTTCACGCTGAGAATCTGCGAGAGCGCGTCGCGAAGGTCGCGCGAGCGCGAGGCGGCACGTTCCAGGTGGTCGCCGACGTCGTCGAGGTACTTCTGCAGCGCCTCGGGAATCTGGTACTTGTCGAAGCCCGACTTCAGCGCATCCACCACCTCGGTCATCGACGACACGGTCTGCTGCATGTCGATGACCTCTTGGCTCAGTCGGTAGATGCGTTCGGCGGCCGCGGTGTCGCCGCTGAAGACCTGGCGCTCGATCTGTTCCTTATCGATATCGAGGCCGCGCAGCACCGGCTCGTAGCCGTCGACGATCGAGTCGATCACGCGGTACACGACTGCCTCTGGCCCGAGTTCGAGCAGGTTCACGTGTGAGAGCAGGGCGTCGTTGCGGCGAATCGGGGCGAGCGGATGCTCAAGGTTCAGGTCGAGCGGTTTGCCGTCGAGCCACTGGCTGTCTTGGCAGATGACGGCCACCGCGTCGGGCCGCACGAGCGCGTGGAACTCGGCGAACTCGACCTCTTCGAGCTCGTCGACGTAGCGGGCCGAGCGGAGCACCGCGAACAGCACGTCGCCCGAGCGCTCGAGCTTCGGGCGCTGGTTCGCGACGAGCAGGTCTTCGAGAATGACCGGGTGGAGCTGCCACGCGGTGCCGAGTTCGGCGATGCGCTCGGGGTCCGGCTCGGCGTAGAGCACGGTCGCCATGCGCTGCGGCGCGGCTCCGGCGAACTCGAGGGCGTCGGCGATCGTCGCGCCAGCGGGTGCGTGCTCGGGGTGGCCGTCGGTGACGTAGCGGATGAGCGGCTCGGGCGAGGCGGCGGGCTCGGCCGCGGGCTGCTTCGCCGCGTGCTTTGCGTCGGCGCGGCGAAATCCGGGCCGGTTGGGTGCCGAGCTGAACATGGCCACCTCCATCGTGACGGTGCCGGCCGGTGGGCCGGGCGCGTCTCGAATGCTCTCATGAATCGGGGGTCGCGACGAATGCCGCGCTCGAGGTCGGCGTTCTGTGGAATCTCAGGCCACCGCACGCGAGTGCGTCACTAGGATGGGGAGACCATGAATTCTGTACCTCAGGCCCGCGTCACCGACGCAACGGGCACCGATATCCGCGTTCGTTTCTGCCCCTCGCCGACGGGCACCCCGCACGTCGGGCTGATCCGCACCGCCCTGTTCAATTGGGCCTACGCGAAGCACGTTGGCGGCAAATTCGTCTTCCGCATCGAAGACACCGACGCCGAGCGCGACTCGGAAGAGAGCTACGAGCAGATTCTCGAGGCGCTCGGCTGGCTCGGGCTCGAATGGGACGAGGGCGTCAACGTCGGCGGCCCGCACGGCCCGTACCGGCAGTCGCAGCGCGCGGACATCTACCAGGACGTCATCGCGAAGCTGCTTGAGGCCGGTCACCTCTACGAGTCGTTCGCGACCGCCGAGGAGATCGAGGCGCGCAACGTCGCGAACGGTCGCGACCCGCGCCAGGGCTACGACAACTTCGAGCGCGACCTCTCGGAGGAGCGTAAGGCCGAGCTGCGTGCCGAGGGCCGCCAGCCGAGCCTGCGCCTGCGCGTGCCCGACGCCGACCTCAGCTTCGACGACCTCGTACGCGGCGAGATCACGTTCAAGGCGGGCTCGTTCCCCGACTTCGTCGTCGTGCGCCCGAACGGCAAGCCGCTCTACACGCTCGTGAACCCGGTCGACGACGCGCTCATGGGCATCACCCACGTGCTGCGCGGCGAAGACCTCCTCTCGTCGACGCCGCGGCAGATCGCGCTCCACCACGCGCTCGTCGAGATCGGCGTGGCCGAGTTCATCCCGCGCTTTGGCCACCTGCCGTACGTGCTGGGCGAGGGCAGCAAGAAGCTCTCGAAGCGCGACCCCGAGTCGAACCTGTTCCACCACCGCGACCGCGGGTTCCTCCCCGAGGGGCTCCTCAACTACCTCGCACTGCTCGGCTGGTCGATCGCGGCCGACCGCGACGTGTTCACGATGGATGAGATGTGCGCCGCGTTCGACGTCGCCGACGTGAACCCGAACCCCGCACGCTTCGACCTGAAGAAGGCCGAGGCGATCAACGGCGAGCACATGCGCCTGCTCGCGCCCGAAGAGTTCGCGGGGCGGCTCGTGCCGTACCTGCAGCAGGCCGGGTTTGTGGCTTCGCCCGAGGCGACGGATGCGCAGCTCGAGCTCGTGCGCGCGGCCGCGCCGCTGGTGCAGGAGCGCATGCAGCTGCTCGGCGAGACGCCCGATATGCTCGGGTTCCTCTTCGTGCCCGCGAACGAGATCGAATACCAGGACGACGCGCTGAAGACGCTCAAGGACGGCGCGGTTGACGTCATCGCCGCGACGGCCGAGGCGCTCGCGGCGGTCGACGACTGGTCGACGGCGGCGATCGAGGCGGCGATGCGCGGCAAGCTCATCGACGAGCTCGGCCACAAGCCGCGGCTCGCGTTCGGCCCGGCCCGAGTCGCCCTGTCGGGTCGGCGCATCTCGCCGCCGCTGTTCGAATCGATGGAACTGCTCGGTCGCGACGAGACGCTCGCGCGCCTCGAGCGACTCCGCGCCCACCTCAGCGCTTAGCCGCGCACGTCGTCCAGGAGCCTGATCGTGACCGATGCCGGTGTCGTTGCCGCGCCCATTGCCCCCGAGGACCACTACGAGGTGGTGATTATCGGCGGCGGGCCGGCCGGCCTGCAGGCCGCGCTGATTCTCGCGCGGCAGCTGCGCCGGGTGCTCGTGCTCGACGGCAACCGGCCGCGGCACTCGGCGACGATGGAGGCGCACGGGTTCCTGACCCGCGACAGCATTCCGCCGAACGAGCTGCGCTCGGTCGGTCGCGAGCAGGTCGAGCAGTACGAGAACGCCGAGATTCAGTTCGCGCAGGTCACGCGGGTGTCGCGCGACGGCGAGGGGTTCCGCGTCGAGGCGCGGGGCGTTCGCGGCTCGCGCGCCCGGCTCGTGCACGGCGAGCGCGTGATTCTCGCGACGGGTTTGAAGGAGATTTTCCCGCAGCTGCCGACCCTGCGCGCGTTCTATGGCACGCACATCCACTCCTGCATCGTCTGCGACGCGTGGAATAAGCGAGACGCGTCGATCGCCGTGTTCGGCGTGCCGGAGTCGACGACGCTCGCGTACCGGGCCGCGCAGCTCGCGCGTATTGGCTCGCACGTGACGCTGTTTGCGAGCGAGGAGCAGGTGGCCGAGGTCGATGCCGAGCGGCTGCGGTTGCGCGGTGTCGCGGTCGACCGCCGCGAGATCGATGACGTCGTGGGGGAGCGGGCGACGCTCACGGGCATCCGCACCGCCGATGGTGAGGTCGTGCCGGTTGAGGCGGCGTTCGTTGCGCCGAGCTTCGACTCGCAGATCGACTTTCTTGATGACGACGTGCGCCCCGACCTCGACGACGAGGGGCTCATCGTCGCCGACCGCGTCGGCCGCACCCGCGTGCAGAACCTCTACGCGACCGGCGAACTCACCGCGCCAGGGCCCGAGGTGCTCATCATCTCGGCAGGCAAGGGCGCGCGCACGGCGATTGCCGCGAATCGCGACGCGACGGCGTTTTAGCTCGGGCTGCCGTTTAGCGGGTGGCGGCTGGCGGCTGCTGGTTGCGTCTGGCGGCTGCGATTGCGGATGTCGTGGGCGCAGTCGTGCGCCGTGGTCAAGTGTGGCCATGGCGCTCGGCTGTGCCCACCGCATCCGGTCGCTTGATGGCGGATGCCCTGGGCGGAGTTGGGTGTCGTGGGCAAGTGTGGCCACAAGGCTCGGCCGCGCCCACTGCATCCGATCGGATGATCGCGGCCGGCGACCGGGAGAGGGCGGCGCGCGCAGCCGGATACGCGGCTACGGCAGCTGCGCGAGGGCCTCGATCGCGTCGGCGAGCACGCGGAGCTGGTTCGTGCGCACGCGCTGCGAGTTCGCGGATGCGCTGATGCCGGCGGCCTCGGCGGCGCGCCGGTTGTCGAGTCCCTCGAGTAGCAGTCGCAGGCTCGTTCGAGCGCCGGTGCGGAGGCTGGCGAAGCGCACGTCGGCGAGCCGTGCCGAAGTAACGGTGAGGTGGGCGAATGGCGTCGCGGCGTCGCGGCCGTCGATGATGCCCGTGCGTACGCCGAGGTACTGCGGATCGTCGGCGAGCTGCTCGATACCGTCGATTGCCTCACGGGCGCGCCACCATGCGTCGCCGTCTTGAATGCCGCGTTGGGCATCGATGACACGCACGTCGCCGCCGCCAAGCCCGAAGCGCAACTCGACCTTGCCCTCGAGAAGCAGGCGCAGCCGCCAGCTCGCAGCGAGAGCGGCGCCAAGTGTCGCGTAGACGCCTTGCAGCTCGTCGCCAACGGTTACGCGTAGCGGGTGCAGTGTCGGATGCTCCTGGTTGACTTGCGAGAGCACATCGACCACGGCGTGGTGCGCCGTGACGCGGTCGGAACTGCGAGAATCGACAATGTCAGCAAGCAGCGCCACGCATGAAGTAAATACCTTCATCTGTGACATATGAAGAGTTTATCTTCATTCTGGGCAGATGCAAGCCTCACGAGAAAGGGAACACGGGATGGACCTCGTCAGCCTCCTGCTGAAGTCGCTCGTGATTCTCGTGTGCGGCATTGCGGCCCTGCTCGCGAATCCGCCCATCCGCTGGTTGCTGCGCCGCATCGAGCCGCCGAAGCCGGATGCGCCCGGGCCGAAGATTCTCGAGTCTGACCGCGTGCTGCCGGGCGGTCGCTGGATCGGCCTGCTCGAGCGCGCCGCCGTGTACGCGACCATCGTCGCGGGATTCCCCGCAGGGCTCGCGATGATCATCGCGGTGAAGGGCCTCGGCCGGTACCCGCAGCTGAAGGCGCAGTCGGAGTCGCGCATCGGCGAGCTGTTCATTATTGGTACGTTCGCGAGCATGCTCTGGGCGGCGGCGTTCGCGGGCATTGCGTTTGGAGTGGTGCGACTGTGGTGATCGTTGACGGCAACAACCTCGACGAGGCGGGCCTGCCCGACTCGGTACAGCAGCGGCTGCTTGAGATGTGGCAGGAGCCGCACCGCGACTATCACGGCGTCTCGCACCTCGCCGCGGGCCTGGCCGCGCTCGACGAGCTCGGCGGCACGCAGCTCGAGAAGATCGCGTTCTGGTGCCACGACGCCGTGCACACGAACACGTCGCCCGCCGACGAGCACGCGTCGGTCGACGTCGCCGAACAGCTGCTGTGGGGCAACCTCACCGACACCGAGCTCGACGAGGTGACCCGGCTCATCCTCGTCACGATCGCGCACCAGCCCGCGCCCGACGACTTGGCGGGTGCCCGCGTCTCCGACGCCGACCTCGTCGGCCTCGCCGCCGACTGGGACACCTACGAGGCGAACATCGAGGGCATTCGCGTCGAGCTGCCCGAACTCACGGGGCGCGAGTGGCGGGCCCGCCGTCGCGCGCAGCTCGAGGGGCTCGTTGCGCGCCCGCGGCTCTTCTTCACCGAGTACGGCGCTGCGCACTGGGAAGACCCGGCGCGCGTGAACCTGCTGCGCGAACTCGACGACCTGCGCTGAGGCCGTCGTCATACGGGGTAACCTCGCCGCCGCGCGAACACGCGGGCAATCGGGCTGCGGTGTAACTCGGGGTCATGCGCCTTCGCGCCCACCCGCGTCGCCACGCAAGATGAAGTGGTGGCACAGCGCGCTGCTGTGCAGTTCAGACGACAGAAGGAGCGCACGGTGGGCAAGAAGCGGATTATTCTCAACGCGTTCGACATGACCACGACGACGCACCAGACCTCGGGCACGTGGCGGCACCCCGACAGCCAGGCACACCGGTACAAAGACCTCGAGTACTGGACCGACCTCGCGAAGACCCTCGAACGCGGCCGCTTCGACAGCATTTTCATCGCCGACGTGCTCGGCACATACGACGTGTTCCGCGACTCCGCCGCCGCAGCGCTCCGCGACGCGGCGCAGACCCCGGTGAACGACCCGTTCCTGCAGGTGCCCGCGATGGCGGCCGTCACCGAGCACCTCGGCTTCGGCGTGACGGCGGCCGTGACGTACGACCAGCCGTTCCCGTTCGCCCGCCGCATCGCGACGCTCGACCACCTCACGAAGGGCCGCGTCGCCTGGAACGTCGTGACGTCGTACCTCAACTCGGCCGCGCTCAACCACGGCTTCACGAAGCAGCTCGGCCACGACGAGCGCTACGAGCTCGCCGAGGAGTTCCTCGACGTCGTCTACAAGCTCCTCGAGGGCTCGTGGGACGACGACGCGGTCGCGTTCGACGCCGAGCGCGGGGTGTTCACCGACCCCGAGAAGGTGCACCCGATTCACCACGAGGGCAAGTACTTCTCGGTGCCAGGCTTCGCGATCACCGAGCCGTCGCCGCAGCGCACGCCCGTAATCTTCCAGGCCGGCGCCTCGACCCGCGGCCGCCGCTTCGCCGCCTCGCACGGCGAGGGCGTGTTCATTTCGCCCGCAAACCCCGAGGGCGCCCGCGTCATCACCGACGACATTCGCGACCTCGCCGAGGCCCAGGGGCGCAAGCGCGACGACGTGAAGGTGTTCGCGCTCGTCACGGTGATCACCGACGAGACCGACGAAAAGGCACAGGCGAAGTTCGAGGAGTACCTGCGGTACGCGAACCCCGAAGGCGTGCTCGCGCTCTACGGCGGCTGGACCGGCATCGACTACTCGAAGTTCGACCTCGACGAGCCCCTCGAGGCCGTCGACAACGACAGCCTGCGCTCGGTGCTCGCCTCGCTCACCTCGGCCGACAACTCCATTCAGTGGACCGTGCGCGACATCGTCGAGCGCCGCGGCATCGGCGGCATGGGCCCCGTCATCGTCGGCGGCCCCGAGACCGTCGCCGACGAGCTCGAGCGCTGGATCGAGGTCGGCGACCTCGACGGCTTCAACTTCGCCTACGCGATCACGCCCGGCACGTTCGAAGATCTCGTCGACTACGTCGTGCCCGAACTGCAGCGCCGCGGCCGCGCGCAGACCGAATACTCGGGGACGACGCTGCGAGAATCGCTGTACGGCGAGGGCACCACGCGCGTCTTCGAATCCCACCCCGCCGCCCAGTACCGAGGCGCATTCTCGGCCACCGTATCCGACCTGGAGCACGCACGATGACGACCACCCGCACACAGTTCGATGCCCTCACCGAGGCCGACTTTCGCAACGTCGTCGGCCACTTCGCCTCGGGTGTGACGGTCATCACGACCGCGCTCGACGGCAAACTCTTCGGCTCGACCGCCTCGGCGTTCTCGTCGCTCTCGGTCGACCCGCTCTCGGTGCTCGCCTGCCTGAACAAGACGAGCTCGACGAACCCCGCCATCACCGAGTCGGGCTACTTCGCCGTGAACATTCTCAGCGAGGCGAACGCCGACCTCGCGAAGCACTTCGCGCGCAAGTCCGACGACAAGTTCGCGGGCGTCGACTACACGCTCTCGGAGCACGGCGGCGTGCCGGTGCTCGAAGGCTCGCTCGCGACGATCGTCTGCGAGGTGATGGACGCCCCCGTCGGCGGTACCCACACCGTGTACTTTGGCCGCGCGCTCGAGGCGAGCGCCGCATCCGGCGCCCCGCTCGCGTACTACCGCGGCCGCTTCGGCCGCTTCGAGGAGTTTTCGATTTGACGACCGCGTTTGACCTCACGAACGCCGCGGCTGAGCCCGCCGTTTACGTGCTTCACGAGAACGAAGACTGGCTGCCGCCGCTGCGCGACGCCTTCGCGGCCGAGGGCGTGCCCCTGCGCGAGATCGAGCTCACCGAGGGCGCGATCGACCTCACGGCCGAGCCGCCGCAGGGCGTGTTCTGGTCGCGGCTCAGCGCGTCGTCGCACACGCGCGACCACGGCCCCGCGAAGGAGTACGCGCGCGCCGTGCTGCGCTGGCTCGAGGCGCACGGCCGCCGGGTCGTGAACGGCTCGCGCGTCGCCGAGCTCGAGGTGTCGAAGGTCGCGCAGTACGTCGCGCTCGCGGCGGCCGGCTTCGACGTGCCGCACACGATCGCGGTGTTCGGGCGCGAGGCGCTCGCGGCCCGCGCGGCCGAGCTCCCGACCCCCTTCATTACGAAGCACAACCAGGGCGGCAAGGGCCTCGGCGTGCGTCGCTTCGACTCGCTCGCCGAGTTCGTCGAGTACGTCGACGGCCCCGACTTCGAGGAGCCCGTCGACGGCATCACGCTGCTGCAGGAGTACCTCGTCGGCGCCGAAGCATTCGTCACCCGCGCCGAGTTCGTCGACGGCGAGTTCGTCTACGCCGTGCGCGTCGACACGTCGGCCGGCAGCTTCGAGCTCTGCCCAGCCGAGGCGTGCGCCGTGCCGGTCGGGGCGACGGATGCGCCGGGCGGGCTCGCGGGCCTCACCGCGGCTCCCGCGCAGCTCGCGGACTTCGCCCCCGCGGCGGCCGCCTGCGAGGTCGGCGCCGACTCCCTCTTCTCAATTCGTTCGGAGATCACCGCCGACGACGAGCTCATTGTGCGCCTGCGCGAATTCCTCGCGGCCCAGGGCGTCGAGGTCGCCGGCATCGAGTTCATGGAGACCGTCGACGGCCGCCGCGTCGTCTACGACATCAACACGAACACGAACTACAACCCCGACGTCGAGGCGGCCGCACCCGTCTCGGCCGCCACCACCCTCGTTCGCGCCCTTGGCCGCGAACTCGACGCAACCCGAAAGTAGCTCCCGTGCGCTTTGGCTATTGGACGCCGACGATGGACCGTTGGCTTCGCAACGTTGACGAGACCTTCCCCATCGACCTCGCCGCGCAGCAGCGCATCGCGCGCGAGGCCGAGCGAGTCGGGTTCGACATCACGCTCATCCTCGAGCTCAACCTCAGCGACATCGGCGGCGCCGACGGCCCCGTGCTCGACGCCTGGACCCTCGCGGCCGCCCTCGGCGCCTCGACCGAGCGCCTCGAGATTCTCGCCGCGATTCGCCCGATCTACCACCAGCCGGTGCAGCTCGCGGCGAAGCAGGCGGCGACGCAGCACGTGCTCACGAACGGCCGCTTCAGCGTCAACGTCGTGTCGGGCTGGTGGGCCGAAGAAGCCCGCCAGTACGGGGTGGAGTTCGCGGCGCACGACGACCGGTACGCGTTCACCCGCGAGTACGTCGAGGCGCTGAAGACGCTCTGGCGCGACGACGTCGCGAGCTTCGACGGCGAGTTCGTGCAGTTCGAGAACGTGCACCTGCAGCCGAAGCCGCAGCCCGCGCCCCACATCTTCGCCGGCGGCGAATCGCCCGCGGGCCGCGCATCCATCACCGAGTACGCCGACTCGTACCTCACCCACGGCGGCACGGTCGAGGAGCTCGCCGAGAAGATCGCGGATATGCGGGGTCGGCGCGAGGCCGCGGGGCTCGAGCCGTTCACCCACTTCGGCATGGCCGCGTTCGCGATCGTGCGCGACACCGAGGAGGAGGCGCTCACCGAGCGCGACCGCATCACGAACGTCGCCGAGGGATCGCCCGGGTTCCAGTCGTACCAGGACTTCATCTCGAAGTCGGAGCTGAACGTCAACGTCTCGCTCGAGGACTACTCGGTGTCGAACCGTGGCCTGCGCCCGAACTTCGTCGGAACGCCCGAGCAGGTTGCCCGCCGCATCCTTGAGTTCGAGCGCGTCGGGCTCGACGTGCTGCTGCTGCAGTTTGCCGACCCCGAGGGCGACCTCGTGCGATTCGGCGAACAGGTGATTCCGCTCGTCGAGGAGCTTCGGGCCGCCGAACAGGTACCCGCGTGAGCCACGGCGCGCCCGTCGAGCCAAACTACGACTGGGAGGGATTCGGCTTCGACACCCGGCAGGTGCACGCCGGCGAACAACCGAACGCCGACCACGGCGACCGGGTCGCGCCCATCCACGTGAGCAACGCGTTCCGCTTCGACTCGTTCCAAGACACGTGGGATCGTTTCGCCGGTGAGACCGAGGGGCAGCTCTACTCGCGCCACCTCAACCCCACCGTCGAGGTCGCGGAACAGCGCATCGCCTCGCTCGAGGGCGGCACGGGCGCGGTCGCGTTCGCCTCGGGCAGTGCCGCGATCATGGCGACGATTCTCGCGCTGTGCGGGCAGGGCGAGCACTTTGTTTCGACTGCGAGCATCTACAGCGGCACGATCGCCGGGTTCGAGCGCACGCTCGGGCGCCTCGGCATCTCGGTGTCGTTCGTCGCCGACTGGCGCGACGCCGACGAGTGGCGCGCCGCGATTCGCCCCGAGACGCGGGCGATCTTCACCGAGACGATCCCGAACCCGAAGAACGACATCGTCGACATCGCCGTTGTCGCCGGTATCGCCGAGTCGGCCGAGCTACCGCTCATCGTCGACAACACGATCGCGACGCCGGCGCTCATCCGGCCCATCGAACACGGCGCCGACATCATCGTGCACTCGTCGACGAAGTTTCTCGGCGGGCACGGCGCGACCATGTCGGGCGTTGCCGTCGACGGCGGCCGCTTCGACTGGGCCGCGCATGCCGACCGGTACCCGCAGCTCGCCGACGCCGTCACGAAGTGGGGCGCGCGGCGCGCGTTTGAGCAGCACGTGCGGTTCACCCAGCTCTACGACTTTGGCGCGACGCTCTCGCCCTTCAACGCTTTTCTGCTGCAGCAGGGCATGGAGACGCTCTCGCTGCGAATGGAGCGCCACATCGAGAACGCCCGCGACCTCGCTCTCTGGCTCGACGCACAGCCGGCCGTCGAATCGGTCGACTACGCGGGGCTGCCCGGCTCGCGCGACGCCGAGCTCGCCGAACGGCTCTACGGCGGCCGCAGCGGGTCGGTGTTCTCGATGACAGTGCGCGGCGGGCTCGAAGGAGCCCGCACGTTCATCGATCACCTGCGTGTGTTCTCGCGCATGACGAACATCGGCGATACGCGGTCGCTCGCGATTCATCCCGGCACGACCACGCACGTGAGCTTCAGCGAGGAGCGGCGCGCGGCCCTCGGCATCCACCCCGGGCTCGTGCGACTCTCGGTCGGCATCGAGTCGGTCGACGACCTGCGGGCCGACCTCGCGTCGGCGCTCTCGGCGGTTGCCGCGGCGCATTAGCCGACGCGGCGCGGTAACCATGCGTCTTCGGGCGGGTGCCGTCCGGAAACAGGGACGATGGCCGAGATTTTGGCGTTTGAACGGGCTCAGCCCGTTCAAACGCCAAAATCTCGGCCATCATCCAATCTCATCGAGGCGAACCGCGACGAACTGCTAACTAGCAGGTGCTGCCGGGGCTCTGCGCGCGGCGGCCGCCGCGGCTCGCATGCGGTCGCGGCACGGTTGCGCCGCGGTTGCGGTTGCGGCCTCGATCGCGGTCTGGGCGCTGCGGTCCGATGCGGTTTTCTATCATCGCCGCGGTTGTAGCTGCAGCTTTGCGAGAAAACCGCATCAATCGCCGCGACGTCTGACCCGGACACTCCCGCGCCGATGCGGTTTTCCCGCAGCGATGCGGCTAGAACCGTTACCGTACCAGAAAACTGCATCAATGGCGGGCGGCAGGTGGGAAACGAAAGGCGGTGTGCCGGGGAACGAGCCCCTGACACACCGCCGATACGCGCGACGCTGCGGTCGCGCATCCGTGTGAACTAGCGCTGGCGCGGCGCACCGGCCGGCGACTGCGCGCGACGGCCGCCGCGGCGCTGACCCTGCTGCTGCGTGCGCGGCTGCTGGTGGTCGGCCGCCTGGCCGCCCCGGGGCGCCTGCCCGCCGCGCTGGCCCTGCGGGGCCGCGCCCTGCGTCGCGTTGCTGCGGCCGCGGCCGCCACGCGAGCGCTTGCGCTTCGCGTTCGCGCCCTGCGACTTGCCCTGGCCCGCCGGCGCCTGGCCGTTCGCGCGCTGCTGCGCCGCCTGGGCCTCGGCGCGCTTGCGCTCGGTCACCTTCGGGTCGACGCGGTCGGCGACGTCACCGATGAGCGAGACGACGGCGCGGTCTGTCGCGGTCACCTGCTGCGGAGTCACGCGAATCTTCGCGGCGCGCAGCAGCTGCTTCATCTCGCCGCGCTGCTCGGGTAGCACGATCGTCACGACGTCGCCCTCGTTTCCGGCGCGGGCGGTGCGGCCCGAGCGGTGCAGGTATGCCTTGTGCTCGACCGGCGGGTCGATGTGCACGACGAGCGTCACGCCGTCGACGTGCACGCCGCGGGCGGCGACGTCGGTCGCGACGAGCACCTTCGCTTCGCCGCTCACAAACTCCGCAAGGTTGCGGTCGCGGGCGTTCTGCGACAGGTTGCCCTGCAGCTCGACGGCGGGGATGCCGCGCGCGGTGAGCTGCTTCGCGAGCTTCTTCGCCTGGTGCTTCATGCGCGTGAAGAAGATGCGACGGTCGGTGCCCGACGCGAGTGCCTCGATCACCGCATCCTTCTCAGCCTTGCCCGCGACGTCGAACACGTGGTGCGTGAGCTGCGGCACGGGCGACTCGGCGCTGTCGACCGAGTGGAGCACGGGGGAGTGGAGGTACTTCTTCACGACGCCGTCGACGCCACCGTCGAGGGTCGCGCTGAAGAGGAGGCGCTGGCCGCGCTTCGGGGTCGCGTTGAGGATGCGCGTGACGACGGGGAGGAACCCCATGTCGGCCATGTGGTCGGCCTCGTCGAGCACCGTGATCTCGACCGAGTCGAGGCTCACGACGCCCTGGCGCATGAGGTCGTCGAGGCGGCCTGGCGCGGCCACGACGATGTCGACGCCGCGCTGCAGCGCGTCTTCCTGACGCTTCTGCGAGACGCCGCCGAAGATCGTGGTGACGCGGATGCCCATGGGCGTGCCGAGCAGCTCGAGGGTCCGGCGATCTGCGTGACGAGCTCGCGGGTCGGCGCGAGCACGAGGCCGCGCGGGCGGTTCGGTCGGCGCTTCGCGGCGGCGTCGTCGGCGAGGTTCGCGACGAGCGGGATGCCGAACGCGATCGTCTTGCCGGAGCCGGTGCGGCCGCGGCCGAGCACGTCGCGGCCGGCGAGCGAGTCGGGCAGCGTGTCGCGCTGAATTGGGAACGGGGAAGTCTTCCCGCTCTGCTCAAGGGCCTTGGCCATGGGAGCGGGCACGCCGAGTTCGGCGAAGGTAGAAGAAGTCACAGAGTGCTTTCGGTATGCGCCACGATGTTGGGCACGGCGATAGTCATCGCGGTGCGTGCCCTCGTGGCTTGGTCGGCGAGTGCGCGAGAGTTCGCGCATCGGTTCGCCGCGGAAGATGTGCCGCACGGGCGTGGCCCGGGCAAGTTACGTCAGCGACGATGGGCCGGAAAACGGCCCAGCTAGCAATGATAGCCGCTGCCGGGTTGATTCCCTAGCGGTGGGCTGAATCTGGGGTTGCTCGCCCAGCCGGGCGGGGATGCGTTCGCGTCACGCGATCTGCTGCACCGCGAACCAATTGCCCTCGGGGTCGGCGAAGTTGAACGTGGTCACGTCGCCTCGCTCGACGATGTCGCCGACCGTGACACCCGCCTCGGCGAGCGTGTCGCGCATCCCTGTGATGTCGGCGCTCTTGAACAGGATCGACGGCGTCGCGAGGTCAAGCTCGGGGGAGGACTCGGCGACGACCTTGCGGTCGAACAGCGTGAGGTGGGCGTCGGACTCGACCGTCGGCGTGATCTCGACGAAGAGGGTCGTGCCGTTGGCCTCCTGCGAATCGACCTCGCTGAAGCCGACCGTGTTCACCCAGAAGTCGGCGATGCCGCGCGGGTCGTCGACGTAGATCATGACGTTGCCAAACTTGGTGATCATGCGGTGCCTCCGAGGGTCGGGTCGGATACGCGTGGCGATAAACGCGCGAGGCTTCAGTATCGCGCGCTCGGGTGGACGCATGCCGAAGGGGCTTGGGTCGTGGCGTTCGTCGCGAAGACGGGCGCGCGAAGGCTCGATTTGCGATTCTGTCGGAACGCTGTAAGCTTGTGCGTTGTGCCGCGGCCTCTCCACGGGTCGGCGGGCGCACCAATGGGGTATGGTGTAATTGGCAACACGACGGTTTCTGGTACCGTTATTCTTGGTTCGAGTCCAGGTACCCCAGCCACTGAAATCCCCGGTTTGACCGGGGATTTTTTCGTTGCGCGGTTTGTGCCGCGCTGGGTTGCCCCGTCGCATGGGTTGCCAGAAAGGCCCCGTCGCGACGGGGCGCGACGGGGCCTTTCTGGCAACCCATGGCGGCGAGGCCGTGGGGCCGATGCGTGGGGTTACGCGACGACGGCGAAGCCGCCCGTCCACTGAATCTTCTCGCCGGCGGCGAGCGTCAGCTGCAGGAAGCCCACGGCCTCGAGCTCACGGGCACGCTTGAGCGAGCCGGCGTCGATCGCCTTGACGCCACCCGCGACGACGGCGTTCACGAGCTGCTGCTTCGCATCGGCGTTGTCGCCGGCGACGAGCACGGTCGTGTCGTTGTCGCCGAGCTTGCCCGAGGCGAGGGTCGCCGCGAAGTTCGTGTTGAAGGCCTTGACGACGTGCGCGCCGGGCAGCTGCTGCTGCAGCTCAGCGGCGGCCGAGCTGTCGGCGGGCATGACGAGCGAGTCGAACGTCTCGAGGTTCAGGGGGTTGGTGATGTCGACGACGACCTTGCCGTCGAGCTGTGCGCCGTAGTTCGCGACGATCTCCGCGAGTGCGGGGTAGGGGACGGCGAGGACGACGATGTCGCCGTTCACGGGTGCGTTCGCACCCTGCTCGTGCGTGATGTGCTCGACCGATGCGCCGCCTGCCGCGACGACGCTGCCGATTGCGTTGGCCATGTTGCCGGTGCCGAAAATCGTGAAAGTAGTCATGCTGAGCTCCTCGCCGCGTTGTTGCTATTGGTTGTAGCTTTAACTAAATAACACCACACATTGGTTCAAGGTGCAAGTAATTTTTCTGAATCTGCAGGCGGCGCTCAGCTGAGGCGCGGTGGATGCGCCTGCCGCACCGGAAACGAGGGGTGGGGTGCCGGCCGCAACGGCCGACACCCCACCCCTCGTTGGCGCACGAGTTAGTAGCTCATGCCCCCGCGCCCGTCGGGTGGAATCCGCTTCGCCGCGGCGAGCTGACGCTGCACATCCGCCCGCAGCGACGACACATCGGTGGCCGCGGTGATGAACGTGAACCCCTGCTCCACCCGCTTTGCGGCCTGCTCGCCGTCGGCGCAATGGACCCCGGCGACCTTGCCGCGCGAGGCGGCGGCCCGCGCGATCCGCTCGAGCTCCGCATCCAGTCGCGGGAGGATCTCCTCCTCAAGCGGAACCCGGGCCCCGAGTGCGAGCGAGAGGTCGTACGGGCCGACGTACACCCCGTCAACACCATCGACGTCGAGGATCGCCTCGAGATCGGCGAGACCCGACGCGGTCTCGATCATCACGAGCACGGTGACCGAGGCATCGGTGTCGCCCGGGGTTTCGGCAAAGTGCGAGCCGAGACGCATCGGGCCGTACGACCGATCACCTCCCGACGTCGGGTACCGGGCCGCGCGAGCCGCCTGCTCCGCCTCGGCGGCCGAGTTCACGAGCGGCACGATCACGCCGTGCGCGCCCGCGTCCAGGGCCCGGCCAATCTCGGCGGGGGAGTTCGTCACGACCCGAGCAAATGGGGTCGCGCCGCCCGCCGTGATCGCGAGGAGGGCCCGCACCTGCGCGTCGTAGCCGACGAGGCCGTGCTGGCCATCAACACAGACGTAGTCGAACCCACTGCGCGCGATCTGCTCGGTGCCGACCGGCGAATCGAGCGTGACCCACGCGCCAAAACTCGGTGCATCCCGCTGCCGTCCGATCGTCGAGTTAGGCATCGAGGTCCTCGTTGTGGCGCACCTTCACGAACGACACCGAGATGAAGCTCACGACGGCGCAGAAGACGACAAACAGTGCGACCGGCACCCAGCTGCCAGAGAACGCCGAGAGCAGGGCGGTGGCGATGAGCGGGGCCGGCCCACCCACGAGCGCAGCACCGATCTGGTAGCCGAGGGATGCGCCCGTGTAGCGGATCTCGGGCGCAAAGTTCTCGGCGAGCACGGTACCGATGAGCGAACCGTACGTCGGCCAGATGACGGCGAACGAGATGATGATCGCGGTACCCGCAAGCGCGAGATTGCCGCTCGACAGCATGCTCAGGTACGGGAAGACGAAGATCGCCACGGCGACGCTGCCGCCGAGAAACACCTTCTTGCGGCCGATCCGGTCAGACAGGCTGCCGTAGAACAGCATGCCGCCGACGCCGATGATGGAGCCAACCAGCACGAAGCTGAGGATCGCCGTGAAGTCATACCCGAAGCCGGTCGCGTACGAGATCGAGAACGTCGCAAAGATGAAGAACGTGCTCGTCTCGATGAACTTTGCGCCGGTCGAAATGAGCACCTCGCGCCAGTAGTGCTTGAAGACGGTCGCGATCGGGAGCTTCTCGGTGTTGCCTTCGGCCTTCACCTTGCGGAACGACGGGGTCTCGTCGATCTTCGAACGGATCCAGAGGCCGACGGCGAGCAGCACGCCGGAGAGAAGGAACGGGATGCGCCATCCAAACTCGGTGAAGGCGTCTTCGGGGAAGACCGCTCGGGCGACGATCGTGACGATGTTACCGAGCGCAAGACCGGTCAGCGCGCCGATCTGCGGCACGGCGCCGTAGAAGCCGCGCTTGTTCTTCGGCGCGTACTCAACGGCGAGCAGCAGGCCGCCTCCCCACTCGCCACCGAGGGCGAGGCCCTGGATGAGCCGGAGCAGCGTGAGCAGAATCGGAGCGGCAACGCCGATCGCCGCGTAGTCGGGAAGCACGCCCATGAGCATGGTTGCGACACCCATGAGGGTCAGGGTGATGACGAGGGTCTTCTTGCGGCCGATGCGGTCACCAATGTGGCTGAAGACCACGCCGCCGAGCGGGCGAACAACGAACGCGAGCGCGAACGAAGCGAACGCGAGCATCGAGCTCACCGTCGCATCCTCGCTCGGGAAGAAGTGCACGTTAAAGACGGCGGTCGCCATCGTGCCGTAGAGGAAGTAGTCGTACCACTCGATCGTGGAGCCGACGGCGCTGCCCCAGAGGGCGCGGCGTCGATCACGCGCGCTGACTTGGATTTGGGTCGCGGGTGGTGCGGTGGGTGCTGTAGCAGTCATGCTGTCTCCTTTGAGAGCGGTGAGGTGCGTTAGTTCGAGTTGATGGACGAATTCGGGACCAGGATGGGGCGGCCGACGGCCCCGGTGCGGAGGTGATCGATCGCCTCGTTCGCCTCGGCGAGGGGGAACTGTCGGTCGAGAAGCTGGTCGAGCGGCAGCCGGCCCGACTTGTACAGGCGCAGGATCTCGGGGATCTGAATCGGGCTGTTGGCCGTGCCGTAGAGGGAGCCGACGAGGCGGCGGTCACCCTGCACGAGTACGTTGACCGGGATGGAGACGTCGTCGCCGACGGAGCCGAGGCCGACGACGACCTCCGTGCCGCCAGGCTTGAGGCTCTCAAAGCCGGAACGAATCGTTTGCGACCGGCCGATGGCTTCGAGCACGTAGTCGGGGCCGGAGTCGGTGATTTCCCGTACTCGCGTGGCGAAATCTTCGGTGCCCGAGTTGATTGTGTGCGTCGCGCCGAGCTCCAGGGCCTTCTCAAGGCGCGACTCCACCAGGTCGGAGACGATGATCTGTGCCGCTCCGACGAGGTTCGCGGCCATGACTGCCGAAAGGCCCACACCGCCAGCGCCGATGATGACGACCGACTTCCCGGCCAGGTCGGGCATGTGGTTCATGATCGCGCCCATGCCGGTGATGACGGCGCAGCCAACGATTGCTGCGATGTCGAAGGGGATGCTCTGGTCGATTGCGATGACCGACTCCTGCGAGACCACGGCCTGTTCGGCGAACACCGAATCGCCCATGAGGTGGTAGTAGCGCTCGCCGTCCTTGCTCAGGCGCGTGCCGCCTCGGAGCAGCTCGTTCGTTTGCCCGTGGATCTTGCCGAGTTCGCACTGCGCGGGCATGCCCTTGAGGCAGTACTGGCACTCGCCGCAGCGCGGGCGCCAGAGCATGATCACCTTGTCGCCGGGGGAGACGCGCGTGACGCCATCACCGACCGCTTCAACGATGCCGGAGCCCTCGTGCCCGAGCACGATGGGGGTCTGCGAACGGAGGCCACCCGTCAGATAGTGAACGTCACTGTGGCACACACCGGCAGCTTCTACGCGCACTCGCACTTCGCCTGGCCCAGGAGCATCCAAGACCAGTTCTTCAAGTACCAGCGGGGAACCCGCCTCATGCATCACCATCGCCCTCATGTGGGCGCCTCCTCGTCGACTCAATGTGCCGCAGCAAGCCCGTTGGCGTCTTCGTCATACGGCTAATGCGGCAGCAGCGACTTCGCTGCCGTCGGTCACAGTAATTCTGAGTCGAAGCGGAAGGGTAAGGAGAGTTCCGCTGAGCGGAATGCTTAAAGGGTACTGAACGCGGAGTTTGCGCGAATGCGACGGTTGAGTCCGAGCGCGGTAATTCGCACTGCGGTCGCGTGCTGCAGGACGTTGATGCGGCCCGCCGGGCCCGACAGGGAAATGGCTGCGATCGGGGTCCCGTCGGCGCGAAGAAGCGGGCACGCGACGCACTCGACGCCGGGGTTTGATTCCTCGACTTCGTGGGCGTATCCGTTCACGCGCACCAGCTCGAGCTGTTTGCGGAGGGCGCGCTCGTCGGCGACCGTCCCCGGCCCGAGCGGCTCGAAGGTCGTCGGTATTGCTCGTTGAACTGCCTCGTCGCTCGAGTGCGCCAAGACGGCCTTGCCGCCCGCGGTCGCGTAGGCCGGAACACGGCCACCGACGCGGGATCGGATCACCATGTCGGCGTCCCGACCGCGGAGGATCTCGACGTACACCTGGTCGGCGCCCTTCAGTACGCTGAGCTGCACCGTGATGCCCGTCGCCTGGCGAAGGTCGGCCATCGCGCCGAGGGCGAGCTGCCGGAGCTCCTTCGAGCGCTGTGCCAGTTCGCCGAGCTCGAACAGCCGAATGCCGACGCGCACGCCGGAGTCGGCTCGCTCGAGGAAGTCGACCTCAACAAGTTCACTCACAATGCGCGAAACAACCGACTTTGCGAGGCCGCTGCTGCGGGCGATTTCGTTGACGCCGATAACGGGCCGCTCGCCAGAGAAAGCACCGAGTACGGCGGCGACGCGGCCAATCATCGAGCGCGGAGTGATCCGCTCATCGGAACTCATGGCTCGAGTATAGGCATCTCGATGTGCCTGTGGCGCCTGCCGCGCACGACGAAACCCCGCGTATCCGATGCCGAAGCACCGCTGGTGCTCGACCCGATCGGATACACGGGGTTTCGCGGCGCCTACTCGGCGTGGGTCTGCTGTGACTTCGTGATGGTGTGAATCGCGCCGGTCGTCACGTCGTCTTCAAGCGCCTCGAGCGTGCGACCGCGAGTCTCGGGCACGAGTCGCCACACGTAGAGGATCGCGACGACGCCGATCGCCGCGAACACGACGAACGTGCCGGTGAGCGACCAGTCGATGAGGGTCGGCACGAACAGGGCGAGCACGCCGCCCATGGTCCAACCGAAGAACGCGGCGATTCCGAACCCGAGGCCGCGCATGTGCAGCGGGAAGATCTCGGCGAGCCACACCCAGACGGCGATGTTGAGGAAGCTCTGCATCGACAGCACGAAGCCGACGACGAGCACGAGAATCACGACGGCGCGGGCCGGGTGGCCCTCGGGGAACACGTTGGCGGCGATCGCGACGAGCACGTGGAACGTCGTCGTGAGCGAGAGGCCGATGAGGAACGTCGTGCGGCGGTTGATGCGGTCCATGTTGCGCAGGGCGAAGATGCCGCCGAGCACCGCGACGACACCGAACGAAATGTTCGCGAGCACGGCCTGCTCGGGCGTCATGCCCGCCTCTTCGAGCACGCGCGAACCGAAGTACATAATCGAGTTGATGCCGGTCAGCTGCTGGATCATCGACAGGCCGGCCGCGACCGCAACGATGCGCACGAGCCACTTGTTGCTGAACAGGGCGCCGAAGCCGATCTTCGCCTCGCGCTCTTCGTTCGCGATCTGCTCGACCTGCGTGAACTCCGCGTCGGCGCGCGACCGCGACCGCACCGACTCGAGCACGCGGTGGGCCTCATCGAAGCGCCCGTGCTCGACGAGCCAGCGGGGTGACTCGGGCATGCGCAGCATGCCGAAGAAGAGGAAGACCGCAGGCAGCGCACACACGGCAAACATGAAGCGCCACACGCCGCCCTCTTCGCCGAGAGTGTTCGCGATCGCGGCGTTCACGACGAACGCGGCGAGCTGGCCCGACACGATCGCGAGCTCGTTGCGGCCCGTGATCGAGCCGCGAATCTCGTAGGGCGCGAGCTCGGCGAGGTACACCGGCACGACGCTTGAGGCGCCGCCGACCGCGAGGCCGAGCGTGATGCGCCCGGCGAGCAACGTCGCAAATCCGAAGGCGTTGAACTCTCCGCCGCCGCCGGGCGAGAAGATGACGAGGAGGGTGCCGCCGAAGAAGAGCACCGCGAGCACGATGATCGCGCGGCGCCGGCCAACCGCATCCGAAAGCTTGCCACCCAGGAACGCGCCGACGCCGGCGGCGAACGAAAGAATCGAGATGACGAGTCCGAGCTGCAGCAGGTCGAGGCCGAGGTCTTGCGCCATCGGCCCCTCGGCGCCGTTCGCGACGCCCGTGTCGTAGCCGAAGAGCAGGCCGCCGAGGCAGGCCACGATCGAGATGAGGCCGAGCCGCTTTCGATGTGGCCCAGCCTCGCCAAGCGGCGGCAGCTCGGCCTCGAGCGGGTTCGTGTTGTGAGACATGTGACTCCTTCGTCGGTGCGTGGAGGGTGGCGTTCGACCTCGTTGAGGTGTAGAGCGCTCTACGCTCCGACGAGAGTACCGGGCCCTTTGGTGAATGTCACGACATTCTTTTGTTGCCGGGTTCGTGAGTGGCCATGCTGGCGACAACTGGCGCCGTTATGACCGCGCCAGTTGTCGCTGGCGGCGCCGGTCGCTGCGGGGTGATTGCGGGGGCGCGGAGCTGGCGGGTTGTCGAGGACGGATGCGCGGTGGCGAGGCGGATGCGTCGCCCGCTACTCGGGTGCGGGGCCGGTCGTCGCGCGCACGATGAGCTCGGGGTCGAACATTCGGTGGCGCGCGACTTGCTGCGCGGCATCCCGCGGCGCGAGCGCCATCTCGGCGGCAACCTCGCCGAGTCGCTGCGCCCGGTGATTGACGGTCGTGAGTCCGATGCCGGGGATCGACCCGACCTGGATGTCGTCGTACCCCACGATCGAGAGGTCGCGCGGCACCTCGAGGCCGAGGTCGGCCGCCGCCTCGATCACACCGAGCGCGAGGAGGTCGTTGTGGGCAAAGATCGCGGTCGGGCGATCGGGCGAGGTGAGGAGCTCGCGGGCCGCCTCGCGGGCGCTCTCGCGGGTGAAGTCGGTGTACGCGACGATTGGGGAGGCGCCGGCATCGGCCAGCACGTCGGCGTACCCGCGGGCGCGCTCGAGATAGGAAAATCCCTGCTCGGGCCGGTGGTAGCTGATGTAGGCGATGCGGCGGTGCCCGAGCTGCACGAGGTGTTCTGTCGCGAGGCGCCCGCCGAGCCGATCGTCGACGCCGGCCGAGTCGATTCCCGCGACGAACCGGGTCACCGCGACGAGTGGAGTCGACCGATTGAGCGCCTCGAGCTGCTCGTCGGCGAGCAGGGTGCCGGCGAGCACGATCGCGTCGACCCGCATGTCGAGCAGGCTCTCGACCGCCTCGCGACCGTCGCCGCGCCGAGGGTCGCCGATCGCGAGCACGATGCGCTTGTTCGCGCGCTCAACGACCCGGGCGAGGCCCGTGTAGATGTCGGCAAACACCTCGTTATAGAGGTCGAGAAAGAAGAATCCGATCGTGTCGGTTTGCTGGGATGCGAGGCTGGCGGCAAGGCGGTTGTGTCGGTACCCGAGCTGGTCGGCTGCCGCGAAGATCGCCGCTCGCGAGGCCTCGCTCACGCCCTTGCCGCGAAAGGCCTTCGAGACGAGCGCACGCGACACTCCGGCCGCGCGCGCGACATTCTCCATCGTCACCGACGCGCGCGAGTCGCCCTGCCCATCCGAATTCGCCATTGCATAACTATTGCACTCCCGCGGGGCTTCGGTGCGATGTCGCGGGCGGCGAGAGGCATTGCGGAAATTGTCATGACAATGCCCCATTCTTGCCGTACCCTCGCGTCGAGCGCTCTACTCGCGCATCCAAACACCGTACGGCCCGCACACGTCAAGGAAGACCTCATGCACATCGGATTCATCACCGACGGACTTGCCCACCTCTCGCTACCCGACGCCCTCGACGTCGTGGCCGATCTCGGCGTGACCGAAGTTGAAATCGCCACCGGCAACTGGTCGTCGGCCCCGCACGTCGACCTGCCGGCACTGCTCGACAGCGCCGACCGTCGCGACGAGCTCACCGAGCAGCTCGCCTCCCGCGGCCTGCGCCTCGGCGCGCTCAACGCGAGCGGCAACGTGCTGCACCCGCAGACCGGCTCCGAGCAGGATGCGGTTGCCCGCGACACGATGCGGCTCGCGGCACATCTCGGTGTCGACACGATCGTGATGATGTCGGGGCTGCCCGCTGTCTACCCGGGTGATCGCGTCGCCCCGTGGATCACGACCGCGTGGCCGCGCGAAAACGGCGAACACCTCGAGCGGCAGTGGGCGACCGCGACCGAGTACTGGCGCGGGCTCGTCGAGTTCGCGCGCGACCAGGGCATCCGCCGCATCGCGGTCGAGACCCACGGCGATCAGCTCGTCTACAACGCGCCGACGGCGCTGCGCCTGCGTGAGGCGGTTGGCGACCTCGTCGGCGCGAACCTCGACCCGAGCCACCTCATGTGGATGGGCGCCGACCCGGTTGCGTCGGCGCGCGCGCTCGAGGGCGCGATCTACCACGTGCACGCGAAAGACACCCGCATCGAGCCGAGTGTTGCCACCCGCACCCGACTCGAGACGGCGTTCTTCACCGAGCGCGACGCGCGCGCGTGGAACTACGTGACCCTCGGTCAGGGGCACCCGGGCGGCGTCGAGTTCTGGCGCGAGTTCTGCGCGGCCCTCGCGGCGGCCGGCTACGACGGCGTGCTCAGCATCGAGCACGAAGACGTTGCGCTGACGCCCGAGGCTGGCCTCACCGCCTCGGTCGACGTGCTCCGCGCCGCCCTCGCCGAATAGCCGGGCGCCGAAAGGAAAGGAACAACATGACCATCGGAATCGCGGTCATCGGCGCCGGCCTCATGGGCGCCGACCACGCCCTTCGTGTTGAGCGCGAAATCAAGGGTGCCCACCTCGCGGTGCTCGCCGACCTCGACACCGAACGCGCGGCCGAGGTGATCGCCGAGTCGGGCTCGACGGTCGCCCGCGTCGAGGTCGACCCGTCGGCGGCAATCGCGGCCGACGACGTCGACGCCGTGATCATCGCGGCGCCGGATCACTTTCACGTTCCGCTCACGCTCGCGGCACTGCGGGCCGGCAAGCACGTGCTCTGCGAGAAGCCGCTCGCGCCGACGGCCACCGAGTGCCTCGAGGTGCTCGAACTTGAGCAGCAGCTCGCGAGCGACGGGGCGGCGCCGCGCGTGACGCTCGGGTTCATGCGTAGGTTCGACCCCGGCTGCATGGAGCTGCGGCAGACGCGCGAATCGGGCGAGCTCGGCGAGGCGCTCATGCTGCACTGCGCACACCGAAACGTCGACCCGTATCCGGGCGACTCCGAGCACACTGTGACCGCGTCGGCGGTGCACGAGTTCGACTTCGTTCCGTGGCTGCTCGGCAGCGAGGTCACGACGGTGTCGTGGCAGGCCGGCAAGTCGTCGTCGCGCACGACGCGTCGCGACCCGCAACTCGTGCTGCTCGAGACGGCCGACGGCGTGCTCACGACGCTCGAGCTCTTCATGAGTGCCGAGTACGGCTACGAGGTGCGCGGCGAACTCGTGTTTGAGCGCGGCACGCAGTCGCTGCGCGATTTGCCGCTGACGGATACGCGGCACGCGCTCGCGCACCGCACGGCGTTCCCCGTCGATTCGACCCGCAAATATGCCGAGGCGTACCGCGGCGAGCTGCAGGCCTGGATCGCGTCGATTCGCGCCGGTGCATCGCCCGACTCGTTCGGGCTCGCGACCGCGTGGGACGGATACGCCGCGGCTGCCGTCGCCGAGGCGGTAGTCGAGTCGCTCCGCGCGGGCGATGCGCGCCGGGTTGGGGTCTCGACGATCGAGCGGCCGGAGCTGTACCGGTAGGTCGCGCGTCGCCGAGGTCTCGAATGACCTGGGCGAAGGTGGGCGACGTGGGCGAGTGTGGCCGTGGCGTTCGGCTGCGCCCACCGCATCCGTGTCGCCGCTTCGGATGCGGTGGGCGGCGCCGGGTGTCGCGGGGAAGTGCGGCCGTGGCGCTCGACTGTGCCCACCGCATCCGTGTCGCCTCGCCGGATGCGGGCCGTGGCCCTGCGCAACTGGTGCGCAGGGCCACGGCCCGTTCGGCGGGTTACTCGCTGTCGTGGGCTCGACGGCGGAGCGCAAGCGCGGTGCCTGCAGCCACGAGCCCCAGGCCGAGCGCCGCGAGCGTCGCGAGGAGCCCGGTGTCGACGCCGGTCGTCGCGAGGTCGTCACCGGATGCGTCGGGGCCACCGGCGTCGGGGCCGCCAGTTTCGGGCGGGGTCGCGCCGTCGGTCGCACCTGGCTCGGTCGCGCTCGGGCCCGGCGTTGGCGTCGCCGTCGGCGTCGGCGTTGCACCGGGCTCGGCGACGCTCTCGTCGGCGCTCGTCAGCTCGACCGGCCCGATGATGCCCGCGGGCATGAGCTCGTCGCCGCCATGCTGGCTCTCGTACGCCTGATACTGCACGTAGGCGACGGGATCGCTGAGGTACAGCTCCTTCAGGCCCTCGCGGCGATTGTTCTGCACGGGCTGCACGTCAATCTCGATAACGTTCGTGCCGTCGACGAGCGCCGGAGCGATGTCGACCTCGTACGGCGCCGAGAACAGCTGCGTCTCGAACTCGTGGTCGGTCCCCGGGTTCACCCGCACGGTGGCGGCGTCGTGCACCTCTCCGAGCGACAGCACCGCGCCATTTTCAACGAGGTCGCTCGCATCCGGAATCTCAACCTCGGTGCGGTACGTGCCGGAATCGGTGACGTACTTGAGCTGACCGTCGGCGAACTCGTCGCTCGACCAGTCGCCGAACACGTCGCCTTCGAGCGTCACCGTCTGCTCGTCGTGGGGGAGCGCCGAGCCGACGTTGTCGGCCGTCACCTCGAGGGTGAAGTCCGAGAGCTCGTGCACGACTGCGCGATCGGTGGTGTCGAGTGCGAGGGGGACGCCGGGCGTCGTCGCGCCGTCGGCGAAGCCCACGCCCGCGGGCTCGCAGAGCAGGATGGCCGCGCCGGCCGGGTCGAGCGCTGCCGTGACGACGCCGTCGGTCACCGTGGCGTCGTGGATGTTCCCGGTTTCGGGGTCGAGCCACCAGCACTGCGCGAACTCGCTCGCGACTTGCAGGTCGACGGTCGTCGCGTGTTCGCTCGACGTGTTGCGCACGTAGGCGAGCTCGCCACCGGTTTCGACCGTGCGCCGCGCGAAGCGAATGTCCTCGTTCTCGGCGTACGAGATCGGGGCGGCGATCACCGGGTCGAGCGTCGACACGAGCGACGCCGCATCGAGCGGTGCGCCCATCGTGCTCGCGATCTCGGCGACGGTGGCGTCGGCCGCGGCGAAGTCGCCGCCGGCGAAGCTCGGCTGCTGCGAGGGTGCGCTCCCGACGAACACGATGGGTGCGCCGCCGTCCTGCAGACGCTGGAGCGCTTCCATCGTCTCGACCGGAACCGTGTTGCTCTCGACGATGAGCGCGTCGAACGTCGCGTGGCCGCCATTGGCGATGAGCTGCGAGCCGTTCCAGGTCAGCCCCGTCTGGATCGTGTCGTCGTTGATCGCGTCCCACGCCCATCCGTTCGCGTTCGCAGTTGAGATTGCGGTGAGCGGCGTGGCAGGCTCGCCGTTGAAGCCGCCGCCGCTTGCGAGGCTGCCGAACAGCGGCATGTAGATCGCGACGTCGCTGCTGCTCGAACCGAGCTGCATGACGTAGTTCGCGCGCGCCGCGTAGTCATTCATCGCCCCGTAGTAGGCGGCGATGCCGGCCGTGTTCGCCATTTCGACACCGATGGTCGGCCAGGCTCGCCAGCCCTCCTCAGCGAAGAGGTTGTCGTCCGACGTGAATGACGGGTCGGTGTTGCCGTAATACGTGGCGCTGAGCCCGTGGTAGAAGAAGTTGTTCACACCGCTCGTTGCCATGAGGTCGTAGCCCTGCTTCATGAACTCAGGCGTGATCTGGAACGGTACCGACCCGAGCGTGAACACCTCAGAGGTGATGAGGTTCTTGCCGTAGAGGTGGGCGCCCGAGGTGACCTGCTTGATCGAGTACTCGTCGAGGCCCTCGGTCTCGGGGATGTCCACAAACTCCGCGGACTGCAGGGTGTCGACCGGCGGGTTGTAGGCCTGCTGGCGATAGTCGATGCCGTACTCGCCGAGCGCGCTCGAGAACGCCTCCATACCCGCGAGGAACTGGGCGTTGAGCAGCTGGCCATAGTCGTACGTAATGCGTGCCGCCTCGGCTTCGCTGAGGTCGGAGGCGAGCAGTGGCGTGCTGCCGCCACCGAACGGGCTCACCTGCGGGATCTCGAGGCCGAGCTCGGCGTATTCGGCCTTGACGGTCGGGGTGCCCTGAATTAGGAACGAGTCGCCATAGATCGAGTAGAGCGTCGGGATGTACGGCGTGATGTCGTAGCCGAGCAACTCGGTCGACTCGGCGGCAGCCTGCACGAGGTCGTTGTAGTTCATGTCGGTGTAGAACTCGTAGCTGTCGTTGAATGCGGCGCGCACGTCGTTCGACGACACGATGCCCTCGAGGTCGGATTCACCGATCCATCCGTTCACGAGGTTCGTGATCGCGCTCGGGTTCAGGTGGTCGACGACGTAGTTTCGGTCGCCCGATGCGTTCTCGATGATCGAGTTCAGCCCGTAGGCGCCCGTCGCCGCGCTGTAGAGCGCGACGACTTCGTAGTCGCCGGCCGCGAGGTCGGTCGTGTCGACGCCAAACGTCGTGTCGCCCTCGAGCGGATAAGCGAGCTGCGCCGCGTCGAGGTCGAGGACGGTCTGCGCGTCGTACGTGTTCACGCCGCTGAAATCGCCCGTGAGCGTTTGGTTCGCGTTGTGGAGCGGTGCTCCCGCATCGGCGATTGGGGCGAGCATGACGGCGTTCAGATCGACGAGATCGGGGTCCCATTCGCCAAAGTCGTAGCCATACATCTCCGAGGCGAAGAATGGGCTCGGCTCCGCGGCCGGGATGCCGAGCTCGACGGCGCCCGAACCCTCGGGGGTCGCGATGTCGCCCGAGACGAGCTCGACGGCGCCCGCTTCGTCGACGCGCACGGTTGCTCGGCCCAGGGCGAGCGTGCTCTGGCTGTCGGCGAGGTCGATCGAGTCGTCGTTCGCGAGGTAGCCGCTGCCGATGTTCAGGTCGACCGTGATGCCGAGCTCGTTCGCGTGCGCGACGACGGCGTCGAGCTTCGCGAAGAATTCGGGCGATTCGTAGTCGAGCAGCGCCTCAGTGTCGTAGCCAGATTCGGCGGCGTAGATTGACCCGCTCGAACCGTCTTCCGCGAGATACGACTGCGAAAAGGCGACGATCTCGACCATGCCGAAGCCGTTCTCGGCGAGGTAGTCGAGCTGCTCGATGAGGTCGGCTTCGCTCGCGGCATTGCCCGGCCACCACCAGCGCACGCCCGGTCGGTAGTCGATGGTCGGGTCGGCGAACACTGCCGGGTCGACGGCGCTCGCGGTGGCGGGCGCGGCGCTGGCACCAAACGCGGCGCCGGGAACTGTGAGGCTTGTGGCCACGACGGCGGCCGCCGTGAGCGCGACGAATCGTCGCCCTCTGGTCAGGGGGATTGTCATTGCGAATCGCTTTCTGGCGCGGTGGCCATGTGTGGGAAATCGAACGAGACGGCTCGGGGCGCGACAAATGCGCCCACGGAATAGTCGGGACACTGGGGGTCAGAAATCGAGTCGTCGGCGTCAGCATTGACGGCAAATATGAATCGCTTCAGACGTTCCAGAGGCTAGCAGGGTGGATGCGTGTTGACCAGGGGATTTTGTCGGTAAGGTTTCTTAGGAACCCGAATTTATGCGGGAATATTCCGTACTCTGCGGCGTGTTCATTCCCGAACGTGAACGGAGAATTGCCGCGTTTTCCAGGAGTTGCTGGCGAAGTTGATTCGTATTGCTTCGATCGTTTCACGCGGTTCAACGCTGTTCAATCGCGAGAATTGAACGGATGCATTCGCTGCGCAATCGCGTATGTGGCGCCCTCGCGAACGACCTGGGCGCAGCCGGGTGTCGCGGTGAAGTGTGGCCGTGGCGCTCGGCTGTGCCCACTGCATCCGCGTCGCACGAGGCCGCCGCGTCGTTCGACCCGTAATCTCGCATGGGTTGTCAGAAGGGCCCCGTCACACCAGCGTGTGACGGGGCCTTCGTGACAACCCATGGGCGTTCCAGCCCGCGAATCAGGGCTCGCGCCGCGGCGGGTTGAGCGCGTCGCCGTCCCAGGTGAGGTCGGCGCGCTCGTCGACCTCGAATGCCTCGAACGCTGGGTCGGCGAGCACCGCGGCAATGAGCTCGCGTCTCCCGGCGACGATCGTCGAGTCCCAGTCAATCTCGCTCGCGACCACCCACGCGCGGTCGGCGGGCCAGAGCAGCTGCGGCGCGACCCCGTCGTCGACGCTCGTCGCGCCGAGACCAGCCCCGCGTATCCATGCCGGGTCGCTGAGCTCGGCGAGGCTCGTCTCGAAGAGCAAAAATTCGCGGCCCGGCCACTCGAGCCACGGGCCATGGCGCGCAGCGTCGCGCACCTCGGGGGAGACCGACTCCCGAGCCTCTGCCTCGAGGCGCGCCCGTTCGCGTTCCACTTCGGCCGCGTCGGCGCCAACCCCAAGAACCGCGTACCGTGAAGCGCCGTCGTGGAGCTCGCCCCAGCCGTTCCAGACGCCTGCGGTGACGTCGTCGGGAGTCGACGTCGCGTCGCTGAGGTGTGTGGTCAGCGCCGCGAGCAGACCCGGCTCGAGCCGGCCCTCCTCGGTCTGCGAAACCTCCCAGCCATCGGCGAACGAGAGCGCCGTCTCGTCGTCGGTGAGGCGCCGCCACTGCACGAGCGGATGCATGACCCGGCCATTGCGCTCAGCGACCTGCTCCCAGCCCCACTGCGCTTCTTCTTCGATTCGTGGCACGCCCCACTCGTCGACGGCATCGCCGTACCGCCACGCGTGAATGGGATGAAGGATGCGCGCGTAGGCCTCGAATCCCGTGCCCGCGACGCCGCCGACACGGCCCCAGCCGCCGACGCGATCGAGCAGCCACGCGCCGCGCTGCGTGTCGCGCGTGAACTTCACGGGAGCGCCCCTTCGCTACTCGCCCGACCCGCGGCGCCAGCGCTCCGCGAGCACGACCTCGCGGGCGGCGAAGGCGCGGTGCTCGGCCCGGGCGCGACGGTGCGCGGGCGTGCGGCGCAGCCCGAGGTAGCCCACCGCGAGCAGTGCGAACCACACGGGCGTCGCGACGAGGCCGATGCGCGTATCCGCGTCGCCCGTGAACGCCCAGAGTAGGAACCCGAAGAACGCGAGCACGACCCACGGCATGATCCGGCCGAACGGCATGGGGAACGTGCTTGCCGCGTGCTCCTGCGGCCGCCGACGCCGGTAGACGAGGTAGCTGATGAGGATCATGCTCCACACGAACATGAAGCAGAGCGACGACACGGTGGTCACGATCGCGAACCCCGTCGACTCGCCGAGCCCGAACACGAGCAGCACGACCGACGAGAGCAGCATCACGCCCGTGAGGAACAGTGCGTTCTGCGGCACCTTGCGCCGCGACAGGCGCGCGAACACCGAGGGCGCATCCCGCTCGGTCGCGAGGCCGTAGACCATGCGCGAGGTCGAGTAGATGCCCGAGTTCGCCGACGACATCGCCGAGGTGAGCACGACGAGGTTCACGATTGCGGCCGCAGCCGGCAGGCCTGCGGCGTCGAACACCTGAATGAAGGGGGAGTTGTCGGCGTCGTACGCGGTCCACGGCATGACCGACATCAGCACGACGAGCGAGCCGATGTAGAAGAGCAGGATGCGCACCGGAATCGAGTTCACGGCCTTCGGCAGGTTGTGCTCAGGGTCTTTCGTCTCGGCCGCCGTCGTGCCGACGAGCTCGATGCCGACGAACGCGAACGTTGCGATCTGGAAGGCCGCGACGAACCCCATGAAGCCGGTCGAGAAGAAGCCGCCGTCGGCCCAGAGATGCGCGAAGGTCGCGCGGCCGTGCTCGCTCTCGTAGCCGACCAGGATGAGCGCGACACCCGCGACGATCAGCGCGACGATCGCGATGATCTTCACCATCGCGAACCAGAACTCGGTCTCGCCGAAGGCACGCACCGTCGGCAGGTTGAGGCCGATGAGAATCGCGATGACGACGAGCGCGATGACCGGCAGCGACCATTCGGGCAGCGCCGGTGCGAGGTGCACGACGTATACCGACGCGATGACGATGACGTCGGCGACCGCCGTCACGACCCAGCAGAACCAGTAGGTCCACCCCGTGAAGTAGGCCGCCCACGGGCCGAGAATGTCGCCCGTCATGTCGGCGAAGTTGCGGTACGACTTGCGCGACAACAGCAGCTCGCCCATCGCACGCATGACGAAATAGAGCATCCCGCCGATGATGAGGTAGACCAGCAGCACCGAGGGGCCGGCGACCGAGATCGTCTTGCCCGACCCCATGAACAGGCCCGTGCCGATCGCGCCGCCGATGGCGATGAGCTGAATGTGACGGCTCTGCAGCGCTCGCTTCAGGTGCGGCTGTGCGTCGTGCGGCGAGGCGGATGCGCGCACGGTCGGGGTTGGCGCGGTCGGGTTCGGCTGCGAGGTCATGGGGGTCTACGGTACTCGCGCGGTGGCGCTCGCGGTACTCGCCGTGCGGTCGCCGACAACCGAATGGGTGCATCGTGCGGTGGGCGGGTGCATGGTGTGCGGTACCGCCGTTCGCCGGAGGATGCACCCACTCGGCACCGCGCGCGACGACGCGCCCCCCCCTACACCGACTTCATCACGCGAATGTGCACGCTCTTCATGAGCGGCTGGTCGCTCTGCGGGCTGAAGTCGGCGGCGCCGATGAGCGCGTTCATCTCGGGCATGTACCCCGCCGCCGAACCACGCGGGGTGTCGTACTCGAGCGCGAGGTAGCGGCGCACCCGCCGCTGCGAACCGTCCTTCGACGTCGAGACGATGTCGACCGGGTCGCCGTGCTCGATGCCGCGCTCGCGCATGTCTTCGGCGTTGAGCAGCACCACCTCGCGCGCGTTCGTGATGCCCCGGTACCGGTCGTTATTCGTGTAGATCGTGGTGTTCCACTGATCGTGCGACCGCATCGTCTGCAGCACGAGCGTCTCGGAGTCGGCAGGCACCACGTTCGGCAGGTCGGCGTGCGAGAACTCCGCGCGGCCGCTCGGCGTGCGGAACACGCGCTCGCGGGCGTGCTGGGGAATCCGGAATCCGTACTTCTGGCGCACGAGCTCATTGAAGTTCTCGAACCCCTCGAGCGCCCGCGACATGACGTCGCGAATGTTGTCGTAGTCGTCGACGTACCACTGCCACGGCGTCTGCGTGTCGGGCAGCGTCGCCATCGCCATGCGCGCGATGATGTCGCACTCGCTGAGCAGGTACGGCGACGCCGGCCGCTTCGGCCCCTTCGACAGCTGCACGCTGCTCATCGCATCCTCGTTGCTCACGCTCTGCACACCCGACGCCTGCAGGTCGCGCTCGGAGTGGCCGAGGCAGGGGAGGATGAGCGCATCCTTGCCGTGGGTGAGGTGCGAGCGGTTGAGCTTCGTCGACACCTGCACGGTGAGCTCGCACTGGGCGAGGCCCTCAGCGGTCATGACCGGGTCGGGCACGGCCCGCACGAAGTTGCCGCCCATACCGACGAACACCTTCACGTCGCCGCGGTGCATGCCCTCGATCGTGCGCACCGTGTCGAGGCCGTACTTGCGCGGCGAGACGATGCCGGTCGCCGCATCCATGCGCGCGAGCCACGCCTCGGTGGGGTGGTGGTTGACGCCGCAGGTGCGGTTGCCCTGCACGTTGCTGTGGCCGCGCACGGGCGAGGGGCCAGCGCCGAGCCGCCCGATGTTGCCGCGCAGCAGCAGGAGGTTCATGATTTCGCGAATCGTGTCGACCGCGAACTCCTGCTGGCTCACGCCGAGGCACCAGGCGATGATCGTGCGCTCGGAGTCGAGGTAGATCTTTGCCGCATCGCGAATCTCGGCCTCGCTGAGGCCCGACTGCCGCTCGAGGTCGGCCCACTGCGTCGCCGCCACGAGCTCGCGGTACTCGTCGAGCCCGGTTGTGTAGTTCGCGAGGAACTCGTGGTCGATCGCGCTCGCATCCGTCTCGGCCGCCTCGAACACCGCCTTTGCCATGCCGCGCATGAGCGCGAAGTCGCCGCTCGGGCGCACCTGCAGGTTGGCGGTCGACGTGTCGGTCGTCTTGAATCGCGCCATGTCAAGAATCTCGTGCGGCACGATCGTGCGGGTCGCCCCGGCCTCGCGGAGCGTGTTCACGTGCACGACCTGCGCGCCGCGATCGACCGCCTCGGCGAGTGACGTGAGCATGCGCGGCGCGTTCGATGCCGCGTTCACCCCGATCACAAACAGCGTGTCGGCGTGCTCCCAGTCTTCGAGGTCGACCGTGCCCTTGCCCGTCGCGATGGATGCGGTGAGCGCGCGCCCCGACGCTTCGTGGCACATGTTCGAGCAGTCGGGCATGTTGTTCGTGCCGAACTCGCGGCAGAACAGCTGGTACAGAAACGTGGCCTCGTTGCTGAGTCGCCCCGACGTGTAGAACGACGCCGCGTCGGGGGAGGTGAGCGCCTGCAGGTGCTTCGCGATGAGGGCGAACGCGCCCTGCCACGAAATCGGCCGGTAGCGGTCGGTCTCGGCGTCGTAGACCATCGGATGCGTGAGGCGACCGACGTCTTCGAGGTCGTAGTCGGTCCAGTCGGCGAGCTCGGTCACCGTGTGCTTCGCGAAGAACTCGGGGCCGACGCGCTTCGACGTCATCTCCCACGTGACGTGTTTGATGCCGTTTTCGCAGATGTCGAGCGTGACGCCGGGGCCGTCGGGCCACGCGCATCCGGGGCAGTCGAAGCCCTTGCCCGGGTGGTTCATCTGGAACATCGTGACGGTGCCCTTCACGGGCTGCCGTTCGCGCACGAGCACGTTGCCGACCGACATCGCGGCGCCCCAGCCGGCGGCCGGGTGGTGGTACGGCGCGTTGATTGACCACTTGCCGGTGGTCGCGGGGCCGAACCCGCCCTGCCGCGGGACGTCGGGCATGAGCCCGAGCGCCTGACCGGGGTAGTCGACCCCGCCGGTGGTGCGGCGTTCAGTGGTAGTCATGGTGCAGCTCCTTTGCGGCAGCGGTGGCAGAGTCGGTAGGAATCACGATGCGATCGGCGCGGGCGTAGAGGTTCATCGAGCGGCCGCGGAGGAACCCGACGAGGGTGAGGCCGGCGCGGGCCGCGAGCTCGACCGCGAGGGAGGAGGGCGCCGAGACCGCGGCGAGCACCGGAACCCCCGCCATGACGGCCTTCTGCGCGAGCTCAAAACTCGCTCGGCCCGAGACCTGCAGCACGCAGCCGGTCAGGGGCAGCCGGCCCTGGAGCGCGGCCCAGCCGACGACCTTGTCGACGGCGTTGTGGCGGCCGACGTCTTCGCGCAGCACGAGCAGCTCGCCGGTCGCCGCGTCGAAGAGCCCCGCGGCGTGCAGGCCGCCGGTCTTGTCGAACGCGGCCTGGTGGTCGCGCAGCACGGTCGGATACGTCGCGAGTGCCTCGGCGTCGACCGTCACCGGGTCGCCGGCGACGTCGTAGTGCGAGACGGTCTCGACCGCGTCGATGCTCGCCTTGCCGCACACACCGCACGAGCTCGTCGTGTAGAAGTTGCGCGACTGCGCGTCGGTCGGCAGCGCGACGCCGGGGGCGAGGCTCACATCGAGCACGTTGTAGGTGTTCTCGGTTCCGCCCGTACCGGGCCCACCGCAGTGGATCGCCGAGCGGAACTCGTCGCCGCTCGCGACGATGCCCTCAGAGATGAGGAAGCCGAGGGCGAGCTCGACATCTTGGCCCGGCGTGCGCATCGTCACGGCGAGCGGCGTGCCGGCCACCCGAATCTCGAGCGGCTCCTCTACCGCGAGCGAGTCGGGTCGGCGGCGCGTGCCTTCGCCGAGCGTGACCTTGACGACGGGGCGCGAAGTCGTGATTCGTCCCATGGCAGTAGCGTACGCCGGGCGGATCAGCGATGCGGGGCGGGCCGCACGTCGATGCGGGCGGGGCGAAGCCACACGGTGTCGCCGCTCGACGGGGCGGTGGTGGGCGCCGCCACCTCGGCGACGAGCCCCGACGAGTGGGTGAGCTCGAGCATCCCCGCCCGAATCGAGGAGGCGATGACGAGGCCGGGGAGCGCACCCGGCTCGTCGGGCGCGGCGACGCGCACCTCGCGGGGGTCGGCGATGCCGAAGACGGCGTCGCCCTCGGCGATGGGCCCGATCGGCGTCGCGTCGGCGAGTTCGTGGCCGTCGGCGAGGAGCCGCCCGCGCGACCACGTGCCGTGCACGACGCCGAACCCGGCGAGGGCCGCGGTGAACGGATGCTCGGGTCGCGACGCGATCGCGGCCGGCGAGGTGTCGGCGACGACCTCGCCACCCTCGATGACGAGGCACCGATCGGCCCACTGCCAGGCGTCGGCGAGCTCGTGCGTGACGAGGATGCTCGTCGTGCGCGACGCCTGCAGCTGCTCGTGGAGGAGCCGGCGCACCTGCGGCGCGGTGCGGGCATCGAGCGCCGAAAACGGCTCGTCGAGCAGTACGAGGTCGGGTTCGGCGGCGAACGCGCGGGCGATCGCGATGCGCTGCTGCTGCCCGCCCGAGAGCGCCTCGGGTTTACTGTCGCCGAAGCCGGCGAGGTCGAGCAGGCCGAGCCAGTCGTCGGCGATCGCGGCGGCGTCGTTCCGGCTCACACCCCGCGAGCGGGGCCCGAACGCGATGTTCGCGCGGGCGTCGAGGTGCGGGAACAGCCTCGGTTTCTGATCGAGCAGCGTGATGCGGCGCGCGTGGGGCGCGACCGGGCGGCGGCCGCCGTTGAGCATCCGGTCGCCGAGGCGAATCGTGCCGGTGGCCGGGACGCTGCCGGCGAGCGCGCCGAGCAGAGTCGACTTGCCGGCGCCGTTTGGCCCGAGCACGCTGAGGCGCTCGCCGGGCGCGAGGTCGAAGGCGGTGCGCAGCTCGAACGTGCCGCGAGTCGCGGTGAGATCGACGTGGAGCGGTGTGCTCATCGCACCGGATCCTCTCGCCACGAGCGCATGCCGCCGACGATGGCGGCGGCCGCGACAAGCAGGAGCACCGAGAGGGCGACGGCCGACTCCTTTGACACCCCGACGCCGTTGAACGCGGTGTAGATCGCGAGCGGCATCGTGCGGGTGACGCCCGCGGTGTTGCCGGCGAACAGCGCCGTTGCGCCGAACTCGCCGACCGCCCGGGCGAAGCAGAGCGCCGTGCCGGCGAGCAGCCCAGGCAGCAGCAGCGGCAGGGTGACTCGGGTGAGCACGCGCCACGGGTTCGCGCCGAGGCTCGCGGCGACCTGTTCGTGCGCGGTGCCTGAGGTGCGCAGCGCGCCCTCGAGCGTGATCACAAGGAAGGGGAACGACACGAAGGCCTGCGCGATGACGACGGCGACGGTCGTGTAGGGCAGGCTGAACCCGGTCGAGGCGAAGATCGGCTGGCCGATGAGGCCCGATCGCCCGAGCAGCGAGATGAGCGCGAGGCCGCCGACCGTGGGCGGCAGCACAAGGGGCACCGTCACGAGGGTGCGGGCGATCGCGGCGGTGCGCTGCGACGCACGTGCGAGCATGATCGCGAGCGGCACGCCGCCGACGAGACAGAGGAGGGTCGCGCACGTCGCGGTCGCGACCGAGAGCCCGAGCGCGGTGAGCGACTCCTTCGAACCGAGGTCGTTCCAGAATGTCGGCCAGTTCACCCGCGTGACGAGCCCGACGAGCGGCAGCAGCAGGGCCACGAGCCCCACTGCCGCCGCGAGTCGGATTCCGCGGGGGAGTGTCACTCGGCCGAGCCGAAGCCGTGCGCCTCGAGGATCGCCTGGCCCTCGTCGGAGAGCACGAACTCGACGAACGCCTCGGCGGCCTCGGGCGACTTCGCGTTCTGCGATACGGCGATGGGGTACCGGTTGATCGCCGAGTCGGCGTTGTCGGGCGTGATGCCCTCGAGCTTGTCGCCGGCGTCGATGACGTCGGTTGCGTAGACGAGGCCCGCGTCGGCCTCGCCGTTTTCGATGCGGTTGACGACCGAGGTGACGTTCGTCTCTTCGCTCACGGGCGTGATGTCGAGCCCGGCGTCGTCGAGGAGCGTCTCGCTTGCCGAACCGCACGGCACCTCGACGGCGCAGAGCACGACGCTGATCTCGGGGTCGGTGAGGTCGTCGAGACGCTCGATACCCTTCGGATTGCCGGCGGGCACCGCGATCTGCAGCGTGTTCGTGGCAAACAGCTGCGTCTCGCCAATGAGCGATGCGTCGGTGAGGGGCACGATGCTCTTCTCACTCGCGAATGCGACGACGTCGACATCGGCGCCGTCTTCGATCTGCGTTGCGAGCGCCTGTGAGCCGTCGTAGGTGATCGGGTCGACCGAATACTCGGGGTGCGCCTGCGTGAAGGCCTCGGCGAGCTCGTCGAAGCTCGCCTGCAGTGAGGCAGCGGCGTAGATGATGACGGGTTCGCTCGCGGCCGCGTCGCCGTTGCCGGCGCCAGACGTGACGTGGGGCGAGTCAGCGGCGGAACATCCGGTGAGGAGCAGCGTCGCGGCGGCAGCAACGATCGAGAATCGGCGCAGAGTCGTCATGTCCCGAGCGTAGCTGTGGCGTGCGTGTCGGTGGGGCCGACTAACGTAACGAGCATGCTCTTTCCCCCGCTTGTCGAACCGGCCTCGCGGCTCGGTGACGCAGAGGCGCGCCGGTCGGCACGGCAGCGGAGGCTGCCCGAAATCGGCGAGGTCGGGCAGCGCCGGCTCGCCGCGGCTCGCGTCGCGGTGATTGGCGCGGGCGGCATTGGGTCGCCCGTACTCCTTTATCTAGCTTCGGCCGGGGTCGGCACGATCGGCATCGTTGACGATGACGTCGTCGACGAGTCGAACCTGCAGCGGCAGGTGCTCTTCGGCATCGGTGACGTCGGGCGGCCGAAGTCCGAGGTCGCGGCCGAGCGCATCCGTGCCCTCGCCCCCGACACCGAGGTGCGCGAGCTGCGGCAGTGGCTCACCGCCGAGAATGCCGTTTCGCTGCTCGACGGCTACGACCTCGTCATCGACGGCAGCGACAGCTTCGAGACACGCTACTCAGTAGCCGACGCCTGCGACGCGCTCGGCGTGCCGCTCGTGTGGGGGTCGGTGCTGCAGTTCGACGCGCAGGTGAGCGTGTTCTGGTCGCGGCCGACGGCGGGCCAGGCGATCGGGCTGTGCGACGTGTTTCCCGAACCGCCTGCGGCGGGAACCGTGCCGTCGTGCGCCGAGGCCGGCGTCGTTGGGTCGCTCTGCGGGCAGGTCGGCTCGCTGCTCGTGACCGAGGCCGTGAAGCTCGTGTGCGGCATCGGCGAACCGCTCGTGGGGCGCATGCTCGTGCTCGATGCCCGCACGGCACGCACCCGCGAGGTCGCGCTCGCGCCGGCTGTGGATGCGCGACTGCAGTACGTCCTGCCGGGCGAGCTCGCGTCGCTGCGCGCGTCGCGCGAGGTTGCGCTCGTCGACGTGCGCCGGCCCGACGAGGTCGCAGCCGGCACGATTCCCGGGGCGGCGGCCGTGCCGCTCGACACCCTGCTCGCGCATCCCGACGCGGTGCCCGAGGGCGAGACGATCGTGCTGTTCTGCCAGCTCGGGCCGCGGTCGCGCGCGGCCGGCCGGGCACTGCGGGCGGCGCGCCCCGACGCGCGCGTGCTGCTGCTGGCCGGGGGATACGGCGCCTGGGCGGCGCAGGCGGGCGAAGATGCGCGCCGGGCAGCGTCGGCGACAGAGGGGCCTGGCGCCACGACCGAACCTGGCCCCACGAACGACACTGGCGCCACGAGCAAACCTGGCCCCACGAGCAAACCTGGCGCAGCGAAGGAGTCCGCATGATTGACCTCGAAGCCCACCGGGCGCGCGTGCTCGCCGCAGCGGCGCAGCTGCCGCCGGTCGAGCTGCCGCTCACCGATGCCCTCGGGCTCGTGCTCGCCGAGCCGATCGCGACCCGCTGGCCGGTGCCGCTCTTCGACAACTCGGCGATGGACGGCTACGCCGTGCGCGGGGCCGACGCGACCGAGGGCGCCGTGCTGCGGGTCGTCGCCGATGTGCCGGCCGGCAGCGCAGACGACCCCGACCTCGGCCCCGGCGAGGCGGCGCGCATCATGACCGGCGCGCCCGTGCCGTCGGCCGCCGACGCCGTCGTACCACTCGAGGCAACCGCCGAGGGCACCGAGGTGCGGGCGACGCCGCCCGCGCAGATTACCGTCACCGCCGAGCCGAAGCCGGGTGCGCACATCCGCCGCGAGGGCGAGGACGCGCGCGCCGGAACGGAAGTCGTTGCGGCGGGGACTCGGCTCGGGGCCCGCGACCTCTCGTCGATCGCGTCGGCGGGGCACGACCGGGTGCGCGTGGTGCCCGCGGCGCGCGTCGCGATCATCTCGACCGGCAGCGAACTCGTGCCCCCGGGCGCGACGCCGCAGCGCGGCCAGATTCCCGAATCCAACTCGGTGCTGCTCGCCGGGTGCGTGCGCGAGGCAGGCGCCGAGGTCGCGTCGGTGCACATCGTTCCCGATGACGACGACGCGCTGCGGGCCGTCGTCGAGGGGCTCGATGTCGACGTCGTCATTCTTTCGGGCGGCGCGAGCGTCGGCTCGTTCGACGTCGTGAAGTCGGTGCTCGGGGAGCTGCCCGACGTGCGGTTCGACAAGGTCGCGATGCAGCCGGGCAAGCCGCAGGGGTTCGGCACGCTCCCGGGCGGTGCCCTCGCGTTCTGTCTGCCCGGCAACCCCGTGAGCGTCGCCGTCTCGTTCGAGATGTTCGTTCGCCCGGCGCTGCTCCAGCTCGCGGGGGTCGCCCAAATCGACCGGCCCCGCGTGACAAGGCGCGCGCTCGCGGCGTGGAAAACCCCGGTTGGCCGAGCGCAAGTGCTCCCCGTTGTGCTCGAGGGCAATGGCGTTCGCCCGTCGGCGCGCGGCGGCAGCGGGTCGCACCTCGTCGCCTCCCTGGGTCGCGCCGAAGCCTACGCGCTGATTCCCGCCGACGTTGAACGGGTCGAAGAAGGAGACGACGTGATCGTGATGGAGCTCACATGACCAAATTCACCCACCTCGACGATGCCGGAAACGCGCGCATGGTTGACGTCACCGAGAAACAGCCGACCGTGCGTTCGGCGACCGCCGAGGGGTTCGTGCGCTGCGCCCCCGAGGTCGTCGCCGCGATTCGTGACGGCGCCGTGCCAAAGGGCGACGTACTCGCCGTCGCCCGCATCTCGGGCATCGCCGCCGCGAAACGCACCCCCGAGCTGCTGCCGCTCGCGCACGTGATCGGCGTGCACGGCGCGGTCGTCGACCTCGAGGTGACCGACGAGGGCGTGCGCATCGAGGCGACCGTGCGCACCGCCGACCGCACCGGCGTCGAGATGGAGGCGCTCACCGCGGTGTCGGTTGCGGCGCTCGCGTTCGTCGACATGGTCAAGGCGCTCGACAAGGGTGTGGAGATCTCGAACGTGCGGCTGCTGCGCAAGACTGGCGGCAAGAGCGGGGAGTGGCGGCGGCCCGAATGATCGGCGCGATCGTGCTCGCGGGCGGGCGCGCTTCGCGGCTCGGCGGGGCCGACAAGGCCGCAGTCTCGGTCGCGGGGCGGGCGCTCGTCGACTACGCGTACGCGGCGGTGTCGGGATGCTCGCCGGTGGTCGCGGTCGGCCCGGCATCGCTCGCGCGGCCCGGCGTGACGGTCGTGCGCGAAGAGCCGCCGTTTGGGGGCCCCGTCGCCGCGGTCGCGGCCGGCGTCGCCGCGCTCGAACCCGACGAACCCGACGAGGTGTGGCTGCTCGCGTGTGACCTCCCGCGGGCGCCGGCGCTCGTTGCCGCACTGGCCGGGGCCGCGATTCCCACCGGCCGTGACGGCGTCGTTGCGGTCGACGGCGAGGGGCGGATGCAGTGGCTCGCCGGCCGCTATCAGGTCGCGTCGCTGCGCGCCGCGCTCGCGGCAGTTGGTGAGGTCGACGGGGCATCGATGCGGCGGCTGCTCGCACCGCTCCGACTGCGCGAGGTTGCCGTGGGCGACCTCGCGATCGACCTGGACACCTGGGACGCGATTGCCGCGTACCCTGCGAATGAGTCGGAAACTGCGGAAGGAACATCCGATGGCTGACACACCCGAAGACCTGCAGCGGTGGGTCGACACGCTCGCGGAGAAGTTCGGCATCGACCCGAGCGAGGTGCCGACCGGGATGCTGCTCAACGTCACGCGCGACGCGGCCCACGGGGTCGTGCGCCCCGCCGGGCCGATCACGACCTACCTCATGGGGCTCGCCGTGGCGGCCGGCCGCACGCCCGACGAGGCCGCCGAGGTTGCGCGAGAGGCGGTCAGCGAATGGCAACGGTAACGGTGCGCCTGTTCGCCGGTGCCGCCGACGCCGCCGGCACCGAGGAAGCGTCGCTCGACGTGGCCGCGAACGCGGTCGTGGGCGACGTGCGCGCGGCCCTGCGCGAGCGGCACGGTGCCGAGTTCGCCGACGTGCTGTCGCGCTGCAGCGTCATGATCGACGGCCGCCGCGCCGACGACGACGTGCCGGTCGCGGCCGGCGCGACCCTCGACATCCTGCCCCCGTTCGCCGGCGGCTAGGGCCGCTGCCGCACGAGCCTGGTGGCGCTCGTTAGCCGCCGATCGCCGACATCGGGCGGTCGGGCTGCAAGAATCCCGGGTCGTTGATGCCGTGACCCGGCAGCTTCATCTCGATGTTGCTGCGGAGCATGCGGGCGATGTCCTCGTCGGTGCCATTGCCGCGCAGCAGCGAGAGCAGGTCGGATTCGTCGCGCGCGAACAGGCAGTTGCGAATCTGCCCGTCGGCGGTGAGTCGAACGCGGTCGCACGCGCCGCAGAACGGCGCCGTCACCGAGGCAATCACGCCCACCGTCGTCGGCCCGCCGTCGACGAGGAACTCCTGCGCCGGGCTCGAGCCGCGATCGCCGTATGGCTCGAGGTCGAACTCGCGGGTGAGCTGCTCGAGAATCTCTTCGCCGCGCACCATCTCGACGCGCGACCAAATGTGGCCGGCGTCGAGCGGCATCTGCTCGATGAACCGCAGCTGCGCGTCGTGGTCACGGGCAAACCGCAGCAGGTCGCAGAACTCGTCGTCGTTCACGCCGCGCATCGCGACCGTGTTGAGCTTGAGCGGGCGCAGACCCGAGTGTTGTGCCGCCTCGATTCCTGCGAGCACGTCGGTGAACTTGTCGCGCCGGGTGAGCTTCGCGAATCGCTCGGGATTCACCGTGTCGATGCTGATGTTGAGCCGCTCGAGCCCCGCCGCCACGAGGTCATCGATGACGTGATCGAGGCGAATCCCGTTCGTCGTGATTGACACGCGCAGCGGGCCCTCCGTCCCCTCGATGCGCGCGAGCCGGCGCACGACATCGACGAGGTCGGGGCGCAGCAGCGGTTCGCCGCCCGTGAGCCGCACCTCGACGATGCCGAGGCGGGCAAGGATGCGCGCGACTCGCTCGATCTCGTCGGTCGTGAGGATGTTCTGCTTCGACAGCCAGGGCACGCCTTCCGCCGGCATGCAGTAGGTGCAGCGCAGGTTGCACTTGTCGGTGAGCGAGATGCGCAGGTCGCGGTGCACGCGGCCGTACCGGTCGGTGAGGGGCCCGTCGAAGACGTTCATGATGCGAGCGTCCCCAACCCGACCCAGTGCGCCGTGCCGTCGGCCTCGACCTGCTTCTTCCAGACGGGCAGCTCGTGCTTCACCCGCTCGACGACCTCGCGACACACGTCGAACGCGTCGGCTCGGTGCGCGCTCGCGACGGCGCACACGATGGCGGTGTCGCCGACGCGGAGCGCCCCGGTGCGGTGCGACACCGCGATGCGCACGTCGTCGCGGTCGCAGGCGCGGGCGAGTTCGGCGAGCTGCGCCGCGGCGTCGGGATGCGAACTGTACTCGAGCGCGGTCACCTCGCCCGCGGCGTCGGGGTCGTGGTCGCGCACCGTGCCGACGAACACCGACGTCGCGCCCGTCTCGGAGGTCGTGACCGCGTCGAGGTGCGCCGCGACGTCGAGGGGTGCGGCGGAGATGTCTGCCGTGACGATCATTCGTGACCGCCCCCGCCGAGCTGTGAGACGACGTGGCCGGCGATCTGCAGGATGATCGGGATGCCGTCGCGCACCGCGCCGGGGGAACCCGGGAGATTCACGACCAGCGCGTTGCCGCGGATTCCCGCCCGTGCCCGCGAGAGCATCCCCTGGGGCAGCTTCGCGATGCTCGCGGCGCGGATCGCCTCGGCGATGCCGGGGAGCTCCTTGTCGAGCAGCGTGTCCATCGCCTCGGGGGTGACGTCGCGCAGTGCAATGCCGGTGCCACCCGTGGTGACGACGAGGCGGGCGCCGGCGTCGATCGCGTCGGCGACGGCCGCGCGGATTCCGTCGATTTCGTCGGGCGTGACCGTGACCTCGGCGGGCCAGCCGGCCTCGGCGAGGAGCTGCACCGCGAGCGGGCCCGATTCGTCGCGGCGCTGACCCGTGGCCGAGCGGTCAGAGACCGTGACGACCGCCGCGCGCGCTGCGAGATTGCCCATCTGGCCATCCTACGCGCCGGCTGCGGACGAGCTTGGTGAGCGGGTGAGCGGGTGAGCGGGTGAGCGGGTGAGCTGGGCGAGCGGGTGCATCCTGCGGTGGCCGGGTGCATCGTGTGCGGTACCGCCGGTCGCCGGAGGATGCACCTACTCGGGCCAGCAGCGGACGGCAGCGATATCGCGCAGCACGCCACTGGGGGATTAACGGCGCGACACCGGGGCGTCGCTTGGCAGTGAGACAATCACCCCGATTTGACCGACCGCCTGCCTGCCAACGCCACTGCGGTGTTGTGACGAAGGAGCCCGGAGCACGTGCAGACGCACCCGACCCCCGATGCTGACGTCCCAGACGATGGCGCCCCTGACGCCAGCAACACCGACGCCAGCACCTCAGACGACGCCAACGCCTCAGGTGCGGCAACCCCCGACGCGGCAACCCCAGACGCGGCGGCCCCTGGCGCCGCAATCCCTGCCGCAGCAACACCAGACACCACCAACGGCACAGACCCCGCACCCCACGCGAGCGATCAGGCGCCGCTCACGCGCGGCCACCTCGCGCCCGAGCCACGCACGCTCATCGACGTGCTGCGCGCGACGGCTGAGGCGCATCCCGAGGCCTCCGCGATCGACGACGGCTCGGCAGCCCTGAGCTACGCGCAGCTGCTTGATGAGGTTGAGGCGACGGCGGATGCGCTCCGCGACTCGGGCGTGCGGCCGGGCGACCGCGTCGGCGTGCGCGTCGACTCGGGCTCGCAGCGGCTCTACATTGCGATTCTTGCGATCATGCGCGCCCGCGCGGCGTACGTGCCCGTCGACGCCGACGACACGGAAGAACGAGCGCGGCTCGTGTTTGGCGAGGCGCACGTCGCTGGCATCATCGGCAACGACGGCTACGTGCCGCGGCCGGTCGAGCCAGGCGGGGTCGAACCGCCCGAGACGCCGATCGACCGCGACGACCCGGCGCTCGACGACGATGCCTGGATCATCTTCACGTCGGGCTCGACGGGTGTGCCGAAGGGCGTCGCGGTGACGCACCGCTCGGCCGCGGCGTTCGTCGACGCCGAGGCGAACATGTTCCTCCAGGCCGACCCGCTCGGGCCCGGCGACCGCGTGCTCGCGGGGCTCTCGGTCGCGTTCGACGCCTCGTGCGAAGAGATGTGGCTCGCGTGGCGTCACGGCGCCTGCCTCGTGCCGGCGCCGCGCGCGCTCGTGCGCTCGGGCGAAGACCTCGCGCAGTGGCTCGTGCGCCAGAGCATCTCGGTGGTGTCGACCGTGCCGACGCTCGCGGCGATGTGGCCCGCCGAGGCGATCGAGAACGTGCGTCTACTCATCTTCGGTGGCGAAGCCTGCCCGCCCGAGCTCGTCGCCCGACTCGTCGACGACGAGCGCGAGGTTTGGAACACGTACGGCCCGACCGAGGCGACCGTTGTGTCGTGCGGCTGCCGCCTCGACGGCGTGAACCCCGTGAGCATCGGCCTGCCGCTCGACGGTTGGGACCTCGCGGTTGTCGACCCGGCCGGCACCCGCGTTGCCCCGGGAGAACAGGGTGAACTCATCATCGGCGGCGTCGGCCTCGCTCACTACCTCGACCCCGCCAAGGACGCCGAGAAGTACGCGCCGATGCCGTCGCTCGGCTGGGAGCGCGCGTACCGCTCGGGCGACCTCGTGCGCTACGAGGAGTCGGGACTCATGTTCCTCGGCCGCGCCGACGATCAGGTGAAGGTCGGCGGCCGACGCATCGAGCTCGGCGAGGTCGAGAACGCGCTGCAGGACCTCCCGGGCGTGACGGCGGCCGCCGCGGCCGTACGCAATAGCGACGCGGGCGTGCCCGTGCTCGTCGGCTACCTCGTCGTCGAGGGCGACGAGGAGCTTGACCGAAAGTACGCCCGCGAGTTCCTCGCCGACCGCCTCGCAGCCGGCGTCATGCCGCTGCTCGCGGTGGTCGAGTCGCTGCCGATCCGTACGTCGGGCAAGGTAGACCGCGCCGCGCTGCCGTGGCCGATCCCGGGCGCGGCCGCGGGGGAGGGCCTTGACGGCGCCGCGGGACTCGACGGCACCGAACGCTGGCTCGTTGAGCAGTGGCAGTCGGTGCTCGGCGTGCCCGTGCCGAGTGTCTCCGCCGATTTCTTCGACCTCGGCGGTGGCTCGCTCGCGGCGGCGCAGCTCGTGTCGCGCATCCGCACCCGCGTGCCCGAGTTCACGGTCGCCGACATCTACGACGTGCCCCGCCTCGCCGCCATGGCGAAGGCGATCGCGGCGACGCAGGAGCACGCCGACCCCGACAGCTACCACCAGCCGCGCCCGACGCCCCGCCGCACGCAGTGGGCGCAGACCCTCGCGGGCATCCCCCTGTTCATCGCGAGCGGCGTGCGCTGGCTGCTCTACCTGCTCACGGGCACGACGCTGCTGCGCGCCCTCGACGCCGACGCGTTCGCCGCGCTGCCGAGCGCGCCCTGGTGGGTGCTCATCGTCGGGCTGCTGCTCGTCTCGACCCCGTTCGGTCGCATGGCCTTCGCGGTGCTCGTCGCGCGCATCCTGCTCGCTGGCGTGAAACCGGGCGACTATCCGCGCGGCGGCGCCGTGCACATGCGCCTGTGGCTCGCCGAACAGTTCGCGACGCAGATCGACGCCGTCGGCCTCGCCGGCGCCCCGTGGGTGACGGTGTATGCCCGCGCGCTCGGCGCGAAGATCGACCGCGAGGTGAGCCTGCACTCGCTGCCCCCGATCTCGGGCATGCTCGAGATCGGTCGCGGCAGCGCGGTCGAACCCGAGGTCGACCTCACCGGCTACTGGATCGACGGCGACCTGCTGCGCCTCGGCGGCGTGCGCATCGGCCGCAACGTCACGGTCGGGGCGCGCTCGACGCTCGCGCCGGGCACCCGCATCGACGACGGCGCCGAGATCTCGCCGGGCTCGGCCGTGTTCGGGCGGGTGAAGCCCGACCAGCTCTGGGCGGGGTCGCCCGCCGTGCGCATCGGCGGCGCGAAAGACTCGAAGCGCCGCAAGGCTGCCGAGGGCTGGCCGAAGGGCACCGCGCCGCAGGTCCGCGCGTGGAAGTTCGCGTACGGATGCTCATCGGTGACACTCGCGCTGCTCCCGTTCGTCGCGTACGCCGTCGGCGCGCTCGTGCTCAGCACGGGGATGCGCGGCGCCGAAACGCTCGCGGCCGGGTTCCTCGGCGCGCTCGCCTGGCTCGTGCCCGCCGTGCTCGCGGCCGGCCTCGTCTACGCGGGTGGGGTCGTCGTGCTCGTGCGGTGCTGCTCGATCGGCGTGCGCGAGGGCACCTACCCGGTGCACAGCCGCGTCGGCTGGCAGGTGTGGACCACGGAGCGCCTCCTCGACGCCGCCCGCAACTTCCTGTTCCCGCTCTACTCGAGCCTGTTCACCCCGGTCTGGCTGCGGATGCTCGGGGCGAAGGTGGGCAAGAACGTCGAGGCTTCGACGGTGCTGCTGCTGCCAAAGATGACCCGCATCGACGACGGCGCGTTCCTCGCCGACGACACGATGGTCGGCTCGTACGAGCTGCACCGCGGCTGGCTGCGCGTCGGTGAGGTGCGCATCGGCAAGCGGGCGTTCCTCGGCAACTCTGGCATGGCGCAGCCGGGCCATCGCGTGCCGAAGAACTCGCTCGTCGCCGTGCTTTCGGCCGCGCCGTCGAAGGCGAAGTCGGGGTCGTCGTGGCTCGGCTCGCCGCCGGTTCGACTGCGCCGCGTGACGCAGGAGGGCGCCGACGAGCGCACGTACAACCCCGGCGCGCGCCTGCGCATCGCGCGCACGCTCTGGGAGCTGTGCCGCATCGTGCCGGTGATCGTGTCGCACGGGCTCGGCGTCGCCGTGCTGTTCACCTTCGCCTGGCTCTGGATAAGTACGGGTTGGGTCTGGTCACTCCTGCTCTCGGGCGTCGTGATGCTCGCGGCCGGCGCGGTCGCGGCGCTCATCACGACGATCGCGAAGTGGGTGATCGTCGGGCCGATCCGCGCCGGCGAGCAGCCCCTGTGGTCGAGTTTCGTGTGGCGCACCGAGGTGAGCGATACGTTCACCGAGATGCTCGCGGCGCCGTGGTTCGCGCGCGCCGCCGTCGGCACGCCCGCGATGGCCGTATGGCTGCGCACGCTCGGCGCGAAGGTCGGCCACGGCGTGTGGTGTGACTCGTACTGGCTGCCCGAGCCCGACCTCGTCACCCTCGGCGACGGCTCGACCGTGAATCGCGGCTGCGTCGTTCAGACCCACCTGTTCCACGATCGCATCATGAGCATCGACGCCGTCGAGCTCGGTGCGGGCGCGACGCTCGGGCCGCACAGCGTGATTCTTCCCGCCGCCTCGATTGGCGACCACGCGACCGTCGGCCCCGCGTCGCTCGTCATGCGCGGCGAACAGGTGCCGGTCGGCTCCCGGTGGAGCGGGAACCCCATCGGCCCGTGGCGCGCGGTGAAGGCGCGGGCCTATCAATCGACGAAGTAGCGCATCCGGTGCCCTTGCCCAGCCGACGACCCGACCCATCCGATGACCTGGCCGTCGCCCACCGCGTAGGCTGCAAGTCGCTCCGCCCTCGTACCGAAACGCGCTGATGATCACTCCCGCCACCACCCACCGCGCCCCGCATCCCTATATGCCCGACACGGGCGACCCGCGCTATGCCGTGCGGCACTACGCGCTCGACCTCGATTACACGCCGCGCACGAACCGGCTCGACGGCACGGCGACGCTCGACGTCACGGTGCTCGCCGAGACGAAGGCGCTCAAGGTCGACCTCATCGGGCTCAAGGCCGCGAAGGTGCGGGTGAACGGCCGGGCGCACAAGCAGTTCACGCAGTCGCGCCGCGCAGTGCAGGTGAAGTTCGACGCGCCGCTCGCGCCCGGCACCGAGTTGCGGCTTGAGCTCGACTACGCGGGCCGGCCCGCGCCGTACCGCTCGCGCTGGGGCCACATCGGTTGGGAAGAGCTCGACAACGGCGCCCTCGTCGCGTCGCAGCCGATCGGCGCCCCCACCTGGTTCCCGTGCAACGACCGCGTTGACGATCGCGCGACCTACGACGTGCGCTTCACCTGCGACCGCGAGTTCTTCGTCGCAATCACGGGCACGCAGGGGCACGTGCGCACCCGCGGCGGCAAGCGCGCCTGGACCTTCGCGAGCGGCGTGCCCACCGCGACCTACCTCATGGCGGTGCACGTCGGTGAGTATCGCGAGTATCCCCTCGGCACGGGCCGCGTCGTGACCCCGGCCGCGCAGTGGCCCCGCGTGCGCCAGGCGTTCGCGCCGCTGCCCGACATGGTGCGGGTGTTCGAGGAGTGGTTCGGCCCATACCCGCAAGAAGACCTCACGACGGTCGTCACCGAAGAAGACCTCGAGATTCCGCTCGAGGCGCAGGGCATGGCGACGTTCGGCGCGAACCACTGCGCGCCCGAGGAGCAGCGGCTCATCGCACACGAGCTCGCGCACCAGTGGTTCGGCAACAGCGTCGGCATCGCGAAGTGGGAGGACATCTGGCTCAACGAGGGCTTCGCCTGCTACTCGGAGTGGGTGTGGTCGGAGGCCTCGGACGGCCCGAGCATCGGCGACTGCGCCGAGCTCCACCACGGCAAGCTCGCGCGGTTGCCGCAGAATCTCGTGCTCACCGACCCGGGTGAGCGCGACCTCTTCGACGACCGCGTGTACAAGCGCGGCGCGCTGCTGCTCGAGACGCTGCGGCGCCGCCTCGGTGACGAGCCGTTCCGCACCCTGCTGTTGCGCTGGGCCACCGAGCGGCGCCACCGGCTCGCCATCACCGCCGACTTCACGGCGCTCGCGGTCGAGGTCGCGGGGGAGTCGCTCGACGAGGTCTGGCAAGCCTGGCTGTTCGACACTGCGCTGCCGCCACTTCCCTCCGCGAACTGAGGCCGAGCGCGGCTGAGGGGTTCGGGTCGGCCTAGCTGCTCGGGGTCGGTCTAGCTGCTCGGGGTCGGCCTAGTTACTCGGGGCCGGTCGGCGCGCGACCGCGACGATGAGCGGATACGCGGGGGCACCAAGCGCGCGGGTCACGACCTCGAAGTCGTCGGCGCGCGGGTGCTGCCAGTCGCCGCGAAGCCCCGTGCCGCGCGCCTTCGCGATGGCCTCGAGGCGCGTCCATTCCGCGACGGCGCGGTCGGGGCGGTGGCCGGCACCCCAGCCGAGCGACTCCGCGACCGCGCGCCGGGTCAACTCGGTGTCGGGCTCGGCGTCGATGCCGAACTCGGCCGAGCCCGCGGGCGCGACGGCGGTCACGGCGTATCCGCCCGCGTAGCTCACGCTGACGAGGGGCGCGCCCGGGGCGTCGAGGCGCAGCTGCCCGTGCGTCGCGCTGCCGCACGCCGCGCACCGCTGGGCGAGGGGCGCGTCACGAAGCTGATCCGCGCAGGGCGACTCGGCGAGGAGCATCCGCAGGAGGCCACGCGACACATCGCGCCGGGGCCTCGCGTCGAGCGGAGCCCACGCGAGGCGAGTGCCGTCGGGCAGCGCGACGACCCGCGGCCATCCCGGCTCGAGGCTGGTCACGGTCAGCTGGCGAGCCCGAGCTCGTCGACGACGCCCACGACTCGCTCGCGCGCAGCGTCGTCGAGTCCGAGAATCGGCAGCGGTAGGCAGCGCTCGGGCGCGAGGCCGAGGTGCTCGGCGATCGCCGCGGTGACGCGCAGGCTGCCGAACTCGGCGAACAAGTCCCACACCGGCGCGAGCCGCTGCGAGGCCGCGAGCGCGGCGTCGACGTCGCCCGCGGCGGCCGGCCGCGAGATCGCGAGGGTCGCGGCCGGGAGCGTGCCGCCGATGACCGAATACCAGGCGTCGCAGCCGGCGAGCAGCCCGCGGGCGCCCGCGGCGTCGCCCGAGACGCCGATCGACACGGTGTCGGGCACGACGGCCCGGATGCGCGCGACGCGTTCCCGCGCCTTGCCGAGGTCGGCGGGCACAGCGGGAATCTTGATCGACGCGACGCCCGGGAGCTCGGCGATGCGCGCGTAGAGCTCGGTCGAGAACGTGAAGTGGGTGGTGCCGGGGTTGTCGTACGCGATGACGGGGAGGTCGGTCGCGTCGGTGACCGCGCGGAACAGCTCGACGACGTCGTCGTCGGTGAGCGGCTGGTACGTCATCGGCGCGAGCAGCACGCCCGCGGCGCCCGCGCGCTCGGCGCTCGCGACGTTCGCGAGCACGTGGGAGGTGCGCAGCGCGCCGACGCCGACGAATACGGGCGTCGTGCCGGCGTGCTCGACGGCGAGGCGGGCGACCTCGGCCCGCTCGGCGGCGTCAAGGTACGCGTACGAGCCGGTCGATCCGAGCGCGGTGATCGAGTCGACGCCCGCGGCGCTGAGTCGCTCGACGAGGGCCGCGAACGCGGCCGTGTCGACGTGGTCGTCGCGCAGGGGCGTGAGCGGGAAGGCGCTAAGGCCGGTGATTGCGGTGGCCATGTGGGCTGCTCCTTGGAGGTCAAGGCGGTTCGGTGTCAAGGCGGTGCGGGTCGCGGCGGTTCGGCGTCACGGCGGTGCGACTGCGGTGTGCGTGGCCGGCCGGGCGGCGCATCCGCTTATCTTTGCAGGCCGCGGCACCTTGCCGGCTGTGGCGCCGTGCCGACCGTGGGGCCGGTGGCCCCGGTCGCACCGTAACCCCGCACATCCGGCCCCTACGCGACGAGCGCGACGCCGCCGAGCGCGATCGAACCGACGAGCACGGTCGACGCCGTCGCGAGCGCGAACGGCCGCAAGCCAACCCGCGCGAGGCGCGCGAACCGCACGCCGCAGCCGAGCCCGAACATCGCCGCGGCGAGCAGCCCCGTCTGCAGCACCTGCGCGATCGAGAGCGCGGCGTCGGGGATCGGCACGAACGAGCCCACGAGCACGAGCGCGAGGAACCCCGCGACGAACCACGGCACGATCGGCGGGAGCTTCGGGCCGTCACTTGCACCTGGCTCCGCGTCGCGGCCCGCCGCCGCGCGCACGCGGCGGCGCTCGCGCAGGCTCACGACGGCCATGACCGGCGCGAGCAGCAGCACTCGCGCGAGCTTCACGAGCACGGCCACGGCGAGCGCGCCGCCGCCGAGCGTGCCGCCGATCGCGACGACCTGTGCGATCTCGTGCGTCGCGCCGCCCGCCCACATGCCGGCGAACGTCGAGTTGAACCCGAACGCGCCGGCGAGCGCGGGCAGTGCGAAGATGAGCGCCGTGCCGAAGAGTACGACGAGGGCGACGGCCGTGACAGTGTCTTCTTCGTGCTCGTCGTCGGGGTCGGTGACGCCGGCCGTTGCCGCGACCGCGGCCGCACCGCAGATCGAGAACCCGCACGCGATGAGCAGCCGCAGGCGCGGCGCGACCCCGAGCATCCGCCCGAGCAGCAGCGTGCCGCCGATGCCGAGCGCGACGATCGTGACCACGACGCCGAGCATCGGTGCCCTGAGCGCAGCGATGTCGGCGAGCGAAAGCTGCAGTCCGAGCAGCACGATGCCGACGCGCAGCAGCTGTTTCGCCGAGAAGTCGACGCCCGGCGCCACGACGGCCGGCATCGGCACGACGTTCGCGACGACGATGCCGAGCACGATCGCGATGAGCAGCGGGCTCGTCCCTGGCAGCAGCAGGCTGAGGCCGTACGACGCCGCGGCGGCGAGCAGGCAGGCGGCGACGCCGGGTGCTCGGGCGGCGAGGCGGGCAGTGGCGGATGCGCGGGCAGGGAACGAGGGGGCGTTGGTCGTGGACATCCACTCAAGGGTCCAGGCGCCGTCGGATTGCCGGTAGAGGCACCTTTCGGCAGGGGTACCGGCTGAGCCGGTAACTGCGGCACCCAGGATGCGTGAAGAAGCTCTTGGGAATACCCGGCCGCGCTTGCGCCTTGAACTCCCCGGCGGCGCGTCCGCGTCGCTGTCCCTCCCACAAATCAAGGAGTACCTCTGTGACGACTATCGGCTACATCGTCGGCAGCCTCTCGAGCACGTCGATCAACCGCGCCCTCGTCGAGGCGATCGCGAAGCTCGCGCCCGAGGGCGTCGAGTTCACCGAGATCTCGATTCGCGACCTGCCGTTCTACTCGGAGGACCTCGAGGCCGAGTTCCCGCAGGAGGCCACCGACTTCAAGCGCGCGATCGAGTCGGTCGACGGCGTGCTCATCGCCACCCCCGAGTACAGCCGCTCGATTCCCGGCGTGCTGAAGAACGCGTTCGACTGGTCGACGCGCCCCTACGGCAACATGTCGTTCAACGGCAAGCCGGTCGCGATCATCGGGGCCTCGGGCGGTCCGATCTCGACCGCCGCGGCGCAGCAGCACCTGCGCGCGATCATGGGCCACTTCAACGCCGTCGTCATGGGCCAGCCTGAGGGCATGATCCAGATGGCGCCGGGCCTCATCGACGCCGACCGCAACATCACGAACGACGGCACGCGCGAGTTCCTCACGGCGTACCTCACCGCGTTCGTCACCCTCATCGAGCGCGTCGAGAAGGCGCGCGCGTAGCGAGACCGCGACGCCGGCGTGCCGACTATTCGGCGCGCCGGCGCGACGTCGCGAGCACCCCCGCCGCGAGCACGGTCACGAGGCCGGCGAGCGGCACGACGAGCAGCGCGACCCGCAGCGACACGACGTCGGCGACGAGGCCGACGAGCGGCGGCGAGCAGAGGAACCCGAGCCGCATGAGCCACGAGACAATCGTGAGCCCCGTGCCCGCCCGCAGGCCCGGCAGTTCGTCGGCGGCGTGCATCGCGGCCGGCACGAGCGTCGCGACGCCGAAGCCCGCGGCGGCGAACCCGGCGATCGTGCCCGGCACCGTCGGGAACGCGAGCGCGAGGCCCATCCCGACGAGCACGATGGCCCCGCCGAGGCGCGCGACCGCCCGTTGCCCGAAGCGATCAACCATGCTGTCGCCGAGTATCCGCCCCACAAACTGCGCGCCGACGAGCGCGATGAACCCGAGCGACGCGAGCGCCGCCGGTGCGCCGAGCGAGTCGCCGAGGTAGAGCGCCGCCCACGAGCTGCCCGAGTCCTCGACGCTCGTGCCGGCCATCGCGATGAGCACGAGCAGCACGAGCATGCCGACCGTGCGGCCGGTGACCGCGGCCTTCGGCGCCGGGGCCGGGACGCTCCCGGTCGCGGTGGGAACGACCTCGTCGTCGCGCCCGGGCAGGCGCGAGCGATAGGCCGCGAACGCGACGGCACAGAACACGATCCCCGAAATGCCAAGGTGTACCGGGAGTGGCAGCCCGAGCGCGATCGCGCCGGCCGACATCGCCCCGCCGAGCACCGCACCGATCGACCAGATCGCGTGGAACGAGTTGATGATCGACCGGCCGAAGCGCCGCTGCACGCGCAGCCCGTGCGCGTTCTGCCCGACGTCGGCGAGCGCATCCATCGCCCCGCCGAGGAACAGCGCGAGCATCAGCAGCACGACGTTCGGCGCGAGCCCGGCGGCGAGCAGCGCGAGGCTGATGCCCAGCGTCGCGCCGCACGACACCGCGGACGAACCGAACCGGCGAATCGCCGCCGCGGCCGCGAGCCCCGCGACGATCGCGCCGAACGGGAACGCGATGACGACGAGGCCGTACGCCGTGTTGTCGAGCGCGAGCTGCGCCTTCAGCTCGGGCAGGCGCGGAATCAGGTTCGCGAACAGCGCGCCGTTCGTGAGGAACATCGCGGCGACGGCGAGCCGCGCACGCCGAGCGGTCGAGTCGGGGCCTGGCGTGCGTTCGGTCATGTGCGCGATCGTAGCGGTCCGGTCCGGTCCGGTGCGGCGATGCGGGCGCGGCGATACAGACGGTGCGCTGCGGGCGCGGCGAACTTGACGCGCGCCGCCACGCCGAGAAGACTTGTGACGACCATTGGAGCTGCATGACCCACGCTCGAACCCAGCCGAAGCGCACCGGCGTGCCGAAATGGCTGCGCATTGTCTTGCCCGCCGCGCTCATCCTCGTCTGGCTGGTCGGCGCGAGCATCGGCGGACCATACTTCGGCAAGGTGAGCGAGGTGTCGTCGAACGACCAGACCGCGTACCTGCCCGAGTCGGCCGACGCGACGCGCGTGCAGGAGCTCGCGGCCGACTTCACCGACGCCGACGTGCTGCCCGCCGTCATCGTGTTCACCGCCGACACCGAGCTCGACGAGGCGGCCCTCGCCGACCTCGGCGACGCGATCGCCGCGCTGCCCGAGCTCGAGGGGGTCGCCGACGAGGTCTCTCCCGTGATTCCGAGCGACGACGGCCTCGCGGCGCAGGCGTTCGTGCCGATCGCGAGCGACGCCGACATCGGCGACGTCGTCGAGGCGATCTCGGCGAAGCTCGACGAGGTGGCCCCCGACGACGTCACGGCGTACGTGACCGGGCCAGCCGGATTCTCGGCCGATCTCATCGAGGCGTTCTCGGGCATCGACGGCGTGCTGCTGCTCGTCGCGCTGCTCGCGGTGTTCGTCATCCTCATCGTCGTGTACCGCTCGCTGCTGCTGCCGATCGCGGTGCTCGCGACGAGCCTGTTCGCGCTCACCGTCGCGCTGCTCGCCGTGTGGTGGCTCGCGAAGGCCGGAGTGCTGCTGCTGAGCGGCCAGACCCAGGGCATCCTCTTCATTCTCGTGATCGGCGCCGCGACCGACTATTCGCTGCTCTACGTCGCGCGGTTCCGCGAGGAGCTGCGGCACACGACCGACAAGTGGCGGGCGACGTGGCGGGCCCTGCGCGGCGCGATCGAGCCGATTCTCGCGTCGGGCGGCACGGTCATCGCGGGCCTGCTGTGCCTACTGCTCAGCGACCTGAAGTCGAACAGCACGCTCGGGCCCGTCGCCGCGATCGGCATCGCGTTCGCGATGCTCTCGGCCATCACGCTGCTGCCCGCCGTGCTCTACGCGTTCGGCCGCGCCGCGTTCTGGCCGCGCCGACCGAAGTACGTGCCGGCGCACGCCGAGGGCCCGGCATACGCAGAGGGCGAGGATGAGCGCCCCGCGAGCGAACCCACCGGCGCCTGGGCGCGGCTTGGTCGCGGCATTCAACGCCGCCCCCGCATGATCTGGATCGTGACGTCGCTCGTGCTGCTCGCCGGCGCCGCCGGGGTCACGCAGCTGCAGGCGCACGGCGTGCCGCAGTCCGACCTCGTGCTCGCGTCGTCTCAGGCCCGCGACGGGCAGGCCGCCCTCGGCGAGCACTTCCCGGGCGGCTCGGGCAGCCCCGTCAACGTCGTCGTCGACGCCGACTCGCTGCAGGCGACCGCCGACGTGCTGCTCGAGCGCGACGGCATCGCGAGCGTCGCGGTCGTGAGCGACGCGAGCCCCGCCGGCACCGCGCCGGTCACCGCCGACGGGATTGGCGCATCCGGCCCGCCCGGCGCCCCCGCACCCGAACCCACCGAGGTCGACGGGCAGGTGTTGCTGCAGGGCACGCTCACCGACGCCGCCGACTCCGACGCGGCCCAATCGACCGTGCTCGAGGTGCGCGAGGCGCTCGCCGACGCGGGGCTTGACGCGCTCGTCGGCGGCGTCACCGCCACCGCGATCGACACGAACACCGCGTCGATTCACGACCGCAACCTCATCATCCCGTCAGTGCTCGTCGTGATTCTGCTGATTCTCATGCTGCTGCTGCGCTCGGTGCTCGCACCGGTGCTGCTCGTGCTCACGACGGTGCTCTCGTTCGGCACGGCACTTGGGGTCGCCGCCCTCGTGTTCAACGGCGTGTTCGACTTCCCGGGCGCCGACGCGGCCGTGCCCCTGTACGGCTTCGTGTTCCTCGTCGCGCTCGGCATCGACTACAACATCTTCCTCATGACTCGGGTGCGCGAAGAGACGAAGCTGCACGGCACGCGCGAGGGCATTTTCCGCGGCCTCGCCGTGACGGGCGGGGTCATCACGTCGGCCGGGCTCGTGCTCGCCGCGACGTTCGCGGCGCTCGCGGTGATTCCGATTCTGTTCCTCGCGCAGCTCGCGTTCATCGTCGCGTTCGGCGTGCTGCTCGACACGTTCCTCGTGCGCGCGCTGCTCGTGCCCGCGCTGTTCACCGACGTCGGCCGCGCAGTGTGGTGGCCGTCGAAGCTCGCGCGAAAGGAAAACTCATGACCGATCGATACGTGATCGCGGGTGCCTCCGGCTGATCGGGCGCGCCCTCACCGAGTCGCTGCGCCGCGACGGCGCGACCGTCGTGCGGCTCGTGCGCCGCCCCGCCGAGTCGCCCGACGAGGTGCAGCGGCTCGCGAACTTCGAGCCGCTCGACCCGAGCATCCTCGCGGGCGGCAAGGCGGTCATCAACCTCTGCGGCGCGAGCATGGGCCGCCTGCCGTGGACCCCGGCCTACGCCACGAAGCTGCGCCGCTCGCGACTGCGCCCGACGCGTGTGCTCGCGGATGCGCTGCGGGCGCTCGGCAGCGACGCGCCGGCCTTCGTGTCGGCCTCGGCCCTGCTCGCGGGGCCGGACGTTCGGGTCACGCTACTGCGCACGGCGCCGCTCGTGCACGCCGACGGCGTGCTGAAGCCGCTGCTCAGGCTGACGAAGCTCGGGGTGAGCGGCCCGCTCGGCAGCGGGCGTCAGGTCATGCCGTGGATCTCGCTCGACGACGAGGTGCGGGCGATCCGCCACGTCATCGACACTGGCCTGACCGGGCCAGTGAACCTCGCCGGGCCGACCCCGGCGACGTCGAACGACCTCGGTCGCGAGCTCGCGCAGCGGCTGCGCCGGCCCTATGCGCTGCCGGTGCCGAAGTGGGGCCTGCGGGCCGCGCTCGGGCGCCGCGCTGCCGACTCGCTCCTGCTCGCCGACGCCGACGTGCAGCCGACCCGACTCGTCGAGAGCGGGTTCGAGTTCACGCACCCGACAGTGGCGGATGCGGTGGCCGCGGCGGTCCCCGCCCGCCGCTGAGCCCGGTGCCGCATCCGCGGGTGAGCGCACCGACGCTGAGCTTGCTCCGCCTATCCGCCGCCTCTTTTCTCCGCGAACTGACGGCAATTTGCGGCTTTTCGGTTGAGAATCCCGCAAGTTGCCGTCAGT
>NZ_KB907084.1 GCF_000381765.1 [Zimmermannella] faecalis ATCC 13722 | reverse complement strand
CCAAACCGCGGCCAGGTGGCGGCGGAAGTATGTCGGGATGACCGCTATCGAGTTGCGCGACTACGCCCCGTTCACGATCGAGCACGACGAGATCGGGCGGGGCTTGTCGTTCGAAGAACGCGTCGTGATCCAGGCCGGGATCCGGGACGGGCGCACTCAGTCCCGGATCGCGGCCGATATCGGCCGGGACCGGTCCGTGGTGGGTTACGGCAGGACCTGGCGAAACAGTTGTCGCTGGGCCGCACCCACCGCAAGTCGCGCTCGTCCACGGACCTGCGGGGACGAGCGGTGTATGCGGACGCGTTCAAGATCAGTGAACGCCCGCCCGAGGTCGACGACCGTGCCGTGCCGGGACATTGGGAAGGCGATCTGATTGTCGGGCCAGGGAGCAAGTCCGCGATTGGCACGCTCGTGGAACGCACGACCCGGTTCGTGATCTTGCTACACCTGCCGAACGGGCACACCGCGGCTCAGGTCGCAACGCAAATGCTCCGGCAGATGCGGCATCTGCCGGAGCATTTACGTCGATCGATCATGTGGGACCGAGGAACCGAGTTAGCGGAGTACCGGCGGATCGAAACCGAGCTGGTCGAGGCCGTGTATTTCGCGGATCCGCACTCGCCCTGGCAGCGCGGATCGAACGAGAACACGAACCGGTTGTTACGGCATTGGTTCAAAAAGGGCAGCGACCTGTCCGGGTACACGCAGCAGGATCTGGACGTGGTCGCGCGCAAACTCAACACGCGACCCCGCCCGACCCTGGACTACGACACCCCAGCCAAACGCCTCAACCAGCTCCTTGTTGCATCCACCGGTTGACACCGCCACGCTCAAAACAGCAACTTCAGACCACTCAACTGGTACTAGTAGAGGCGAGGGCGCGGGCCGTTCGGCGCTTGCGCAGCCACGGCACGACCTGGCCGATGACGACGACGAGTACCGCGATGAGGAACATCGCCGAGCCGATCACGTTCGCCTCGGCCGGGATGCCTCGGGCCGCGGCGACGTACACGAACTTCGGGAACGTCTCGACCGTGCCCGAGTTGAAGTTCGTGATGATGAAGTCGTCGAAGCTCATCGCGAACGACAGCAGGCCCGCCGCGAGGATGCCCGGAATGAGCTGGGGGAGCGTCACCCGCAGGAACACCTGCGCAGGCGAACCGTAGAGATCGCGCCCCGCCTCCTCGATCGCCGGGTTCAGCGTCGCGATGCGCGCCCGAATCGTCACGATCACGAACGACATACAGAACACCGAGTGGGCGATCACGATCGTCCAGAACCCGAGCTCGAGCCCAACATTGAGGAAGAACGCGAGCAGGGAAGCGCCGAGCACGACGTCGGGCGTCGTGAGCGGCAGGTAGATGAGAAAGCCCGTCGCGTCGCGGAACTTGAACGCATACCGGTCGAGCCCGTACGCGAGCAGCGTGCCGAGCACGAGCGCGATAAGCGTCGCGACGAGGCCGATCTGCAGCGACACCCCGACCGACTGGCACACGCCCGGCGCGCCGCAGGGGTTCGCCCAGTTCTCGAGCGTGAACCCGCGCCACGTGAGGTTCGTGCGCGCCGGCTCGTTGAACGAGAACATGAAGATGTAGGCGATCGGCAGCAGCAGGTAGAGGAATGCGGCACCGCCGAGCACCGGAATCGCCCAGCGCCCGATCGCCGCGCCGATTCGCGCGCCAGTTCCGTGAGTATTCGTAGCCATCGCCGCCTCCTACACGAGATCCCGGGTGCCGAAGCGCCGCACGTAAAGCGTAACGAGCAGCAGAATCGAGAGCATGAGGATGAACGACAGCGCGGCCGCGCCGGGGTAGTCGAGCACCCGCATGAACCGCGACTCGATCACCTGGCCGATCATCGTCGTGTTCCGGTTGTTGCCGAGGATCGCGGCGCTCACGTAGTCGCCCGCGGCGGGGATGAACGTGAGCAGCGTGCCCGCGAGCACGCCCGGCACTGACAGCGGGAACGTCACGGTGCGGAACACCGTCGAGCCGTTCGCGTAGAGGTCGCGGCCCGCCTCGAGCAGCCGGCCGTCGAGCGCCTGCAGGTTCGCGAAGATCGGCAGCACCATGAACGGCAGGAAGTTGTACGTGAGGCCCGCGACCACGGCGAAACTCGTCGCGGTGAGTGTCGCCTCCTGCGGCATGAGGTGCAGCACCTTCAGCGTCTGCACGACGAACCCCTCGTCGGCGAGCACCTGCCGCCACGCCTGCGTGCGCAGCACGAACGACGTGAAGAACGGCGCGATGAGCAGCACGAGCAGGATGCCCTGGAGCAGCCCGTGCCCGCGCAGCCGCACCGCGATGAGGTAGGCCATGGGGTACCCGATGACGAGGCAGAGTACGGTCGCAATCAGCGCGAAGCCGAACGAGCGAATGAGCTCTGGCCAGTAATCGCCGAGCACGATCGCGTAGTTGCCGAACTCGAGGGCCGGCGCGAACTGCCCGATGTCGGCGCCCGGCGGCTTCACGTATAGCGAGGTCGCGAGCAGCGTGAAGACCGGCACGACGAAGAAGACGAGCAGGAACAGGATGCCCGGGGTAACGAGGCCGTACCCCGCGCGTCGGGGCCGGGGCGGGCGCACCTGCCCGCCGGAGCGCACCGCGATTGCGGTGGTGGAGTCGGGGTCGGTGCGAGCCACGTTACGCTCCCTCGCCCGCTTCGGCGTCTTCGCGCCCGTCGAGTCCGAACGCGTGCTCGGGGCTCCACGAGAGCGTGACGGCGTCGCCCGGGCGCAGCGTCGCGGCACCCCGATTCTGCGCGAACACCGAGAAGTTGCCGAGGCCCGGCACCTCGACGCGGTACTCGTTCGACATGCCGGCGAACGCAGTGTCGGTGACGGTGCCCGCGAGTGTGTTCTCACCCGTCGGCGCCGCGTGGTCGCCGGGGCGGGCCTCGAGAATGTCGAGCTTCTCGGGTCGGATGCCGACGAGCACGTCGCCCGAGTCGGCGGCCGCGCGCGCCGGGTCGAGCAGCAGGCGGTGACCCGCCGCATCCACCTCGAGGTGCTCGCCGTGCCGGCCGACGACACGGCCTGGCATGAGGTTCGAGCGGCCGAGGAAGTTCGCGACGAACGCGGTGCGCGGCAGATCGTAGAGCGTCTGCGGGGCGCCGAGCTGCTCGATGCGGCCCGCGTTCATGACCGCGACGGTGTCGGCCATCGACATCGCTTCCTCCTGGTCGTGCGTGACGTGCACGAAGGTGAGGCCGACGTCGGTCTGAATGCGCTTCAGCTCGGTCTGCATTTGCCGCCGCAGCTTCATATCGAGGGCGCCGAGCGGCTCGTCGAGCAGCAGAATCTCGGGTTTGTTCACGAGCGCCCGCGCGAGCGCGACGCGCTGCTGCTGTCCGCCCGAGAGTTGGCCCGGTTTGCGGTCGGCGAGGTGGGCGAGCTCGACGAGCTCGAGGAACTCCTGCGCGCGCGCCTTCCAGTCGCCGATCCGGCGACGCTTCAGCCCGAACGCGACGTTCTCGAGCACCGACATGTGCGGGAACAGAGCGTACGACTGGAACACCGTGTTCACGGGCCGCTTGTGGGCCGGCAGGTCGGTGATCTCGTCGTCGCCGATGCGAATCGAACCGGCCGACGGCGCATCCAGGCCCGCGACCATCCGCAGGGTCGTCGTTTTGCCGCAGCCCGACGGGCCGAGCAGCGCGAAGAACTCGCCGGCGGGGATGCGCAGGTCGAGCGGGTGCACCGCCGTGAAGTCGCCGTAGTGCTTCTCGAGCTGCTCGAGGTGCAGGGTCGAACCGCCGGCGTCGCGGCCGGTGTCGCGGGTGCGGGTTTCGGTCGACGTCATGGCTAGTTTCCGATCGCCTGCTGGAACATCTGGTTGTACTTCGAGTCTTCTTCGGGCGTGAGCGGCCGGATCGTCTGCGAGTTCGCGAGGTACTCCTCGGTGGGGAAGATGAGCTCGTTTTCGGCGAGCTCGGGGTCGATCTTCTCCATCTCCTCGCGCGCGCCTTCGACGGGGCAGATGTAGTTCACGTAGGCCGCGACCTCGGCGGCGACGGCGGGCTCGTAGTAGTAGTCGATCATCGTCTCGACGTTCTTCGTGTGGCTGCCACCCATCGGCACGAGGAAGTTGTCGGCCCAGAGGTCGCCGCCCGACTCTGGCAGCGCGAAGTCCCAGCGGTCGCCGTTCTCGAAGTTGAGCTGCGTGATGTCGCCCGACCAGGCGAGCACCGCGACCGCGTCGCCCGAGATGAGGTCTTCCTTGTACGAGTTGCCCTTCACCTGGCGAATCTGGCCCGAGGCGATGTGCTTCTTCAGCACCTCGAGGGCGTCGTCGAACTCGTCGTCGCCCCAGTCGCTCGCGATGTCGACGCCGTTCGCCATGAGCAGCAGCGCCATGGTGTCGAGCATCTCGTCGAGCACGATCACGCGGCCCTTGTACTGCGGATCCCAGAGGTCGTCGAGGGTGTGCAGGCCGTTCGGCACCTGCTCCTTGTTCCAGGCGAGGCCCGTGAACCCGCCCTGCCAGGTGACCGAGTATTTGCGGCCCTCGTCGAACGTCGCGTTCATGTACTCGGGCAGCATGTTCGCCGTGACGTTCGGCATATTGTCGTGGTTAAGCTCCTGCACGTAGCCGAGGCGCATGAGGCGCGCGGCCATCCAGTCGGTGAGCGTCATGACGTCGGCGCCGATGTCCTGCCCGTTCGAGAGCTGGTTCTGGTACTTGCCGAAGTACGAGTCGTTCGAGTCGATGTCTTCCGTGTACGTCACGTCGATGCCCGACTGCTCAATGAACTTCTCGAGGGTCGGATACGTGCCGGTCGCGTCGTCGTAGTCGAGGTAGAGGGTCCAGTTCGACCAGCGCACGAGCTTCTCGGTGTCGGAGAGGTCGGTTGCGGGGCTCAGCGCCCCGCCGGTTTGGCCCCCGCCCGACGGCGTCGTGCCGCCGGTGCCGCACGCGGCGAGCAGCGAGAGGATGCCCGCGGCGCCGGCCCCGGCGAGCAGCGAGCGGCGCGTGAGGCCGGTGCCCGCGGCCTGGCGGCTCATGCGCACGAGGGAATCGATGACCGGATCACGAGGGGCGTCGGCGTCGGGAAATGCGAAGTCACGAGACATGTCGGCTCCTGGTTGCAGGACGCCTCAGGGTGCGCTCCCCGCCCTCGCCGCTGGTGGCACGAGCCGCGACGTCGGTGTCGCGGATGTGGTTCGTGCCGGGGTGAGGTTGGGATTACGGACGCCTCGGCGTCGATTCGATTGCCCCGAGACTACACCGACCGGTCGGTATATCTCAACGGTCGTCGCGCCGCAGCTGCGCGACGTAGTCGAGCATCCGCGCCGCCGTCTCGGGGCTCGTGAATTCGGAACCCTTCTCGCCATACGTGTCGATGTGGTAGGCGATGCCGTCGCCGAGGAGAATGACGGCGCGGGCCAGCGACTCGTCGCCCACGTCGTCGAGCACCATCGCGAACCACTGCTCGCGGGCGCGGCGCAACACGCGGTGCACCGTCTGCTCGTTTGTCGGGGCGAGCCGAATCAGCGCCGCCATCGTTCGCTCGAGGGGCGACCGCGTGTCGTTCGAGGTCTGCAGGTACCACTGCGCCGCAGTGAGGCCGCTGCGGGGGAGTCCCGCGATATCGGCGGCGACGAGGTCGGTGAACCGCTCGCAGAGGGCGTCGATCAGCGCGGCCTTTGACGGGAAGTGGTGGAGCAGCCCACCCTTCGAAGCACCCGCGCGCTTCGCGACGGCGTCGAGCGTCGCGCCCCGTTCGCCGAGCTCGAGCACGAGCTCGCGGTAGGTGTCGATGAACTCGACGCGACGATTCGTGGCCTTCGGTGGCATGACCGTTCCTTCCTGGCGACGACCGCGCGACGACGTTGGGGCGCGGTTGCGACGAGTGTACCGGCCGGTCGGTTCTTCGCTATCGTTCGGGTTCCCGCCAGCCGGTCCACGGCCCCGCGGCGAGGCAATGCCAGCCCGCGCTCGTGCGGCCCTAGGATCGCCGCATGGGCACCTCCCACACGCACGTGCACACGACGGGTGAGCAGGCGACCGCCGCATCCCGCGCCTCGACCATCACCCTCGGCGCGATCGCCGTGGCGCTGCTGCTTGCGACGATCGTCGGTGTCGTCGCCCTCTGGCCGAGCGCTTCCCAGGTGCCGCGCGCGCAGCTGCTCGCCCCGGGCGTCGAGCTGCTCGAGGCGACCGTCGACGACGTGCCCACCGACCCGCAGAGCGCGATCGTCACCGCGACCGGCGTATCCGACCCCATCGCCGGCGAGTCGATCCAGGTGCAGGTGACCGCCGATGTGCTGAGCGGGATGCGCGCGGGCGACCGGATTCGCGTGCTCTCGTTCACCGGTGCGGCCGACCCCGGTGCTGCTGACCCCGGCGCCGTCGACGAGGGCGCCGCCGACCCCGCTGCGACCGACGCCCCGACGGCGCAGGCGCCCACCGGGCAGACGTACGCCTACTTCGACCACGAGCGAAAGCTGCCGCTCGGCATCCTCTTTCTGCTCTACCTGCTCGTCGTTGCGCTCGTGGCCCGCGGCCGCGGGCTGCGCGCAGTGCTCGGCCTGAGCGCTGGCGTCGCCGTGGTCGCGTGGTTCCTCGTGCCGGCGCTGCTCTCGGGCGCGAACCCGACCCTCGTCGCGCTCGTCGCCGCGGGAGCGATGATCTTCCCGAGCGTGTACGTCGCGCACGGCATCTCGATTCGCACGACCACCGCCGTCATCGGCACGTGCGCGGGCATCGGGTTCACGCTGCTGCTCGCGTTGCTCGCGAGCGGGCCAGCCGGTATGACCGGCGCCGACGATGAGAACGCGCAGCACCTCTTCACGACGCAGCCGGGCATTTCGCTCAGCGGGCTGTTCCTCACCGGTGTCATCATCTCCAGCCTCGGTGCGCTCAACGACGTCACGATCACGCAGGCGTCGGCGACGTGGGAGCTGCGCGCCGCGATGCCGGGGGAGTCGCGGTGGAAGGTGTTCGCCGCGGCGATGCGCATCGGTCGCGACCACATCGCCTCGACCGTCTACACGCTCGCGTACGCGTACATCGGGTCGGCCCTGCCCATCCTGCTCGTCGCCGCGACGATCGATCGCGGGTTCCTCGACACGATCACGTCGGGCGAGATCGGCGCCGAGGTGTTCCGCACGCTCGTCGCGTCGATCGGGCTCGTGCTCGCGATTCCGCTCACGACCGGGATCGCGGCGATGCTCGCGAGCACCGTGGAGCGCCGCCCCCGCTTCGACGCCGACCGCGCCGTCTGGTGACCCCGCGCATCCCCTCTCGCCCACCCCTCAAACCCTCAGTCCACTCAACTGAGGGAAATCTCAACTGAGGGAAGCCGGTTAGGTGGCGAGGGCCTGGATGGGGGCCCGGGCGGGGATGCGCGCGAGGGCCGCGAGGGCGGCACGGCGGCCCGCCCGGGTCGCGCCGACCGTCGAGGCCGAGGCGCCGTAGCCGACGAGCAGCACTCGCGGATCGCGCACCACCTTGACGACGTCGCGCGTCTTGATGCCGCCGCCGGGCTCGCGCAGCCGCAGCGGCGCGAGGTGATCGAGGTCGGCGCGGAACCCAGTCGCCCACAGGATCGCGTCGACCGGCATGACGCGGCCGTTCGCGAACTCCACGGCGTCGGGGCGGATGCGCGCAATCGGCCCGTCCGACACCAACCGGCCGCGATCGCGCGCGGCAAGATACTCGGGCCAGGGCGGGATGCCCGTGTTCCGCACGACCGAGTGGGGCACGAGGCCTGCGCTCGCGCGGGCATCCACCCGCTGCTCGACCGCGACGCCCCAGCGCTCGTCGAACGGGTCGTCGACCCAGTCGGGGTCGCGCCGCGTTGACCACACCGTCTCGGCACCCGCCTGCTCGAGCATGAGAATGAACTGCACGGCGCTGAGCCCGCCCCCGACGACGGCGACGAGCTGCCCACGAAACTCCTCGGCATCCCAGAAGTCGACGGTGCGCAGCTGTCGGCCGCGGAACGACTCGATGCCGGGTACGTGCGGCACGAACGGCTTGGTCCACGTGCCGGCCGCCGAGATCACGATGCGGGTACGCCAGCTCCGTTTGCCAGCGCGCACGATGAGTGGCGCATCCTCGCCGGGCCCCTCGGGCTCGACGGTGTCGACGCGCACCGGCCGCTCGACCGGCAGCCCGAACTCGCGCTCATAGCGCTCGAAGTAGTCGGCGACGAGCTCGCTCGCCGGGGTCGACGAGTCGACCTCGCCGAGCGGCAGGCCGGGGAGGTCGTGGATGCCGTGGGCGCGCCCCAGCGTGAGCGCGGGCCAGCGATGGCGCCAGGCCCCACCGGGGCCGGGGTTGCGGTCGAGCACGATGAAATCGCGCCAGGGGCGCAGGCCCCGGCGCTGCAGCCAGTACGCAGCGGTGAGGCCGGCTTGGCCCGCACCGATCACGACGACCTCGAACACGACGACTCCTCGGCGCTCGCAATACCCCGCGAGCGATACTTCCTGACGGGCAATGATTTCATGAGAAGTAACGCAACGGCGGTCGGATTATGCCCGGAGCGAGCTGCGCGACGTCACCGGCATCGCGCGGGCCGGTCGGCGTAGGTTAGGCTGTACTAACTAACTTGTCCCAGGGTCAGCGAAGGATACGCATGAAGAACGTCTCGGAGTCTACGCAGACAAAGCAACTGCTCGACAACCGGGCGATCTCACTCACCCACCGCATTCTCACCGGCGCAGGCAGCGCGACGATCGTCGCGTACAGCGCCGAAGAGCAGCCCCACCTGCACGCAGTTGCGCACGGCCTCGCGAGCGACGGCACCCTCGTCGTCGCCGCGAACCTCGAGCACCCCGACGTGCACTCGGCGTTCCGCACCGGCGAGCAAGAAGAGGTGCGCGTTGACTTCATGAAGGAGTCGCCCGAGTTCGATGTGCGCATCATCTCGGCGACGAGCCACCTGCTTGGCATTCTCGACTGGCTGACGATGGCCGAGGCCGATGTCGCGTTCCGCGATGTCCTGCTCCCCGCCCACATCGTCGACCTCGCCTCGCAGCCCGGCGGCCGCCTCGGCATCGTGACGACCGACCGCGTCGTCACGCACACGAGCAACGGCATCACGGCCGTGCCGTTCGCGGAGCTGCAGGCCCGCCACCGCACCTGCGACGCACTCTTCGCGCAGCGCGTCGACGACATCTCGACCGAGCTCTGCCTCATGGCCGACGACGACCGCCTCGGCATGTTCGCCGCTGGCCTCGCCGAGGGATGGTTCGACGGCGTCACGCTCTCGCGACGCGAGACGACCGACCCGTGCGCGCCGGTCATGAACCGCACGTTCGTCGTTGACGTCGACCAGTCGGGCCTCACGCTCATGCACGTCGGTGTCGACGACACACTCGTGCTCTTCGCGCCGTTCGACGAGACGGCGCGCACCGAGGCCGAGCTGCGCACGAAGATCTCGTCGCTCCTCGACATTGACATCACGGCCGCCGCGTAGTCTTTCCGCTCGTTCGCGAATTCGCGGGCCGCCACCGCGTATTCGGTGAGAACTGAATATCGCCAGCAGAACCCCCGCAGAAAGAATTCAGGTAACGCTTACCTATATTTCGGGTCGAATTGCGGCGAATTTTGTGATGCAACGCGAGAACGCGCCGAGCGGTGTGCTCGACGCGTTCTCGAAACGGATACGCGGGGCGATACCCCGGGCGCGTTACGCGACCTCGTAGCTCGCGCAGTTCGCGGTGTCGCCCGTGATGGCGACGGCGGCAGCGGTGCACATGAGGTCGGTGTTGTGCACGCACTCGAGGCGCTGGCAGGCGCTCACGTGCGAGTCGGCGACGGGCAGGCCGCCGCGGGCGTCGAGGGTGATGAAGGTCGCGCAGCTGGCGGTGTCACCGGTGCCGCCGACCGTGATGCCAGCCGCCGTGCAGCCGCCGTTGTTGTAGGAGCAGGCGGTTGCGCTGCAGGTCTGAATCGCGGTGAGTTGCGTCATTGGAATCGCCTTCCATGCAAGTGCGCGAATCGGATATCTCGCGCCGAATACTGAAAAGCTATGCCCATTCTTTTTGCAATTCCAGCTAGGTAAGGCTGCCCTGGTATTTGAATGCGCCGTCCGTCGGCTAGACAAACTCGCTCAAAGTCGCAGCCGTCGTGCCCCGGCGCCGTGCGGGTCACGATCGGCGCTCGATGCCGCGTATCCCTCCACCGGGCGCGCGCGACCGCCTAGGATTGCACCGTGAATTCCCAGTGAGTGATCAACAACTTCACAACCTGGGGTCAACGAAGACCAGAGGAAGACAATGAAATCGTTCCAGCAACGACTTGACAGGTGGCGTCACCATCGGAATCCGGTGCTTTCGACCCTCGCGGTACTGCTCGTACTGCTGCTCACGGTCGGCACTGCGGCGGGTGCCGCGCAGGCGATCACCGGCACGAACGCCCAGTCGGTCGACGAGCCGAGCGCCGTCGAGGGCCAGACGTTCGTCATCGCCACCGACACGACGTGGGCGCCGTTCGAGTTCGAACAGGGCGGCGAGCTCGTCGGCATCGACATGGATCTGATCAACGCCATCGCCGAAGACCAGGGCTTCGACGTCGACATTCAGGTGCTCGGCTTCGACGGCGCACTGCAGGCGGTGCAGTCGGGCCAGGCCGATGCGGTCATGGCCGGCATGAGCATCACGGATGAGCGCAAGCAGTCGTTCGACTTCTCGAACCCCTACTTCGACTCGGGCATTCAGATGGCCGTCGCCGAGGGCGACGATTCGATCGCGGGCTACGAAGACCTCGAGGGCAAGACGGTCTCGGCGAAGACCGGCACTGAGGGCTACGACTTCGCGGAGCAGCTTGCGGAAGACTACGACTTCGAGGTCACGGGCTTCCAGGACGCGGCCGACGCGTACAACGACGTCACGTCGGGCAACTCGGTTGCCGTGTTCGACGACTACCCGATCCTCGCCTACGCGATCGCGACCGGGAACTCGGGCCTGAAGACGGCCACCGACCAGGAGAAGGCCTCGAGCTACGGCATGGGCGTGCAGAAGGGCCAGAACCCCGAGCTCGTCACCGCCTTCAACGAGGGCCTGAAGAACGTTATCGAAGACGGCACCTACCAGGACATCCTCGACGAGTACCTCGGCGAGAACGCGCCCGACGCGGCGACGATCGGCAACGGTGCGGCCGCGCTCGGCAACGAGCAGCTCAACCCCGGCGAGCCGGGCGAGCTGCCCGACAACCCGAACTTCGCGACCGACACCCCCGTCGAGAACGGCAAGTTCACAGTCGCGACCGACACGACCTTCGCCCCGTTCGAGTTTGAGTACAACGGCGAGATGGTCGGCATCGACATGGACCTGCTCAAGGCAATCGCCGCGAACCAGGGCTTTGAGGTCGAGATTCAGTCGATCGGCTTCGACGGCGCGCTCGCCGCGGTGAACTCGGGCCAGGCCGACGCGATCATGGCCGGCATGAGCATCACCGAGGAGCGCAAGCAGACGTTTGACTTCTCTGACCCGTACTTCGAGTCGGGCGTGCAGATGGCCGTCTCGGAAGACAGCGACATCTCGTCGTACGCCGACCTCGAGGGGCAGACCGTCGCGGTGAAGACCGGTACCGAGGGCTACGCCTTCGCCGAGGAGCTCTCGAAGGAAGTTGGCTTCGAGCTCAACTCGTTCCAGGACTCGGCCGACATGTACAACGACGTCGCGACCGGCAACTCGGTCGCGGCCTTCGAGGATGCGCCGGTGCTGCAGTACGGCATCGCGTCGGGCAACGTTCCGCTGAAGATCGTGACCGACCCCGAGCCGGGCGCCGACTACGGCGTCGCCGTGCAGAAGGGCCAGAACGCCGAGTTCATCGAGATGTTCAACGCGGGCCTGCAGGAAGCGATGGAGTCGGGCGCCTACCAGCAGATCCTCGACCGTTACCTCGCGAGCGAGCAGGAATCCTCGGGCACGTCGTTCTTCGAGCTCGTCGCTGCCGCCATGCCGTCGCTGCTGCAAGGTCTCGGCTTCACGATGTGGGCGACGCTGCTGTCGATCGTCTTCGCGATGATCCTCGGTGTTGTCTTCGGCATCCTGAAGCTCTCGGGCAACTGGCTGTTGCGCGGCCTCGCTGGCGCGTACGTGAACATCTTCCGTGGCACCCCGGTGATCGTGCAGGCGTTCTTCTTCTACTTCGGTGTGCCGGCCTTCTTCCAGCAGTTCCTGGGGCAGAACGTCACGCTCGACGCGCTCACGGCCGGTGTCATCACGCTCTCGCTCAACGCGGGTGCGTACATCACCGAGATCGTGCGAGGCAGCGTGCAGGCGGTTGACCCGGGCCAGATGGAGGCGGCGCGTTCGCTCGGCCTCGGCTGGGGCCCGTCGATGCGTCGCGTCGTGATGCCGCAGGCGTTCAAGATCATGACGCCGAACCTCATCAACCAGTTCATCATCACGCTGAAGGACACGTCGCTGCTCTCGGTGCTCGGTTTCGCCGAGCTCACCTACCAGGGCCGCATCGTGATCGCCTCGACGTTCCGCTCGTTCGAGATCTGGATCGTCGTCGCGTTCATGTACTTCATCGTCATCTGGCTGCTCACGGTGCTGAGCAACTGGGTCGACCGCAAGCTCAACAAGTAAGGCGACACTCATGACTAACAACGATTCGCTCTACACGAAGCCCGTGACGACGGCCGACGTGCCGCCCATTCAGGTGCACGACCTGCACAAGTCGTTCGGCAGCAACGAGGTGCTCAAGGGCATCGACCTCGAGATCGAGAACGGCGAGGTTGTCGCCGTCATCGGCCCCTCGGGGTCGGGCAAGTCGACGCTGCTGCGCTGCCTCAACCGGCTCGAAGACGTCACGAGCGGCGAGGTGCACATCACGAGCGAGAACATCGCGACCGCGAAGGGCGCCGCGCTCGACCGCGTGCGCCAGCGCATCGGCATGGTGTTCCAGCACTTCAACCTGTTCCCGAACATGACCGTGCTCGACAACGTCGCGCTCGCGCCGACCGAGCTGAAGAAGATGTCGCGCGCCGATGCCCGCAAGCGCGCGAAGGAACTGCTCGAGCGCGTCGGCCTTGCCGACAAGGCGGATGCGCGCCCCGCGCAGCTGTCGGGCGGCCAGAAGCAGCGCGTCGCGATCGCTCGGGCGCTCGCGATGAGCCCGCAGATCATGCTGTTCGACGAGGCGACCTCGGCGCTCGACCCCGAGATGGTGGGGGAGGTGCTGCAGGTTATTCGTGACCTCGCCGCATCCGGCATGACCATGGTGCTCGTGACCCACGAGATGGGCTTCGCCCGCGAGGTTGCCGACCGCGTCGTGTTCATGGCCGAAGGCAAGGTCGTCGAGCAGGGCGACCCGAAGGTGCTCTTCGACTCGCCGAAGGAGGCCCGCACGCAGGACTTCCTCTCGAAGGTGCTCTAGGTGCTCTAAGGGCTCGGATACGCGCGAGGGCCGGTGGTGGGGCGACACCCGCCGCCGGCCCTCGGCGTTTACCCGGAGGTCGCATCGCGTTTCCCTCGGGCGACAACAGTGACCGGCGACACTCGTTGATCTTCGCAAAGGAGCCCCATGCGCATCCGTCGCATCGCTCCGGTCGCCGCACTCGCCGCCACGGGCCTCGCCCTGAGCTGCTTTGCTGCCGCCGGACCCGCCCTCGCCGCCGACTCGGCGTTCACGCGTACCGCCACGTATCCCGTCTACCTCAACGTGCCCGAGGGCGTCGACCCGGCCGACGAGACCGTCGCCGAGATCTCGACGATCACGCCCGACGGCCAGACGATGATCTACACCGACGCGCTCGGCCAGCGCATCGGGTTCGTCGACGTGAGCGACCCGAACGCGCCCGTCGGCACCGGCACCGTCTCGCTCGCCGAGCTCGGCCACGCCGATGACCAGCCCACCTCGGTGGCGGCGATCGGCGACTACGTGCTCGTCGTGATCGACGAGACGGGCGGCGACTTCGAGCACCCGAAGGGTCGCGTCGACGTGCTCCGCGTGAGCGACCGCGAGCGCGTCGCCTCGATCGATCTCGAGGGGCAGCCCGACTCGATCGCGATCTCGGGCGACGGCCAGTACGCCGCCATCGCGATCGAGAACCAGCGCGATGAGGAGCGTGAGGACGTCGACGGTGGCCTCCCGCAGCTCCCCGCGGGCTTCGTGTCGGTCATCGACCTCACGGGCGACGCCGCCGAGTGGCAGGCCGAGCGCATCGACCTCGTCGACGAGTCGGGGGCGCCGATCGAGGTCATGGCCGCCGCCGGTCTCGACACGCCAGAAGACCCCGAGCCCGAGTACGTCTCGATCAACGACGAGAACGTGCTCGCCGTGACGCTACAGGAAAACAACGGCGTCGCGATCATCGACCTTGCGACCCGCACCGTCACCGACGCGTGGAGCACGGGCAACGTCACCGCATCGGGCTTCGACACCGAGGACGACGCGGTTATCGATGCCTCGGGCTCGATCGAGGAGACGCCACGCGAGCCCGACGCGATCGGTTGGATCGACAACGACACGCTCGCGACCGCGAACGAGGGCGACTGGAAGGGCGGCACCCGCGGCTGGACCGTGTTCGGCATCGACGGCACCGTGCAGTGGGACGCCGGCAACTCGTTCGAGCAGCTCGCGATTCGCCACGGCCTCTACAACGACGACCGCGCCGGCAAGAAGGGCCCGGAGCCCGAGGGGCTCGCGATCGCCGAGTACAACGGCGTGAACTACGCGTTCGTCGCCTCGGAGCGCTCGAACTTCGTCGCCGTCTACAACGTGAACGACCCCGCGAACCCCGAGTTCGAGCAGCTGCTGTTCTCGACGAACGGCCCCGAGGGCATCCTGCCCGTGCCCGAGCGTGGCCTGCTGCTCGTCTCGAGCGAGGAAGACGACGCGGGCGCCGGCGTGCGCAGCGCGATCAACATCTACCAGCTTGGCGACGAGACGCCGTCGCAGCCGAGCATCATCTCGGCCGATGACGCCGACGGTCAGGCCATCGGCTGGTCGGCACTCGGCGCGCTCGCGGCTGACCCGAGCGACGCGAACATCATCTACTCGGCGACCGACGCCGCCCTCGCGAACAACCGCATCTACACGATCGACGTCTCGGCGCAGCCCGCGGTGATCACGGATGCGGTCGAGGTGCGTAAGGACGGCGAGGTCACCTCGTACGACATCGAGGGGCTCGCGGCGAAGGACGACGGCGGCTTCTGGCTCGCCTCGGAGGGCGCGACCGGCGCCGAGAACCTCCTCGTCGAGCTCGACGCTGACCTCAACGTCGTGCGCGAGGTCGCCCTGCCCGAGGACGTCTCGAGCCACATCGGCAAGTGGGGCCTCGAGGGCGTCGACGTCACGACCGACGCGAACGGTGACGACCTCGTCTACTTCGCCGTGCAGCGCCCGCTCTGGGTCGACCCGGCGGCCTCGCCGCTCGAGCCGCTCGAGGGCGAAAACACGACCCGCATCGGGCAGTACAACACCGCGACCGAGGAGTTCGCCTGGTTCGGCTACGAGCTCGAGTCGACCGACACCGAGGGCGACTGGATGGGCCTTTCGGAACTCACGGTCGTTGACGAGAACACCCTCGCGGTGATCGAGCGCGACAAGCTGAACGGCCCGAACGCCGCGATCAAGCGGGTCTCGACCGTCGAGATCCCCTCGGCCGGCGAGATCGCAGCCGCTGACGGCGCCGTAATTCCGGTCGAGAAGGAGCTCGCGATCGACGTGCTGCCCGAGCTCGAGGCAACGAACGGCTGGACGCAGGAGAAGCTCGAGGGCTTCACGATCGCGGCCGACGGCCAGCTCTACGCCGTCACCGACAACGACGGCCTCGAGGACGCGACCGGCGAGACGGTGTTCTTGCGACTCGGGACCGCCGATGAGGCCTTCGGTGCGACGTCGCCGACCGAGCCGACCGACGGCGCGGAGCCGACCGACACGGCCGCGCCGACTGACACCGCTGCGCCGACTGACGACGCGACGCCGACCGAGACCGGCGCACCGACCGAAACCGGTGCATCCGGTTCGGCTGACGATGCGGACGGCAGCCTCGCGACCACCGGTGCCGACGCTGGCACCCTGACGCTGCTCGGCGTACTCGCCGCAGGCGCCATCGCCGCGGGCTCGGCGCTCGTGCTGCGCCGCCGCAACCGGGCGTAGCGCGCCCGAGCACCAAGTGGCCGCCCCGACTCTCGTGGTCGGGGCGGCCACTTTCGCGTTTTCGCCCTCCACGATCACGCCTCGCGTGTTCTATAGTTCCTAAGGTGAGGCTTACCTGAGTTGGGCACGGCTGCCTCCGCGTGACAGATAGACCTACCGCCACCAATGCTCGGAGCATTCCTCATCGGCCTTCGTGAGGGCCTCGAAGCCGCCCTCGTCGTCGGCATCCTGCTCGCCTATGTGCGCCGCATCGGCCGCCGCGACCTCGTTCGTCCCATCGCCATCGGCGTCGGCATCGCGATCGCCATCAGCCTCGCGGTCGGCGCGATTCTCACGTTCGGCGCCTACGGGCTTTCGTTCCAGGCGCAGGAGATCATCGGCGGCTCGCTCTCGCTCGTCGCGGTGGCGATGGTGACCGGCATGGTGTTCTGGATGGGCGCCTCGGCCGCGAATATGAAGGCCGACCTCGAACACGAAATCGATGCGCGCATCGATCGGGGCTCGGGCTGGGGATTCGTCGTGCTCGCCGTCGTGTCGGTGGGCCGCGAGGGCCTCGAGACCGCGCTGTTCGTCTGGTCGACGACCCGCGGCACGGGCGACAACGCCTGGTACACCGGCTTCGGCTCGGCGGTGCTCGGCATCGTGGCGGCCGTCGCGATCGCGTGGCTGCTCATGCGCGGCATGCTCCGCGTCGACCTCTCGAAGTTCTTCCTCATCACGGGCGTCGTGCTCGTCGTGCTCGCGGGCGGCGTGCTCGCGTACGCGATCGGCGACCTGCAGGAGGCCGCGGTCATCGCCGGACCGTACCTGGCCGCCCCCGACGGTGCGCCCGCCTGGCTCGCCGGCTGGTACGGGCAGGAGGCCTGGGCCTTCCAGCTGTCGGGGAGCATCCCGCCCGACGGCCTCGCCGCCTCGCTGCTCAAGGGCACGATCGGCTTCGTGCCCGACATGTCGAAGCTCTCGGTGCTCGCCTGGGCGATCTACCTCGCCGTCACGATGACGCTGTTCGCCCGCCAGTACCGCCGCAACCGCGCCCGCCGCGCCGCCCGCACCGCCGCGAAGGCGACCGCGCCCGAGGCCGCGTAACCGCCCGCATCCTTCCCTCCTCCCCACTCAGAGCAGAACAGGAACCCCATGCCCAAATCACGAATCGGGCTCGTGCCCGGCATCGCGGCGCTCGCGCTCGTGCTCACCGGCTGCGTGCCGAACGCCGGCACCGACGGCGCCGGTGAGGCGATCACCGTCTCAAGCACCGAGACCGAGTGCACGGTCGGCGCGGCCGAGGCGACCGCCGGCACGCTCACGTTCAACGTCACCAACGACGGCGACCGCGTCACTGAGTTCTACCTGCTCGCCGACGACGGCCTGCGCATCGTCGGCGAGGTCGAGAACATCGCCCCCGGCACCGAGCGAACCCTCACCGTGACGGCGCAGCCCGGCAGCTACTTCACCGCCTGCAAACCCGGCATGATCGGCGAGAACGTCGGGCAGACCGAGTTCACCGTCTCGGGCGAGCGCGTCGAGCTGACGGGCGACGAGGCCGAGCAACAGCAGACCGCGATCGACAACTACAAGGCGTACGTGCGCGACCAGGTGTCACAGCTCGTGCCCGCCGCCGAGGAGTTCGTTGCCGCCTACGTCGCGGGCGACGACGAGACCGCGCGCGACCTGTTCGCGAGCACTCGCGTCTACTACGAGCGCATCGAGCCGACCGCCGAGGCCTTCGGCGACCTCGACCCGAAGATCGACTACCGCGAGGTGGATGCGCGCGAGGAGGGCCTCGACTGGACCGGCTTCCACCGAATCGAGAAGGACCTCTGGCCGCCCGCCGACGGTGACCTCAACTCCGACGACACCGACGCGCTCGACGGCTGGGCGCCGTCGACCGACGCCGAGCGTCAGGAGCTCGGCGACCAGCTGCTCGCCGACATCGGTGAGCTGAACGACCTCGTGACCTCCGACGACTTCGAGCTGCAGCTCGGCGACATCTCGAACGGCGCGATCGGGCTGCTCGACGAGGTCGCGACCGGCAAGATCAGCGGTGAGGAAGACTGGTGGTCGGGTACCGACCTCACCGATTTCCAGGCGAACGTCGAGGGCGCCGAGGTCGCGTACGGCATTGTGCGCGACATGGCGCTCGCGCAGGGCGACGAGGGTGAACAGCTCGTCGCCGACATCGACGCCGGCTTCGAAGAGCTGAACGCCGAGCTCGCCGAGTACGGGTCGATCGACGAGGGGTTCACGAACTACCAGGACCTCACTGACGAGCAGATTAAGGGGCTCAGCGACAAGGTCTCGGCGCTCGCCGAACCGCTGTCGCAGCTCACGGCGCTGCTGCTCGGCTAGTGTGCTCGCTGGGCCGGGACAGCAGCCCCGGCCCAGCCCGCATCGCCCACCACCACCACGAATCACCGAATGCCCCACGACGACCAGGATCCCGAACCGCCAGCCGCCCACGGCGTCAGCCGCCGCGGGCTGTTCGGCGCGCTCGCGGCGGGCGGCGCGATGGGGCTGCTCGCGGCGGGTGCGGGCGCGCGACTCGGCGCCACGATCGCCGACCAATCGCAGCCCGCCGCGTCGACGTATCCGTTCTTCGGTGAGCATCCGGCCGGCATCACGACCCCCATGCAAGACCGGGTGCACTTCGCCGCCTTTGACCTCGACGCCGACGCGAGCCGCGACGACCTCATCGACCTCCTGCAGAGGTGGAGCTACGCCGCCTCGCGGCTGCAGCTCGGGCTCGACGTGTCGGCATCGGGCGCCGTCGGCGGCTCGGAATACGCGCCGCCCGACGACACCGGCGAAGCGCTCGGGCTGCCGCCGTCAGGGCTCACGATCACGATTGGGTTTGGGCCTGGGATATTCGAAGACGCCGACGGGAACGACCGGTTCGGCGTGAAGTCGCAGCGCCCCGACGCGCTTGCGCCGCTGCCCGCGTTCGCCGGCGACGACCTCTCGGCCGCGATCTCGGGTGGCGACCTCGCGGTGCAGGCGTGCGCCGACGACCCGCAGGTTGCGGTGCACGCGATTCGCAACCTCACGCGCATGGCGTTCGGCACCGCGACCCTGCGCTGGAGCGCTCTCGGCTTCGGCCGCACCGCCTCGACGAGCCGGGCGCAGGCCACGCCGCGCAACCTGTTCGGCTTCAAAGACGGTACGAGCAACATCATGGTCGAAGACACGCAGGCGTCGAACGATCACGTCTGGGTGCAGCCCGGCGACGGCCCCGACTGGCTCACGGGCGGCTCGTACATGATCATGCGGCGCATTCGCATGATCATCGAGTCGTGGGATCGCGTGCAGCTCGGCGAGCAGGAGCAGATCTTCGGGCGCGACAAGGGCGAGGGGGCGCCGCTCTCCGGTGGTGACGAGTTCACTGCCCCGAACTTCGCCGCGACCGACGCCGCGGGCGCACCGCTCATCGACGTGAAATCGCACGTGCACCTCGCGCATCCCGAACAGAACTCGGGCACGCGCATCCTGCGCCGTGCATACAACTACGTCGACGGCAACGACGAGCTCGGGCGGCTCGACGCGGGGCTCCTGTTCATCTGTTTTCAGCGCGACCCGCAGCAGTTCATCGACATTCAGCGGAACCTCTCGCGCGACCTGCTCAACGAGTACATTCGCCACGTCGCGAGCGGGGTGTGGGCCGTGCCGCCGGTCCTCACCGAGGGGAGCTACGCCGGCGCCGCGCTCTTCGGCGACTGACGGCGCCCGGGAATACTCGGGCGGGCTCGGGCGTCGACTTCACTATGACCTCTGCGCCGAACCCTGCCCTCGACCGCAACCCCGATCTCGACCCAGCGAACAACCCGGCGGTCGCCGCCGTTGCCGCCTCGGGCGTCCGCCACGAGGTGCGCGAGCACGGCCGCGCGTCGTCGCTCGCGGAGGCGGCACGGATGCGCGGGGTCACGCCGCGCCAGATCGTGAAGTCGATGGTCGTGAAAGACGGCACGGGGGAGTACCACGTCGTGCTCGTGCCGGGCGACCGCGTGATCTCGTGGCCGAAGCTGCGGGGCGTGCTCGGCGTGAACAAGGCGGCGATGCCGTCGGCCGAGGAGGCGAAGGCCGTCACCGGCTTCGCCCGCGGCACGATCACCCCGTTTGGCACCGCGACGCCGCTCGACGTTGTCGCCGACGCGCTCGTCGAACCGGGCCCGATCACGGTTGGCGGCGGCGCACACTCTGTGGCGATCTATCTCGACGGCGACGACCTGCTCGCGCACTTTGGCGCGACGCGCGTCGACATCACTGACCCCGACCCGGCCTTCGCCGAGTGAGCCCCGTCCGTAGCGGGCCCCGCCGCGGGAGCTAACCGAGCAGCTCGCGAACGCGGGGGAGCACCTCGTCGACGGTGCGCTCGAGGCTTTCCCAGCCGCCGAACGGCAACGCGATGAAGCCGGGCACACCCGCATCGTGGAGGAACTCCGCGATGCGCTCGGACGCGTCGGCTGGCGTTCCCGTCGCGACGAAGTGGCGGGCGCCGGCCCCGTCGGCGGAGGGCAGAGGCGCTGGGCCGCCCTCACGCACCGAGACGATGACGCCGGGATGCGGGCCGACCGCGCCCGCTGGTCGACCCGCGGCCTCGGCACGCCGCGCGAGGTCGTCGGCGACCGCCCGCGCCGCCCGCGCGTCGGGCGTCGCCGCGAACACCGCATCCGCCCAGCGCGCGGCGAACTCGAGCAGCTGCGGCGAGCCACCCGCGGTCAGCATCGGCAGGCTCGGGCGCCCGGGCAGCGTGAGCGGCCCGGCGACGCCCGCGGCGACCTGCGCCGCGCCCGCGGTGAGCCCCGCCACGCGCACGAACTCGCCGGTTCCCGCGTCGGCGACGAGCGCCGCATCGTCGAAGCCGGCCCAGAGCTCGTGTAGCACCTCGAGCGCGGCGTGTGCGGCCGCGAGGCGCGCCTGCGCGTCGCCGTCGAGCTCGACGCCGAAGTTGCCGTGGCCCGCGAGCGACCACACGGCGTTCCAGCCCGCGCGACCGCCGCTCAACGCGTCGAACGAGCGCAGCTCCCGCGCGAGCTGATACGGGCGCGAAAACGTCGTCGAGCAGGTGGGGAACAGCCGGATGCGCTCGGTCGCGCCCGCGATGACGCTCATGAGCGTGAGCGGGTCGGGGCCGACGAACTCGGGGCCGCGGCCCACGCGGTCGAGCGGGAGCTCGGGCACGTCGGGCTTGAGGAGGTAGTCCCAGCCCGCGTCCTCGGCGCGCCGGGCGACCGCGACCGCGCCGGCGCCCGCGACGTACTCGCGGGCCCGCTCCGGCGCATCCCGCCACGCGTCACCGCGAAGCCAGGTCGGCGAAAGCGAGAGCCCCGCGAGCGGCGTCACACGCGCGCCTTGACGCTCTCAATCGGAATCACGAGGGGCCGCTTCGATACCGGGTCGTCGATGATGTGCGAGGTGATGCCGAACACGTCCTCGAGCAGGCGTTCCGTCAGCACCTCGCGGGCCGGGCCGTGCTCGACGATCTCGCCCGAGCGCATCACGATGAGGTTGTCGGCGTACCGTGCCGCGAGCGTGAGCTCGTGCAGCACGACGACGATCGTGCGGCCCTCCTCGCGGTTGAGGCGCTGGCAGAGCTCGAGCACCTCGAGCTGGTTCGCGATGTCGAGGTAGGTCGTCGGCTCGTCGAGCAGCATGACCGGCGGGTCCTGGGCGAGCAGCAGCGAGATCCACACGCGTTGGCGCTGCCCGCCCGAGAGCTCGTCGACGGGCCGGTCGACGAGGTCGAGCAGGTCGGTCGCCCGCAGCGCGCGCTCGACGGCGGCCTCGTCGTCGACGGTCCACTGCTGCAGCAGGTTCTGATGCGGGTAGCGGCCGCGTGCCGTGAGATCGCCAACCGTGATGCCGTAGGGCGCGTTCGACTGCTGGGGGAGCAGTCCGAGGCGGCGCGCGAACTCCTTCGCCGGCAGCCGGTGCGCATCCTTCCCGTCGAGGTACACGTGCCCCTGCTTCGGGGCGAGCAGCCGCGAGAGGGCGCGGAGCATCGTCGATTTGCCGCACGCGTTCGGGCCGATGATGATCGTCACCTTGCCCTCGGGAATCTCGACGTTGAGGTGCTCCGAGACGAGGCGTTCCTCGTACGAGAGCGAGAGGTCGTCGCCTCGGAGGATAGGGGTTGCGGCAGACACGGTGGGGTGGAGTCCTTCGTTGGGTGTGGGATGCGACATCAGAGTTGCTTCGAACGCGTGAGAAGCCAGGCGAGGTAGACGCCGCCGATGAGGCCCGTGACCTGCCCGATCGGGAGGTTGACGCTGACCGGGAGCACGGCGGTGACGACGTGCGCGATCATGAGCAGGCACGAGCCCATTGCGGCGGCGCTGAACACTGAGAATGTCTTCGAGCGGGTGAGCAGCTTCGCGAGCTGCGGCGAGGCGAGCGCGATGAACGTGATCGGCCCGACGGCGCTTGTCGCGACGCCCGCGAGGATGACGGCGAGGAGCATGAGGATGCGCCGGGTGTGCTCGGCGTGCACGCCGAGCTGGCGGGCCATGTCGTCACCCATCTCGAGCAGCGTCGCGCGCTGCGCCGCGAGGGCCACGAGCGGCACGACGATGAGCGTCACGATGAAGGCCGGGAGTGCCTGCGCCCACTTGATGTCGTCGAGCGAGCCCGAGATCCACACGTTCGCGGTGAAGGCGTTGTCGACGTCGCCGCGCACGATCATGAGGCTGTTCAGTGACGAGAGGAGCGCACCGACGCCGATACCGATGAGCACGAGGCGGAACCCGCCCGTGACGCCACCCTTCAGCGAGAGCAGGTAGATCGCGAGCGCCGTGCCGACGCCGCCGATGAGCGCGCCGATCGTCACCTGAATCGGGCCAGCCTGGAAGAAGATGATCTGGCTGATCGCGCCCGTCGCGGCGCCCGTCGTGAGTCCGATGATGTCGGGGGAGCCGAGCGCGTTGTGCGACACCGACTGGAACACGGCGCCCGAGACCCCGAGCGCGGCGCCCGCCGCGAGCGCCGCGAGCACGCGGGGGAACCGGATGTTCTGCACGACCGAGTTGTGCTTGCGCTCCTCCGACAACCCGAACATCGAGGGCAGCAGGTCGTCGAGCGGCACGCCGACCTTGCCGAGCGTCATCGCGAGCGACGCGAGGGCGAGCGCGATGAGCAGGAGGATGAGGGTGACCGTGACCGCGCGCGGGTGGACGAGCAGGGATGCGTGCGACAGGCGCACGGGGCGCCCGCTGACGAGGCGGGCCGGGGTCGTTTGGCTCATAGCTGGGCGATCTTCCGTCGGCGCACGATGGCGATGAAGGTCGGCGCGCCGATGAGCGACACCATGATGCCGACGCCGATCTCGCCCGAGGGCACGATGAGTCGGCCCGCGAGGTCGGCGACGAGCACGACCGCGGCGGCGATGAGCGCGGTCGCGGGAATCAGCCTGCGGTGGTTGAGGCCGACGAGGAGCCGCCCGACAAACGGGGCTGTGAGCCCGACGAAGCTGATGGGGCCGGCGGCGGCGGTCGCCGAGCCGCACATGACGATGATCGAGAGCGCGGCGAACGAGAGTACGACCGTCGGGTTCGCGCCGAGTGCGCGGCTGAGGTCTTGGCCGAGCACGCTTGCGTCGAGCGCGCCCGACAGCGCGAAGGCGATGAGGAAACCGACGAGCACGGCGCCGCCCGTGGGGAGCAGCAGCTCGACGCCGCGGCCCTCGAGCGAGCCGACGGTCCAGGTGCGGAACCGGTCGAAGACGTCGGTGTCGACGTTGACGAGAATGATGCGGGTGCTCGCGAGCAGTACGACGTTGACCGCCGCTCCCGCGAGCACGAGCCGCACGGGGCTCGCGCCCTTGTGCACGCCGCCGAGCACGTAGACGGCGGCGCCCGTGAGCCCGGCGCCGAGGAACCCGAAGACCATCGACGCCGTGAGCGTGCCGAAGCCGAAGTAGGCGATCGCGACCGCGACCGTAAAGGTGACGCCGGCGTTCACGCCCAGCAGGCCAGGCTCGGCGAGCGGGTTGCGGGTAATCGCCTGCATGACGACGCCCGCGGCGCCGAGCGCGACACCGATGATGATCGCGAGCACGGTGCGGGGCATGCGCACCTCGCGCACGAGCAGGTGGCTCGTGTTCGTCGCGTCAAAGTCGAAGTAGGCGTTCCAGGCGTCGGCGAACGAGACGTCGACCGTGCCGACGACGAGCGAGACGGGGAAAAGCCCGACGACGAGCACGCCGATCAGCAGGAGCCAGCGGCCCGGATGCTTCGTGGCAGCACCGCTGCCGGGCGCGCTGCGGCGGGTTCGGGCGAGCGGGCTCGTGCGGCCTGCGTCGTGGTTGGCCGGGCCCTGGGCGGCCGGGCCTTGGCCGTCTGGGTTCGGTGCGTCGGAATCTTGTGTGGACACCACGGCACGGGGCACCGCCTCATTGGCGGTGCCCCGTGCGGCGGTTGTGCGGTGCGAGTTCGTAGCTCTGCGTTTCTCTTCGCGGGTACGGTGCTCGGCGCCGCTACTCGGTGCCGAAGTTTTCGAGCACGCCGTCGACGATCTCGGTGGCCGAGTAGTAGTCGATGCGGAACGAGTTCTCGCCGAGGCCGTAGACCTGGCCGTTCTGCACGCTCGGCAGGTTCGCGAGCACGGTGTCGTCAAGGAACGCCTGCGCGCCCTCGTTGCCCTGAGCAAGGATGAACGTCGTGTCGGCGGTCAGCTCGGTGAGGTTCTCGTAGCTCGCCCAGACGAAGTCGTTGCGCAGGTTGTCCTGGTTGTGCCACTCGGGGTTCGGGTCTTCAATCGTGAAGCCGAGTTCGTTCAGGAGCTCCGCGTGCGGGCCGCCGTCGCGAGCGATCGGGTTGTTCTCGCCGGGGCCGTTGAACGAGATAACGTTCGCCTCGCCTTCGGGCACGGTGATCTGCTCCTTCACCTCGGCGACGTGCTCCTCAAAGCCGCTGATCGTCTCTTCCGCGGCCTCGGTCAGGCCGGTCGCCTCGGCGAGCTCGAGCGTCAGTTCCTGCCAGGTCTCCCCGCCGTAGTCGACAACGATGGTCGGGGCGATGTCCTGGAAGTCGGCGAGGTTGTCGACCGCCGAGTCGGCACCGCTCGCGGCGACGACGATGAGGTCGGGGTCGGCCGCGATGAGCGCCTCGAGGTCGACCTCGCCCGCGGGCCACAGGGTCTCGACGCCGGCCGACTCAGCCACGTCGGCCCACTGCGGGAAGAACTGGCCGTTTCCGGCCGCGCCCGACGACGTGACGGGCGCGCCGAACGAAAGGAGCGAGCCGGTGATCGTCACCGCGGTCGACGCGATGTTCGTCGGCTGCTCGGGAATCTCAGTGGTCGTGCCGTCCGCGTTCTCGAACGTGATGGGGAACTCTGCGCTCGACGCGCCGCCCTCGGCACCCTCGGTCGACCCCTCGGTCGAGCCCGCCTCGCCGTCTGCGCTCGCGCATCCGGTCAGTGCGAGCGCGGTCACCGCGACGCCGACGAGCGCGGCGCGCAGGCGCCCCGAAATTCCTTTGGTGTGCTTCGCACCAGTTGTCACTGTGCATCCCTTCGTAGTGATCCGCGCCACCCCGGCGCAGTCGCACGTCACCGTGGCGAGGCTCAGGAAGCTCGCATAGATAGGTGAGGCTTACCTACTTTATTCGTACAGTGTTGAATTCAGCAACCGGGTCGGCGGCCGGGTGGGTGCCGGTTTCAGCGAGTGGAACGCGCGAGGACGGCGCAGATCGCGTCGGGCAGCGTGCGGCGCCACCAGGCGACGTCGTGGCCGCCCGTCACCGCGTCGCCGGGCGTCTCGACGAGCCGATCGAGCGCCCGCAGAAACTCGCGCGCGTGGAGTACTGCGCCTTGCAGCAGCCACTCCGTGTGGCCGACCTGCACGGCGCACGGGGCGGTGTCGCGCGCGGCGCCGAGCTCCGCGAACCAGGCGCCGGGACTCTGGTGCGGCGGTTCGAGCGTCGGCCACCACAGCGACGGTGACTGGCCGACCGCGGCACGCACGAGTTCGGGGAACCGCACCGCCGCGAGCATCGAGAACAGGCCGCCGAGGCTCTGGCCCGCGGGGACGAGTCCGCCGTCGTGGCCCGGCACGACGGCCTCGAGCACGCGGCGAATGCGCGCGAGCAGCTCGCCCTGCTTCCGCGCATCCGCGGGGTAGTCGAGCTGCCGTGAGCGGGGGCCAGCCGAAGGGAGGTAGACGAGGTGTACGGGCGGGCAGTCGCCCGAGGCGATGCGGGCCGCGAGCGCGCCGACGAGCAGGTCGTCGTCGAGCCACACCTCGCCGTCGAGCAGCAGCACCGCGGGGCTCGCGGCAGACGCATTCGGATGGCTGCGCACCGTCACCGTGACACGTTCGCCGCTCACCGGCAACGTCAGGAGGCGCTGCTCCTGGCGCCAGTCGGCGTAGGGGGCCGTCTCTGGCTCTCGGGGCGCCCGTTCGAGTGCGACAATGCTGTGCGGCGCGTGCGGCACGAGCTTGTTCGGCCGCTGGTTCGGGTTGCGTGGGTCGCTCGTGAGCACGCCCGCCTGGCCGAGCACTTCGCGCATCGTCAGCCGACCCTCGGCCTCCTCGAAGGGGGAGTCGGGAGTGAGGAAGTGGTACGAGCACAGCCAATCGGCGGGCATGCGCACCGAGATCGTCGCGAGGTCGCTGTTCACGACCCGGTGCATCCGGCCCTCGGCGGGGGCAAAGACGTCGGTGAGCTTGTTGGCGACGAGGTAGACGTGGGGCGCCGGGCCGAAGTATGCGAAGGTGACGACGCGGTGATCGGGCCCGTCGGCAGGCTCGATGAGGGGAGCGCCGCCCGCTTCGAGTTCGGCGAGGAACTCCTCGACGAGGGTGTCGCGCGCGGCGGCATCCGCGGCCTCGAGCGCGGCCGTGAGTTCGCGGATGCGCGGCGACTCGACGATCGGAAGCGGCCAGGGCCGCGGCGCGTGCGGCGGGGTCGTCCGTCGAAGGTGAGCGTCGAGGTCCGTATCAATATCCACGCCCGCACCCTACCCTCCCCAAACCCCAGTTGAGTGGTCGATTTTTGCTGTTCTGAGGCCTCAGAACAGCAAAAATCGACCCCTCAACTGCGGATAACTGGGGGGGTACTCGACCGGGGTACTCGGGCGTGCGGGATACTAGGGGAATGCCTGCTCCCCAAGAAAATGTCTGGCTCGCCGCCGTGCGGGCAAACCCCGACCACGCGCAGAATTACGCGAAGCGCTGGCGCACCTTCGTCGAGCTGGGTCGCGATATCTACGGCGAAGCTCGGCTGATCGACGCGATGGCCGAGCGCGGCAGCCGCATCCTCGACGCTGGCTGCGGAACCGGGCGCATCGGCGGGTGGCTCGCCGAGCGCGGGCACGAGGTCACCGGCGTCGACCTCGACGAGTACCTCATCTCGGTCGCGCGCGAAGACTATCCGCAGGCGCGCTGGGAGGTCGGCAACCTCGCGTCGTTCTCGATCGACGACGAGTACGGCGACCTGCAGGAGTTCGACCTCATCGTGTCGGCCGGCAACGTCATGACGTTCCTCGCCGAATCGGAGCGGCTGCCCGCGCTCGAACGACTGCGCGGCCACCTCGCCCCGAACGGCCGGCTCGTCGTCGGCTTCGGCGCGGGGCGAGGATACGAGTTTGTCGATTTCGCGGCCGACGCGTTCACAGCGGGGCTGGTGCTTGAGCAGCACTATTCGACGTGGCAGCTGCACGCCCCGGCCGAGGATTTCCTCGTCGCCGTGCTCACGCGCACCCCGGACGCCCCCGAACAAGACGAATAAAAAACACCAGTTGAGTGGTTGATTTTTGCTGTTTTGAGGCCTCAAAACAGCAAAAATCAACCACTCAACTGGTGGGGTTCAACTGGAGGGGTTTAGCTGGGAGTGCCGGCGAGGAGCTTGCGGAGGCGCTTGAGGGAGGCCGGCTGTGCCGTGCCGAGCTGCTGCGCGAACAGGCTCACACGGAACTCCTCGAGGAGCCAGCGCGCCGCCACGAGCTGCTCCGGCGCATCCACCGCGAGCGGCAGCTCGCCGCCCGCGTCGCGGTAGAGCTGCAGCGCCTGCTCGAGCTCGAGCGCACCCGACCGCTCGGTCGCCGCGCTCACGCTGAGCCGCTCGACCCGCGCGGCGGCCGCGCGCAGATAGCGCGGCAGGTGCCGCAGCTGGTCGAGGCCCGTGCGCGACACGAACCCGTCAAACACGAGGGCATCGAGCTGCCCGCGCACGTCGGTGAGCGTCGCGAGGTACGCCATCGCGTTCGTCGACTTCACCACCTTCAGCGCCGCGCGCTGGCTCGTGAGAATCTCGGCGACGAGCCGCACGACGTCAAACATCGCGTCAACGAGCCCGGCGTTGAACCGCTCGCGCAGCGCATTGAACGCCGCCCGCGTGCGCACGGGCGCGCCCACCTCGGCGACCGCCCGGTCGGCGAGCGCGACGACCGCGTCGGCAAGTAGCTGCTCGGTCGAGTGGTAGGGGCTCGCGGCGAGCGCGAGTTTCTCCTGTGAGGTGAGGTGCGCGAGCACGTACGTCGCCGGCGATGGCACCGAGCGGGCGAGCAGGGCGGCGACGGCCCGCGGATGCTCCCGGGCCTGGTCGGCGCTCGTCGTCGCGAGCGTGAGGTCGAGCTTGCTCGTGGCCGGATGCGCCGGGTCGCGCAGCTGCAGCGTCGGCCACGCGCGAATCACGCCGTGCTTTCGGCGGATCTCGAACGTCTCGGGCAGGTCGCGCTCGGGCCACGCGGTGAGGTCGCGCTGCTCGGCCACGGCGTCACCGCCGGCACTCGTGCCAGCACCGCCAGCACCGCCGGAACCCCGACCATCCACGCCCCGACCACCCGCGCCGTTCGAGACACTGCCTCGCCGCGACCCACCGCGCCCGCCGGGCACCGCCGGCCCCGCGCTCGCGCGCACGAGCGCCGCCTCGGTCTCGCGCTTGAGCCGCTGCTGCAGCGCGATGAGGTTCGACCCCTCGCCGAGCTCGCGGCCGCGATCGTCGAGCACGAGGAAGCGCATCCGCAGGTGGGCGGGCACGCGCTCGGGCTCGAACTCGCTGGCGTCGAAGCGGATGCCCCCGAGCCGCTGCAGGTGCCCGTGCAGTACCTCGGTGAGCGGCCCCGCGACGTCGTCGCCACGGTCGGGCCGCACCTCGCCGACCTCGGCGAGCAGCTTCGCCGCCCAGTCGGCGGCGGGCACGAAGTTGCGGCGCGTCGCCTTCGGCAGGGTGCGCAGCAGCGCCGTCACGAGCTCGGCCCGGAGCCCCGGCACCTGCCAGTCGAACCCGTCGGGCGTGAGCATCGCGAGCAGCTGCACCGGCACGACGGCCGTTACGCCGTCGTCGGGCGCCTGCGGGTCGAACTTGTAGCGCAGCCGCAGCTGCTGCTCGCCCTGCCGCCAGGTGCGGGGATACGCGTCGGCATCCTCGCCCGCGGCCTCGTCGTCGAGCAGGTCGGCGCGGCGCAGGTCGAGCAGCTTCGGCGAGCGCTCCTCTTCGGCCCGCCACCACTTGTCGAACGTCGGCTGCGAGACCACCTCGGCGGGGAGCCGCTCGTCGAAGAAGTCGAACTGCACCTCGGTGTCGTCGTGGCGCGAGCGGGTGCGGGTGCGCTCCTCGATCTCGCCGATTTCGCGCAGCAGCTGCTGGTTGCGGCGTACGAAGCGGTAGCGGCCGGTCCAGTCGCCCTCGACGAGCGCGTGCCGAATAAAGAGGTCGCGGCTCCAGGCGGGGTCGATTTTCGCGAACCCGACGCGGCGCCCGGTCACGATCGGCACGCCGTAGAGCGTCACGGTCTCGAGCGCGACCGCCTGCCCCTGCTTGCGTTCCCAGTGCGGCTCAGAATGCTGCCGCTTCGCGAGGTCGCCCGCGAGCGCCTCGGCCCATTCGGGCTGGATCTTCGCGACCGTGCGGGCGAACAGCTGCGAGGTCTCGACGAGCTCGGCCGCCATCACGGCCTCGGGGTTCGAACCCTTGAGCCCCGACCCCGGGAATACCCGAAAGCGCGTGTTGCGTGCCCCACGGTAGTCGCGCCGCTGCCGGTCGTAGACACCGATGTGGCTGAGCAGTCCGGCGAGCAGTGCGCGGTGCACGGCGTCGGCGTTCGCGCCCGGCTCGGCCCCCGCATCCGGCCTCCGGATGCGCAGCCCGAGCGGCTTTGCGAGCTCGCGCAGCTGCCGAAACAGGTCTTGCCACTCGCGCAGCCGCACGTAGTTGAGGAACTCCGCCTTGCAGAGGCGACGGAACGCTGACGAGCCGAGCTCGCGCTGCTGTTCTTCGAGGTAGTGCCACAGGCGCAGCAGCGACATGAAGTCGCTCGTCGGGTCGCGGAAGCGGGCGTGCAGCTGGTCGGCCTGCGCGCGACGCTCGAGCGGGCGTTCGCGGATGTCCTGCACCGTGAGGCCCGCGACGATGATGAGCACGTCGCGGGCGACGTCGAGGTGCTTCGCCTCGATCACCATGCGCGCGAAGCGCGGTTCGATCGGCAGGGTGGCGAGCTGTCGGCCGATCTTCGTGAGCTGCGGCACACCGCCCCGGCCCGAACGAATTGCGCCGAGTTCGCGCAGCAGGTCGACGCCGTCGCGCACGCCGCGCGGGTCGGGCGGGGTGAGGAACGGGAAGTCTTCAATCGCGCCGAGTCCGAGCTCGAGCATCTGCAGCAGCACGCTCGCGAGGTTCGTGCGCAGAATCTCGGGGTCGGTGAATTCGGGCCGCCGCTCGAAGTCGTCCTCAGAGTAGAGCCGAATCGCGATGCCGTCGCGCGTGCGGCCGGAGCGCCCCGAGCGCTGGTTCGCCGACGCCTGCGAGATCGCCTCGATCGGCAGCCGCTGCACCTTCGCGCGCACCGAGTAGCGCGAGATGCGCGCGAGGCCGGCATCGATGACGTAGGCGATGCCCGGCACCGTGAGCGAGGTCTCGGCGACGTTCGTCGCGAGCACGACGCGGCGGCGCGTGTCCGGGCGCCCACTCGGCTCGAATACGCGGTGCTGATCGTGGGCGCTGAGGCGCCCGTAGAGGGGGAGGATCTCGGTCGCGTCGAGCTCGCGGCTGCTGAGGGATGCGCGGATCGACTCCTCGGCCTCGCGAATCTCGCGCTCGCCGGGGAGGAACACGAGCACGTCGCCGGGGCGCTCGGCGGCGAGCTCGCGCAGCGCGGCGACGATGCCCTCGCCGAGGTCGCGGTCGTCGGCGACCGACTCCGCGTCGTCGGCATCGCCGTCGGCGTCGAGGTCCGCCTCGCCGACGAGGGGCCGGTAGCGCACCTCGACGGGATACGTTCGGCCCGACACCTCGATCACCGGAGCGTCGTCGAAGTGCTTCGAGAACGACTCGGGGTCGATCGTCGCCGAGGTGATGATCACCTTGAGGTCGGGGCGCTCGGGAAGCAGTCGCTTGAGGTACCCGAGCAGGAAGTCGATGTTGAGCGAGCGCTCGTGCGCCTCGTCGATGATGATCGTGTCGTAGCGCCGCAGCAGCCGGTCGCGCCGCAGCTCGCCGAGCAGGATGCCGTCGGTCATGAGCTTGATGCGGGTCGACTCGCTCGAGGCATCGGTGAACCGCACCTGGTAGCCGACGAGGTCGCCGACCTCGGAGCCGAGCTCCTCGGCGATGCGTTCGGCGATCGTGCGAGCCGCGATGCGTCGCGGCTGCGTGTGGCCGATCGCCTCGCGGCCGAGCTCGAGGCAGATCTTCGGCAGCTGCGTCGTCTTGCCCGAGCCGGTCTCGCCCGCGACGATGACGACCTGGTGGTCGCGGATGGCGGCCGCGATCTCCTCGCGTCGCTGCGACACAGGGAGCTCGGGTGGGAAATGCATGGCGACCATCGGCGGCCAAGTCTAGTTCGCGCGCGAGCGGCGCCGCGGCCAGCCAACACCAATGGGCGCGCATGACGCATCCCCTACGATGTCAGGGTGACTGCCCCGACGACTGCTCGACTCGACGGCGCCAGCAGTTCGGCGAAGCCCACCGGGTCTTGGGCCGACGACCTCTGGCAGCGGTGGACCGCGACCCCCGAGCTCCGGCGGCGAACCGAGTGGACCATCCTCGGGCTCGTGACGCTCGTCGCGGTGCTCGTGCGCTTCGTGCGCCTCGGGCAGCCCGACCGCATCGTGTTCGACGAGATCTACTACGTGCCCGACGGGTGGACGATCACGAACAACGGCTACGAGTCGGAGTGGCCCGAGAATAAGGATGAGCTCTGGGCCTCGGGCCAGCAGGGCGCCTACCTCGACCAGGCCGAGTACGTCGTGCATCCGCCCCTCGGCAAGTACCTCATCGGCATCTTCATGCACCTGTTCGGGGCCGAGCACGTGTGGGCCTGGCGCTTCGGCGTGGCGCTGTTCGGCGCGGCCGCGGTGCCGCTCCTCTACTTCGTCGGCAAGAAGCTCTTCGGCTCGATCGCGCTCGGCGCGATCGCGGCCGGGATGCTCGCGATCGACGGCCACGCGATCGCGATGAGCCGCACGGGCATCCTCGACATCTTCGTGATGTTCTTCGTGCTGCTCGGGTTCCTGTTCCTGCTCTACGACCGCGACGACCAGAACCGCAAGCTCTCGGCCTGGGTGGCTGACTGGCGTCGGCGCGAACACGCGATCGATCCCTCGGTGCCGCTCACGAGCACGCCGAGCCGGTGGCGCACGACGATCCACCCGCCGAAGAGCCGGCCGACCGGGCCCGACTGGGGCCCCGTGCTCTGGCGTCGGCCGTGGTTCGTCGCGATGGCGTTCTCGCTCGCGCTCGCGACGAGCGTGAAGTGGTCGGGCCTCTACTACCTCGCGCTGTTCTGCGTGCTCTCGATCGGGCTCGACGCGTACGCACGCAAGCGTGAGGGCATCACGCTGTGGCTCTCGGCCGCCGTGCTGAAGCAGGGCCCCGCGTCGTTCCTCCTCGCGATTCCGCTCACGCTCGTCACGTACGTCGTGAGCTACGGCGGCTGGTTCCTCACGGGCCGCGGCTACAACGGCATTGTCGAGTCGGGCGTGTGGCAAGACGGCCGCTTCTTCGACGAGTCCACGGCGACCTGGCGCGACGGGTCGCTCTTCGACTGGCTGCGGCTCTCGTTCTCCCACTTCGTCGACTACCAGCAGCAGGTCTACGAGTTCCACTCCCGGCTCGCGGCGGGGCACTCATACAACTCGGCACCCTACGAATGGCCGTTCCTGCTGCGCCCCACCGCGTTCCAGTACACGTACATCGACCCGGCCGACGACCCGAGCTGCCACGCGAATCAGTGCGTCGAGGCGGTCACCTCGCTCTCGAACCCGCTGCTCTACTGGCTCGGCACGATCGCGATCGTGTTCCTCATCATGATGCTGTTCGTGAAGCCGCGCTGGCCGTACGTCGCGATCCTCGTCTCGTACGCCGCTGGGTATCTGCCGTGGCTGCTCACTGGCCGCACGTCGGTGTACCACTTCTACGTCATCGTCTGGCTGCCGTTCATGTTCCTCGCGGCCGCGCTCGCGCTGCAGACGGTGGCGGGCGACGCCGACGATCCGCGCAAGCAGCGAACGCTCGCGGTGAACCTCGTCACGGGATTCTTCGTGCTCGCGATCCTCGTGTCGATTTTCTTCTACCCGGTATGGACCGGCCTGCAGATTCCCGACTGGTACTTCAACCTCACCCACTGGCTGCCGGGCTGGTACTAGGCCATGCTCATCCTCGCGGGAACCCCGATCGGCAATCTCGGCGACGCGTCGGCGCGGCTGCTCGAGACGCTGCGCACCGCCGACGTCGTCGCGTGCGAAGACACGCGCACGACGGGCCGCCTGCTGCAGCTCCTCGAGATCGACGCGCGGCCGCGGCTCATCGCGGTGCACGAACACAACGAGCAGGATGCGGCGGTCGAGCTCGCGCGCCTCGCCGAGTCGCAGACGGTCGTGCTCGTGTCAGACGCGGGCATGCCGGCGATCTCCGACCCCGGGTACCGCGTCGTGCGGGCGTGCGCCGAGGCGGGCGTTGACGTGACGAGCGTGCCGGGGCCGTCGGCGGTCATCACGGCCCTCGCGGTCGCGGGCCTGCCGACCGACCGGTTCGCGTTCGAGGGGTTCGTGCCGCGCAAACAGTCGGATCGTGCCCGGCTCGTCGCGGCGCTCACCGACGAGGCCCGCACGACGGTGCACTACGAGTCGCCGCACCGGCTCGCGGCGACCCTCGCCGACTTTGCGGCCGCGTGGCCAGAGCGTCGCGTCGCGGTGTGTCGCGAGCTCACGAAGCTCCACGAGGAGGTCGTGCGCGGCACGTGTGCCGAGGTCGCGGCCTGGGCCGAAGGAGGAGTTCGCGGCGAGATCGTCATCGTCCTCGAGGGCGCGGCCCCGAAGGTTGTCGACCTCGCGGGGGCGGCCGACGAGGTGCGGGCCCTCGCCGACGGCGGGATGCGCCTAAAAGATGCGGCGGCGCAGGTCGCGGAGCGCACGGGGCTGCGCAAGCGGGAGCTCTACGACGCCGCGCTCGCCCAGCACATCTCGCCGCGTGACTCCGACAGCCCCGCGACCCACTAAACTGGCGCCTATGTCTTCTGGCGAATCGTTCTACGTCACCACGCCCATCTTCTACGTGAATGACGTGCCGCACATCGGGCACGCGTACGCCGAGGTCGCGGCCGACGTACTGGCCCGCTGGCACCGTCAGCGCGGCGACGACACCTGGTTCCTCACCGGCACCGACGAGCACGGGCAAAAGATCATGCGCTCCGCCGTCGCGAACGACATGACGCCGCGCGAGTGGGCCGACAAGCTCGTCGACGGCGCGTGGAAGCCCATGCTCGAGACGCTCAACCTCTCGAACGACGACTTCATTCGCACCACCGAGGAGCGTCACGAGACGCGCGTGCAGAAGTTTCTCACGCACCTCAACGAGTCGGGCTACATCTACGAAGACGAGTTCGAGGCGCTCTACTGCGTTGGGTGCGAGGAGTTCAAGCCCGAGAACGAGATCGTCGACGGCGAGGGGCAGTACGAGGGCGAGAAGGTCTGCATGATCCACTCGAAGCCCCTCGAACTGCTCAGCGAGCGCAACTACTTCTTCAAGCTCAGCGATTTCCAGCAGCGCCTGCTCGACTATTACGAGGCGAACCCCGACTTCGTGCAGCCGCAGTCGGCCCGCAACGAGGTCATGAGCTTCGTGCGAAGCGGCCTTCACGACCTCTCGATCTCGCGCACGAGCTTCGACTGGGGCGTGCGGGTGCCGTGGGACGACGCGCACATCGTCTACGTGTGGGTGGATGCGCTGCTCAACTACATCACGGCGATCGGCTATGGCGACGACGACGGCACCTTCGAGCGCCGCTGGCCCGCGAACCACATCGTCGGCAAGGACATCATTCGCTTCCACGCCGTGATCTGGCCGGCCATGCTCATGGCGGCCGGCATCGAGCCGCCCCAGCGCGTGTTCGCGACCGGCTGGCTGCTCGTCGGCGGCGAGAAGATGTCGAAGTCGAAGCTCACGGGCATCGAGCCGCGTGAGATCACCGACACCTTCGGCGCCGATGCGTTCCGCTACTACTTCATGCGCGCGATCCACCTCGGCCAAGACGGCTCGTTCTCGTGGGAAGACCTCCACGCGCGCTACAACTCGGAGCTCGCGAACGGCCTCGGCAACCTCGCGTCGCGCGTCGTCGCGATGGTGAAGAAGTACTTCGACGGCGAGATCCCCACCGAGCTCGTCGACCACACCGACGACCGGGCGCTCCTCGCGATCGCCGAGGGCGTCATCGCGGGCGCCGAGGCGGCGGTCGACCGCTTCGCGATCGACCAGTCGATCGCCGAGATCTGGAAGCTCGTCGACGCCCTCAACCAGTACATCACCGACCAGGCGCCCTGGCAGCTCGCGAAGGACGAGTCGCTGCGCGGCCGCCTTGGCAGCGTGCTCGCGACCGCGATTCGGGGCCTTGGCGCCCTCGCGGTGCTGCTCAACCCGATCATCCCCGTCGCGGCCGAGAAGCTCTGGGCGGCGATCGGCGGCACCGGCGCGCTCGCCGACGTGCGGCCCGCCGACGCGCTCGCGTGGCAGTCCTCGGGGCGTGTGGGCGAGCTCGCGGCGCTGTTCCCGCGCATCGACCAGGCCGACTAGCCCGCATGGCAGCCTCGACCTCGACCCCCTCGCAGCACCCGCGCAAGCGCGACGCGACGGCCGAGCACGGCCAGCGCCGCGACCTGCGGTACCCCGAGGTGCCCGAGCCACTCGGCGTCGCCTGCTATGACAACCACACGCACCTCGAGATCGAAGACGGCGAGGTCGGGCTCGAGCTCGACGAGCACCTCGAGCTCGCGGCGCGGGCCGGGGTCGCGGGGGCGATTACGGTCGGCGGCGACGTGCCCTCGAGCCGGTGGCAGGTCGCCGCGGCGAACGCGCACGAGCGGCTGCTCGCGGCGGTCGCGATTCACCCGAACGAGGCGCCGAACTACGCGGCGGCCGGTGAGCTGGATGCGGGGCTCAACGAGATCGCGCGGCTCGCGGCCGACCCCCGGGTCGCCGCAGTCGGTGAGACGGGGCTCGACTACTTCCGCACCGAGGGCGAGACCGCGCTGCGGGCGCAGCTCGAGTCGTTCGAGGCGCACATCGAGATCGCGAAGCGCTTCCGACTTCCGATGCAGATTCACGACCGCGACGCGCACGACGATGTCGTCGCGACGCTGCGTCGAGTCGGCGCGCCCGAGGGCACGGTGTTCCACTGCTTCTCGGGCGACACGGAGCTCGCACGCATCGCGGCCGACGAGGGCTGGTTCTGCTCGTTCGCCGGAAACGTGACCTTCAAGAACGCGCAGCAGCTGCGCGACGCGCTCGCGGTCCTCCCACGCGAGCTCGTGCTTGTCGAGACCGACGCGCCGTTCCTCACGCCCGTGCCGCTGCGCGGGCGCCCGAACGCGCCCTACCTGATTCCCGTCACGCTGCGGTTCATGGCCGACGAACTCGGCGTCGACGCCGACGAGTTCGCGGCGCAGGTGAGCGAGAACACGCTCGGCCTCTACGGGCCGTTCGGCACGGACGAGCGCGAGGCCTGGCTCGAGGCTCGTCGTGGTTGACGTGAGGCTCCTCGGCCCCGCCCAGATTCGGGAGCTCGCCGAGCGACTCGACCTGCAGCCGACCAAGAAACTCGGCCAGAACTTCGTGCATGACCACGGCACCGTGCGCCGCATTGTCGCGACCGCGGGCGTGGAGGCGGGGGAGCACGTCGTCGAAGTCGGGCCTGGCCTCGGCTCGCTCACCCTCGCGCTCCTCGAGGCCGGTGCGCGCGTGACCGCGATCGAGATCGACCCGCGGCTCGCCGAGCAGCTGCCACGCACGGTCGCCGAGCTCGCCCCGGGGGCCGAGCTCGAGGTGGTCGAATCGGATGCGCTGCGCGTCGAGTCGGTCGCGGGCGAACCGATCGCGCTCGTCGCGAATCTTCCCTACAACGTCTCGGTGCCCGTGCTGCTGCACCTGCTCGAGCGCGTGCCGTCGCTGCGCCGCGGGGTGCTCATGGTGCAGCGCGAGGTGGGGGAGCGCATCGCCGCTGGCCCCGGCTCGAAGGTCTACGGGGCCCCGAGCGTCAAGGCCGCCTGGTACGGCGAGTGGCGCACGGCGGGCCTCGTCGGCCGCAAGGTGTTCTGGCCCGTGCCGAACGTCGACTCGATCCTCATCGAGTACCGCGCGCACCCCGAGCCCCTCGGCGACGAATCGCTGCGGCGACGCCTGTTCGAGCTCGTCGACGCCGCGTTCGGGCAGCGCCGCAAGATGCTCCGCCAGGCGCTCGCGCCCGCGTTCGGCGGATCATCGCAGGACGCCTCGGCCGCACTCGAGCGCGCGGGGCTCGCGCCGACGGCGCGCGGCGAGGAGCTCTCGGCCGCCGACTACCTTCGCCTCGCGAGCGTCTAGGCTCGCCCTCTCGTAGGCTGTCGCCATGACCGATCCCCGCCGAGTGATCGCGACCGCCCCCGGGAAGGTCAATCTCACGCTCGGGGTCGGGGAGGCCGCGAACGACGGCAGTCACGCGCTCGCAACCCTGTGCATGGCGCTCGACCTGCTTGACGAGGTCGAGGTGCGCGCGGCCGACACCCTGCATATCCGGGTGGGGCGGATCCGGGTTGGCGCGTCGTCGGTCGCGACCGACACCGTCGCGACCGATGACCGCAACTCGGCGGCGCGGGCGGCGAAGCTCCTCGCCGAGTTCGCGGGTCTCGAACCCAGGGCTGCGATCACGATCCGCAAGCGCGTTCCGGTCGGCGGTGGGATGGGCGGAGCCTCGGCCGACGCCGCGGCCACACTGCTCGCGCTCGACGCGCTCTGGCAGACGAACCTCACCCGCGAAGATCTCGCCGACCTCGGCGCACGGCTCGGCGCCGACGTGCCGTTTGCGCTGCTCGGTGGCGTCGCCGTCGGCACGGGCCGGGGCACGGAACTCACGCCCGCGCTCGCCGGCGGCTCGTTCGAGTGGGTGCTCCGTATCAGCGACGAGGGGATGCCGACGCCGGCCGTGTATCGCGCGCTCGACGCGCATCGCGAGCGCCACGCGCCGCACCTCACGACCAGCGCAATCCCCGTCGTGCCGCAGGCGGCGCTCCTCGCGCTGCGCGCCGGCGACCCCGCCGCGCTCGCCGACGCGATGACGAACGACCTGCAGGCCCCGGCGCTGCGGTCGCGGGGCGACCTCGCCGCGGCGCTCGAATTTGGGGAGGCCAAGGGCGCGCTCGTCGGCATCGTCGCGGGATCGGGGCCGACCCTCGCGTTCCTTACCGCGGATGCGGCGTCGGCGGATGCGCTCGCGGCCGCGTTCACGGCGCGCGGCGACACGGCGGTGCGGGCGTCGGGCCCGGCCCCGGGCGCGCGGCTCGGGCAGCGCATCCGTTGAGATACGGCACGTAGGCTGCCTACATGGCCGACGAGTACTCGACAAAGGGCGCGTACACCCACCTCGGTGAGGAGTACCAGCGCGACACGAACTACATTGGGGATCGCATCACGCGCGACGCGCGCCCCGTCGGCGCCGACGTGCCGACCTGGCCCGTCGAGGCGGGCCGCTACCGGCTCGTTGTCTCGCGGGCGTGCCCGTGGGCAAACCGGGCAACCATCGTGCGCCGACTCCTCGGGCTCGAAGACGCGATCTCGATGGCCGTCTGCGGCCCGACCCACGACGTGCGCTCGTGGACCTTCGACAAGGACCCGGGCGGGCGCGACCCGGTGCTCGGCTACGAGCGCCTGCAGGAGGCCTACTTCGCGCGCTTCCCGGGCTACGAGAAGGGCATCACCGTGCCCGCAATCGTCGAGGAGGCGACCGGGCAGGTCGTGACGAACGACTTCCCCTGGATCACCCTCGACTTCTCGACCGAGTGGGGCGAGTTCCACCGCGACGGTGCGCCCGACCTCTACCCCGAGCCGCTGCGCGACGAGATGGACGCCGTCATGCGGCACATCTACACCGAGATCAACAACGGCGTGTACCGGTGCGGGTTCGCGGGCAGCCAGGACGCGTACGACTCGGCCTACGACCGCCTGTTCGCCGCGCTCGACATCGTGAGCGAGCGGCTCGAGACCCGGCGCTACCTCATGGGCGACCACGTCACCGAGGCCGACGTGCGCCTCTTCACGACGCTCGCCCGCTTCGACGCCGTCTATCACGGCCACTTCAAGTGCAATCGGTCGAAGCTCAGCGAGCTGCCCACCCTGTGGGCGTACGCGCGCGACCTGTTCCAGACCCCCGGATTCGGCGACACGATCGACTTCGTCGACATCAAGCGCCACTACTACGAGGTGCATGAGGACATCAATCCGACGCAGATCGTGCCGAAGGGGCCGGGGCTCGCCAACTGGCTCACGCCGCACCACCGCGAGGAACTCGGCGGTTCGCCCTTCGGCGACGGCACCCCTCCCGGCGAGGTGCGCGAGCCCCTCGAGCCCGGCCACACGATCGACGAACTCATCGCGGCCGAGACGGCGTGAGCGATCGCGCGGCGGCGCGCGTAGCCGCAAGTAGTACGTCCGGTGCATCGGGTGGTGGTGGCCTGGCCGGGGCCCAGACGCTAGCGTGGAGCGCATGACGACGACTGCATCGCCGCAACGGCCCGCGAAACCCGCGAACCCGGCGACGGTCGCGTTCCGCGGGATCGGGCAGGCGGCAAAGGCGCACGGGCTCGGCGAGCAGTTCGCGACGATCGCCCGGATGGTGAAGAACGCCCAGGGCGTACGGCCGTCGGTCGTCGTCGTGGGCGAGATGAATCGCGGCAAATCGACCCTCATCAACGCGCTCCTCGCGGCCCCAGGCCTCGCGCCCACCGCGCCGATCGAGACGACGGCGCTAGCCGTGAGCTATATGCCCGCGACGAAGGACTTCCCACAGGGCACCGCCGAGCTCGAGTTCGCGTCGGAGCCCCAGCGTCGGCGCATTCCCGCCCAGCAGCTGCCGGGCTGGGTGCAGGTCGACTCGCCGATCTTCATCAACGCCGACGAGCAGCCTCTGCAGGCGACGCTCTCGGTGCGCCCCGGCTACGTGCCGAACGCAACCCTCGTCGACACACCTGGCTCGGGCGGGCTCAGCGAGGCGTACGCGATGCGGGCGATTCAGCGGTCGCAGAACGCGAGCGTCCTCCTCCTCGTCACCGACGCCTCGGGCCGCATCACGGCCCCCGCCCTCGAGTTCCTCGTGCGCTGCAGCGCAACGGTTGACCAGATCGTGCTCGCCGTGACGAAGATCGACCTCTACCGCGGCAACTGGCAGGCGGTGCTTGAAGAGAATCGTGCGATCCTCGCGCAGCGCGAACCCCGCCTTGGGAATATCCCGATCGTCGGCGTCTCGGGTGCGTGGGGCGAGCGTGCCGCGGCCGAGCCCGATGACGCGAAGCGCGCGCGGCTGCTCGACATGAGCGGCATCCCGAACCTCGCGGCGACGCTCCGCGACCCGCTGAAGTTTGCTGGCCAGCTCCCGACGCTCAACGCGCTCCGCCGCGGCGCCGACCTGCTGCGGCAGCCCCTCATCGCGCTCGAGACCGAGCGCGAGGCCCTCGGCGGTGTCGTCGAAGACGAGACCTCGCTCACGGCGGTCAAGGAACACCGCGACCAGCTGCTGCGCAAGTTCGAGGATGCGAAGTACGACTGGGGCGCGAACGTCGACCGCGTGCGCGTCGACCTCACTTCGGCAAACTCCCGGCTCGGGCGCGACTTCGCGGCGCACTGGAAGGAGCTCGCGCAGAGCAAGGGCGCCGGGATGAGCGGCCGCCAGTCGGCCGCGATGATGAACGAGATGGCGGCCGACGTCGAGGTGCAGATCGGTCGCGCGATGAACGGCATCATTCACCGCTCAGCCCAGCTGCTCACCGAGCTGTACGCTGCCGCGGGCATGGATCCCCAGCGCGGCCTGCTCGTCGAGGTGCAGCGTCGTGCCGGGCAGGCGGCGCAGACGAAGCGCGACGTGAACGACCGCAAGGCGGCGGGGTCCGACCCCCGCATGCTCATGTCGGGGTTCCTCATGGGTGGCGGTATCGGCTCGATGATCTTCCCCGGCATCGGCACCGCGATCGGCGCCGGCGTCATGGGCAGCCTGTCGTTCGTGCTCGCGCGGCGGCAGGCGAAGCGGCAGTCGGTCATTCAGGTCGTCGCCGACGCCGCGACTGAGATGCGCGAGACGCTCGACCGCACGGTGCGCGCCGTGCTCGGCGTCATCACGACCGACGCGAAGAAGGTCTTCGACCGCGACCTGCGCGAGTCGGCGAACGCCGCGAAGTCCGAGCTGCAGCGCCTCGAGTCGGCGCGCCGCGCCTCCGAGGCCGAGCGCAAGCAGCGCATCGCGAATCTCGACCCGCAGATCCGTCAGCTGCGCGAGGCGATCGCCTCGGCGGAGCGCGAAGCGGAGCGAATTGAAGAGAAACGTCGCGCCCCGAACCCCGACCGGCGACCCTAACCTCGTATCCTCATTGCAGACCCGTTGTCGAAGTACGGCAGAATTGCCCTCGGCAACACCGACCACGTAAAGGAAACCCGCAGATGGCTTGGCGACTCGCGATCGACTTCGGTACGTCGAATACGGCCGCCGCTATTCACGCGAACGGCAACGTGCGACCGGTTGCGCTCTCCGACTCGAGCATCTCGATGCCGTCAGCGATCGTGCTTACCCCGAGCGGCTATCGCGTCGGTGACGAGGCGATCAACGCGCAGCTGCGCCACCCCGACGGGTTCGAGCGCACGCCGAAGACCCTCATCGGCCGCAACGAGGTCGTACTTGCCGGCAAGATCGTCGACCCCGAAGAGATCGCGCGCGAGGTGTACAACTATGTGCGCGCCGCGGGCCTGCGCCGGCAGAACAACGAGCCGCCGGCCGAGGTGTGGCTGACGCACCCCGTCGCCTGGGCGCCCTCGCAGATTGAGACGCTGCGCACCGCCGCCGTCGCGGCCGGGTTCGCGCCCGAGGCCATCCGCACCGTGAACGAGCCGATCGCGGCCGCCGCACACTACGCGCGCAATCACCAGGCTGCGCCCGGCTCCCGCGTCGCCGTGTTTGACTTCGGCGGCGGCACGCTCGACATCGCCGTGCTCGAGCGTGCGCCGCACGAACCGCAGGGCTATCGCGTGCTTGCGTATGGCGGCGACCCCGTGCTCGGCGGCCGTACGTTTGACGCGCGTCTGCTCGACTGGACCCTCGACACGCTCTCGCAGCGCGGCAACAAGGCGCTCGCCGAGCGCCTGCACCAGCCGAAGACCATGGCCGAGCTGCGCGGGCAGACCTCGCTGAGCCGCGCGGTGACCGCCGGCAAGACGGAGCTCTCGACGCGCCCCGACGCAGACATCGCCGTGAGCCTCGGCGAAGACGACGCCGTCGTCACGATCACTCGCGCCGAGTACGAGTCGCTCATCGCCGACGATCTCGACCGCGCGGGCAAGCTGCTGCAGGAGGTCTTCGACACGGTGTCGGGCCCCGCACCCGAGGTCATGTACCTGACGGGCGGTTCCTCGCGCACGCCAGCGATCAGCGAGATGATCCGTGAGCGCACCGGCATTCGCATCGCGACGCTCGACGACCCGAAGCTCGTCGTCGCCGAGGGCGCGCTCTACGTTGCGCCGCTCGGGTCGACCCGGCCCGCGCAGGCGCCGAGCGCGGCCCCCGAAACGGGCCACTTCCCGCCCGCCGCGTCGCAGCCCTCCGGTCCGACCGGCCCGCAGGGCCAGCGCCCGATTCCGGCGCCCGGCGCGCAGCCGCCGCAGCCGATGCCGCAGAGGCAGCAGAGCCAGCCACCGACGCAGCAGCAGGCAACCGCGCCGCAGCCGTTCCTCGGCGCGCAGCCCGGCCAGCAGCCCGGCCACCAGCAGCAGGGGCAGCGGCCCGGTCAGGGGCAGCAGCCCGGGCAGGGCCAACAGAACCAACAGCCGCAGTCCGGTCAGCCCGCCGCCGGTCGTCCCTCGGGCGACACGTCGGCCAGTGGATCGGGCACCGGCACGTCGCAGTACTCGCCGTTCGCACCGGGCGCCGGCAATGCGGGTTCGAACAACGCGGGGGCGGGCAACCCAGGGTCGGGCAACGCAGCTTCGGGCTATTCGGCACCGCCGAGCCCGTCGACGTCGCAGGACTCGCGTCCGCAGGGTGGCGGCTACCAGGGGTCCGGCTATCAGAGTTCCGGGTACCAGGGCGCTGGCGGCTCGGGCGGCTATGGCTCGGGTGGCAACGCCGGCTACGGCGCATATTCGAGCGGCGCTGGCGGGTCGAACAGTTCCGGCGGCTCGAATGGCTCGGGCAGCTCCGGATACGCGGCCTACTCCGCAGCGGGCGGCTCCGGGAGCGGGGATGGCCCGGGAACGTCTGGCTACTCGTCGTCGCAGTCGACGAGCGAGTCGAAGCCGAAGAACAAGCGCGGCTTGCTGTTCGCGATCATCGCGGTCGTCGCCGTGCTCGTGATCGGCGGTGGCATCTGGGGCGGCATCGCGCTGTTCTCGCCAGGCGACACCGAGCCCGAGCCCGAGGTGCTCTCGCCCGAGGTGCCCGCCGGTGACATCGAATGCTGGGACGGCACCGGTGCCTCGGGCACCGAAGACTGCACTGAGCTCACCGGTGAGTCGGCGCTCGAGTGGATCGTCAAGGTCGACGGCGCGACCTGCCAGGAGGCCGAGCTCGGCGTCAAGCTCGCGATCGGCTGCACCTGGTACGACCGCAGCAACACGACGCTCTACCTGATCGAGTTCGACTCGTACGACGAGGCGCTCGAGTACGGCGAGAAGGCGTACGACACCGAGTCCGACTGGAAGGTCGGCGACGAGGTCTCTGGCACGCAGTTCGAGGGGGAGTACACCGAGGGAGCCGGCGGCTACTCGCACTACTTCGTCTATGAAGACCAGCCGTACGGCATCTACGTGACGCTCGGCAACGACGACAACGGCAACCACGATCAGCTCAGCGACATCAGCGGCCGGTTCACGCCGAAGCCGCTCTCTGACGTCGCCTACGCGGTCGCGACCACCGACCGGAAGTCCTCCGGCGAGTAATGAGCACCTGGGCGACCGTTACGGAGCTGATGCGTCGAGCCGTGCTCGACGTGTGCGACGCGTTTGACCGCGTCGACCGTCGCGGCACGGGTCGGGTGACCGACAATGTGCGGCGTCAGCTCAACGAGACGATTCGCCTCGCGGTTGTCGGCCGGGTCAAGGCCGGTAAGTCGACGCTCGTGAATGCACTTGTCGGTCGCGTCGTTGCCCCGACCGGCGCGACCGAGTGCACCCGCATCTCGACGCACTACACGTTCGGCGGCCCCGAGCGGGGCATCGTGATCACGCGCGACGGGCAGCAGGTGCCGTTCAACCTCGAGCGCGGCTGCCTGCCGGAGCGGCTGCCGGTGCCGACCGAGCACATCGCGCACGCCGTCGTGTTCCTCCAGTCCGACGTACTGCGCGACCTGACCCTCATCGACACACCCGGCCTCGCGACGACGACCACCGAGCTCGAAGACGCGACCCGCCGCACCGTGCTCGGCCACGAGAGTGTGCAGCAGGCCGACGCCCTCATCTACGTGTTCCACGACATGATGCTGCGCGACGACACCGACTTTCTGCACGAGTGGGGCTCGATCACCGACACCCCCGCCGAGACGGCGGCACGCGCGATCGGCGTGCTCAGCCACGCGGATACGTTCGGCGGCACGCCCTGGGGCAACCAAGACCCGATCGAACTCGCGCGCACGGGCGCCGAGAAGTTTTCGCGCCAGCACGGCGCGCACCTCGGCACGGTCGTCGCGGTCGCGGGCAACATGGCCCAGGCCGCGCGGGCGGGGCTCATCCGTGAGCACGACGCCGGCACACTCTCGCAGCTCGCGAGCGTCGACGACCTCGACCTCGAGCTGCGCGACCCGAGCGGGGGCGGCGAGGTCGCCCCGGGCATCCCGAACGCCGAGGTGTCGCGGCTCGCGCAGCTCATCGGCGAATACGGCATTCGCCACGGGCGCGCGGAGGCGCGCCGCGGCGCGCGAGCGATGAGCGACTGGCTCGTGCAGGCCTCCGGCATCGACGACCTGCGCCGCGCCCTCGCGAACCGTTACGTCGGCCGCTACGCCCACGTGAAGGCGCGCCGCGCGCTCGACGCGCTCGACCGCCTGGCGTGGTCGAACGGGGCGCCGCCACCGCTGCGCGCGATCGTGGCCGAGGCGCGCCTGCGCCCCGAACTGCATCCGCTCTCTGAGCTCGACGCGCTCGAGCGCCTCGCCGCGATCGAGCCGAACCACCCGCTCGTTGGGATGCTCGACCGCCAGCTCTCGGCGCGCAACGATGCTGAGCGGCTCGCGATGCCGGCGCAGAGCACGCCGCAGCAGCTGCGTGAGCAGGCGATGAGCTGGAGCGTTGAGGCGCGCCGCGCCGCCGTCGTCGAGCCGTACCCCGAGCGCCAGAACGCGTACCAGGTGCTCGACCGGTCGTTCACCCTCATGGCGGTTCGCCAGGGCTAACGCTCCTCCCAACTGGGAAACGACGAATCCCCGGCTCAGGCAGTGCCCGGGCCGGGGATTCGTTCGTGGCCGCTAGAGGACCGTGTCGATCGAGCCGTCCATGTCGGTGTCGAAGCTCTCGATGACGCCGTCGCCGTCGGCGTCCTCACCGTAGAGGTCGGTCTGGCCGTCGCCGTCGGTGTCCGAGTAGATCTGGTCGACGATGCCGTCGCCGTTCGTGTCGGTACCGTAGGTCTCCTCGTAGCCGTCGCCGTCGAGGTCGAAGTAGCCGTCGCTGCTCGTCGCCGACTGCGTGTCGGTCGAGCCGCCGGTCTCGGTGGTGTCGGTCGTGTTCGAGACCTCGTCGGTGTCGGTCGTCGTGCCGCCGGTCTGCTCACCCGTGTTCAGGTCGGTGGTCGTGTCGAGGTAGCCGTCGCCGTCGGTGTCGGTCGCGCCGGTGTCGAACTCGCCGTCGCCATCGGTGTCGATGATCGCGGTGTCGATGTAGCCGTCGCCGTTCGTGTCGCTGCCGAACGTCTCCTCGTAGCCGTCGCCGTCGAGGTCGAAGTAGGCCGAGTCGGCAACGCCGTCGCCGTCGGTGTCGTACTCGAGCTCTTCGTAGCCCGAGCCGCTCACGCCCGAGGTGCCGTCGGTCTCGGTGGTCTCGGTGTCGGTCACGGGCGCCGTGTCGGTTTCGGTCTCGGGCGAGGTGGTCGAGCCGCTGTCGTCGAGCGCGGTGATCTCGTCGTCGTAGCCGTCGCCGTCGGTGTCGACGAGCTGCGTGTCGACGTAGCCGTCGCCGTCGCTGTCGAGGTACGTGGTCTCGGCGTAGCCATCACCGTCGGTGTCGCTGAACGCGGCGTCCGCGTCGCCGTCCTGGTCGCTGTCGACGACGACCGTCTCGGCGATGCCGTCGCCGTCGAGGTCGGCAGCAACTGCGTCGGTGATGCCGTCCTGGTTGAGGTCAATGCTCTCGTTGGGCTGGTAGTTGCTCATGTCTGCTTCCCCTTGTTCGGTGGTGGTTGCTTGGAACGTAGATTGGATGCGGCTGAGGGCGAGAAAGTTCCCGTTGCGCGAATTTACGCGGTGCGGATGGGGGAGCGCCTAGAAGCCGAGGTCACCGACGTCGATGTCGTCGGTACCGTCGTCACCGGCGTCGAAGTCGCTCTCGCCGTAGCCGTCGTCATCGAGTGCGGAGTAGTCGTCGCTCGACTCGCCGGCGCCCGTGAGGGCATCGACGGGGTCGGGCTCGGTGTAGGTCTGTTCGTTGGCGGAGGGCTCGTCGGCGGCGGAGTCGTCGCTGTCGCTCTCGTCGGCACCGTCCACGGGGTCTTCGCCCGTGCCGGGGTCGAGGTCGTCATCGTCGATCGCGTCGGGGTCGATCGCGCCGTCGTCACCGTCGTCGACCCCGTCGGGGGTCGTCTCGGAGACCTCGCCGTCGTCGCCGACCGAATCGAACATGTCGACCAAGAAGTCGGCGAATCCCGGGGGAGCGCTGAACGTCGATGAGAGCAGCGAGTCCCAGCCGGCATCGCTCACTGCGGGGGCGTCGCCGAGGAGCTGCTCTTCCTGTGGTTCGTTCACCATGATCGGAATCCTTTGGTCACAAATATCGCGTTACGTATGAGATGCGCGGGGCGGGTGAAAAGTTCCCGCCCCGCGCAGATTCTTTTTGCGAATCTCGTTGCCCCGAAGTTAGAGCGAAACCTCGGTGTCGGCGTAGCCGTCGCCGTCGGCGTCGGTGGTGGCCGTGTCGAGGTAGCCGTCGCCGTCGGTGTCTTCGACCACGGTGTCGACGTAGCCGTCGCCGTCGGTGTCGACGTAGACGACCTCGGCGATGCCGTCGCCGTCAAAGTCGCTGCCGATGCCGTCGACAATGCCGTCGCCGTCGACGTCGACGTAGGTCGATTCGTTGACGCCGTCGCCGTCGAGGTCGAACTGCGCGCCGGTCGAGGGCGCCGCGATGTTCGACGCGTTGGTCGAGCCGTCCTGGTTGACGGTCTCGTCGGCAAAGCCGTCGCCGTCGGTGTCGTAGTCGACCGTGTCGATCACGCCGTCGCCGTCGGTGTCGTACGCGTAGGTGTCGGAGTAGCCGTCACCGTCGGTGTCGATCTCGGCGTAGTCGTAGCTGCCGTCGCGGTTGGTGTCGGTCACGATGGTCTCGGCGTAGCCGTCGCCGTCGGTGTCGACAACGAGCTGGTCGGCCACGCCGTCGCCGTTGTGGTCGTACGAGGTGGCGTCGACGTAGCCGTCGCCATCAACGTCGTACTCGGTCGCGTCGATCACGCCGTCGCCGTCGACGTCGTAGTGCGTCGCCGAGGCGTAGCCGGTGGTCTCGGGGTTGATCGAATCGACGGGGTTGCTCGAGTACGACTCTTCCGGCGCCTCCTCGGTCGTGTCCGAGGGGATCGTCTCGGTCTCGGGCTCCGTCGAGCTGTCGGCGTCGACGCCCGAGCTGTCGGTTTCGTCGTTGCCCGACCAGTTGTCGTCGGGGATGCCGTCGCCGTCGTTGTCGGTGATGATCGAGTCGGGCGTGCCGTCGCCGTCGGTGTCGATGAAGGTCGATTCGGCGTAGCCGTCACCGTCGGAGTCGACGTTGTAGACGTTGCCCAGGCCGTCGCCGTCGGTGTCGATGTACTGCGCGTCGTCGGTGTAGTTGCTGTAGTCGGCGGCGTTGCCGGTCGTCGTGTTCTCGTCGGTCGAGTTGCCTGCGCCGTCGGTGTGCTGGATGCCGTTCGTGTTGCTCATGGTCCTGGTCCTTTACTGAAGGTGTGGGCTGCGAATCGGTAATTGGATGCGACGGGCCGCAAGAAAGTTCCCGTGGCGGCGGAGTTCTCGACAACGTAGGCGAGGATTCCGGGAAAGCGGCCAATGCCCGGTCGCGAACGACCGGGCATTGGGTGGTGCATTACATGTCGACCGGGGTGTCACCGACGCCGTCGCCGTCGGTGTCGATCGTGTATTCGTCGGCGATGCCGTCGCCGTCGGTGTCAGTGCCGAAGGTGTCGTAGATGCCGTCACCGTCGCTGTCGTAGGCGATCTCCTCGGCGAGGCCGTCGCCGTCGAAGTCGCTGAGGGTGCCGTCGAGCACACCGTCGCCGTCGATGTCGACCTCGGCGGTGTCGGCGACGCCGTCGCCGTCGGCGTCGATCGTGGCCTCGCCCTCAACGTACGAGCCGGAGTCGTCGTAGTCGACGCCGTCGGTGTCGATCGTGTCGTCGCCCGATCCGCCCTCGTCGGTCGGGGCATCCTCGGTCGGCGTCTCTTCGACCGGAGCCTCCGGGTCGGCTGGCTGCTCGCCCTCGGGAGCGGCGTTGCTCTCGTCGACGTCGGCATTCGGCGTCACGTTCGGGGCCGGCGCCTCACCCTCGCCGAGCGAGTAGTAGGTGTCGGCGTAGCTGTCGCCGTCGGTGTCGGCGTGGGCCTCGTCGAGCACCCCGTCGCCGTCGGTGTCGTACATCGTCGTGTCGATGATGCCGTCGCCGTCGGTGTCGACATCGGCGTAGTCGATCACGCCGTCGCCGTTCGTGTCGATGAAGCGGGTGTCGATGAAGCCGTCGCCGTCGGTGTCCGAGTAAATGTCGTCGACCGCGCCGTCACCGTTCGTGTCGTAGTGGGTCTCGTCGACCTCGCCATTGCCGTACACGTCGTACTCGACGGTCTCGACGTTGCCGTCGCCGTCGGTGTCGTAGCCGGTCTGGCTGGCGTAGCCGTTGGTGGCTTCAGGTCCGTTGGTAGTCATTGGGTTCTCCCTGTATCCGGCGTGCAGAACGAAGGTTGGATGCACACTAAGCGCGGAAAGTTCCCGCGCCCTGAAGAACATCTTGAAGAATCGTTGCTGGCGATCCCCTCCGACGTCGCGCAACGCCGCGTCCGCACGCGCTGTGTGGCGGGGGATGCGCGGATGCGGCGGCGGCTGAGGGCGCCGTTTGGCCATGGACGCTACGATCAGACGACTGTGCTCCCACCCGCGGCCACGCGAGCGGGGCGCATCCGGGGGAAATCAACGCGAAGGAAGACGCGACGTGGCAGCATCCGAGAACGAAGCCGCGCTGCTCGCGAAAGCGAAGCAGGGCGACCGACAGGCGTTCGGTCAGCTGTTGTACCCGTACCGCGATCGGTTGTTCGCGGTGTGCGTGCGCACGATCGGCAACCGCGCCGACGCGGAAGATGCGCTGCAGGATGCGATGATCGCGATTTGGCAGAACCTGCCGAAGTTCCGCGGCGAGGCGTCGATCAGTACCTGGGCGTTCCGGATCGCGACGAACGCGGCGCTCGCCCTGCTGCGCAAGCGCCGCGAGCTGACGGTCGACGACGACTCGGAGTTCGTGTTCGAGGGCGACGGCGGCCCCGACTTCGCCGAAGACCATGCCGTACGCGACCGCGTTCAACAGGCGCTGAAGACGCTCACGGAAGACTTTCGGGTCGCGCTCGTGCTGCGCGAGTTCGGTGACTACACGTACGAGCAGATCGCCGAGTACCAGCAGGTGCCCGTGCAGACGGTTCGCTCACGGCTCAACCGCGCGCGGAAGCAACTCAAAGAAGCCCTCCTCGCGCAGAACGCCTAGCCGCACCGCGCATCCGCCCGCCCCGTTCGCCCCGTTGCACACCGTGTGACGGGGCGATTTGCGTGTTGCACTAGTGCAAATCGTGCAGGAGTGCATAGAATGCACTAGTGCAAAATTTACGAGAACCCGAAGCTGAGGCCGAGGAGGTCGACGTTGCGCTCGACGGCGCGCCCGCCTGCGGGCTGCGCGAGCGCCAGCGGCAGGAGTCACTGCAGCAGATCCACACGGCGGCGAGCGAGCTCGTCGCCGAACGCGGCCTCGCCGACACGACGATCGCCGCGATCGCCGAGCGCGCCGGCGTCTCGCGCCGCACGCTCTTCAACTACTACCCATCGAAAGAGGATGCGGTGCTCGGCCTCACGCACGTCGTGATGCCTGACGACGCGCTGAACGAGTTCCTCGAGCATCCGGGGGAGGGCGACCGGCTCGGACGCATGGTCGTGCTGCTCGCCCGGTCTGTGGCGAACATTCGGCAAACCGGGACGAGCCGCGAAGAGCTGCATCGGCTCGCGAACCTGCACCCCGAGCTGAAATCGCGGATGCACCAGCGGTTCCAAGAGATGCAGGAGCAGGTTCGCGAGCTCGCGCTGCACAAGATCGACGAGCGCGACGACGTCGGTCACGAGGAACGGGCCGTCGCGGAGGCAACCATCACGCTCGCCGGCGCGATTCTCAAGTACACGTTCCGCATGAGCCCCGAAATTCTCCACAATCCAACCCGTGAGGCGTTCACGCCCGCGATCGCGGCGTTTCAGGCCGCACTGAAAGAAGTGAAATGACGAAGACGCTTGAATCTGCGGGCACGAGCCCGCTCGCACAACCCAAGGAGCACCAGCAGAGCGTGGTGCTCCTCTTCATCGGCCTCATTGTGACGATGCTCATGTCGGCGCTCGGGCAGACCGTGCTCTCGACCGCGCTGCCGACCATCGTCGGGGAGCTCAACGGCGCCGACCACATGGCCTGGGTCATCACTGCGTTCATTCTCGCGAGCACCGTGGTCATGCCCATCTACGGCCGCATCAGCGACATCTTCGGCCGAAAGATCGTGCTCGTCGCCGCGATTCTCCTCTTCGCTGTCGGCTCGGTCATTGGTGGCCTCGCGCAAGACATGGAGTGGCTCATCATCGCCCGCGTCGTGCAGGGTCTCGGTGGCGGTGGCCTCATGATCCTCTCGCAGGCCGCAATGGCCGACGCCGTGCCCGCGCGTGAGCGCGGTAAGTACATGGGCGTGTTCGGCGCCGTGTTCGCGGTGTGCTCGGTCGCGGGCCCGCTCGTCGGCGGCTGGTTCACCGACGGCCCGGGCTGGCGCTGGTCGTTCTGGATGAACGTGCCGCTGGCCGTGCTCGCGATCATCGCGGTGCTGCTGTTTCTCAAGCCGCACAACCGGTCGAAGGAGTACCCGCGCCTCGACTACCTCGGCATGGCGCTCATCGCCGCCGCGACGACCGCGCTCGTGCTCGTGTGCACCTGGGGCGGCAGCACCTACGAGTGGAACTCGCCCGTCATCATCGGCCTCATCGCCGCCGCCGTCGTCTGCGCCATCGCGTTCGCGGTCGCGGAGCGGTACGCCGAGAGCCCGATCATGCCCGGCTACCTCTTCAAGAACCGCAACTTCCTGCTCACGACCGGCGCGAGCCTCGTCGTCGGCGTCGCGATGTTCGGCACGCTCGGCTACATGCCGACGTACATCCAGATGGTCACCGGCGTGAACGCGACCGAGGCCGGCCTGCTCATGACCCCCATGATGGGCGCCGTGCTCGTCGCCTCGATCTCGTCGGGCCAGATCGTCTCGCGCACTGGCCGCTACAAGCTGTTCCCGCTCGTCGGCCTCGTGATCCTCTCGGTCGGCCTCGTGCTGCTCTCGGGGCTCGCGGTCGACACCCCCATGTGGGTCATGTGCTGCTACCTCGCCGTGATCGGTATCGGCATTGGGTTCAGCATGCAGATCCTCACGCTCGTCGTGCAGAACGAGTTCCCGGGCCGAGTCGTCGGCACGGCGACCGCCGCGAACAACTACTTCCGGCAGGTCGGCGCGACGGTCGGTTCGGCCGTCGTCGGCTCGCTGTTCTCGACGCGACTCGTCGACTTCCTCACGGAGCGCATGGCCGGTATGCCGTCGACCGGTGGATCGTCGGACATCGGGGCGACCTCGCTCACGCCGGCGGTCGTGAACTCGCTGCCCGGCCCCGTGCGCGACGTCATCGTGTCGTCGTACAACGAGGCGCTCCTGCCGATCCTGCTCTACATCGTCCCGCTCGTGCTCGTCGGGCTCGTGCTCGTGGCGTTCGTGCGCGAGAAGCAGCTCTCGACCACGATCGAGAACGAGGATGCGGAGACCGAGGCTGCGACGCACGGCGAGGTCATCGCCTAACGTGAGGCAGCATGCTGGAGATTGAACTGTTCGCCGTCGTCGGCGTCATCGTGATCGTGCTCGGTTCGGTGTTTGCCTCGCGACTCGGCGTCGCCGTGCCGATCATCATGGTGTTGCTCGGCACGGCGGGCAGTTTTCTCCCCGGCATGGAGTCGTTCGTCGTCGAACCCGAGATCATTCTCGCGGTCGTGCTGCCGCCGATTCTCTACGGCGCCGCGGTGAACATGCCGACGACCGACTTCCGCCGCAACTTCGGTTCGATCTCGGCCCTGTCGGTCGTGCTCGTGCTCGTGTCGGCGTTCGGTGCGGGCGCGCTCATCTACCTCGCGTTCCCCAACCTCTCGTTCGCGTCGGCGGTCGCCGTCGGCGCCGTCATCAGCCCGCCCGACGCCGTCGCCGCGACGTCGATCGGGAAGCGCCTCGGCCTGCCGCCCCGCCTCGTCACGATTCTCGAGGGGGAGGGGCTCGTGAACGACGCGACGGCGCTCGTGCTGCTCCGCTCCGCGATCGCCGCGATCGGCGCATCCTTCTCGCTCTGGGATGCGGTCGTCGACTTCGGCTACGCGGTGATCGTCGCGATCATCATCGGCATCGTGGTCGGCGCGGTGACAACCTGGATCCGCTCGAAGATCGGGCAGGTGCAGCTCACGACGGCCGTGTCGTTCGTCGTACCGTTTCTCGCGTACCTGCCCGCCGAGGAGTTCGGCGCCTCGGGCGTCCTCGCCGTTGTCGCGGCGGGGCTCGTGACGGGGGCGTTGGCCCCGCGTCGGCTCACCGCCGAAGACCGCATCGCCGAGCGCACGAACTGGCGCACGATTCAGATGCTGCTCGAGAACGGCGTGTTCCTGCTCATGGGACTCCAGCTCATGAGCGTCATCGAGGGCGTCGAAGAGGCGGGCCTCGGCGTCTGGGGTGCGGTCGCCATCGGCGCCGGCGCGACCATCGCGCTCATCCTGCTCCGCGTCGCGTTCATGGTGCCGCTCGTGTACTGGCTGCGCCGCAGCCAGGCGAAACACGAGGGCCGCATCGACCAGTACAACCGCGTGCTCACGAAGCTCGACGAGCTCGACCGCCCCGAGCATCCGCGGCCGAAGCGCGTGCAGCGGGCGCTGCGCCAGCGCGTCGCCGACGCGAACTTCTACGTCAACGAGGGGCTCGACTGGCGCGGCGGCGCCGTGCTCGCCTGGTCGGGCATGCGCGGCGTCGTCACCCTTGCGGCGGCACAGTCGCTGCCCGTCGACCTGCCGTACCGGCCGCAGCTCATTCTCATCGCCTTCACGGTCGCGATCATCACCCTCATCGCGCAGGGCGGCACGCTGCCGCTGCTCATTCAGCTGCTCGGCATTCGCGGAACCCCCGCCGAGGAGCTCGAGCGCGAGCGCGGGCGCCTCATGCGCGAGCTCGCCGCCGCGACCGACGACATGCTCGCGAGCAGCGAGCTGCGGCGGCCCGACGGCGGCGAGTTCGACGCCGAGCTCGTGCGACGGCTGCGGGAACGCAACGAGCGGATGCTCGCGGTCGCCGACGACGCGGCGGTACCACCGCAGGAGAGCGAGGCACGGCAGCAGGTCGTCGAACTGCAGCGGCTCATCTTCACGACCGAGCACGCTGCGCTGCAGGAGGCCCGGTCGTCGGGCACCTACCGGTCGTCGACGATCGAGTACGCGCAGACGCGCATCGACAACGGCGCGATGCGCCTCGACGGCGAGTAGCGGGGCGCCGCGCGTTCGCGGCGAACGAACTCGGCGGTTTCGGCGGCGCCGCGATTTTTCGACGTCGACGCGTGCGCGTACGCTAGTGCTCCGGCGCAACGAGGCACCGATTCCAGTTCAGCCGAGGAAGAAGGTGTCCCATGTCGCAAATGAGTCGTGCCCGCACGGTGCTCGCCCTGTTCGCAATCGCACTCGGTGGCTTTGCCATTGGGTGCACCGAATTCAGCACGATGGGGATTTTGCCGCAGATCGCGGCCGACCTCGTGCCGTCGTTTGACGCCCAGCGAGAGCAGGCGATCGCCGACGCCGGCTGGCTCGTCACCGGCTACGCCCTCGGCGTGGTCGTCGGTGCACCGACCATCGCGGTGTTCGGGTCACGAATGTCGCAGAGCCGCCTCGCACTCATCCTGCTCGCCGCGCTCGCGCTCACGAACGCGCTCTCGGCCGTGGCTCCCGAGTTCGCGACGACGATGATCGCGCGGTTCCTCGCGGGGCTGCCGCACGGCGCCTACTTCGGCGTCGCGTCGCTGCTCGCGGGCCGCATCATGGGGCCGGGGAAGCAGGGCATTGGCATCTCGATCGCCCTGTCGGGGCTCACGATCGCGAACATCTTCGGCGTGCCGCTCGGTACGTGGCTCGGGCAGGCCGCGGGGTGGCGCTGGGCCTACCTCGCCGTTGCGGTCATCTTCCTCGTCGCGATGGCCCTCGCGTGGATCAGCCTGCCGCGCCTCGAGGGCAACCCGCACCGCAACCCCGTCGACGAACTCCAGGCCTACCGCCGCTGGCCGTTCCTGCTCATGGTGCTCGTCGGGGCGATCGGCTTCGCCGGATTCTTCGCCGTGTACTCGTACATCGCCGACATCGCGACGCTCGGGGTCGGGCTCGAGGCGTCGACCGTGCCGTGGCTGCTCGCCTGCGTCGGCGTCGGCATGACGATCGGCAACTTCGTCGGCGGCTGGCTCAGCGACCGGTTCCCGCGCGGCAGCATCGTCGTCGGGTTCATCGCGCTGCTCATCATGTTCGTCGTGTTCGCCCTGTTCGCGAATACGCCCGTCACGCTGTTCGTGCTCACGCCGCTCGTTGCGGCGACCTCGTCGACGCTCACGCCCGCCGTGCAGACCCGGCTCATCAACCTCGCCGGCGACGCACCGCTCATCGGGGCGGCGACGAACCACGCGGCGTTCAACATCGGCAACAGCATCGGCGCGTGGTCGGGCGGGCTCGTCATCGCGTCGGGCTTCGGCTACTTCGCGCCGGGCTGGGTCGGGTTCGCGCTCGCGGCGGTCGGCTTCGCGCTCGTGCTGCTGAGCCTCGGGGGAGACCGCGGCGAGACGTCGACGGCCGAGCTCGTGAAGACCGGGCCGATTGTGCTCCCGGTCGAGGCTGACGAACGCGCGTTGTAGGAAGCGCGGTTTAGGTCGGCGCAGTGTAGGTCGCGCGACCTTACTGCGGCGTGTGGGTGTGCATCCGTTCTCCCGAGGCGTTGAAGATGCTGAGCACGGTCGCGGGCCGGTTTCCGGCCGCGGCCATTGAATGGGGTGTGCGTGTGTCGAACTCGGCCGCCTCGCCGCGGGCGAGCTCGTGCGTGTGGTCGTCGAGGGTGAGCGCGAGCCGGCCCGTGAGCACGTAGAGCCACTCGTAGCCGTCGTGCGTCTTCGGTACGGGCTTCTCGGCGCTCGGCGGATACACGATGCGGTACGCCTGGAGCGCCGAGCCCTCGGGCGCGAGCGGCGTCATGACGAGCTCGCCGAGGCGGCGCGACGGTCTCCGAACGCGCGGGTCGGCGGGCTCGGGCTGCACGAGGTCGTCGATACGCACGCCAAGTCGGCGGGTGAGCGGCACGAGCAACTCGAGGCTCGCCTGGCGCTTGCCCGACTCGAGCCGCGAGAGCGTGCTCGGCGACATGTCGGCGGCCTCGGCGAGTTCGGCGAGGGTGAGCCCGCGCGACTGCCGGGCCGCGCGCAGCCGTGCGCCGACGCGGGAGATCTCTTCGTGCATCCGTCTTTGCCCTTCTTGGAGTCGAGGCGCGGAGCGGCGAGGGTACTGCTTGCCAATTCCGCAAGAACGTTTGCCAGAGTATCAAGGCGTGCGGCAGGCTCGAGGCATGCAGCACGACACCTGGGACACCATCATCATCGGCGCGGGGCCGGCGGGCCTCGCGGCCGCACTCATGCTCGGGCGGGCACGGCGACGCACGCTCGTGGTCGACGCCGGGGCGCCACGCAACCGCTTCGCCGAGCACATGCACGGCGTCGTCGGGTTCGAGGGGGCGACGCCCGAGCAACTGCGTGCCCGTGGGCGCGCCGAGGCTGAGGAGTACGGTGTCGAGTTTCTCGAGGCGCGCGTCGAGCGCGTGCGTGACGAAGTGCATCGCCTCGCCGTTGTAGTCGACGACGGGCGCGAGCTCGTGGGCCGCACCCTCGTGCTCGCGAGCGGCGTGACCGATGAGCTGCCGCCGGTGCCGGGGCTCGCGGAGCGCTGGGGCGCGCGCGTGCTCCACTGCCCGTACTGCCACGGCTGGGAGGTGCGCGACGGTCGGCTCGGCGTGTTCGTGACGGGCCCGCAGTCGCTCCACCAGGCGCAGCTCGTGCGGCAGTGGAGCGAGCGGGTGACCGTGTTTGCGGGCGGCGCGATCGACGCCGAGGGGCGCGAGCTCGTGCCGCCAACGCCGCTGCCCGATGACGTCGCCGAGCGGCTTCGGGTGCGGGGCGTCTCGGTTGAGACCGAGGCCGTGCGCGAGCTGGCCGAGGCAGGTGGCACGGGCGAGCTTGAGCCGCCGGGGGAGTTGGGCGTGGCAGTTCGGCTGCGCGACGGGCGGGAGATCGCGGTCGACGCGATCTTCACGGGCGGCACGCTGCGGCCGCACGACGGGATGCTCGCCGACCTGCGGCTCGAGCGCGAAACGACGCCCGCGGGGTCGGTCATCAAGACGGGGATGGGCGGCGTCACGAGCCACCCCCGCGTGTTTGCCGCGGGCAACGTCGTCGCGCCGCACGGCAACGTACCGCTCTCGCTCGGCGCCGGTTCGATGGCTGGCGCGATCGCGAACTGGCAACTCGTCGAGGATGACACTGCGGCCGCGCTGCGAGGCGAGGAGTGGCCCGAGGTGGCGCCGGCCGATTACTGGGAGCACCGGTACGCGACGAGCGGTCGCATGTGGTCGGGGCGCGTCAACGCCGTGCTCGCCGACGTCGCGGCTGGCCTGGCGCCCGGCACCGCCCTCGACCTGGGCTGCGGTGAGGGCGGCGACGTGCTCTGGCTCGCAGAGCGGGGCTGGCGGGCCGTCGGTGTCGACATTTCGGCCACCGCGGTCGAGCGGGCGCGGGCGGAAGCCAAGGCGCGCGAACTCGACGGGGCGACGTTTGTATCGGGCGATCTCGGCGAGGTGCTGCGTGGGGAGGTGCTGCCTGACGAGGCGCTACCGGACGAGGCCTACTCGCTCGTCACGGCGAGCTTCCTGCACTCGCCGGTCGCGCTCGCGCGGGGTGACATTCTGCGCCTCGCGGCCGAGCGGGTGGCGCGCGGTGGACACCTGCTCGTGACGACCCACGCGGCCCCGCCGCCGTGGTCGGGGCACGCGCAGCACGCGGGCGACGGCGCCGAGGCCGCCGGACCAACGGCGCACCGCTTCCTCACGCCCGAGGAGGAACTCGCCGAGCTCGGGCTCGACGAGGCGGAGTGGGAGCCGATCATCGTCGAGTCGCGATCGCGCGAGTCGGTGGGCCCGACGGGGGAGCCCGCGACCCTCGACGACGGGATCGTGCTCGTGCGCCGCCGCTAAGCCACGGTTACGCCGCGACGCTCACCCGCACCGTGTTCGCCCACGGGTCCTCGAACGTGAGCACCTGACCGTCGTCGGCCGCCTTGACGCTGAAGTGGCGCATCCGCTCGCCGAGCTCGCCGAGGTCGTCGGCCGCCGGAACGCGAATGTCGACCTCGCCGAGGCCGAGGGTCTGCTGGCGACGGCCGGCGCCGCGGCTATTCCAGATGTTCATGGCCATGTGGTGGTGGTAGCCGCCCGCGCTCACGAAGAGCGCCGCGCCGCGGAAGTGGTTCGTCGCCTCGAAGCCGAGCTGGTTGACGTAGAACTCCTGGGCGCTTGCGAGGTCGCCGACGCTGAGGTGGATGTGGCCGACGGTCGCGGCGCCGCGGGTCGGGGTGGCGAGCGTCTCTTCGGTCAGGTGCTCGCGCAGGTAGGCGTTGGGGTCGAGGAACAGGGTGTCCATCTCGACCTCGCCGTGGGTCCATGACCAGGCGCTGCGGTCGCGGTCCCAGTACAGCTCGACGCCGTTGCCCTCGGGGTCGTTGAAGTAGAACGCCTTGCTCACGAGGTGGTCGGCGCTGCCGGTGAACAGGCCGGGGAAGCGCTGCGCGGTCGAGTAGACGGATGCGGCGAGCTCGGCCTCGGTGTCGAACAGGATCGCGGTGTGGAAGAGTCCGGCTTCTCCCGGGCTCGCGTGCTTCAGCGCGGGCGTGTGCTCGAGAATCACGAGCGGGCGGCCGGCGCGGCCGAGGGTGGCGACGCCGCCCTCTTGGGTGAGCAGTTCGAGGGTGACGCCGTCGGTGTAGAAGCGAATCATTGCGTCGAGGTCGGCGACGCGGAGCGTGACGGCGCCCATCGTGGTGTCGGCGGCGAGCTTGCCGGAGGGGGTGGTGGAGGCGTGCTGCAGGGTGGCCATGCAGTAATAGTTGCAGCTACAACTAAAATTGTCAATGGGGTCGCGTGGGTGGCATCCGGAGACGGCGCCGCGCGGCGTAGGATCGCCCCATGCCGGCACCGAAACGCACCGACCCCGACGACTTCTTCGCGCGCCTCGAATCGCACCAGCGGGCGCACCTCGAGGAGCTGCGGCGAATCAGCCTGAGCTTCGCGCCCGAGGTGGCCGAGGAGCTGCGCTGGAACACGCCCGCGTACATCCGCGATGGCGAGAACATGTGGATGCTGCAGGCGTTCGGCAAGCACTGCTCGCTGCGCTTCACGCCGGACTTCTTCACGCCGATGCGCGATGAGGTGACCGCGGCGGGCTATGACTCGGGCGCGGGCTTCCTCAAGTTGCCCTACGACCGGGAAATCCCGGAAGACCTCTGCCGCCGCCTTATCGCGGCCCGCCTCGCCCCGCAATAGCCCTTCCCCATCCCAGTTGAGTGGTCGATTTTTGCTGTTTTGAAGCTGGCGGTGTCAACCGGTGGATGCAACAATCGACCACTCAACTGAGGGCGGCGGCGATGGCTCGACCCGCGGTGCGGCCCGAAAAGAGGCAGCCACCGAGGAAAGTGCCCTCGAGCGATCGATAGCCGTGCATCCCGCCGCCGCCGAACCCGCTCGCCTCACCCGCGGCGTACAGCCCCGGCACCGGCTCGCCCGCGTCGCCAAGCACTCGGCCGCGCAAATCGGTCTCGAGCCCGCCGAGCGACTTGCGCGTCAGGATGTGTAACTGCACGGCGATCAGCGGGCCCGCCTTCGGGTCGGTGAGCGGGCCGAGTGGCGCGACCCGAATGAGTCGATCGCCCCGATACCGCCGTGCCTGCCGAATCGCCGCGAGCTGCGCATCCTTGCCAAAGGGGTTCTCGAGCTCTCGATCGCGGGCCTCGACCTCGTGCCGAACGCGGTCGACGTCGAGCAGGTCGGGCGAGCGCTGGCGCATCTTCGCGAGCAGCTCCGGCAGCGTGTTCGCGACGAGAAAGTCTGCGCCGCGCTCCTTGAACGCCTCGACCGGCCCAGGAGCGCCCTTGCCGAGCCGGCTGCTCGCGAGCAGCTTCAGGTCGCGGCCCGTGAGGTCGGGATTCTGCTCGCTGCCCGACAGCGCGAATTCTTTCTCGAGGATGCGCTGATTCAACACGAACCAGCTGTGGTCGTGCCCCGTCGCGACGAGGTGCTCGAGCGTGGCGAGGGTGTCGAAGCCGGGGAAGAGCGGCGTCGGGAGCCTGTGCCCGCGGGCGTCGAGCCAGAGCGACGACGGGCCGGGCAGGATGCGGATGCCGTGGCTCGCCCACACGGGGCTGTGGTTCTTGATGCCCTCGACGTAGTGCCACATGCGGTCGCCGTTGATGAGGCGGCCGCCGGCGTCGCGGGCGATGCCGAGCATGCGGCCGTCGACGTGCGCGGGCACGCCCGACAACAGGTGATCGGGCGGCGTGCCGAGGCGGATCGGCCACTGTTCGCGCACGAGGTCGTGGTTGCCGCCGATGCCGCCCGAGGCGACGAGCACGGCGTCGGCGCGAAACTCGAAGTCGTCCGTCACGTTGCGGTTTGAGGGTTCGCCCCTTGCGGCCGAATCTGGGGCGAGCGTCGCGCCGCTCACCCCGACGACGGTGCCGCCCTCGACCTCGAGGCGGTCGACCCGGTGGCGGAACGCGAGTCGCGCCCGACCCTCGGCGACGCCCTCGCGGACGCGCCGAACGAAGGGTTCGAGCACGCCGGGGCCGGTGCCCCACGTGATGTGAAACCGGGGCACCGAGTTGCCGTGGCTCGTCGCGCGGTCACCACCGCGCTCGGCCCAGCCGACGACGGGGAAGAACTTCACGCCCTTGCCGCGCAGCCAGTGGCGCTTCTCACCGGCCGCGAACTCGAGGTAGGCCTCGGCCCACCGCCTGGGCCACGCATCCTCGTCGCGGTCGAAGCCGGCAGACCCGAACCAGTCCTGCCGTGCGAGGTCGAGGCTGTCGCGCACTCCGAGGCGACGCTGCTCGGGGGAGTCGACGAGAAAGAGGCCGCCGAACGACCACCAGGCTTGTCCGCCGAACGAGGCCTCAGGCTCCTGTTCGACGATGATGACGCGTCGGCCCGCGTCGAGCAGCTCGCTCGCGGCGACGAGTCCGGCGAGTCCCGCCCCGACAACGATCGCGTCGGCCCGATTCGTGTCGTGCGTGCGCGCATCCATCTCAGACCCCCTTGTCTGCCTGCTCCGCCCACCCTACCCAACAGTTGAGTGGTCGAATGTTGCTGTTCTGAAGCTTCAGAACAGCAACATTCGACCACTCAACTGGGGTGGGGGAGGGCCCGGATACGCGGGCTAGCGGGAGTTGCTCGCCGCGAGTTCGCGCTCGGCGTGGAGCTCCTGCTCGTGGTCGAGCCACGTGCGGCCGTGGTTGCGCAGGCAGAACACGTAGACGACGAGCGACGCCGCGATGACGATCGTGACGTACACGATGAAGCCGGGCACCTGGTCGCCGCCCTTCGCCGCCTGGTAGAGCACCGGCGCCGTGCCACCGAACACCGAGTTGCCGAGCGCGTAGCCGAAGCCGACGCCGAGGGCACGGATGTGCGAGGGGAACAGCTCGGCCTTCACGACCGCGTTGATCGAGGTGTAGCCCGTGAGGATCACGAACCCGCCGACGAGAATCGCGAACGACGCGACCGCGCTCGTCTGCTGCGGCAGCCAGGTGAGCAGGAACCAGGTGTAGAGCACGCCGCCGATGCCGAAGAACACGAGGAGCGTCTTGCGGCCGACGATGTCGGAGAGCCAGCCACCGAGCGGCTGCAGGAGCATGAGGATCGTGAGCGCGATGAGGTTGATCACCGTGCCGGTCACGACGTCGTCGCCCGCGAACGCCGCCTTCACGATGCTCGGGCCGGTCACCGAGTAGACGTAGAACGCGATCGTGCCGCCCATCGTGACGAGGAAGCAGAGCAGCAGCGGGCGCCACTGGTTCACGAGCAGCTCGCGCATCGAACCCTGCGACTTTGCCGCCGAGCGCTCGACCTGGTTGACGGTCGTGGTCTCGAGGGTCTCGTCCATCGTGCGGCGCAGCCAGAACACGACGAGCGCGGCAACGCCACCGATGCCGAACGCGACGCGCCAGCCCCAGGCGGTGATCGCCTCGGTCGGCATCGTGAGCACCATGATGAGCAGCGTCGTCTGCGCGAGCACGTGGCCGCCGACGAGCGTGACGTAGTGGAACGACGACAGGAACCCACGGCGGCCGGGCACCGCGGCCTCCGACATGTAGGTCGCGCTCGTGCCGTACTCGCCGCCGGTCGCGAAGCCCTGCAGCAGTCGGCAGAGCACGAGAATGACGGCGGCGCCCATGCCGATTGTCTCGGCGGTCGGCGTCACGGCGACGACGAACGAGCACAGCGCCATGACGCTCACCGAGATCGTGAGCGCGAGCTTGCGGCCGTGCCGGTCGGCGAAGCGTCCAAAGAACCACGAGCCGAGCGGGCGCATGAGGAACGTGACGGCGAAGATCGCCCACACGTAGATCGTCGAGTTCTGGTCTTCGGGGTCGAAGAACTGCGACTCGAAGTAGGTGGCGAACACCGAGTAGACGTAAACGTCGTACCACTCGACGAGGTTGCCGGTGGAGCCCTTGAGCGTGTTCGAGACGGATCGTCTCAGCGAAACGGGGGCAGTTGTCGTCGACATGCGATTCCAATCGTGCGAGATCGTGCGGGTGGGCGGGCGGCGCACGGCAACGACCACATCGACGTCGCTGGCGCCAGGTCAAGGTATCCCGGCGTTGCCCGCGGCCGCGCGGAATCCTTACACGGCCTTTACGAAGCCGTGACGCGTCGAACCGCGGATGCGGCCGGTACCGACCGCCGCATCCGCACGGGCCGCTCGCGCTGGCGCATAGAATGTCGGCATGCGTGTGCTCGTCGTCGAAGATGATGCCTCGGTGGCCGCGGCGCTCACGAGCGTGCTCACCCGAGCCGGCCACACGTGCACTCGCGTCGCGACGGGCGCCGGACTCCTGGCAGAGCACACGAACCATGAGGTCGTGTTGCTCGACCTTGGCCTCGAAGACATGGATGGGCTCAGCGCGCTCGGGCAGCTGCGTGAGCGGAGCGACCTGCCGGTCATCGTCGTCACGGCGCGCGGCGACGAGCGCTCGACGGTCGTCGCGCTCCGGCTCGGCGCCGACGACTACCTCATCAAGCCGGTGCGGATGCACGAGCTCCTCGCGCGGATCGAGGCGGTTTCGCGCCGGGCCGGGGTTCGTGACGAGCCGAGGGTGCTCGAGGCCGGTCGCGTGCGGCTCGACCTCGCGGCGCGCCGGGCAACCTGCGACGGCGCGGCGATTGCGCTCACGCCGACGGAGTTCTCGCTGCTCAGCACGCTCGTGAGCCGCGCGGGGGAGGCGCTGAGCCGGCCGCAGCTGGTCGAGGCCGTGTGGGGCGCCGAATATCCGTCGACCTCGCGGGCGATCGACGTGCACCTCGCCCAGCTGCGGCAGAAGCTGCCCGAGGGCACGATCACGACAATTCGCGGCTTCGGGTACCGATTCGAGCCCGGCCCATGAGACGCCGGGTGCTCATCCCCTCTCTGTTGCTCGGGCTCCTCGCCGTGTGCGTCATTCTCGTCTCGATCGGGCACGGCATCGCGGTGTCACGCACGCAGCAGCTGCAGTTGCAGCGCGTGACCGCGATGGGCGAGATCGTGAGTCGCGCCGAGGTCGCGGTGACGGGAGACCGCGCGGACGCACTCCAGAGCTACCTCGACCGGTTCCTCGCGACGAACGGCGAGTCGGTTGCCGTGATCGACGGGCACGGCGATGTCGTCGCGGCGGCCGGCACGATCGACGTCACCGCGCCCGACGTCGAGGCACTCGCGCTCTCGGCGGGCCGGGCGGTGCCGCAGCTCAGCATCGAGACCGTGCGCCCCTGGAGCCCCGACCACGCGCTCGTCGCCGCCCCGTTCGAGGGCCTGCCCGGTGTGACGGCGGGTGCCGTCGTGCTCGAGGTCGACCTCACGGCTGCCCGCGCTGATGTCGTGCGGTCCTGGTGCCTCATCACGGTCGCGGGGCTCCTGCTGCTCGCCGGCATGCTCTTCGCACTGTGGCGCTGGACCGGCTGGGTGCTCCGCCCGGTCGACGCGCTCGACGCCGCGACTCGCGCGCTTGCCGAACGCCGCCCGCCCGCCGCGCCCGACCCATCCGGCCCGCCCGAACTGCGCCGACTCGCGGCCTCCTTCGCGAGGATGGCGCAGGGTGTCGAGGATGCGCTCGAGCAGCAGCGCGGGTTCGTCGCCGAGGCGTCACTCCAGTTGCGCAACCCGCTCGCGGCGATTCGCCTGCGCATCGATGCGCTGCCGCGCGGCGAGACGATTCCTGACGATGAGCTTGTCGACGCGCTCACGGCGGTCGACGGCGACCTCGACCGGCTCGAGCACATCGTCGATCGGATGCTCGTGCTCGCGAACGCGGAGCACCGCGTGACGGCGATCACGAGCGGTAAGTCGTTCAGCATGCGCACGGCGGCGATCGACCTCGGCGGCACGCTCTCGATCGCCGACGTGCTCGACTCGGCCCACCTTCCCGCCCTCGACGTGCGCACCGAGGGCGCCGAGCTGGTGCGCACGGAGTTTGGCCGGGCGGATCTCGTCGAGATCGTCGAGATTCTGCTCGAGAACGCGGCGAAGTACGCGGGCGACGACGCCGTCGTGACCGTGCGCCTCGCCGAGCGTGAGGGGCGGTCGGTGCTCGAGGTGAGCGACAACGGTCCTGGGCTCAGCGACGACGAGCTCGACCATGTCGGCGACCGATTCTGGCGTTCGACCGAGCACACCGGGCTGCCCGGCACCGGTCTCGGGCTCGCAATTGCTCGGCAGCTCGCGCTCGCGAACGGCGGCGACCTCACGGTCGATCGCGCCGAGGAGGGCGGGCTGCGGGTGCGCGTGTGGTTGGGGGCGTCGTGACGGGCACGCGACTGGCGGGCGCGCGACTGGCGGGCACGCGACTGGCGAGTGCCGGGCTGACGCGCCGGGGATTCCTTCGCGGCGTGGGCGCGCTCGCGGCGTCGGGCGCGGCGTTCGCGCTCGCGGGCTGCGGGCTCGGGGCGAGCGGTGCGCGGTTCACGATGGCGAGCGGCGAGCCGGGCGGCACCTACGTCGAGTTCGGCGAGCTATTGCGGGCGGCGCTGCAGCGACGCGGTGCCTTCGAACTCGACCTGCGCACGACGCTCGGCAGCGTCGACAACCTCGGCCTGCTTGCGCGGGGCGAGGCGCAGCTCGCGATCTCGCTCGCCGACGCGCTCGACCCGTCAGCGCCCGCGCCCGTCGCGATCGGCCGGGTGTATCAGAACTATCTGCAGTGCGCCGTACTTGCCGACAGCGGGATGCGCGTGCTCGCCGACCTCGCGGGCCACCGCGTGTCGGTGGGTGCGCCCGGCTCGGGCGCCGCGATTACGGCGCGGCGGGTGCTTGAAGCGGCCGGCCTCGCGACGGGGGAGGGCGCGGCCATCACCTCCGAGCTCAGCATCGTCGACGCGACGGCCGCGCTTGAGGCGGGCGAGATCGACGCGCTGTTCTGGTCGAGCGGCATCCCGGCCCCGGCGATCGCGTCGCTGCGGGAGCGAGTCGCGATTCGCTTCGTCGCGCTCGCCGACGTGCTGCCCGCGCTCGATTCCGCGTATCCCGATACCTATCTTTCGACGGCGCTGCCGCGCGGCGCGTACGGCGGCGTCGATGACGTGCCGACGGTGGGCACACCGAACTTCTTGCTCGCGAGCCGCGACCTGCCCGACGACGCGGCCGCGTCGCTCGTTGACGTGCTCATCGAAGAGGCCGAGACGCTCGTGCCGGCGGGCTCGGTTGGCGTGCAGTACCTCACGGCGGCGAACCTGATCGACACGTCACCCGTACCCCTGCATCCGGCCGCCGCGGCCCGCTACCGCACCCGCTACGGCTAGCTGTTTTTCCCAGTTCGGTGGTCGATTGTTGCTGTTTCGAGCGCTCAAAACAGCAACAATTGACCACTCAACTGGGGGGAAAAGAGCGGGGCTAGGTGAGGAGGTCGGAGAGGGTCAGCCAGCGGTCTTCGAGCTCGGCGGTCTCGGACTCGAGGGCGCGCAACTCGTCGCCGAGGCGCTGCAGGCCCTCGTAGTCGCTCTGGTCGTGCTCGGCCATGCGCTCGTGGGTGCGCGCCACCTCGCCGCCGAGCTTCTCGAGCCGGCGCTCGATCGACGCGACCTCCTTCTCGGCCGCGCGGCGGTCGGCACCCGAGAGCGAGGGCCCAGCGTCGGCCGCGCTCGAGGCGGGGGCGGATGCGCCACCCGGCGCCGCGGGCTGGCTCGCCTGTTCGCGGCGCAGGCGCAGGTACTCGTCAACGCCACCGGGCACGTGCCGCAGCCGACCGTCGAGGATCGCGTACTGCTGGTCGGTGATGCGCTCAAGCAGGTAGCGGTCGTGCGAGATGACGAGCAGGGTGCCGGGCCACGAGTCGAGGAGGTCTTCCATCGCCGCGAGCATGTCGGAGTCGACGTCGTTCGTCGGCTCGTCGAGGGCGATGACGTTCGGCTCGCTCAGCAGCAAGAGCAAGAACTGCAGGCGCCGCTTCTGCCCGCCCGAGAGCTCTTCGACGCGGGCCGAGAGGTGCTCGCGCGCGAACCCGAGCCGCTCGAGCAGCTGCGCGGGGGTGAGGTCTTTCCCGTCGACCTGGAACGTCGTCTTCGTGCGCGCGAGCACCTCGCGCACGCGGTCTCCGCCGATCTCGGCGAGCTGCGAGAACTGCTGATCGAGGAACCCGAACTTCACGGTCTTGCCGCGCTTTACTCGGCCCGACGTCGGCTCGATCGTGCCGGCGATGAGCCCGAGCAGCGTCGACTTGCCGGCGCCGTTCGCGCCCAAGATTCCGGTGCGCTCGCCGGGGCCGATGCGCCAGGTGACGTCGCGGAGCACCTCGCGGTCGCCGAAGGCCACGCCCGCGCCCTCGACGTCGATAACGTCCTTGCCGAGGCGCGCGACGGCGAGCTGCTGCAGCTCGATCGGGTTGCGCACGGGCGGCACGTCGGCGATGAGCTCGTTCGCGGCGTCGATGCGAAACTTCGGCTTCGACGTGCGGGCAGGTGCGCCGCGGCGAAGCCACGCGAGCTCCTTGCGCATGAGGTTCTGCCGCTTCTGCTCGGTCGCGGCGTTGATGCGGTCGCGCTCGACGCGCTGGAGCACGTACGCCGCGTATCCGCCCTCGAAGGGCTCGACGATGCCGTCGTGCACCTCCCACGTTTCGGTGCACACCTCGTCGAGGAACCACCGGTCGTGCGTGATGACGATGAGGCCGCCCGAGTTCTTCGGCCAGCGCGTCTTCAGGTGCCCCGCGAGCCACGCGATGCCCTCGACGTCGAGGTGGTTCGTCGGCTCGTCGAGCGCGAGCAGATCCCAGTCGCCGATGAGCAGGGCGGCGAGGGCGACGCGGCGGCGCTGGCCGCCCGAGAGGTCACCGACGCGGGCCTCCCACGTCAGGTCAGCGACGAGGCCGCCGATGATGTCGCGGATGCGCGCATCGCCCGCCCACTCGTGCTCGGCAAGGTCGCCGACGATCGAGTGATGCACGGTCGCGTCGTCGTCGAAGCTGTCGCGCTGCGTGAGCACGCCGAAGCGCACGTCGCCGCGGCGCGTGACGCGGCCCGACTGGTATTCGACGGTGCCGGCGAGCATGCCGAGCAGGCTCGACTTGCCATCGCCGTTGCGGCCGACGATGCCGATGCGGTCGCCCTCTTCGATGCCGACGCTGACGGCGTCGAACACGATTCGAGTGGGATATTCGAGGTGGAGGGCTTCGGCCCCGAGCAGTGGTGTCGCCATTTCGCCCAGCCTATCGAAGCGGCGGGCCCGCCCGCGCCGTCGCGCGTCAGTTCGCGTCGTCGGTCATCGCGAGCGAGAGCTCGCGCAGGCCGCGCTCGAGCACGCGGAACTCCTCGTCGGTGACGTCGGCGAGGAGCACGACCTCGCGCTCGAGCAAGCCCTTGATCGCGGCGTCGACGCGCTGGCGCCCCTCTGGGGTCATGCGCACGAGCACGCTGCGGCCGTCGGCGGGGTCGTCTTCGCGCACAACGAGGCCCGACTCGACGAGGCGATCGATGCGGTAGGTCATGGTGCCGCTCGAGACGAGGTTGCTCGCGAGCAGCTGCTTGGGCGTGAGTGCGTAGGGCTCGCCGGAGCGCCGCAGCGCCGAAAGCACGTCGAACTCCGAGAGCTCGAGGCCGACCTCGGCGAACGCGCGCTTGCGCACGACCTCGAGCTGCCGCGAGATGCGCTTGACGCGCGAAAAAACCGACAGCGGCGAGAAGTCGAGATCCGGACGAGCGCGAGTCCACTCGTCGACGATTGTGTCGACGGCGTCGGTTTCGTGAGGATGCATACCCTCTAGTATCGCTGAGGCCCGCGAAATTTCCCGGAGCGCGCGTGACTTGTTGAGTCACGGTCGTGCGACGGACGTGGCAGACTAGGGCCGCACCTTCCTCCTTGGTGTAACGGCAGCACGACGGCCTTTGGAGCCGTTAGGTCCAGGTTCGAATCCTGGGGGAGGAGCCAGGGCGCCCAGCTTGGGTCGCCGCGGCGGGCTCTGATCGGGCGCGTCACAGAGTCGAGGAATGGGGAATCGCATGACCGCACAGAACCTGGCCGTTGTCATTCTTGCCGCGGGCGCCGGCACCCGTATGAAGTCGAAGACGCCGAAGGTGCTCCACCCGCTCGGCGGGCTGCCGCTGATTGGGCACGTGCTGCGCACGGCGGCGCAGCTTCAGCCGACGCACACGGTCGCGGTCGTGCGGCACCAGCGCGACCGCGTCGTCGAGGCGATTGGCGCGCTCTCGCCCGAGACGCTCATTGCCGACCAGGACGACATTCCCGGCACCGGCCGCGCCCTCGAAGCCGGCATGGCCGTGCTGCCCGACGACTTCGACGGCGACATCGTCGTACTCTCGGGCGACGTACCGCTGCTCGACGCGCCCACGGTGCGCCGGCTCATCGAGGCGCACCGCCTCGACCACGACGAACTCACGCTCCTCAGTGCGATCTATCAGGACCCGGCCGGCTTCGGCCGCGTCGTCCGCGACGCCGACGGCCAGTTCGACTCGATCGTCGAGCACAAGGATGCGACCGAGCGCCAGCGCGAGATCACCGAGATCAACGCGGGCGTCTACGTGTTCCGCGCCGCGGCCGCGCGCGACGCGATGTCGCGCATCGGCACCGACAACAAGCAGGGTGAGAAGTACCTCACCGACGCGGCCGCGCTCATCAAGCAGGACGGCGGCCGCATCGCCGCCGTCGCGGTGACCGACCCGTGGCTCGTGCAGGGCATTAACGACCGCGCGCAGCTCGGCAACACGGCGCGCGAGTACAACCGTCGCATCCTTGAATATTGGATGCGCGAGGGCGTCACGATCGTCGACCCCGACACGACGACCATCGAGGCCGATGTGACGATTGCCGCCGACGTCGAGATTCAGCCGGGAACGCAGCTGCGCGGCGCCACCTCGATTGGCGAGGACGCCGTGATCGGCCCCGACACGACGCTCGTCGACACCGAGGTCGGCGCGGGCGCGGTAGTGAAGCGCACGGATGCGACGCTCGCGGTCATCGGCGCGGGCGCGACGGTCGGCCCCTGGAGCTATCTGCGCCCGAACACCGTCATCGGTGCGGGGGCGAAGGTGGGCACGTTCGTCGAGACCAAGAACTCGACGCTCGGCGACGGCGCGAAGGTGCCGCACCTCTCGTACGTCGGTGACGCCGAGATCGGCGACGGCACGAACCTCGGCGCTGGCACGATCACCGCGAACTACGACGGCGTCAAGAAGCACCGCACGGTCGTCGGTCGCGACGTGAAGATCGGGTCTGACAACGTGCTCATTGCCCCCATCACGATCGGCGACGGCGCGTACTCGGGCGCTGGCACGAGCATCCGAAAGGATGTGCCCGCCGGGGCACTCGCGCTCAATGTCGCGCCACAGCGCAACGTCGAGGGCTGGGTCGCGAAGCACCGTCCGGGTACGCCCGCGGCCGATGCCGCGGCGGCGGCCGGTACCGCGTCAGAGGTGCCCACCGAATCCGAGTAGTCTTGGTGGGCATTCGTGCCCGACAACGAGAAAAGGCGGTAGTAGGTGTCCGGCATTGTCAACCCTGGTGAAAAGCGACTAGTCCTCATTTCGGGGCGAGCGCACCCGCAGCTCGCAGCGCAGGTCGCCGAAGAACTGGGCACCGAACTGCTCGAGACTGAGGCGCGCACGTTCGCGAACGGCGAGATCTACGCCCGCTACGGCGAATCGGTGCGCGGCGCCGACGCGTTCGTCGTGCAGTCGCACGGCGAGCCGATCAACGAGTGGATCATGGAACAGCTGATCATGGTCGACGCGCTCAAGCGGGCGTCAGCGAAGCGCATCACCGTGGTCGTGCCGTACTACCCGTACTCGCGACAAGACAAGAAGGGCCGCGGGCGCGAGCCCATCTCAGCCCGACTCATCGCCGACCTCTTCAAGACCGCCGGCGCCGACCGCATCATGTCGGTCGACCTTCACGCCTCGCAGATTCAGGGCTTCTTCGACGGCCCCGTCGACCACCTGTTCGCGATGCCGGTGCTCATGAATTACTTCAAAGAGAAGCTCGGCGACGTCGACAACCTCACGGTGGTCTCGCCCGACATGGGCCGCGTGCGGGTTGCCGACCGCTGGGCCGACGAGCTCGGCTCGCCGCTCGCGATCATCCACAAGCGCCGCGACCCGAAGGTCGCGAACGAGGTGACGGTGCACGACATCGTCGGTGACGTGAAGGGCCGCGTCTGCCTCATGGTCGACGACCTCATCGACACCGGCGGCACGATTCAGAAGGCGGCGGATGCGCTCAAGGCGCACGGTGCCGAGCGCGTCGTCGTCGCGGCGACGCACGCCGTGTTCTCGGGCCCCGCCGTCGAGCGCCTGCAGGACCCTGCGATCGACGAGGTCGTCGTCACCGACACGCTGCCGCTGCCCGACGCGAAGCGATTCCCGACCCTCACGGTGCTGCCGATCGCGCCGCTGCTCGCGCGCGCGATTCACGAGGTGTTCGAGGACGGCTCCGTGACGTCGATGTTCGACGGCGCGGCCTAGCTGGCCACCGAGACCGCTCACAAAACGGCGGCGCGACCCACCCGGGTCGCGCCGCCGTTTTGCTGTGGAGCGACCGACGCGCGTCGTCACACGAAGTCATAACCCGACTCAGGTTGGGAGAAACCCCTACTTTGGTGTGCATGTCGGTTCCGTTCTCGTTCGAGCTGTTCCCGCCGCGCACCCCCAAGGTCGCGGCGCGAATGCCTGAGATCGCGCGCGCCCTCGGCCGGGTGCATCCCGACTTCATCTCGGTGACGTTCGGCGCGGGCGGCTCGTCGCGCGGCGCGTCGCTTGACGTGCTCGCCCTCATCCGCGACGAAACGACGGCGCGTCCGCTGGCGCACCTCACCTGCGTCGGCTCGTCGTTCGCGCAGGCCGCCGAGATCATCACCGAGTTCCTCGACGAGGGCATCACCGACTTTCTCGCGCTGCGGGGCGACCCGCCCGCCGGGCTTACGGAGCACGATGAGTTCCTGAGCGACCTGCGCAGCGGCGCCGAGCTCGCGCAGCTCATCGACGGGGTGCGGCAGCAGCACCTGCCGCGTGAGCTCGGGCCGATCGCGGGGCGCTGGCACGTGCGTACGCCGCCCGCCGGTATCACCGCTGTCGCCGCGTATCCGAATGGCCACCCCCAGTCGCGCTCGCTCGAGCAGGATTTTGACGCCCTGCTCGCGAAGGAGGCCGCGGGCGCGACGCTCGCGATCACGCAGCTGTTCTTTGAGGCCGACGACTACTTCGCGTTCGTCGAGGGCGCCCGCGCCCACGGCGTCACGATGGAGATTCGCCCCGGCATCATGCCCGTCACCTCGCTGCCGCGACTCGTACGAATGTCGCAGCTCGCGGGGGAGGAGGTGCCGGAACGCCTGCACCGCTCGCTGGACGCCTGTCACAGCGACGAAGCCCGCCGCGAGCTCGGAATCGCCCACGCCACCGCAATGTGCCACGACCTCGTCGCGCACGGCGCGCGCGGCTTGCACCTCTACACCCACAACCGCACCGACGAGCCGCTCGAGCTGCTCAGCCGACTCGGCCTTGTCGACCGCACCACGCTCGCCACTGCCGAGCGAACGACCACCGCGGCCTAGCCGCGACGAAAGGACACCATGACCATCGAATTCCCCGCAGGCACCGTCCTCGGCTACCCCCGCATCGGCCGTCACCGTGAGCTGAAGAAGGCGGTCGAGTCGTACTGGCGCGGCGCGTCTGACGCGGCCGAGCTCGCCGCGGCCCGCGCCGGCGTGCGGGCCGCGGCCCGCGAGGCGCTCGTGCGCGCGGGCCTCGGCGCCGACGACTCGTCGATTCCCGAGGCCGACGCGAGCTACGACCACGTGCTTGACACGCTCGTGACGGTCGGCGCCGTGCCGGCCCGGTTCGCCGACCTCGCGAGCCTCGACGACGTCGACCTCACGTTCGCCCTCGCCCGCGGCGACGCCGAGCACCCGGCCCTCGAGATGACGAAGTGGTTCGACACGAACTACCACTACCTCGTGCCCGAGATCGGTCCCGACACCGCGTTCGCCTACCGCTCGCACGAGCGCGCCGAGCAGGTGCGTGAGGCGAAGGCCGCGGGCTACACGACCCGCCCGACGATCGTCGGCCCCGTCACGTTCCTTGCCCTTGCGAAGCCCGACGACGCCGCGCCCGAGGGCTTCGCTCCGCTCGACCGCCTCGACGACCTCGTCGACGTCTACCTCGAGGTGCTCGCCGACCTGCGCGCGGCCGGTGCGCAGTGGGTGCAGCTCGATGAGTCGGCCCTCGTGAGCGAGGTGCTCCCCGTGGCGCCCGAGCGGCTCACCGAGGCCGCTGCCCGCGCCTACGAGCGCATCGCGGCCGCGACCGACCGCCCGGCCCTGTTCGTGCAGACGAGCTACGCGGCGCTCCCCGCCGCAGCCTACCGGGCCCTCGCGGGCGCCGGCGTCGAGGCCATTGGGGTCGACCTCGTGCGTGGCGCGCTGCCCGATGCCGTCGCCAAGTTCCCGAATGTGCGCGTCGTCGCGGGCGTCGTTGACGGCCACAACATTTGGCGTGGCGACCTCGCCGCAGCGTTCGACCGGCTCGCCGAGATTGCCGCGCAGGGCGTCGCCGTGACGGCGAGCACCTCAACCTCGCTCATCCACGTGCCGCACACGCTCGACGACGAGGGCGCGCTCGACGCCACCCTGCGGAATTGGCTCGCGTTCGCCGACGAGAAGGCGGCGCAGATCGCAACGCTCGCGCACGGCCTCGCCGCCGGCCGCGACGCGATCGCCGAAGAGCTGCAGGCCGCGACCGACGCGCTTGCCGAGCGCGCCGACGCGACCGGCGTGCGCATCCCCGAGGTGCGCGAACGTGCGGCCACCGAAGTACGACTCGACCGCGGCGACTGGGATGCGCGGGTCGAGGCCCAGCGCGACGCCCTCGGGCTGCCCGCGCTGCCGACGACGACGATTGGCTCGTTCCCCCAGACCGCCGAGATCCGCCGCGCGCGTCGCGCGTTCGGCCGCGGCGAGATCGACACCGCGGCGTACGAGGAGTTCCTGCGCGACGAGATTCGCCGGGTGATCGAACTGCAGGAAGACCTGGGGCTCGACGTGCTCGTGCACGGCGAACCCGAGCGCAACGACATGGTTCAGTACTTCGCCGAGCACCTCGAGGGCTTCGCGGTCACCTCGAACGGCTGGGTGCAGTCGTACGGCTCGCGCTGTACGCGCCCATCGATTCTCTGGGGCGACGTGCACCGTCCCGAGGCGATCACGGTGCGCTGGGCGGAGTTCGCGCAGTCGCTCACCGACAAGCACGTGAAGGGCATGCTCACGGGCCCCGTCACGATTCTCGCCTGGTCGTTCGTGCGCGACGACCAGCCGCTCGGCGACACGGCACGCCAGGTGGCGCTCGCGCTGCGCGACGAGGTCGCCGACCTCGAGGCCGCCGGTATCGGCATCATTCAGGTCGACGAGCCCGCCCTGCGCGAACTGCTGCCCCTCGAGCGCGCGCGCCACGAGGAGTACCTGCGCTGGAGCGTTGACGCGTTCCGCGCCGCCACCTCGGTCGCCGCGCCCGCGACGCAGGTGCACACGCACCTGTGCTACTCGGAGTTCGGCGAGGTCATCGAGGCAATCGACGGGCTCGACGCCGACGTCACGTCGATCGAGGCGGCGCGCTCGCGCATGGAGGTCGTCGCCGACCTGCAGCAGCACGGCTTCGCGCGCGGCATCGGGCCGGGCGTGTGGGACATCCACTCGCCGCGAGTGCCGGCCGAGGCCGAGGTAGCGGAGCTCGTGCGCCTCGCGGTCGCGGGCATCCCGATCCAGAACCTCTGGATCAACCCCGACTGCGGCCTGAAGACCCGCGGCTACGAAGAGACGGTCGCGTCGCTGCGGAACCTCGTCGCGGCAGCCCAGGAGGCTCGTGAGGCGGTCGCCGCGCCGGTCGCCTAGGACTGGCGAGCGCCGAATGGCGCCGTGAATGATGAATGGCGCAGTCACATGACTGCGCCATTCATCATTCACGGCGCCATTTGCGGTGGTGCGCCGGGTTGTGTCCTTACGAGGAAATCTCCGCGAGGAGTTCATCGAACGCGGGCCACGAGAACATCTTCGCGGTCGCGCGAGGCGACGGCTGACCCGCGTCGGGGTCGGCGCCCGCCTCGAGCAGTTCGCGGCACGAGGCGATGTCCTGCTTGAACACGGCGCAGGTGAGCGCGTTCTGCCCACGGTCGTTCGCGACGTCGAGGTCGGCGCCGTGCTCGATCAGCATCGCGACCGTCTCGGTCGCGAAATGGTACGCGGCGAGGATGAGCATCGTGTTGCCCTGCGCATCCTGCATGTTCACCGGTGCGCCCGCGTCAAGATAGGCCGCAAGCATCTCGGCCTCGTTCTCACGGGCGTAGTCGAACAGCTGGTTCGCGAGCTCGATCGCCTCAGCCGAGACGCCAGCGGGGAGCCCGCCAGCCGCCTCGTAGGCCGAGCGCTCGCTATCGCCGGGGGAGTTGTCGGGTCGGGGTTCTGCCATCCGCTATGCCTCGTGCTCGACGCGGTCGCCCGACCAGTCGGTGTGGAACGTGCCCTCGCGGTCGACGCGCCCGTAGGTGTGCGCGCCGAAGAAATCGCGCTGGCCCTGGATGAGGGCGGCGGGCAGGCGGTCGGCCGCGAGCGAGTCGTAGTAGCTCAGCGACGCGCCGAACACGGGGGCCGGCACGCCCGAGAGGGCAGCGGTTGCGACGACCCGGCGCCACGCGTCGACGCCGCTCGCGACCTCGCCGGCAAAGTACGGGTCGGCGATGAGCGACTGCAGCTCGGCGTCACGCTCGTACGCGTCGGCGATGCGGTTGAGGAATCGGGCGCGGATGATGCAGCCGGCCCGCCAGATCTTCGCGATCGCGCCCGGGTCGACGCTCCAGCCGTACTCCTCAGCACCCGCGAGAATGAGGTCGAAGCCCTGCGCGTACGCGATGACCTTCGACGAGTACAGGGCCTGCCGCACCTGCTCGACGAAGTCGGCGGGGATCGGCGCGGCTTCGGGCCGCTTGGCGACGGTGGGGCGCACGGCGTCGCGCTGCGCGACGCGACCCGAGACACCGCGCGCGAATACTGCCTCGCCGATGCCCGAGGCGGGCACCCCGAGCGCGAGCGCGTTCTGCACGGTCCAGGTGCCGGTGCCCTTCATGCCGGCGCGGTCGACGACGATGTCGACAAACGGCTTGCCGGTGTCGGGGTCGACGTGGCGGAGCACCTCGGCGGTGATCTCGATGAGGTACGACTCGAGGTCGCCCTGGTTCCACTCGGCGAACACATCGGCGATTTCTGCGGGCGTGAGGCCCCCAACGTGTCGGAGCAGGTCGTAAGCCTCGCCGATGAGCTGCATGTCGGCGTACTCGATGCCGTTGTGCACCATCTTCACGAAGTGGCCGGCGCCGTCGGTGCCGATGTGCGTAACGCAGGGCGTGCCGTCTTCGGGCGCGCGTGCCGCGATCGACTCGAGGATCGGGCCGAGGGTCTCGTACGACTCGGCGGTGCCGCCGGGCATGATCGAGGGGCCGTTGAGCGCGCCCTCCTCGCCACCCGAGATACCGGCGCCGACGAAGTGTAGGCCCTTCGCGCGCACCGCGGCCTCGCGGCGGATCGTGTCGGTGAAGAGCGCGTTGCCGCCGTCGACAATGATGTCGCCGGGCTCAAAAGCCTCGACGAGCTGGTCAATGACCGCGTCGGTCGCCTTCCCCGCCTGCACCATAATGATCGCGGTGCGCGGGCGCTGGAGGGAGGCGGCGAATTCTTCGACGGTTGCTGAGGGCACGAAGCCCGCTTCCGGATGCTCGGCGACGAGCTTGTCGGTGCGGTCCTGCGAGCGGTTGTACACGGCAACCGTGTTCCCCTCGCGCGAGGCCAGATTGCGCGCGAGATTCGCGCCCATCACGGCCAGTCCGACTACGCCGATGTTTGCGGATGCGGTGCTGTCGTTCATGTTTTACCTCTCGAGGGATTGCACGCGAAATTCCATTATGGTCGCCCAGGTCGAAGAGTTGCTGCGTCGTGTCAACATGTGTCGCTCCCGGGCCGCGGCAATGGGCGCCGATAGGATGCCCGCACACGGACTACTCCGACGCTAGGGGAGCGCATGGCCAGCAACGACGACGACCGCACGCAGCGATTCGACTGGAGCCTCTCCCGCGAGGGGGAAGCTGGCGCATCCGACGACGCGCGCCGCGAGCCCGACCCGACCCGGCCCATCCATCGGACCGAAGCGAATACCGATGAGATCGACCCGGTGCCGCCGACGCGTCGCCTGCCGGCGGTGAATGCTCCCACCGCCGACGACACCAAGACCCGCGCCTACGACTTCGGCGGCCCGACGTCGAACGGTCAGGCCTCGAGCGGCGCGAGCAGCGACCCGTACTCGTACCAGTCGGCGCCGCCGGCTTCACGGCCCGCGCCGCAGCCCACACCGGTCGCAACGGAGCACCGCGCCACGGTCGACACGAGGTGGATGGATGAGCCGGGCGGCCCGGGCGTCGGCGGCCGCATCGGCTCGGTCGTGCTCACGCTCGTTGCCGTCGCGTTCGTGCTCGCCCCGGCGGCGCTCCGGCTGCTGTCGGCGACGCAGGTGAGCCCGGTGTACTCCGACCTCGCGGCGCAGTTCGGCGATCTGGTCGAGGTCGGGCTCATGATCGTCACGGTCGTCGGCTGGGTGATCTTCGGCTGCTCGCTCATGCTCTCGGGCCTCGGCGGCGGCGTCATCGGCGGGCTGTTGCTTGCGGGCGGCATCATCGGCGTGATTCTCCAAGCGTTCTTCCCGGGCGGCGCCGACCTCTACGGATTCCTCATCCTGATGGCGAGTAACGGGCTCACCCTCGGAGCCGCACTCGTGTTCACGGGCATTGGCGCTCACGTCGCGCGGCAGGCCGGGTTCAAGCGCGCCGTGCGGCTCGCACAGGGCCGCACGAGGTAATTGGGCCGCACTCGATAAAGGTGCCCGTGCGCTGGTAGGCTTGGCCGCTGTACTTCGGCGAGGGGCACATCCGTGCCCGTTATCGACGCGGTCGAGTGGGCTCCTGCGTGAGCAGCCACGAGTTCGTGTTCACACCGCCGTCACACGAAAGGAAACCTCATGGCTAACACCACCGACAAGCTGACCGCAACGGTCCGCACCCAGTTCGGGAAGGGCGCCGCGCGTAAGATTCGCGCGAACGACCTCATCCCCGCCGTCATTTACGGCCACGGCACCGACCCGAAGCACATCACGCTGCCCGGTCACGAGACCATGCTGCTCCTGCGCAAGGCGAACGCGCTCATCGACATCGACATCGAGGGCACCTCGCAGCTCGCGCTCGTGAAGGACGTGCAGCGCGACCCGGTTCGCCAGATCATCGAGCACGTTGACTTCATCGTCGTTCGTCGCGGTGAGCGCGTCGAGGTCGACGTGCCCGTGCACGTCGTCGGCGAGCCCGCTCCCGGCGCGATCGTGCTGCAGGACGCGAACACGATTCTCGTCTCGGCCGAGGCGACCCACATCCCCGAGAACATCGAGGTCAGCGTCGAGGGGCTCGAGATCGGCACGTCGGTCGCGATCCAGGACGTCAAGCTTCCGCAGGGCGTGCAGCTTGTCGACGAAGAGACCGAGATCATCATCGCCTCGGTGCAGGAGCCGCAGCTTGAGCCCGAGCCCGAGGACGCCGAGGGCGAGACGGCTGAGGACGCCGCTGAGGGCGACGACGCGCCGGCTGAGGACGCTGAGTAGTGGCCGCTGACGCGTGGCTCGTGCTCGGTCTCGGGAATCCCGGCGACCGGTATCGGGCGACGCGTCACAACGTCGGCCAGATGGTGGTCGACGAGCTCGCCTCGCGGGTCGGCGCTTCGTGGAAGCGCCACCCGCGGGCGAGCGCCCTGGTCGCCGAGGGCCGCGTTCGCCCCGGCGCACCGAAACTCGTGCTCGCGAAGTCGACCGGCTACATGAACACCTCGGGTGGGCCGGCGTCGCAGCTCGCGAAGTACTACGGGGTCGACCTCGAGCAGGTCATCGTCGTGCACGACGAGCTCGACATTCCCTTCGACTCCCTCAAACTCAAGCGCGGCGGTGGCCACGGCGGCCATAACGGGCTGCGCGATATCTCCTCGGCGCTCGGGCCCGAGTACCTGCGCGTGCGGGTCGGCATCGGCCGCCCGCCGGGCCGGCAAGACCCGGCCGACTACGTCTTGCGCCCGTTCGCCACGACCGAGCGCGACAACCTCCCGGTGCTCATCGCCGACGCCGCCGACGCGGTTGAGCTCCTCGTCGAGCGCGGCCTCGTCGACGCGCAGCAGGTCGTGCACGCGCGGGTGAGCTAGCCGGATGCGCGCGGTCGTGACGCGGTGCGCTTCGGCGAGCGTCGTGGTCGACGGCGAGATCGTCGGCCGCCTCCCGCAACCGGGCCTGGTCGCCCTCGTCGGGGTGACGCACGGCGACGATGCGGCCGAGGTGGCGAAGCTCGTGCGCAAGATTTCGCAGCTGCGCATCCTCGAGGGGGAGCGCAGCGCGCTCGACGTGGGCGCGCCCGTGCTCGTCGTGAGTCAGTTCACGCTCTACGGTGACGCGCGCAAGGGCCGGCGGCCGTCGTGGTCGAACGCCGCGCCCGGCGGGATCTCGGAGCCGCTCATCGACGAACTCGTCGACGGACTTCGGGCAGCCGGCCTGCACGTAGAAACGGGCCGATTCGGTGCGATGATGCGCGTCGAGAGCGTGAACGACGGACCATTCACGATCCTCCTCGACACGGCCGAGATCGCGTGAGCGCCACCGTGCCCCGGTCGCGTTCCCGGCGCCAGTCGGTGAGCCCGGCGGCCGTCGCGCTGCCGCTGGTATTGCCGCTCATGCTGCTGGCGGGATGCGCGGGGGAGTCGCGACCCTCGTTCACTGAACGCGGCTACCCGCAGGCGCCCGAGCAGGAACTGCCGGCGGCGGCATCCACCGCGACCGACGTCGCCATCACCGACCTCGTCGAGCCCGTGTGGCTCGCCGTGACCGCCGAGCGCACGGGGATTCCGCAGCGCGCGGTCGCCGCGTACGCGGGTGCCGCCCTGCGGCTTGCCGAGACGATGCCCGACTGCGGCATCGGCTGGAACACGATCGCCGGCATCGCGCAGGTCGAGTCGGTGCACGGCGCAATCTTTGGCGGCGGCATCGGCGATGACGGCGTCGTCAGCCCACCGATCGTCGGGATCCCGCTCGACGGCACCGAGGGCACGATGGCGGTCGTCGACACCGACGGCGGTGCGCTCGACGGCGATGCCGAGTGGGATCGCGCGGTGGGCCCGCTCCAGTTCATTCCCGAGACCTGGCAGCGGGTGGGGCAAGACGCGAATCTCGATGGCGTCGCCGATCCGCACAACATCGACGATGCCGCGCTCACGGCTGGCGTCTACCTCTGCGAGAGCGGTGGCGAACTCGTGAGCGATGACGGCTGGAACGCGGCGGTGTCGACCTATAACGTGCCGACCGCGTACGCGCACCGCGTCGCGGGATACGCGCGCGACTACTTCGCGGGCTAGGATCGCGACAACCCTTCATCGGATCGTCTGGTGCGTACCCGCCAGGAAGGAGACCAACGATGGCCTCAGTGACGTTCGACCACGCGACCCTGCAGTATCCGGGAGGTGAGCGCCCGGCTGTCAACGACCTCAATCTCGAGATCGAAGATGGTGAATTCCTCGTGCTCGTCGGCCCGTCTGGCTGCGGCAAATCGACGACCCTGCGGATGCTCGCGGGGCTTGAGCAGGTCACGGCCGGCTCAATTCTCATCGGCGACAAGGACGTCACCGAGTCCGACCCGAAAGACCGCGATATCGCAATGGTCTTTCAGAATTACGCGCTGTATCCGCACATGACCGTCGCCGAGAATATGGGTTTTGCGCTGAAACTCGCGAACACGCCGAAATCGGAGATTCGTGACCGCGTTGAAGAGGCGGCGGCGCTGCTCGACCTCGGTGAATTCCTCGACCGCAAGCCGAAGGCGCTCTCGGGCGGTCAGCGGCAGCGCGTCGCGATGGGGCGTGCGATCGTGCGCTCGCCGCAGGTGTTCTGCATGGACGAACCGCTCTCGAACCTCGACGCGAAGCTGCGCGTGCAGACGCGCTCGCACATCGCGTCGCTGCAGCGGCGCCTCGGCGTCACGACGGTGTACGTGACGCACGACCAGGTCGAGGCGATGACGATGGGTGACCGCGTCGCGGTGCTCAGCGACGGCGTACTACAGCAGGTCGACAGCCCGCGCGTGCTCTACAACGAGCCCGACAACGTGTTCGTGGCGGGGTTCGTCGGCTCGCCAGCCATGAATCTCGTCGAGACTCGGGTCGCCGACGACGGCACAGTCTCGTTCGGGCCGATCGCGGTCGACGTGCGCCCAGGCGTTGTCGAGCCGGGGCAGCGGGTGACCGTGGGCATCCGCCCCGAACACCTGAAGTTCACGGGTGAAGGCGGCCTCGAACTCGAGGTCGACCTCGTTGAGGAGCTCGGCTCCGACGCGTACGTCTACGGTCGCGCGAAGCTGCCGGGCGACCCGCTCATCGTCGCCCGTCACGACGACGTGACCCCACCGACAAAGGGCGAGCGGCTGCGGCTCACGGCTGCGAACGAACAATTCCACCTATTCGACACCGAATCGGGAAATCGCCTCACGCGATAATTGCGAGGTCACAACGAATTGCACAATGTTCCGCAGTGGCGCGGGATGCGTGCAAGACTACAAAGGTGCCCGCCAGCGTTGGCGGAGCCGCGATCCAATTCCGAGATCGAGCGCTGAAACGAAATGTAAGGGAGCAATTCATGAAGCGACGGATCAGTGCGGTGGCGGCAGTCGCCGTGGCAGGACTCGTACTCGCCGGATGTTCGGGCGGTGGCGGCGGAGGCGGCGGGGAGGGGAGCGGCGCACAGGCCGAGGGCCTCGACAGCCGCGGCCCGATCTCGTTCGCGATGGGCGCGAATGACGCCGGCAAGCTCGAGCCGATCATCGAAGCCTGGAACGCCGATCACCCCGACGAGGAGGTCACCCTCGTTGAGCTGCCGCAGGAGGCGAACGGCCAGCGCGACACGCTCGTGCAGTCGCTGCAGGCGCAGAGCGGTGACTACGACGTCATGGCGCTCGACGTCACCTGGACCGCAGAGTTCGCGGCGAACGGCTGGCTGCAGCCGCTCGACGGCGACCTCAACCTCGACACGTCGGCGCTGCTGCCGGCGACCGTCGAGTCGGCGACGTACATGGACACGCTCTACGCGGCGCCGCAGAACACGAACGCGCAGCTCATGTTCTACCGCACCGACATCGTCGACGAGGTGCCGACGACATGGGACGACCTGCTCGCGTATCGCGACGCTGCCGACGCCGAGAACCTCGATCTGCTCATCATGCAGCTGAAGAACTATGAGGGCCTCACTGTGCAGACCACGCAGGCGATCAACTCGTGGGGTGGCTCGGTCGTCGACGCCGACGGCAAGACGCCCACGGTCGACTCCGACGAGGCGAAGGCCGGCATCGAGGCGCTCGCCGAGGCATACGCCAACGGCGACATCCCGAAGGCCGCGAACGGCTACACCGAGGAGCAGACGAACCTCTCGTTCCTCGCGGGTGAGACCGTCTTTGCCTACAACTGGCCCTACATGTACGACACCGCGATGAGCGAAGAGACCTCGCAGGTGAAGGACAAGTTCGACGTCGCCGCGATCGTCGGCCCCGACGGGCCCGGCGCATCGACGCTCGGCGGCTACAACAACGGCATCAACGTCTACTCCGAGAACAAGGCCACCGCGTTCGACTTCGTGCAGTTCATTCTGTCGGAAGAGAACCAGAAGGGCTTCGCCGAGCAGTCGTTCCCGCCGGTGCTCGCGTCGATCTACGAGGACGAGTCGCTCATCGAGCAGTTCCCGTACCTGCCGGCGCTCAAGGATGCGCTCGACAACGCGCAGCCCCGCCCCGTGACGCCGTTCTACGCGGCCGTCTCGAAGGCCATCGCCGACAACGCCTACGCGGCGATCGTCGAGGGCAAACCCGTCGATGAGGTGGTCACGAACATGAGTGACGCGATCACGTCGTCGACGGCCGGCTAACCGGCGCCGCGGTGGCGCGGGCAGCACCGCCCGCGCCACCGTCTCCGGGCCACGGTTCGGTGGCCCGCGCATTCGCCAGGGCGCAACCGTGGTTGCGGAGAGATCGAGGGATGCAGGAGTCGAGATGACGAGCTCGAGTTCCACGACGCGGCAGGGGCCCGCGTCGCCGGTGCAGCGCAAGTGGCGTAGCGACGGCAAATCGGCAGTGTGGCTGATCGCCCCCGCGATGATCGTGCTGGCGATCGTCATCGGGTATCCGATCATCAGCGCGATTGTGCAGTCGTTTAACCAGGACCGCATGTTCGACCCGAACACGGGCTTCTTTCAAGACGGCGGGTTCGCTGGTATTTCGAACTACACGCACTGGCTGCTGCAGGACTGCGGCGGCGGCGTGAACTCCTGCCCGCCGGGCACGACCGGCAGCCAGTTCTGGCAGGCGATCGGCGTCACGTTCCTCCTCACGATCATCACGGTGTCGCTCGAGGTCGTCATCGGCTTCGGCATGGCGATCATCATGGGCCGCAACATGGTCGGGCGAGGCCTGCTGCGGGCCGCCGTGCTCGTGCCGTGGGCGATTCCGACGGCCGTCACCGCGAAGCTGTGGGCGTTTATCTTCGCGCCGCAGGGCATCGTGAACAGCCTGACGGGGCTCGACCTGCAATGGACCACCGGCACGTGGGAGCTGCTTACCGCCGTCATCGTCGCCGACGTTTGGAAGACGACGCCGTTCGTCGCGCTGCTGATTCTCGCGGGGCTGCAGCTGATCCCGAAGGACGTCTACGAGGCCGCGCGCATCGACGGCGCGACGAAGTGGCAGCAGTTCCGGCAGATCACGTTGCCGCTCGTGCGCCCCGCGCTCATGGTCGCGATTCTGTTCCGCCTGCTCGACGCGCTGCGCATGTACGACCTGCCCGCGATCATGCAGGGCAACACGTCGGGCTCGGCGACGACGATGTCACTGCTCGTCACGGCGACGATGCGCGAGAACGAATACAACAACGCGTCGGCGCTGTCGACGATCGTGTTCCTCATCATCTTCATCTGCGCGTTCATCATGGTGAAGGTGCTCGGCGCGAATGCGGTCGCGCAGACCCAGCCCGCGCCCGATCTCGGCACGGGCGGCCGCAAGCGCAAGCGTCGCGGGCCGATTCAGACCGAGCCCGTCACGACGCGAGCGATGACGACGAGGGAGAAGTGACGTGACGACCACGACGCAACCCCAGGTCATCCAGCGCCGTGTGCGCACCGGCGAAGGGTGGGGCACCTACCTCAGCGGCGCGCTCATCGTGCTCTGGTGCCTCCTGCCGTTCTACTGGATGATGGTCGTCGCTTTCCGCGACGTCTCACACACCTTCGACACGACCCCGTGGCCGACGTTCTTCACGTTCGAGAACTTCTCGCAGGCGCTCAACCCGTCGGGCGGCAACAACCTGCTGCGGTCGATCGGGAACTCGCTCGTCATCTCGGGCGTGACGACCGTCGTCGCGGTGCTGCTCGGCGTGACGGTGTCGTACGCCCTCGCCAGGCTGAACTTCGCGGGCAAGAGTTTCGTGACCGGCATCATCCTCGCCGCGTCGATGTTCCCCGGCATCGCGCTCGTGACGCCGCTGTTCCAGTTGTTCACGAACATCTCGTGGCTCGGCACGTACCAGGCGCTCATCATCCCGAACATCTCGTTCGCGCTGCCGCTCACGATCTACACCCTCACCTCGTTCCTCCACGATCTGCCGTGGGAACTCGAGGAAGCGGCGCGGGTCGACGGCGCGACGCGCGGGCAGGCGTTCATGCGGGTGATCCTGCCGCTCGCGGCACCGGCGGTGTTCACGACCGCGATCCTCGCGTTCATCGCCACCTGGAACGAGTACCTGCTCGCGAGCCAGCTCTCGCGCCCGAACGTCGAGCCCGTCACGGTCGCGATCGCGCGCTTCGCGGGGCCGAACCCATACATCCAGCCCTACGCCGCGATTATGGCGGCCGGCACGATCGTCACGGTGCCGCTCGTCATTCTCGTGCTCGTGCTCCAGCGCCGTATCGTCGCGGGCCTCACCGCGGGCGGGGTGAAGAGCTGATGCCGAACAACAAGCACGTGCAGCGCAACCAGCTGCAGCTCTGGCTCGGGTTCGTCGGGTTCTTCGCGGCGATGGCGGTGTTCTCGGTCGTGAGCTGCCTCGTGCTGCGGATCCCGCTCGACCCCGTAGCGCTCATCGCGGCGATGGCGCTCGTCGTGGTGCTCGCCGTGCTCTACTCGCGGTACCGGCGGCTCGGCCGCCACTAGCAGTCGGATGCGCGGGCAGATGCTGGCCCGCGTAACCTCACGTTTGCCTGCAGGCCACAAGTGTCGTCTACCTTCCGATGGGCTCGCCGCTGGGACGAGCGTCACCGCCCTCCCCACCCCAAAGGCAAGGTATGCGCGCAACACCGTTTTCCGCCCGTCATCGGTACCGACTCCGTCCAGCTCTCGTCACCGGCCTTGTCGCCGGCGTGGCAATCGCGAGCCTCGGCGGTCAGACGGCGTTCGCGGCCGAAGGCTTCACCGAGGAGCAGCTGTCGTACAGCTACGTCTCCGACCAAACGACGAGCACCGGTGACGCCGAGAATCCCGACCCGAACAACTGGTCGATCCAAATGCTGGACACGTTCAACACGCTCCGCGTCGACGGCGACTTCGCCGAGACGGGCAACGCCGAGGTGATCGAGCACGATATCGAGACCACGGTGCGGATCAACACGACCTCATCGGATGCGCAGCACGAGCGGGCGATCGTCGACTAGTACGGCGACATGTCGCTGACCATGGCCGACGGCCTCGGCGAGAACCTCGGCGCGATCTATCTCAGCGCCATGGAGGCCGGTGAGCTGCCGAAGACGCAGGCGCTGCTCGCGAAGGACGGCGGCCGTATCGGCGCCTCGGCGTCGACGAACCCGCCGAAGAACTACTTCGATTACGACCGCCCGGACATTCAGTTGAACACCGTCGACGGCGAGCTCGTCACCAGCGTTGAGGCGGGCGGCCAGCTGACCCTCGTCGATCGCGAGGGCGGCGACGCGTGGGGCTCGACGAGCGGCGCCTTCCCCTCGGGACACACCTCGCAGGCGTACTGGCAGGGCACCGCCCTCGCGACCCTGCTGCCGGAACTCGCGCCGCAGATTCTCGCGCGCACCGCCGAGGCGGGCAACAACCGCATCGTCATGGGCGCGCACTGGGCCCTCGACGTGATCGGCGGTCGAATGATGGGCCAGAAGATCGTGCAGCTCCGTCTTGCCGACCCGGAGTTTGCCGCGCTCATGGACGAGGCCGCCGCCGAGCTGCGGTCGGTGCTCGAAGCCGGCTGCGGCGACACCCTTGAGAACTGCATCGCGAACGACACGCCCTACCTGTCGACCGATGACGCGCTCGCGTACTACGAGGACAAGCTCAGCTACGACTTCCCCCTCACCGGCTCCACCGGTGCCGAGATTGTGGTGCCCGAGGGTGCGGAGTCGCTGCTGAGCACGAGCCACCCCGACCTCACCGCCGAACAGCGTCGCGAGGTGCTCGCCCTGACGGCAATCGACTCGGGGCACCCGCTCGACGCCGGCGAGGAAGAAAGTTGGCAGCGCCTCAACCTCGTGGCCGCGATGAACGCCGAGGTGACCGTGAACGAAGAGGGCAGCATCTCGATCGACGGCGACGGTGCTTCGGAGACCCCGGCACCGACGGAAACTCCGGAGCCATCGGAGACCCAGGAGCCGTCGGAGACCCCGGCCGAAACGGATGCGCCCGTCGAATCGACCGACTCGGCCACGAGCACGCCCGACGCGACCGAGACCGCGACCGAGACCACGACTGCGACCGAGACGCCAACCGTGGACGCCTCGAACGATACCGACGCGCTCGCGACCACCGGCGCGAACGACGCCGCGCTGTGGGGCGGCGGCCTCATCGGCGTAACACTCGCTGCCCTCGGGGTGGCACTTGTGGTGCGTCGACGCCGCGCGGCGGTGGCGCGCCTAGAATGGGGTGAGTGAGCCTCCACGGATTTCTCGCCGCAGCGGGCGACAACCCCAGTTTCGCGCGCGCGGCCGCACAGTACCGCCTCGACACCGACTTCACGGTCGGTGATGGCCTGCGCGCGCCGCTGCTCGCCGAACTGCTCGAGCGCCGGGCGACAACCGAGCGGGCCGGCATTCTGCTCGCGATCACGGCGACGAGCCGCGAGGCCGAGCAGTACGCGTCCGACCTCGCGGCGTTCCTGCCCGACGCGACCATCGCAGAGTTTCCGGCCTGGGAGACCCTGCCGCACGAGCGGCTGAGCCCGTCGGCCGACACCACCGGCCGACGGCTCGCCGCAATGCGAAAGCTTGCCGACTGGCGCGATGACCCCGCGCATCCGTTCGTGCTGTTCGCCTCGGTGCGCGCGGCGTTGCAGCCGCTGCTGCCGGGGCTCGACAGCGCGGTGACCGTTCGCCTCGTGGTGGGCGACCGCGGGTACTCGCTCGACGACCTCGCGGCGACGCTCGTGTCGCTCGCGTACCAGCGCGTCGACATGGTGACGCGACGCGGCGAGTTCGCGGTGCGTGGCGGCATTCTCGACGTTTTCCCGCCCGACGCCGCGCAGGCGGTTCGTGTCGACTTCTTCGGCGACGAGGTCGACGAGATTCGCCCCTTCTCGGTCTCTGACCAGCGCTCGTTCGACGAGTCATTCGACCAGGTGGTGCTCTCTCCGAGCCGTGAGCTGCTGCTTACCGACGACGTGCGCGCCCGCGCCCGCGAGATGCAGGGCGAGTTCCCCGCGATCGAGGGGATGCTCGAAAAGATCGCCGAGGGCATTCCGGTTGAGGGGATGGAGTCGCTCGCCCCGGCGCTCGTTGACGGGCTCGTGCCGATTACCGACTACCTGCCCGACGACGCGGCGATCGCGGTGCTCGCACCCGAGCGGGTGGCCGACCGCGCGCGCGACCTTCGCGAGACGAACCGCGAGTTTCTCGAGGCCGCCTGGTCGGCCGCGACCGCGGGTGCCGACGCGCCGATCGACCTTTCGAGCGGCGACTTCTATTCGGTGCGCGAGCTGCACGAGGGCAAGGGCGCGCGCACGTGGTGGACGCTCTCGCCGTTCGGCAACGAGGACGACGGCAACCTCGTGGTGCCCTCGGAGCCCGTGCCGAACTTCGCGGGCGACTCCGAAGGCGCGGTGCGGCACACGCTCGAGCTGCTCGGCGAGGGCTGGCGGGTCGTCATGGCCGCGAACGGGCCCGGGCTCGTCGAGCGCGCGGTGCAGGTGCTCGGCGAGCACGAGGCCGCGGGTCGCGTGGTCGACGAGCTACCCGATGAGCTCGACCACGGCGTCGTCTACCTGCTGCAGGCGCCGCTCACGGCGGGCGTGCAGCTTCCCGAGGAGCGGGTGGCGCTGCTCACCGAGTCGGACTTCTACGGTCGCGCGGTCGGCATCGGCGCGACGGCACCGAAGAAGCTCGCGCGGCGCCGGGCGAACGCGGTCGTCGACCCGCTGCAGCTGAAGACCGGAGACATCGTCGTGCACGACCAGCACGGTATCGGGCGGTTCCTACGGCTCGAGCAGCGCGACATCCCGGTGCCCGGGCGCACGCAGCAGCGTACGACGCGCGAGTACCTCGTCATCGAATACGCTCCCTCGAAGCGCGGGCACCCGGGCGACAAGCTGCTTGTGCCGACCGACCAGCTGTCACAGCTGAGTCGCTACGTCGGTGGGGAAGACCCGGCGCTGTCGAAGATGGGCGGCAGCGACTGGGCGCAGACGAAGTCGAAGGCGCGCAAGGCGACGCGCGACATCGCGGTCGGCCTCGTGAACCTGTATTCGGCGCGGGTCGCCTCGAAGGGGCACGCGTTCGGGCCGGATACGCCCTGGCAGCACGAGCTCGAAGAGGCATTCCCGTACGTCGAAACGGCCGACCAGCTGCAGGTGATCGACGAGGTGAAGCGCGACATGGAGCGCACGATGCCGATGGATCGCCTGCTCTCGGGCGACGTCGGCTTCGGCAAGACCGAGGTCGCGGTGCGCGCCGCCTTCAAGGCGGTGCAGGACGGCAAGCAGGTCGTCGTGCTCGTGCCGACGACGCTCCTCGTGCGCCAGCACCTCGAGACCTTCACGGAGCGCATGGCCGGGTTCCCGGTGCAGATTCGCGGCGTGAGCCGGTTCCAGAAGCCGCGCGAGATCGACGAGACGCAGCAGGGGCTGCGCGACGGCTCGGTCGACATCGTCATCGGCACGCACCGGTTGCTCTCGGAGTCGTTCTCGTTCCACGATCTCGGGCTCGTGATCGTCGACGAGGAGCAGCGCTTCGGCGTCGAGCACAAAGAGAAGCTGAAGCAGCTGAAGACGAACGTCGACGTGCTCTCGATGAGCGCGACGCCGATTCCCCGCACGCTCGAGATGGCGGTCACGGGCATCCGGGAGATGTCGACGCTTGCTACACCGCCAGAAGACCGGCACCCGATTCTCACGTACGTCGGCGCCCGCGGCGACAAGCAGATCACCGCAGCGATTCGCCGCGAGCTCCTGCGCGAGGGCCAGGTGTTCTACGTGCACAACCGCACGGCCTCGATCAACCGCGTCGCCGCGCACCTCGCCGAACTCGTGCCCGAGGCGCGCATCGCGGTCGCGCACGGCCGACTGAGCGAGTCGACGCTCGAGCAGGTGATCGTCGACTTCTGGGAGCGCAAGTTTGACGTGCTCGTGACGACGACGATCGTCGAGACCGGCCTCGACATCCCGAACGCGAACACGCTCATCATCGACGACGCCGAGCGCTACGGACTCAGCCAGCTCCACCAGTTGCGCGGCCGCGTCGGCCGCGGGCGCGAGCGCGCGTACGCGTACTTCCTCTACGACGCGAACAAGCCCCTCACCGAGACCGCGCATGACCGCCTCGAGACGATCGCGGCGAACAACGAGCTCGGGTCGGGCATGCAGGTCGCGCTGAAGGACCTCGAGATTCGCGGCGCCGGCAACCTGCTCGGCGGCGAGCAGTCAGGGCACATCGCGGGCGTCGGCTTCGACCTCTACCTGCGCATGATCGGCGAGGCCGTCGACGCGTTTAAGGGAGAGGCTCCCGAGCAGCACACCGAGCTGCGCATGGAGCTGCCGGTGGACGCGCGCATCCCCGACGACTACATCGCGTCGGAGCGGCTGCGGCTCGAGGCCTATCAGAAGCTGTCCTCGGCGGCGTCGGCCGCGGCGAAGCCGGGGCAGATCGACCTCGTGATCGACGAGCTGCGCGACCGCTACGGCGAGCCGCCGCACGAGGTCACGACGCTCATCGCCGTGTCGCGGATCCGTCGCCTCGCCGTGCGCCTGCAGCTTGGGGAGCTCGCGGCGGTGGGCCGGGTGCTTCGCATGTCGCCGGTAACGCTCGCCGACTCGAAGCAGATTCGCCTGCGCCGCATGTATCCCGAGGCGAAGTACCAAGAGTCGCAGCACCTGCTCATGCTGCCGCTACCGAGCGGTAAGCGCATGGGGGAGCCGGTGACCGACGACGAGTTCCTCGAGTGGCTCCGAGACGTTTTCCTCGCGCTGTTTGACGCGAAGCCCGACGACGATGTGGTGCCCGAGGAGGGGACCGAGGGCTAGGCTCGCGCCGCGCGAATATCGGGCGAGTCACCCTTGCGTTCGCGCGGTGGCAAACGTACGCTCATCGATAAGACAAATTGCAGGCTGTTGCAATTAATTTCACAGGGTGGCTTGCCCCGCCGCCCAACAGAATTCACGCCCGACGCATCCAAAGGTGGGTAGCCCAGATGAACGATCGCACGACCGCTGTGCCCCTTGTAGGGCCCCTGCTCATCGTGAACCCGAAGGCGTATCTCGGCGGTGCCGAGACGCTCGCGCTCGCGAAGCTCACTGACGAACTCGCGGGGGAGTTCGGTATCACGACCCTCTTCACGGCGCAGCACGCTGACCTGCGGCTCGTTGCGGAGGCGACGAGCAACCTCGTCGTGACGGCGCAGCACATGGACCCGATCACGCCCGGCCGTGGCATGGGGCACATCCTCCCCGAGGGCCTCGTCGAGGCGGGGGCGGGGGCGGTCGTGCTCAACCACGCCGAGCATCCGCTCGGGGTTGACGTGCTCGACCGCACGCTCGAGCGTGCCCGCGAGGTTGGCCTCGCGAGCATCGTCTGCGCCGACTCCGACGCGCAATGCCGGGCCATCGCGACCCTCGGCCCCGACGTCATGATCTGCGAGCCGACGGCCGCCATCGGCACGGGCCAGATGGATGCGGGGGACTACGTCGAGCGCACGACCCGCATCGTGAAATCGGTTGACCCCGCGATCCTCGTCATTCAGGCTGCGGGTGTGTCGACGGGCGACGACGTCGCGCGCGTGCTCTCGCAGGGGGCCGACGGCTCGGGCGGCACGAGCGGCATCCTCAAGCACCCCGACCACCGCGGCATCCTCACCGACATGTACACGGCGCTCGTCGCGCACCGCGACGCGAACTCGACCGCCGAGTAGCGCGCCGACCCTCACTCCCGACCGTCCCGCAGCGAAGGAAACCCCCCAATGCTCATCTCGATGCCCGATGCGCTCGCGTACGCCGAGCAGCACAACTACGGCCTCGCCGCCGTGAACACTCCGTTCTTCGAGGGCCTGCTCGCCGCGATCGACGTCGGCGAGCGCACGGGCGTTCCGATCGTGCTCGCGTTCGCCCAGTCGCACGAAAAGTACGTGAGCATCGAAGAGATCGGCCCCGCCATGGTCGCCCTCGCCGAGCGCTCGGCCGCACCCTTCGTGGTGCACGTCGACCACGGCGAAGACCTCGACTACATCCGCACGGGCCTCGACATCGGCTTCAACTCGGCGATGATCGACGGCTCGCTGCACCCGTTCGAAGAGAACGTGCGCCTCACCCGCGAGGTCGTCGACCTCGCGCACGACCGCGGCGTCGCGATCGAGGGGGAGCTCGGCGCGATGAGCGGTAACGAGAACGGCGACCCGTCGCAGGGCATCGCCGACGAGACGCTCTACACGAAGCCCGGCGAGGCGTCCGAGTTCGTCGAGCGCACGGGCGTCGACAGCCTCGCCGCGTCCTTCGGCACCGTGCACGGCCTCTACCGGCGCGAGCCGAAGCTCGACTACGAGCTCATCACGAAGCTGCGCGAGGCGGCGGGCGTGCCGCTCGTCATGCACGGCGGCTCGGGCCTCAAGACCGAGGAATACCGCGCCTGCATCGACCGCGGCGTGCGGAAGATCAACTACTACACGTATGCCGCGAAGGCCGCGCTCGACTCCGTGCGCGACCTCGTCGCCGACGAGCAGACCTTCGTGTTCTCCGACGTTTCGGCGCGTGCCCGTATCGGCGTGCGCGACGACGTTGAGCGCTTCGTGCGCGCCCTCGCCCCGTCGACCTCGAACTAGCCCGGCCCGAATCGACCAGGAGACCCTGATGACCACAATCGCCACCACGATCGAGCTCACGTCGCGCGGCGGGAGCCCCTCGTTCCTCGACATCACCGACCAGGTGCGCGACGCGCTCGCGGCGAGCGGCATCGCGACCGGCACCGTGAGCGTCGTGTCGCCCCACACGACCTGCGCCGTGTACTTCGATGAGTTCGCCCACGATCTCGTCGACGACGGCAACGACTTCCTGCAGCACGACCTCGACGCGGCGCTCACGCGCATGTTCCCGCCGCAGCGCGACTTCCCGCCCGTCGACGGCTACACGTACCCGGGCGAGGAGCACTACCGCGCGGTCGAGTCGTGGCCCGACGCCGAGGCGTACCTTCCGGGCGGCGACCGCACGCAGCTGTTCAACGCCGACGCCCACCTCAAGGCGAACATCATCGGTTCGAGCGAGACGTTCGCGGTCATCGACGGCGCCCTCGCGTTCGGGCCGACCGGCTACGTATTCTTCGTTGACTTCGACCGCGCGCGCTCGCGTACGCGCAAGTGCCACATCATCGTCTCGGGCGACTGATGTGCGCGCCGTCTGCCAGGTTTCACGCCCTGCTGGAGAAGCCTCGCTGGACAAGCCCAGGGAGGTGCCATCTCGTATCCGTCACCCGCATGCGTCGCCTAACCGAGCCTTCGGTTCGGTGACGAACACCCCGCAATAACCCCCCTCCACCCCACGACAAAGGAGTTTTCGTGGAGAACAATCCGATCATGATCGGCATCACCTGGGCGGCCGAACACTTCATCGGCCTCTTCCAGGCTGCCGCTGAGGCGTTCACCGGGCTCGTCACCGGTGTGCTGCCGCTGTTGATGGTCATGCTGACCCTTATGTACGCGATCACCACCTGGATCGGCGAGGAGCGCGTCACCCGTGCCGTGCGCTGGTCGAGCCGGTGGGCGATCACCCGCTACACCCTCATGCCCGTGCTCGCGGTGCTGCTGCTCACCAACCCGATGGCCTACACCTTCGGGCGCTTCCTGCCCGAGCGCTACAAGCCGGCCTTCTATGACTCGGCCGTCTCGTTCGTGCACCCCGTCACGGCGCTGTTCCCGCACGCGAACGCTGGCGAGATCTTCGTGTGGACGGGCGTGTCGGCCGGTGTGCTCACCGCGGCACCCGACAAGTACGCCGTGCTCGCGGCGCTCTACTTCCTCGTCGGCATCGTCGTCATCTTCATTCGCGGTATCGCGACCCAGTGGATGACGCAGCTGCTCATTAAGCGGGGCGGTCACGCCGAGACCTTCCGCAAGTACGACGAGGCCTACGCCGCCGGCAACATTCAAGGAGGCGTGGCATGACCTTCCGCAGCATCAAAATCACGAAGGGCGGCGCCGGTTGGGGCAGCGGCCTCACCGTGACCCCGACCGAGAAGAAGAAGATCGTCCTCTCGGTGACCGGTGGCGGTATTCACCCGGTCGCGCAGAAGATGGCCGAGCTCAGCGGCGCCGAGGTGCTCGACGGGTTCACGAACCACATCCCCGACGACGAGGTGCTCGCGGTTGTCATCAACTGCGGCGGCACGGCTCGCATCGGCGTGTACCCGAAGAAGCGCATCCCGACCGTCGACGTCTACCCCGGTTCGCCGTCGGGCCCGCTCGCGCAGTTCATCACCGACGACATCTTCGTCTCCGATGTCGGCGTGAAGCAGGTTGCGCTCGCTGAAGAGGTGCCGGTTGGCGCTTCGGCAGCTGGCGCGAGCGCGGCGGCGGGTAGCGACGCGGATGCGGTCGAGTCGGCGGAGTCGAGCGAGTCGGCCGAGTCGACCCCCGCGGCAGCCGGCAAGACCGACAGCGCGAGCAAGCCGAAGGGCTTCACCGGGTTCGTGGTCGGCTTCGGTAACGCGATCGGCTACGTCATCAACACGCTGCTGTCGTCGGGTCGACAGGCGCTCGACATCATTCTCAAGACGGTGATCCCGTTCATGGCCTACGTCGGCCTGCTGATCGGGTTCGTCACCTACACGGGAATCTCGGAGGGCATCGCGAACCTCGTGACGCCGCTCGCGTCGAACCCGCTCGGGCTCATCCTGCTCTCGGTGATCGTCGCGCTGCCGTTCCTGTCGCCGATCCTCGGCCCCGGCGCTGCAATCGCGCAGGTGGTCGGCGTGCTCATGGGTACGCAGATCGGTGCGGGCGCGCTGCCGGTGCAGTACGCGCTGCCGACGCTGTTCGCGATCAACGGTCAGGTTGGTGCCGACTTCGTGCCGGTCGGCCTGTCGCTCGGTGAGGCGAAGCCCGAGACGATCTCGGTCGGTGTCCCCGCGCTGCTGTTCACCCGCCTGATCACGTCGCCCATCGCCGTCGTGATCGCCTACTTCGCGTCGTTCCTTATCTGACGCGGCGGTGCCGGCCCGCATCGGGCCGGCACCGCGCCTCCGCACACCCCATCGACTTTTCCCACAAGGAGCACTCATGGCCAACATCTGGTCCACCACCGTCAGCCACATCGGCCCCGACACGAACGACATGATCGAGGCCGGCGTTGTGATCCTCTTCGGCGAGCCCGTGCCGCCCGCCCTCGCCGACGTGAGCGTCGTCCACCGCGACGCGGTCGAGCTCGAGCGTGACTTCGCCGCCGGCGACACCTTCGTGCTCGGCGACGCGCGCTACACCATCGACGCCGTCGGCGACATCGCGAACAAGAACCTCCGCGAGCTCGGCCACATCGTCATCTACGTCAACCAGCCCGAGCAGGAGCTGCTGCCCGGCGCCGTGCTCGCGACCGGCGCCACGCCCGTCGCCCCGGCGGTCGGCGCAGAATTGCGCATCGAGGCGGCCTGACATGGGTGACATCGGCTGGCAGTTCCCCGTCATTCTGTTCGGGGCGTTCATGCTCACGGCGGTCATGTCGGTGCTGCAGATGCGCCGCTACAACCGCGCGCTGCAGGAGGCGCTCGCCTGGTCGAGCGGCAAGAACGACATGCTCCTGTCGGGCCGATACCGCTCGTTCCGGGGCGGTGCGATGGTCGTGCTCGTTGTCGACCGCGCGAAGCGCGAGATCGTGCGGGCCGACGCCATGACCGGCTACACCGTGTTCGCCCGCTTCAAGCCCCGCCCCGAACTCATCGGTTCGGTCGCGCAGGCGAAGGAGCGTGCGGGCAGCCGGGCGCTGCGCGAGGGAGTCGCGAACGCGCTCCTGCAGCTGCCGCCCGCATCCGTGCCCCGCAAGGTCGCGCCCGCCGCGCCCACCGCGAAGCCGAAGCCGCGCGCAACCGGCGCCGGCGCCTAACGAATTTTCACAAGTCTGAGAGAGAACAGGAAACCACCATGGGATACACGAAGGGACTTCTCGAGCGCGAGCAGGAGCTCGGTCACCCGGTGCGCGTCGGCGTTGTTGGCGCGGGACAGATGGGCTCGGGCCTCATCGCACAGATCTGCCGCACGCCTGGTATGACCGTCGTCGCGGTCGCCGACATCGTTGAAGAGAAGGCGCTGAACGCCCTCAGCAACGTCGGGGTGACCGACGTCGTCTCGGCCGGCGTCGACCTTGACGCGGCGCGCGCCGCGATCGACGAGGGCCGTGCCGTCGCGATCACCGACGGACTCAAGCTGCCGCAGCTGCCGGTCGACATCGTGCTCGAGGTGTCGGGCGTGCCCGAGATCGCCGCGCAGATCGCCTACGCCTGCATCTCGCAGCAGACCGATGTTGCGCTGATGACGGTCGAGGCCGACATCACGGTCGGAGTGCTGCTGAGCAGCATGGCGAACGCGGGCGGCTCGGTGTACACCGTGTGCCGCGGCGACGAGCCGGTGGAGTGCCTCAAGCTCGTCGAGTACGCCGAAGACCTCGGCCTTAAGGTCGTGTGCGTCGGCAAGGGCAAGAACAACCCGAACAAGCCGCACTCGAAGCCGGGCGAGAACCTCGCCGAGGCCGAGCGCAAGGGTATGAACCCGCGCATGCTCACGGAGTTCACCGACGGCACGAAGACGCAGCTCGAGATGACCGCGCTGTCGAACGCGACCGGGTTCCCGATCGAGGTCGCCGGCATGCACGGCATCGAGTGCAACCTCGCCGACCTCGCGACGACGCTGATTCCGAAGGCCGATGGCGGCATTCTTGAGGGCGAGGGCCCGGTCGTCGAGTACGTGACCGGTGACGTCGCGCCCGGCGTGTTCGCGATCGTGAAGTCGGAGAGCGACGTCGTGACGCACGAGCTCGACTACCTGAAGCTCGGTAAGGGCCCCTACTACCTGCTGTCGCGGCCGTGGCACATCGCCTCGATCGAGGCGCCGCTGTCGATCGGCGAGGCCGTGCTCAACCGCCGCAGCGACTTCCAGTCGCACACCGTGACGACCGAGGTCGTCGCGCGGGCGAAGTCGGAGCTCGAGCCCGGCCTCGTGCTCGAGGGTATGGGCAGCGACCACTACTACGGCTGGGCCGTGCCGGTCGAAGAGGCGCGCGAGAAGAACCTGATTCCGATCGGGCTCGTGAACAAGTCGAAGCTGCGCGTGTCGAAGTCGGCCGACGAGTTCCTCTCGTACGACGACCTCGAGGTCGACGAGACCCGGCCGCTCGTCGCGATGCGACGGCTGCAGGACGCGCTCGTGAAGGCGGGCACGATCTAGGCGATTCGCCGGTCGTGGCCGTGTGGCCGTGACGCGGGGGTGGGATGCGCGCATCCTGCCCCCGCGTTGTTGTGTCTAGGGCTTGGGCTGTGGCCGATGACCGGCGCTACCGCTACGCGGCGGCGCGCTCGGCCGAGATGAGCGATTCGGCGAGCCGGCGGTCGACGACGAGGACGTCGAAGGCTTCGGTGCGCAGTCCGCCGAGTACGCCGCGGATCTTCTCGACGCCCGACGCGACCGCGACGACGGTGGGGATGCGGCGGAGGTCGTCGATCTCGAGCGCGATGACGCGATCGGCCGAGGGTGAGCCGAGCGGCACGCCGTTCTGGTCGTAGAAGCGGCCGAGTACGTCGCCGATTGGCTTTGCCGCGAGCACGGTCTCGGTTTCTTCGGGGGAGAGGCGCATCGCCTCCAGCACACTCGCCGACGTGAGAATGCCGAAGGCGCCGACGCCGACGAATGCGAGGTCACACTGGCGGCCGAATTCGAGCGCCTTCGCGACGGTCGACTCTTGCATGAGCGCCTCCTGCGTGACGGGCGACTCGACGACAGCGGGCGCGTCGAACCGGCGGGCGGTGACACCGCAGGTGTCGGCGAGGTTGAAGATGAGGTGGTTGCCGCTGGGGCCGGTGTCGACCGAGGGCATGCCGCCCACGATTGAAGTGAACTCGGTGCCCTGGCGGAGCTTCGTGGGCGGGACTTCGGCGATGATTGCCGAGATTGTGCGGCCCCAGCCGAAGCCGATGCGCGAGGCGAGCGGCGCCTGCTGCACGAAGACCTCGGCGGCGAGGCGGCCGACGCCGCCGATCGGGTCGACCCCCGGGTCGACGTCGGCGACGAACACGTCGCGTAGCGGGAAGCGGCGCAGGATTTCCTGCTCGAGATCTTCAGCGCGCTCGACGCGTTCGGCGCCGGCGACGCGCACCTGCACGATGCCGGCGCTGCGGGCGGCCGAGAGCTTGCGCGAGACGGTCGATTTCGAGATGCCGAGCAGGCGGCCGATCTCGGCCTGGTCTTTGTCTTCGAGCCAGTACAGGCGCGCGATGCGGCGGAGCAGGTGCAGTTCGTCCTGATCAGCCATCGGCGGCGGGTCTCCTCGGGAATTGTGGCGGCGCGGACATCGCGCGGGGCGACCGCGTTGTGCGACGGATGCCGTGTTTATCCTACCGCCGGGGTCGGGGCTGGCCGCGCGATTCGGGGGCGTGTGCGTGTGGCTTGGCCTCGCTGGGGCTCCGGAATCGTGTCAAGTGAATTCTTGCTCTGTGGAGACTGCGAAAAGCAGGTGAAAGGTTAGTTCGCTCGTATAGATTCGAACTGCTGTGCTAGATTAATGGTGGTGGCAGAGCCCTGGTAGCCCGAGAGGCGGTGGCGCAAATGTCGAACGACGACGTCACCGGTGATGGCCGCGGCGATGCTTGCGGTGATGCAACGCGGTGGGGCGTGCCCGGAGTGTCACACGAGCCTGCGACGCGCGAGACAGGCGGTTCGGGCGAGGTTGGGCGCTCGGAGGCGGAGGATGCGGCAGATCTGACGGGCTCAACGTCGGTCGATTGGGATGCGCTCACGCGGCCGCGGCGCGGGGTTGAGTTTCGGCCGGTGGGTGAGGCGCCCGAGACTCCGACTGGCGACCGAGGCGATGTGAAGCGTGCGGCCGGGGAAATCAGCGATGCACCCGAGTCGCGGGAGCTCCGCGCGCTCCCGAACCTCGCCGACCTGCCCGATGGCGAACTGATGCGTGCCCTCGAGGCGCACGGTGCCGAGGTGCGGGCCGTGCTCGCGCGCGCGGCCGCGCTGAGTCGGGAGCTCGCGAAGCG
>NZ_KB907083.1 GCF_000381765.1 [Zimmermannella] faecalis ATCC 13722 | reverse complement strand
TGCCGTAACCCACCACGGACCGGTCCCGGCCGATATCGGCCGCGATCCGGGACTGAGTGCGCCCGTCCCGGATCCCGGCCTGGATCACGACGCGTTCTTCGAACGACAAGCCCCGCCCGATCTCGTCGTGCTCGATCGTGAACGGGGCGTAGTCGCGCAACTCGATAGCGGTCATCCCGACATACTTCCGCCGCCACCTGGCCGCGGTTTGGATACCAATCCCGAGCAGGCGTGCCGCCCGAACGGGCGACGCACCTTCCCGGCAAATCAGCTCAACAAACTCGTCCCGAGCATCCTGCCCGTACCTGTTCCCGTGGGGATTCCCCGCCATGCAACACCATCCTCATGTTGCAACGACCGTATGAATCCACCCGCTCAGAACAGCAACTTCAGACCACTCAACTGCGGGGTTTTCAGTCGAGGCCGAGGCGGGTGTAGGTCGAGAGCAGGAGGCGCTGCGAGTCGTCGAGGTAGCGCTCGAGCTCCTCGGTCGCGCGGCCAACATCGCTCGCGTCGATCGCCGCGATGATCGCGTCGTTTCGCCCAATGAACGGATGGTGGAGTCGCTCGGCGTCGTTCAAGCGCAGGAACGCGAGGCGCAGCTCGGCGAGCACGTTCTCGAACGCCGCGGTCACGCGGGGGCTATCGCTCAGGCGCACGAGCGCCGAGTGGAAGCGCATGTTTGCCGTGCCGACCACGGCCCACTCGCCGTTCGCCTCGGCGCCGCGGGCATCGGTCACCGCATCACGCATCTCGGCGAGGGCGGGATGCAGCGGGTTCGCCGACGCGAGCGCCGCGATCTCCATGACTCGGCGCGCGCGGTAGATGTCGATGACGTCGGCCATGGTTGGCGCCGCCACCGAGACGCCGCGGTGGGGGATGCGCGTGATGAGTCGCTGCTCCACCAACACCTGGAAAGACTCCCGCAGCGTGTTGCGGGACACCCCGAGCTCGTCGGAAATGGCCTGTTCGGAGAGCCGCTCGCCGGGCGCGTATCGGCCCGCGATGATCGCCTCGCGCAGTCGAAGCGCGAGCTTCGGTCGGGCATCTTGCGCGGGCAGCAAACTCATGTTCGCGAGCGTAGTCGACTCCCGGCGACGCCAGATTCGGAACGCAAAGAAAAGATTAAGAGACATTGCGCGCAAACTAAACAAGCAGCTAACGTGGTCGGCGACCAACCAAGTTTGTTGAACAATCCTTGCGTGACTGTTCAGCACGACGTAGGGTGTGGAATCACGCAATACGCGCCCCCGTCAACGACGCCGAGGAGCCCCGTCATGGCCGACGAACCCACCGCATCCCCGTCTCTGTCAACGAAGAAACCCACCGCGAAGGAATTCGCGAAGGCCCGCCGCGGCCCGATTCTCGGCGCCATCTTCCTGATGGCCACGAGCGCCATCGGCCCCGGCTTCATCACGCAAACCGCAACGTTCACATTCCAGATGGGCGCCGCCTTCGCGTTCGCGATTCTCGTGTCGATCGTCATCGACTTCGCCGTGCAGATGAACATTTGGCGCATCATCACGGTCGCCGGCAAGCGCGCGGGCCAGCTCGCAAACGAGGCCGTGCCCGGCTTCGGCTACCTGCTCGGCGTGCTCATCGTCATCGGCGGACTCGCCTTCAACATCGGCAACATCGCCGGTGGTGGGCTCGGCCTCAACGCGATGCTCGGCATCGACGCGAAGCTCGGCGGCCTGCTGACCGGCCTGCTCGCGATCTGCATCTTCCTCTGGAAGCGTGCGGGCCGCATCGTCGACATCGTCGTGATGATTCTCGGCGTCGGCATGATCGTGCTCACCCTGATCGTCGCGATTCTCGCGAACCCGCCCGTCGGCGACGCGCTGCGCCAGACGGTGCTGCCCGACAACATCAACTTCGCGACGATCACGACGATCGTCGGCGGCACGGTCGGTGGCTACATCACCTACGCCGGCGCGCACCGGTACCTCGACTCGGGCCTCACCGGCCCCGACCACGTCAAGGCCGTGAGCGGCGCCTCGATGAACGGCATCTTCGTCACGGGCATCATGCGCTACGTGCTGTTCCTCGCGATTCTCGGCGTCGCAGCATCGGGCTTCCTGCTCGACTCGGCCGACCCGAACCTCAACCCCGCCGGCGCGGCATTCCAGCACGTGCTCGGCGACGCGGGCCTGCGCATCTTCGGCGTCATCTTCTGGGCCGCCGCGCTGAGCTCGGTCATCGGCGCCGCGTACACGTCGGCGACGTTCCTCTCGGTGTTCAGCAAGAAGCTCGACGACGGCTGGCCGCTGCGCATCGCGACCGTCATCTTTATCGCGGTTTCGCTCGTGCTCTACCTCGCCTGGGGCGCCGCCCCCGCGTCGATCCTCGTGTTCGTCGGCGGCTTCAACGGCCTGATTCTGCCGATCGGCCTCACGATCTTCATGTACATCGGCTGTTTCCGGCAGCGCGACCTGCTGCGCGGGTACAAGTACCCCGTGTGGCTGCTCGTGTTCGGCACGCTCGCGACCGCCCTCACCTGGTACATGGGTGCCGTGTCGGTTGTCCCAATCTTCGAGTTCATCACCGGCGCCTAGCCCCAAATCGCGAAAGTAGGGTACGAAGTATGGCCACTATCGATCTCAACTCTGACCTCGGCGAGAACACGCCCGACCGCGTCGTCGCCGATGACGCCGAGATGCTCCGCATCGTCACGAGCGCGAACGTCGCCTGTGGGTTCCACGCCGGCAACCCGGTCGGCATCCGCGCGACCCTGGCTGAGGCCGCGGCGCACGGCGTCACCGTCGGCGCGCATCCCGGCTACCGCGACTACGAAAACTTCGGTCGCGTCGCGATCGACATCGATGACGCGACGCTGCAGGCCGACGTTGAGTACCAGCTCGGCGCGCTGCAGGGCCTCGCCGCGAGCGTCGGCGTGCCGGTGAAGTACGTGAAGCCGCACGGCGCGCTTTACAACACGATCGCGAAGGATGCGCACCAGGCGAAGATCGTCGCGGCCGCGATCCGCGCGATAGACCCGAGCCTCGTCGTGCTCGCGCTCGCGGGCGGCGTGAGCGCCGAGGTGTCGGAGCGCGCGGGCCTCACGGTCGCCCGCGAGGCGTTCGCCGACCGCGCGTACGAGGCCGACGGCTCGCTCATGTCGCGCACGAAGGAGGGCTCGGTGCTCCACGACCCGAAGCTCGTCGCCGAGCGGATGCTCGGGCTCGTGCACGACGGCGTGATTACCGCCGCCGACGGCACGCAGGTGCGGCTACAGGCCGACTCGATCTGCGTGCACGGCGACAGCGCCGGCGCGATTCAGATGGCGGCCTCGGTGCGGGCCGAACTCACGGCCGCGGGCATCGAGCTCGCCCCCTTCGCAAAGTAGGTGGGGCGGATGCGCATCGCAGCAACGGGCGCGGAGCTCGAGTCGGCGCGGGCGGCACGGGCCGCCGCGCGGGCCGGCGATGCCTCGCCGACGAGCGGGGTTGCCAGGGGCGTCGCTCAGGCCAACTTCGTCTCGGTGCCGCGCGATTGGGCGTACGACGTGCTGCTCTACGCGCAGCGGAACCCGAAGCCGTGCCCCGTGCTCGAGGTGATTGAGCACGGCGGCTTCGAATCGACGCTCGCGCCTGGCAGCGATCTGCGCCGCGACGTGCCCCGGTATCGCGTGTGGCGCGACGGCGAACTCGTTGCCGAGCCCACCGAGGTGGTCGACGAGTGGGCCGAGCACGACGACCTCGTGACGTTTCTCATCGGCTGCAGCTTCACGTTCGAGGCGGGCCTCGTCGACGCCGGCATCGAGATTCGTCACCAGACGCTCGGCCGCAACGTGCCGATGTACCGCACGAGCGTCGAGTGCGAGCCCGCGGGCCGCCTGCACGGCGAACTCGTCGTGTCGATGCGACCGATTCCCGCCGACCGCGTCGCCGACGCCGTGCAGATTTCGGGGCGCACGCCGGCCGTGCACGGCGCGCCGGTGCACATCGGCGACCCCGCGGCCCTCGGCATTACCGACCTCGCGAAGCCCGACTTTGGCGACGCGCCGGCCGACCTCCGCCCCGGCGAGGTGCCCGTGTTCTGGGCGTGCGGGGTGACGCCGCAGGCGGCGATCCTTGCCTCGAAGGTGCCGTTCGCGATCACGCACGCGCCCGGCCGCATGTTCGTCACCGATATTCGCAACGAGAGCTACTACGTATGAGCACCGCGCACCGCATCACCCGCATCCTGCCCGTGAGCGATCGGGCGCTGCTCGTCGAGTACGAGGGGCTGGATGCGGTGCTTGCGCACTTCGCCGCGCTCGGCGACGCGGGGCTCGCCGGTGTCGAGGAACTGATTCCTGCCGCGGCGACGATCATGGTGCGGTACGACCCGACGCTCGTCGGGCCGCGCGCGCTCGCGGAGCGCATCCGTGCCGTCGGGGCGGCCGAGCACGCGGCGTCGGAGCACGACACCGTGACGGTCGACGTCGTGTACACGGGGGAGGACCTCGACGAGGTCGCGGCCGTGCTCGACGTCAGCCGCGAGGAACTTATCCGCCGGCACACGGGCGCCACCTGGCGTGGCGCGTTCGCCGGTTTCGCGCCCGGCTTCGTCTACTGCGTCGGCGACGACCCGCTGTTTTCGGTGCCGCGTCGCGCATCGCCGCGCACGCGCATCCCCGCCGGCGCCGTGGCGGTCGCCGGCAACTTCTCGGCGGTGTATCCGCGCACGTCGCCCGGCGGCTGGCAGCTGCTCGGCCGCACGCCCGAGCGCATGTGGGACCTCGACCGCACGCCGCCCGCGTTCATTCAGCCCGGCCAAGAGGTGCGGTACCGCGCCGTGCGCGACGAGGTCGACCTCTCGGGCGCAGCTCCCCGCGAGACCGAGCTGCCGACGGTCGCCCCCGACGCCCGCGCGCTCGAGGTCGTGCGCCCGGGCGCACAGCTGCTGCTGCAAGACCTCGGCCGACCCGGGATGCTCGGCATCGGTGTCGCGGCCTCGGGCGCGGCCGACCGGCGGGCGCTGCGGGCCGCGAACCGCGTCGTCGGCAACGAGCCCGGCACCGCGGCGCTTGAGCTCGCGGGCGGCGGCGCTGAGCTGCGCGTGCGGGCCGCGGGCGTCGTCGCCTGGACCGGCGCGAGCGGCCGTCGCCGCGTCGTCGGCGCCGATGGCGCGGAGTTCCCGCTCGAGCGGGGCGTGCCGACCGCGGTCGAACCCGGCGACACGATTCACCTCGGCGGATTCTCGCGGGGCCTGCGCGGCTACCTCGCAGTGCGCGGTGGGTTCGCCGTGCCCGACGTGCTCGGGAGCCTGACGACCGACACGCTCTCGGGCGTCGGCCCGCAGCCGCTGCGCGCGGGCGACGTGCTGCCGCTCGGCGGCACCGAGGCCGCGCACGCCGTCGCGCCGAACGACGCGCCCCGCCCCGAACTGCCCGGCCCCGACGACGTTGTCGACCTCGACATCGTGCTCGGCCCGCGTACCGACTGGTTCACGCCCGCCGCCGTCGAGACGCTCACGTCGCAGGAGTGGCTCGTCACGCCGCAGTCCGACCGCGTCGGCCTGCGGCTCGAGGGCGAGGTGCCGCTCGAGCGTGCCGTTACCGACGAGCTCCCGAGCGAGGGTGCCGCGACCGGGGCGATCCAGGTGCCCGCGAACGGCCAGCCGGTGCTGTTCCTGCCCGACCATCCGCTCACCGGCGGGTATCCCGTGATCGGCGCCGTGCGCGACGCCGACCTCGACCTCGCGGGGCAGCTCGCGCCCGGCATGCGGGTGCGATTCCGTGTCGTGCACCGCTTCGCAGAACTCTGACGCGCGACTGGCACGCCTCCCGCGCTCCGCGCATCCCCACTTCCGAGCCGAACTCAAAACCGAGCCGAACCCAATACGAGGACTCCCATGCAACGCATCCTGATTGCCAACCGCGGCGAGATCGACGTGCGCGTCGCCCGCGCGTGCGCCGACGCCGGCTACACCTCGATCGCGGTGTACGCCGATCAAGACTTCGACGCCCTGCACGTGCGGCTCGCCGACGAGGCGTACGGGCTCGGCGGCGCGACCCCCGGCGAGAGCTACCTCAACATCGAGCGCCTGCTCGAGGTCGCCCGCGAGGCCCGCGCCGACGCGGTGCATCCGGGTTACGGGTTCCTCAGCGAGAACGCCGAGTTCGCGCGCGCCGTCGAGGCGGCGGGGATGAAGTTCATTGGCCCGACGGCCGAGACGATCGAGCAGCTCGGCGACAAGGTCACGGCGCGACAGATCGCGACGAAGGTGGGCGCGCCGCTCGTGCCCGGCACCGACCGCCCGCTCGAAGGGCCCGAAGAGGCGATCGCGTTCGCGCGCGAGGCCGGCCTGCCGGTCGCGATCAAGGCCGCGTACGGCGGCGGCGGGCGCGGGCTCAAGGTCGTGCGGCGCCTCGACGACGTCGCCGACGCGTTTGACTCGGCGACCCGCGAGGCGATCACCGCGTTCGGCCGCGGCGAATGCTTCATCGAGCGATTCCTCGACCGGCCCCGCCACGTCGAGGCGCAGATCGTCGGCGACGGCGAGGGCAACGTCGTCGTCGTTGGCGACCGCGACTGCTCGCTGCAGCGCCGCAACCAGAAGCTCGTCGAGGAGGCCCCGGCCCCTGACGTGCCCGACGAGGCGCGCCGCAAGATTCACACCGCGGCCCGCGACATCTGCGCGGCCGTGCGGTACCGCGGTGCTGGCACCGTCGAATTCCTGCTCGCCGACGACGGCACCGTCTCGTTCCTCGAGGTGAACACGCGTCTGCAGGTCGAGCATCCCGTCACCGAGGCGACGAGCGGCGTCGACCTCGTGCTCGAGCAGTTCCGCATCGCCGAGGGGCGTGGCCTCTCGCTCACCGAGACGCCGCAGCCGCGCGGGCACGCGATCGAGTTCCGCATCAACGCCGAAGACCCCGGCCGCGGTTTCCTGCCCTCGCCCGGCGACGTCGCGGCGCTCCACCAGCCCGGCGGGCCGGGCGTGCGGTGGGATGCCGGCGTCGAGGCCGGCGACCGTGTCGAGGGCGCGTTCGACTCGATGATCGCAAAGCTCATCGTGCACGGCGACGACCGCGAGCAGGCGCTCGCCCGCGCCCGGCGCGCGGTGGGCGAGATCGCGATCGACGGCGTCGCGACCGTCGTGCCGTTCCATCGCGCCGTGCTTGAGCATCCGGCCTTCGTCGGCGACCACCTCGGCGTGTACACGCAGTGGATCGAGACCGAGCTGCTGCCCGAGCTCGAGTCGCAGGGCCGAGCCCTGCCCTCGCACGGCGGCGAGCTGCGCCGCGTCGCGATCGAGGTCGACGGCCGCCGCGTGCAGCTCGGACTGCCGGGCGACCTGCTAGCCGGCCTCGCGAGTGGCGTTGGCGCAGGCAGCGGCGCGGATGCGCAGCCCGACGACGCGCCCGAGGCCACCGACGCGGTGCTCGCGCCGGTGTCGGGCACGCTCGTGCGCCAGCTCGTGGCCGAGGGAGCCGAGGTCGCGGAGGGCGACGCGGTCGCGGTGTGCGAGGCGATGAAGATGGAGACGCAGGTCACGGCGCCCCGCGCGGGTACGGTGGCGTGGCTCGTCGCCGAGGGCGAGGCGATTCGCGTCGACGCCCCCATCGCCCGCCTCGGCTAGCGCCGCGAACCTGGTGCGTGGGTTGTCACGAATGCCCCGTCACGGACGTCCGAGACGGGGCATTCGTGACAACCCATGGGGCGACACGGATACGCGGGCGAACCCAGCGCAGGGCGGGCGCTCGGCGCCTACAGGTCGGCGTGGAGCCGCCACACGAGGTCGGCCGAGTAGCTCCACGAGTAGATCGGCACGCGGTCGTGGCCCGCGGTGACGAGGGTCTCGCGGAGCTCCTCGTCGCCGAGCACGTTCTTCAGCGCGACCGAGAGGCGCTCGACGAAGGTCGACTCGTCGGCGAGCGGCACGTGAATGCCCGCGCCGCCGGCGACCTCCATGAGCGCGGGAACGTCGGTGTGCACGACCGCCGTGCCGGCGCGGAACGCCTCGAGAACCGGCAGGCCGAAGCCCTCGTCGATCGACGGCATGCAGAGTACGGTCGCGCGGTCGTAGACCACCGCGAGGTCGGTGTTCGAGACGAATCCGAGCGACTTCACGCGCGAGCGCTCCAGGCCGGCCTCGGCGCAGATCGTGTCCCACGACACGTCGCCCCAGCCGTCGGGGCCCGCGTGTACGAGCACGGCGTCGGGCACCTTGGCGAGGGCCTGCGCGAGCCGGTCGAGGCCCTTGCGGGGCTCGAGGGTTCCGACGGCGAGCACGTACGTGTCGGGCAGCTCGAGGCGCTCCGCGACGTCGTCGGCGTCGGTCGGGAGGCGCAGATCGCGCGACGGGGCGCCCGGAATCACGCGCAGCCGGTCGCCGAAGTTGTAGAGCTCGGCGACCTGTTCGGCGACGGCGTGCGTCGGCGTAACGACGGCCGCCGCGTACTGCCAGGCGCGCTTGAGCTGCCGCTTGTGCCAGCGCACGCCGTTCGGCGTGAGGGTTTCGGGATGCGTCCACGGCACGGTGTCGTGCACCGTCACGACGGTCTGCACCGCGTCGCCCGAGCCGACGGGCGCGAGCGGCGCGAACAGGCTTGGCGAGTGGATGAGCCCGCCGCCGATCGCGCCGGTGAGCAGGCCGCGCGACCACGACTGCGCGAGCACGCGGCGGCTCGCCTTCGTCACCTCGAGGTGGGCGAGGCCGGGCAGGCGCTCGTCGATCTGCTCGATTGAGGGCGCGTCATCGCCCTTCGGCGGGGTGATGATGCCCTCGACCTCGCAGCCCGCGGGGGCGCGTGAAATGACCTCGCGAGCGAGGTTCTCGGCGTACCGCCCGATGCCACCGGGCACGGGCGCGACGAGTTGGTCGAGGAAAAACTTCAGGGTCACCATTCGGCGGTGAGCACTCCATCCGCTGCTGCGGCCTCGAGGGCCTCCTGCCAGTTGCGCATCGGCTCGAGGCCAGCGGCGCGCCAGGCGTCGTGGCCGAGCACCGAGTACGCGGGCCGCGCGGCGGGCCGCACGAACTGGGTTGAATCGGTGGGCTTCACGCGCTCGGGGTCGTTGCCCGAGCGCCGGAAGATCTCGCGCGCGAAGTCGAACCAGGTCGTCTCGCCCGAGTTCGTGCCGTGGTAGATGCCGGCGGGCGCGTCGGCGTCGAGCAGGCGCACGGTCTGCTCGGCGAGGTCGCGCGTGTAGGTGGGCTGCCCGAGCTGGTCGTTCACGACCGTGATCTCGGGGTGCGAGCCCGCGAGCTTCACCATCGTCTTCGCGAAGTTCGGGCCACCGCCGCCGTAGAGCCAGGCGGTGCGCACGATGTACGCGCCGGTGGGATGCGCCGCGAGGGCGAGCTTCTCGCCGGCGGCCTTCGTGCGGCCGTAGGCGTTGAGCGGGTCGCGCGGCTCATCCTCGGCGTACGGCGTCGTCGCGTCGCCCTGGAACACGTAGTCGGTCGAGTAGTGCACGAGCTTCGCGCCGACCTCGGCCGCCGCCTTCGCGAGCACCTCGACGCCCGTCGCGTTGATCGCGTACGCGGCCTGCTCATCCTCTTCGGCCTGGTCGACGGCCGTGTACGCCGCGGCGTTGAGCACGACGTCGTGGCCGGCGATCGCGGCGCGCACCGCCTCGGCATCGGTGATGTCGAGGTCGGCGCGCGTGAGCGCCGTCACGTCGCGGCCCGTGAGGGCGCGCTGCAGGTCTTGGCCGAGCATGCCGGCCGCGCCAGTAATGAGGTAGCGGGTCACTTCGCCGACTCCAGGGCGGCGCGCTCCTTCAGCGGCTCCCACCAGGCGCGGTTGTCGCGGTACCACTGCACGACGTCGGCGAGGCCCTGCTCAAACGGCACCTGCGGCGTGTAGCCGAGCTCGTTCTCGATCTTCGAGATGTCGACGCAGTAGCGCAGGTCGTGGCCCTTGCGGTCTTCGACGTGGTCGACGTACGAGTCGTCCTTGCCCATGAGCTCGAGGATCTTCTCGGTGATCTGCACGTTCGTGAGCTGCGTGCCGCCGCCGATGTTGTAGACCTCGCCCGCGCGGCCCTTCGCGAACACGAGCGCGATGCCGCGGCAGTGGTCGTCGACGTGGAGCCAGTCGCGCACGTTCTCGCCGGTGCCGTAGAGCGGCACGTGCTTGTCGTCCATGAGGTTCGTGACGAACAGCGGAATCAGCTTCTCGGGGAAGTGGTACGGGCCGTAGTTGTTCGAGCAGCGGGTGATCGAGGCGTTGAGGCCGTGGGTGCGGAAGTAAGAGCGCACGAGTAGGTCGCTGCCCGCCTTCGACGCCGAGTACGGCGAGTTCGGCTCGAGGGGGAACTCCTCGGTCCACTCGCCCTCTTCGATCGAGCCGTACACCTCGTCGGTCGACACGTGCACGAAGCGCTTCGTGCCGTGCTTCAGCGCGGCATCGAGCAGGCGCTGCGTGCCGAGCACGTTCGTCTCGACGAAGATCGCCGCGTCGCGCACCGAGCGGTCGACGTGCGATTCGGCGGCGAAGTGCACGACGCCGTCGATGGTCGGGAAGATCTCGTCGAGCAGGTCGGCGTCGCGAATGTCGCCCTCGATGAACGAGTAGCGCGGCGAGTCGGCGACCGGCGCGAGGTTCTCCTTTACACCCGAGTAGGTGAGCGAGTCGAGCACGATGATCTCGGCGCCCTCGACGCCGGGCAGTTCGTCGTTCAGTGCGCGACGCACGAAGTTTGAGCCGATGAAGCCGGCACCGCCGGTGACGAGCAGTTTCATTGGGGGTCCTCCCTGTGAGCGGGTGGGGCGCGGTGGCGGCCCACGCTGCGTTGCCGCAGAAACAGCCCATAGCCTACCGGCCCGGCGCCCGGAAACCCCGCTGAATCGGTAGCGTTGCAGTGTGAATACCACCGAAGTCGTGCGCAAGATCGTCGCCCTGGTTGTCACCTGGAACGGTGGCGACGAGGCCGCCGCGGCGGTGCGGTCGCTCGTCGCGCAAGATCCTGGCGCCGGCCGGGAGCTGCGCGTGGTCGCGGTCGACAACCACTCCGACGACGATACGGTCGCGCGCATCCGGGCCGCGGCGCCCGAGGCCGAGATGCTCGAGCTCGCCGACAACCTCGGTTACGGCACGGCCGCGAACCGCGCGATGACGGCCTTCGACGCCGACGCGTACGTCATCTGCAATCAGGACGCCGAGTTTCGCCCCGGCTTCATCGCGCAGCTCGCCGACGCGCTCGACGCCGACCCGAGCGCGGGCGCGGCGACGGCGCAGGTGCGCCTGCGCGGCCGGTTCGTGCGGTTCACCGACGACGCCGAGGCGGCCGACGGCGAGCGGATACTCGTGGGCCACGACGGTGCGAGGTGGCGGGATGCGCGCCCCGGCGAGGAAGGCGACGAACTGCTCAACTCGACGGGCAACCAGGTGACCCGCTCGGGAAACGGCCTCGACCGCGGCTGGCTGCAGCCGGTCGGCACCGAGTTCCCGACCGCGGTGTTCGGCATCTACGGCGGGGCGGCGATGCTGCGGGCCGCGGCCGTGCGACCCCTCGGCGGCTTCGACGAGGGCTACTTCATGTACTACGAAGATACCGACCTCTCGTGGCGGCTGCGGCGCGCGGGCTGGCGCGTCGTCTACGCGCCCGGCGCGGTCGCGGTGCACTCCCACGCGGGGTCGTCGGGTACCGAGTCGCCCCGCTTCGTGCGCTGGAACCGCCGCAACCGGCTCCGCTGCGCGCTGCGCAACGGCCCGCTCGACATGAAGGTGCGGGCGCTCGTGCGCACGGCCGGCGCCGCCGCGAAGGCGAGGCTGCGCGGCGGCCGGGCCCGAGCATCCGGCGACCGCGTGCTGCTCGACTTCACGTCGCTGCCGGCGCAGCTCGGGGGAGTGGGCCGCTACCTTGAGGGGCTGGCTGCCGGCCTCGCCGAGCTCGACGCCGCGGGTGAGGGCCTCGACCACGTGCTGCTCGTGAAGCCGCAGCACGCCGAACACTTTCGGGCGCTCGCGCCGGGCGCCGAGGTGCGCACGGCACCGGCCGCCACCGAGCGCACGGCGTTCCGCTTCGCGTGGGAGCAGTTCGGGCTGCCCCGCGAGGCGCACCGCGCCGGGGCGACCGTGCTCCACTCGGCGCACTACACGTTCCCGCTCGTCGCGCGCGGTCTGCGCCGCGTCGTCACTGTGCACGACGCCACCTTCTTCTCTGACCCGGCCGCGCACACGCGACTCAAGCGCACCTTCTTTCGCACCTGGATCCGCCTCGGCGTGCGCGCGAACGTGCGGCTCGTCGCCCCGAGCCGGGCGACCGCCGACGAGATCGAGCGGCACGCGGGCACACCGCGCCAGCCGATCGTCGTCGCGCACCACGGCGTCGACCACGCGGCGTTCCGCGCCCCCACCGAAGCCGAGCTCGCCGAGTTTCGCCGCGCGCACGGCGTCGACCGCTGGGTCGCGTTTCTCGGCACGATCGAGCCGCGCAAGCGCGTCGGCGAGCTGATTCGGGCGCACCGCTCGCTGCCCGACGCCCCGCCGCTGCTCGTCTCGGGCCAGCGTGGCTGGGATGCCGACGCGGCCGCCGAGCTCGACCGCGCGGCGCGCGACCCCGACTCGCGCGTGCGCGAGCTCGGCTACCTGCCGTTCGAGCAGCTGCGCGTGCTCCTCGGCGGCGCCGACGTGTTCGTGTATCCGTCAATCGCCGAGGGCTTCGGGCTGCCGGTGCTCGAGGCGATGGCGTCGGGCGGGCCCGTCGTCACGACGCGCCTGTCGGCACTGCCCGAGGTCGGCGGCGACGCCGTCGCGTACTGCGAGCCCGAGGCTGCGTCGATCGCGCGGGCGATCTCGAGCCTGCTCGACGACCCGGATGCGCGGGCTCGGCTTCGCGACGCCGGCCTCGAGCGCGCCGCGACGTTCACCTGGGCCCGGTGCGCGAGCGAGCACCGCGACGCCTACCTCGGGGGCTAAGCGCGGCCTAGAGTCGAGTAACGGAGATTTCACCCCATCCCCAAACCCCATTCCCACCCCCACCCCAACGGAGAGGTCGATATGAGTCAGCACGAAGACGCGGCGGTGCGAAGCGGCCTCATCGAACACCAGGGCATCGACATCGTTCGGCCCGAGGAGCGCACGGCGAAGCCGCGCGACCTGTTCTGGCCGTGGTTCGCCGCGAACGTGTCGGTGTTCGGCATGTCGTACGGCTCGTTCGTGCTCGACTTCGGCATCTCCTTCTGGCAGGCGACGCTCGTGGCGGTCATCGGCATCGTCGTCTCGTTCTTCCTCTGCGGCCTCATCGCGATCGCCGGCAAGCGCGGCTCGGCGCCGACGATGGTGCTCTCGCGGGCCGCGTTCGGCGTGCACGGGCAGAAGGTGCCCGGCATCGTGTCGTGGCTCACGTCGATCGGGTGGGAGACGTTCCTCGCGATCATGGCGGTGCTCGCGACGAGCACCGTCATCACGCAGCTCGGCGGTGACGGCGGCTTCGGCATGCAGCTCGGCGCGACGCTCGTCGTCGCGGCGCTCATCGTGGCCGCCTCGGTGCTCGGCTACCACGTCATCATGAAGCTGCAGTCGGTGCTCACCTGGATCACCGGCGCTGTCACGATCCTCTACGCCGTGCTCGCGGTGCCGCACATCGACTTCGGCGCCGTGCTCGCGCTCGAGGGCGGCAGCGCGGCCCAGGTCATCGGCGCGCTCGTCATGGTCATGACCGGCTTCGGGCTCGGCTGGATCAACATCGCCGCCGACTGGTCGCGCTACCAGCGCCGCGACACCCCCGACGGCAAGATCGTGTTCTGGAACACGTTCGGCGGCGCCGTCGCGCCCGTCGTGCTCGTCGTCTTCGGCCTCCTCCTCGGCGGCTCCGACCCCGACCTGCGCGCCGCGATCGCGCTCGACCCCATCGGTGCGCTCGCCGCGATCCTGCCGGTGTGGGTGCTCATCCCGTTCCTGCTCACCGCCGTGCTCGCGCTCGTGTCGGGCGCGGTACTCGGCATCTACTCGTCGGGCCTCACGCTGCTCAGCCTCGGCATCAACATCCCGCGTCCCTCGGCCGCCGCGATCGACGGCCTGATTCTCACTGCCGGCACCATCTGGGTCGTGTTCTTCGCAACCGACTTCCTCGGCCCGTTCCAGAGCTTCCTCATCACCCTCGGCGTGCCGCTCGCGTCGTGGGCGGGCATCCTCATCGCCGACATCCTCACCCGCCGCCGCGACTACGACGAGGCCGCGCTGTTCGACCCGCGCGGCCGCTACGGCGCGTGGGACTGGACCTCGATCGGCACCATGGTGGTCGCATCGGTCATCGGCTGGGGCTTCGTCGTGAACTCGTTCGCCGCCGAAGCGGCGTGGAACAACTGGCAGGGCTACCTGCTGTTCCTCGTCGGCGGCCGTGACGGCGACTGGGCGTACGCAAACCTCGGCGTGTTCTTCGCGCTCGTGCTCTCGTTCGTCGTCGCGCTCATCGCGCGCCGCGCGAAGATTCGCCGGCAGGAGGCGGCCGCGTGACCGACGGCTGGCTCGTCGTCATCGACCCGCAGGCCGTCTTCGCGAGCCCAGAGACCTCGCCGTGGGGCACTCCGGCGTTCGCCGACGCCTGGCCGAACATCGAGCGGCTCGCGGCCGAGTTCGGCGACCGCGTCGTCGTCACCCGCTGGCTGCCGACCGCCGACCGCTCGGGGTCGTGGGGCGACTACTTCGCCGAGTGGCCGTTCGCCGACGTACCGGCCGACGACCCGCTCTACGACCTCGTGCCGGGCGCAGCCGCGCTCTCGCCGCATCCCACCGTCGACCTGCCGACGTTCGGCAAGTGGGGTGACGAGCTGCGCGCCGCGACGCGGGATGCGCAGCACCTCACGCTCTGCGGGGTCTCGACCGACTGTTGCGTGATCGCGACGGCGCTCGCGGCGGCCGACGCGGGCAAACACGTGCGGGTTGTGCGAGACGCGTGCGCCGCATCCACGCCCGAGAACGGCGCCGCGGCACTCGCCGTCATGTCGCTGTTCGCGCCGCAGCTCACCCTCGTGGGGCGGTAGTCGGGTCTACGGCTCGCGCAGGGCGGCCGTCACGGTGCGAAGGTACGTCGCCGTGACGTGGCTCGAATCCATGAACACGTAGACGCCGCCGCGCACCGGCGTGCACACGCCGTCGGGGCAGATGAGGGCGTTGCGGTCAACGTAGGTCGCTCCCGCGAGCTGCAGCGCGCCTGCAGGTTTTCGTTCGGCGCCGCGAGCGACGTCGAAAACGCGCAGCGGTCGGCATCGATGCCCCACTGCTCGGTGCACATGAACGGGTTGAAGGATGCACGGGGTGCGTCGCGCACCGCGATCACCTCGATGCCCGCGTCGCGCATCATGGTGATCCACTCCTCGATGCCGGGCAGCTCGTTCTCGGAGTCGTTCGCGTACGAGCGCGTCGCCATGACGAGCACGCGCTCGGGGCGCGACTCGAGCAGCTGCTCGGTCGCCGCATCCCAGAACTCGTTGCACTCCTCTTCGATGTCGGGCTCGACGCCCTCGCCGCCGAACTGGCAGCCGAAGAAGATGAACGCCTGCACGTCGCCGTCGAGCAGCGGCAGCGACTGCTGCGCCTGCGAGTTGCCGACGACCCAGGTGTCGGCGTCGTTCGTGCCCATGCAGTACTCGTGGAGGTCTTCGTCGATCGCGTCGAGGGTCGCGTCGTCGCAGTCGGGGAGCATCGCGAGGTCGTCACGCACGAGCAGCTCGCTCGGCTGGAGCGTGCCACCCTGCGCCGACTCGGTGCCGACGAGGTCGGGGGTGCTCGCGCCGAACGAGCCGAGGTCGAGCGCGTCGGCCTCGGCCCGGGCCTGCGTCGTCGCCGACGCGAGCTGCGCCTGGCCGAGGCCGAGCGTGCCGAGCGTGATGACCGGCAGCGCGATGACGACGACCGCAGCCCGGCCGAGCCGGCCGAGCCCCGCGAACCAGCCGCCAATCACGGGGGTGCGGCGCCCGCCGAGGTAGTCGCTGATCGGCGACTCGACGAAGCGGGTGAGCACCCACGCGAGCGCGAACGAGACGCCGAGCAGCCCCGCGCCCACGATGAACGACACCTCGTCGACGCGGGCAACGAATAGGTAGACGACGAGCACGGGCCAGTGCGTGAGGTACAGGGCGAAGCTGTATTTCGCGGCCTGCTGCATGAAGTCGTTGTTGAGCAGCACCCCGGCGCCGAAGCGCCCGGCGCCCGCCGACATAACGACAAGGGCGGCCGACAGGATCGGCCACAGCGCGGCCCAGCCCGGGAACGATGCCTCGACGGGGAGCACCCAACCGCACAGCACGATGCCGATGACGCCGAGCCAGCCGAACACGACCCGCAGGGCGACCGGCACCCGCAGCCACGGCATGACGAGCGCGAGCACCGAGCCCGCCGCGAACTCCCACAGCCGCGCGAACATGTCGAAGTACGCGGCCTGCTGGTTCACCTCGGTGTAGCGCACTGAGAACGCGAACCCGAGCACGAGCACGAGGCCGAACCCGCCGAGCGCGACCTTGCGCGTATCCAGCTTCGTCACCTTCGCGACGAGCCAGAGCAGCGCGAACAGCAGCGGCCAGAGCACGAAGACCTGGCCCTGCACCGCGAGCGACCAGTAGTGCTGGAAGGGGGATGCGGTGCTGCGGTCGGCCGCGAAGTAGTCGATCTGCTGGCCCTGCAGGTAGATGTTCTCCCAGTACGTCGACGACGCGAAGCCCTGCGTGAGAATCATCGGAGTCTCGGAGGTCGGCAGCCACAGCAGCGAGGCGGCGACGATGAGGAGCACGGCCGTGAGCGTGAGTGGGAGCAGGCGCGCGAAGCGGCGGAGGATGGTCGAGAACGGCCGGGCCCGCTCGCCGCGCTCGGCCGACTCGATCATCGAGCGCGTGAGCAGGAACGCCGAGATGAAGAGGAAGACGTCGACGCCGCCCGAGACCTTGCCGAACCAGATGTGATAGGCCGCGACGAGGGCGAGCGCGAGCGTGCGCACGCCCTGAACTTCGGGGATCCACTTCGAGGCCATAGGGGACTAAGGTACCGATTTCGGGCGCGCGGCGCCGTTGGGCGGGTCCTGCCGGGCTAGAAGATGCCCAGCACGAAGGTGACCCCGAGCGCGAGTTGATCGCGGCGTCGACGGCGGAACTGCCGCACCCGTCGGGCGAGGCGCAGGCGGCTCACGAAGGTGAGGCGCGCGAGGCGGTCGCGGGTCCACTCGAGCCGCGCGCGCTCCGACGGCGCGGCGACCTCGAGCGCCGCCGCGGTCATCGACTCGGCATTGCGACGGAAGCCGCCGCTCGCGATCGTGCGCAGGCGGTTCGCGTACTGCGCGAGGCTCTCGTTCGCGCCGAGCGCGTTCGCGTCGTGCTGTCGATATTCGACCGAGGGCTCGCCGTCGATGAACCAGCGGCCGCCGCTCGCGCGAATGAGCGCGTAGGCGAGCCAGTCGTGGGCCGCCGTATCGGAGGCCGCCGAGCGCGGGTCGCGCAGGCGCTCCTGCACGAGCTGGAACGCCTCGGGGCGCAGCAGGAAGGTCGAGCCCGGGCCGGCCGACTCGAACACGTAGTCGGCGTCGCGCTGCGGCTGATTCTTCGCGATGAGCTGCCGCAGGCCGTTTTCATCGAACGCGGTGACGTTCGACGAGACGCCGGCGTACGCACCGCGGCCGTCGAGCCCGTCGGCGAGCGAAAGGATGCCGTAGTGGCGCTCGAGCTTGCCCTCGACCCACACGTCGTCTTGGTCGCAGAAGGCGACCGCGTCGAAGCCCGAAACGTCGGCGTCGCGCATGATGCGAAAGAAGTTCGCGGTTGCCGAGCCGAAGACGCCGGGCTCGAGCATGCGCACCCGGCCGGTGTCGCGGGCGGCGTAGCGGCGCAGGATGTCGGTGGTCGCGTCGGTCGAGGCGTCGTCTGACGCGAGCACGTGCACCTCGACGCCGCGCTGCGCGAGCACCGAGTCGAGCTGCTCGGCGAGAAAGTCGGCACCGTTGTGGGTCGTGAGCAGCACGAGGATGCGCGGCGGTGTCGGGTTCGTCATGGGATCTCTCGGGGCGGAAGCCGTCGAGGCGGCGGGAGCTATCGGGGTCGTGACGATCGTAGGGGAGGAGTCCTGGGCGATCGTGAGTTGTGCACAGCGGCGGGCCAGTCAACCGGATCGGCGCCCCGCCGCTACCATCGAGAGGTACTCATCCGATGGCATCCGTCAGGAAAACCCCAGCTATGCGCGTCTTTGTCCAAATTCCGTGCCTCAACGAAGAAGCAACCCTGCCGCTCGTGATCAACTCGATCCCGCGCGAGATTCCGGGTGTCGACGAAGTCGTGATCCTTGTTATCGATGACGGCTCGACCGACCGCACGGTTGAGGTCGCGCGCGAGCTCGGCGTCGAGCACTTCGTGCTGCACGCCCGCAACATGGGCCTCGCCCGCTCGTTCACCGACGGCGTCGACTACGCCCTCTCGCACGGTGCCGACATCGTTGTGAACACCGACGGCGACAACCAGTACCCGCAGGAGCGCATCCCCGACCTCCTCGCCCCCGTCATCGCGGGCGAGGCCGACATCGCGATCGCCGACCGCCAGACCGCGAAGATCGCGCACTTCTCGGCGTTCAAGAAGCAGATGCAGAAGGTGGGCTCCGACGTCGTGAATCGCGCGGCCGGCACGAAGCTGCCCGACGCGGCGTCGGGGTTCCGCGCCTACTCGCGCAACTCGCTGTTCCGGCTCAACGTCGTCACGCAGTTCAGCTACTGCATGGAGACGATCATTCAGGCGGGCAACAAGCGCCTGCGCATCGCCTCGGTACCGGTCGAGACGAACGCGAAGACGCGCGAGTCGCGCCTGTTCAAGAACATCTGGCAGCACATGTTCAAGTCGGGCACCGCGATCACCCGCTCGTTCCTCATGTTTAAGCCGCACGTCGTGCTCGGCACCATCGGCACGATCATGCTCGTGCTCGGGCTCATCCCGTTCGTGCGCTTCCTCATCCTCATGATGCTTGGCACTGCCGGCGGCCACGTGCAATCGCTGCTGTTCGGTTCGGTCATGCTGCTCGCCTCGTTCATGGCGTTTGTCTTGCTCGTAATCGCCGACCTGCAACGCACGAACCGCGTGCTGCTCGAAGACACGCTCGAGCGGGTGAAGCGAGTGCAGCTCGGCGGGCCGAACGTCGCGGGCACGCAGTACACCGTGATCGACCTGCCCGCCGACATCGCCGGCGTCGACGAGGTGCAGCGTTTCCCGCGCACCGACGCGATTCAGCAGATCGTGCAGCCGCACCTCGACCGCGAGCGGCTCGACCGTGAGCGCGCGCAGCAGGATCGCGAAGACCACTACTAGGAACCACTACTCGGAAACTGCGCGTCACGGCAGGGTGATCGACCGCGACGTCACCCCGCTGGCCGGGCGCGCACTCGGGGCAACCGGCCACCGGTATCCTTGGGCATCATGAGCAAACTCTCTGTGATCGGTTGTGGCTATCTCGGTGCGGTGCACGCCGCGAGCATGGCGGAGGTCGGGCACCAGGTCGTCGGCATCGACACCGACGCCGACAAGGTTGCCCTGCTCTCGCAGGGCAAGGCGCCCTTCTACGAGCCCGGCTTCGACGAGCTGCTTCGCCGCAACGTCGAGTCGGGTCGGCTGACGTTCTCGACCGACTTTGCCGACGCCGCCGACGCCGAGATTCACTTCATCGGGGTTGGCACGCCCCAGCGCCGCGACGGCCACGGCGCTGACCTCACCTACGTGCACGCGGCGACGGATGCGCTGCTCGCGGTGCTGCCCGAGGGCGGGGCGACCCCGCCGATCGTCGCGGGCAAGTCGACCGTGCCGGTCGGTACCGCGGCGTCGCTCGCCGAGAAGTTTGCCCCGAAGGGCGCGATCGTCGTCTGGAACCCCGAGTTCCTCCGCGAGGGCTTCGCGGTCGACGACACGCTCCGCCCCGACCGCCTCGTGTACGGGCTGCCCGCCGATCCCGAGCAGGCGAAGTTCGCCGAGTCGAAGCTCGACGAGGCCTACGCGAAGATCCTCTCAGGCGAGACCTACGAGGGGCTCGACTGGACCGAGACCCCGAAGGTGACGACCGACTACGCGACGGCCGAGCTCGTGAAGGTGTCGGCGAACGCGTTCCTCGCAACGAAGATCTCGTTCATCAACGCGATGGCCGAGATCTGCGACGCGACCGGCGGCAACGTCACGACCCTCGCCGAGGCGATCGGCTACGACGACCGCATCGGCAAGAAGTTCCTTCGCGCCGGCGTCGGCTTCGGCGGCGGCTGCCTGCCGAAGGACATCCGCGCTTTCCAGGCGCGCGTCGACGAGCTCGGCCTCGACGACACCCTCGACTTCCTCTCCGACATCGACGAGGTGAACCTGCGCCAGCGCTCGCGCGTCGTCGAGAAGCTCGCGGATGCGCTCGGCGGCAGCGTCGAGGGCCGCACGATCGCGGTGTTCGGCGCCGCGTTCAAGCCCGACAGCGATGACATTCGTGACTCGCCCGCGGTTGACGTCGCACGCCGCCTCGTCGCGGCGGGCGCAACCGTGCGCGTCACCGACCCGAAGGCCGGCCCCACGGTCGCCCGCTTCGCGAGCGATCTGCCGTTCGTCGACTCGATCGACGCGGCGGTCGACGGCGCCGACGCCATCGCGGTGCTCACCGAGTGGCGCGAGTTCCGCGAGCTCGACGCGAAGCAGGTTGCCGAGCGCGCGACCGGTCGCGTCGTCGTCGACGGCCGCAACTGCCTCGACCGCGCGAACTGGGAGTCGGCGGGCTTCACGTACCTGGGTATGGGGCGGTAGCCCGGGGCGTTTCCATGGCCCCGGCGGCGGCGCTGTCGTAGGCTTGAACGTCTGCCATTACGGCAGGGTGAGAAGGAGTACCTCGAACACATGCTCAAGAAGCTGAAATCGACCGTCAAGAATCTGCTCGCGAACCCACAGGTTCGCGCCGTCTACAACGGCACCAACCGGGCCGTGCTCGCGGTCGCCGCCTCGAACCGACTCACCGCGACGATCTACTCGACCGTCGGGTTCGCCACCTTCAATCGTGAGCAGTACGCCGTGCTGCGGGGCCGTAGCCACTACTACCGCGACATCAACCGGCCGCAGCGCAACAACGTCGGCCTGCGCCGCAACATCCACCGCCTCGAAAAGGGCATGGTCATGCAGCCGCGTCGCGACGTGTTCGCGCTCGACTACCTCGGCGAGACCATCGAGTTCCTCGAGGGCGCGCTGAGCCGCCGTAGTGGCTCGGTACGCGTTGACCCGAACGAGGTCGCCTGGGCGACCGACGTGCTGCGCGCGTATTTCGACATGGTCGACCTGAGCAACCCGGTGATCGCCGAGGCGAAAGAACGGTTCGAGAACGTCATCGGCCAGATCGAGCCGGTCGAGGGCATCGACGAGCACCCGGCCGACCGCGCGGTGAGCGACGTCGTGTCGCGCTCGCCGTTCCTCGCCGGGCAGCGCACGAGCCCCGAGGTCACCTACGACCAGATGCTGAACCTCGCCACCCACCGGCGCAGCGTGCGCTGGTTCGAGCAGCGCGAGGTGCCGGTCGAACTGGTCGACAAGGCCCTCGCGGTCGCTCGCCAGTCGCCGACCGCGTGCAACCGGGAGCCGTACGAGTTCAAGATCTTCACCGACCCGGCGCTCGCGCGTGAGGTTGCGGGCATCCCGTTCGGCACGGGCGGCTACTCCGAGCAGGTTCCGGCCATTGCGGTCGTCGTCGGCAAGCTCGAGAGCTACTTCAGCCCGCGCGACCGCCACGCGATCTATGTCGACTCGTCGCTCGCCGCGATGTCGTTCATCTACGGGCTCGAGACCCTCGGCATCAGCAGCACGATCATCAACTGGCCCGACTTCGAGCCGCTCGAGATTCAGATGCAGCGCGCCCTCGGGCTCGACGCGAGCGAGCGCGTGATCATGCTCATCGCGTTCGGCTACGCCGACCCGAACGGCGGCGTGCCGTTCTCGCAGAAGAAGTCGATCGACTCCATCCGCTCGATCAACGCGAAGAAGTAGCCGTTGAAGAAGGCGCTCAAGGTCGCGTCGAAGATCCTGCCCTGGGTCATCATCGTCGCGATCGCGCTGCTGTTCTGGCGCGCGCTGTCGAACAACATCGAGGCGCTGCGCGACGTCGACCTCCACCTCGACTGGTGGCTCGTCGGCGGCACCGTGCTCCTCACCCTCGCCGTCGTCGTCTCAGGCCTGCTCTGGGGACGCCTGCTCGCCCACATGTCGGGCACGCGAGTGTCGACCTCCGACGCCGTGCGCATCCACGCCGCCTCGTGGGTGCTGAAGTACATTCCCGGCCAGGTCGGCTCGGTGCTGAACAAGATCGCCTGGGGCAACAAGGTCGGCCTCAGCAAGAAGACCGTCACGAACTCGTTCATCTACGAGAACGTGCTCATGGTGATCGCGAGCGTGCTGCTCTCGATTCCCGTCGTGTTCATGTTCAGCGACGAGCTGTCGTCGAACGCGGGCCTGTTCCTGCCGCTGCTCGTCGTCGTGCCGATGCTCATCATCTTCTTCCCGAAGGCGTTCTACTGGCTGCTCAACAGGGCGCTCGCGCTCGTGAAGCGTCAGCCCTTCGCCGAGACCGACGTGATTCGGCCCCTGCCGCTCGCCGGGTTCCAGCTCGGGTACCTCATTCCGCGCATCCTCAACGGCATCGGCTTCGTGTTCATCATGGAATCGATGGTGGGGATGCGGCCCGAGTGGGTATTCGGCGTCGCCGCGACCTACATCCTCGCGAGCATCATCGGCATGCTCGCGATCTTCGTGCCCGGCGGCCTCGGGGTGCGCGAGGCGGTCGCTGTCGCGCTCCTCAGCGCGTACATCCCGGTTGCGCAAGCGATCGTCGTAACGTTGGTCGCACGCCTGTGTGCGACCGTGTCGGATGCGCTCGTCGCGCTCATCTACCTCGTACTCAATAAGGGAAGGCTCAAGCAGCAGTGACCTACAACATCGTCATCATTGGCTCTGCCCTCTCGGGCAACAAGGGCGCGGCCGCAATGCTCGAAAGCGCCGTGCAGACCCTCACCGAGGCGCTCGGCGACGTGCGGTTCACCTTGCTGAGCATGTACCCCGAAGAAGACCGCCGCCTCAACCCGTATCCGAACCTCGACATCGTCGACGCCGACCCGATGACGCTCGGCGTGAAGATCAACTCGGCCGCGCTCGCGTACCGCCTCCTGCCGCCGCTGCGGCGCCAGCTGCGCACCTCGTCGCCGGCCGCGCGCGCCCTCGCGAAGGCCGACATTCTGCTCGACCAGGGCGGCATCACCTTTGTTGACGGCCGCGAGAAGTTCCTCATCTACAACGTCGCGAGCATCCTCCCCGCGCTCAACGAGAACGTGCCCGTCTTCAAGTGCGCGCAGGCGCTCGGGCCGTTCGAGAACCCGGCGAACAAGGCCGCCGCGAAGGTGTTCTTGCCGAAGATGGCGAAGATCATCTCGCGCGGCGCGATCACGCAGGAGCACCTCGACGGGCTCGGCCTCAAGAACACCGTGCCGGGCGCCGACTACGCGTTCCTGCTCGAACTCACCGACGACGAGAAGCGCGAGGCCGAGACACAGTTCGACGTGAACTTCTTCGGCGACAAGCCGGTCGTCGGCATCTCGCCGAGCGTCGTCATGCAGAAGAAGATCGACGGCGCCGGGGGTGACTACGTCGGCGAGCTCGCCTCGTTCATGCAGTACCTCATCGGCGAGCGCGGCTACCGTGTCGCGCTGATTCCGCACAGCGTGCGCACCGGCACCGACAAGACCCACAACAACGACCTGCCCATGGTGGGGGAGCTCGCCCAGCGCGTCGGCGCGAGCGATGACCTGCTGTTCATCGACACCGAGATGTCGTCGCAGGGCCTGCGCCACGTCATCGGCCTCTGCGACCTCTTCGTCGCGTCGCGTTTCCACGCGATGGTCTCGTCGCTCGCCATGGCGGTGCCGACCCTCGTGATCGGCTGGAGCCACAAGTACCAAGAGGTGCTCGACATGTTCGGCCTCGCCGAGTGGGCGTTCGGCAAAGACAAGTTCTCGCAGTCGCACCTGCGGTCGGAGTTCGACCGCCTCGTGGCCAACGAGGACGACGTGCGCACGAAGCTCAGCGAGTCGCTGCCGAAGGTGAAGGATCGCTCACGGGTGCAGGTCGACGAGATCGTCAAGATCGTCACCTCTCGCCAATAGCGCCATGAAGTCGGGGGGAGTAGTGGGGCGTCTCGGCGCCCCTCGTGTTGCCGGTGTCGGCGCCGCACTCGTCGTACTCGTGTACCTGGCGGTTGCGACGTATGCCGCGCTCACGCTCCCATTCGAGGGCACGGCAGATGCCAAGGACCACCTCGACTACGTCTATCAGGTCTCGATCGGGCAGCTCCCCGCGCCAGAGGGGCACCCGCTGTTTCCGGATGTGTCGGGGCGACAGTTCGCCTCGGCGCATCCGCCGCTCTACTACGCACTCATGGCGCTGCTCGTGGGCGGGATGCTCCCCGAGCACGTCGCGGAGGCCACGGCGGTCGTGCGACTCGTCAACATCGTGCTCGGTGCCGCCACGATTGTCGTCGTCGCCTGGTTCGGCCACCTCCTCGGCGGCCGCTACCGGGGGCCGCTCGCCGTCGGCATGGCCGCGATCGCCGCGAGCTCGTTCACGATGATTCGCTTCGGCGCTGAGGTCTACAACGACATGCTGCTCGCGCTGCTGTCGAGCCTCGCGCTCGCGCTCACCGCGCACCTCATCCTGCGTCGCCCGAGCTGGTGGGCCGGCGTGGCGATCGTCGTGGTCGCGGCGCTCGGCCTCGGAACGAAGTCGTCGTTTATCGTGCCGCTGGCGGTGTGCGTCGCCGCGCTCGGCATCACCGGGCTGCGATACATCCGCACGCGCGCGTGGCGCACCATGTGGGCGTACGGGGCGATCGCGGTGCTCATGCTCGTCGGCGCAATCGTCGTGAACGCGTGGTTCTACGCGTTCAACTACGAGCGAAGCGGTGACTGGTATCGCTCGAGCCCGAAGGCACCGCTACTTGGCCGCCGGCATCGCAGCACCGTCGAGGTGTTGCTCGACCCCGAGTTCTGGCTCCTCATCGCCCGAGGGTACGTGGGCCGGGGGCTGCCGGAGCGGTTCTCGCACATCGGCACGATCATCGTCGTCGCACTCGCCGCGGTGACCGTCGCGGTCGTCGTGGTGCTCCTTCTGCGCAGGTACCTTCGTCTCGATGCAAACCACGTCACGCTCGTGGCGATGCTTGCGCTGCAGTTGGCCGGTACCTACGCAACCCAGTTGAGCCACGCTAGCGGCTACGGGGCACTCAACTTCCGTTATTTCATGCCCGCGGTGATCGCGGTCTCCCTGCTCCTCGCGTTCGGCTGCGTCGCGCTCGGTAGGTGGGGCGTCGCGGCCCTCGTCGCGGCGTCGTTGATGCTCGGCGCGCTCAACGCGCTGACGTGCACGTACTACGCGATGCATATGCTGGACATTCCAAAGTTCTCGCCGGGCATTCCGCTGCTCATTGCGATGCGCAACGGTCTTGGGCAAGAACCTGTGGTGGCTGCGGTGGCGGTTGCCGCAATTGCCGGCATCGCGCTGCTGGCGCTCACACCGTGGCTGAAATCCGCGCCTCGTGTGCCCGCGCACGTTCCCACAACCAATCAGGAGTAGTCTCTTGCCCGCACCTTCCCCGACGATCGACGAGACCGCAGCCGCGACCTGGCGAAACGACCTGCCGGGTCGGGTCGGTGACTCCGTACGCCGGGCGGCTGACGTCGTGATCAGGGCGGTCGGGTCGAGCGCGTTCTTCTGGCTCGTCATCGTGGCGTTCGCCGCATCGGGCACACTCATTGCGCTGTCGATGAGCCTGTCGATCTACGACGAGCACTGGCACGTTGGCATCATTCGCGCGTACGCCGACCAGTTTGGGCCACGACTGCCGAACGGTGACGCCACCCTGACGCTCGGCGACGTCGAGTACACGGGGTCGTTCCTGTATCACTGGCTGATGTCGTATCCGTACCGCGCGTTCGAGGCGATGTTCGGCGACACCTTCACGACGCTCGCGCTCACGCGCCTTGTCGGGGTCGCGATGGTGACGGGCGGGCTCGTCGTGTGGCGCCACACGTTGCGCCAGGTCATTGCGTCGCGGGCCATCGTCAACGTCGTCATCGGGTTCATGGCGGCGATCCCGCTCATGTCGTTCGTCGCCGCCACGGTGAACTACGACAACCTGCTCTTCCTGCTCGTCGCCGGCTACCTGTACTGGCAGGTGCGACTCGCGAAGAACGACGGCCGCAAGCTCACCGACTGGGTGTGGCTCGCGATGTTCGGCATGCTCGCGTCGATCACGAAGTTCACCTTCGTTCCGGTGTTCGCGGTGCTCGCGGTCTACACCTTCGTGCGGTACCTCGGGTCGCTCATCCGGGCCATTCGCTCGGGGGACGAGCCTGTTCGCTGGCGTCAGTTGATCGTTCCCGGTGCGATCTTCGTGGTCGCGACGGTGATGGCCGTCGACCGATACGTGCGCAACGTCGTGATGTTCGGGTCGGTTGACCCCAACTGTGACCTCGTTGCCAGCCACGACTACTGCATGACCTACGGGGTCTACTCCCGGAATGAGGGCTTCGAAGCGAACGCTGGCGACCCGCTGTCACCGTCGATCGGCGGCGCACTCACGACCTTCTTTGACGGCTGGCTGCCGGGCGTCACCGGCACGCTCAGCTGGATCGGCGTTCGCACGACCGACGGTGCGGTGCTCGACACGTTTGGCGGCTCACTGACCCGCGATCTGCTGTTCATCACGACCGTGCTCGTCGTTGCGCTCGCGCTCGTGCTCGGCCGAGCGCTGCCCGAGCGCTACCGCTGGCCGATCTGGCTCTCGCTCGGCGTGCACACGGCGGCACTGTTCTACCTCAACTACTCGAACCTCTTGAAGTACGGGCTGCTCTACGCGTATTCGTCGCGCTACTTCTTCCCGTACCTGCCCGCGCTCATCGTCCTCGCCGTCGCGGGGCTTGCGGCGGCACTCGTCAAGCTCGATCCGCGCAACGGTCGCGTTGTTGCCGTGGTGCTCTTCGGCATTGCGCTCGTGTGGATGACCCAGGGCGCCGGGCCGATCACCTACCTCGCGGCGGTCGAAACGACGTGGCTGCACCCCGACTCGCCGATTCAGGAACTCGTCATGTGGTTGGCAAAGGCAGGCGACCGGCTCATGGTGCTCGGGCACTAACCTGCAGAATGCGTGCCCGGCGAGACTCTAGACTTGCGGCCATGGAGATTCGCGAACTCAGCATCCCCGGTACGTTCGAAATCACGCCGAAGCAGTTTCCCGACGAGCGCGGCGTGTTCTTCGAGTACTACCGGTTCGACAAGCTCGAAGAGGCCGTTGGCCACCCCCTTGACCTGAAGCAGGCGAACACCTCGGTCTCGAAGCGCGGCACCGTACGCGGCATTCACTTTGCGGATGTGCCGCCGAGCCAGGCGAAGTACGTCGCCTGCCAGCGCGGCGCCGTCATCGACTTCGTCATCGACATTCGCGTGGGCTCGCCCACGTTTGGCAAGTGGGACAGCGTGCGCCTCGACGACGTCGACCGCCGCGCTATCTACATTCCCGAGGGCTTCGGGCACTGCTTCGTCGCGCTCGAGGACGACACAACCGTGAGCTACCTCTGCTCGTCGACGTACGCCCCGGGCCGTGAGCACGGCGTCAACCCGCTGTGCAAGACCGTCGGGCTCGACTTCGGGCTGCCCGAGTCGGAGCTGCTCCTGTCGCCGAAGGACACCGACGCCCCGGGCCTGCTCGAGGCGAAGGAGCAGGGCATCCTGCCCGACTACGACGAGTGCCTGAAGTTCTACGAGCAGCTGAACGCCGGCCACAAGGAGGCCAACTAATGAAGGGCATCATTCTCGCCGGTGGCTCGGGCACGCGCCTGTGGCCGATCACCAAGGGCATCTCGAAGCAGCTGATGCCGATCTACGACAAGCCGATGATCTACTACCCGCTGTCGACGCTCATGATGGCCGACATCAACGAGATCCTGATCATCACGACCCCCGAGTACAACAGCCAGTTCCAGGCGCTGTTCGGCGACGGCTCGCACCTCGGCATTCGCATCGAGTACGCCGAGCAACCCTCGCCCGACGGGCTCGCGCAGGCGTTCATCATCGGTGAAGAGTTCATCGGCGACGACTCGGTTGCCCTCGTGCTCGGCGACAACATCTTCCACGGCACGGGCCTCGGCTCGTCGTTGCGCGCCCACGGCGAGGTCGATGGCGGCCTCATCTTCGCGTATCAGGTCGCTGACCCGACCGCGTACGGCGTCGTTGAGTTCGACGACGACATGAAGGCGCTCTCGATCGAAGAGAAGCCGAAGCAGCCGAAGTCGAACTACGCCGTGCCCGGCCTCTACTTCTACGACAACGACGTGGTCGAGGTCGCGAAGCACGTCGAGCCCTCTGACCGCGGCGAGCTCGAGATCTCGTCGATCAACGCCGAGTACCTCGAGCGCGGCAAGCTGCAGGTGCACGTGCTCGACCGCGGCACGGCGTGGCTCGACACCGGCACGTTCGAGTCGATGATGCAGGCGTCGGAGTACGTCAAGGTCATCGAAGACCGCCAGGGCCTCAAACTCGGCTGCATTGAGGAGATCGCCTGGCGCGCTGAGTGGATTACCTCGGAGCAGCTCGCGGAGCTCGCCGAACCCCTGAAGAAGTCGGGCTACGGCCGCTACCTCCAGCACCTGCTCGAGGTCGAATCGAACGGCTAGTGAACCGCAAATCGCCCTAGCACACCGGTGCTGGGGCGAGTGGAGCTGGCGCGTGGCCCGGCCGCATCCTGCGGCCGGGCCACGCGCTTAACTATTGAGGTCTTCGACGACGTCGCCGTCGCCCGCACGGTCCTCGTAGGCGCCCTCGTACGGGTCGGCCGGCCACCAGTCGGCATCCTCGCGGATCGACTCTGAGAACGGTCCGGCGAGCGTGCGAATGAACGTCTGCGTCATGTGGTTGTCGTCGAGGTAGGTGACGACCCCACCGACGACCGGTCGGCACACGCCCTCGGGGCAGATCGACTGCGTGAGGTCGACCCAGGTGCCGCCTGCCTCCTCGATCGAGGCGATGTATCCATCACTGGGCGGGTCGGGCACGGTGTAGGTGCACTCGCTCGAGTCGACGCCGTGCTGCTGCGCGCACTCCGACATTGAGAACCCGATGCGGGGATTGTCGCGCAGCACCGCGATCGTCGTGTCGGGGGAGGCCGCCTTGCGCTCGGCGATCCAGCCGACCAGCTCATCCATCGTTTCATTGCCCTCGGTCTGCGAGAGGCTGCCGAAGAGTACGACGAGGTCGGGTTGCTGCTCGTCGATGTAGCTCGTCGCCTGCTCCCACATGTCGGCGCACGCCTCGCCGATGTTCTCGCGAATGTGGAAGTAACACGCGGGAGCAACCTGCGCCCGGAACCCCCACTCCGGGTTCCGATTCACGCTCTCGAGCACTGAGGCGCTGAACTGGGTGGCGTGCGAGCTGCCAAGCACCAGGACATTTCGCTCGGCCTCGCCGCCGCTGACGGGCGGGATCTCGTAGCAGAGGCCCGCGTTGTACGGATCGTCTTCGGCGCAGTCCGCGCCGAGGGAGGTCCAGTCATCCTGCGCGACGCTCCAGGCGGGAACCGGGTCGCCCTCGGTCACGAGGCCGGGGTTATTCGCGCCAATCGTCGAGTAGTCGAGCTCGTCGAGGGCGGCGAGGTCGGTGGTGCTCTGTGCGCGCTGAATCTGCTGCAGTGTCACGGCCGGCACGAGCGCGATGACGGCGCTGAGGATGATCGTGACGGCGGCGCGGGACGTGAGGCGGCGAGTTCTGGCGCGAGGCTCCAGCTGGCGCCGCGGCGGCCGGTTGACCCACTTCTGGCTCGGGAGGTCGACGAGGCGGGTAATTGCGACCGCCAGCGCGCCCGAGATGATGAGGATGAGCAGCCCGAGCCAGAAGCCCGCGTGTGACCGACCGGAAACCCACAGCGCGATGACGAGCACTGGCCAGTGGGTGAGGTAGAGCGCGTAGGTGTACTCGCCGAGCTTGTTGAGCACCCCGCGGGCGAGGATGCTGTCGGCGCCAAACCGGGTCGGCTCACCTGCCGACACGATGATCAGGGCGGCGCTCAGTACCGGCCAGAGGGCGGCGACACCGGGGAAGCTCGACTCGACGGGAAGCACGAAGCCGCAGGTCACCATACCGACGAAGCCGAACCAGCTCGCGCCAATGCGGAACCACCGCGCGGGGCGCAGCCACGGCTGCACGACGGCGAGCAGCGACCCTGCACCAAACTCCCACAGGCGTGCCCACGTGTCGAAGTAGGCGATGGTCTGCGTCGTCGAGGTGAGGTAGACCGAGTACGCGAACGACGCGACCGTGATCAACGAGAACGCGATGAAAAAGAGTCGGCGAGGCGGAATCTTGAGCGCGCGGGCGGCGAGGTCGCCGAGGCAGTGGAGGATCGCCCAGATGACGAACACCTGCCCCTGAATCGAGAGCGACCAGAAGTGCTGGAACGGGCTCGCCGTCGAGTGGTCGGCGTTGAAGTAGTCGACGGCCGCCGCCTGCAGGCGGAAGTTCTCGAAGTAACCGAGCGAGCCGAGGGCATCGCCGGCGGCCCCGCGCCACGTGTCGGCCGGCATGAAGACGAAGACGCCGATGAGGATGACCATGATCGCGATCGCCGTCGCGGGGAGCAACCGCGAGAACTTGCGAATAAGAAAGACGACCGGCTGCGTGATCGAGCCCGCCTCGGCCTTCGCCACGAGTGATCGCGTCATGAGGTACGACGACACGAGCAGGAAGATGTCGACGCCACCCGAGACCCGGCCGAACCAGATGTGGAAAACCGCGACGAGCAGGAGCGCGACCGTGCGCACTCCCTGCACCTCGGGGATGTAGCCCGAGGTCTTCGGCGTCGATCTCATCGAGCCGGATCGTCCGGACGATGGCGTGCTGGTGGCTGAACGAGACGTGATGTTGCTGCTTTCGCTCGAAGGGGTCGATTGCTGCACAAACTCACGATTCTATCGTCTCTTGGCCAGTGGCGTGAGGTTCGGCGCCGTTGCCGAGCCACGGGAGCGCTGTCAGCGACCCTTTCGGAGCATCCCCTTGACCCGTCGCACTGGTGCGAGCGCGAGGTCGCGAATTCGGCCGAGCGTGTGCCGGCGCTGGCCCCGAGCCGGCGTGAACGCGAGCATCGCGGCCTTCGTGACGGGGTGGCTCGAGAAGCGCGCGACGTACGCATTGAGGTCGTCGATGGTCGCGTTCGCGTTGCGCAGGCGGGCGGCGAGGGAGTCGCGCTCCGCGGCGACCCGCTCGAGCTCGGCTCGCGTCGCGGTGAGCGCTTCGTCGGCCGCCTCTCGGGCGCCGAGCTGCACGAAGAACTCGTGCTGCTGATACTTCTCGTCGGCGCGGGCCGCAGCCGCCTCGACGACGTACGAGCCAATCGTCGCGAAGCGATCGCGAGCCTCAGCCACGTGCTCGAGGGCGACGGGCTCCGCGAGCGCCTCGGCGAGGCGGTCGGGCAGCAGGGCGCCGTCTTCGGCAAGTGCCGCAACGGCGTCGCGCACGCGGGTGTCGAGGGCGAAGCCCGCCGGGGCCGACTCGGCCTCGAGATCGGGGTGTCGGGCGACGTGGAAGGGCAGGAGGTCGCCCGCCTCGAGCCAGGTCGCGTCGCGCATGACGTGGTGGCGCGGCGATGGCGTCTTGTCGGAGTTGCGGTAGCCCTCGGCGGTCAACTCGACGCGGTGCCGGTACTGGTTCCAGGTGCGGTACGGGTAGTGGAGCACCGTGAGGCGAGACGTCGCCGGAATCTCGGTGGCCGGGGTGAGCGGCAGGTTCGTGAAGTGGTTGCCCTGCGCGACCTCGACGTCGGCCGCGCCGCGGTGCACGCAGTCGGCCGTCGGGTGGTCGTGGAGCCCCACGGCGTTCAGCTCAGCGAGGTCGCGCTCGTCGCGCCATACGTGCCCCTTCACTGCGGAGCCCGCGGCGAGCGGGGTGCCGAACATGTTCCGCACCGGCGCCGTGAAGCTCACGACGTCGTCGCCAAGGCCGCGCAGGGCTTCGGCGACCGTGCGGCCCGAGTCGGCGACCCAGAACTCGTCGGCATCGGCGTTGATGACCCACGCCGCGCCGTATTCCTCGTAAGCGCGACGCGCCATGTGGGTGACGACTTCCGACTGCTGCTTTTCGTGCCGTGGGTCGTCGTGCAGCTCGATCGCGCCCGCCGCCTCGTACTCGGCGAGGATCTCGCGCGTGCCATCGACCGACGCGTTGTCGGTGACGATGATGCGGTCGATCCCCTGCGCGAGGTGGTGCTCGAGCATGGCCGCGATGATGTCGGCCTCGTCACGCACCATGAGGGTCATGATGATGGGGTCGGGACGCATGGGCGGCCTCCTAGTCAATGGATGCGGTTGCCGGGGTGTACATGAGGCCGGTGCTGCGATCGTCACTCGCCGCGACGAACGAGGCGGCGTTATCGACACGCGAGATTTCCGCGTCGCTCGCGTCGTACAGGGCCGCGGTGAGGGTGTACTCCTGGTGGGGCAGCGTCATGTTCGGGAGCGCGAACTTCAGGGTGTGCTGGCCCGCCGGCAGGGTCGTCCCCGCAAGGCCCGCGCGCCGAGCGCTCGTCATGAGCGCCATCTGCTGGATCGCGTTCGTCACCGTGAGGCCCAGGTTCCAGTTCGGAATGTCGGCCGCCACGTCGAGGTCGACCTCGACATGGAGGTCATCGCCGGGGCGCAGCTCGTCGCCCGGGAGCACCGCGCGGATCGCGGTGATCTGGCCCAGGCGCTGTCGGGCCGCATCGGCCTCGTCGAGGCGACGTTCGCGGGCGAGCCGCTCCTTGATCTTGTCGGCCTCGCCGAGGCTCTCAAAGCCCGAGCGGAGAATCTCGACGGCCTCCTCGGGGGCGCCATCAAACACGACATTGCCGTGGCCGAGTACGAGTGCGCGGGTGCAGAACTCGGTGATCTGCGAGAGGGTGTGCGTCACCATGATGATGGTGCGCCCCTCCTCTTGGAACGAGCGGATCTTGTCGAGGCACTTCTGCTGGAACGCCTCGTCACCCACTGCGAGCACCTCGTCGACGAGCAGAATGTCGGGGTCGACGTGCACCGCGACGGCGAACGCGAGGCGCACGTACATGCCCGACGAGTAGAACTTCACCTGGGTATCGATGAACTGCTCGATGCCCGAGAACGCGACGATTTCGTCGAAGTACTCGTCGGTCTGCTCCTTCGAGAGGCCGAGAATCGACGCGTTGAGGTAGATGTTCTCGCGGCCCGTGAGGTCCTGGTGGAACCCAGCGCCGAGCTCGAGGAGGGCGGCGATGCGGCCCCGGTGGAGCACTTCGCCGTCGGAGGGGGCGAGGATTCCGCCGATGATCTTCAGCAGCGTCGACTTGCCCGAACCGTTCGGGCCAATGAGGCCGATCGTGTTCCCCGACTTGATGTCGATCGAGACGTTGCGAAGCGCCCAGAAGTCTTCGGCGTGTTCCCGCGTGCGGCGCGGGTGCAGCACCCGGTCTTTGATCGACTTGTCTTGGTGAATGACGAAGCGCTTCGACACTTCCTTGACGGCGATCACGGTCGGGCTGTCTTGCATGGTGTTCTCGATGGTCATTACAGCTCCTGGGCGAAGTTGCCCTGCAGGCGCGCGAAGATGCGCTGCGCGATGAAGACGAGCACGAGGCCGATCACGCCGGCGATGAGCATCCGCAGCTCGAAGTTCTCGGGATGCACGAACGTCGGGTCTTGGCCCGCGGCCGGAAGCGGGAGGCCCGGCTCCCAGAATGCCGCCTGGAATCCGATGACGGCGAGCGTGAGGGGGTTGTTCACGTACACCTCGACGAGCCACTGCGGCCAGCCAAACTCGCCGAACGCGGTGCCGACGAACGTCCACGAGTAGACGATGGGGGAGGCCCACATCATGAGCATGACGACGACCTCGACGAGGTACTGCACGTCGCGCAGGTACACGTTCATCGCCGACAGTGCGAGGCCGATCGCGAGCGTGTAGATCACGACGATGGCGACGGCGGCGAGGGCGTAGAGCAGCTGCCAGCCGAACAGGAAGGTGCCGGTGAGCAGGCAGGCCGCGAGCAGCACGATGAGCTGCAGCGCGAAGTTGAAGAATGCCGAGCCGATGCCCGCGAGCGGGAAAATCTCGCGTGGCAGGTAGACCTTCTTCACGAGGCCCGAATTGCCAACGATCGAGCCGGTCATGAGCATGAGCATCTCGCTCGCGAGGCCGTAGATCGTGAGGCCCGAGAAGATAAACACCGCGAACTCGGGGATCGACCGTGCGGCACCGAGGAAGTGCCCGAGCACGAGGTAGTACACGAGCAGCTGCGTCAGGGGCCGAACGAGGCCCCAGAGGAAGCCGAGCGCCGAATCCTTATACCGCGCCTTGATCTCGCGGGCGACGAGCAGGCCGAGCATTTCGCGGCGCTGCCAGATCTGCCCGACCGAATGCGCGAATCCGGCGAACAGCTTGCCTTGCGCACCGGTGGGTTTCAGTGGCAGCGCGGCCAGGCGAGCATTCCGCTCGATCGTGGCCTGCTGCGCCTCATCAAATTGATCCATAGAAGTTTCGTTTTCGATTGACGCGATGATGTCGCGCACGCTGACTGCGAGTCTACCGAGGCGTGTGCTCGTAAACTTGTGGCCACGCATGCCCGAGAGAGAGTGACAGTACAGGTGTCTACCCAAGAAGCAGAAACCGAGCGTCTTCGCGGCGAGCTGCAGGCGGCCCGGCTCACCATCACCGAGCTCGAGCGTCGAGTGAGCACCCTGGAGCGCCGCGTCGCCGCCGAGCAGGCGAGCGCCGCGCACTTCGCTCAGCAGGTGCAGGATCTGCGCAACTCGCGCTCGTGGCAGGTCACCGTGCCGCTGCGCGCTGCGATGCGCCGGGGCCGAGGCTAGCCCGCGTGCGCAGCGTCTTCTACGAAACGCTCCGTCCGCAACTGCGGTGGGAGACCGAAACGCGAGTGCCCGAGCATCCCGACCGCGTGGCCGTGATCGCGCACTGGGCACTCGACTCGCGCGTCTCGCCCTCGTTTGAGGCACTCGTGCGCGCGGTCATGGAGCGCGGCTACTTCGTGCTCATCTCGAGCGCCTGCAGCGACCCGGCTCCCCTCGACTTCCGCGAGCCACTGCCGCAACCCGCGGCGATCCTGCGCAAGCCAAATATCGGGTACGACTTCGGCAGCTGGGCCGCCGCGTTCCTCAGCCAGCCGCAGGTATTCGAAGCCAACCGTGTGCTCCAGGTGAACGACTCGCTGCTCGGCCCCTTTGGGTCGATCGACGGCGTGCTTGACGACTTCGAGGCCGATCGGGGCGATCTGTGGGGCCTCGTGCGCAACCATCAGATGGGCAGCCACCTCCAGAGCTACTTCATCGGCTACACGCCGTCGGTGCTGCGCTCGCGGACGTTCCGGGACTTCTGGGCATCGGTGCGAGTCGAGCCCACGAAGGCCGACATCATTCGGCGCTACGAATATGGGCTTTCGCGGCGGATGTACAACGAGGGCTTCGTCGCCGCCGCGTACCTCGAGCCGCAGCTCGTCGGCGACGCGCAGCTCAACCCCATGATCACGGCCTGGGGCGACGTGCTTCGAGCCGGTGTGCCGTTCCTCAAGCGCGAGCTCATCACCTCGCCGTCGGTCGTCGCCGAGGGCGAGCGCATCCCCGAGCGGCTGCGCAAGGAATTCCACATTGACATCGAGAATTGGCTCTAGCCGATTCGCGACAGAGTAAGGAACAACGAGTCGAATGCGACGAATCACCAAAGAGGGCGTGAAGCGCCGCGTCATCCGCGGGCGGCAGCTGCTGGGCGACGTCATCGCTGGGAGGAGCATTGCCTCGGGCGGGGCGCCCGGCGGGGTCGAATTCAAGAGCTGGGTGGAACGGTACGAGGGCGCGCACTTCGTCGGGTTCCCGTCGAAGTGGCGCGTTGATTTTCCGCCGTTCGAGCAGCCCGCAGCCGTCGGCGTGCACCTGCACGTCTACTACACCGACCTCGTTTCCGAGCTTGCCGAGCAACTGCGGAACATCGAAGTGCCGTTCGACCTCATCGTCACGAACGCGTCGGGCGAAGAACTCGACGAGGCGGCGCTCGCGGCGAGCGGCGCCCGCAACCTGCGCATCCTGCCCGTGGCCAACCACGGCCGCGACATCTGGCCCCTCATTCAGGTCGTGAACGCCGGGTACCTCGACGGCTACGACATCGTGCTCAAGGTGCACACGAAGAAGAGCGCCTGGCGCGAGGAACACGCGACGCTCTCGGGCTCGGGCGACGAGTGGAAGGAAGGCTTCTACCGCGACCTGCTCGGCACGACCGAGAACGTCAACGAGATCCTCTCGACGATGCTCACGAACCCGAAGGTCGGCGTCGTGACCTCGAAGGACTCGATCGCGCGTGCCGACCAGTGGGGCGGCGACCTCGGCCACGTGCGTGAGCTCCTGCGCCGGCTGCGCTACGACTTCAACCCCGACGACCTCGAGTTCCCCTCGGGCTCGATCTACTGGATCCGGGGATTCATCCTGCAGGGGCTGCGCTCGCTCATGCTCGACGAGCCCGACTTCGAGACCGAGGCCGGTCAGATCGACGGCACGACGGCGCACGCAATCGAACGCATCATTGGCATCCTCGGCATTGAGGCGGGCTACTCGATCGTCGAGCGCCCCGACCTGCCGGTGGATGCGCGCTACGGCGGCGAGGAGCTTGCGCGCCGCCTCGCCGAGCCGGCGCTGCGGGCGCACGCGATGGCGTTCTACCTGCCGCAGTTCCACGCGTTCCCCGAGAACGATGCGTGGTGGGGCAAGGGCTTCACCGAGTGGACCAACGTGACCAAGGCGAAGCCCGTGTACTTCGGACAGCCGCAGCCACTGCTGCCGGGTGAGCTCGGGTACTACGACCTCAACCGGGATGCGGTGCGCGAGCGGCAGACCGAGCTCGCGAAGGCGCACGGCGTCGAGTCGTTCATGTACTACTACTACTGGTTCTCGGGGCACAAGCTCATGGAGATGCCGATTCAGCGCTTGCTCGAGTCTGACCTCGACCAGCCGTTCTGCATCATGTGGGCGAACGAGAACTGGACCCGCCGCTGGGATGGCGACACCGCGAACGTGCTCATCGCGCAGGAGTACGACAAGGTTCCGGCTGAGGACTTCATCGACGACATCATGCCGCTGCTGCTCGACGACCGGTACGTGCGCGTCGACGGTGCGGCCGTCGTCGCCGTCTACCGAATCGCGCAGCTGCCCGACTACCCGAAGGTGGTGCAGGAGTGGCGCCGTCGTGCCCGCGAGGCGGGCGCGGGGGAGCTGCACCTCATGTCGGTCGATGTTGGGGCGAACTTCGACGGCCTCAACCGGTCGTACCTCGAGGCGGGCATTCAGGGCGCCCTCGCGTTCCCGCCGCACAACCACAACTACATCGCGGTGTCGCACGACGGGCTCGGGGTTTCGAGCCACTTCCGCGGCGGCCTGTTCAGCTACCGAGGCATGTGCGACGCCGGTATCGAACGACTGCGCACATCGCTGCCAGAGACCGACTTCCCGGGGGCAATGGTCGGGTTCGACAACACCGCACGGCGCCAGTGGGAGCCGCACGCGTGGGTCGGGGCGAATCCCTACACCTTCCGGCGATGGATGCGCGCCTGTGTCGAGGCGGTCGCTGACCGCGATGCCGAGCATCGCGTCGTGATTGTGAACGCGTGGAACGAGTGGGCCGAGGGTGCCGTGCTCGAGCCGACGGTGCGCTGGGGTTCGACCTACCTCAAGGCGCTTCGCGGGGCGCTGCTGTAACGCCATCGCGCGATCGCCATGTTCGGCGGGGCCGGGGAGATCTCCCCGGCCCCGCCGCTTTTACGCCCGAAACTCCCGATTCGAGGACGACACGCCGAGGACGCGCCGAATTCTTTGCGTAATCTCCCAGTTTTGCGTGACAATCGTGACCGGTGTGAATACTGTGAAAGTCGTTAACTCACGTGACGACACGCCGAGGAGGAGAAAATGTTGGACAACACGCTTCAACGCCGGCGCCTCGCGCCGATCTTGACCGGGGCGATGTCGCTCACGGCCGCCGGGCTCATCCTGGTCGGCTGCACGACGCCCACGACCCCCGGCGCGACCGTCGCCTCGCCCACGGAATCGACCGCGGCGCCCACCGAGGCCCCGGTCGCGACCGAGCCGGTCGAGGAGACGACCGAGCCCACCGCCACTGCGACCGAGGAGCCCGAGGCGACGCCCGAGGGTGACGAGTTCCCGCTGACCGTGAACAGCGCCTACCTCGACGAGTCGGCCGGCACCATCGAGGTGCGCGGCACCATCACCGGCTACATCGGCGAGGGCACCTGCACGGCGACCGCCGTGAGCGCCGACGGCACCGAGCTCACCGGTGAGATCGCCGCCGTACCCGACGCGCAGTCGACCATCTGCCCGCCCCTCACGATCTCGGGCGTTTCGGGCAGCGACTGGACGGTCACCCTCACCTTCGAGGGCGACGGCGTCTGGGGCCAGTCGGCTGAGACCGTGGCGGAGGCCGGCTAGTGAAGCGCCTCACGAAATTCCTCGCAGCGGCCGCAGCTACTGCGCTCGCCGTCTCGGGCATCGTGCTCGGGGTCGGCGCCGCGCAGCAGGCCGAGGCCGCGAACGCTGCCGACTTCGACCCGGGCTACATCGTGTCGGACGCGCAGTTCTACAACGACAACGCGATGACGGCGAGCGAGGTGCAGGACTTCCTCACCGCGAAGGGCGCGAACTGCACCACGAACTGCCTCAAGTCGTACCGGGTGACGACGCCCTCGATGGAGGCAACCTCACGCTGTGACGCCTACACCGGCAAGGCGAACGAGACCGCTGCCGAGGTCATCTACAAGGTCGCTAAGGCCTGCAACATCTCGCAGAAGACGCTGCTCGTGCTGCTCGAGAAGGAGACCTCGCTCGTCACCATCTCGAACCCCGCCGCGTGGCGCTATGACCGTGCGATGGGCTACTACTGCCCAGACGACCCCTCGCGACCCGGCTGGTGCGCGCCCGAATACGGTGGGTTCTTCAACCAGGTCTACAACTCGGCCGCGCAGTACCAGCGGTACGCCCAGTCGCCGAACTCGTGGAACTACGTCGCGGGCCGAACGAACAACATCCTCTACAACCCGAGCGCCTCGTGCGGCACGAAGAGCGTGTACATCAAGAACCAGGCCACCGCGGCCCTCTACATCTACACGCCCTACACCCCGAACCAGGCTGCGCTGAACAACCTCTACGGCACCGGTGACAGCTGCTCGGCGTACGGCAACCGCAATTTCTGGCGCCTGTGGACCGACTGGTTCGGTTCGCCAACCGCACCCGTCAGCGATGACAAGCCCGCCACGGAGCCGGTGAACAACCCGAAGGCGAACTTCGAGTCGGCCACCGTGAGCGACACCCAGAAGGTGACGGTGAAGGGATGGGCGTTCGACGCTGACAGCCCCGAGTCGTCGATTCGCGTGCACGTCTACATCGACGGCAAGCCCTACAAGTCGATCGCTGCCGACCTCGCGCGCCCCGACGTGAACAAGGCCTACCCGGAGCTTGAAACCGACAACGTCGGCTTCTCGTACACGACGGGCAAGCTCACGCCGGGCACGCATCAAGTGACGATCTACGCCATCAACGTTGGGAGCGGGAGCCACAAGGCCCTCACGAAGACCGTGACGGTCAAGGCGGCGGCGACGCCGACCCCGACCGCCACGCCGACGCCCACCGCAACTGCGACGCCCAAGCCGACGGCCACGGCGACGCCGAAGCCGACGGCGACTGCGACTCCGAAGCCGACTGCGACCGCGACGCCGAAGCCCACGGCAACGGCGACGCCGAAGCCCACTGCGACGGCAACGCCGAAGCCGACCGCGACGGCAACGCCGAAGCCGACCGCGACGGCAACGCCGAAGCCGACCGCGACGGCAACGCCAAAGCCCACGGCAACTGCGACGCCGAAACCGACAGCAACGGCGACGCCGAAGCCGACGGCCACGGCGACGCCCAAGCCGACCGCGACGGCAACGCAGAAGCCGACGGCGACCCCGAAGCCGACCGCGACCGCGACCCCGAAGCCCACGGCAACCCCGAAGCCCACGGCGACGGCCACGCCGAAGCCGACCTCGACGCCGAAGGCGCCGCTCACGGTGATTCCGCCGCGCGAGACGGTCAAGCCGACCGCAACGCCGACGCCGACCGAGACGCCGAAGCAGACCGAGACGGCGGCGCCTACGCAGACGCAAGCACCGAGCGCGGACGACCTCACCGAGGCGAACGCCAACGGTGTGTGGACGCTCGACTCGCAGTACGCGGCCGGTGACACCGTCACCGCAACGGTCGGTACCGAGCACGCGGGCACCGAGGTCACCGCCATGGTGTTCTCGACGCCGCAGACGATCGGCAAGGTCACGGTTGCCGACGACGGCACCGTCGCGGTGCAGCTGCCCGCCGACCTCGCGGCCGGCGACCACCACCTCGCGTTCTACGACGTGAACGGTGAGGTTGTGGGCTGGACCTCGATCTCGGTCACGGCCGCGATCGCGACCGACCCGGCGGCCCAGCCGGCCGACGACGCAGACCAGGGCGACGACCCCGTGGCGTCTGACGACAGCGCGGCACCGGCGGCGACCCCGTCGCCGACGCCGAGTGAGACTGCGACGACGGCCGATGCGGCCGACGACGCCGGGCAGGCGCCCCTCACGGTGATCCCGCCCGCCGACAATGACGAGGCCGCCGACGGCTCGGCGCTCGCCGTGACCGGCCCCGCGAGCGCGACCCCGATCGTCCTGATCGTGGCACTCGGTGTGGCCGTCGGCCTCGGGCTAATCCTCGTCGCCCGCCGCGACCGGATGCGCGACGTGTAGTCCACCGCATCCTCACTCCGCGCGTTGCCCCGCCCGACTCGTTCGGGCGGGGCAACGCCGTTTCCACGGTGCGCTTGACCGCGTCGGCGCGCCGAACGATGACCGCGTGGGCACGGGGCGCGTTACGTCCGCACGCGGAGAGCCCGGCGGCTCCTCGCGCACCAGGGAAGCAGCCCCGAGAACTACAGGCGCGTATCCAGCACGACGCGAACCGGGCCGGTCTTCGTCGTGAGGCTGCGGCGGGGGAGGATCGCCGGGTCTTGGATGCGCAGCTTCGCGTAGATCGCGAAGTAGCACAGCAGCAGCCAGCCGCCCTCGACGAGCAGCCGCGACTCGGTCATTGCCTGCACGACGAGCGCGACCATTACGAGGAACGGGGCCGCGGTCGCCGCCGCGACGTGCGCCCGGCCGCCGACCCGGCGCGACTCGATGCGCGGGGCGTCGGGAATGTCGATCGCGATCCACCAGGTGCGCACGAGGGTCGAGAACACGAGGCCCGCGAACAGCGCGAGGCCGATGAAGCCGGTCTGCATCCAGGTGTCGAGGAAGGCGTTGTGGGCCTGGTGGTACGGCATGCCCTCGACCACCGCGAGGCTGTGGAACTGCGGCAGCCACGGCGCCCAATAGCTGACCCAGCCGTGCCCGAGCACCGGCGACTCGCTGCCGAGCGCGATGACCGCGCGCCAGATCGACCCGCGACCTGACATGTCCGACGAGCGGTTCATGAGCGCGAAGACCTGGTCGTTGTAGATGACCACGAGCGTTCCGCCCGCGATGAGGCACGCGCCCACGACGCAGTAGAGCACCCAGCGCATTCGCCGATGGATGCGCCGGCCCACGAGCACGAGCGCCGCGCCGAGCGCAACGAACGCGGCCGCGACGTAGATCGTCGCCGAGTCGGTGAGGAGAATCGTCAGCACGGCCGCGGCACCCGCGACGAGCGCGTACCAGAGCCGCACCATGCGGTCGAGCAGCTCGATGATCGTGACGATGAGCGCGATGAGCGCGACCATCGCGAGCAGGTTGCGGTTGCCCATGACGCCCTGGAGTGGCCCGCCGACGAACAGCTCCGAGTGGGTCCAGTAGAAGCCGCCGGGGAGGGGATGCGGCAGGTCGGGGGTGCCGAGCAGGCTCTCGAGCACGCCGGGGCGGGTGTACGTCGGCGGGAGCACGCCCCACGGCATGAAGATCGCCGCGAACAGCTCAAACGCGAGCGAGAGGTAGACGAGCCACCGCATCGCCGACCCGAGCGTGCGTAGCAGCTGCATGCGGGTGAGCGACACCGCCATCGTGAGGCCGACGAGCGCCGTGAGGAGCTGCACGGCCGAGCCGACGGCGGTCTCGAGGCGGTATTCCGACCACACGAGCGTCGCGAGGCACCAGCCGGTAAAGAAGAGGAACATCGTCGGCAGGTGGCGCAGCCGCAGCAGCGGCTTGCGGCGCACGAGCACGACGATCGAGAGCACGACGATCGCGCCGACGATGATGCCGTAGCCGGTCCAACCGATCGTGTAGCGGAACATGTCGCCCGCGAACGCGACGACGAGCGCCGCGACGGTGAGCAGCATCGCCTTCGAGTACGGCTGGCCATCTGGCAGCCGCAGTCGCGCCAGCAACTTCGAACCGATGCCTGACGCATCGACGGACGAAGGGGACGCATGCATGCGGGCAATTCTCGCACGCAGTTGGTTTCGGCCCCGTGCGACCGCCGCGAGATCAGCCCGCGGGTCGAGGCTCAGCGCACCCGAACGGGGTACCCTCGGGGTGATGTTTGTTCCTCTCGAGAACACCCCGATGCGGTATGCCTGGGGCGCCGAAGGTGCGATCAGCGACCTGCTGGGCACCGGCGGCGCACTCACCGAACCCGAACGCGGCGCGCCGCGCCAGGCTGAGCTGTGGTTCGGCACGCACGACGGCTCGCCGACGCGCGTCGCGAGCCCCGAGCTCACCGGCGGGGTTGCGACCCTGCGCGACTGGGTCGCGGCCGAGCCCGACCTCGCCCTGGGGGAACGCGCGCTTGGCGTGCACGCGGGCCCGCCGCGGCTGCCCTACCTGCTCAAGGTTCTCGCCGCCGCGAAGCCGCTGTCGCTCCAGGTGCATCCGAACCTCGCCGAAGCCCGCGCGGGCTTCGCGGCCGAGAACGCGGCCGGCGTGCCGATTGACGCACCGCACCGCAACTACCGCGACGCCCTGCACAAGCCCGAGCTGCTCGTCGCGCTGAGCGAGACGATGTCCGCGCTCGCGGGCTTCCGCGAACCGACCGAGGTGCGCGACCTCGTCGACTCGATCGTCGAGGCGGCGGATGCGCGCGGTCGCGCCGCGCTCGAACCGTTCGTCACGCGCGTCGCCGCCGCCGACTCCGAGGCGGGGATGCGCGACCTGCTCGAGTGGATCCTCACGTCAGGCGAGCCCGCGGCACGAGCCGCCGACGCCCTCGACGCGTGGAGCGCGCAGGAAACAGAGGAGTATGCCCGCGAGCAGCGGAACCTCGCGCGCATCCGGGCCGAGTTCCCCGGCGATGCGAGCGCGCTCACGGCCCTGCTCATGAACCACGTCGTGCTGCACCGCGGCGAGGCGCTCTACGTTCGCGCGGGCGTGCTGCACGCCTACCTCGAGGGCCTCGGCATCGAGGTCATGGCCGCGAGCGACAACGTGCTGCGCGGCGGGCTTACGGTGAAGCACGTCGACGTGCCCGAGCTGCTGCGCATCCTCGACGTCGCGCCGACGCCGCCGCCCGTGCTCGCGCCGGGCGTGCGCGGCAACATCGCGGCGTTCGTACCGAGCGAGCCCGACTTTATGCTGCAGCGCGCACACGCCGAGGGGCTCGACGACGAACTCGTGTGCGCCGGCCCCGGCATCGCCCTGTGCGTCGCGGGCTCGGTGCGGCTCGAGGGCGCCGGCTCGGGCGAGAGCAAGCTGCTCGGCCGCGGCGACGCCGTCTACGTCACCCCCGACGAGGGGAGCGTGCGCCTGCGCGGCCGCGGCGACGTGCTGCTCGCGACGATCAATCCGTACGCCGTGGCGGCTGAGCCCGCTGCGCCGGCCGAGTCTGCTGAGCCCGCTGCATCTGCGGCGCCGCGCGAACACGCGGGCGCGGGGCGTGCAGAGGATTCCCAGGCATAGCGTGTCCCGCGCGGTATCGCGCGACGCCGGGGCTGCCCCTCGAGATCAGCGCCGCCGTGCGCGACACGCCGCAATGCAGTGCCGCCGATGTCTCAAGTGATGGCTTAGGCTTTCGGGTCGCTCCCACTTGACTCAGGGTGAATGACAACGGTGTAATTAAGTCGGTGGCTCGGGCAAGTCGCTCGAGGAAAAGCGTGGGAGACGTGTTATGGCAAAGATGATCAGGCCGGTTCCTGAGAACTGGTACGTCGATCCGCTGGAACTGGGGGTACCCGGTACTGGCAATCAGCTCGGCGACGACAATCCGCTCGCGTGGCAGGCTGACGCGCTCTGCGCGCAGACCGACCCCGAGGCGTTCTTCCCCGAGAAGGGCGGCTCTACCCGCGACGCGAAGATGATCTGCCAGTCGTGCGAGGTGCGCGCACAGTGCCTCGAGTACGCGCTGGAGCGCGACGAACGATTCGGCATCTGGGGCGGGCTCTCCGAGCGCGAGCGCCGCAAGCTCCGCAAACAGGCCTAACCCATTGAATCGGAGGTCTCCGGCAGCCACCCACGCTCTGCCGGAGACCCCTCATCTTTCCGGCCGGGTGCACGCCATTTCTTGGCTTGCCGAGGGGAATCCCCAGGGCCGGGTGACAGGCACCTAGCATTCGACAAATGCGACCAAGAGTAACGGCCATCGTCGTGGCGCAGAACGCCGCCGAGGCGCTCGCTCGAACCCTCCCCGCGATCGAGGAGCAAACCCGAGCGCCCGAGCGACGCGTGCTCGTCTGTATCGAGTCGCGCGACGACACTGAGCAGGTGATGCGGGCGACCGCCCCAGACCTGCTCGTCACGGTGCCCGAAACCACCTCGTTCGGCGAGGCGGTGCGCGCCGCGGTCGACAAGCTCGCCGAAATCGACGAGGGCGACGCCGCCCGCATCGAAGAGTTCGGCACCGAGGGGGAGACCCCGAACGACTGGCTCTGGCTGCTCTCGGCCGACAACACCCCCGACCTCGACGCGCTCGAAGAACTGCTCGACACGACCGAGCGCAACCCCTCACTCGAGGTGACGGGCCCGAAGATCGTGCGGGCCGACGACCCGGCCGTGCTCGTCGAATACGGCGAGTCGGTCACCCACTCGGGGGTCTCGGTGCGTCTGCACCAAGACTCGCTCGACCAGGGGCAGTTCGAGCACCTCAGCGACGTGCTCGGCGTCGGTGCCGGCGGCATGCTCACGAAGCGCGACACGTGGGATCGACTCGACGGCTTCGACCGCGGCCTCCCGGCCGTCGACGACGGCCTCGACTACTCGGTGCGCACGTGGCTCTCGGGCGGGCGCGTGCTGCTCACGCCCCGGGCGCGCGTGGAATCGCTCGCCGAGGAGGCCTCCGGCACGTCGAAGTACGGCAGCCGCACCCGCGGGCTGCAGCGCTACCGCATCCGCCGCACCGCGCAGCTCCACCGGCAGCTCGTGTGGGCCGGCCGCGTCGAATTCTTCTTCTCGTGGCTGCTCCTGCTGCCCGCCGTCGTGCTCCGCGCCCTGCTGCACCTCGTGCGCAAGAACCCCGGGCGCATCCTGCCCGACATTCGCGCCGCGCTCACCGTGTTCTTCCTGCAGACCGGCGTGCCGTCGTCGCGGCGACAGTTCCATAAGACGACGCAGCAACCGTTCCGGTCGGTCGACCAACTGCTCATCTCGCCGACCGAATGGCGCAAGCTCCGCGCGAACCGGCGTGACGAATACCGCGCCGTCGCCCAACAGGGACGCGATCGCTACAACTTCATCACCGGTGGCGGCGGCTGGCTGCTCATCGTCGCGATCATCGCGGCGGTTGCCCTCTACTTCCCACTCCTCAGCGCGAGCGCGCTCTCGGGCGGCGCGCTGCTGCCGCTCTCGGGCTCGATCGGCGAGCTCTGGGGCACGACCGGCTACGGCCTGCGCGACACGGGCGGCGGCGTCGGCGTGGCCGACCCGTTCAACCTCGTGCTCGCGGTGCTCGGCACCCTGACCTTCTGGAACCCGAGCCAAATCGTCGTCGTGCTCTGGCTGCTCGCCCTGCCGCTCGCGGCGGTCGGCGGCTGGTACCTCGCGGCCCGCTTCACCCGGAGCCCCTGGCTGCGCGCGTTCGCGGGCCTCGTTTGGCTCGCGGCGCCGCCGCTCCACATCGCGCTCGCCGAGGGCCGCCTCACCGGCGTGCTCGTGCACCTCGCGCTGCCGTGGCTGTTCTTCACCTGCATCGCCGGCGCCCGCTCGTGGGCCGCCACCGCGGTCTGCTCGCTGCTCGCCCTCATCGTCGCGGCGAGCTCGCCCGTGCTGCTGCCCGCCATGGTGATCGTGTGGGTGCTCGCGATGCTCATCTCGGGGCGCGGCTGGGTGCGGCTCGTGTTCACGCCGATCCCCGCCGCCGTGATGTTCCTCCCGCTGCTCATCACGCAGCTCAACCGCGGCCGACCGTTCGCGGTGTTCGCCGACCCGGGCCTGCCGCTCGTCGTCGAACCCGCCCGCGGCTGGCACGCCGCCACGCTGTTCTCGCACAGCGCGCCCCACGGCTGGGCCGACCTGCTCACGAGCCTCGGCATCACGTGGGACCCCTGGGTCGTCCTCGCGCTGCTCCAGGCGCCCCTCGCGCTACTCGCCGTCATCGGCATCTTTACGCGGGGCTGGCGCGTCGCCCTCGTTGGCGCCGGCGTCGCGGGCCTCGGCTACGTCACGGCGGGCGTCGCTGGCGGCTTCGCGTTCGCGACGACGGGCGGCATCACGGTGCCGCTCTGGATCGGCCCGGCGCAGTCGTTCGGGTTCCTCGGCGTGCTCATGGCGTCGCTCGCCGGCGCGGTCGCGCTGCGCGGCGCGCGCATCCCTGCCACCGCCGTCGCACTGCTCGCGGTCGTTGCGCTCATCGTGCCGGTCGCGCCGAACCAGTTCAACGGCGTCTCGCAGATCGCGCCGTCGAACGGGCGCACGCTGCCCGCGCTCGTGGATGCGCAGGGTCGCGCCGCCGAACAGCTCGGCACGCTCGTGATCACGCCGGTCGATGGCGACACCATCAAGGTCGAGCTCATTCGCGGCTCGGGCCAGAAGCTCAACCAATTCTCGACCCTCGAAACCACGAACCTCGCGCCGACGAGCGCCGACGAACGGCTCGCGAACATCGCGGTCGGGTTCCTCTCGCAGGGCGCCTCGAACCCGACGGCGCAGCTCCACGAGATCGGCATCGGCTTCGTGCTCGTCGAGCCCGCGCCGTCGAGCGGCGGCGTGCTCGAGCAGCGCCTCGTCACCGCGATGTCGACGAACGAGGCCCTCTCGTCGGCCGGCACGACGAGCGAATACGGCACCCTCTTCCAGGTCGTGAACGCCGCCGAGACGCCGACCGACCCCGACCTCGCCGGCGCCCTCGAGACGACGAACTGGCAGCACCAGATCGGCCGCACGCTGCTGCTCGTGCAACTCGCGGTGCTCGTGTTTGTCATCCTGCTCGCGCTGCCCACTGGCGGCCTTGAGTCGCGCGTGCGCGCGAGCCGCTCGATGGGGCGCCCGCACTGGGGCGACCTCGACCGCGGGCGCGAGCGCTTCACCGAGTTCGGCGCGATCTCAGAGGAAACCGTGCGGGTCTACAACGACCAACCCACGGGAGACCACATCGACGCTGGGGAGGACACCCGTGCCTGACGCCCGTAATCGCGACCGGGACGCCTTCGACTACCGGGCGTTCGGCATCGACCCCGAGCTCGTCGGCGCGCCCGCGCTCGAGGCCGACGACGAGCCGCTGCGCCTCGACACACTCAACGACACCCCGGCGTATCTCGGGGGCGCGCGTGACGTGATTGCGGCGGAGGTGGCGGATGCTGCCGATGCCGAGGCGTTCGGCGATGCCGACCGCGACGAGCCCGCCGCGAGCGAGCTCGAGCTGTACGCGCATCCCGCCGACGGGGAGGATGCGGCTGGCGTCGACGATGACGATGCCGCGGAGGCAGGGGAGGACGCTGCCGACGCCGAGGCCGAGGCAGAGCCCGACGCCGACGAGACCGACGTGCCGCTCGACCCCGACGCGCCCTCAGCGACCGCCTCTGCGGCGAATGCAAGCGAGGCCGCCTCGAGCGAACAGACGCCCGAATCGTTCGCGCGCGGCGGCCGGGGCCGGCGCCGCACCAGCAGCACCCGCCCGAAGCGTCGCCGCGCCGCCCGCTCGCGCGCGCAGGAACACCGGCGCCGCACCGCCGCCTCGGTCGCGGCGCGCACCGTCGGCACCGTCGCGGCGATCGCGATCGTCGGCGCATCCGCGTGGGCCCTCGGCTGGATGCCCCTGCCGGGCTACGAAGCGACGGCCCAGCCGGTCTCGGTCACGCCATCGCCCGGCGACCAGCTGCGCGTGTGCCCCGGCCCGCTCCAGCAGCTCGGCGTCACCTCGAACGCCGACGAGATCACCTCGGTCGGCTCGCCCGAGATCACCTCGGCCGCGATCGGCGGCGACCCCGAAACCACCGCGCTCTCGGGCGACGGCGACGACAGCACGGGCCCGAGCGTGCTCGCGCTGCCCGGCTCGGCCGACGGCCGCATCACGCAACTAATGGCCGCGCAGACCCTGCAGGCGACCGGCGGCGACGCGAGCGGCTTCGCGGCCACCGCGTGCATGCAGCCGACCCCGTCGCAGTGGCTGCTCGCCGGCGACACCACGGTCGGCCACACGCTCGTGCTCGACGTCGTCAACCCCGGCAACGTCGAAGCCCGCGTGAACTTCGACGTGTTCAACCAAGACGGCACCGTCTCGCCGTCGATCCCCGAGACCGTCATCGCGGCGGGGGAGCGCAAGGAGATCTCGCTCGCCGGAATCGCCCCGGAGTCGTCATCGCTCGCGATTCAGGTGACCTCGACCGGCGCCGAAGTCTCGGCCTACCTGCACGAGACGATCACCCAGACGCTCGAGCCCGCGGGCAGCGACATCGTCGGACCATCCGCCCTCCCGTCAACCGAGCAGGTGCTGCCCGGCATGTTCGTGCACGAACGCGCCGAGGCCGACGAGGCGTCGCCAACGAACCTCGGCTCGATGGTGCGCATCGTCAACCCGAACGACACCGAGGCGCAGGCGGTGCTCGAGATCTCCGACCTGTCGGGCGAGACCGTCGAGCAGATCGACCTGCCGCTGCGCCCGAACACCGTCATCGACTATCCGATCACGACGCTCCCGAACGGCACGTACTCGCTGCGCCTGTCGTCGGACCTGCCCGTCGCGATGTCGGGCCGCGTCGCGCCGATGCAGCCCGACGAGTTCGGCTGGCAGCCCTCGTCGCCGCAGCTGAGCGACGAGGTGATCGCCGCCGTGCCCGACGGGCCGAACGCGACGCTCACGCTCACGAACACCGGCGACGACGCGCGCACCGTCACGATCGACGGCGACGAGGTCGAGATCGCCGCGCACGCGAGCCACGCCCTCGAATCGTCCGGCGAGATCGAGATTCTCGGCGCCGAGGGGCTCTACGCCGCCGTGAACTACTCGACCGGCGGGCAGATCGCGAGCTTCCCCGTGCAGCCGGGGAACGCCGACGCCGAGCCCGTTGAGGTCGTGCGGTAGGGGCCTCGGGGGCTGTGGGCTGGTCGGGAGCTTGGCTGGTCGGGCGCCGCGCTACTGCGGCGGCTCGAGCAGGTCGTCGCTCACGAGGCCGGTGAGGCCGCCGTCGAGCAGCTCATTCACGGCCGAGATGACCGCGCGCTCGATGTACTCGCGGTAGCGGATCTGGTCGCGCGGGTCTGAGAGCGACAGCTTCGCGAGGCGCTCGAGCGGCACCCGAAAGAGGATCACCTCGTGCGGTGGGCGCACCTGCCAGCGATCCATGCCGTCGCGGTGCTGGTCGTCGGCGGGCATCGGCGCCGTGTAGATGCGCACCGGCGCGAGCTGCTCGGGCGCCATCGCCCGCAAGAACCCGAGCGTTTCGGCGACGATCAGGTGAAACCGTGGCACGCGGCCCGTGAGCTGCGGCAGCCAGGGGCCAGTCGCGCTCGAACGGAGCTGACGGCCGTGGCGGCTGCGCGAACCTCGGCTGCGCCGGGCTGCCGCCTGATTGCGCTTCGACGACCTGGGCATAGCCGCCAGCCTACCCCTGAGGCGGGTGGGGGAGGGCTAGCATGGCGATATGCGTTCCCGTCCCTGTAGCCGAGTGGGGTGCTCGCGTCGCGCGACGTCGACCCTCACGTTTGACTACCGCGACCGCATGGCAGCGATCGGGCCCCTCGCGTTTCGCGCCGAGCCCCACGCCTACGACCTGTGCGAGCTCCACGCTTCCCGCACATCCGTCCCCGAGGGCTGGATGCTCGTGAAGCCCGCCCCCATCGTCCGCGGCTGACGCTGCCGCCTGCCGCCTGCCGACTGCCGCCTGCGGCTGACGCCCTTCCCGCGAACTGACGGCAATTCGCAACGATTTCGCTCGATTCGTCGCATATTCCCGTCAGTCAGCGGATAGGGAGCGGTGAGTGGCCGGTGACCCTGCGTATCCGCGACCCCCTGTTGTGCCAGCCCATCCGAACCCACCTCTCGCCGCCTGACGGCAATTCGCAACGATTTCGCTCGATTCGTCGCAAATTGCCGTCAGTTAGCGGATACGCGGAAAGGTTGCGCAGCAGCGCTAGCGGATGGCGGTGGCGATGGGGGTGTCGCCGTCGTAGAAGTTCACCTTTTCGCGCGAGGCCGCACCCGTCGCGACGACGTGCGCGATCACGGCCGCGACGTTGTCGCGCGACGTGACCTTCTCGTCGTCGGCGAGCGTGCCCTCGAGCGCCTCGCCCGACGCGTCGGCGAGCCGCACCCGCTCGGTGGCGGCATCGAGGGTCAGCGTTCCCGGTCCGAGAATCGTGAAGTCGAGGTCGGATGCGCGCAGGTACTCGTCGGCGTCGTGCTTCGCGCGCACGTACGGGAAGAAGCTGTCGCTCTCGGCCACGGTGTCGAGGTCGGCGTCGGCGCGCGTGTACGACACCATGACGTACCGCGAGACACCGGCCTTCGCGGCCGCATCCATCGACCGGGTCGCCGCGACGAAGTCGACGGCGTGCGTGCGCTCGGGGCTGCCGCCGCCAGCGCCGGCCGAGAACACGACCGCCTTCGCGCCAGCAAACAACTCGGCGAACTCGTCGACCGAGGCCGACTCAATGTCGAGCACGCGCGGGGTCGCGCCCGCCGCCTCGACATCGGCCGCGTGGTCGGGGTTGCGGATCACCGAATCGACGGCGAATCCGGCCGCCACGAGCCGCGGCGCCGCGAGCAGCGCTACCTTTCCGTGGCCACCGAGAATGACGATGCGATCGTTCGAAGTCATGGAATCCTCCTCAGGAATCGAGTGGTTCGTGCCAAGGAGAACGCTGCATCCAGGGGCGGATATTCCATGGCCAGCGGGCGCGCGAGTCAGGTTGGCGCGGTGCGAGCGACTACATTGCTCCCTATGCATACTGCGATTTCGGCGATTGAACCTGAGCTTCGCGGTGACCTGGGCCAAGTCGTCAAGAACTACGACATTCGCGGCCTCGTCGGTGAAACCCTCACCGCGCCACTCGTCACTGCCCTCGGTGCCGCGACCGTCGACGAGCTCGAACTCGCCGACCAAGAACTTGTGCTGGGCCACGACATGCGCGACTCGAGCCCCGAGTTCGTCGAGGCGTTCGCCGCCGGCGCCCGGGCGCGCGGCGCGCGCGTCGTGCACCTCGGCCTCTGCTCGACCGACATGAACTACTTCGCCTCGGGCAGCCGCGCCGCCGCCGCGGCGATGTTCACCGCATCCCACAACCCGGCCAGCTACAACGGCATCAAGATCTCGGCCGCGGGCGCTCGCGGCATCTCGCTCGACACGGGCCTCGGCGCGATCCGTGACCGCGCGGCCGTGTACCTCGAGTCGGGAATCCCCGAGGTCGCGGTCACCCACGAGCCGCAGCGGGTCGACGTGCTCGCCGACTACGCCGCCCATCTGCGTTCACTCGTCGACCTGTCGGGAATTCGTCCGCTCAAGATCGTCATCGACGCGGGCAACGGCATGGGCGGATACACGGTGCCGGCAGTGCTCGAGGGCGCGGCGGGGCTCGCGAAACTGCCGTTCGAGGTCGTGCCGATGTACTTCAAGCTCGACGGGAACTTTCCGAACCACGAGGCGAACCCGCTCGACCCGAAGAACCTGGTCGACCTGCAGGAGCGTGTCGTCGCGGAGGGCGCCGACCTCGGCCTCGCCTTTGACGGCGACGCCGATCGCTGCTTCGTCGTCGACGAGACCGGCGCTCCCGTGTCGCCCTCGGCCGTGTGCGCGATCGTCGCGGCGCGCGAGATCGCCCGAGTGAATGCCGCGGGCGAGGCGGAACCCACCGTCATCCACAATCTGCTCACGTCGAGGCACGTGCCCGAGACCGTCACGGCACTCGGCGGCACGCCCGTGCGCACGCGCGTCGGCCACTCGCTCATCAAGGCCGAGATGGCCCGCACCGGCGCCGTGTTCGGCGGCGAGCACTCGGCGCACTACTACTTCCGCGATTTCTGGGGCGCCGACAACGGCATGCTCGCCGCGATGCACGTGCTCGCCGAGGTCGGCGCGACCGGCGACGCCGTGTCGGCGCTCGCGGCACGGCACACGCCCTACTTCGCGTCGGGCGAGCTCAACTCGACCGTCGACGACGTGCCGGCCGTGAACGTGCGGCTGCGCGAGGAGTTTGAGACGGTCGAGCTCGACGAGCTCGACGGCCTCACCTTCAGCGAGACCGGCACCGACTGGTGGTGGGCGAACGTGCGCCCCTCGAACACGGAGCCGCTGCTGCGGCTCAACGTCGAGGCGTCGAGCGAGGAACTCCTCGAGCACGTTCGTGACGCGTTCCTCGCGATTATCCGCGCGTAGGGCGTGGCTCCCGGCTATGCCCGGGCGAGCTCGCGCGGAGTGAACCGCACCGAGACCGGCGACGTCACGGCGAACGGTTCGTTGTCGACGGCGCTCGTCACTTCGCGGTAGACACCGTCGACGAGCGACCACGCGGTGGCGGCGGGCTGCTCGGGGTCGATGACCCAGTAGTGCTGGCAGCCCGCGCGCTGCAGCCGCTCCTTCTTGAGCAGGAGGTCGATGCTGCGCGTCGATGGCGACAGCACCTCGATCGCCAGCAGCGGCTGCCCGGGCAAATCGATGTCTGTGAACGCCTCCCGCGGCGCGATCAGCACGTCGGGCTGCAGCAGCGTGTCGTCCGCGAGCACGACGTCGACCGGCGCGACGACCACCTTCAGGTCGGGCGTCACCGCCGATCGCAGCGCAACGGCAAGGTTGAGCACGACGTCCTGATGCCGGATGCGCGGGGCAGGGGTCACGATGAGTGCGCCGTCGAGGAGCTCGTAGCGATGCCCATCATCGGGCAGCGTGTGGAGGTCGGCACGCGTCAGCTCTCGCCCGTGGGGCAGAAAGCTCGGTGCCGCGCTCGTCATGGTTGTCATCGTAATCTCCTCGCTTGCGCATGGCCCCAATCCCACCACTCGCGAAGGGCAATTGGGATGGCTGTGGATAACTTGTGCTCTCAGCGCTGGCAGGTGGGGCACCAGGCCGCATCGCGGGTGCCGCCCGCGGCGAGCCCGTCGGCACCCGACCGGTCGCGCACACCGCTCGCATGCTGCCCGCCCTCGATCGGCGTTCCGCAGCGTCGGCACGCGCGGCCAACGCGGCCGAACACGAAGTCGCGCTCACCCGAACGGATGCTGCCGGTAAACGAGCGCTCGACCCGGTCGCGATTCGCGAGCAGCAGCTCGCGTCCGAGGTCGACGAGCGCCGGCACGTCGGCGTCGCGCACGCGCCGATCGGGCCGCAGCCCGACAAGAAAGAGCATCTCGGTGACGTACTCGTTGCCGAGCCCGGCGACGTTGCGCTGATCGAGCAGGGCGGCCGTGAGCGGCCGGTCGGGCTCGGCAAGGATGCGCCGGGTCGCCTCGGCGAGGTCTGGCGCCTCCGCGAGCAGGTCGGGCCCGAGCCAGCCGAGGTTGCGCGCCTCGTCGGCCGTGCGCCACAGGTCGAGCTTCGCGAGATCGATGCCGAGCGCGACGACCGCGTCGGTGCCGATCACGGCCCGCACGCGATGATCGGCCGGCCACGCAGCCCGGCCCTGCGCCCGCCCGAGCCCCTGTGCACGCCCGCGACCAGCAGCCTTCCCGGGGCGACGCACCCGCCCCGCACCCTGCCCGCCGGGCGGCACGAGCCGCCACGACCCATCCATGCCGAAGTGCGACTGCACCGTGTACTCGCCGATGCGCAGCAGCATGTGCTTGCCGCGCGACTCGGCGCCGCGCACGCGCTCGCCGCGCAGATCGGCAAGGGCGTGCCGCGGCACGCGCAGCGAGAACTCGGTGACCTCGCGGCCCGCGAGCGCACGCGCGAGGTGGTGGGCGCCGCGGTAGGCGCTATCGCCCTCGGGCATATCCCGACTCCGGTTTCAGCCGCAGGCCGCGGGTGGTGGCGACGAAGCCGGCCTCCTGCAGCCAGGTCGCGATGTCGTGCTCGAACACGTGCTCGCCGTCGACGCGCTCGATCACGAGGTTCGGAATCCGCGCACGCCGCACCGTGTCGGCGAGGCTCGTCGCGGCGGCGCGCAGGTCGCCCTCGTCGCGCGTGAACGTGAGCATCGTCTTGCCGCCGCGCTCGACGTAGCAGGCGAGGGCGCCGTCGATGAGGGTCACGAGCCCGCCGGCCTTGCGGCCGGGACGGTGTGTGGCCGGATGCTCGGGCCAGGCGAGCGCGGCGCCGTACGCGTTCGCGGGGTCGGTCGCGGCGAGCGTGAGCACGTGCCGATCACGCGCGGCCTCGGCTCCGCCGGACTCGACCGTGTCGAGGCGCTGCTGGATCGCCCGGATCCGGTCGATTGCGCCCGCCGCGCCGAACTGCGATGCGCCGAGCTGTTCGACGAAGTAGCCGCGGCGCGCATGCCCGGCCTCTTCGAAGCGCGCGAGCACGCGGTAGACGAGTGCGAACCCGCCCGTGATGTCGCTCGCGACGACCGAGCCGCGGGTGACGACGCCGTAGCGGTCGAGCAGCAGGTCGCCGAGCGCCTGCGCGCGCTCGGTCGGGCCGACCGCGGCGACCGGCGCGAGCGACCAGCGGCCGGCCCCGCGCGGCGGCGTCGTTGGCCCCTGCTGCGCGGCGGCGGAGTGCCCGCGCCAGAGCCTGCCACGAGCCGGGCGCGCGGCCGCGCGGTGCGCCGACGTCGACTTCGCCCCGGCCGAGCCCGACATGAGCGCGCGCAGCGGCGTGAACGCGTCGTTCGCGGCCCGGCCCGACCACACGAGCTCCCAGAGCGCCTCCACCACCGCGGCAATCGCGACCGGCTCGCCGTCGGCCTCCAGCCGGCGGGCGACCTCGCTCGCGAACATCGCGCCCGCTGCGCCGAGCACCTCTGCGCAGCGGGCCGCGAGCGGCGACAATGGTTCGTCGTCGCGCGCCTCTGCGAGCGTGAACTCGGCGGTGTCGCGCAGGTGGAGGCTCACCCAGCCGTCGGCCGAGCCGATCGCGCCGTGCCCGAGCCAGAGCACCTCACCCGAGCCGAGCAGCTCGTCAAGCAGGGCCGGCGAATAGTCGCGCACGCGGGCGGGCAGCACGAGCGACTCCCACGCGGATGCGGGAATCGGCACCCCCTGCAGCTGGTCGATGACCGTGACGACGCCGTCGACCCCGCTGAGCCCGGACTCGCCGAGCGAGCCCGCGACGTGCTGCCACTCGGGCAGGAACGCGGCGAGCGCCCGCTGCGCGACGGGCTCGATCTCGCTGCGGAGCTTCGCGAGCGTGCGCGACCGGATGCGTCGCAGCACCTTCGCGTCGACCCATTCGAGGCCGCTGCGGCCGGGCGTGAACTCGCCGCGCTGCACCGTGCCGGCGAGCTCGAGCCGCCGCACCACGTCGGCGACGACCGCCTGCCCGAGCCCGAGCTCGCTGGCGAGGTCGGCGGCCGCGAACGGTGCGTGCGTGCGCGCGTACCGGCGCACGAGGTCACCGAGCGGGTCGGCGACCGGCTCGAGCATCGCGGTCGGCACACCGATCGGCAGTGGCACCCCGAGCGCGTCGCGAAGCCGGGCGGCGTCCTCGACCGCGACGAGCGACTCTTCGCCCCGCACGCGCAGCCACAGGGCGCGCTTCGCCGCGACGAGCGAGTCGCCGAGCCCGCGCACGTACTCGGCTGGCGCATCCGTCGCCGCCGTGTCGTCGTGGGGGTCGGCATCGGGGTGTCGCACGCGGGCGCGGAGCTGCTCGACGGTAAGCGGGCCGACGACCCGCAACAGGTCGGCAACCCCCTCGGCGTCACGGGCCCGACGCGAGGGCTCGCGCCACTGCAGCTCGGCCTCGACGTCGGTGATCGCGTCGAGGTCGAGCAGCTCGCGCAGCGAGGATGCGCCGAGCAGGTCGGCGAGCAGGTTCGAGTCGAGCTGGAGGGCTGCGGCACGTCGCTCGGCGAGGGGCTGGTCGCCCTCGTACATGAACTCGCCGACGTAGCCGAACAGCAGCGTCTGCGCGAACGGGGAGGGCTGCTCGGTCGTCACCGTCGCGAGCCGCACCTCGCGCGCCGCGAGCTTCGCGAACAGCTCGGTGAGCGAGTCGAGGTCGTAGACGTCGTGGAGTACCTCGCGCACCGTCTCGAGAATCATCGGGAACTCGGGGTACTTGCGCGCTACCTCAAGCAGCTGGGCCGCCCGCAGCCGCTGCTGCCACAGGGGCGCCCGTTTGCCGGGATGCAGGCGGGGGAGCAGGAGCGCGCGGGCCGCGTTCTCGCGGAATCGCGCGGCAAACAGGGCGGATGCGCCGACCTCGCGCGTGATGGTGGGTTCGACCTCGTCGCGCTCGAACGCGAACAGGTCGGCGCCCGGCGGCTCGTCGTCGACGTCGGGGATGCGCACGACGATGCCGTCGTCGAGGGCGATCGCGCTCGCCTCCATGCCGAAGCGCTCGCGCACGCGCGCGGTCACCATGAGCGCCCACGGGGCGTGCACGGGCCGACCGTAGGGGGAGTGGAGCACAATGCGCCAGTCGCCGAGCTCGTCGCGCACGCGCTCGACGAGCAGCTGGCGGTCGGTGGGCACGTGGCCGGTCACCTCGAACTGTTCCCGCACGTAGGCCGTGAGGTTGTCGGCGGCGTAGGGGTCGGCCACTCGCGCGAGGTGGCCGGGGAGTTCCCCGCCGTTTGCCGCGATCTCGCGCACCGTCGCGCCGATCGCGGCGCCGAGCTCCGCGGGCCGGCCGATGCCGTCGCCCTTCCAGAACGGCAGCCGCCCGGGCTCGCCGAATGCCGGCGTGACGAGCACCCGGTCGGGGCCGATCTCGCGGATGCGCCACGAGGTCGCCCCGAGCGCGATGACGTCGCCGACCCGCGACTCGTAGACCATCTCTTCGTCGAGCTCGCCGACGCGCTTGCCGCCGCGCCGGGCCCCGGGCGCCGACGTCGCGTCGGGGGCCTCGGGCGTGCCGGGCTCGGTGCCGTCGAGCATGAACACCCCGAACATGCCGCGGTCGGGAATCGTGCCGCCGGAGACGACCGCGAGCCGGCCCGCGCCGGGCCGACCCTCGAACCAGTCGGCGTCGCGATCCCACACGATGCGCGGCCGCAGCGACGCGAACTCGTCGGAGGGGTACTTGCCGGCGAGCAGATCGAGCACCGATTCGAGCAGCGCCGCGCTGAGCCCGGCGAATGGGGCGCTGCGCCGGACGAGCGCGAGCCAGTCGGCGACCTGCCAGCGGTCGAGCGCCGCCGCCGACACGGTGTGCTGCGCGAGCACGTCGAGCGGCTGCTCGATCGTCGTGAGCCGCTCGATCGTGCCGTCGAGCATCCGCGAGGTCGCGACCGCCGTGTGCAGCACGTCGGCCCGATGCTTCGGGAACAGCACGGCGCGTGACACCTCACCGACCTGGTGCCCTGCGCGGCCGACGCGCTGCAGGCCGCTCGCAACGCTCGGCGGCGATTCGACCTGAATCACGAGATCGACGTCGCCCATGTCGATGCCGAGCTCGAGGCTCGACGTCGCGACGACGCAGCGCAGCGCGCCCGACTTCAGGGCGTCTTCGACCTCGGCCCGCTGCTCCTTCGACACCGAGCCGTGGTGGGCGCGCGCGAGGTCGGTGACCGCGCCGTCGAACGTGCCCGACCCCGCGACGAGCTGCGCGCCGAGTGTGCGCGGGTTCGGGGGCGTGCCGGGCGCGGGCGGCGGCGTCGCAGGCCCCTCGCGCCCCTCGGCCCCGGACGCCTGCGCGAGCCGCCGCTCGTGCTCCTCGTTGAGCCGCGCCGTGAGCCGCTCGGCGAGCCCGCGCGAGTTCACGAACACGATCGTCGAGCGGTGCTCGAGCACGCGATCGACGATCGCCGACTCGATGTGCGGCCAGATCGTGCCGGTGCGCCGCGGGTCGGGGTCGCCGATCGCCCGCGTCGCGTCGCCGAACAGTGAGTCGTCGGGCGGCGACGCATCGGGCCCAGATGCATCGGGCCCAGTCGGCCCGTCGCCGGGCCCACCGACCGGAATGTCGCTGAGGTCGGGCACCGGCACGACCACGCGCAGGTCGAACGCCTTCTCGTTAGGCGGCGCGACGAGCGTCACGGGCGCCTGGCCGCCGAGGAACCGCGCGACCGTCTCGAGCGGGCGCACGGTCGCCGACAGCCCGATGCGTTGCGCGGGCTGCGCGAGTTGCGCGTCGAGCCGCTCGAGTGACACCGCGAGGTGCGAGCCGCGCTTCGTCGCCGCGACCGCGTGCACCTCGTCGACGATCACCGTGCGCACGCCGCGCAGCGCCGTTCGCGCGCTCGAGGTGAGCATGAGGTAGAGCGACTCGGGCGTCGTAATGAGAATGTCGGGCGGCTTCGACACCTGGCGGCGGCGCTCGGCGGGGCTCGTGTCGCCCGACCTGACCCCCACCGTGATCTCGGGCACGTCGAGGCCGAGCCGCACCGCGGTCTGCCGAATACCAACGAGCGGGGCCGCGAGGTTGCGCTCAACATCGACCCCGAGCGCCTTGAGCGGCGAGATGTAGAGGATGCGCGTGCCCCGCTTCGCCTGCGGGTCGCGCGCGCTCGCGGCGCGCTCGTGGATGAGCTGATCGATCGCCGAGAGGAACGCCGCGAGCGTCTTGCCCGATCCCGTCGGCGCCACGACGAGCGTGTGCTGCCCGCCACGAATCGCCGCCCACGCCTCGGCCTGCGCGCGCGTCGGCTCGGCGAACGCGCCGCGGAACCAGGCCGCGGTCGCCTCGCCGAACCCGGCCAGCGCATCCTTTTTCGTCACGGTTCGATCCAACCACCACCCAACGACACGGCCGCCGAGCACCCCGTTGCCAGGGCACCCGAATGCGGCACAATGAGCACATGGACGTCAGCACCCCCGATCCCGAATCCTCCGGCTGGCTCAGCGAGGACGATCTCGAGCTGATCCGCCGCCGCACCCCGATCCTCTACGTCGAAGCGATCCCGGTCGTGCTCGACGGCACGGGCCGCGTCGAGGCGCTCGGCCTGCTGCTGCGCGCGAACCCCGAGGGCGTCATCACCCGCACGTTCGTGTCGGGCCGCGTGCACTACGGGGAGTCGATCCGCAGCGCCCTGCTGCGTCACCTCGAAAAAGACCTCGGCACGATGGCGTTCCCGCAGCTGCCCGTGACGGTGCAGCCGTTCACGGTCGCCGAGTTCTCGCCGCTGCCCATCTCCGACCTCTACGACGAGCGGCAGCACGCCGTCGCACTCGAGTACATCGTGCCGGTCACGGGCGACTGCATTCCCCGACAGGATGCGCTCGAGGTCACGTGGGTGACCCCCGACGAGGCGAAAGACCCCGACCTGCTCGACGAACTCGAGGGCGGGCGCGGCGCGATCCTCCGCCAGGCGATCGGCTACCTCGGCGCCTGGTAGCCTCGGCCGCCGAGCCGGGAACTTTCCCGGCCCCGGGCCGCATCCCATCCCTGTGCCGCAGGGACCCCACCCGCGGCCGACAGCCCAACGTCTGTCTCCCCCAACCTCGCAGGAGCACACCACCACCATGACCTACGGTCAGCAGCCCTACCAGCAGCCCCAGCAGGGCTACCAGCCCTACGCGCAGCAGCCGTACCAGCCGGCGCGGCCCGACGACGGCGCCGACTCGGTTGGCAGCTGGGTGCTTACGATCTTCCTGCTCGGCATTCCGCTCGTCGGGCTCATCTACGTCATCGTGCTCGCGGTGGGCGACGGCCGCTCCGTCGCGAAGCGCAACTTCGCGCGCGCGACCCTCATCTGGATGCTCATCGGCGTCGCCCTGTCGATCATCGCCTTCGTCGTCATCTGGGCCGTCGGCGGCACCATCGCGCTCTCGTTCTGGAACGAATTCGAGAACTCGTCCTCGACGGTCCGCGTCAACTAGCGGGAGCGGGCCTAACCGCCCCACTCGCGCCACGCGCGCTCGGCCCGCTCCCGCGCATCCGCGCCCGGGGCGGGCGACGGCGGTGGCGAGGCTGCCTCGCGCAGCGCGTCGAGCGCAAAGCCGCTCGGCTCGGGCGCCGCGGGCCGCACCGCATCCTCAAAGATGATGAAGTCGCGGTGCGTGAGTTCGAGCCAGCCCGGGCGCAGGCGCTCGCCCCAGAACTTCGAGTCGCGCGTGAGCTCCAACATGTCGCGCAGCGGCCGTATCGGCGCGATACGTGCGCCCCGCAGCCAGTCGACCGGCGCGACCCATCGCGGCGCGCCGTGGCCGCCCAGCTGGTAGCCGTCGGCGGTCACGCGGCCCGCGGCGACCGCGGCGCGCAGCGGTTCGCCGTCGGGATTGTGCTCGCGGGGTGCATAAATCACGACGCCGTCGGCTTCGCGGAAGTCGGCGATCGGCTCGGCCCCGCCCCAGGCGACGCGCGCGGTGCCGCTTTCGACGAGCTCGCGGGCCCGGTCGAGGGGATGCACGAGCAGCCAGTAGCGGATCGCCACGGTCGGCCTAGCGCAGCGCGGTGCTCGGCAGGCGCTGGAAGATCTCGCTCGCGACCGCGAGGTCCTGCCACGGCATCCCGACCGTCTTGTACACGGTGGGGCGGCTGCGGTCGATGCGCACGTCGCCGCGCACGACATCGCGCACGGGAATGAGGTCGTCGCGGGTGATCGCGCCCTCGGCGAGCGCGATCGCGATCTCGCCCGACTCGTTGATCGCCGTGTCGATGTCTTCGACGATGACGTTCGAGCGGGCGATGAGCGCCGTGTCGAGCTCGCTGCGGGTGTCGGTGTGCGAACCGAGCGCGATGACGAGGGCACCGGGGCGCACGAGCGAGCCGTCAAACAGCGGCTCGCCCGACCCGGTCGCGGTAATGATGAGGTCGGCCTGCGGAATCGCCGTCGTCGGCGGCATCGCCTGGCCGATTCGCGCGTTCCAGCCGAGCTCGGCCGCGGTTGCGGCGAACATCTCGACCTTGCTCGCGTTGCGGCCCGCGATGACGAGTTGCTTGAGCTGCGGATGCAGCTGCCGCAGCACCTCGGCGTGCTTGCGGGCCTGCGCGCCGTAGCCGTACATGACCACGTTGCGCGAGTCGCGGTTCACGAAGCGCGACGTGACGAGGCTCGTCATTGCCGCCGTGCGGAGGTCGGTGAGGTCGTCGCCGTCGATGATCGCCCGGGGCGTCGTCGTCTCGGCGTCCATGAGCACGTAGAGCCCCTGCGCGCGGTCGACGTTGCGCGCCGGGTTGCGGTCGTTCACCGACATGATCTTCGCGCCGACCCAGCCGTGCGTCTGCGAGGCCATGAAGAGCATCCGCCGCTCGTCGTCGAGTTGATAGAAGCTGCGCGGGAAGTCCTGCGAGGGGTCGACCTCGGTCTGCAGCGCCGTCTCGAGCGCGCCAACGACGTCGCTCAGACGAATGTGCTTGCGGATGTGCTGGTTGGTGATGTGCGGAATGTCCACGTGCGCGGGTGCTCCTTCAGCGAGGTGATCGCAGGCTGCGGTGTCGGCGAGGCGCCGTCACCGGTGGGCGACCGCGCCTCGCAGAATGCTACCTGGCGGCGCCGGGGATGCACCCGGCGCGGAGTCACAGCGCGGCGCGGATCGCGTCGACGAGCGCGTCGACCGACTCGTCGGGGGTGTCCCACGACGCCATGAGCCGCACCGCGCCGGGCATCGGCGGCCAGTCGTAGAACCGCAGGCCGCTGCGCTCGCGGGCGCGGTCGGCGACGCCCTCGGGCAGCACGGGGAACACCGCGTTCGCCTCGACCTCGAGCGGCACCTCGACCCCCGGCAGCTCGGCGAGCCGGGCCCCGAGCTCGCGGGCCTTCGCGTTCGCGTGTTCCGCGTTGCGGCGCCACAGGTCGCCCTCGTAGAGCGCGAGCAGCTGCGCGGACACGAAGCGCTGCTTCGACGCGAGCTGCGTCGTGATCTTGCGCAGGTAGTCGGTACCGCGCACCGCGTCGGGGTTCACGACGATGACCGCCTCGGCCGCGAGCGCCCCGTTCTTCGTCGCTCCGAGCGAGATTACGTCGGCGCCCGCGGCGAGCTCGGCGAGCGAGCCGCCCTGCGCCGCCGCCGCGTTCGCGATACGCGACCCATCAAGGTGCACGAACATGCCCGCCGCATGGGCCGCGTCGGCGAGCCGCGAGAACTCCTCGGGGGAGTAGACGGTGCCGAGCTCGGTCGAGTTGCTCGCCGACACGACCTGCGGGGATGCGCGGTGCACGTCGTCGGGGTCGGGCGCGATGAGCAGCTCGGGCGTGAGCTTGCCGCTCGCCGAGGCGACCGGGAGCAGCTTGATGCCGCCGATGCGTTCGGGCGCACCCTGCTCGTCGGTGTTGATGTGCGCCGCCGAGGTGCACTGAACGGTGCCCCAGCGCGGCAGCATCGCCTGCAGCGCGACGACGTTCGCGCCGGTGCCGTTGAACACCGGATACGCTTCGGCGCGCTCCCCGAACTGCTCGCGCACGACCTCACGGAACCGCTCCGTGTACGGGTCGTCACCGTAGGCGAGCACGTGCCCGCCGTTCGCGGTCGCGAGGGCCTCGAGCACCTCGGGGTGCACGCCCGCGTAGTTGTCGGAACCGAAGTGGAACGCCGTCGCGTCATGGAGCTGGGAAATCACAGCGACAATTCTGCACCCTCAGCCTCCTGAGCTCGGCCCCCGCGCGGCGGCTACGCGCTCGCGGCCATTTCTTCTGGCGAGCGCTCGCGCCACGCGATGAGGTACCGGCGATCGAACCGCCGCGAGCAGCGCCCGCACGACATGTCGCGCTTCGGGCGGCGGAACCGCACCGTCGGGTGCCCGTTTGGGCAGACCCCCGACCAGCGCGCGAACTCCTGCGCGATCTCGCCGTGGTGGGTGCGCGAGCCGCGGTACCCGATGCTGCGCGCGAGCACGAGCCACACGTCGCCGTGGCCCGCCTGCGGCCCCGCGAGGGCGTGCGCGATCTCGTGCAGCAGCGTCTGCTCCACCTCGTCGGTCGAATACCGGGCCGCGAGATACTTCGACACCGAGATGCGCTTCGCCGTGAAATTGCACAGGCCCGCGCGGGTCTTCGCGTTGTCGAAACGGAACGACCAGCCCTCGGGCAGGTGGGTCGCGATGAGGCGGGTCGCGTGCGCGCGTACCCAGTCGAGCTCAGCCATGATGTGTCCTCTCTGCCCGCGGCCCCGGCACGGGGCGCGCGAACACCGATGATTTTGCGCGGCACGACCGAGTCTCGCGCGACCCTCCGACATCCGGCCCGCGCACCGCGAGCAGCTGCGCCTACGCGTTGATCGAGGTGACCGGCTCGTCGAACTCGTCGGGCGTTCCCGCGCCCTCGAGCTTCGCGCGCACAACGCGAATCGCGAACTTCGTCGAGTTCGTCTGATCGGCGGGGATTCCGTCGGACTCGCGGAACTTCAGCGCCCGCTCGAAGTCGGCGAGCGCCTCGTCGTACCGCTCGAGCTCGAACAGCACCTTGCCGCGGTGCTGCAGCGCGAACCCCGCGAGCTCGGCCCAGTCGTGGGCGACGGCCTCCTCAACGCAGTTCGTGAGCTCGCCGAGCGCTGCCTCGAGCTTGCCCTGGTACTGCGTCACCTGCGCGCGGCGCACGCGGGCCGCGAGCGAGTCCTCACGCGAGCCCGTGAAGCGCGACTGCCGCGCCGCCGTCTGGGCGCGCTCGAAGGCTTCGTCGAGCCGCCCGAGCATGCGCAGCAGCGCAACCTGCTCGTTCAGCGCCGCGAGCGAGCGGAACTTCGAAATCTCCTCGAGTCGTGCCGTCGCCGCATCCGCATCGATGCGCTCGCGCAGCGTCTCGGGGTCATAGCCAAGAATGATCGGTGAGTCAGACACGCCTCACAGGGTAGCCACCCGGCCGCAGAATGCCGCGTGTGCCACCCCGGCAACCGCGAACTCGCGCGTCATGCCAGCTATCGAGTACGAAAAGGGCTATCGCGTACTAAAAATGCCCCGGCCAGGCACGGGGGAGTCGGTCGCGTCGGCATCGTGCACGGGCGCAGCGCCCCGCAGCCACTCGGTGGTCTGCGCGGCCGAGTGCACCGTCGCCGGCGGGAACCCCGACGCCGCGAGCCGCGCGAGGCCCGGCAGCTCAAGTTCGCGGCGCGACGCGATCGCGACAATGTTGCCGAACCGCCGACCCTTCAGCACGGCCGGGTCGCTCACGAGCATCGTCGGGCCAATCGCGGCGCGGATGCTCGCAATCTCCCCGCGCGCGAAGCGCAGCTCGTGCCCGTCGGCAACGTTCACGAGCACAATGCCGTCGGGCGCGAGCAGGCCCGCCACCTCGGCAAAGAACTCGACGCTCGTGACGTGCGCCGGCGTCGACGGCCCCGCAAAAATATCGACGACGATGACGTCGGCCGAGCCGCGCATCCCCTGCGGCAGCCGGCCGAGCTGCTCGCGCGCATCCCCGTACCGCACGCGAATGGATGCGCCGGTCGGGAGCGGGGCGACCTCGCGCACGAACTCGACCAGGTCACGCTCGAGCTCGATGATCTGCTGGCGCGAGCCGGGTCGTGTCGCGTCGAGGTAGCGGGGGATCGACATCGCGCCGGCGCCGAGGTGCAGCGCGGTCAGTCGCTGCCGCTGGTCGAAGGCGAGGTCGAGCACGTGCCCCATGTGCCGGATGTATCCAAAGCCGAGCTCGGTCGCGTCGGCGAGGTTCACCTGCGACTGCGGCGTGCCGTCGACGATGAGAGTCGTGACGTCGCCGTCGACGGTGAACTGGGCGCGTCGGCCCGACGCGAGCGTGCGGGTGAGGGCGGGGGAGTGCTGGCGAGCCATACCTCGATTATCGTGCCCCGCGGCGACCCCTGCCATGGCGCCGAAGCGCGGGGACACTCGGCTCGAGGTTAGGTTCGCCTTATTTTGATTCATTCAAAAGAGCAATAGAATGGGGGCATGACCTCGACGACTCCTGCGCACGCGACCGCGTCGTGGGCCGACCGCATCCGCGGTGTCGGCCTGCGCGTGACCCCGCGCCGGGTTGCGCTGCTCGAGGCCCTCTCGGAGCACCCGCACGCGACCGTCGACGAGGTGCACGCCCGCACGGCAGCGGCTGTGCCGCACCTCACGAAGCAGGCCGTGTACGTGAGCCTCGGCGACTTCGAACACCACGGGCTTGTGCGCCGCATCGACCCGCCCGGGTCGGCCGCCCGCTACGAGACGCGCACCGACGACAACCACCACCACCTCGTGTGCGAGGTGTGCGGCGCAATCGTCGACGTCGACTGTGCCGTGGGCGCGGCGCCGTGCCTCCATCCCGCCGACGACGCCGGTTTTCAGGTGTTCGCCGCCGAGGTGACCTACCGCGGCATCTGCGCCGACTGCCAGGCGGCGAAGCCCGAAGCCAGCGCATCCGCGAGCCCAACCTCGTAAGCGCCCAGTTCTCAAGACCCCAGTTCTCAAGCCCCAGAATTCCCGTAGAAAACGAAGAGGAGTGATCGTGTCCAAGATCGACCCCACTGCCCCCGCCACGCGCCAGAACGGCGCACCGGCCGAGAGCAACCGCAACTCCCTTACCGTCGGCCCGAACGGCCCCATCACGCTGAACGACGTGCACCTCATCGAGACGCTCGCCGCGTTCAACCGTGAGCGTGTGCCGGAGCGCAACCCCCACGCCAAGGGCTCGGGTGCGTTCGGCGAGTGGGAGATCACCGAGGACGTCTCGAAGTACACCCACGCGAAGGGCTTCCAGCTCGGCGCGAAGGGCCGCGTGCTCCTGCGCTTCTCGACCGTTGCCGGTGAGCAGGGCTCGCCCGACACCTGGCGCGACGTGCGCGGCTTCTCGCTGCGCTTCTACACCGAAGACGGCAACCTCGACATCGTCGGCAACAACACCCCCGTGTTCTTCCTGCGCGACCCCATCAAGTTCCCGAACTTCATCCGCTCGCAGAAGCGCCTGCCCGCCTCGGGCCTGCGTGACAACACGATGCAGTTCGACTTCTGGACCCTCAACCCCGAGTCGGCCCACCAGGTCACGTACGTCATGGGCCCCCGCGGCCTTCCGCGCAGCTGGCGCGAGATGAACGGCTACAGCTCGCACACCTACCAGTGGATCAACGCTGACGGCGAGCGCTTCTGGGTGAAGTACCACTTCCAGTCGGAGCAGGGCGTGCACAACATGACCAACGAAGAGGCCGAGCGCCTCGCCGGTCAGGACGCCGAGTACCACCGCCGCGACCTCTTCGACAACATTGCCGAGGGCAACTTCCCGAGCTGGACGATCAACGTGCAGGTCATGCCGTACGAAGACGCGAAGACCTACCGCATCAACCCGTTCGACCTCACGAAGGTGTGGCCGCACGCCGACTACCCGCTGATTCCGGTCGGCAAGTTCACGCTGAACGAGAACCCGAAGAACTTCTTCGCCGAGATCGAGCAGGCCGCGTTCTCGCCCGGCAACTTCGTGCCCGGCACCGGCATCTCGCCCGACAAGATGCTCGTCGCGCGTACCTTCTCGTACCCCGACGCGCAGCGCGCGCGCATCGGCACGAACTACAACCAGCTGCCGGTGAACCAGCCCGTGCACCCCGTCAACAGCTACACGTTCGACGGCAACATGCGCTTCGACCACTCGGGCGACGCCCCGGTGTACGCGCCGAACTCGTTCGGCCGCCCCTACGCCGACGAGGTCGGCCAGGTCGAGAACAGTTGGGAGTCCGACGGCGAGCTCGTGCGCAGCACGTACGAACTGCGTGAGGGCGACGACGACTTCAGCCAGGCCGGCGACCTCGTGCGCAACGTCTTCACCGACGCCGAGCGCGACGAGTTCGTGAACACCGTTGCGGGCGCGCTCGCGACCGTGCAGGAGCCCGTGCTCTCGAACGCCTTCCAGTACTGGAAGAACGTTGACCAGGCCACCGGTGAGCGCATCGAGGCGAAGGTTCGCGAGGGCCTCGCCGAGGCCGGCGAGATCCCGGGCGGCGACCCCGCGAACGCCTAGTTCGACGAGCTGAACGAGTCTTCGAACTAAACGAGCCGGGGCTCGAACCACACTCTGCTTACCGCAGTGTGGTTCGGGCCCCGGCTCGTTTGCGCTTAGTTTGTGGGATGCGCGCTAGCGGCGATACGCGTCGCCGGAGGGATTCTCGGGCGGCAGCCCGCCCTGGAGCCGCCACGTGTTGAGGAACCCGCGTTCGCGGTCGAGCGTCGAGGGGAGGCCGTGGCCCGGGTAGAAGATCGTCTCGTTCGGGAACCGGCGGAAGATGCGCTCGACCACGTCGCCGAGCAGCTGCGCGTACGCATCCGAGTCGCCGAACGTGTTGCCGATGCCGCCGGGGAACAGCGAGTCGCCGGTGATGAGGCGGGCCGGATGCTCGGGCGTCGTGAGCGCGAGCGCGACCGAGCCCGGCGTGTGGCCGCGCAGGCCGATGACGTCGAGGCGCTGCTCCCCGAGGGCGATCGTGTCGCCGTCGCTGAGCCGATGCTCGGTCGTGCCGGGCAGCTCAGCGGCGTCGTTGGCCCCGGCGTAGCTCGGCACGTCGAAGTGCGCCTTGATCTCCTCGAGCGCCTGCCAGTGGTCGCGGTGTCGGTGGGTCGTCAGCACGCCCACGACGCGAACCGGCGCCGCGCCCGCATCGGCGGCCCGACGGGTCGCGATGTGCACGAGCTCGATGATCGCTGGGGCGTTGTCGGCGGCGTCGACGATGAGGGCGTTGCCGGTTGCGACGTCGACGATGACGTAGCAGTTATTCTCGAAGTCGTTGACCTCGGCGTAGTGCAGTTCGAAGGCGCCGAACGCGTCGAGGTTGGGGCGAAACGGATGCGACATGTCCCGAGCGTATCCGGGCTACCGGCACACCGCGAAAAGTCGCTCTAGACACGCCGACGAGCTCGGGTTAAGGTAGATCCTTGCGCTTCGTCGCTCCTTGCCTTCATATTGCGGTCGGCTCGGTTGCTGCAATTCTCTCGTTCCTCGGCCCGAAACGCGCGTTTCGAGCCTCGTGTCAGGGGTCGAGTTCCAGGGGTCGAACCTGAAGAACTCCTCCGAATCACAGGTGCGCGATGGCTGCCGCAACGGACGGCGATGCCACCCTCACGCCCAATGCAATCGCGTCCCGCCGGCCAGCGGGACCTGTGGAGGTAATTCTTTTGGCTGCTGCGAACAACGCAACTACAACGCCGAAGTCCGGACGCAATGCGCACCGCCTGTCATTCGCGACCATCAAGGACACACTCGAGGTTCCGGATCTGCTTTCGTTGCAGACCGAATCCTTCGACTGGCTCGTGGGGAACGAGGGCTGGATTGCCCGTCGTGACTACGAGATCGACAACGGCGGCAACGACGTGCCGCGCACCTCGGGCCTCGACGAGATCTTCGACGAGATCTCGCCCATCGAGGACAACGCCGAGCAGATGCAGCTCACGTTCCGTGAGCCCACGCTCGAGCCCGCGAAGTACTCGATCGACGAGTGCAAGGAGCGGGGCAAGACCTACTCCGCGCCGCTTTACGTAACCGCGGAATTCATGCGGTACGAGACCGGCGAGATCAAGACCCAGACGGTCTTCATGGGCGACTTCCCGCTCATGACCGACAAGGGCACGTTCATCATCAACGGCACCGAGCGCGTCGTCGTGTCGCAGCTCGTGCGCTCGCCGGGTGTCTACTTCGAGCGCACCCCCGAGAAGAACTCCGACATCGACGTCTACTCGTCGCGCGTGATCCCCTCGCGCGGTGCGTGGCTCGAGTTCGAGGTCGACAAGAAGGGCCTCGTCGCCGTTCGCATCGACCGCAAGCGCAAGCAGTCGGTCACGGTGTTCCTCCGCGCCATCGGCATGAGCGAGGAAGAGATCCGCGCCGAGTTCGCCGGCTACGAGACGCTCCTCGACACGCTGTCGAAGGACGACCCGAAGATCCAGACCCAGGAAGACGCGCTTCGCGACATCTACAAGAAGCTGCGCCCGGGCGAGCAGGTTGCCTCGGAGGCCGCGAAGGCCCTCCTCGAGAACTACTACTTCAACGATAAGCGCTACGACCTCGCGAAGGTTGGTCGCTACAAGATCAACCGCAAGCTCGGCCTCGAGGCGCCCATCAGCGACTCGGTGCTCTCGGTTGAGGACATCGTTGCGACGATCAAGTACCTCGTTGCCCTGCAGAAGGGCGAGGCCACGATCGAGGGCACGCGCGGTGGCGGCGAGATCGTCGACATCCCCCTCGACGTCGACGACATCGACCACTTCGGTAACCGCCGCATCCGTGCGGTCGGCGAGCTGATCCAGAACCAGGTGCGCACCGGCCTCAGCCGCATGGAGCGCGTCGTGCGCGAGCGCATGACGACGCAGGAGATCGACTCGATCACCCCGCAGTCGCTCATCAACGTGCGTCCCGTGGTCGCGGCGATCAAGGAGTTCTTCGGAACTTCGCAGCTGTCGCAGTTCATGGACCAGAACAACCCGCTCGCGGGCATCACGCACAAGCGTCGCCTCAACGCGCTCGGCCCCGGTGGCCTCAGCCGTGAGCGCGCCGGCGTCGAGGTGCGCGACGTCCACGCCTCGCACTACGGCCGCATGTGCCCAATCGAGACGCCGGAAGGCCCGAACATCGGCCTCATCGGTTCGCTCGCGACGTTCGCGCGCATCAACGCGTTCGGCTTCATCGAGACCCCGTACCGCCGCGTGAACAACGGCGTCGTGTCGTCGCAGATCGACTACCTCACGGCCGCCGACGAAGACGAGTACGTCGTCGCGCAGGCGAACGCGCCGATCGACGAGAACGGCCGCTACCTCGAAGACGACGTCCTCGTGCGTACGAAGGGTGGCGAGGTTGAGCTCGTGCCCGCCGACCAGGTCGACTACATGGACGTCTCGCCGCGCCAGATGGTGTCGGTGGGTACCTCGCTCATCCCGTTCCTCGAGCACGACGACACGAACCGCGCGCTCATGGGCGCGAACATGCAGCGCCAGGCTGTGCCGCTGCTGCGTTCGAGCTCGCCGATCGTCGGCACCGGTATGGAGGGCTACACCGCGATCGACGCCGGTGACGTCGTCACGGCCGTCAACGCCGGTGTCGTCACCTCGGTGTCGGCCGACCAGGTGGTCGTGCAGACCGATGAGGGCGGCAGCGAGTCGTACTGGCTCCGCAAGTTCGAGCGCTCGAACGCGGGCACCTGCTACAACCACCGCGTCATCGTGAAGGCCGGCGACCGCGTCGAGGTCGGCGAGGTCATCGCCGACGGCCCCGCGACCGAGAACGGCGAGCTCGCGCTCGGCAAGAACCTCCTCGTGGCGTTCATGCCGTGGGAGGGCCACAACTTCGAAGACGCGATCATCATCAGCCAGAACCTCGTGAAGAACGACGTGCTCTCGTCGATCCACATCGAGGAATACGAGGTGGATGCGCGCGACACGAAGCTCGGTAAGGAAGAGATCACGGCCGACCTGCCGAACGTGGGTCAGGACATGCTCAAGGACCTCGACGAGCGCGGCATCATTCGCGTCGGTGCCGAGGTGCAGCCGGGCGACATCCTCGTCGGTAAGGTCACGCCGAAGGGCGAGACCGAGCTCAGCGCCGAGGAGCGCCTGCTCCGCGCGATCTTCAACGAGAAGAGCCGCGAGGTGCGCGACACCTCGCTCAAGGTTCCCCACGGCCAGGCCGGCACGATCATCGGTGTCAAGGTGTTCGACGTTGAGAACGGTGACGACGAGCTCGGCTCGGGCGTCAACCAGCGCGTCGTCGTCTACATCGCGCAGAAGCGCAAGATCACCGAGGGCGACAAGCTCGCGGGCCGCCACGGTAACAAGGGCGTCATCGCGAAGATCCTGCCCGAGGAAGACATGCCGTTCCTCGAAGACGGCACGCCCGTCGACATCATCCTCAACCCGCTCGGTATTCCGAAGCGTATGAACCTCGGTCAGGTGCTCGAATCGCACCTCGGCTGGGCCGCCACGCAGGGTTGGGACATCGAGGGTACGCCCGAGTGGGCCGCCGACCTTCCCGCCGACGCGCTCCACGTCGCTCCCGGCACGAAGGTTGCGACCCCCGTGTTCGACGGTGCGACGCAGGAGGAGCTGCAGGGCCTGCTCACCTCGACCCGCCCGAACGACGACGGCGAGCGCATGGTGAAGGGCGACGGCAAGGCGCGCCTGTTCGATGGTCGCTCCGGCGAGCCGTTCCCCGACCCGATCTCGGTGGGCTACATGTACATGCTCAAGCTCCACCACCTTGTCGACGACAAGATCCACGCCCGCTCGACCGGCCCCTACTCGATGATCACCCAGCAGCCGCTCGGTGGTAAGGCGCAGTTCGGTGGCCAGCGCTTCGGTGAGATGGAGGTGTGGGCCCTCGAGGCCTACGGCGCCGCCTACACCCTGCAGGAGCTGCTCACGATCAAGTCCGACGACATCGTCGGCCGCGTCAAGGCCTACGAGTCGATCGTCAAGGGCGAGAACATCCAGAAGGCCGGTATTCCCGAGTCGTTCCGAGTGCTCGTGCGTGAAATGCGCTCGCTGTGCCTGAACGTCGAGGTGCTTGCCGCCGATGGCTCGATCGTCAGCCTCGAAGAGAACGACGACGACGCCTACCGTGCTGCCGAAGAGCTCGGCATCAACATCTCCAGCCGCTTCGAATCGTCTTCGGTCGAAGAGATCTAAATCCGCCACTCGATGACGAAGCTTTGTTTCTAGGGAGAATCACGAATTGATCGACGCAACTAAGTTCGACAGCATCAGCATCGGGCTGGCCACGAGCGAGGACATCCTGGGCTGGTCCCGCGGTGAAGTCAAGAAGCCCGAGACCATCAACTACCGCACGCTCAAGCCTGAGAAGGACGGCCTGTTCGGCGAGCAGATCTTCGGCCCGTCGCGCGACTGGGAGTGTGCCTGCGGGAAGTACAAGCGCGTGCGCTTCAAGGGCATCATCTGTGAGCGCTGCGGCGTTGAGGTGACGAAGTCGGCCGTGCGCCGTGAGCGCATGGGCCACATCAAGCTCGCTGCCCCCGTCACGCACATCTGGTACTTCAAGGGTGTTCCCTCGCGCCTCGGCTACCTGCTCGACATGGCGCCGAAGGACCTCGAGAAGGTCATCTACTTCGCGGCCTACATGGTCGTCGAGATCGACGAGGAGGGTCGTCGCGACGACGTGACCGATCTCGAGAAGGAGAAGAACCTCGAGGTCGACACCCGCGGCAAGCAGCGCGACTCGCAGATTAACGAGCGCATGGCGCAGCTTGAGAAGGACCTCGAGGCACTCGAGGAGGAGGGCGCTACCTCCGACCAGAAGAAGAAGACCAAGGATGCGGCCGAGAAGGAAATGGCTCGGATCCGCAAGGAGGTCGACAACGACATCGCGCAGATCGAGCGCGTCTACGAGGGGTTCAAGAACCTCAAGGTGGGCGAGCTGAAGCCCGATGACGCCGACTTCGCGGAGCTCATCGACCGCTACGGTGACTACTTCGAGGCGCACATGGGCGCCGAGGCGATCAAGCGCCGCCTGCAGGACTTCGACCTCGCGACCGAGGCCGACCTGCTGCGCGAGCAGATCCAGAACGGCAAGGGTCAGAAGAAGATCCGCGCCATCAAGCGCCTCAAGGTCGTCAACGCGTTCCTGCAGACCGAAAACAAGCCGGCTGCGATGGTGCTCGACGTTATTCCGGTCATCCCGCCGGAGCTGCGCCCGATGGTGCAGCTCGACGGTGGCCGCTTCGCGACGAGCGACCTGAACGACCTCTACCGCCGCGTGATCAACCGCAACAACCGACTCATGCGCCTGCTTGAGCTCGGTGCGCCCGAGATCATCGTGAACAACGAGAAGCGCATGCTGCAGGAGGCCGTCGACGCACTGTTCGACAACGGCCGCCGCGGTCGCCCCGTCACGGGCACCGGCAACCGTGCGCTGAAGTCGCTCAGCGACATGCTCAAGGGCAAGCAGGGGCGTTTCCGCCAGAACCTGCTCGGTAAGCGCGTCGACTACTCGGGCCGTTCGGTCATCATCGTTGGTCCGCAGCTTCAGATGCACCAGTGTGGTCTGCCGAAGCAGATGGCGCTCGAGCTGTTCAAGCCGTACGTCATCAAGCGGCTCATCGACCTCGGCCACGCCAGCAACATCAAGGCTGCGAAGCGCTCGGTTGAGCGCGCGAAGCCCGAGGTGTGGGACGTGCTCGAAGAGGTCATTCGCGAGCGCCCCGTGCTGCTCAACCGTGCGCCCACCCTGCACCGTCTCGGTATTCAGGCGTTCGAGCCGCAGCTCGTTGAGGGTAAGGCGATTCAGCTGCACCCGCTCGCGTGCTCGGCGTTCAACGCTGACTTCGACGGTGACCAGATGGCCGTGCACCTGCCGCTCTCGGTTGAGGCGCAGGCCGAGGCTCGCGTGCTCATGCTCGCCTCGAACAACATCCTCAAGCCGTCGGACGGTCGCCCCGTGACCCTACCCTCGCAGGACATGGTCGCTGGCCTCTACCACCTCACTTTCCTCCGCGAGGATGCGCTCGGTGCCGGCCGCGTGTTCGGCTCGGTTGCCGAGGCGATCATGGCGTCGGACGAGGGCACGCTGCACCTCAACGCGCCCGTGAAGATCCGGCTCGAGGGCCTGAGTTTCCTGCCGGGCGACGCACCCGAGGGCTTCACCGAGGGTCGCGCCTACGTCAAGGAGACGACGCTGGGCCGCGCGCTCTTCAACGAGCTGCTGCCCGACACGTACCCGTACCTCGAGGACGTCATGACCAAGGGTCGCCTCTCGGGCGTGGTGAACTTCCTCGCCGAGCGGTACGACAAGGACGTGGTTGCGCACACGCTCGACCGCATCAAGGACGCGGGCTTCTACTGGGCGACCCGTTCGGGCATCTCGCTGTCGGTCTCCGACGTCGTGATCCCCGACACGAAGGCGTCGATCGTGGAGGAGACTGAGAAGAAGGTCGCCGCGCTGCGTGAGGACTACCAGATGGGTCTTTCGACCCAGCAGGAGTACCGCGAGCAGACGATCGCGCTGTGGGAGGACGCGACCGAGCGGGTCGCGGCCGACACCCGTGAGCAGTTCCCCGAGACGAACTCGATTCACCGCATGGTGACGGCGGGTGCGAACGGTAACTGGCTGCAGGTGCGACAGATTGCCGGTATGCGCGGCATCGTGGCAAACCCGAAGGGTGAGAAGATCGCCCGCCCGATCATCCACTCGTACCGCGAGGGCCTGACGGTGCTCGAGTACTTCTCGTCGACCCACGGTGCCCGTAAGGGTCTTGCCGACACCGCGCTCAAGACGGCCGACTCGGGTTACCTGACCCGTCGTCTCGTCGACGTGTCGCAGGACGTCATCATCCGCGAGGACGACTGCGGTACCCACAAGGGCATCGTGCTCCCGATCGCGCAGACCGACGCCGCTGGCAACGTCTCGCTCGCCGAGAACGTCGAGAACTCGGTGTACGCCCGTACGCTCGCGACCGACGTCGTCGACGCGAAGGGCAACGTGCTCGCGAAGGCTGGCGAGTCGGTCGGTGACGTGCTGATCGAGCGCCTGCTCGGCGAGGGCATCACCGAGGTGACGATTCGCTCCGTGCTTTCGTGCGAATCGCAGGTCGGTGTCTGCGCGAAGTGCTACGGCCGCTCGATGGCGTCGAGCGAGCTCGCCGACCTCGGCGAGGCCGTCGGCATCATCGCGGCGCAGTCGATCGGTGAGCCCGGCACGCAGCTGACGATGCGTACCTTCCACACCGGTGGTATTGCCGGTGCGGCCGACATCACGCAGGGTCTTCCCCGTGTGCAGGAGCTCTTCGAGGCCCGTACCCCGAAGGGTGCCGCGCCGCTCGCGAAGGTCGCCGGTACCGTGACGTTCCAGGACACGGAGCGCCAGCGCAAGATCGTGCTCGAGCCCGACAACAAGGACGACGAGACGCTCACCTACCCGGTGTCGCGCTTCTCGGAGTTCCTCGTGAACGACGGCGACCACGTCGAGCCCGGCCAGCAGCTCGTTGAGGGTCCGCTCGACCCGAAGGACGTGCTCGAGGTGCTCGGCACGACGGCGGTGCAGAAGTACCTCGTCGGTGGCGTGCAGGACGTGTACAACTCGCAGGGTGTGCCGATCCACGACAAGCACATCGAGGTCATCGTGCGCCAGATGCTGCGGAAGGTCACGATCAACGACTCGGGTGAGACCGACATGCTCCCCGGTGAGCTCGTCGACCGTCAGCGCTTCCAGGCAACCAACCGCCAGGCGGTGGCCGAGGGCCGTCGCCCCGCGTCGGGTCGCCCCGAGGTGATGGGTATCACGAAGGCGTCGCTCGCGACCGAGTCGTGGCTGTCGGCCGCGTCGTTCCAGGAGACCACGCGTGTGCTCACGCAGGCCGCCATGGAGCAGAAGACCGACCCGCTGCTCGGCCTCAAGGAGAACGTCATCATCGGTCGTCTCATCACGGCCGGTACCGGTATGCCGGAGTACGCCGAGCAGGTCGTTGAACCGACCGAAGAGGCGCGCAACGAGCGGTACCCGTACGCCGAGGCCGACGCGCTCGACTTCAGCAACGACCTCTCGTTCGCCGACTTCGACTCGTTCTCGGGTAGCGACGACTTCGGCGGCATCGACTTCAACTAGTCGAGGCGGTCGACGCGAGTCGCACCAACGGGCGATGCCCCGGGCCACGTGCCCGGGGCATCGCCCGTTTCCGCGCGCCGCACGGGGATTCGGCCGCCCGGCCGCTACCCTGGCGGCATGAGCGACCAGTACCGACCGCAGCCGTACGACGATGGGCCCCGCATGACCGTCGACCCGCACCTGCTCCCGTCGCGCCCCGCGCAGCCGCAGGAGGGCGACAGCGCCCCTGCCGACAGTGCCCCTGCCGACGCCGACGCGCCCCGTGGTGGGTTCGCGGTCGGCGCCGACGGCGAGACGTCGCCGTCCGACGCCCCCGTTGAAGCAGCTGATCCAGTGGCAGCAGAGACGCCCGTCGAGGCGGATGCGCCGGCCGAGCACGGCTTCGACGCGCCGGCGACCGGCGCCCCCGGCGACAGCCGGCTGAGTGAAGCGGTCGCGCGCTCGCGCTCGATTCCGGTCGATGACGAGCCCGAGCAACCGAAGACCCTCGCGGAGGAGCTCGTCGAGACCGAGCCGGTGACCGACGACACGGCCGCGACCCCGAACGCGAACGACGACCTCAATTCGCAGCCGCTCGCGATGCCGAACGCGGCGGTGAACGACACGACGGCCGAGCCCGACATCTACGCCGACGTCACGCCCGAGACCGAACCGGCGCCCGCGGCCACGCAGGAGCCTGACCCCGTCACCCCGGCCGCTGAGTCGTCGCCGACCGAGGGGCTCCTCATGGAGCCCGACAAGCGCGGCAACCGCGGCTTCGCGTTCTTCACGGCGCTCCTCGCGACCATCGTGTTCGCCGCGCTCTACACGGTGCTGTTCGCGGGCATCCGCCTCGTGTTCAATCCCGAGGCCGACCTCGTCGGCGGCATGACCGAGTTCATCGGCACGGCGCCGTTCTACGTGCCGGTCGCCCTGTTCCTCGTGCTCATCGTCGTGTGGTCGCTCATCGCGAACCGTGCCGGCTGGTGGTCGTACATTCTCGCGAGCCTCATCGCGGCCGGCGTCGCCGGTGCCGCGTACTACGTCGGCGTCGCGTTCCAGGACGTCGTAAACGGCCAGCCCTGGTCGAACGAAGCGCTCACTGCCGCGCTGCGCACCCCCGAGCACCTGCCTGGCGCGCTCATCGCGTTCATCGCCGCCAACCAGAGCGCCCTGTGGATCGGCGGAATCGCCGCCCTGCGCGGTCGCCGCGTGAAGCGCAAGAACGCCGAGGAGCGGGCCGAATACGAGCGCAAGGTCGCCGAAGAGCGCGAGTACGAGGCCCAGCGCACCACCATCGGCCTCGACGAGACACGGTAGACGCGTGGTCGACGTTCGCGCGAGGTTCCCGAAAGCGCGCGGCTGGCACGAGTTCGAGCTCGCCGGCAGCCTCGGGGGAGTGAGCTACGAGGTGCCGACCCAGGGCTTCGCGCCGAACGTCGTCGCGACCCTCGACAAGTGGCCGGGTCGCGTCGAGGTGTCGCGCGCGGCGGAAATCCTTGCGGAGCAGCTCGCACAGGCCCCAGGCATCGAGGTGAACTCGGTCGAGCCGGTGGCCGACGCGCCCCGTCCACACGTCGACGCGGTCACGTTGCAGGCCGACGGGGAGTACCACGTCGAGGTGCGCTACCGCCTGTATCCGCTCGAAGCGGGGGAGGATACGCTCGTGCTCACGGCGATCGCCTCCGTCATGCAGGAGCAGTCCGATGAGGTCGCCGACGACGTCGAACTCCTCCTCACGGGGGTCGAACTCGAAGTGCCTGCCACGCCCGGCGCTTGACCGCCTGTTTCTGTCTGGTTAGACTAGATCGGTACGCCGCCCTCTGGCGTGCCTCAAATTCATGCCGTCGCCGCGGTCACAGCGGTCGGTAGGGATGCTCGCCGGTGCGATTCCGCGAGCACTGAATCAGTCCTGCGCCGTGAATTCTCGGCCGCGACGGGGTGAGGCACATTCTCAGAGCTGCTGCTGCGTGCAGCAAGGCGAATCAGCAACCAAATCCAAGGAGATTAACCAGTGCCAACCATTCAGCAGTTGGTCCGCAAGGGCCGCAAGCCCAAGGTGACCTCGTCGAAGTCGCCGGCGCTGAAGGGCAACCCCCAGCAGCGTGGCGTGTGCACCCGCGTGTACACCACCACCCCGAAGAAGCCGAACTCGGCGCTGCGCAAGGTCGCTCGTGTGAAGCTCTCGAACGGAACCGAAGTCACCGCGTACATCCCCGGTGAGGGCCACAACCTCCAGGAGCACTCGATGGTGCTCGTTCGTGGCGGTCGTGTGAAGGACCTCCCCGGCGTTCGCTACCGCATCGTGCGCGGTGCGCTCGACACCCAGTCGGTCAAGGACCGCAAGCAGGCCCGCAGCCGCTACGGCGCGAAGAAGGAGAAGTAATGCCTCGGAAGGGTCCCGCGCCTAAGCGCCCCGTCGTCATCGACCCCGTCTACGAGTCGCCCGTCGTCTCGCAGCTCATCAACAAGATCCTGCTCGACGGCAAGAAGTCGCAGGCCGAGCGCATCGTCTACGGTGCCCTCGAGAACGTTGCCCAGAAGAGCGGCCAGGATGCGGTTGCCACCCTGAAGAAGGCGCTCGACAACGTGCGCCCCACGCTCGAGGTGCGTTCGCGCCGCGTCGGTGGTTCGACGTACCAGGTGCCCGTCGAGGTCAAGCCACTGCGCGCGAACACCCTCGCGCTGCGCTGGCTCACCGGCTACGCCAAGGCCCGCCGCGAGAAGTCGATGACCGAGCGTCTCACCAACGAGATCCTTGACGCGTCGAACGGTCTCGGTGCCGCGGTCAAGCGTCGCGAAGACACCCACAAGATGGCCGAGTCGAACAAGGCCTTCGCTCACTACCGCTGGTAGTTCTTTGACCGGTCAACATGACGTGCTAAGCACTCATGTTGGCCGGTCGCATCTCAGGCGCCCTTCGACCGGCACCAACGAATTCAGTCAATACAAACGGGAGACATCCGTGGCACAGGCAGTGCAGACGAACCTCAAGAAGGTTCGCAACATCGGCATCATGGCTCACATCGATGCTGGTAAGACCACGACCACCGAGCGCATCCTCTTCTACACGGGTGTGAACCACAAGATCGGTGAGACCCACGACGGTGCCGCCACCATGGACTGGATGGCGCAGGAGCAGGAGCGCGGTATCACCATTACCTCCGCGGCGACCACCTGCTCGTGGGGCGACACCCAGATCAACATTATCGACACCCCCGGCCACGTCGACTTCACCGTCGAGGTCGAGCGTTCGCTGCGCGTGCTCGACGGCGCCGTCGCAGTGTTCGACGGCAAGGAGGGTGTTGAGCCCCAGTCGGAGACCGTGTGGCGTCAGGCCGATAAGTACAACGTGCCCCGCATCTGCTTCGTCAACAAGATGGACAAGCTCGGCGCCGACTTCTACTACTCGATCGACACGATCAAGTCGCGCCTCGGCGTGAAGCCGCTCGTGCTGCAGCTCCCGATCGGCGTCGAGAACGACTTCGTCGGTGTTGTCGACCTCATCAACATGCGCGCGCTCACGTGGCGTGGCGACGCCAAGGGTGTCGTGGCGCAGGGTGCCGAGGCCGAGATCGAAGAGATCCCCGCCGACCTCCAGGAGCGTGCTGAGGAGTACCGCGCCGAACTGCTCGAGTCGATCGCCGAGGCGAACGAGGAGCTGCTCGACAAGTACCTCGGTGGCGAAGAGCTCACGATCGACGAGATCACCGCGGGCATCCGCGAGCTCACGATCGCCGGCGAGGCGTTCCCCGTGCTCTGCGGTACCGCGTTCAAGAACCGCGGCATCCAGCCGATGCTCGACGCCGTCGTTTCGTACCTCCCGTCGCCCCTCGACGTGCCGCCGATGATCGGCCACGACGTCAAGGACCCGGAGCTCGAGGTCATCCGCAAGCCTTCGACCGACGAGCCGTTCGCGGCGCTCGCGTTCAAGGTCGTGGCGCACCCCTTCTACGGTCGCCTCACCTACCTGCGCGTGTACTCGGGCCACGTCGACGCCGGCACCCAGGTGCTCAACTCGACGAAGGGCAAGAAGGAGCGCATCGGCAAGCTGTTCCAGATGCACGCGAACAAGGAGAACCCGGTCGAGTCGGTGACCGCCGGGCACATCTACGCGGCCATCGGCCTGAAGGACACGACGACCGGTGACACGCTGTCGGCAATCGACGCGCCCGTCATCCTCGAGTCGATGACCTTCCCGGAGCCCGTGATCTCGGTGGCCATCGAGCCGAACTCGAAGGCCGACCAGGAGAAGCTCGGTACCGCGATCCAGAAGCTCGCCGAAGAGGACCCGACGTTCCGCGTCGAGCTCAACCACGAGACCGGCCAGACCACGATCTCGGGCATGGGCGAGCTCCACCTCGACATCCTCGTCGACCGCATGAAGCGCGAGTTCAAGGTTGAGGCGAACATCGGTAAGCCGCAGGTGGCCTACCGTGAGACTCTCCGCCGCTCGGTCGAGAAGTACGACTACACCCACAAGAAGCAGACCGGTGGTTCCGGTCAGTTCGCGAAGGTGCAGATCAGCCTCGAGCCCATGCAGGTCGAGGGTGACAAAGTGTACGAGTTCGAGAACGCCGTGACCGGTGGTCGCGTGCCGCGCGAGTACATCCCCTCGGTCGACGCTGGTATCCAGGACGCCATGCGCGTGGGTATCCTCGCCGGCTACCCGATGGTTGGCGTCAAGGCGACCCTCGTCGACGGTGCCTACCACGACGTTGACTCGTCGGAAATGGCGTTCAAGATCGCCGGTTCGATGGCGTTCAAGGAGGCCGCTCCCAAGGCGAGCCCCGCGCTGCTCGAGCCGCTCATGAAGGTCGAGGTGCGTACGCCCGAGGAGTACATGGGTGACGTTATCGGCGACCTGAACTCGCGTCGTGGCCAGATCCAGTCGATGGAAGACGCCTCGGGCGTCAAGGTGGTGCGTGCACTCGTGCCGCTTTCCGAGATGTTCGGCTACATCGGCGACCTGCGCAGCAAGACTTCGGGTCGCGCTGTGTACTCGATGGAGTTCGACTCCTACGCGGAGGTCCCGAAGGCAGTTGCCGACGAGATCATCCAGAAGAGCAAGGGCGAGTAGCCTCTCCCGCTCAGCTCCTGGTCAGACGCCCGCCGCCGGGCCAGGTAGCATAAATTTCATCTGTCCAACTTTCCCAGATTCGGTCCGCGCTGTATCGTGGAGCGATTCCAGTAACAGTCCTGAGGAGGACCATAGTGGCCAAGGCCAAGTTTGAGCGGACCAAGCCGCACGTAAACATCGGAACGATCGGTCACGTCGACCACGGCAAGACGACGCTCTCCGCTGCAATCTCGAAGGTGCTTGCTGACAAGTACCCGTCGGAGACCAACGTGCAGCGCGACTTCGCCACGATCGACTCGGCTCCCGAAGAGCGCCAGCGCGGCATCACGATCAACATCTCGCACATCGAGTACGAGACCCCGAAGCGTCACTACGCACACGTTGACGCCCCGGGTCACGCCGACTACGTGAAGAACATGATCACCGGTGCTGCCCAGATGGACGGCGCGATCCTCGTTGTCGCCGCCACCGACGGCCCGATGGCACAGACCCGTGAGCACGTGCTGCTCGCGAAGCAGGTCGGCGTTCCCTACCTCGTCGCGGCGCTGAACAAGTCCGACATGGTTGACGACGAAGAGATCCTGGAGCTCGTCGAGCTCGAGGTCCGCGAGCTCCTCGCTTCGCAGGGCTTCGACGAGGACGCCCCCGTCATTCGCGTCTCGGCGCTCAAGGCGCTCGAGGGCGACGAGAAGTGGGTCCAGTCGGTGCTCGACCTCATGGAGGCCGTCGACGAGAACGTTCCCGACCCGGAGCGTGACCGCGAGAAGCCCTTCCTCATGCCGATCGAGGACGTCTTCACCATCACCGGTCGTGGCACCGTGGTGACGGGCCGCGCCGAGCGCGGTACCCTCGCGATCAACTCGGAGGTCGAGATCGTCGGCATCCGTGCGACGCAGAAGACCACCGTCACCGGTATCGAGATGTTCCACAAGCAGCTCGACGAGGCATGGGCCGGCGAGAACTGTGGCCTCCTGCTCCGCGGCCTCAAGCGTGAGGACGTCGAGCGTGGCCAGGTTGTCGTGAAGCCCGGCAGCGTGACCCCGCACACCAACTTCGAGGGCACCGCCTACATCCTCTCGAAGGACGAGGGTGGCCGTCACAACCCGTTCTACTCGAACTACCGTCCGCAGTTCTACTTCCGTACCACCGACGTCACCGGCGTCATCACCCTGCCCGAGGGCAAGGAGATGGTTATGCCTGGCGACACCGTCGACATGTCGGTCGAGCTCATCCAGCCGATCGCTATGGAAGAGGGCCTCGGCTTCGCGATCCGTGAGGGTGGCCGCACCGTTGGTGCCGGTACCGTCACCTCGATCCAGGCGTAGTTCCGACGCATATCCGATCAAGGGCCGAGCGCAGCAATGCGCTCGGCCCTTGGCCGTTTCCTGCTGATTTCTGACAATCTTGAAAGGTCGGGAACTTTTCCCGTCGCCGCAGACTCCAACACCTGAAGTGCGTGCCCGCCGTGCCGGGCGACCGCCGACTCCGACGGAAGGAACCGAACCGTGTCGAATCAGCAGCCGCCGAGCAACTGGGGCAATGAGCCGTGGAACGGTTCGGGCCCTGGACAGTACGGGCAAGGGCAATACGGCCAGCACCAATATGGCCAGCAGGACTACGGCCAGCAGCAGTACGGGCAACAGAACTACGGGCAACAGGGCCAGTACAACGAACAGCAGCAGTACGGCGAGCAGCAGTACGGCCAGCAGCCGCAGTTCGACCAGAACCAGTACGGCCAGCAGCCGCAGTACGACCAGAATCAGTACGGCCAGCAGTACCAGTACGGCCAGCAGCAGGGCTACGGCGACCAGCAGCAGTACGCGCAACAGTCCTACGGCGACCAGCAATACGGCTACCAGCCGGCGCAGGGATACGCGGGTCAAGACGCAAACGCGGGCAACCCCTGGCAGGGCGGCCAAGCAGCCCAGGGGAGTGGCGCCAAGCGCCGCCGGCCGTGGCTCATCCCGGTCGCGATCGTCGCGGCGGTGCTGCTCGTCGGCGGCGGTATCTGGGGAGGCATCTCGCTGTTCGGCAACATGGGCCGCGGCGCCGCGTCGCCCGACGAGGCGGTCGACAAGCTCTTGAACTCGGCGGCGGAGGTCGACTACCTGGCCGCGATGAGCAACGTCGCCCCGAGCGAGGCCGACGTGTTCGGGACCGCAGCGCAGCGTCTGCTCGACAGCGACTTCGGTGACATCGGCGACGGCGTGAGCCTGAGCGACGGTCTAGACCGCCTCGGTGACGCGACCGAGACAACGACGTCGGGCCTCAAGTACGAGACCGAAGAACTGGCCGACGGTGTCGAGCGGGTCACGGTGACCGAGGGCGAGATCACGGTCGACGGCGACGTCGACGAGATCGAGGCCGCGCTCGAAAGCGTCGTGCGTTCGCTCGCCTACGAGGGCTTCCTGCTCGAGGGCATGGACTCGGACGAGGCAGCCGCGGAGGCCGAAGAGGTCGCCGCCGACGCTGCCGAGGACTTCACCGCCGCCGAGGACTACCCGCAGACGATGGACTTCGCCGAAGAAGACGAAGCCAACTCGATCATCGCGGTCGAAGAAGACGGCAAGTGGTACGTGAGCTTCGCGCTCACTGGGGCCGACTACGCGCTCTCGGGCATGAGCGGCGAGGGTGCCACGAGCATCGACGAGATCCCGGCGAACGGTGCCGACTCGCCCGAGGAGGCGGGGATGCAGTTCGCGAACGGCTTTGCCGAGGTGATGAGCGGCGGCGACTCCAAGTCGGTCATCGAGATGCTCTCGCGCCCTGAGCGCCTCGTGATGTCGATGCTCTACCAGGACTTCGGCCAGGGCACGACGTACCCGAGTTCCGACCAGGTTGAGGTGAGCGGCGACTTTGAGAGCTTCGACGTGAACGGCACGACGATGATCCTGCCCGACAACCTCGTGATCGATGACGGGTACAGCCAGGTCACGTTCGACGGCACGTGCGTGAACGAGGCCTCGGGCTACCAGTCGTGCCTCGAGGACGTCGCACCGCTCAAAGCGCTTGGCCTCGACAAGCTCGGTATCGCCGTCATCGAAGAAGACGGCAAGTGGGTCGTGAGCCTCTACAAGACGGCCGAGGTCTGGCTGGATACGGCGGTCGAGAACTACCTCGAGCTTCGCGACGAGGGCCGTCTCGACGAGCTCCAGGTCTAACCCGCGCGCATCCACCCGCGCCTGCCCACCCTTACTGATGCGGTTTTCTGGGGGAGCTGCAGCTACAGCTGCAGCTCCCCCAGAAAACCGCATCACTTTGTCTCCGAGAGCGTCCGCTACCGCCAAGTCCGCGGCACCGGGACCTGTGTGCAACTCCCAGCAACGGCTCCTTGCCGGCAATCGAGCCCGTCCAACCGTGCGGCCTGTGGAGGCATGACATTCCACAGGTCCATCGTGAAGCGACTCGAGCGACGCCCCTACCCGGCAGCATGCGGGCATGGCACACCGCATCCTGCTCACCCGGCGCGACCTCGACGGACACGGCGCGTACTTTCACCATGCCCGCGCGACTGGAGGCGGGGACCTCTTCAGGATTCACCGCGGCACGTATCTCGAGATCGACGCCGAAGTGGCGGAATCCATCACGCCGGTCGAACGCTTCGCGGCGAGGGCGATCGCGATCGGCAACCGAAACGTGGGCGTGATCTCGGGCACCGCGGCCGCCGTTCTGTGGCACCTTCCGCTCGAGACTCGGCGTCTCACCGATGCCGTCACGGTGACCCGCGCATCCTCAGGTCGCGCAACTACGGGCGTCGAGTTCCGGCGAGCGGAGTTGGCGGATCATGAGGTCGTCGAGATCGCGGGTGTCCGGGTCACCTCGATCGCTCGCACACTTCGCGATCTCACTATTGGGCTGCCGGTCGAGGAGGCGTATGCCGCGATGAATGCGGCACTGCGGTATGGACATGACGTGAGCCCAATGCGGTACTACAAGGGCCAGGCAGCAAAACGGATGAAATGGCTGCTCGACAACGCGCACGGGAGGTCAGACAGCGTGGGGGAGTCGCTCCTCGACTACCGACTGCTGGTTGCGGGCATCGAGCCGCCGCTGCGGCAACCGAGTGTGTTCGACGAGGACGGCACGTTCGTTGGACGGCCCGATCTACTGTGGTCGGCTGGCGCGATTCACGAGTTTGACGGCACCGGCAAGTGGCTGCGGAATGACGGGAGTGCCGCAAAATCGCGAATCCGTCGGGCACAGCGGCGCGGGGCAGATCTCGAGGCGCTTGGCTGGCTCGTGACCAGCTCGCAATGGACCGACGTGGCGGGCAAGAGCGATGTCGTTACGCGCATCCAACAATCGCTCGACCAAGCGGCCAAGCTGCCGCAACCGCGAGGCTCGGTGCACCTGCTCCCGCTTCCGCCGATGGAACTGCCCGATTGGGGCGAACTATTCGAAGTCCCCTCCCGCTTCCACTACGCCAACAACGCGGTGGAGCATCCGGACAGTGAAGGAACGGGCGATCACGCCGCGTGACGGGCTGCGACGGGCCACCGCCAGACGCATTTGATGCAGTTTTCCGGTAATGATGCGGGAGCAAGCGCATCGGAACCGGAAAAGTGCATCACTGGTGATGGTGATGAAAAAATCGCGACACGCCCGGGTTGCATGAACTTCTAACTGCGGGCTAAACTAATGCAGTTCAACATTCCCGTTGTGCTAGGGCGCCTGTGTGCCCGGCCAGCAACAGGATCACTGCCGAACACGTGACTCGTCGCCCGAATCTTCGGAGGCAGGCGGGCCCGGCGGCAGGAGAGCACGGCTCCGGTGCGTACCGGAACATTCGAGGCCTGCCCTCGACCGTATCCCCGCGTGCCGTACATCAGCCTGAGCGACCCCGCTCCGGGCAGGTGAACTTGACAGATAAACAGTGGTGCACTTTTCAGCTGGCGACAGCCGAGATTGCATGTGAGGCCAAACCGGCCCGAACGAACAAGGAGTAGGAAATGGCGGGACAGAAGATCCGCATCCGACTGAAGTCGTATGACCACGAGGTCATCGACAGCTCCGCGCGCAAGATCGTCGACACGGTTACCCGCGCTGGCGCCTCCGTCATTGGGCCCGTCCCGCTTCCGACGGAGAAGAGCGTGGTGACGGTTATCCGTTCGCCCCACAAGTACAAGGACAGCCGCGAGCAGTTCGAGAAGCGCACCCACAAGCGCCTGATCGACATTGTCGACCCCACGCCGAAGGCGGTCGACTCGCTCATGCGTCTCGACCTTCCGGCCGATGTCAACATCGAGATCAAGCTCTAGAGGGATTCATGTCTACCGCTACTAAGACCTACAAGGGGCTGCTCGGCACCAAGCTGGGCATGACCCAGCAGTGGGACGCCGAGAACCGTCTCGTCCCCCTCACCGTCATCCAGGTGAGCCCGAACGTCGTGACGCAGATCATGACGCAGGAGAAGAACGGCTACGACGCGATCCAGATCGCCGCCGGCGCCATCGAGCTCCGCAAGGTTTCGCAGCCGCTCGCCGGTCACTTCAAGGCCGCTGGCGTGACGCCGCGTCGCCACGTGACTGAAATCCGCACCGCTGACGCCGCCGAGTACGAGGTCGGCCAGGAGCTGAACGTCGAGCTGTTCGAAGCTGGCCAGCTCGTCGACGTCGTCGGCACCTCGAAGGGTAAGGGCTTCGCGGGCACCATGAAGCGCCACAACTTCAAGGGTGTCGGCGCCTCGCACGGTGCGCACAAGAACCACCGCAAGCCCGGTTCGATCGGTGCTTCGGCCACCCCGAGCCGTGTCTTCAAGGGCACGCGCATGGCTGGCCGCATGGGTCACGACCGCGTGACCGTGCAGAACCTCACCCTCCACGGCATCGACGTGGAGCGCGGTCTGCTGCTGGTCAAGGGTGCCGTTCCCGGCGCCAAGGGCCGACTCGTTTTTGTCCGCAACGCAGTGAAGGGGGCCTAGCCACATGGCTGCCAACACGATTGACGTCCTCGACGCAACCGGCAAGAAGTCGGGCACGGTCGAGCTCCCCGCGGAGCTCTTCAACGTCGAGCTCAACGTCCCGCTCGTGCACCAGGTTGTCGTGGCCCAGCAGGCCGCGGCGCGCCAGGGCACGCACAAGACCAAGAACCGCGGCGAGCGCTCCGGCGCCGGCCGCAAGCCGTTCAAGCAGAAGGGCACGGGTAACGCCCGTCAGGGTTCGATCCGCATGCCGCAGCACCGCGGCGGTGGCATCGTCCACGGCCCGACGCCCCGCGACTACTCGCAGCGCACCCCCAAGAAGATGGTGGCCGCAGCCCTGCTGCAGTCGCTTTCGGACCGCGCCCGCGGCGGCCACATTCACGTGTTCACCGAACTCGTGACCGGCGAGGCTCCCTCGACCAAGGCCGCGATTGCCGCGTACCGCACCGCTGTTGAAGGCCGCAAGGTCCTCGTCGTGATCGACACCGACGACCAGCTCACCCGCCGCTCGGTGCGCAACATCGCCGACGCACACGTGCTTTCGGCCGACCAGCTGAACGCCTACGACGTGCTCAACGCCGACGACGTGGTGTTCCTCAAGAACGCGTTCGACGCCTTCGTGGATGCCAAGCAGGGCGCCGTGAAGACGAGCAAGGAGAACTAGGCATGAGCGACATCTACAAGGACCCGCGCGATGTCATCATCCGCCCGGTTGTGTCCGAGAAGAGCTACGGCCTGATCGACCAGGGCAAGTACACCTTCGAGGTGGCCCCCGAGGCGACCAAGACCGAGATCAAGATCGCGATCGAGCGCATCTTCGACGTCAAGGTCGACCGCATCAACACCCTTAACCGTCAGGGCAAGACTCGCCGGACTCGCTTCGGCACCGGCAAGCGCAAGGACACCAAGCGCGCCATCGTGACCCTGAAGTCCGGCACTATCGACATCTTCTCGAACGTCGGCTAACCGGAGGACTGAGTAAAAATGGCGATTCGTAACTTTAAGCCCACGACTCCGGGTCGTCGCGGCGGATCGGTCTCGGAGTTCACCGAGATCACCCGCTCGACCCCCGAGAAGTCGCTGCTGCGCCCGCTGCCCAAGACCGGTGGCCGCAACAACCAGGGTCGCATCACGACCCGTCACATCGGTGGTGGCCACAAGCGCCAGTACCGCGTGATCGACTTCCGTCGCAACGACAAGGACGGCGTCAACGCCAAGGTCGCACACATCGAGTACGACCCCAACCGCACCGCACGCATTGCGCTCCTGCACTACGTCGACGGCACCAAGCGCTACATCATCGCGCCGAACCGTCTCAAGCAGGGCGACATCGTCGAGTCGGGCGCTGGCGCCGACATCAAGCCCGGCAACAACCTGCCGCTGCGCAACATCCCGACCGGTACCGTCGTGCACGCCGTTGAGCTGCGCCCCGGTGGCGGCGCGAAGCTCGGCCGTTCGGCCGGCGCCTCGATCCGCCTCGTCGCGAAGGACGGCCCCTACGCCCAGCTGCGCCTCCCCTCGGGTGAGGTTCGCAACGTGGATGCGCGCTGCCGCGCCACGATCGGCGAGGTCGGCAACGCCGAGCAGTCGAACATCGACCTTGGTAAGGCCGGCCGTAAGCGCTGGAAGGGCGTCCGCCCGACCGTGCGTGGTGTCGTGATGAACCCGGTCGACCACCCGCACGGTGGTGGTGAGGGTCGCACCTCGGGTGGTCGCCACCCGGTGAGCCCGTGGGGTCAGCCCGAGGGCCGCACCCGCAAGCCCAACAAGGAATCGGACAAGCTCATCGTCCGTCGCCGTCCGTCCGGCAAGAAGCGCAAGTAGTAGGAGTTCAAGAAGATGCCTCGCAGTCTTAAGAAGGGCCCCTTCGTCGACGAGCACCTGCTGCAGAAGGTGCTGAAGCAGAACGAAGCCGGTTCGAAGAATGTCATCAAGACCTGGTCGCGCCGGTCGATGATTGTGCCCGACATGCTCGGTCACACCATCGCGGTGCACGACGGTCGCAAGCACATCCCGGTCTTCGTGACCGAGACGATGGTTGGCCACAAGCTCGGTGAGTTCGCACCGACCCGTACCTTCCGCGGTCACGTGAAGGACGACAAGAAGGGTCGCCGCCGCTAAGCGGGGGCGTGAAGGAGGAAATTATGGTGGAGTCGATCGCCCGCGCGCGACACATCCGCGTTACCCCTCAGAAGGCTCGCCGCGTCGTCAACCTGATCCGCGGTAAGCAGGCGCTCGAGGCGCTTGCCATTCTGAAGTTCGCACCGCAGGGTGCATCGGAGCCGGTGTACAAGGTTGTGGCCTCGGCCATCGCCAACGCCCGCGTCAAGGCCGACAACTCGAACGAGTTCCTTGACGAGCGTGACCTGTACGTCAGCACCGCGTTCGTCGATGAGGGTGTCACCCTCAAGCGCTTCCGTCCGCGCGCCCAGGGCCGCGCCGGTCGCATCAACAAGCGCACCAGCCACATCACGGTCATTGTCTCGACACCCGAGACCGAAGAGCAGAAGGCGGCGAAGTAATGGGCCAGAAGATCAATCCGTACGGCTTCCGCCTCGGGGTCACCACTGACCACCGTTCGCGCTGGTACGCCGATTCGACCAAGCCCGGCCAGCGGTACGCCGACTACGTGAACGAGGACATCCGCATCCGGACGCACCTCACCGAGTCGCTCGACCGCGCCGGCATCGCGTACATCGCGATCGAGCGCACCCGCGACCGCGTTCGCGTCGACATTCACACCGCCCGCCCGGGCATCGTGATCGGTCGCCGTGGCGCCGAAGCGGAGCGCATCCGTGGCGAGCTCGAGAAGCTCACCGGAAAGCAGATCCAGCTGAACATCCTCGAGGTGAAGAACCCCGACCAGGAAGCACAGCTCGTCGCTCAGGGCATCGCCGAGCAGCTCGCTGCGCGCGTGGCGTTCCGCCGCGCGATGCGCAAGGGCCTGCAGAGCGCCCAGCGCGCCGGCGCCAAGGGTATTCGTATCCAGGTGTCGGGCCGTCTCGGCGGCGCCGAGATGAGCCGCTCGGAGTTCTACCGCGAGGGCCGCGTGCCCCTGCACACCCTCCGCGCCAACATCGACTACGGCTTCTACGAGGCCAAGACCACCTACGGTCGCATCGGTGTCAAGGTGTGGATCTACAAGGGTGACCTGACCAACAAGGAGCTTGCCCGCGAGCAGGCCAACCAGAAGTCGTCGCGTGACAACCGTGGCGACCGTCCGCGTCGCAACCGCCGGAACAACGAGCAGGTTGCCGCAGGAGCGGAGGCGTAACCCATGCTGATCCCACGACGAGTTAAGTACCGTAAGCAGCACCACCCCGGCCGTTCGGGCCAGGCAACCGGTGGCACCAAGGTCACCTTCGGTGAGTACGGCATCCAGGCACTCACGCCTGCATACGTCACGAACCGCCAGATCGAGGCCGCCCGTATCGCGATGACCCGCCACATCAAGCGTGGCGGCAAGGTGTGGATCAACATCTACCCCGACCGTCCGCTCACGAAGAAGCCCGCCGAAGTCCGCATGGGTTCCGGTAAGGGTTCGCCCGAGTGGTGGGTCGCCAACGTCAAGCCCGGCCGAGTCCTCTTTGAGGTCGGCGGCGTCGACGAGGCCCTTGCCCGCGAAGCACTCATGCGCGCTATCCACAAGCTGCCGCTCAAGGCACGCATCGTTACCCGTGAGGAAGGCGAGTAGACATGGCGATTGGATCGAAGGAGCTCGCCATCACCGAGCTCGACACCATGGAGAACGGCCGTCTTGCTGACGAGCTGAAGAAGGCCAAGGAAGAGCTGTTCAACCTGCGCTTCCAGGCCGCGACTGGCCAGGGCGAAGAGCGCGGCCGCATCCGCGCCGTCAAGCGCGACATCGCTCGTATCTACACGGTGATCCGTGAGCGCGAGCTCGGAATTCGTGCGACTCCCGCTCCGGCTGAGAAGCCCGCGAAGAAGACTCGCGCGAAGAAGGCTGACAAGGCCGAGAACGAGGAGACCAACTAATGGCTGAGACCACCACGAATGAGTCGGCGGCAGAGGTCAACGAGGCTGCCGCGCAGCACCGCAACTACCGCAAGACGCGCCGCGGCTACGTCACCAGCGACAAGATGGAAAAGACCATCACCGTGCTGGTCGAGGACCGCGTGAAGCACCCCCTCTACGGCAAGGTGCTCCGCCGCTCCACCAAGATCAAGGCGCACGACGAGCAGAACGCCGCCGGTATCGGCGACCTCGTGCTCATCGCCGAGACCCGTCCCCTCAGCGCCTCGAAGCGCTGGCGGCTGGTCGAGATCCTCGAGAAGGCGAAGTAGGCCTCGCCTACTGCGCCTGGACACAGCCAAGGAGACTGACACATGATTCAGCAGGAATCCCGCCTCCGCGTCGCCGATAACACCGGCGCCAAGGAGCTCCTCACCATCCGCGTACTGGGTGGCTCGGGCCGCCGCTACGCCGGCCTCGGTGACGTCATCGTCGCGACCGTCAAGGACGCGATCCCCGGTGGAAACGTGAAGAAGGGCGACGTCGTCAAGGCGGTCGTCGTTCGCACGAAGAAGCCCACCCGTCGCGTTGACGGTTCGTACATCAAGTTCGACGAGAACGCTGCCGTGATTCTCAAGAACGACGGTGAGCCGCGCGGTACGCGCATCTTCGGCCCCATCGGCCGCGAGCTGCGCGACAAGCGGTTCATGAAGATCATTTCGCTCGCTCCGGAGGTGCTCTAACTCATGGCGAAGATTCGCAAGGGCGACCTCGTCGAGGTCATCAGCGGTGGCGACAAGGGCAAGCAGGGCAAGGTGCTCGAGGTGCTCGTCGCAGAAGGTCGCGTGATTGTTGAGGGCGTGAACTACGCCACGAAGCACACCCGCGTGGGCCAGACCCAGCGCGGCACGAAGACCGGCGGCATCGAGACCATCGAGGCCCCCATCCACGTTTCGAACGTTGCACTCGTCAACCCCGACACCGGCAAGCCCGCTCGCGTGGGCTTCAAGGTCGAAGAGGTCACCGAGGGTGGCGTTACCACGACGGTCAAGACCCGTGAGTTCAAGCCCTCGCGTCGCGACAGCGCTGCTGCCGCGACCGAGAAGAAGACCACGAAGAAGGCCGCAGCAAAGAAGGACAGCGAGTAGCAGATGACTGACACTGCCACGGTGGCTGGCAAAATCCAGCCCCGACTCAAGGTCAAGTACCGAGGCGAACTCAAGGCCAAGCTCCAGGAGGAGCTCGGCGTCGAGAACGTCCACCAGATCCCCGGTCTCGAGAAGATCGTCGTGAACATGGGTGTCGGTGAAGCCGCCCGCGATGGCAAGGTCATCGAGGGCGCGATTGCCGACCTCACCCTGATCACCGGTCAGAAGCCGAAGGTGACCCGCGCACGCAAGTCGATCGCGCAGTTCAAGCTTCGCGAGGGCCAGCCCATCGGAACCCACGTCACGCTTCGCGGCGACCGCATGTGGGAGTTCCTCGACCGCCTGCTCTCGCTCGCACTGCCCCGTATCCGCGACTTCCGCGGCCTCTCGGACAAGCAGTTCGACGGAAACGGCAACTACACCTTTGGTCTCACGGAGCAGGTCATGTTCCACGAGATCGACCCGGACAAGATCGACCGCACCCGCGGTATGGACATCACCGTGGTCACCACGGCGAAGGATGACGAGAGCGGTCGCGCACTGCTTCGCGCACTCGGCTTCCCCTTCACCGCGGGCCTGAAGTAGACTCTACGTTTGGCCCATTGCCCGCCGGGAACCCCCGGCGGGCATCACCAAAGGTCGGCGTGCCGTGTACGGCGCGTCGAAACCAGGCGAAAGGAAATATCGCGTCATGACTATGACCGACCCCGTCGCAGATATGCTCACGCGTCTGCGCAACGCGAGCAACGCCCACCACGACACCGTGTCGATGCCGGGCTCGAAGCTCAAGAAGAACATCGCTGACATCCTCAAGCGCGAAGGCTACATCGCCGACTGGAGCGTCGAGAGCGCCCGCGTCGGCGAGACGCTCAGCGTCTCGCTCAAGTTCGGCCAGGACCGCCGCCCCGCTCTCTCGGGCATCAAGCGCGTCTCGAAGCCGGGCCTCCGCGTCTACGCGAAGTCGACCGAGCTGCCCACCGTTCTTGGCGGCCTCGGCATCGCGATCCTGTCCACTTCCTCCGGCATGCTGACTGACCGTGAGGCCGAGCAGAAGGGCGTGGGTGGGGAAGTCCTCGCCTACGTGTGGTGATCCAGAATGTCGCGTATTGGACGTCTTCCCATTGAAATTCCCGCCGGCGTCGAGGTAAACCTCAACGGTGCCGACGTGACCGTCAAGGGCCCGAAGGGTGAGCTCAGCCTCACCGTCGCGAGCCCCATCGAGGTGAAGGTCGAAGAGGGCCAGGTGCTCGTCACCCGCCCCGACGACGAGCGCGAGTCGCGTGCCCTGCACGGCCTCACCCGCACGCTCATCTCGAACAACATCATTGGCGTGACCACCGGCTACACGAAGGACCTCGAGGTCGTCGGTACCGGTTACCGCGTGATGGCGAAGGGCTCCGACCTGGAGTTCGCACTCGGCTTCTCGCACCCCGTCAACGTTCCCGCCCCCGAAGGCATCACCTTCAAGGTCGAGGGTCAGAACAAGATCTCGATCCAGGGCATCGACAAGCAGCTCGTCGGTGAGACCGCTGCGAACATCCGCAAGATTCGTCCGCCGGAGCCTTACAAGGGCAAGGGCATCCGCTACGCGGGCGAGCAGGTACGCCGCAAGGCCGGAAAGGCTGGTAAGTAAGCATGGCTCAGCAGAGCAAGCAGGCAGCCCGTGGCCGTCGCCACGCCCGGCTGCGCAAGAAGATCGAGGGTACGGGCGCACGCCCGCGCCTGAACGTCACCCGTTCCGCTCGCCACGTGTTCGTGCAGCTCATCGACGACACCAAGGGCCACACGCTCGCGTCGGCGTCGACCATGGAAGCCGAACTTCGCAGCTTCGAGGGCGACAAGACCGCAAAGGCTCGTCGCGTTGGCGAACTCCTCGCCGAGCGCGCCAAGGAAGCCGGTGTTGACACTGCTGTGTTCGACCGCGGTGGAAACAAGTACGCCGGCCGTGTTGCCGCGATTGCCGATGGAGCACGAGAGGCAGGGCTGAACCTGTGAGCGAAATCAACGAGACCAACGTTCCCGAGAACATCAACGACACCCCCGTCGAGACCGCCGCATCGAGCGAGACGAACACTCGCGAGGCCGGTCGTGAGGGCCGTCGCGGCAACAACCGCGACCGCCAGCAGCGCGAAGGCGGCCGTGGTGGCCGTGGCCGTGGCCGCGACGACGAGAAGACCAACGAGTTCCTCGAGCGCGTCGTGACCATCAACCGCGTGTCGAAGGTCGTCAAGGGTGGCCGCCGCTTCAGCTTCACCGCGCTCGTCGTCGTTGGCGACGGTAACGGCCTGGTTGGCGTCGGCTACGGCAAGGCTCGCGAGGTTCCCCTCGCGATCTCGAAGGGCGTCGAGGAAGCGAAGAAGAACTTCTTCCGCGTTCCCCGCGTGCTCAAGACGATCCCGCACCCCGTGCAGGGTGAGGCCGGCGCCGGCGTCGTGCTGCTCCGCCCGGCCGCGCAGGGTACCGGTGTTATCGCCGGTGGCCCGGTTCGCGCCGTGCTCGAGTGTGCAGGCATCCACGACGTGCTGAGCAAGTCGCTCGGTTCGTCGAACACGATCAACATCGTCCACGCGACGGTCGAGGCGCTCAAGTTGCTCGAAGAGCCGCGCGCTGTCGCCGCCCGTCGTGGCCTCGACATCGAGCACGTCGTGCCGGAGCGCATCCTGCGCGACCAGGCACGCGCCGCCGACGAGGCCGCCAAGGCTGCAAAGGTTGGTGCCTAATGGCTACTTCCGTCAAGGTGACTCAGATCAAGTCGGTCATCAGCGAAAAGCAGAACCAGCGCGACACCCTGCGCTCGCTCGGCCTGAAGCGCATCGGCGACTCGGTTGTTCGCGAGGACAGCCAGCAGCTGCGTGGCTATGTGCGTGCGGTCGCTCACCTGGTCAAGGTTGAGGAGATCAACGAATAATGACGAACAACGAGAACTCCACCGGGCCCGAGGAAGGCAAGCTCAAGCTGCACGACCTCCGTCCGGCTCCCGGTGCCAAGAAGTCGCGCATCCGCAAGGGTCGCGGTGAGGCTTCGAAGGGCAAGACCGCTGGTCGCGGTACCAAGGGCTCGAAGGCGCGCACGACCGTGCGTCTCGGGTTCGAGGGTGGCCAGATGCCGCAGCACATGCGTACCCCGAAGCTGCGCGGGTTCAAGAACCCGTTCCGCAAGGAGTACCAGGTTGTGAACCTGTTCCAGCTCGAGCAGGCCTACCCTCAGGGCGGCGACGTCACCGTCGAGGACCTCGTCAAGAAGGGCCTCGTTCGCAAGAACGAGCTCGTCAAGGTACTCGGCACGGGCGAAGTTACCGTTAAGCTGAATGTTGCTGTCGACAAGGTCTCGAGCTCAGCAGAGCAGAAGATCGTCGACGCAGGCGGCTCCATCAAGTAAGTTCCCGAGAACGGGGCCGGTTTTACCGGCCCCGTTTCTCGTCTGTCCACATTTAGGAAAGCAGGCATCCCGCGTGTTCAGTGCCATCTCACGGGTGTTCCGGACACCGGATCTTCGACGCAAGATCCTGTTCACACTCGGCATGGTCGCCCTTTACCGTCTGGGTACCACCATTCCCGCTCCGCACGTCAACTACGTCAACGTGCAGATGTGTGTGGACGGCGTCAACGCTGCCGACGGGCAGGCGAGCCTCTTCTCGATGCTCAACCTGTTCTCCGGCGGTGCCCTCATGCAGCTGTCGATCTTCGCGCTCGGCATCATGCCGTACATCACCGCGTCGATCATCGTGCAGCTCCTGCGCGTTGTCGTCCCCCACTTTGAAGCCCTCCACAAGGAGGGGCAGTCGGGGCAGACGAAGCTCACGCAGTACACCCGCTACCTGACGGTCGCCCTCGCAGTGCTGCAGGCGACGACGCTGCTCACGGTGGCGCGTACGGGTGGACTCTTCGGCGCGAACTCGAACGCTGCCTGTTCGAACGTACTCGACCTCGTGACCGAGACAACCGGCTTCGACGTCACGACGAACATCCTTCGCATGATCATCATGGTCACGGCCATGACGGCCGGTACGGCCGCCATCATGTGGTTCGGTGAGCTCATCACCGAGCGCGGCATCGGCAACGGTATGTCGCTGCTCATCTTCACCTCGATCTGCGCCTCGTTCCCGCAGGCCATGTGGTCGCTCATCAGCGGCACCGGCGGCGGCATCACCTTCGTCGTCGTGCTGCTGCTCGCGTTCCTCGTGCTCGTGGCCGTCGTGTTCGTTGAGCAGTCGCAGCGCCGCATCCCCGTGCAGTACGCGCGCCGCATGGTTGGCCGCCGCACCTACGGCGGGCAGTCGACCTACATTCCGATCAAGGTTAACCAGGCCGGCGTGATCCCCGTGATCTTCGCCTCGTCGCTGCTCATGCTGCCGATGCTCATCGCGCAGTTCAATACGCCCTCCGACGGTACGACGCCGCCCGAGTGGGTCGTGTGGCTGCAGAACAACTTCGTGTCGGGCGACTCGTGGCCGTACATGCTCGCGTACTTCCTGCTCACGATCGGTTTCGCGTACTTCTACGTCTACATCGCCTTCAACCCCGACGAGGTGGCCGAGAACATGCGCCGCCAGGGCGGCTTCGTGCCGGGCATCCGCGCGGGCCAGCCGACGGCCGACTACCTGAGCCACGTGCTCAACCGCATCACGTTCCCCGGCTCGATCTATCTCGGTATTATCGCCCTGCTGCCGTTGATCGCACTCGCCACCGTCGGAGCGAACCAGAACTTCCCGTTCGGCGGTGCGTCGATCCTCATCCTCGTGGGTGTCGGTCTTGAGACCGTCAAGCAAATCGACGCGCAGCTCCAGCAACGCAACTACGAAGGACTTTTGCGATGACCGAGACCACTCCCGCTCGACTGCTGATTGTCGGCCCTCCCGGTGCCGGCAAGGGCACGCAGGCCACCGGCCTGGCCGCCGCGTACGGTGTTCCCGCCATCTCGACCGGCGACATCTTCCGCGAGAACATCAAGAACGGCACCGAGCTCGGCAAGCGCGTGCAGGAGATCACGGCGCAGGGTCAGCTGGTGCCCGACTCGCTCACGAACGAGCTGATTCAGGACCGCCTCGCGCAGCCCGACGCCGCAAACGGCTTCCTGCTCGACGGCTACCCGCGCACGCTCGGCCAGGTCGACTTCCTCACCTCGCTGCTCGACGAGCAAGGCGCCGAGATCGCCGCCGTCGTACAGCTCGTGGTCGACACGGATGCGGTGGTTGCGCGTCTGCTCAACCGCGCGCAGGAGCAGGGCCGCGTTGACGACACCGAAGAGGTGATTCGTCACCGCCAGGACGTCTACGCGAGCGAGACCGCTCCCGTGCTCGACGTCTACGCCGAGCGTGGCGCCGTCGTACAGGTCGACGGTATGGGCACCCCCGACGAGGTTGCCGCGGGCATCCTTGACGCGCTTTCGGAGCGCCTGCCCCGCTAGACGGAGCCTCAAATGCGGGTGGAGCTGCTTGATCGGAACGACCAGCGCTGGCCTGCGCTGCTCGCCGACGTGCGGCACGACATCGATCACGAACCCGCATACCTCGGGGCTACGGATCATCTCCGGGGGAGTGAATCGCGTCTCGCGGTGGTCTCCGACGACGAGGGTATGCTCCTTGTCCCGCTCAGGTTTACCGAGCTTGATTCCGAGCTCCACGACGCGGCGTCGCCCGAACTTCGGGCGGCGCCGCTGTTCGTTGTGCCGGCCACATCGGAGTGGCGGCAAGAGGCGATCGGCGCGCTCCTCGCGTTTCTGCGCGACGCGGGCACGGTGTCGCTGTTCCTGCGGTTTCACCCGCTCCTTGAGGCCTACCGCGAGGACTTCGCGGCGTTTGGCGCGGTCGTCGATCACGGCCCGAACTACGCGATTCGGCTCGAGCGCCCGCTCGACGAGATCCGCGCGGACATGCGGCGCAGCCACCGTCAGGGGATCCGGAAGTTCGGCGCGAGTGGTTACGTCTACGAGCGTGAGGCCGACTGCGCCGACCTCGAGGCGTTCCAGACGCTCTACGCACTCACGATGGAGCGAGTGCACGCGCGCGAGGCCTATCGGTTCTCGCTCGACTACTTCACCGAGCTCGTCGCATCGCTCGGCGATGAGGTCGCCCTCTGGGTGCTTCGCATCGACGGTCGCATCGCCGCGGCGCACCTGCTCACCGAGTGCTGCGGCATCGTGCAGGGCCTCTACGCCGGCGTGCACCCCGACTACCACGGCCGGTTTTCGCAGGTTGGCCTCTACGACCGGGAACTCGAATGGGCGAAGTCGGTGGGCGCGAGCGAGTATTTCGTCGGCGGCGCCGGCACCGAGTCATTGCACCAGTTCAAGGCCGGGATCACGCAGTACCGGCCCCGAGAGAACAGCGCACGAATCATCGTCGACGAAGGGGAGTACGGGCGTCGCTGTGCGGCTTGGGAGCACGCCCACGACGCACGGATCGGCCCCGTCGACGAGTTTTTTCCCCCGTACCGGGTCGCCTGACCCAGGTGATCGCTCCAGGCAGTGCCCCTGACCTGGGCATTCATGGGGGTGAAAGAACGCGCTCGGGCATCCCCTCCCCGAGAAACCTGGGAGCCTCGAAAGAGCAGCGGCCGCCGGAGCATGGGCGCGCCGCGCAGCACGAGGGGACCCGCGCTCATGGACGCACAGCTGCACGAAATCGACGACGAACGATGGCCCGCCCTGCTCACCCGGGTGCGGCACGATATTGACCACCTGCCCGAGTACCTGGCCGCACACGACGAGTTTCGCGGTGGCGACTTGAAGCTCGCCGTCATCGAAGACGAGGATGGGCTCCTGCTGGTGCCGCTGCGGCTCACGATTGCGCCCGACGGTGGCGTCGACGCGGCGTCGCCGGAGGTGCGTGCCGCGCCCGTCTTTAGCGAGGGCACGACCCGTCCGTGGCGCATCCGTGCCATCGCCGTGTTTTTGCGGCTCCTGCAGCGACAGCGCGTCACCTCCCTGTTCCTGCGGTTTCACCCCCTGCTCGACTCGGCGCAGCACGAATTCGCGTGGTTCGGGGCGATCGTGCCGCACGGCGAGACCTTCAACGTGCGGCTCGACCGCTCGCTCGACGAGGTGCGCGCAGGGATGCGCAAGGACCACCGCAGGGGCATCCGCAAGTTCGCCGTGGCGGGATTCGACTACCGCCCCGACCCCGAGTGGCGGTACCTGCGCGAGTTCCACGACATCTATACGCAGACGATGGAGCGCGTGGGCGCGACCGATGACTATCGGTTGCCGCTGCGCGTGCTCGAACGGTTTCGCGACGACCTGCACGACCACGTGTGGCTGTGGACGCTCGTGCACGAGGGGCGGCTCGCGATGGGCGGCATCGTCACCGAGTGTGATGGCATCGCGCAGGCCCTCTACGGCGCGGTGCACCCGGACTTCCGCGGGGTCATTCCACAGATCGGCGCCTACGACCGCGAGATCGACTGGGCGCTGCAGCGTGGTGCCCGGGACTTCTTCATCGACGGCGCCGCCTACGAGTCGCTGCGGCAGTACAAGCAGGGTATGACGACGCACCGGCCCGTCGCGTCGAGTGCGCGCATCGTGATTGACCCGGTCGCGTACGGGCGCCGCTGCGCCGACTGGGAGGACGCCGCGGGCGTTCCCGTCGGCGGGGTGCACGAGTTCTTCCCGCCGTACCGCCGTCGCGTGTCGAGTCACCACGTGCGGGCCCATGAGCTCGGGGTGAGTGGCCGGGGTGAAATGGCCGGGGCCCACGGCCACGCCTAGGAGCCCTCTGGCAGGCTCGGGGTTTGGACGGAGCGCACTCGCGCCCGCCAACCCGCCTGCAGAAGGATGACTCAAGCTTGAACGTTCAGTTGTTCGACCTTGCCAACCCCGGCTGGTCGGCGCTCCTTACCCGTGTGGTCCACGACATCGACCACGTTCCCGAAGTGCTCGCCGCGTACGACGAGTTTCGGGGCGCCCCGTCACGGCTCGCCGTGGTCGAGGGCGACGGTCACGTGCTCGCCGTGCCGCTTCGCCTGCGCGAGAACGCCGACGGCTCGCTCGATGCGAGCTCGTCGGAGGTGCGCTCGGCGCCCGTGTTCAGTGAGGGCGCACCCGCCGAGTGGCGGCGGGATGCGATCGGCACGCTGATCGGCCACCTTCGCCTACGCGGCGTCGCGTCGCTGTTCCTGCGCTTTCATCCGCTGCTTGACTCGAGCATCCGCGAGTTTGCGCGCTTCGGGGCCGCCGTCTCGCACGGCGAGACGTACGACGTGCCGCTCGATCGCAGCCTCGACGAGATTCGCGACGACATGCGCCGCAACCACCGCCGGGGCATTCGCAAGTTTCGCGACCGCGGGTACGTGTGCGAGCAGGACGTGTCGTGGTCGCGGCTCGACGAGTTCCACGACCTCTATTCGCGCACGATGGAGCGCGTCGGCGCGAGCGACGACTACCGGTTCTCCCGCGAGTTCTTCGAGCGGCTGCGTGACGGCGCGAGCGAGCACATCATGCTCTGGACCACCGTGGTCGACGACGAGCTCGCGATGGCCCACCTCGTGAGCGAGTGCGGGGGCATCGTGCAGACGCTCTACGCGGGCGTGCATCCCAACCATCAGCCCGACGTACCGCAGATCGGCCAGTTTGATGCAGAGCTCGAGTGGGCGCACTCGCAGGGGCACCACGACTTCTTCATTGATGGCGGTGACCACGAGTCGCTGCGGCACTTCAAAGCGGGCATCACCGAGGTGCGCCCCATCGCGGCGTCGGTGCGGATCGTTGTCGACCCCGTCGCGTTCGGCCGCAATTGCGCCGCGTGGGAGCGGGAGACGGGCCGCAGCGTCGAGCTGAGCGACCAGTTCTTCCCGCCCTACCGGCGCCCGGAACGGCAGCGGGCTCATGTCTGAGCTCAACGTGCTCGTTGCTGCGGGCGGCCGCCGATCCTACCTGGTGCGGTGGTTCCGCGAGGCGCTGCGGTGGAACGGCCTCACGGGCCGCGTCGTGGTCGCCGATCTCGACCCGTATTCGCCGGCCGCGGCGGTCGCCGACCGGTTTGTCGCGGCGCCGCCCGTGACGGCCGAGGGCTACCAGGAGTGGCTTGAAGCGACGCTGCGCGACCAGCAGATCACGCTCGCGGTGAGCATCAACGACTTCGAGCTGTCGCGGTGGGCGCAGCTCCCGCACACGCCCGAGTTCGCGGCACTCGTGCGACTGGATGCGCGCCGGCAGGCCACGATCGAAGACAAGCTCGCGACGGCTCGGCTGCTCGATGAGGCCGGTGTCGCGAGCCCCACAACCGTGCTCGCGAGTGAGGCGCTGCGGCTCGACACCGCCTCGCTCGCGCAGCGGCTCGGCGCCGAGGAGTTCGTCGTGAAGGGGCGGTTCGGCAGCGGCTCGCGCGGCCTCGGTTTCGCGACGGCCGACACGCTCGCGGATGCGGTCGCGCACGCGCGCCGCGAGGTGACGCAGCGAGATGGCCGGGCCGGGGGCGACGCCGACGCCGACGACCTCATCGTCGTGCAGCCGCGCCTCGTCGGCACCGAGTACGGCGTCGATGTCGTGGCCGACCTGCGGGGCGATTACGCCGCGACCCTCGCCCGCCGAAAGATCGCGATGCGCGCCGGCGAGACCGACCGGGCGGAGTCGGTCGACCCGACGCCGTTCGTCGACCTCGCGATCGGCGTGAACCGCGCGCTCGGCCACCGCGGGCTCATCGACCTCGACGTCATTCGTACCGAGGCGGGGGAGTGCCAGGTAATCGACGTCAATCCGCGCTTCGGCGGCGGGTATCCGCTCTCGCACGTCGCGGGCGCCGACGTGCCCTCGGCCTATGTCGCCTGGGCGGCCGGCCGCGAACCCGAGTCGGTCTGGCTGCGCACGACGCTCGGCACGATTGCGGGCAAGGCGGTCGACGTGCTCGCCGTTGCCCGACCCGCACCTGACCACGACCATCATGACGAGGAGCACTATGACGCGTCGGCGATCGTTTGATTTCGTGAAGCGGGGCCTCGACATCGTCGCGGCCGCGGCGGGCATCGTCGTGCTCTCGCCGGTGATCGCGGCGACCGCGATTGCGGTGCGGGTGAAGCTCGGCGGGCCGGTGCTGTTTCGGCAGCAGCGCGCGGGCCGTGACGGCCGGCACTTCACGCTCGTGAAGTTCCGCAGCATGCTCGACTCGGCGGATGCGCAGGGCCGGCTGCTCGACGACGAGGCGCGGCTCACGCCGTTCGGGGTCGCGCTGCGGTCGACGAGCCTCGACGAGCTGCCCTCGCTGTGGAATGTGCTGAAGGGCGACATGAGCGTCGTCGGCCCGAGGCCGCTGCTCGTGCAGTATCTCGGGGCGTACACGCCCGAGCAGGCGCGCCGCCACGAGGTGCGGCCGGGCATCACCGGGCTCGCCCAGGTGAGTGGCCGCAACGCGCTCGAGTGGGAGGACATCTTTGCCATCGACGTCGAGTACGTCGATGGCCGCAGCTTCGGGCTCGACGCGCGCATCCTCTGGCGTACCGTTGCGACGGTGCTCGGCCGCGACGGCATCAGCGCCGAGGGGCACGCGACGCGCGAGGCGTTCGTCGACTTCGACCCGCCCGCGGCGAACGCGTGAGCCGACCGATGCGTGAGCTGCCCGAGACCCCCGCGTTCGTCGTAGACGAGCCGCTCCTGCGCGGCTTCGTCGAGCGGTTCGAGGGTGCCCTCGCACGGCACTGGCCGAACTCGATTCTCTCGTACTCGTTCAAGACGAACGCGCTGCCGTGGCTTATCTCGTACCTGCGCGATCGCGGTGTGTGGGCCGAGGTGGTCTCGGACCACGAGTATGAGCTCGCCCTCGCACTCGGGTACCCGCCGGAGCGCATCATCTACAACGGGCCGATCAAGAGCCGCGATCGGCTGCGGGCCGCGCTCGCGGCGGGCTCCGTCATCAACCTCGACGCGAAGCGCGAGGTGCGCTGGGCGGTCGAATACGGCCGCGAGTTCCCCGAGCGCGAGGTCGCCGTCGGCCTGCGTGTGAACTGGGATCTCGAGGCGCTCGTACCGGGGGAGAGCACGACCGGCGAGGCCGGGAGCCGCTTCGGGTTCAACGCCGACAACGGGGAGCTCGACGCCGCGATCGCCGAGCTGCGCGACGCCGGGGTGCGCGTCGCGGGGCTGCACATGCACCGCAACTCGCGCACGCAGCGCGTCGACGTCTACCGCGCATCCGCCTCGCTCGCCGCCTCGCTCATCGCCGAGCGCGGCCTCGAACTCGACTGGGTGGACATCGGCGGCGGCTTCTTCGGCAGTGTCGACGGCGAGCCGACGTTCGACGACTATGTCGGCGCGATTCGCGAGTGCCTCGCTGGGGCGGTCGACCCCGAACGCACCCCGCTCATCGTCGAGCCGGGCGGCTCACTCGTCGCGGTACCGCTCGAGTTCCACGCGAGCGTCGTCGACGTGAAGCGCGTCGGCGAGTCGACGTTCGTCGTGACCGACACGAGCCGCACCGACCTCGACCCGCTGTTTCGGCGTCGCCGCCCGTTTCAGGTCGACCTCGACGCGACCGAACGGCAGACCCTGCCCACGCAAATCGTCAGCGGCTTCACGTGTATGGAGGACGACCGGCTGCTCACCCTCACCGACGCGCCAGCACTCGCGGGGGGCGACCGGCTCGTGTTCCGCAACGTCGGCGCCTATACGATGTCGTATCAGTCGACCTTCATCGAGCTGCCGCCGGCCGTGTACGTGCGCCACGGCGATGGCGGATACGAGCGGGTGCGTCGCCGCGCGGGTGTCGAGGACTACCTGCGCGGCAACGACTGGCTGCCCGCCTAGTTCGAGAATGCGTTCTCGCCGGTGAGGTGCTGGCCGATGATGAGCGTGTGCACCTCGTCGGTGCCCTCGTAGGTGCGCACCGACTCGAGGTTGTTCGCGTGCCGCAGCACCCCGTTCTCGAGCAGCACGCCGTTGCCACCGAAGATCGTGCGGGCCTCGCGGCAGATCTCGATCGCGGCGCGGCAGTTGTTCAGCTTGCCGACCGAGATCATGTGGCGTTCGAGCTTGCCGGCGTCCTTGAGCCGGCCGATGCGCAGGGCGAGCAGCTGCCCCTTCGCGATCTCGAGGGCCATGTCGGTGAGCTTCTTCTGCGTGAGCTGGAACGCCGACAGCGGCCGCCCGAACTGCTTGCGCTCACCCGCATAGGTGGCGGCGCGCTCGAATGAGTCGCGGGCGGCGCCCATCGCGCCCCAGACGATGCCGTAGCGGGCCTCGTTGAGGCACTCGAAGGGCGCGCGCAGGCTCGTGGCGCCCGGCAGGCGGTCGGCCTCGGTGAGGCGCACGTTGTCGAACGTGAGCTCGGTCTGGATCGACGCGCGCATCGACAGCTTCGGCTCGAGCGCCTTCGCGGTGAAGCCCTCGGAGTCGGTCGGCACGATGAAGCCGCGCACACCCTCGTCGGTTTTCGCCCACACGATCGCGATCTGCGCGATCGTGCCGAGGCCGATCCAACGCTTCGAGCCGTTCAGCACCCAGCCGTCGCCGTCACGCACCGCGGTCGTGCGCATCCCGGCGGGGTCGCTACCCGCCTCGGGCTCGGTGAGACCGAAACAGCCGACGACGCGGCCCGCCGCCATCTCGGGGAGCCAGCGCTGCTTCTGCTCTTCGGAGCCGTGCTTTGCGATCGCGCTCATCGCGAGCGAGCCCTGCACCGACACGAACGTGCGCAGGCCCGAGTCGCCCGCTTCGAGCTCCTGCATCGCGATGCCGTACTCGGTGGCGCTGCGGCCCGCGCAGCCGTAGCCCTTGATGTGCATTCCGAGGAGCCCGAGCTCCGCCATCTCGGGGATGATCTCGGTCGGGAACACGGCCCGCTCGTACCAGTCGTCGATGTTCGGGCGAATTCGACGGTCGACGAACTCGCGCACGCGGTCGCGCAGCGCGAGCTCCTCGTCGCTGAACTCGGCTTCGAGGTTGAGCAGGTCGGTCAGTTCGGTCATCGGTGCACCTTTCGGGGTCGTGCGGTTACTGCGTGCGGTATTGGGAGCGGATCTCGTCGCCGTCGGCGTCGAGCGGCGGCGGCCCGACGCGGGGGAGGTCGAACGCCGGGGTGTAGCGGATGGGGTGGCGTAGGCCCTTCGACGGGGTGCCGTCGCGGTCGAGGTCGACGACGGGGTCGATGCCGAGCTCCTGCGCGAGCTCGATGCCCTCGGCGATCGTGTTGACCTTGCCGACCGCGAGGCCCGCGGTGACGAGCTGTTCCTGCCACGTCGCCGCATCCTGGCTCGCGAGCGCCTCGGCGAGCAGGGGCCGCAGCTCGGCTCGATGCTCGACTCGGGCCGGGTTGGTCGCGAAGCGGTCGTCGTCGGCGAGCTCGGGCACCCCGAGCTCGCGGGCGAACACGCGGAACTGCTTGTCGTTGCCGACGGCGACCGCGAGCTCACCCTCGCGGCAGGGGAGCGATTCGTACGGGGAGATCGACGGGTGCATGTTGCCGAGGCGGGTTGGCGAGGCGCCGGCCCCGACGACCGCCTGCGACTGGTTCGCGAGCGCTTGCTGGATGCTCGAGAGCAGGTTCACCTCGACGTGCATGCCGGTGCCGGTCGCGTCGCGGTGGCGCAGGGCCGCGAACACGCCGATCGTGAGGTCTTTCGCGGCGAGGATGTCGACGAGCGCGACGCCGACCTTCATAGCGGCGCCGTCGCGCTCGCCCGTGACGTGCATGAGGCCGCTGAGCGCCTGCACGACGAAGTCGTAGCCGGGGCGCGTCGCGCCGCCGGCCGAACCGAAGCCCGTGATCGTCGCGGTGATGATGCGCGGGTTGAGCTCGCGCATCGTGTCGTGGCCGATGCCGAGGCGGTCGAGGGCGCCCGGCAGGAAGTTGTCGACGACGATGTCGGCGTCGCGCACGAGCCCGCGCACCACCTCGAGGTCGTCGGCGTCGGTGAAGTCGAGGGCGACCGAGCGCTTGTTGCGGTTTGCCGTCTGAAAGTAGGTGGCCGTGCCGTCTTCGGCGTAGGGCGGCCCCCACGTGCGGGTGTCGTCGCCGGCGCCCTTGCGCTCAACCTTCACGACGTCGGCGCCGAGATCGGCGAGCGTCATGGCGGCGAGGGGGCCAGCGAGGATGCGGGAAAGATCGAGCACCCGGAGTCCGTTCAGTGGCCCGGGCGTAGCGTTCGTCGTCGTCAATTTCTCTCCAACCGGCGCGCAGCATCGCGCGCATCCGCACCCAGCTTAGGTGGCTGGTGGTGTTCGTGCTGAACGCACCTCAAGAACTGCGTAAATATAGGTTTGTTGAGCGTGCAAGATATCGTATTGATTAACCAAAAGCGGCTTGCCAGCGCCGAAACTGCCGCAAACTACGGGTCCACACGCGGAACGCGCCACCCGCGCGCCAACTTGTCGAAAGCTTCGGAATTGCTAGTATGAGCGCAGCCATTCGACACCGAGGTCGCATGGAATCCCACGGCAGGTCTCGAATCAGTCCGAATCCCTCATCGCGGAGGGAAAACATCTAGACGCAAACTGATTCGGCCGCCCTGACAAGTTCGGAGCCCACACATGGAGACTTCAACACAGCAGCACTCGGCCGAGGAATCGGGCGGGCTGGAAATCGATAGCGAGTTCAAGCGCGACATGGGGTTCTGGGGGAACCTCGCGCTCGGCTTCACCTACCTCTCGCCGGTCGTCGGCGTCTACACGACCTTCGCCGCATCCCTCGCGATTGCCGGCCCGCCGGCCTTCTGGATGCTCGTCGTCGCGGGCTTCGGGCAGCTGCTCGTCGCGTGCGTGTTCGGTGAGGTCGTCTCGCAGTACCCGATCGCGGGCGGCATCTACCCCTGGAACCGGCGCCTGTGGGGCGCGAAGTGGGGATGGATCTCCGGCTGGATCTACATGATCGCGATCAACGCGACGATCGCCTCGGTCGCGTACGGTGCGGGTCCGTTCCTCGGGGCGCTCCTCGGCATCGAGGTGAATCCGACGGTGAACGTACTGCTCGCGCTGCTGCTGATCTTGCTCGCGACGCTCGTGAACTTCGGCGGCACGAAGCTGCTCTCGAACGTCGCGTTCGCTGGCTTCGTGGTCGAGATCGTCGCGACCGTGTTCATCGGTGCGTGGCTGCTCATCGCGTCGCGCCAGCACGACCTCAGCGTGCTCTTCACCGACTTCCGCCCCGAAGACCTCCAGCAGGGCACGCCGTTCTTCGTCGCGTTCATCGGCTCGGCGATCTTCGGTATTTACCTCTACTACGGCTTCGAGGCGAACGGTGACGTCGCCGAAGAGGTGCGCAACCCTGGCCGCGTGATCCCGAAGGCCATGCGCATGACGATCTACGTCGGTGGCGTCGCCTCGATGTTTATCGCGCTCGGTCTGATCCTCTCGGTGCCCGACTTCGCCGCCGTCATCAACGGCACGGCGACCGACCCCGTGAGCGACATCTTCCTCAGCACCTTCGGCCCCGTGGGCTTCCGCGTCGTCATGGTGATCGTGCTCGTCTCGTTCCTCTCGTGCACGATCTCGCTGCAGGCCGCCGCATCGCGCCTCATGTACTCGATGGGCCGCGACCACCAGCTGCCCCTGTCGAAGCAGCTGCGCAAGTTCAACCGCAAGCGCGCCGTGCCACCGTTCGCGCTGCTCGGTGCGGGCATCCTCCCCGCGATCGTCGTCGTGATCTCGCTGCTCAGTGCGGATGCGCTCATCGCGATCATCTCGTTCGCCGCGTTCGGCATCTACCTCGCCTTCGGCAGCGTCGTGATCGCGTCGATCCGCGCCCGCGCTCGCGGCTGGAAGCCGAAGGGCGACTTCTCGATGGGCAACTTCGGTTGGGTCGTGTCGATCGTCGCGCTCGTGTACCAGGCGTTCGCGGTCTACACCCTCATTCAGCCGGTGCCCGACGTGAACTGGTTCCAGTCGTGGATGGTGCTGATCATCGGCACGATCGTCGTCGTGGTCGGCGTGATCTACCTCTTCACTGCGCGGCCGCACCTCAATGCGCCGGCGGAACTCGCTGGTACCGGGGTCGTCGACCTTCGCTACGCCGACCCGATCTCGCAGTCGGAGGAGACGGTCGACCTCGCGATGCGCCTCAGCGGCAAGAAGCCGCACGTGTACCCCGACCGCGGGCCCGACAGCGACGAGCGATAGCCGACGCTGCGGCTGCCCTGCCGCTACTCGCGGTAGAGCAGCCGCAGGTCGAGCCCCGGCGTCGGGATCGGCACGCGCGCGTATCCGGGCGGCACCGCCGCGACGCGCACGCCCGTGCTGAACTCGCCCGAGCTGCCGACGAGCACCTGGTCGTGGCGGCTCAGCACCGCGGCGCCGCGGGGGAGCGGCGTGAGCATCGGCATCAGTACGCGCTCGAGATCGTCCATGCGCACGTCGGTGCCGACGACCCCGACGAGCCGGTCGCCGACATACGCCGGGACCGTCAGTGTGCTGATGTAGTAGTCGACGCCGAGGTGGTCGATGTACGGGCCCGCGATCGTGCGGGTTTGGCTGTGAAACCCGCCGCGAAACCAATCGAGCTTCTCGTAGTCATAGAAGCGCTCGGAGGCGGGGTTGAGAATGAACTCGTTGCGCTGAAAGTCGTCGCCGTCGCGCAGCCACCACTCGAGGCGTGCGCGCTCGGGGTCGAGCTGTGCGAGCTCAAAAATGATGCCGGCGCCGTCGCTGCGCGGATGCGCGCGGAGGAAGTCGACCGCGATCTCGCGCACCCGCTCGCTCTCGTCGGGCTGAATCGTGACGAGGCCGTCCCTGCCGAAGGCGCTCGCGACGGCCTCGCCGAGGTCGTCGCGGAGCTGCTCGATGTCGCGGAAGTAGTGCTCGAACCAGCCGGAGATCTCGGAGATCGCCGCGGTGAGGGTGTCGCCGGTCATGCGTCGACGCTCCTTTCGGGAATGCGGTCGAGGGTGAGCTTGACGTCGATGATGCGGTACGTCGTCTGGCGGATGTGGTTGCTGATGGTCGCCTCGGCGCGCTCGGGGTTGCGCGAGCGGATCGCGTCGACGATTTCGATGCGGTCGTAGCGCGCCTGCTCGGCCGAGGTTGCGGCGGCGGCGGGCGACCACTTCAGCGTGCTGATTTCGCTCTGCAGCCGCATCTGGCTGCGCATGAGGCGCTGCGATTGCGACTCCGCACCGAGCTGCACGTAGAAGCGGTTGTCCCAGCTGACCTGCGCCGTGAGGTCGTCGCTGTCGGGGTAGCGGCTCGCCTGTTCGGTGAGGTCGACGAGGTCTTGTTCGAGGGCGCGCTGGCACACGAGCTGCGCGATGCCGCCAGCGACGGCGCAGTGCTCGTCGCTGTAGTCGCGCAGCTCGATGATGCTCGTCGAGCCGAGGAACTCTCGCACCTGGGCGACCGTCGGGAAGGGGATGCGCGTGACGAACGTGCCGCCGTCGCGGCCGCGCCGGGTCTCGACGATCTCCTGCTCACGCAGGATCGCGAGGCTCTTGCGGAGCGTCGCGACCGCGACGCCGAACTCGGCGGCGAGCTCGATCTCGGAGGGGAGGCGCTCGCCGACGGCGATCGAGCCGAGCGAGATCGCGGCGGTGATGTTGTCGGCGAGGTCGTCGCCGCTCGTCAACGAGGCCGGCAGCTTTGGCCGGATCGGGCTGAACGAAGACGCGGTGCTCATAGTGAGTTCAGTCTAGGAACTCACTTGCCTCCCGCGGCTTCGAGCACGCCGGGGAGCCACTCGAGGGCGACGTCGCTCGGGAGGTCCCACGATGAGGCGTCGTGGCGGCCGTACTCGCCGACCCGGGTCGCACCGAGTTCGGCGAAGCGGCGGTCGATGTGCTCGCTACCCTGGCTGTACGTCTCTTCGTAGAACGTGTCGCCGAGTCCGAACATCGCGTAGTGCACGCCCGTAAGGTCGCCCTCGAACTCAGCGAACTTCTCGAAGAACGGCTGCGCGGTGTTCGGCAGGTCGCCCTCGCCGTGGGTCGAGCAGACGATGATGTAGAAGTTGTCGGCCGCGATATCGGCCGGGTCGAAGTCCTGGAGGTCGCTCACCGTCGCGGTCTCGCCGTCGCTCGTGAGCTTGTCGGTGAGGTCCTGCGCAATGAGCTCGGAGTTGCCGGATTCAGTGCCGTAGAGCACGGTGATGTTCATTCGTTTCCTCACTTTGCTGCCGCGCCGCGTGCGGTCGCGAGCATCGTTTCGTGGTCGGTGATCTTCGCGCGGATGCGCTCGGGGGCTGCCGCGGCGACTTCGGCGCGGTCGATGTGTTGCCAGTCGGCGAAGCTCACCGCGGCGGCACGGGCGGCCTCGGGCAGCCCCTCGTAGCCGGGCTTGTCGCCGGTGACCTCGAGCTCGCCGGTGCGGGCGTGCTCGAGAAGCTCCTTCGCGACCTCGTTCGCGTCGGCGCGATTCGCGGGAATCGCGCCGTGCGGGCCTCGCTTCAACCAGCCGACGCGGTAGAGGCCTGGCTCGATGCGGCCGGTGGCCTCGCTCGGCGTGAAGTCGAGGTGCTGCGCGTAGTGCCAGTGGCCGGGCGCGTTCACGTCGAAGCCGATCGCGCTGATGACGGTGTCGGCCTCGATCGTGCTCGCCTCACCGGCGGGCGCGGCCTGCAGCCGCACCGATTCGACGCGCTCGTCACCGCGGATGCTCCCCGGCTCGGCTCCGAAGACGAAGTGCACGCGGATGCGCGGGTCGGGTACGTCGAGCGCGGCGAGTTCGGCGAAGGCGGCCTCGCGCTTCCGCCCGAGCGTGTTGTCGTCGCTCGCGGGGCTCGTGTTCGCGTACGAGAACGCGACGCCGGGAATCTTGCCGAGCTCCTTCACCATCGCGACATCGGACTTCGCGGCGGCGATGGGGGAGCGGCTCAGCACCGTGACGCTGGTCGCGGGCGCGGCAAGGTACTGCGCGAGGGCGTCGCTCGAGACGTCGCTGCCGGCGTAGTCATCGGCCGTCTTGATGAGGAACCGCACCATGTCGAGCGCGACGTTGCCCGCTCCAATCACGACGACGCGGCGACCGATCTCGGGCATCGGGAGCGCCGGGCGGGGCACCGCGTTGAGGGCGTTGACGACGTCGCCCGAGGGGATGACCCCCGCAAGTTTCGCGCCGGGGATCGTGAGCGGGCGATCGCGCCAGCGGCCGGAGGCGAGCACGACGACGTCGTAGTTGCGGCGCAGCTGGTCGAGCCCGATGTCGGTGCCGACCTCGACGTTGCCGGCGAAGCGCACGGCGTCGTCGGCAAACAGCCGCTCGAACTGGCGCGTGATCACCTTCGTGTGCTGGTGATCGGCGGCGACCCCGTAACGGATCAGGCCGAACGGCGTGGCGAGCCGGTCGAACACCGTGATCTCGGCGTCGGGCCAGGCACGGTGGAGCGCCTGCGCCGTGAAGCAGCCGCTCGGGCCGCTGCCGACGATGGCGATGTGTTCGGGGGCAGATCCGTTCACGCTGCGTCTCCTTTGTCGCTTCGTAAAAATCTGTTTGTCAATCATTACGCACGATCGGCGCGGCGGCAAGCCGAGTTCGAGACTGCGGTGAGTTTCTGCGGTGCGACTCGAAGCTGTCCCCGCTTGCGCCCGGCGCTGACGTGTGATTCTATTCATGCACCAATGAAGGTTTAATCCCTTGGTGCCCTCGAGATCAACGATGATTGGAAAGAAGGGACACGATGAGCGGTATCGACACCCTCGCCGACCTGCCATATTTCGACATTTCCGACCCCGGCTTCGCCATGCAGTCGGAAGAGGTTCGCGACGCCCGCGAGCGGTCGTGGCTGGCCAAGACCAACTACGGCTACGCCGTGCTGCGCCACCAGCAGGTGGCCGACCTGCTGAAGCATCCGAAGCTCTCCCAGGGCTCGGCACGCTGGCCCGAACACAACGGAGTGCACAGCGGCATCTTCTACGAGTGGTGGAGCAAGAACCTCCTCGTGCTCGAGGGCGACGAGCATCACCGCATCCGCCGCCTCCTCAACCCCGCGTTCTCTCCCTCGATGGCGCGGCGCCTTGAGCCGGAGTTCACGGCGCTCGCCGAAGAACTCGTCGCCGCGATCGCCGACAGGGGCGAGTGCGAGTTCGTCGCGGACTTCGCCGAGCCGTTCGCGACGCGCGCGCTCTGCATCATGATGGGGCTCGACCACAAGCATTGGCAGTTCATCGCGAGCCGCGCGAACACCGTCGGCTATGCCCTCAGCGTGAGCATCAAGGAGGACATCGAGGCGATCGACGAGGCGGTGCACGAGCTCTACGAGTTCGTCGAAGAACTCATCGAAGACCGCAAGGCGAACCCCGGGCAGGACGTGGTGTCGCGGCTCGTGCAGTTCAGCGACGACGGCGACAAGCTCTCGGGCGAAGAGCTGCGCAACGCGCTCGTGCTCATGCTCTTCGGCGGGATGGACACGACGCGCAACCAGCTCGGCCTCGCGCTGCAGACGTTCATTCGCAACCCTGAGCAGTGGGAGCTGCTCGCGGCCGACCCGAGCCTCGCATCCGCCGCGCTCGAAGAGGTGCTGCGCGTCAACCCGACGACCCGGTGGGTGACTCGCGAGGCGATCGAGGACTTCGAGTACGAGGGCGTGACGTTCACGGCGGGAACGACCGTGCACCTGTTTACCGCCGCCTCGGGCACCGACCCGGTCGCGTATCCCGACCCCGAGGTCGACATCACCGCCGAGGGGCGCAAGCCGCACTTCACGTTCGGCGGCGGCATGCACCACTGCCTCGGGCACTACATCGCCCGCGCCGACATGAGCTGCGCGCTCCCCGTGCTTGCGGCACGACTCACGAATATCACCGCCGCGGGTGGCGACGAGTGGTTGCCCGACTCGGGCAACACCGGCCCCGTGCGGTTCCCCATTGTCTTTGACGCCCGGGCATAGGCGCCCGGAAACCCAAGAAAGTGAATTGGTTATGACGAACGAAACGATGACGGCGGCGGAGCCGCACGTTGAAAAGCTGCAGACCGCCGCGACCACGCTCGGCCGCAATCTTGGCGACTACTACCGCGAGAGTGTCGAGGCGGCCCTCGGCGACAACGGCGCGTTCGCCGCGCACCAGGAGGCGAACCTCGACGACGACACGGTCGCCGAACTCACCGAGCGCATCGAACGGTCCGGCGCGCAGTACCTCTATTACATGCTGCCGACGCTCGGCTCGCGCACCGTCGCGAAGATGGTGCCGGCGAAGCACGTCGTGCGTAACCTCGAGAAGGGCATCGCGTTTCACCGCACGGCCCTGAGCGACCTGCAGTCGGACATCTTCGGTAACCTCATCGGCGGCGGCGTCGAGGCGAAGGAGTTCGTCGGGCTGCCCGAGCCCGAGTCGTTCCAGCAGCTGCCGTGGGACGGAGAGGTGGGGCGCATCTTCTGCACTGCCTACGAGCCCGAGCACCTTCCCGGCGTCGGCGGCCGGCCGCTCGCCGTCGACTCGCGCGCGCACATGCGCCGCACGCACCAGCTGCTCAAGGACGTCTTCGGTCTCACGATGAAGTCGGGCACCGAGCCCGAGATGACGTGGAAGGGCGAGTCGATCGCACCGACGCTCATTCCCGGTCACAGCCCCGCGTATCAGGTCGAGAACCTCGAGGTCATGCGTCCGATCTACAAGCGGCTCGAGGAGTACGCGACGGCGCTCGGCTTCGACATGATCGAGGGCGACTACGAAGACCAGGGGCAGATCGAGCTCAACTGGATGTTCGACGACATCGAGCGCACGGCCGACCGGCTCGTCACCTACCGCCAGATCTGCTCGCAGGTTGCGCGCGAGTTCGGGGTTGAGGCCTCATTCATGCCGAAGCCGTACCTCGGCTCGATGGGCAATGGCTGCCACCACAACCTCTCGCTCTGGGACGACGACGGCGAGAACACGTTCATTACGCCCGGCGTCACCGAGCTGCACATGTCGCAGCTTGGTCGGTGGGCGATCGGTGGCGTGCTGAAGCACGCACCCGCGATGATGCTCGTGATGGCGAGCACCGTGAACTCGTACAAGCGGTTCTGGGATCCGGGCCAGTTCGCGCCGGCCCGTGCCGACTGGGGCCTCGACGACCGGGCCTCGATGGTGCGTATCTCGGCGAACGGCCGCGCCGAGGTGCGCGTGCCCGACGCCGCGGTGAACCCGTATCTCTCGCACTCGTTGCTCGTGTCGGCGATGGCCGACGGCATCGGGCACGAGATCGAGCCGGATGCGCCGGGCAGCGGCGGCGTCGCACTGCCGATGAGCCTCGGCGAGGCCATCGAGGCGTTCCGCGAAGACGAGTGGGTGCAGAACAACCTGCCCGACGACCTTCGCCGCATCTACGTCGACATGAAATCGGATGAGTGGGCTCGCTACTGCGGTGCCGTCACCGAGTGGGAGTTCAACCAGTACTGGCAGGCGATCCCGTAATGACGAAACTCAGACTTGCCTGCATCGACTCGGCCGCGGCGCCGCTGTTTGATCTCTCGCCCGACGGGGGCGTCACGCGCCCCGGGTTCGAGCCCGAGGCGGCCGCGCTCGTCGCCGCCGAGCTTGGCCGCGAACTCGAGTGGGTCATCCTGCCCTGGGACGACATGATTCCTGCCGTGCAGCGCGGCGACGCCGACGGCGTCTGGTGCGGGCAGGGGATCATCCCCTCGCGCCAGGAACAGGTCGACTTCACGCGCCCGTACGCCGTCTTCAACGAGTCGGTGCTCGTGCGAGCCGGCGACCCCGCGCGCTCGCCCGACGACCTGCGCGGCTACCGGGTCGCAGCCATCGCGAACTCCGCGAACATGCGGCTCGCCGAAACGTTCCCCGGCGCCGAGCTCGTGCCGTTCGGCGCGACCGACGACGTGTTCGCCGACATGATTCAGGCGGTTCGCGACGGGAGCGTCGACGCAATGGTCGATGACGACGTCGTGGTGGTGCCGCTCGGCGACGACCCCGAGTTCGATCTCGCGTTCACCGCCGAGACCCGCAATCCGTGGGGCGTCGGCGTCGCGAAGGATCGGCCAGAGCTCCTCGCCGAGCTCGACGGCGCGCTCGCGCGGGTGATCGCCGACGGCCGGCTGCGGGCCGTGTGGGAGAAGTGGATGCCGCAGCTCCCGTTCCCCGAGGCCGCGCTTGCGGAGGGGGCGCCGGCGTGACCGGCCGCCCCGTCATCGCGATTCCCGCGCTCAGCTCGGCGAAGGTGAAGGGGCTGCGGTTTTCGGCGTCGGTCGTGGCGAACGGTGTCATCGAGGCGGTTCGCCGCGCGGGCGGCGACCCCGTGCTGCTGCCGCCCCTGCTCGACTGGAGCGACCCGGCGAGCCGCATCATGCGGCACGTCGACGGGATCGTGCTGCCCGGCGGCCCCGACGTTGACCCGAAGCGCTACGGGCAGCGCGCCGAAGACCGCTACGCCGGTTGCGACTTCGCCGGCCAGGACGAGGCCGACGCGCGCGCCATCGAGCTCGCGAGTCAGCTGCGGCTCCCCGCCCTGCTCATCTGCCGGGCGATGCAGCTCTGGAACGTCGAGCGCGGAGGCGACCTCGTGCAGCACTGGCCGCAGGAACCGCGCAACCACGTCGACACCGTGCACGACGTCGTGGTTGTTCGCGACAGCCGGCTCGCGGGCGCGCTCGGCGACACGGCCGACCTCGACGCCGTCTCGGTGTCGAGCTATCACCACCAGGCGATCGGCCGCCTCGGCCGAGGGCTCCGCGTCGTCGCGCGCGCCGACGACGGCGCCGTCGAGGCGATCGAAGACGAGTCGCTCGAGATCGTCGCGGTGCAGTGGCACCCCGAAGACCGGGCCGACCGGGTCGCGAGCGACCTCGCGCTGTTCCAGTGGGTCGTGAACGCCGCGGGGCGTGCCGCATGACCGCCGTCGAGATCGCCGTGGTCGTGCAGGTGTCGACGCCCGACGAGACCGAGGCCGCGCGCACGCTCAACCGTGAGCTCATCCGCGTCGCGGTCGAGGAGCTCGAGGCCCAGGGCGCGCGGGCCCGGATCTACGACGTCGCGGCCGACGAGCCCCCGAACCCCGACGACATTGCCGCGGCCGACGGCATCCTCGTGCTCGGCGGTGGCGACGTCGACGCGACGATCTACGGGCACACCGACCCCGTACCGAACGAGTACGGCAAGGATCGTCGTGCGGATGACCGCGAGCTCGACATCATCCGGCGGGGCATCGACGACGACGCGATCATGCTGCACCTCTGCCGCGGCTCGCAGCTGCTCAACGTCGCGTGCGGCGGCACGCTCGTGCCCGACCTGCAGCCGTTCGACCTCCACAAGGGCCCGCCCGGCGGCCCGCTGTTTCTCGATGAGGAGGTCGAGCTGGTTGAGGGCAGCCGCGTTCACGCGCTCTACGGCGTCGACCGGCTCGTCGTGCGAAACGGGCACCACCAGGCGGTCGACCGCGTCGGAGAGGGTCTGCGCGTCGCCGCGCGGGCGCACGACGGCATCGTTGAGGCGACCGAGCGCGTCGAGAACACGTGGATCATCGGCGTGCAGTGGCACCCGGAAGAGGCCGACGCGGATGCTCGCGACCGGCGCATCCTCTTCGGCGAGTTCCTCGACCAGGCCCGTCGGCGGCCTTAACCGCGGCGCTTCGGGAAGCGCTCGAGCACCTTCTCGTAGAGCTCCTCTTCGGCGTTCGGCCCCGCCTTGACGCCGCCGGGGATCGACACGAAGAACACCGCGCCGACGACCCACCAGACGAGGAAGATCACCCACGACTCGATCCCGATGCCCGCCGGCATGCCCGGCAGGTAGAGGGAGACGAGGAACGCGGTGATCGCGATCGAGAAGCCGCCGATCACGACGCCGAACTTGCCGGCACCGCCGATGCGTAGCGGGCGTTCCATCTTCGGCTCGCGCACGCGGAGAATCACGAACGAGATCGAGACGAGCAGGTACGCGATGACGATCATGGGCGAGCCGGCGTCGACGATCCAACCGAGCGCCGAGGCACCGAAGAACGGCGCGATCGTCGCGATCGCACCGAGCACGATGAGGGCGTTCGCGGGCGTGCCGTACTTCGGGTGCAGCTTGCCGAACCACGCGGGCAGCATGCCGCCGCGCGAGAGCGAGAACATGAGGCGGGAGGCGCCGAGCTGCAGCGAGTTCCACGACGTGATGATGCCGGCGACGCCGGCGGCGACCATGAGGTTCGCGAAGAACTGGTTTCCGCCGAACAGCGCGCCCATGGCGTCGGCGGCGGGCAGCGTCGAGCCGGCCATCTCCTCGTGCGTCAGCGCCGACGAGACCGTGAGCACGATCATGATGTACCAGGCCGCCGCGATGAGCACCGAGATGAACGAAATGTTGCCCACCTTGCGCGGGGGAATGTTCACTTCCTCGGCCGCCTGGGGGATCACGTCGAAGCCGACAAAGAGGAACGGCACGACGATGAGCACCGCGAAGAACCCTGCGCTGCCCTCCGTGAAGAACGGCTCGAAGTTCGCGCCCTCGCCACCGGTGGCGGCGCCGAAGATCTGCAGCGCGCCGATCGCGAAGAGGAAGATGACGACAAACATCTGCACACCACCCGCGACCTTTACGCCGAGGATGTTGATGATGGTGATGAGCACCGCGACGACCGAACCCACGAGTGCCCACACGAGGTAGACCTCCGAGCCGCTCACCGTCCACAGGTGGAACTGCTCCAGGTCGACGACGTAGTCGACCGCGCGCGGGAGCGCGACCGCTTCGAACGCGACGACCGTCGCGTATCCGCCCGTGATCGCCCACGAACCGATGAACGACCAGCGGGGCCCCATCGCTCGGATGATGTAGTTGTGCTCGCCACCCGCCTTCGGCATTGCCGCGACGAGTTCGGCGTACACGAGCGAGACGATCGCCATCATGAACCCGCCCACGGTGAAGGCGAAGGTGGCGCCGAGGGAGCCGGCGCTTTCGATCCACCCGCCCACCAGGGTGACCCAGCCGAAGCCGACCATGGCTCCGACTCCGAGGGTGAGGGTGCTCCATACGCCTAGTGTGCGCTTCAGTGCGGGCGGGGCAGGCTGCTGCTGTGTGTCGGCGGTCATTCGTGTGTCCTCGGTGTTGGGGCGCAGTGCGCGGATGCCGTCTTGGGTATTTGGTGAAATTAGCACGGTGGCGCAGGTGCGCGGCAACTAGGCTCGGAGCATGCGGTCGATCTACAAGTCTCCCGATGAGCTTCGCCTCATGGTGCCGGCCGGGCTCCTCACCTGCCAGGCACTCGACGCGGTCGCCGAAGCGATTCGCCCCGGTATCTCGACGCTCGAGCTCGACGCGATTGCCGAGCGCGTGATTCGCGACGGCGGCGGCGAGCCAAACTTCCAGCTCGTTGAGGATTACCGGCACACGGTCTGCGCCTCGGTGAACGACGTCGTCGTGCACGGGATTCCGGACGAGACGCCGCTTCGGCCCGGCGACATTGTCTCGATCGACTGCGGCGCCCAGCTGAACGGTTGGAACGGCGACTCGGCGCGCACGTTCATCGTGCCGGGCGAACCGCAGCGCGAAGACCCCGAACGGTGGCTCGCGGATGCGCACCGTACGAGCGAGGCGGCGCAGGCCGCCATGTGGGCGGGCATCGCGGCGGTCGCAACTGCACGCCATCTGAACGACGTCGGTGGTGCCGTCGAGGATGAGATTGAGCGGCACCTCGACGCTGGCCCGCTTGGCAACCTCGAGGGCTATACGGGGCACGGGATCGGCCGCGACATGCACGAGGAGCCGACGGTGTTCAACTATCGGGTGCGTCGTCGCGGCCCGGTCGTGAAGGCGGGGCTCGCGATCTGCATCGAGCCGATGCTCACGGCGGGGAACCCGGACGTGCGTACTGACCCCGATCAGTGGTCGGTTCGGGCCGTCGACGGAACCCCGAGCGCGCACTGGGAGCACACCGTGCTGCGGCACCGTGACGGCATCTGGGTGTCGACGGCCGCCGATGGCGGCGCCGCGGGGCTCGCCCCACTCGGCGTCACGCCCGTTCCCGTTCCCTAAGTACGCGCCCACCCCGTGGTGATGCTCTGCCGGGCAAAGTAATGGGGTAGGTGATGAACATGTATTCGCACACGAATCATTCGAAACTCGCAGCCGGATTCACCTTCGGGTCGGCGTTGCTGCTCCTCACGGGATGCGCCGCCGGCGGCAACGACGCCGAGCCGACGCCAACCGAGACCGTGACGGTCACGGAAACCGCAGTGGCGACGGGAGCCTGCGCCGGTGGAGACGACGCCGGAGGAGACGGCGCCGGTCGAGTCCGCCGCGTGCACGAGTGTCGATACCGAGGTCACGATCGAGGCAGATCCGGAAGGGTCTGGCGTGGGGCAGTCGTACCTCGTTGTGACGGCCACGAACGTCGGTGACGCCGCCTGCGTACTCGATGGGCCGCCGCAGGTGTCGTTCCTTGACGAGTCGGGCTCGAAGGTCGCGACCGCTGCAGAGGGTGACGCCGCAGAGGCGGTCGAGCTCGAGTCGGGGAGTGCCGCGCAGGCGACGCTCCACGTGAGTAGCGCTGGTGCCTATGACGAGGCCGAGTGTCAGCCGGTGACGGCGACCGCCGCGAGCGTCCTGCTGCCCGGTGATGCGAACGAGCTGCCGCAGGTCTCGGTCAACGTCGAGGTGTGCATGGGCACGGTGCAGAACACCGACGTCTCGGGGTTCGCGCCTGCGGGTTAGGAGCCCGCTACGAGCCGCCGAGCCGCGCCGTGTCGACAATGAGCTGCAGTGCGGCGACGTGTTCGTCGAACGCGGCGCGGCCGACTGCGGTCGCGGAGTACCACCGGGTGCGACGCTTGCCGGTGTAGGTTTCTTCGGCCTCGACGTAGCCGACCTCGCTGAGCGCGGCGAGATGCGCAGAGAGGTTGCCGTCGCTGAGTCCGAGCGCCTTCGCGAGCGCGGTGAACCGAATCGACCCGCCCGGGTTGAGTCCGTGCAGCGCGGCCTGGATGCGCAGGCGCGTCGGATCGCTCAGCACCGCATCGAAGGGGGTGCGGAGCCGGTCGGTCACGTCGGCCGGCAGCTGCGGGTCGGTGCGCGACGTCGTGGGGGTGGGGGAGTGCTCAGCCATGTCGATTCCCCACGATGACACGAACGACGCCGACTGCCAAGAGCGGGGCCCCGGCTGCGAGGCCGAAAATGAGGAGCGGATGTGCGGGTTCGGTGGCCGCCGCGACGCCAGCGACGATGACGCCGATGAACGCAACGATCGCGTAGGGGACATCGCGCGTCGCGATTGCGCCGAGGCACATTGCCAGGCTCCAGAGCGCGCCGAGGACGAGTGCGATGTTCGTGAACGATGGCGGCTGCGCCGCGGTCACGAGAAATGGTGACGCGAACAGCACCGCGAACCACGCGAGTTGCACGCGACGCTCCGTGCCGGTGCGTACCTCGTGGCGCAGTGGTAGCCAGCTCAGCAGCACGCCCGCGAGCCAGGCGGCGGTGAGTGCTGCCCAGAGTGCCCACCCGGTGGCGAGGTCGAGGGCGCCGTACCCGAGCATCCAGGCGAAACCCCAGCCGATGAGCGGGAAGCCGGTGGCGCGCGACCGCCCGGCCGCACGTGTTCGTCGCACGAGCGTGTCGAGGTCGTGCAATACCTGCTCGGCGGTTTCGGGCTTCGCTGCCATGGAACCACTGTATCCGTGGGTGTTACTCTGCATCACAGAGTGTTTTACTCTGTGCAACGGAGCATCTGGCCGCAGGCCGGGGATTGGGGATGAACCGATGGGCAAAATGTTCACGAGCGGACTGCTCGCGGGGGTTATCGCGGCGACGATCTGGATGGGCGCCGCACTCTGGGCCGGCGTCGAGACCGAAACGGTCGGCATGTGGGCCCTGGTCTTCTTCGTCGGCGCGACGCTGCTCGTCACCGTAATCGGTGGACTCATTGCGAACAGCGTTCGCGCCGCGAAGTCGCCCAGGTAGTTAGCCGCCGTGGTCGCGAGCTTGCGTACGCCAGCTCGCGACCGGACCTTGCTCGCTGAACAGCCAGCGCCCCAGCGCACCCTGACTACCGCTTCGGCGGATCTGCCGGTGCGGTGTCGCCCGCGTGTGCGGGCGCGGGTTCGGGATGCGCTGGGGTGTTGGGGCACGTCCGTTAGGTTGGCGGGTGGTGCCCTTAGAAGGGTGGTGGGTTGTGGACCTCGACAAACCTCGGCCCTGGCGGTTCTGGAACGGTCACGACGACCCGTCCGAGGGGTGTGATCCACTCGAGTACGCCGCCGCCGAGGTGGCGGACTTGCCAGGGTTGTTCGTGTTTCTGTGTGTGGTGCGCGACGCAGAGGTGGCCGCAGTTTTCGGGATGGGTCTTCCCGCCGTGCTGCCATGCCGTCGTGTGGTCGAGGTCGCAGCGGTGTGCGGGCCTGCGGCAGCCAGGGAACCGGCAGGTCACGTCCCGCGCCCGCAGATAGCGGCGCAGCGACGCGGGTGGCACGTACGTGTCGGCGGTGATGACGTGGCCGCTGATCGGGTGCGTGAGGATCCGTTCGAGTTCGCCGTCGGCGGCCCATTCGCGTGCTTCGGCCGCGCTCATCGGCTGCAGTCCGTTCAACATCGCGACCCCGGCGCAGGTGTCGGATCCGCCCGCGCGGCGGAACGCGTCACTGAACTCCTGATCGCGCAACGCCATGACCGGCGTGACGATACTGATGACCGCCTTCACCCGCGCGGCGCCGGCGGCGGGGCTGTCGAGGATGGTTTGCGCGGTCGCGGTCAGCAGGGTGTCCGCAAAGATGTCGGCGCGGTGTTGGTCGAGGGTGCGGGCGTCGGCTTCGAGCCCGTCCTCCCCGCGGCGCTCAACTGCTTCGGCTTTCGCGACCTCGGCCATCGCCTGCGCGTCACGTGACAGTCGTTCGTGGATCGCTGCTGCGGTCGCCGCGGGGAGGTACGCGGTGAGGTAGGTCATGCCGTAGTCGTCTTGGTCGACGAGGACGCGTCGTTGTGCGAACGCGGCTTTGTGGGCGCGTTCGAAGTCTTCGCGCGCGAGTTTCGCGGCGAGTTGTTTCGCGAACGACTCGGTTTGCGGCACGGTGTGGGTCTTCGCGTACCGGAGGACTTCCTTGCCGTACCGGTCGTAGTTGCGCTCCGCGACGGGTGCGTGTTGGCGGAGTATCGCGTTGACGTGCCCGACCTGCACCGCAGCTTCGGAGAGCGCGT
>NZ_KB907082.1 GCF_000381765.1 [Zimmermannella] faecalis ATCC 13722 | reverse complement strand
ACTCGATCTCGGGCGCGCATCCCGCCTCGCGACACCCGCCCAACGGAAAGCGTTGATCGAGCGCGATGGCGGCTGCGCGTTCTGCGGGCTCGAGCCATCCATGTGCGAGGTGCACCACGTCCGCTACTGGACCCGCGACGCGGGGCCAACAGACCTCGCGAACCTGATCCTGCTGTGCACGACCTGCCACCACCGCATCCACGACGACGAGTGGCAGATCCGGATCGTTCCGCCCGGCACGGCCGACCCGTACCAAGGTCCGGCACGCCCGGCCCGGTTCAGCGTGCTCGACGAGGTGTGGTTCATCCCACCCGCGAGCGTGTATCCCGACCGCACCCCGAGACTCGGAGGGCGAAGAAGGTACGCACCGAGGGTCCGGACTCGATGCTGACTCGGACGCGGGATGCGGTGTCCTTCGCGGGACTAGAAATCCTCGACGGGGCCCGAGCTCGCGGCCATCAGCACGGCGGGCACCGCGGCCGAGAGCCCGGGCGCGAATACGAGGCCAATCACGATGGCGATGGTGCGGGGCAGCTCGAACTCGTCGCCCGAGCCGGTGTAGTTGGCCGACTGCTGTGCGATCCAGAGGTCGGCCGCGAGCCAGAGCAGGCCAACGATGATGACCGCCAGCGTGAACATCCCGAGCACCCATGCGAACGAGGTCGTGACGCGCTTGCCCCATCCCTCGGCAAGCTGCCCGAGGTGCTGGCGTTCGCGGCTGCGCCGCACGAGCAGAATCGAGTCGGCGATGCCGGTGCCGATCCACACGAACACGGGCACGATGCCGACGAGAACGGGGTACAAGAGCCCGGTGTCATCGGCGCCGGTCACCTCGACCCAGTGCTGCCCCGAAACCGCCGCCGCCGTGGCGATTGCGGCGAGGGCAGTGATCAGCCATACGGGCCAGGGAACCGGGCGAAGTTTCGACATGACGACCAGGGTAGTCAGCGGTTCCGGCTCGCTAGCCTTGGCGCATGGCAAATGACGAAGTCCAGCGCCTCATCGACACCGTCGAACGGTTCCGCGGCGAGCACGGCTGCGCCTGGTTCGAGGAACAGACGCACCGATCGCTCGCGAAATACCTCGTCGAAGAGTCGGCCGAACTCATCGACGCGATTGAGACCGACAACGACGCCGAGATGCGCGAGGAGCTCGGCGACGTGCTGTTCCAGGTGCTGTTCCACGCGAACGTCGCGGCGCACCGGGGCGCGTTCACCCTCGACGACGTCGCGCGCGACCAAACCGAGAAGCTGCTGCGCCGCAACCCGCACGTGTTCGGCGCAACACCGACGCGCGATATCGGCGAGATTATCGCGATGTGGGAAGAGGCGAAGGCGATCGAAAAGCGCGACCGCACGTCGGTGCTTGACGGCGTCTCGCACGCGATGCCCGCGCTCGCCCTCGCACAGAAGGTGCTCGGCCGCGCATCCGGCCTCGAGGTCGATACGCGGGGCCCCGAAAGCAACGACCCCGAAGAGGCGCTCGGCGCACTGCTGCTCACGGCCGTCGCCGCGGCACGGGAGGCCGGTCTCGATGCGGAACGTGCGCTGCGTGGGGCGATCCGTGGGCTGGAATCCCGGATCCGCGATGCGGAACAATCTGCGGGCCGCGGGGTGGGGAATAATGGCTGAATGGCCACTCAGATCAATCCGCCGCGCGGCATGCGCGACTTTCTGCCCGCCGACAAGCGCCGTCGTGAGCGCGTGCTCGCGACCATCCGCGAGGTGTACGGCGAGCATGGGTTCGATGAGATCGAGACGCCGGTAGTCGAAGACTCTGACCGCCTGCACTCGGGCATGGGTGGCGACAACGAGAAGCTCTCGTTCGCGGTCATGCGCCGGGGCCTCAGCGTCGACGACCTCGAGGCCGCGGCACGTTCGGGCGATCCGCTCGAACTCAGCGACCTCGGCCTACGCTTCGACCTCACGGTGCCGCTCGCACGGTACACCGCCTCGCACCGCGGCGAACTGCCGGGAGTGTTCCGTGCACTGCAGATCGGCCCTGTCTGGCGGGCCGAGCGTCCGCAGAAGGGGCGCTACCGCCAGTTCGTGCAGTGCGACATCGACATTCTCGGGGAGCCGGGGCTGCTCGCCGAGGCCGAGCTGCTCGTGGCCGGCTCCGACGCGCTCGCGCGACTCGGGCTCGCCGACTGCACGATTCGCGTCAACGACCGTCGACTGCTCAACGAGCTGCTCGACTGGTGCGGGTTTACCGCCGACGAGGCGCCGGGTGCCCTCATCACGATCGACAAGCTCGACAAGATCGGCGTCGACGGCGTCGTCACCGAACTCGCCGAAACGAACCCGCAGGCGGCGGAGCGCATCCGTGCCGCACTCGATGGCTGGGCGCCGCAGCTCGAGACCGGGCTCGACCTCACGCGCGTGCTCGACTCACTGCCCGCCGAGCTTGCCGCCCGCGAGGGCGCGCAGGCCGCGGCCGCGTCGCTCGCCGAGGTCGCCGCCGCGGTCGAGGCGGGCGGGGGAGCCCTCCCACTCGTATTCGATCCGACACTCGTACGCGGCATGGGCTACTACACCGGCACCATCTTTGAGGTCGCGCACCCGGCCTCGGGCTCGTCGGTCGGAGGCGGGGGTCGCTATGACGGCATGATCGGCCGGTTCCTCGGCCAGGATGTGCCCGCCTGCGGCTTCTCGATCGGTTTCGAGCGCATCGTCGACCTCGTCGCCGAGCAGGCGAACGCGAAGGGCGAAGCCGTGCTCGTGCTCGTCGACAAGCGCCTGCCGGTCGAGGCACAGCTGCGGCTCAAGCGCGCGCTCGCGCGCCCCGGCCGCCGGGTGCGGCTCGAGCGCCGACCGAAGAACGTGCGCAACCTGCTCGAGCGTGCCGTCGCCGAGGGGTTCACGCACGTCGCGCACGCGCACGCCGACGGCGCGACGCCCGAGCTCGAACCGCTCGGCTAGCGCGACAGCGAGGGCGACGCCTCGACCGACCGCCACGCCTCCGCGAGCAACTCGAGGGCGGCAACGCGGTCCGAGGCGTCGTGGGTTTCGACCGCGATGAGCAGCTCGTCGGCGCCGGTCTTCGTAGCCAACTCGGCGAGGGCGGCCGCGGCGGGTTCGGGCGCGCCGACGATGCGCGTCGCGAGGCGATCGGCCACGAGCTCGAAGTCGTCATCATCGAGCGGATGCGCGTCGGCCCACTCGGTCGATGGGTAGGGGATCGCACCCTGCCCGCGCCCAGCGCGAATCGACGCGACCCAGTTGCCGTAGCCCTTCGCGGCCCGCTGCGCTGCCGCATCCGTGTCGCCGACGATGACATCGGCCGACACCATCACGTAGGGCGCGGCGAGGGTGGCCGAGGGCCGGAAAGCGGCCCGGTACTCGGCGATCGCGTCGAGCGTCGTACGCGGCGACGTGTGATAGTTCGAACCAAACGGCAGCCCGAGCGCACCCGCGACCCGAGCGCTGATGCCGGCACTCGTGCCGTGCACCCAGAGCTGCGGCGTCGCGGCGGTCGCCGGCGGGGCGACGAAGGGCCCAGCCTCGGCATCGACCGAGGTGCCCGCGAAGAAGTCTCGCAACTCCGCGATCAGTGCGGCGAGATCGGTCGTGTCGCCGTCCGTGCGCCCGAAGAGCCGCCGCTGCAGCTGAAACTTCGCGGTCAGGTGTTGTGGGAACTCGGGCGTCGAGGCGGGCACGGCGCCCGATCTCCCGAGCCCGAGGTCGATCCGGTCGGGATAGAGCGCGGCGAGCGCGCCGAACGTCTCGGCGACCTGAACGAGCCGATAGTTGCCGAGCAGGGTCGCGGCGGTACCGACCCGGATGCGCTCGGTCCGCTCGGCGAACAGGGGCAGCAGCGTTGGGATCGGCCCGCCGGCGACCCCGGCGTTGAGGTGGTGTTCGGTCAGCAGGTAACGGCGATATCCCGCGCGTTCGGCGTGGCCGGCCGCGACCGTCGAGGCGGTGATGGCGCCCGCCGCATCCCCGCCCTCGGGAATGGTGATGACGTCGAGCGCGTTAAGGGGCGTCGGCCTGGCTTGCGTGGTGCTCATGCGCGAGCCTCGACAGGCGCATCCTCGCGGAGCGCCCCGCCTGGCACCGCTGCGGTGAGCTCGCGCGCGTACTCGGTCGTAGGCGAGTAGAGCACGTCGCGGGTTGCACCGATCTCTTGCACCGTTCCCTGCTGCAGCACGACGACGCGATGCGCAACTTCGCGCACGACCGCGAGGTCGTGGGTGATGAACAGGTAGCTGACCCCGGTGCGCTCCTGCGTCTCGACGAGGAGCTCGAGAATCTGCGCCTGCACCGTGACGTCGAGGGCCGACACTGGCTCGTCGAGCACGATGAGCTTTGGGTCGAGCGCAATCGCCCGGGCGATCGCGACCCGCTGCCGCTGGCCGCCCGAGAGCTCGCTCGGCAGCCGGTGCGCGAACTCGCGCGGCAGGTGCACCTGATCGAGTAGTTCCGTTGCCCGGCCCGGGAGCTCGCGGCGCGACGCGAGGCCGAAGTTCACGAGCGGCTCGGTGATGGTCTGCGCGACCGTGAGGTGCGGCGGCAGCGAGGCGAGCGGGCTCTGGTAGACGAGGGTGAGCGCCTTGCGCACCCGCCGGTGTGCCTTCGCGTCGAGCCCGATGAGCTCGGTGCCCTCGAACTTCATCGACCCGGCGTCGACGTCGGTGATGCCGACGAGCGCCTTCGCAAGTGTCGTCTTGCCCGAGCCCGACTCACCGACGAGCGCGACGGTCTCACCGGCGCGCACGTCGAGCGAAACGCCGTCGAGCGCGGCGACCTGCTCGCCGTGTCGACCGCGCCCGACTCGGTACTGCTTGCGCACGTCGCGCACCTCGAGCACCGTGGCGCGCTCGGGGGCCGCGGGAAGCTCCCGAATCGCGGCGCCCGCACCCGCGCGGAACCTCGGCGCGGCGGCGATAAGCCGCTTCGTGTAGGGGTGCGTGGGCGCCTCGAGAATCTGTTCGGGGGTACCCGACTCGACGATTTCACCGTTTGAGAAGACGAGGACGCGGTCGGCCCGGTCGGCCGCAACGGCAAGGTCGTGCGTCACGAACAGCAGCGAGGCGCCGAGCCGCTGCACCTGGTCGTCGAGCAGGTCGAGGACGCGCTTTTGCACCGTCACGTCGAGCGCACTCGTCGGTTCGTCGGCGATGAGCAGGCGCGGCTGCGCGGCGAGGGCCGCCGCGATCAACACGCGCTGCAGCATTCCGCCCGACAGCTCGTGTGGGTACTGGTCGAGGCGCTGCTCAGGACGAGTAATGCCGGTGCTCGCGACGAGCTCGAGTGCGCGGGCACGGGCGTTGCTGGCACGCTCGCGGCGGCTCGCGCCCGGCACGAGGTCGTGGAGCCGCAGCGTGTCGACCACCTGGTCGCCGATGCGCCGCACTGGGTCGAGCGACACCGCCGGGTCCTGCGGCACGAGGCCGATCTTCGCCCCGCGGATCGCGCGCCACTGCTTCGACGTGAGGCCACGCAGTGAACCGCCGTCGAAGTCGACCTCGCCCGTCACCTCCGCGTTGCCGCCGAGGAGGTTGAGGATCGCGTTCGCGGTGGTCGTCTTGCCCGAGCCGGATTCGCCGACGAGCGCGACCCGCTCGCCATCGGCGACGTCGAAGCTTACGCCGCGAAGGGCTCGAGTCGACCGGCCGCCGACGACGTAATCGATCGTGAGGTCGCGCACCGTGAGCAGCGGCGGTGAGGTTGAAGCGACGTCGCTCATGCGGAGGTTCCCTTCTGAAACGCGCGGGAGATGTGGTTGGCCGCCACGACAACGATGGCGAGCACGAAGCCCGGAATCACGGTGAGCCACCAGGCGGTCGCGAGGTAGCTCCGGCCGTCCGAGATGAGGGCGCCCCACTCGGGAGTCGGCGGCGTCGCGCCAAAGCCGAGGAAGCTCAGGGCCGACACCGCGAGGATCGCGGTGCCGAACTCGAGCGCGGCGAGTGAGAGCACGGGCGCGATCGAGTTCGGGAAAACGTGGCGGAACAACCGCCGAAAGACGCCGCCGCCGTACACCCAGCTCGCTTCGACATAGGTCGAGCTCGCGACCTTGATCACCTCGGCCCGCATGATGCGCGCGAAGCTGGCACTGCTCGCGAGCCCGACGGCGATCGCGACGTTCACCGTGCCGAAGCCGATCGCGGTGACGATGATGAGCGAGAGCAACAGCGAGGGCACCGAGATGACGACGTCGATGATGCGCATGACGATGGCGTCGAACACGCCGCGGAAGTAGCCGGCGAGCAGGCCGATGACCGAGCCGATCGTGAGCCCCACGAGCACCGCGACGAGGGTCGCGAGCATCGAGAGCGACGTGCCGTAGACGACGCGAGTGAACTGGTCGCGACCGACCTGGTCGGTGCCGAATGGATGCTCGGCCGAGGGCGGCAGGAGCATCGCGTCGGCGTCGATGGCGGTCGGGTTGCCCGAGGCGAACACGCTTGGCCAGAACGACCAGGCGATGACGACCGCGAACACCGCGATTGCGCCGATGAGGAGCGGGTCGCGCACGACGCGCTGCCGCAGCGCGGCGGCGCGGGGTCGAGCGGAAATGATGGCGGTCATGCTGCCGCTCCAATCGCCGGTTCAAGCGTGCGGCGAGCCTTGGCCGCGGTGCGCAGGCGCGGGTCGACGAGGGGATAGACGAGGTCGACGAGCAGGCTCGAGATCACGAACGTGGCGGACACGACGACCACGATCGCGAGCAGCACCGGCCCGTCGAACCGGCTCACCGCATCCACCGTGAGCTTGCCGATGCCGTCGCGGCTAAACACGGTCTCGGTGATGGCGGCGCCCGCGAACAGCTGGCCGACGAGCATGCCGACCATCGTGAGCACCGGCAGCACGGCGTTGCGCACCGCGTGGCCGATCACCCGGCGATGGTCGGCACCGCGCGAGCGAAGCACCGTGATGAACGGCTCGGTGAGCGTCACCTCGAGGCTCCGGGCGAATAACTGCGCGAGCGTCGCGCCGGTCGGAATGGCGAGGGTGATCGCCGGGAGGATGAGGGATTCGGCGCCCGAGCTACCCGACGCGGGCAGGAGCCCGAGCCGGAACGAAAACAGTTGAATCAGCAGTAGACCGATCCAGAACCCGGGCAGCGACACCCCGAGGGGTGGGACCGCCGCCAAGAGACGGCGGACCCAGCGCTGGCGAGCAGAGTTCGCGGCGATCGCGAGCGCCCCGCCAAACACGACGGCGAGCACGAGGGCCGCGGCCGCGAGCGCCCCGGTCTGCGGCAGCAGGGTCACGACGCGCTCCCACGCCGAACCGCGAGTCTCATACGAGAGCCCGAAGTCGAGGTGCAGTGCACCCCAGAGTGACGTGAAGTACTGCTCGTAGAGGGGCCGGTCGAGGCCCCACTCGGCTCGGAGTGCGTCGATCTGTCCCTGATCGAGCGTGTCGTTCTCCTGCGTTGCCGACAGCACGAGGATCGTGGCCGGGTCGCCAGGCAGCAGGTAGAGGACGAGGAATGTCAGGGTGTAGGCCGCCCAGATGACGAAGATGGCCTGCCCAAGATGGGTGAGTGCGCGAGTCACGTCGCTGCCTCCTTTCCAGATGAACTCGAGTTCCGAGCCGGTGGGGTGGGGTTACTGCTCGATCCAGGTATCGATGAAGGTGAGTCGGGAGGTGCCGTCGAGTTTGAGGTCGTGCACCTTGTCACTCACCGCGATGCTCGAGATGAGCGTGTAGAGCGGGAATCGGTAGCCGTCGTCGATGATCTGCGTCTGCACGTTGGCAAGCAGCTCCTGTCGCGCCTCCGGGTCCTGCTCGCCGACCTGTTCGTCGAGCTCGGCCTGGATCTCGGCCAGGTCGGGGGCCTCGGCCTCGTCGAGGTCCGCTTCGATCCACGCCGGGAGGTACTGGATGAAGTCCTGGCGCAGCCGGTCGGGCTCGTTGCGCGAGACGTTCGAGTACTGCAGGTCGGACTGGTCGGCACGGGCCGTCGATTCCGAAACGCTCACCTGCGTAATCTGCAGGTCGACGCCGATCTTCTTGAGCTGCTCCTGCACCGCGACGAGCGGGTCAGAGGCCTGCCAGAAGATCACGGTGAACTCGAGGCGCTCGCCGTCGCGCTCGCGGATGCCGTCGGCGCCCGGCTCCCAACCGGCCTCGTCGAGGAGCTCGTTGGCCGCATCCACGTCGAGCCCAAGCTCGTCGCTAAGGTCGGTGTAGAGCGGGGTGGTCTCGGCGAGCAGGCTCGTCGCGGGGATCGCGTCGTCGCCGTACGTGATGCGCGAGACCTCCTCGCGGTCGATCGCGAGCTGAATCGCCTGGCGCACCGCGAGCTCCTGCAGGGGCGTGTCGCGGTCGAGCTTCGGCGTGAGCGAGAAGACGGTGCCGGGGTTCGTGCGCTCGACCACGTGGTAGCCCGGCGTCGCCGCGAAGTTGTCGAGTTCGGCCGACGTGAGGAAGCTTGCCGCGTGGATGTCACCGGCGGTGAGGCTGCCCGAGCGCACGCTGATCTCGTCGATCTGGGTGAAGCGGATGCTGTCGAGGTAGGCCGCGCCCTGGTTCGAGTTCACCTCGGTCGAGAGGTTGTAGTCGGGCACCTTCGTGAGCACGACCTCCTGCTCGGGGGTGTAGCTCTCGACCTGGAACGGGCCCGAGCCGACGAACTCACCGTTCTGGCGGTCCTCAATGCTGAGCTTCGTCGACTCGGTCGAGATGAGGCCGAGCGTCGACGTGCTCGTGGCCTCGAGGAACTGCAGGTTCGGGCCGGGGAACTTCACCTCGACGGTCGTGTCGTCGACCACGGAGGTCTCCGCGCCCTCGAGCAGCTGGGATGCGCCGGCCGCGTCCGCGCCGAGCTCGAGAATCGCGTCGAAGTTCGCCTTGACCGCGGTCGCGTCGATCGGGGTGCCGTCGTGGAAGACGGCGTCGTCACGCAGGTGGAAGACGAATTCCGACGAGTCCTCGCTCACGTCCCACGACTCGGCGACCCACGGCAGGGTCGTGCCGGGGTTGTCGGGGTCGGAGATGGTGAGCGACGCGACGAGCTGGCGCTGCACGGCGACGCCGTCATTGTTGCCGCCCTGCTGAGGGTCAAGCTGACCGACGCTCTGCACGCCGACGACGAGCTCGCCGCCCGCAACGGGGTCGCTCGTGGCACCGCTGTCGGCCGAGGTGGCGGCGCTGGCGCAACCGCTGAGCAGCAGCGCGCTGATGGCGGCGATCGCGGCGAGCGGGGCGAAGGCTCTGCGGCGAGAGCGGGGTCGATCTGGTGGGGTCGAAGACATGGGAGTCCCTTTCGAGGTGTAGTCCGCCCGCGAGCGCGGGAGGGGAGTTGGTGAGGATGCGCGGCCGCGGCATGCAGCATCCGGTCTGTTGGGGCCTAGGCGGATGCGCGGCGGCCGAGCGGCGGGCGCAGGCCGAGGTGATCGCGCAGGGTCGTGCCGACGTATTCGGTGGGGTAGGCGCCGCGTTCCTGGAGGGCCGGGACGAGCCGGTTCACGACGTCATCGAGGCCGTGCGGCACGTGGCGGAGCCCGAGGTTGAGCCCGTCGTAGGCGCCGCTGCGCACGGCGTGAGCGAGTTCGTCGGCGAGGGAGTCGGGCGTGCCCACGAACGAGCGCGAGCTCGTGAGGTGGGCGACCAGTTCGCGGGCCGTCGCGAAGCCCTTCGCCTCGCTGATGTCGCGCCACTCGGCGACGACGTCCTGCGGCGTGCGGTAGTGGCCGACGGTGCCGCGCTCGACGCTAATCTCGCTCGTCGACGGTGCGAAGCTTGGCAGCGGGCCGTTCGGGTCGAAGTCGGGTAGCGCCTCACCGTAGGTGTGCTCAACAAACTGCACGACGTGGGCGTCGGTGAGCGCGGCCTCCTGCTCGGCACGCCAGCGGTCCTCGGCGTCGGCGAGGGTGTCGCCGATGACGATCGAACCGCCGGGCAGCAACAGGACGTCGTCTTCCGGCCGGCCGGCGGCGCGCAGGCGCGAGCGGATGTCGGCCGCGAACTCGAGCGCGTCGTCGAGCTGCAGGTGGCGCGAGAAGATGACATCGGCGTGCTTGACCGCGAGATCGCGGCCGCCGGCCGAGTCGCCCGCCTGGAAAAGCACGGGATGCCCCTGGGCGCTCGAGGGAACGCTGAGTCGGGCCTTGACTGACGAAAAGTCGCCGTCGCCCTCGATGAGCTCGGGAGCCTGTGACCACTCGGCGGCGTGCGTCGAGTCGCTCGGCGCGATGTTCGCCCACGAGTCCCAGAGCGCGCGCACGAGCCGCACGTTCTGTTCGGCGTGCTCGTAGCGGCGCGGCACGTCAACATAGCCGCCGCGGCGGAAGTTCTCGCCGGTCCAGCCGTTCACGGTGGTGACGATGTTCCAGGCCGCGCGGCCGCCCGAGAGCACGTCGAGCGTCGCGAGGCGACGGGCGAGTGCGTAGGGCTCGTGGTAAGTCGCGTTCTGTGTTGCGACGAGACCGATGCGGTCGGTGATGGCGGCGAGGGCTGCGAGGTGGGTCTGCGAGTCGGGGCGGCCCGCGACGTTGATTTCGATGACCTCGCCGAGGTGCTCGCGCAGGCGCAGGCCCTCGCCGAAGAAGAACGCGTCAAAGAGGCCGCGCTCGGCGGTCTGGATGGTTTGGCGGAACGCCTCGAAGTCGATCTGGTTGAGGGCCGTGGGCGATTGCCAGTCGACGCCCTCGTTGACGCCGGCGTAGAACACGCCGAAGTGGACGTGGGCGTTCGGGCGTGGGTAGTCGGTCGTGGTGGTCATGATTCTGGTCCGTTCTCGTCGTGGTGCGGGCTACGCGTGGGTGGTCGCCGCGGTGGCGAAGACATTGGCGGGGCGCTCTAGGCCGAGCGTTTCGCGCAGGGTGGCGCCGAACGTCGGCGCTGCGGCGATCTCCAGCCGGCGCAGCTCCGGCAGCACGAGCCGCTCGAGCTCGTCGCCGTCGACATCGAGCACCGCCGGGAGGATGCGCACACCGTCGACGGCCCGCTGCAGCTGCGCGATGAGCTCGACGAGTTCGGCAGAGTCGCCGACGACGCGCAGTGAGTCGGGGCGGTGCGCCGGCACACCGTCGGCCAGGGCAGCGGCGTCGAGCGCGGCGAGCCGCGAGGCGGCCGTCTCGCCGCGGGCATCGAGCACCACCTCGACCTCGGCGATGACGCGGCCGACGCCGAGCTCGCGGGCCCGGGCGGCCGCCTCGGCGATGGCCTCGACCGAGTCACCGCGCACGAGGGCGACGTCGATGAGGCTCGGGTCGACCTCCCCGATGCGGCCGAACACGGGCGGGCGGCCCTGGAGCGGCCGCGGGGTGATCGATGGGCCGCGCACCGTGAAGCGCTCGGAAGCGAAATTGATGGCGTGGAGGCGCTGGTTGTCGAGGAAGCGGCCCGAGTCGATGTCGATGATGACCGCGTCGTCTTCCCAGGAGTCCCAGAGCTGGGTCGCCGCAGTGACGACATCGTTCGTCTCGGCGAGCAGCTCGTCGCCGGTGAGTTCCTCTCGACCGAGCGTCGCGCTCGCGGCGGGCGAGGTGGTGCCGTCGATGAGCCAGCCGGCGCGGCCGGCCGAGGCGTGGTCGAGGCTCGAGATCTGGCCCGAGAGATGGAACGGCTCGGCCCAGACCGCCGAGGCGACGGGCACGAGGCCGATCGTCGAGGTGAGCGGCCCGGCAAAGGCAGCGAGCAATACCGAGTCGAGTCGAGCCGCGCTCGGCCCTGCTGCCTCGGGCGCGGCGGTGTTATCGCTCAGGGTCACGTAGTGGAAGCCCGCGCGTTCGGCGGAGCGGACCTTGTCGGCGAGGCGGCGTGGGGTGAGTGCCTCGGCGGGGGAGTGAGCGGCGAAGCGCCAGGCGGTGGGATGCGCGCCAGCTCCGTCGAGCTCGAGCGCGAGGGTGAAGGGTGCAGTGGTCATGAGTTAGTCCAATCGAGTCGGGAGACGAGTTAGGAGACGAGGGCGGCGCCGAGATTGGCCTCAACCGCCGGGAGAACTTCGGTTTTCAGCAGTTCAAGGCTTTCGAGCCATTGGCGTTCGGTGAGATCGCCTCGATTACCGGGAATTGAAATGGCGTCGAGGCCATAAACCTGCGCATATCGAGTCAATTTGTCGATGGCCTGCTGCGGGCTACCGACGAGAAACGAACTGCGGGCGACGTAGTCGTCGTAATCCTGGAAGAGTGTTTCCGGAGCGAAGTTGTTATAGGTGTCGACTCGGCCGGCCGCGGTGCGCTCATAGAACGGGCGGAATGCCTCGACCGAGTCTTGTGAATTGCGGGTGAGGAACAGGCTGAAACCGGCGCCGACCTTCGCGTCTTTCGGGTCGCGACCGTGCTCGCGCCACGCCTCGCGGTAGCGCTCGACGAGGGGAGCGTAGCCCTCGATCGACTTTTGCACGTTGGCGACCCAGATCGGGTCGCCGTACTCGGCCGCCAGCTCGACGGTCTCGGTCGAGGTCGAGGAGCCGTGCCAGGTACGGATGCGCGGCTGCAGCGGCTGGGGTCGGCTCACCCAGCCCTCAAGCGGCACGGTGCGGGTCGTCGGCCGCCCCGGCGTCGGTGCCCAGTGCACGGGTTCGCCCGACCAAAGTTGGCGCAGTACCCGGTAGTTCTCGTGTTCGGTGACGTGCGCGTCGTCGCGGGCCACGCCGAACAGCTCGGCCTGTTCCGAACCGTTGCCCTTGCCGACGATGAGCTCGAGGCGCCCGCCCGAGAGCTGGTCGAGGGTCGCGTAGTCCTCGGCGACGCGAACCGGGTCGAGCACCGAGAGCAGCGTCACTCCGGTAAAGAGGCGAAGCGTTGACGTGCGGGCGGCGATATTCGCGAGAATGACCGGTGGCGCGCTCGAAAGGAATGGCGCGTGGTGACGCTCGCCGACGGCATAGCCGTCAAAACCGAGCTCTTCGAACCGCACCGCATTTTCGACGACGGAATTCAATCGATCGACGTCGCTGAGCTGAATTCCATCGACCGATGGGATGTTGCTGATGATGTCGAGACCAATAACGCGGACCATGGCGGGTGCTCCAATTCGGCGAGGGGTAAGCGATTGGCTGCGAACCTATTGAGTGCCCGAGGTGGAGTGCGAATATGGCGAGTCACGCACATTCATGCGCGGTAATGCGGTTCATATGCGGGTCACGCGGGGTCATATGACGTGCGCACCGTTGCTCATCGTTCGACACCTGCGGCAGGCTGCGCCGGGCCGCAACCCCAGGCCATCGCGTCGCGACAGTCGGAGGCGATGGGAAGGTGTCCTGGATAGACTGACGACGCATCCCACATGCCAACTCAGAGGAGCCAATGGTGACGTTCATCACTGATGTCTACGCACGCGAGATTCTTGACTCGCGCGGCAACCCCACGGTCGAGGTCGAGGTCACGCTCGAAGACGGCACCATCGGCCGCGCTGCCGTGCCCTCGGGCGCGTCGACCGGTGCGTTCGAGGCGTACGAGCTGCGCGACGGCGACGCCGACCGCTACCTCGGCAAGGGCGTCGAGAAGGCAGTGCAGGCGGTCGCCGACGAGATCAACCCCGCGATCGAATTCTTCGACTCGACCGACCAGCGCACGCTCGACGCCGAGCTCATCGAGCTCGACGGCACCCCGAACAAGCAGCGCCTCGGCGCGAACGCGATCCTCGGCGTGAGCCTCGCGACCGCGAAGGCCGCGGCCGACGTGAGCGAGCTCCCGCTGTTCCGCTACGTGGGCGGCGCGAACGCCCACGTGCTCCCCGTGCCGATGATGAACATCATCAACGGTGGCGCGCACGCCGACTCGGGCGTCGACGTGCAGGAATTCATGATTCTCCCGATCGGCGCCGAGACCTTCCGCGAGGCGCTCCAGTGGGGTGCCGAGGTCTACCACCAGCTGAAGAAGACGATCGGCGCGAAGGGCCTGTCGACCGGCCTCGGCGACGAGGGCGGCTTCGCCCCGTCGGTCGGTTCGACGCGCGAGGCGCTCGACCTCATCGTCGAGTCGATTGGCGAGACCCGCTACGAGCTCGGCCGCGACATCGTGCTCGGCCTCGACGTCGCGTCGACCGAGTTCTACGAAGACGGCGTCTACAAGTTCGAGGGCAACGAGCACTCGGCCTCCGACATGGTCGACTTCTACGAGCAGCTCATCGCCGACTACCCGATCGTCTCGATCGAAGACCCGCTCGCCGAAGAAGACTGGGACGCCTACGTCGAGCTCACCGCGCGCATCGGCGACAAGGTGCAGCTCGTCGGTGACGACCTCTTCGTGACGAACCCCGAGCGCCTCCAGAAGGGCCTCGAGCTCAAGGTCGCGAACTCGATCCTCGTCAAGGTGAACCAGATCGGCACGCTCACCGAGACGCTCGACGCCGTCGAGCTCGCGCAGCGCCACGGCTACACCGCCGTGCTGTCGCACCGCTCGGGCGAGACCGAAGACACGACGATCGCGCACCTCGCGGTTGCCACGAACTGTGGCCAGATCAAGACCGGTGCGCCGGCCCGCACCGACCGCGTCGCGAAGTACAACGAGCTCCTGCGCATCGAGGAAACCCTCGGCGACCAGGCCGTGTACGCGGGCGCCTCGGCGTTCCCGCGCTTCACGCCGACCGCCAGCTAGCCCGCTCAGCAGGTTCACGGTTCACCACTTCGGCGACGGGCCGAGCGATTCCGCTCGGCCCGTCGCCCCGTTCGGGGAGAATGGCAAGATGCCGCAGACGAACTCATCCGCTCGCCGCCGACCCACCGGCGGCTCGATCCTGCTGCTCATCGTGCTCGTCGTGTCGGTCGCCATGATCGTGCCGACGATTCAGCAGCTCATCACGCAGCGGCAGCACATCACCGAGCTCGAGTCGCAGATCGAGGAGTCGAAGCAGCAGATCGAACAGGTGAACGACGAGGTCGACCGCTGGGAAGACCCCGCCTACATCCGGGCCCAGGCCCGCGGTCGGCTGCTGTTCGTGGAACCGGGCGATACGACCTACGTCGTCATCGACGACGAGTCGCTCCCCGCGGTCGAGGATGAGCCCGACGTGAGCTCCGACCTCCACGAAACCAATACCGATTCGACCGAGCTATTCCTCGACTCGCTGATTCGCGCGAACGACGCCGACGCCCCGCAGGAGACCCCATGACGACCCCCACCTGGAGCCCCGCATCCGAGGCCGATTTCGCGACGATGCTCGAGCAGCTCGGTCGCCCCATGCGCGGTGTGCTCGGCATTGGCGCCCGCTGCGTGTGCGGCAACCCGACCGTCGTCGTGACGGCGCCGCGCCTGCCCGACGGCACGCCGTTTCCGACGCTGTTCTATCTCACGCATCCCGAGGCAGCGGCCGAGATGTCGCGGCTCGAGGGCGCGCACCTCATGGTTGAGATGCAGGATGCGCTCGCGGCCGACGACGAGCTCCGCGCCGCCTACCAGCGGGCGCACGAGGGGTACCTCGCGCAGCGCGAGGCCATCGAGCACGTCGAGGAGATCGCCCGCGTCACGGCCGGCGGCATGCCGACGCGCGTGAAGTGCCTGCACGCCCTCGCGGCGCACTCGCTCACCGCCGGCCCGGGTGTGAACCCCATCGGCGACTGGGCGCTGCGAGTTTCGGCGTGGAGCCCGGAGGTCTGCCAGTGCGCGAATCCCCGCGGCGCCGCATCCGAATAAGTCGCGCATCCGAATCAGTCGAATAAGTCACATCATCGTCAGGTGTGGGTCATGTTCCGGCGGTAGCATTGGCAGGTCGCAAGCTTGTACAACAGTGAGGAGTGACGCGTGACGAAGATTCTCATCGTCGGTGGCGGATATGCCGGGTTCACAACGGCCCGTCAGCTTGAGAAGCAGCTCAACCCGGGAGAGGCCCAGGTCACTCTTGTCGACCCGCTTCCCTACATGACCTACCAGCCGTTCCTGCCCGAGGTGACGGGCGGCTCGATCGAGCCGCGGCACGCAGTCGTTTCGCTGCGTCGCCACCTCAAGCGCACCCGCGTGATCACCGCCGAGGTGACGAAGATCGACCACGCGTCGAAGACCGCGACGATCACGCCCGAAGACGGCGACGACTACACGCTCGGCTACGACATCGTCGTGGTGACCGCGGGCAACGTGTCGCGCACGTTCCCGATTCCGGGTATCGCCGACAACGCCGTGGGCATGAAGCACGTCGAAGAGGCCGTCTGGGTTCGCGACACGATCATCGACAACTTCAACCGCGCGTCGACCATGGCGCCCGGCCCCGAGCGCTCGCGCCTGCTCACGTTCGTCGTCGTCGGCGGCGGCTTCGCCGGCATCGAGGCGTTCGGTGAGATGCGCTCGCTCGCAACCGCGCTGCTTGCCGACTACCCGTCGCTGCAGTTCGACGACGTGCAGTTCCACCTCATCGAGGCTGCCGGGCGCATCATGCCCGAGGTCTCCGAAGAGACGGCCCTCTGGGTCATCAAGAACCTCGCTGAGCGCGGCGCGACGGTGCACCTCAACACGCAGTGCACCTCGGCCGTCGACGGCGTCGTCGAGACCTCGAACGGCGACAAGTTCCCGACCGACGTCATCGTCTGGACCGCGGGCCAGATGGCGAACCCCCTCGCGAAGGGCTTCACCGACCTCCCCGTGAGCGAGCGCGGCAACGTGCGCGTGCGCGCCGACCTGCGGGTCGAGGGCGACGACGGCATCGTCGAGGACGCCTGGGCCGCCGGCGACATCGCCGCGGTGCCCGACCTCTCGGGCGGCGGCGTCAACGGCTTCTGCGTGCCGAACGCGCAGCACGCCGTGCGCCAGGCCAAGGTGCTCTCGGAGAACATCGTCGCGACGCTGCGCGGTGACGCGCCGACTGACTACTACCACGAGAACATCGGCGCCGTTGCCGGCCTCGGCCTCGGCATCGGTGCGTTCCAGTCGGGCAAGACCGCGATCACGGGCCTTCCGGCCTGGGCGATGCACCGCGGTTACCACGGCGTCGCCATCCCCACCTACGAGCGCAAGATTCGCGTGTTCGGCGGCTGGGCGGGCCAGCTCGTGCTCGGCCGCGACTTCGTGTCGCTCGGCAAGGTGAGCCAGCCGAAGGCCTTCTTCGAGCGCTTCGCGACCCGGCCGAAGCCGGCCGCGCCGAAGACCGAAGAGGCGAAGTAGCCGAACGACGTCGCCGCCGTATCCTGTCAGGGGTGCGGCGGCGACGTCGTTCTCACGAGACGCCCGCAGCCCCCCGTAGCCCAACTGGCAGAGGCACGCGACTTAAAATCGCGAAAGTGTCGGTTCGAACCCGACCGGGGGGACACTTTCCGTCATTCGGATGCGCAGTGTTACGCCGCGTATTGCGCACCACGTTTCGCGGTGGTGAAGTGAGCGCGCGGCCGCACAAGACGGCTGCGCAGCTTTCTCTCGCACCGACCGCGTGCCGCACCACGCGACTATCCCAGGAGCACTCATGAGCGACCTTCTCGCCACGCAGCGATTCGAAATTGTTGAGCCGACGGATGCGCGCATCCAGCCGGTGCTCGAAGACCTCGTGCGCGAGTACGACGGCCGCTATGGCGACCTCGACGGGCACAGTGCCCGCGACGAGGTGTATCGAAACCTCGAGGTGCAGTACGTCGTCGCGAACCGAGGAGCGTTCGTGGCGCTCTTCGAAGGCGACGAGGCGATCGCGACCGGCGCCATCAAGCACTTTGACGGCGATATCGCCGAGTTCAAGAAGATCTGGTCGCATCCCGACCGCCGCGGCCAGCGGCTCGCGTCGCGACTGCTCGCGCGCCTCGAGGACGAGGCCCGCGCCCTCGGGTACACGCTCGTCTACCTTACGACCGGGCCCCGCCAGCCCGAGGCCGACCGGCTCTACCAGCACGCCGGCTACACGGCGCACTACGACCCCGAGGCGTTCACGGTGCACCCGTACACGCGCGCGCTCGTCGAGGGCGTCGACGCCTCGGTGCTGCCCGACCTCGCGCGGGCGCAACTCGTCGACTTTCACGAGCTCGTCGCGCACCGCGACTGACGCTCGGTGCTTATCGCTGATCAGCGCCGAGATGTCGAGCCCGGCGCCGTCATATTTCTTTCCGTGACAACTATTACGCGTCCGCGTCGTTTCGTGTCGTAACGAAGTCGCGGCCCTGTCGTCTGCGTGCTGAAGTCGTCTCACCCCGACCACCATCGCCAGACGAGGAGCCCTCGTGACGCACACCACCCACGCGCCGGTCGACGTCGCGCACGACGCGCCGCAGGCCACCACGCAGCAGCCCGACCTCGAAGCTCAGCACGAGTCCGCCACGGGCACCCGCGCCGTGCCCCCGACCCGGCGTATCCGCACTCGCCGCCACTACGGCCGCTGGATCTTCGCCGCGATCGCGCTGTTCTTCGTCGCGCAGTTCGCCGTCTCGCTCGTGCGCAACCCGCAGTGGCGCTGGGACGTGTTCGCGCAGTACTTCCTCTCGGTGCAGGTCGTCGAGGGCGTCGGCATCACCCTCGCGCTCACCGCCATCTCGGCGACGATCGGGTTCGTGCTCGGCGGCATCCTCGCCGTCATGCGGATGAGCGGGTCGCCGATTCTGTCGGGCCTCGCGAGCACGTACATCTGGTTCTTCCGCGCCGTGCCGCTCGTGGTGCAGCTCGTAGTCTGGTACAACCTCGGTTACCTCTGGCCCACCCTCGGGCTCGGCACCCCGTTCACGACCGACTTCTGGCTGCTCGAGGTGAACACGGTGCAGCTCATCTCGGCGTTCACGGCCGCGATCCTCGGCCTCTCGCTGCACGAGGCCGCGTACTCTGCCGAGATCATTCGCGGCGGCCTGCTCTCGGTCGACGCGGGCCAGGTCGAGGCGTCGAAGGCGCTCGGGCTGCCGCGCAGCACCCGGTTCTTCCGCATCGTGCTCCCGCAGGCACTGCGCTCGATCGTGCCGAACGCGTTCAACTCGGTCATCGGGCTCGTCAAGGGCACCTCGGTCGTGTTCATCGTCGCCCTGCCCGAGCTGTTCTACACAGTGCAGGTCATCTACAACCGCAACCAGCTCGTGATTCCGCTGCTGCTCGTCTCGGTCGTTTGGTACGCCGTCATCACGAGCGTGCTCAACGTCGCCCAGTACTACATCGAGCGCCACTACGCGCGTGGTTCCGCCCAGCAGCTGCCGCCGTCGCCGACCGAGCGCCTGCGCCGCTGGCTCGCCCCGCGACGCCCGAACCCGGTGCCCACCCGCATCGACGCCGCGGCCGCTGCGCGCAACCGCGAACGCGTTGCCGTCACCACTGGGCCGACCGCCGTCACGTCGGGAGACGCGAATGCGCCATTCACGAACAGCGCCGCGACCAACACGACACTGACGAACCGAGAGGACCTCGCATGACCGCCACCACCACGACCCGCGGCCGCGTCGAGCTGCGCAACGTGCACAAGTCGTACGGCGACGTCGAGGTGCTCCATGGCATCGACCTCACCGTCAGCCCGGGCGAGGTCGTCGTGCTGCTCGGCCCCTCGGGCTCGGGCAAGTCGACGCTGTTGCGCTCGATCAACCACCTCGAGACGATCGACCTCGGCGAAATCACGATTGACGGCGAGTTCATTGGCTACGCCGAACGCGGCGACGAGCTGCTCGAACTCAGCGAACGCGAGATCCTCGAGCGCCGCCTGCGCGTCGGCATGGTGTTCCAGCAGTTCAACCTGTTCCCGCACCTCACGGTGCTCGAGAACGTCACGCTGCCCGTGACCTCGCGCAAGCTCCGGAGCAAGGCTGCGGCGCGCGAGCGGGGCCTCGAGCTGCTCGGCCGCGTGGGGCTCGCCGCACTCGCCGACCGCTATCCGCGCCAGCTCTCGGGCGGGCAGCAGCAGCGCGTTGCGATTGCCCGCGCGCTCATGCTTGACCCCGACGTCATGCTGTTCGACGAACCGACCTCAGCCCTCGACCCCGAGCTCGTGGGGGAGGTGCTCGCGGTGATTCGCGACCTCGCCGACCAGGGCCGCACCCTCATCGTCGTCACACATGAGATCAGCTTCGCTCGCGACCTCGCCGACCGCGTCGTCTTCATGGCCGAAGGCCGCCTCGTCGAGCAGGGGCCGCCCGAGCAGGTGCTCGGGAACCCGCAGGAGGCGCGCACGCGCGACTTCCTGCGTCGCTTCCTCGCGCCGGCCGAGCCCGCCGCCTAACTCACCTCGTTCATCCATCCCCCTCCACGCCCCAGAACTCTCAGGAGCCACCAGTGCCAACGACCCGCCCCCGTCTCGCCCGCATTTTGCCCGTGCTCGCCGCGGCCGCGCTCGCCCTCACGGCCTGCACGAACCCCGTGAGTGAGGCCACGACCGGCTCGACGAGCTCGGGACCGAGCTTCGACCTCACCTCGGCAAACGCCGAAGACCGCCCCCGCCTCGACGAGGTGCCAGAGGCCATCGAAGCGCTTAAGGAGAGCGGCTTCGAACCCATCACCGAGGGCACCCTCACGGTCGCGATCTCGCCCTACACGGCGCCGCTCGCGATTGCCGCTGAGGACGACCCCGACACGATCATTGGCAGCGAGGCCGACTTCGCGCAGCTCATTGCCGACGGTCTCGGGCTCGAGCTCAAGCTCGTGCCCGTGTCGTGGGCCGACTGGCCGCTCGGCGTCGAGTCGGGCAAGTACGACCTCATCACCTCGAACGTCACCGTGACGGAGGAGCGCAAAGACCTCTTCGACTTCGCTACCTACCGCGAAGACGTGCTCGGCTTTTCGGTGAAGGCCGGCAACCCTGACATCGATAAGATCGAGTCGGCGCCCGACGTTGCGGGGCTCAAGATCGTCGTCGGCTCCGGCACGAACCAAGAGAAGGTCTTGCAGGCGTGGGACGCCGAGAACGTCGCGAACGGCCTCGACCCCGTCGAGTTCGTCTACTACGACGACAACGCCGCAGCCGTACTCGCGCTGCAGTCGGGGCGGGTGGATGCGCTGCTCGCGCCGAACGCGACCCTCGCGTACGCGGCGGCGGCGACCGGCGAGACCGAAGTGGTCGGCACGCTGAACGGTGGTTGGCCCGATACCGCGCGGATCGGCGCGACGACCGCAAAGGGCAACGGCCTGATCGAGCCCGTGCAGCTCGTGCTCAACTCGGCGATCGAGTCGGGCGAGTACCAAGAGGTCATCGACCGATGGGCGCTCGACGCCGAGGCGATCGACGAGTCGGAGCTCAACCCGCAGGGCCTGCCCCGCGAGTAGTCCTCGGAGTAGTCCCGAAGTAGCAATCGGCAACGTGCGCGCAGTCTGTGAGGCTGCGCGCACGCACGCTGTTTAGACTGCCAGCATGGAACCGGCGCTGCTGATCACCCTTATTGTCATCGCGGTCGTCGTCATCGCCCTCGTCATTTGGGTGTGGACGACCTATAACCGCCTCACGAAGAATCGCATTCGCGTCGATGAGGCGTGGAGCGACATCACCGTGCAGCTGAAACGGCGTGCCGACCTCATCCCGAACCTCATCAACACGGTCGCGGGATACGCGAAGCACGAGCAGCGCGTGTTTGAAGACGTCACGCGGGCTCGCAGCGAGACGCTGCAGGCGTCGACCCCAGGTCAGGCGTCGCAGGCCGAGAACCACCTGCAGGGAGCCCTGCGCAGCCTGTTCGCGGTCGCGGAGGCGTATCCGCAGCTGCAGGCAAGCAACAACTTCACGCAGCTGCAGCGCGACCTCGTGCAGACCGAAGACAAGATTCAGTCGTCGCGCCGCTACTACAACGGCAGCGTGCGCGAGCTGAACACATCGATCAAGGTGTTCCCGAACAACCTCATCGCCGGGCCGTTCGGCTTCCACGACCACGAGTTCTTTGACGTCGCCGATCGCGCCGCCATCTCGGAGCCGCCGCGGGTGCAGTTCTAGCGCCGTATGGCAGGGTCCACCCAGGCACCACGACCCCCGCAGGCCGCGGGCGATAGTGACGCCGACCTCGTCGCGAGGCCGGTGCGCATCGCCGCGGCCTGGTCGTGGCGATGGATCATTATCGTCGTCGGGTGTATCCCGATCTTCTGGCTGCTCGCGAAGACGACATTCATCGTCGTGCCGCTCGTCGTCGCGCTGCTGTTCACGGCCCTGCTCGTGCCGCTCACGAACTACCTGCGATTCCGCCTCGGTTGGCACAAGGGGTTCGCGCTCGTCGCGGCACTCGTCGCCCTGTTCGGCGCGGTGGCGGCGCTCGTCGCGCTCACGGTGCTCGCGTTCCGCACGGGGGAGCGGCTCGACCTTTCGCAGTTCACGACCCGCTACGAGGAGTTCATCTCGTGGGCCGAGAACTCGCCGCTGCACCTCAACGAGGCGCAGCTCATGGAGTGGCTGACGAGCGCGACCGCGTGGCTCGAGACGAACGCGGGCACGCTCATCGAGACGACCCTCACCGCCGGCAGCACAATCGCCGGTATCGCGACCGGGTTCGCGTTCACGATCTTCGCGATCATCTTCTACCTGCTCGACGGACGCCGCCTCTGGCTCTTCGTCGTGCGCCTCTTCCCGCGCGCGGCTCGCGCCGCGGTCGACGGTGCGGGGGAGCGCGCGTGGATCTCGGTCGGCCACTACGTGCGAGTGCAGGTGGTCGTTGCGCTCATCGACGCGGTCGGCATCTACATCGGCGCGGTCGTGCTGCAGGTGCCGTTCTCGCTCGCGATCGGCATCATCGTGTTCCTGTTCGCGTTCGTGCCGCTTATCGGTGCGTTCCTGTCGGGGGCCCTCGCGGTCGTGCTCGCGCTCCTCGCGCACGGGCTCTGGCCCGCAGTGATTATGCTGATTATCGTGGTCGCCGTCATGGCGATCGAGTCGAACGTCCTGCAGCCCCTCATCATGGGGCAGGCGGTCCAACTTCACCCACTGGCGATCCTGGTCTCGGTGAGCGCGGGCTCGATCTTCGCCGGCATCGCCGGCGCCGTCGTCGCGGTGCCGCTGGTCGCGGCGGTCAACGTCATGGTGCGGTACATCGCGTCGGGCAAGTGGCGCGATGAACCCGACCCGACCCGCGGGCTCGAACCCGCGTTCGATACGCACGCCGAGAAAATTCCCGTGCGTCGTCCCCTAAAAATTCGCGTGAGAAAGAAGGCCACTCCAGGTGAGTGAATCGCTCGACACCTCGTTCGTTCCAGCTCTTGACGACGTGCGGGCCGCCAGAGACATTGTGCGCAAGACGACGCGCACCACGCCGCTGGAATCGGCACGATTTTTGCAGCAGTACGTCGGCTCCGAGGTGTTCCTCAAGGCCGAGAACCTCCAGCGCACGGGCTCGTACAAGCTCCGCGGCGCGACGAACCGGCTCTCGAAGCTGACCGATGACGAGCGCGCCCGCGGCGTCGTCGCCGCCTCGGCCGGCAACCACGCGCAGGGCGTCGCGTTCGCCGCGCGTGAGCTCGGCATCCCCGCCACCATCTTCATGCCGAAGGGCGTGCCGATCCCGAAGTTCGAGGCGACGGCGGGCTACGGCGCCGAGATTCGCCTTGAGGGTGACGGCGTCGCCGAGGCGCTCGCCGGTGCCCAACGCTTTGCCGAGGAGACGGGGGCGGTGTTTATCCACCCGTACGATCACCCCGACATCATCACGGGGCAGGGCACGCTCGCGCTCGACCTCATCGATCAGCTGCCCGATCTCGACACGGTGCTCGTGCCGATCGGCGGCGGTGGCCTCGCGGCGGGGCTCGGCGCGACGCTGAAGCAGTACGCAGCCGAAGCGGGGCGCGAGATTCAGGTGATCGGTGTGCAGGCCGCGAACTCGGCGCCGTTCCCCGTGTCGCTCGAATCGGGGCACCCGGTGAAGATCGCGGCGCGCCCCACGATCGCCGACGGTATCGCGGTGGCCGAGCCCGGTTCGCTCACGTTCGAGCTTGTTCGTCGTTACCTCGACCGCATCATCACGGTGTCGGAGGGCGACCTCTCGCGCGCGATCCTGCTGCTCATCGAGCGCGCGAAGCTCGTCGCCGAACCGGCGGGCGCGGCGACCGTCGCCGCGATCCTCAGCGGGGAGGTGCGCGACACGGGCAAGACGGTCGCGCTGCTCACTGGCGGCAACATCGACCCGATGATGCTCGAAAAGGTGATCTCGCAGGGCCTCACGGCGTCCGACCGCTACCTCAAGCTCGTCATCGCGCTGCAGGATGTGCCCGGGCACCTCGCGCGCATCGCGACGATCCTCGCCGACATCGGCGCGAACGTCATCGAGGTGCTCCACACGCGGCACAACAAGGCGCTGCAGATCGACCGCGTTGAGCTCGAGGTCTCGGTCGAGACCCGCGGTACCACCCACGCGCGGCAGGTGATCGCGGCGCTGCGCGAAGCCGGCTACGAGCCGCGCATCGACCGCAATGCGACGGTCTAGCCAGCGAGCAATCACCCACATGCACAAGGGTGGCGGCGGGAATACCCGCCGCCACCCTTGTGACGGTTGCTGTGGCCGTGCGGCCGCGAAGCCCCTTACGACTCGAAGGTCTCGACGTTCGTGATCTCGACCTCGACCTGCTGGCCGTTCGGCGCCTCGTAGCTCGCCTTCTCGCCGATCTTCAGGCCGTCAATGACCTTGCCGATGGGGCTTTCGGGCGAGAAGATGCGCAGGTCGGTCTCGCCCTGCAGCTCGGTGCTCGCGTAGAGGAAACGCTGGTCGCGGCCCGCCACCTTGGCGCTCACGACGGTGCCGAGCTCAACGCGGCCCGATGCCTGCGGAGCCTCGTGCACCTCGGCCGACTTCAGGAGCGCCTCGAGCTCGACGATGCGCGACTCGATCTGCCCCTGCTCATCCTTCGCGGCGTGGTAGCCGGCGTTCTCCTTGAGGTCGCCGTCTTCGCGGGCTTCCTGAATCTCCTTGGCGATTTCGACGCGGCGGGTCGTCGTGAGGAACTCGAGTTCCTCGGCGTAACGGTCGTACGCGGCCTGCGTCAGCCAGGTGGGCTCAGAGGTGGTCATCGGTCAGTCTCCTTGGATATAACAACGCAGCCTCGACCGCGTCGAGGCTGCTGCAATAGCGACTATTCTAGCGCGTCCAAATGCGGTCTGGCCAGGCGCGCCGAAGCGATCAGGGATTTTTCCCGCGCTACTCGCCGTCGAGTACCCAGCATTCGGCGACCGCGGCCCCTACAGCAGGCCCCGTCGTGCGAAGCGTGACGTGCACTGTTCGGTGCTGCTCGGTGGCGGCCTCGAGCTCGACCACCTTGTAGCCGACGACCGTCTGGGTCGTGTTCGTCGCTTCGAGGGCGCAGGCGACCGGCGTGCCCGGCTGCACCGAGACCCGCGCCGTTACCGAGACCTCGCTGTCAGACGCCACCGTGAACCCACCGGTCTGCGCCTCGATCGTCGCGGCGGCATTGAGCTGCGAGAAGCCCCAGAACGCGATGACGCCGGCGACGAGGACGCCGAACAGGCCACCCCACAGCCACCGCGGCGAACGGCGCTGGGTGCGGGTTCGCCCGTACCTGGTGTCGAGATCGGTCACGCTGCCCATTCCCCGCGATAAGATTTCCCTTTGGTGCCAGCCTACCGCCGGCACGATGTCGCACCGGAATCAGGAGTTTTGCCGTGTCGCTTCGGTTGCTTGCCGTCCACGCCCACCCCGACGACGAGTCGTCAAAGGGTGCGGCGACCTACGCCGCGTACGTGCACGGCGGCGCCGAGGTCATGATCGTGAGCTGCACGGGTGGGGAGGCCGGGAGCATCCTCAACACTGCCGTGCACGCGCGCTCGCATGCCGAGCGCGACCTTCCGGGCCTGCGTCGCCTCGAGATGTCCGAGGCGCAGCGGGTGCTCGGCGTCGAGCACCGGTGGCTCGGGTATCGCGACTCCGACATGCCCGAAGACGGCCGGCTCGAGCCCGGCGTGTTCGCGCGCATCCCCCTCGAGGTGAGCGTGCGACCGCTGCTGCGCCTCATTCGCGAGTTCCGCCCGCACGTGCTCGTGACGTACGACGAGAACGGCGGCTACCCGCATCCCGACCACATTCGCACCCACGAGGTGACGATGCTCGCGTGGCAGCTCGCGGGCGAAGACCGGTACGCCGAGCTCGGCGAGCCCTGGGCGCCGCTCAAGCTCTACTACGACCGCACGATGAACCAGCAGCGCGCGAAGTCGATGGCCGAACTGCTGAAAGACCACCCCGAGGTGCACCTCACCGAGCGCGTCGAGGCGATGCTCGCGCGGCTCATGGAGGGCCAGGCGAACATCACGACCCAGATCTCGATCGAGGAGCACTTTCAGGTGCGCGACGCAGCCCTTCGCGCGCACGCGAGCCAGGTCGGGCCCGACAACGAGTTCTTCTTCGGCTACCCGCGCGACCTCGAGCGCCTCGCGTATCCGTACGACGACTACGAGCTCGTCGCCTCGCGCGTACCCTGCGAGCTGCCTGAGAACGATCTCTTCAACGGCATCGCCGACGACGACCCTGCCGCGAGCGACGGCCAAGATTCCCAGGAGCACCCCGCGCGATGACCCTCCACCTGCCGAACCTGCTCGCCGCCGTGGCGACACCATCGCCGAGCCCGTCGCCGACCGACCTGCCGTTTGACCCCGTCGACGTGACGCCGGGGCCCATCGGGTTCTTCGCGACGATGCTGCTCATGCTCGCCGTCGGCCTGCTCGCGATGAGCCTCATGCGTCGCTCGGCGCGCGCGAACGCTCGCTATGACATCCGCGAGCAGCTCGAACGCGAGGCGGCTGAAGAGGACGCCGCGCGGGCGGCTGAGCGCGCCCGCCCCGAACAGCCTGACGCGACGCCCGGGCCAGACGAGCCGAGCCACGACGATCCTTCGCCCGACGCGGGGGAGCCGCGCTCGTGACCGCGATCACGAACACCGTCGAAAGCGAGGGGCTCGGCGAGTTCGCCGAGACCGACACGCTGCTCGGGATGCTCGAGCGGCGCGCGGCGCGCGGGCGCGACTCGGTGTTCGGCGAGCATCGCCGCGAGGGTGACTTCGAGGCGATCACCGTCGGTCAGCTCGTCGATGACGCGCGCGCCGTCGCCCGCGGGCTCGCGGCGGCCGGCGTCACAACGGGCGACACGGTCGGCATCATGGCCGGCACCCGCTACGACTGGACCGTCGCCGACTTCGCCGTGTATGGCGTCGGCGGCGTCGTCGTGCCGGTGTATCACACCTCGTCGGCGGAGCAGCTCGAGTGGATCTGCTCCGACTCGAACATCGCGACCCTCATTGTCGAGACCGAGGAACACGCGGCGCTTGCCGAGCAGATTCGCGAGCGCACGGGGCTCGAGCGCGTCTACGTCATCGACTGCGGCGATCTCGACACGCTCGCGCAGCGGGGCGCCGACGCCGAGATCGACGACGACCGGCTCGCCGAGCTCACCGACGGCGTGCGCATCGACGACGTCGCGTCGATCGTCTACACCTCTGGCACGATCGGCCGCCCGAAGGGCGTCGCGCTCACTCACCGCAACTGGCTCGCCCACGTCGTGAACGGCGTGCTCGACCCGGGCCTTGGCCACGTCGTGACGTCCGGCGACGACGGTGCAGCGAAGCGCACGCTGCTGTTCCTGCCGCTCGCGCACGTCTACGGGCGCTTCGCACAGTTCCTCTGCGTGCACTCCGGCTCGGTGCTCGGCTACGCGCCGGACACGAAGCGGCTCGTCGACGACCTTCAGGCATTCAAACCGACGTGGCTCATCGCCGTGCCGCGGGTGTTCGAGACGGTCTACAACGCGGCGGATGCGAAGGCGGGCTCGGGCGCGAAGCTGCGGCTCTTCCGCTGGGCAGTGAACACGGCCGTGTGCTATTCCGAGGCGCTTGAGGCGAAGGGCGGTCCCGGCCTCGGGCTCCGCGCCCGGCACGCCGTCGCCGATCGGCTCGTACTCGCGAAGGTGCGCGAGGTCATGGGCGGCCACGTCGAGTTCGCAATCTCGGGCGGCGCCGCGCTGTCGACCCGGCACGCGCACTTCTATCGCGGCCTCGGCGTCATGATCATGGAGGGCTACGGGGCCACCGAGACGACCGCTCCGGCGAGCGTCAACCGACCGGGGCGCAGCAAGATCGGCACGGTCGGGGCGCCGTATCCGGGCATGTCGCTCGCGATCGCCGACGACGGCGAGGTACTCATCAAGGGGCCGAGCCTGTTCCGTGGCTACCGAGGCCGTCCCGACGCGACGGCCGAATCGGTCGATGCCGATGGTTGGTTCCACACGGGCGACCTCGGGGAGATCGACGCCGACGGCTACCTGCGCATCTCAGGGCGAAAGAAGGAGATTCTCGTCACGTCGGGCGGCAAGAACGTGCAGCCGGCCGTGCTCGAGAACGACCTGCGGTCGCATCCGCTCATTGGCGAGATCATGGTCGTCGGCGACGGCCGCCCGTTCATCGGCGCGCTCATCTCGCTCGACGAGTCGATGCTGCCCGGGTGGCTGCGCAACCACGACCTTGGCGAGCTGACGCTCGCGGAGGCCCGCACGCATCCGGCCGTGCTCGAGTCGCTGCAGTCGGCCGTCGATCGCGCAAACGAACACGTGTCGCGGGCCGAGTCGATTCGCAAGTTCGTGATCGTGCCCCGCGCCTTCAGCGAGGATCGCGGGGAGGTCTCGGCCTCGACGAAGCTCGTGCGGCGCGTTGTGCTCGAACACTTTGCGGAGTCGCTCGAGGAGATCTACGACCGCAAGTAGCGCCGCCTGCGCCCGGTCAGGCGAGGTTAGCCCGTGACCGGGTCGAGCACGATGAGCAGGATCGCGGCCCAGTGGCACACCCACGCGGCGACCGTGGCGGCGTGGAACACCTCGTGGAACCCGAACGTGTTCGGCCAGATGTTCGGCCGCTTGAGCGCGTAGACGACGGCGCCCGCCGTGTAGATGAGCCCGCCGACGAGCACGAGCACCATCATGCCGACCGAGGCGTGCACGAGGTCGACGATGTACATCATCGCGATCCAGCCGGTGGCGAGATAGAGGGCGGTCGTGAGCCAGCGCGGTGCCGTGATCCAGGCGACGTTGAAGACGATGCCGATGACGGCGACCGTCCACACGAGCGCGAGCAGGATCCAGCCCTTCTGCGGCGGGAGGGCGAGTAGCGCGAGCGGCGTATAGGTGCCGGCGATGAGCAAGAAGATGTTTGCGTGGTCGAAGCGGCGCAGGAGCGCCTTCGTGCGCGGCTTCCAGTCGAAGCGGTGGTACAGCGCCGACATCCCGAACAGGATGATCGAGCACAGCGTGAACACGGTCACCGCGGCGACGCCTCGCGCGCTGTGTACGAACGGGAACAGTAGGGTGCCGAGCACGAGCGCGAGGGGCGCAGCGCCCGTGTGCAGCCAGCCGCGCAGGAGCGGTCGGGCGACCGCGAGGTACGACGTTGTGCCCGCCTCGCCCGTCGTCGCGGGGGAGTCGGGCCGTGTCGCGGCGCGTCGATCACTCGTCTTCATCACGCTCCCGATCGTACGCGGTGCACTAGATTGACGGGTGTGAATCGCAAAACCGTCGTGCGCATCCCAGCCTTCCTGTATCGGCTGTACGCGCGTCGGCTGTGGAACTCCCTGCAGCGCACGCAAACCCGCCCGAATCACCTCGCGATGATCATCGACGGGAATCGGCGCTGGGCGAAGCAGCTCGGACTCGAGGACGCCGCCGCGGGGCACCGCGCCGGCGCCGCAAAGATGATCGAGTTTCTGCGGTGGTGCGACCGTGCCCATGTCGGCACCGTCACGCTCTACCTGCTTTCGCGCGACAACCTCACGAGCCGCTCGCCCGACGAGCTGCGCGAACTCATGGTGATCATCGGCCTGCTCGCCGACGAGATCGCCGAGGCCGGGCGATTCCAAGTGCAGCACGTCGGGTCGACCGAGGGGCTCGCCCCCGAACTCGCATCGACGCTCGAGCGGGTCGAGGCGTCGACGCGCGAGGCGCGCGGGCCGCACGTCAACCTCGCAATCGGCTACGGCGGGCGCAACGAGATCGTCGAGGCGATGCGCTCGATCGTGCAGGGGCACGCCGACTCGGGCGGGAGCATCCAGGAGCTCGCCGACATCCTCACGCCCGAGATGATCGGCGAACACCTCTACACCGGTGGTCAACCCGACCCCGACCTCATGATTCGCACGTCGGGGGAGCAGCGGCTCAGTGACTTCATGCTCTGGCAGGCCGCGCACTCCGAGTTTTACTTCGTCGAGGCGCTCGGTCCCGACCTGCGCGAGATCGATTTCCTCCGCGCCCTGCGCGACTTCGCGAAGCGCGAGCGCCGCTACGGCAAATAGGCCGGCGTGTCGGCCGACACGCCGGAACCCTCAAGCGCGGGTTGCAACTTTGGTGATGGTTTTGCCGTCGTGAGCACAACATCCGTCACTTGCGTCACACCAGTAACGCCGCAGATGAACTTCCGGTGACGAACCGGCAATGACCTCGAAGAACTGCCCTCGGCTACCGCGTTGTCGAGCCGCCTCGGCGTAGGTTGCAGGTATCAGGTATGCGTCCTGATCGAGGCGGCCACATAAGTTCGCGTCGTAACCCCCGTGGCCGTTTCGCACCAGCAACGAGCACCCGCTCGGCGAGGAGCGAATTCCGTGACCAGCACCACCATTCCCGAACACCTCGACGACACGAACGCAGCGGCAACGGATGCGCAGCGCGAGCCGCAGGGCGGGGGTGAGACGGGCGATCGGGTCGCGGTGCGCACCTACGTGCTCGACACCTCGGTCTTGCTCAGCGACCCGCGCGCGATGTTCCGCTTCGAGGAGCACGAGGTCGTGATTCCGATCGTCGTCGTCACCGAGCTCGAGAAGAAGCGCCACGACCCCGAGATCGGCTACTTCGCCCGCCAGTCGCTGCGACTGCTCGACAAGCTTCGCGTTGAGTATGGGCGGCTCGACCTGCCGATGCCGGTCGGCGAGCAGGGCGGCACGATCCGCGTCGAGCTGAACCACTCGAATCAGCAGATCCTCCCGAGCGGCATGCAGCAGGGCGACAACGACACGCGCATCCTCGCGGTCGCGGCGAACCTCGCCTCCGAGGGCGCGCACGTCACGGTCGTGTCAAAGGACACCCCGATGCGCGTCAAGGCCTCCGCAATCGGCATGGCGGCGGACGAGTACCGGCACGAGCTCGCGCGCGACACCGGCTACACGGGGCTTGGGCAGCTTGCCCTCGGCGCCGACGACATGGGCACCCTCTACGACGCCGAGGAACTCGAGACCGACGAGGTCGCGGCGCACCCGGTGAACACCTCGCTCGTGATCAGCTCCGAGCGCGGTTCGGCCCTCGGCCGCGTCGTCGAACCCGGCAAGGTGCGCCTCGTGCGCGGCGACCGCGACGTGTTCGGCCTGCACGGCCGCTCGGCCGAGCAGCGGCTCGCGATGGACCTGCTCATGGACCCGACGGTCGGCATCGTCTCGCTTGGCGGTCGGGCGGGCACCGGGAAGTCGGCGCTCGCGCTCGCGGCGGGGCTTGAGCACGTGCTCGAGCGGCAGCTGCAGCGCAAGATCATGGTTTTCCGTCCGCTCTACGCGGTGGGCGGGCAGGAGCTCGGCTACCTGCCGGGTGACGCCGACGAGAAGATGAGCCCGTGGGGGCAGGCGGTCTACGACGCGCTGTCTTCGATCGTGTCGGACAACGTCATCGACGAGGTGATCGGTCGCAACATGCTTGAGGTCCTCCCGCTCACGCACATCCGAGGCCGGTCGCTGCACGACGCGTTCGTGATCGTCGACGAGGCGCAGTCGCTCGAGCGCAACGTGCTGCTCACGATGCTCTCGCGCATCGGACAGAACTCGAAGGTCGTGCTCACCCACGACGTCGCTCAGCGCGACAACCTGCGGGTCGGGCGTCACGACGGCATCGCCTCGGTGATCGAGACGCTGAAGGGGCACCGGCTGTTCGGGCACATCACGCTCACGCGCTCGGAGCGCAGCGAAATCGCGGCGCTCGTGACCGACCTGCTCGAGGACTACAACTTCTAGCCGGGCCCGCGACTTCGTAACGACTCGAATCGGCCGCCGTGTGCCTGTGGACAACTCGGCGGCCGATTCGTGTGGGCGCCTACGCTCGGACGTATGTGGGGGAGCGTCGTCGTCATCGCGTACTTCGCCGTGGCCACGGGGCCGCTTGTTGCTGCAGATCTGCGCGAGCATCGGCTGCCGAACGTCTGGACCCTGCCGGGCTGGATCGCGGGCCTGGTGGGTCTTGTCGTCGACTGGGCGACGACCGGGTCTTTCCCGACCGCGGGCGTTGTGGCGGGTGCCGCAGCGCTCGTGCTGTTCGGGCTCTTCGCGGTGGTCGCAGGGCTCGGCCTCGGCGACGTGAAGCTCGCGGTGCCGCTCGCGATCGGACTCGGGCTCGTCGGGCCAGTGAATGCGGCGCTCGGGCTCGTGATCGCCTTCGCCTCGGGTGGCCTCGCGGCGCTTATTGTGCTCGTGCGCACGCGGCGGCGGGATGCGCAGCTCGCCTTCGGCCCCTGGCTGCTGCTCGGATTCTGGGTCGCGGCGGTCTGGTGGGCGTCTGGCAAGTAACCAGCCCGTGATCCCGCCCGTCAACTAGGCTGAGGAGGTCGAATTTTCGCCGTGGAGAAAGGCACACACGTGGTGAACACCCCCGAGACCGAGTACCGGATCGAGCACGACACGATGGGCGAGGTGCGAGTTCCGAAGAACGCGCTCTACGCGGCCCAGACGCAGCGCGCCGTCGAGAACTTCCCGATCTCGGGCAGCCGCCTCGAAGACCGGCAGATCATCGCGCTCGCGCAGATCAAGCGCGCCGCCGCGATCGTGAACGAGAAGCTCGGCATCGTCGACGGTGGCCGTGCCAAGGCGATCGTGGCCGCGGCCGAGGAGATCATCGGCGGCCAGCACCTCGACCAGTTCCCGATCGACGTCTACCAGACCGGGTCGGGCACGAGCTCGAACATGAACATGAACGAGGTGCTCGCGACCCTCGCGTCGGCATCGCTCGGCGAGCAGGTGCACCCGAACGACCACGTGAACGCGTCGCAGTCGTCGAACGACGTCTTCCCGACCTCGGCCCACGTCGCGGTCACCGGTGCACTCCTCGAGGAGCTCGTGCCGGCGCTCGAGCACCTCGCCGGCGCACTCGAGGCGAAGGCGGAGCTGTGGAAGGACGCCGTGAAGGCGGGCCGCACGCACCTCATGGACGCCACCCCCGTCACCCTCGGCCAGGAGTTCGGCGGCTACGCCCGCCAGCTCCGCCTTGGTGTCGACCGCGTGAACGCGACGATCGAGCGCGTCGCCGAGGTGCCCCTCGGCGGCACCGCCACCGGTACGGGCATCAACACGCCGGCCGGCTTCTCGGAGCAGGTCATTGCCGAGCTCGCCTCGAACACTGGCCTGCCGCTGCACGAGGCCGCCGACCACTTTGAGGCCCAGGGCGCCCGCGACGGGCTCGTGGAGGCCTCGGGCGCGCTGCGCACGATCGCGGTGTCGCTCGTGAAGATCAACAACGATCTGCGGTGGATGGGCTCGGGCCCGAACACAGGCCTCGGCGAGATCGCGATTCCCGACCTCCAGCCGGGCTCGTCGATCATGCCCGGCAAGGTGAACCCCGTGATCCCCGAGGCGGTGCTCATGGTCGCCTCGCGCATCATCGGCAACGACGCGGCGATCGCGTTCGGTGGCGCCTCGGGCTCGTTCGAGCTCAACGTGCAGATCCCGCTCATGGGCACCGTGCTGCTCGAGTCGATCCGCCTGCTCGCGAACTCGGTGCGGGTGCTCGCCGACAAGACCATCGAGGGCCTCGAGGCGAACGTCGAGCACGCGCGCGACCTCGCGGAGTCGTCGCCCTCGATCGTGACGCCGCTCAACCGCGTGATCGGCTACGAGGCCGCGGCGAAGGTCGCGAAGCACGCCGTCGCGAGCAAGGTGACGGTGCGCCAGGCGGTCATCGACCTTGGCTTTGTCGAGCGCGGTGAGATCACCGAGGCTGAACTCGACGCGAAGCTCGACGTGCTGAAGATGACGACGCCGAACCTGTAGGGCGTGCATCGAAGAAGCCGGCCGGCCCGCATTCGCGGGCCGGCCGGCTTCTTCGTTCGTGTGGTGAGTCGGTCGGGCGCCGACTACTCAGCCGGAATTTGGTCGGCGATCGAACTCGCGACCTCCTGCACCGACTCGATCGAGCCCGAGCCGAACACGATATAGGTCGACCCTGCGCGCGTCGCGACGAGCACGTACCGGTTATTGCCCGCATCCTCACGGTCGAGGTCGGTGTAGTCGTACTCGTCCCACGTGATGCCGCCGACGTTGGTCGTGCCGGTGGGCGTGCGGTTGCCGACCTTACTATACGTCCAGGTGTCGTTCGCGTTCACGGCCTGGCGGACGCCAACGAACTCGTCGGCGCGGTCGTTCTCGATCTTCAGCAGCCCGATGTACCACTCGGTGACGTCGTCGTTTCCGGTGCGAATCTCGGTACCGTTCGACTGCCAGTCGTCGCCGAGCTCCGGCACCACGAGCTCAACCTCGAACTGCGGCTGCGCCTCGGCGGCGGCCTGCGTGTAGTCGATGTCGGGCAGCTGCTCCTGGTCGTCGCGCGGCACGACGAGGATCATGACGGCCATGAGCGCGACGCTCACGCCGAGTGCGGCGATGAGGTTCTGGACGGTCTTGCGCTGACGGTACTTGCGCGACGATTCCGCTTTGCGGGCGGCGGTCTCTTCGGGCGTCTCAGGCCGGCCGAGTTCGGCGACGACGCGGGATTCGTTGGGGAGGTCGGCCAAGCGCTACTCCTCGGCAGCTTCGGGGTCGTTCGCCTCGCGGGCGCGTTCGAGGCGCTCGCGCGCGCCCTTGAGCCAGTGCTCGCACCGGCCGGCGAGTGCTTCGCCCCGTTCCCACAGGCGCAGCGAGTCTTCGAGCGACTGCGAGCCCTGTTCGAGCGACTGCACCACGAGCGCGAGTTCGTCTCGGGCCTGTTCGAAGCTCAGCTCCGAGACCGGGGTCGGTTCAGTCGACCCACTGCCGGGGTGCTGTTGGTCTGCTGTCGGGCTGCCTGCTGGCTGCGATTCGGCCATGCTGCTCATTCTACGGTTGCCTCGATTCTGCCGTCGGTGACACGGATATTGAGTTTCGCGCCGGATTCGACCTGGCCGGTCGCGGCGATGACGCCGGGGGAGTCGCCGTCGACTCGTTCGACAATGGCGTAGCCGCGCTGCAGCGTACCGAGCGGCGACAGCGCCGCGAGTCGGTGGCCGAGACCCGTGACCTGGTCGTCGAAGCGCCGCAGGTGCCAGTCCATGAGCTCATTTGCGCGAGTCGCGTAGCGGCCGACTTCGTCGCCGCGCTGGTCGATCATCCAGCTCGGGTTCGCGAGGGCCGGCCGCGACCGCAGGTCTTCGAAGCGACGCCCCTCGACCCGCACGAGGTCGGTGAGGTGGCGGCGGATGCGCGCGCGCAGCTGCGAGACGAGGTCGAGCTGCTCGGCAACGTCGGGCACGACCCGCTTCGCGGCGTCGGTCGGCGTCGAGGCGCGCAGGTCGGCGACCTCGTCAAGAATTGGGCGGTCGGCCTCGTGCCCGATCGCGCTCACGATCGGGGTGTTCGCGGCCGCCGCGGCCCGCACGAGCGTCTCGTCGCTGAAGGGCAGCAGGTGCAGGAAGTCGCCGCCGCCGCGCGCGATGATGATGACGTCGACCTCGGGGTCATCGTCGAGCAGCCGGAGCGCCGCGACGACCTCGGCGGCGGCGCTATCGCCCTGCACGCGCGCGTACTCGGTGCGGAACTGCACGGCCGGCCACCGCAGCTCGGCGTTGCGGCGCACATCCTTTTCGGCGTCGGAATCGCGGCCCGTGATGAGCCCGATGCGATTCGGGAGGAACGGCAGCCGGCGCTTACGGTCGAGGTTGAACAGCCCCTCCTCGCCTAGCTTGCGACGCAGCCGCTCGAGCTGCTCGAGCAGCGTGCCGATGCCGACGTGGCGCATGTCGTACACCTGCAGTGAGAGCGAGCCGCCCTTGACCCACACGTCGGGCTTCGCGTTGATGATGACGCGGTCGCCCTTCTTGAACTGTTCGGTGAGGCGCTCGCGCACCGACCGCCACATCACGATCGACAGCGAGGCGTCCTGCTCGAGGTCGCGGATCTTCGCGTAGGCGTGACCGCCGCGAATGTCGTAGCTCGTGAGCTCGCCCTCGACCCAGGCACTGCCGAGCTTCGCGACCCAGTCGTGGATCGCCTGCGAGATATACGACACCTGAAACGGGGTCTCGGGGGTTGACTGGTTCGCCGCCAAGCGAGTTCACCTGCCTTCGAGAGATGTGTGGCCGGGCCGTCGTGGAGCCGAGACGCGGCGCATGACGAGGATACGCGGCCACAGCCGGGCGCGCGGAGCGCTGTGGATAAGCGTGGTTACGGCGTCGGTGTCGGTGTCATTGTGGGATTCGGCGTCGTTGACGCGCCGGGCAGCTCGCCGCCCGCGACAAGCCAATCGATGATCTCGGGGTGCGCGAACAGCGCCATCGTCACGACGACGAGCGTGATCACGAGAGCGCACACCGCGCCGACTCCCGCGCACCAGAGCGCGAACTTCTGCGCCTGCCAGCGGCGCACCGCAACGTAGAGCCACACGGCGTAGTTGACGACGTGGAGCACGATGCCGGTCCACGAAATCGCCGCGAGGCCCGAGGGACGGTGGTAGGCGCCGAGCCCAAACTGGTCGAACAGCACCACCACCTGCGAGACAAGTGCCTGCTCGCCGACCGACGTCATGTGCATGATCGTGCCGAAGATGCCGAGCGCAAACAGGCCGATGCCCATCGTGCGGTCGCTGCGGAGCCGCAGGCGACGCAATTCTTCGGGTGAAAATTGGCCACCGGGCCCCGGCTTGGAAGCGCGGGGCCCGGTGGGTGGAGTCTGCGACACGCTAGATGGACTGCGACTTGCCGTGCGAGCCGAGCTGCTGCGTGGCCTCGATGACGCGGTCCGACATGGCGGTCTCGGCCTTCTTGCCCCACGAGCGGGGGTCGTAGACCTTCTTGTTGCCGACCTCGCCGTCGACCTTGAGGAACCCGTCGTAGTTCTTGAGCACCGTGTCGGCGACTGAACGCGAGAACGCGTACTGCGTATCCGTGTCGATGTTCATCTTGATGACGCCGTTGCCGACCGCCGTCGCGATCTCTTCGGCGCTCGAACCCGAGCCGCCGTGGAACACGAGGTCGAGCGGCTTCGGGCCGGTGCCGTACTTCTCGGCGATGCCGGCCTGCAGCTCAGCGAGGAGCTCGGGGCGCAGCTTCACGTTGCCGGGCTTGTAGACGCCGTGCACGTTGCCGAACGTGAGCGCCGCCATGTAGCGGCCTTCGTCGCCGAGGCCGAGCGCCTCGACCGTCGCGATGACGTCGTCGACCGTCGTGTAGAGCTTGTCGTTGATCTCGGCCGCGACGCCGTCTTCTTCGCCGCCGACAACACCGATCTCGACCTCGAGGATCTGGCCGTTGTTGCGGATGCGCGGGAGCAGTTCCTTCGCGATCTCGAGGTTCTCGGAGAGCGGCACCGCCGAGCCATCCCACATGTGCGACTGGAAGATTGGCTCTTCGCCGCGCTTCACCGCATCCTCCGACGCCTCGATGAGCGGGAGCACGAAGGTGTCGAGCGCGTTCTTCGGGCAGTGGTCGGTGTGGAGCGCGACGGTGATGGGGTAGTTCTTCGCGACCTCCTTCGCGAAGGCGGCCATTGCGAGCGCGCCCGAGGCGCGAGCCGTGCGCGTCTGCCCGGCGAAGTAGTCGGCACCGCCCGTCGTCACCTGAAGAATTCCGTCAGACCCCGCCTCGGTCAGGCCCTGCAACACGGCATTGATCGTTTGCGAACTCGAGACGTTGATCGCGGGGTAGGCGAATCCGTCCTCCTTCGCACGGTTGAGCATCTCGGCATACTGGTCGGGTGTGGCGATAGGCATAGCGACTCCTTCACTGTCAATCGGCACCGATCATCGACCCTCGCAGTGTAGCCATCGCGAGTGGGCGGGACGTGCAGGTGCGGCGTCATCTTGCATTCGTTTCAGACTTGTAGGCTGAATGCAGATCTGCCACCGTCGAAAGGGTTCAGCGTGTCCGAAAACAACCAAGCCGGTCATGAAGCAGAGCTGATCGAGCACCCCGATCGCAACCTCGCAATGGAGCTGGTTCGCGCGACTGAGGCTGCGGCGATTCGGGCGGTGCCGTGGATTGGCCGCGGCAACAAGAATGCCGCCGACGGTGCGGCCGTCGACGCGATGCGCAAATTCCTCGCGACCGTGGAGTTTCAGGGCGAGGTCGTCATCGGTGAGGGCGAGAAAGACGAAGCACCGATGCTGTTCAACGGCGAGGTTGTCGGCAACGGTCGCGGTCCGCTCTGCGACATCGCGGTCGACCCGATTGACGGCACGAGCCTGACGGCGGCGGGTCGCCAGAACGCGATCAGCGTTATCGCGGTTGCCGATCGCGGGTCAATGTACAACCCGAAGGAGGTCTTCTACATGGAGAAGATCGTCACGGGCCCCGCGGGAAAGGGCATCATCGATCTCGAGCGGCCGATCGGCGAGAACATTACGGCCCTCGCCGAGGCGCTCGGCAAGCACGTCGAAGACATGACCGTCGCCGTGCTCGACCGTCCGCGCCACGAGCAGCTCATTCAGGACATCCGGGCGTCGGGCGCCGGCACCGAGCTCATGCTCGACGGCGACGTCGCTGGCGGCATCAATGCGGCGCTCCAGAACGGGCGCATCGACATGTGCGTCGGCATCGGCGGGACGCCCGAGGGCATCATCACCGCGTGCGCGATCAAGGGCCTCGACGGCGTGATGCAGGGCCGCCTCTACCCGCGGAACGACGAGGAGCGCAGCAACGCGGTGAACGCGGGCCACGAGCTCGGCCGCGTGCTGACGGCAGATGACCTCGTGCGCACCGACAACACCTTCTTCGTCTGCACGGGCGTCACCGACGGTGGCCTCGTGCGGGGCGTGAATCGCGAGCGCGACAACATCACGACCGACTCGGTTGTGCTGCGGGCTCGGTCGGGCACGTTCCGCCGCGTGACGGCCGTGCACCGCGCCGACAAGTGGCTCGGCGACGACGCGTAACCACGCGCCGGATCGACTATTCGACCCCCGCCTCCGCACTCGCATCCGGCACCAGCTCGGGCGCGGTGAGGGGGCGGGGTGTTTTTTCCACGGGTCGGGGCGTCTCGAGCGGGCGCGCCGAAGCGTCGTGCTCGACGAGCCGGCGCGCGGTCGGCAGCACCCGACCCTCATACGAGCCGACGAACTGGTCGTACGCTTCGACCGAGCCGCGCAGTTGCCGGCCGAGCTTCGCGAGGTGGCCCGAGGCCGTGCCGATGCGTCGGTAGAGGTCGTTTGCGAGGGTGAGCACCTCGGCGACCGACTCGCTCACGCGCTCCTGCTGCCAGGCCGCGGCGACCGAGCGCAGAATCGCCCACAGCGTGGTCGGCGATGCAAGCGCGACACTCTTCGCGAAGGCGTCGTCGAGGAGTCCAGGATCGGCCGTGACCGCGGCCGAGAGCGCCGCCTCGCTCGGCAGATAGGCGATCACGAGGCTCGGTGAGCCGGGCACGAGCGCCTGGTAGTTGCGTGCCTGGAGCGTGTCGACGTGGCCGCGCACCGCCTGTGCGTGTTCGCGAAGCAGTCGCCTCCGGAGTTTCTCGTCGTCGCCGCTACCCGGTTGCGGCACACGGAGGGCCTCGAGGTATCGGTTCATTGGGGCCTTCGCATCGACGATGAGCGCGTGCTCGCCGGGCAGCCGCACGATCGCGTCGGGCCGCAGCCGACCGTCGTCGCCCTCGATTGTCACCTGCGTTTCGAAGTCGACGTGGGGGAGCATCCCCGCGCTTTCGAACAGGTTGCGCAGCTGTGCCTCGCCCCAGTTGCCGCGGGCCGTCGTCGAACGCATCGCCGCGGTGAGTTGCTGCGTCGCCTCGCGCAACTCGGCGTCAGACTGCGCCTGCACGCGCAGCTGTTCGCTCAGCCGTCCGTTCAGCTGCTGCCGCTCGGCCTCGAGCTGCTGCACCGTCGTGCGCAGGTGCTCGAGTTCGCGGCGTACCGGCGCGAGTTCCTGGAGCACCCGCGAGTCGCCCGCGGTGCGCAGCTGGTCGTGCTCGTGCGCGCGCCGCACTTCCTCGAGGCGCGCCTCCGCGCTCTGGGCGCGCCCGCGGGTGGCGAAATAGGTGATCGCGGCGCCGAGCACAGCACCGATCACGAGGGCGAGAACAAAGCCGAGGGTTTCCATGTCCGTAGCGTCGCACGGGCCTGCGACATCGGTCGACGCGACCTACCCTCCGCGGCCGAACAGGCCGCGGAATCCGCCGCCCCGCGTTCGGCGCTGGGGAGCCGCCGGCGGCACCGGCGCCGCGCCCGGCAGCTCGGCTTCTTCGAGCCAACTCGCAAACGAAGCCCACTCGAGCGCGAGTTCGGCACCGGTCGGACGGCCGAAGGCATCGGCGACCGCAATCGCGGCCTCGAGCGGCGTCTCGACATCGGTGCGCTGTTTTGCGAGGGCTGTCCGAGCCTGCACGCCGGGAAGCTCCGTGAGAATCCCGTGCTCGTGCATCGTCTCGACCAGCACGTCGAGTCGGGCCATCATGGGTGGGTCAGCCTTCGCGAGTCGCCGACGCCGATCGGCGAGCGCGCGCACGGCGCGACCTGCCGCCGACGCATCCGATTTCGCGAGCTCGAGCAGCACCTCGTCGGCCCGGTGTGCATGGCTCACCGTGAGCGCATCGAGATACTCGTCGAGCTCGCGACCGTGCAGTTCGCCATACGATTCGGCGAGCGTGATGAATGCCTCGGCGGTGCGCGCCGACTTGCTCGCGGCGATGATCGCGCACGTCGCGGTCCACGAGGCGGGAGGCTCGCCCGGGTGTGGGTTTGCTGTGGGAACGGCGTCGAGTGGCTCGGCCTGGCCCCAGTACGAGAGCACGGTTCGCTCGACGCCGGGTGAGTCGGGAGTCGCGCGAGCTGCAGCGATCAGCAGGCTGTCGGCGATGCGTTCGGCCGTGTCGACGAGCTCGGAACTCGCCATCGCCGACTCGAGCACCGCGAGGTCCTCGGCGGTCGTGTCGTCGCTCGGCGCCTCGGGCGCATCGTCGCCGGATTCGGCGTCGGAGGCAGCCTTGTCGTTGTCGTCGACGTTGTCTCCGTCGGTTTCGGCCTTGGCGGCCTCGGCGGCTTCTGTCGCCCGCTGCTGCGCACTGGTGCGCTGCACAACCTCGGTGTGGGCGCGTTCGAGCAGCAACCGTCGCGCGCCGAGGTAGACCTCGTCGTGGTCGTCGGGGTGCAGGATGCGCAGCGCCGTCGCGGCATCGGCGGGCAGGTCAACGGCGGTGCCCGAGTCGACCCAGTTGCGCAGGGCGTCAAGGGCCTTCGCCCCGAACGCGGCACGGATGCGCGGGCCCGGCTCGGCGATCGCGGTGCGCCACGCGAACTGTTCGGGGAAGACCTCGGGCCAGGTCTGCGCGATCTCGTCGATGGCACGGTGGTCGTCGAACGACTCGGCGAGGATGATCGCGATGCCGGCGTGCGCGTCTCGATCGGTACCGCCCCGCAGCGCATTCCAGCGGGCGAGCGCGCGTCGGTAGGCCGCATCGCCGCCGTCGGCGATGATCGCAACGGCGATACCGGTCGCGTCGATGTTGTCGGGGTGGGCGAGGAGCTCCTGCCAGCGGGGCGTCGTCAAGGGGTTTCTCCTAGCTGCGTCAGAACGTGGCGTCGGCGACGAGTCGGTCGTGGTCGGGTGCGTCTTCGGGCTCGAGTTCGCGGATCTGCACGCTGCTCGAGCTCGCGAGGTCGTCCATCGTCGTGAACCCACCCGTGCGGGCGACATCGACGACGATCGCCGCACACGCCTCGGCGTCGGCGAGCGGGTCGTGGTGCCGATCGAGGGTGTAGCCCGCGGCGGCTGCGGCGCTCGGAAGTTTGTAGGACGGCAGCGTGTAGCTGCGGCGCGCGAGCCGGAGGGAGCAGAAGTAGCGAAGCCCCGGCACCGCGAGCAGGCTGGCGCGTGTGGCCGCCACGATGACGCCGATGTCGAACCCGGCGTTGTGCGCCACCACGACGTCGTCGCCGATGAAGTCGATGAGGCGCTGCAGGCTCTCGGGCCACTCGGGCGCCGCCGAGACCCGTTCGGGGCTCACGCCGTGCAGCTGGATATTGAACGGCTCGAACTCGTCGTGACCGGCCGGTGGATGGATCAGCCAGGTGTCACGCTCGACGAATTCACCGTCGCGGACGCGCACGACCCCGACCGCACAGGCGGATGCGGGGGAGCGGTTGGCGGTCTCGAAGTCGACGGCGGTGAAACTCACAGTCATAACCCGTCAATGGTCGCACGCACCCCTGACACCGGCCGTACCGTGGCCGCCCGGTAGACTTGCCTGCCGTGGCTCTTACTCTCGGAATCGTCGGACTGCCCAACGTCGGCAAGTCCACCCTCTTCAACGCACTCACGAAGAATACGGTGCTCGCCGCGAACTATCCCTTCGCGACGATCGAACCGAACGTCGGCGTCGTCGAGCTGCCCGATGCGCGGCTCGCGAAGCTTGCCGAAATCTTTGGTTCGCAGCGACTCCTGCCCGCGACCGTGTCGTTCGTTGACATCGCCGGCATCGTCAAGGGCGCGAGCGAGGGCGAGGGTCTCGGGAACCAATTCCTCGCGAACATCCGCGAGGCCGACGCGATCACGCAGGTCGTGCGCGGCTTCGCCGACCCCGACGTCGTGCACGTCGACGGTGAGGTGTCGCCCGCGAGCGACATGGAGACGATCAACACCGAGCTGATTTTGGCCGACCTGCAGACGCTCGAGAAGGCGCTGCCTCGCTACGAGAAGGAAGTGAAGGGCAAGAAGCTCGACGCGGCCGTGCTCACTGCCGCGAAGGAGGCCGTCGAGGTGCTCAACGAGGGCAAGCTCCTGTCGAGCAGCGACCTCGACCTCTCGCCGATTCGCGAGCTCGGGCTGCTCAGCGCGAAGCCTTTCATTTACGTCTTCAACGTCGACGAAGACGTGCTCGGCGACCAGGCGAAGCTCGACGAGCTCGCCGCGCTGGTCGCGCCCGCGAAGGCGGTGTTCCTCGACGCCAAGACGGAGTCGGAGCTCATCGACCTGCCCGCCGACGAGGCTGCCGAACTGCTCGAGGCGCTCGGCCAAGATGAGTCGGGGCTCGACCAGCTCGCGCGCGTCGGCTTTGACACGCTTGGGCTGCAGACGTACCTCACGGCCGGGCCGAAGGAGGCCCGCGCCTGGACCATTCGCAAGGGTGACAAGGCGCCGCAGGCCGCCGGGGTCATCCACACCGACTTCGAGCGCGGCTTCATCAAGGCCGAGATCGTGTCGTTCGACGACCTCATTGCCGCCGGCTCGATGCAGGATGCGAAGGCAGCTGGCAAGGTGCGCATGGAGGGCAAGGACTACGTCATGCAGGACGGCGACGTCGTGGAATTTCGTTTTGCGCTTTAACGTCTGCGGTGCGGTGTGCCGCGCCGAGTAAGCCGGCGCGGCACATCGGATTGACCTGATTAGTTCCAGGCGCTGAGGGTATCGGCCATTGATGTAGTGGGCCGCCCGATCAGTCGAGACAGCTCCCCGGTTGTCATGGCCTGACTTCCCTCGCGCATCCCCTGGTGGAGCACGCCGAGGAATCCGACGGTCGCCTCGTCCAGGCCGGCCCCGAGGAGCATGTCGCGCTCCTGCTCGGGGGTGAGCGGCTCGTAGCGCACCGGCGTTCCGAGGACGTCCTGAGCGGTCTGCGCGAACTCCGCATAGTTCCAAGCAGTGTCGCCGGAGAGTTCGTACGCGTGCCCCTCGTGCCCGGGCGTGGTGAGGACGACGGCGGCGGCCTCGGCCGTGTCGCGGCGGGTCGCGGTGGCCAGGCGGCCGTCTCCGATGCTGTTGGCGATGACGCCGCGGGCGCGGGCGGTCTCGAAGTCCTGCTGCAGGTTCTCGGTCCACCAGCCGTTGCGCAGGAACGTCGCCGACATGCCCGAGGCGGTGATGACGTCCTCGGTGGCCTTGTGCTCGGCGGCCAGCGCGAAGGTCGTGGTGGGCGCGCCGAGCGCGGAGGTGTAGACGATGTGGGGCACTCCGGCAGCGGTCGCGGCGTCGATGGCTGCGGTGCGGGGTGCGAGGGCCGCACCGGGTGCTCCGATCGACACGAGCAGCAGCTTGTCTGCTCCCCGGAGGGTCTCGGCGGTGCCTGCTGCGTCGTCGAGGTCGAGTGGTGCGGTGCGCAGGCCGCGGGAGGCCAGAGCTTCCAGGCGGCCGCCGTCGCGGCCGAGGGCGAGGATGTCCGAAGGTGTGACGCCGCGCTCGAGGAGGGCGTCGATGACGTGGCCGCCGTACTTACCGGTGGCTCCGATGATGGCGATGGTCATGATGGTCTTCTTCCTGTAGCGGTGTGCTGGGGTCAGAGGGATGCGAATCGGAAGACCGCGACGAAGAGGGCTGCCAGCAGGAGACCTGCGTTCATCGGCAGGGGCTTCCGCTCGCCGTGTCGGAGGTGGTGGATGATCGCCAGCGCCTGGACGAGGGCCAGGCCGCTGGCGGCGAGCGGCGTCAGCACGGGAGCGATGCCGGTCAGCCAGGGAAGGATCAGTCCGATGCCGCCGAGGAGCTCCGCGATGCCGATGAACTTGACCGTGCCTGCGCTGTAGTGCTGCGTCCACGGCAGATCAGCGAGCTTTTCCTGGGGGCGGAAGGTCTTCATCGTCCCGGCCAGCACGTAGGCGGCGGCGAGGACGCCGGAGACGATCCAGAGCGCGATGTCCATGATGGGCCTCCCGGTCAGCTGCTGATCGCGGGCGCGCGGCCGATGTAGCGGGTGTCGTCGACCTGCGCGGCGGTGAAGGCGGCGATGTCGGCGCGCGAGACAGCGAACCCGAGCTTGTCGGTTCCGAAGAACCCGGAGCGCACCGTGCCGGTCCTCGGTCTGTCGGTGGGGCGGATGAAGCGCACGATGGTCCAGTCGAGGTTGGAGGCCTTGACCGGGTCGGTCATGCCGACGATCTCCTCGTAGGCGCGGGGCATGAAGGTGCGCGGCATGAAGCGGATCAGCCTGGTGACGGGGGTCGGCTTCTCCTGCGGGTCGAGGATCGCCGGGGTGGCGTGGCCGATGTAGCGGCGGACGCCGTGGCGGTCCATCGCGTCGAGGATGTGCCGGGTGCCGGCGACCAGCGGCGTGCCGGTGGCCTTGCGGTCCATGCTCGGGCCGAGCGCGCTCACGACAGCGTTCGCACCCTGGACAGCAGCATCGATGGCTGCGGCGTCGGACATCTCGCCGACCACGACGCGCACGTCATCGCCCCACGTATCGGGGATCTTGTTCGGGTTGCGGACGTAGGCGGTGACCGTGTGGCCGCGGTCCTGGAGCTCGGCGACGGTGAGGCGGCCGATGGCTCCGGTCGCGCCGAAGACGGTGACGTTCATGGTTCTCCTGTTGGGTTCAGTTGAGGATGTGGCGGACGGCGGGGGCGACGGTGTCGCCGAAGCGGGCGATCGAGGCCCGGACCATGTCGGCGGGTATGCCGCCCGGGTCGACCTGTCCGAGGAAGCGGTCGGCTCCGAGTTCGCCGGCGAGGTCGAGGATCTTCTCGACGACCTCGCGGGGCCCGCCGACCATGAGCGCGCCGCGGCGCGCGGCCATCTGTCGCATCGATGCCTCGTCGACGCGCCAGCCGCGTCCGTTGTTGGTCTCCGGTGCGAGGTAGCGCCGGTAGTAGGGAAAGAACTCCTCCAGCGCCTGCTCGTGGGTCTCGCCGACGTAGAAGTGGCTCGTGATGCCGACCTGCAGCCGCTCGTCCGGGTGCCCGGCGTCGCGGCCGGAGCGGCGGTAGAGGTCGACGAGCTGCTTGGCGTGGTCGAGGGTGCCGCCGATGAGGCCGAGCGCCATCGGCAGGCCGAGGCGTCCGGCGCGGGCGGCGCTGGCCGGCGTCCCGCCGACTGCGACCCACACCGGGAGCGCGCCGATGTGCCGCGGGTTCGGCGCGGCCTCGCGCAGGGCGGGCCGGAACCGACCCTCCCAGGTCACGGCGTCCTCGTCACGGAGGCGCAGCAGCAGATCGAGCTTCTCGGCGAAGAGGTCGTCGAGCGTGGCGGGGTCCTCGCCGAAGAGCGCGAAGGGCTCGGCGAAGGCGCTGCGCCCGGCGATGATCTCGGCGCGGCCGTGGCTGATCAGGTCGAGGGTCGCGAAGTCCTGGTAGACCCGGACCGGGTCGAGGACGCTGAGCACGGTCGCGGTGGTGGTCAGCGTGATCCGGCTGGTCGCATGCGCGATCGCGGCATGGACGACCGCTGGGGAGGAGACGGCGAACTGGCGGGAGTGGTGCTCGCCGATGCCGAACACGTCCAGGCCGCGCCGCTCGGCCTCGATCCCGTAGCCGATGATGTCGTCCATCCGCGACTGGGCCGTGTCGCCGCTGCCGGGGTAGATGTCGGTGAGCGAGAAGACACCGAGTTCCATGAGGTCTTTCCTTTCATAGGCATCTGGCGGGACGGGGCCGTGGCCCTGTCCCGCCTCAAGCCGGTTGCCGTGTGGTCAGGCGATGCGGACGACGATCTTGCCGAGCGTGCCCTGCGCGAAGCGCTCGAAGGCAGCGGGGGCCTCTGCGAGCTCGAACACCTCCTGCACGGTCACGCGGGTGTGCCCGCTCGCCTCGTTGGCCGCGGCGCGCTCCAGGGTCTCCGGGGCGGGGTGGGCGTAGATCGACTCCACCCGGACGCCCTCGGCCTGCACGTCCTGGGGGCTGCGCAGCATCGTGGAGGCGAACACGCCTCCCGGCTTGACCAGTGCGGCGACGGTGTCGGGGGAACCGGCGAAGTGCAGCACGGCGTCCACCCCGTCCGGGGCGATCTCGCGCACCTGCGCCGGCAGATCGGCGGTGTGATCGACCGTGCGCGCCGCGCCGAGATCGGTGATGACGGTGATCTCGGCTTCTGTGTGCGCAGTCGCGATGACCGTCGCCCCGGTGCGGGCGGCGAGCTGGAGGGCCTGCTGGCCCACGCCGCCCGTCGCGCCGACGACCAGCACCGTCTGCCCGGCCTCGATGCCGGCGGCGTCGAACGCGTTGAGCGCGGCCGTGCCGGCCAGCCCCAGCGCGCCGCCGCGCTCGAAGTCGACGTCCTCCGGCAACCTCGCGATCCCCACCTGGGCGGGGACCGTCACGTACTCGCCGAACGAGCCGTCGCCGAGGAAGTCCTTGGTCACCACGCCGAACACCCGGTCACCGATCGCGTAGTCCTCGACGCCTTCGCCGACGGCGTCGACAGTGCCGGCGAAGTCCTTGCCGAGCACCACGGGGAAGCGGTGCTCCATCATGCCCTGCAGCATGCCCTTGCCCACCGAGAGGTCGAAGCCGTTCACCGACGCCGCGTGCACCCGCACACGCACCTCGCCGGTTGCCGGTTCGGGCGTGGCCACCTGGGTCAGGGCCGGGGTCTGGTCGAACGCGCCGAGCGCGAGAGCCTGCATCGTCATCGTGTCTCCTCCAAGATCGAAAGTAAGCGGAGCAGTCGCTCCACATACAGTCAACCACATAAGTGGAGGATCTATTCCAGTTCGGTAGGATGGAGTCATGACGAACCAGCCCCGACCCCTGCGCGCCGACGCCGAGCGCAACCGGCAGGCGATCATCTGCGCCGCAGGAACCGTCTTCGCCGAGGAGGGCACGGACGTCACCCTGGAGCGCATCGCCGAGGCCGCAGGTGTTGGAGTCGGCACGATCTACCGCCGTTTCGCCTCCGTCGACGAGCTCGTGGCCGTCGTGCTCGAAGAGAAGATGCGCCGCTACGCCGACCGCAGCGAAGAAGCCGCCGAGCAGGCACGGACCGAGCCCTGGGAGGCGTTCCGCGACTACGTGATGTTCATCCTCGAACAGCAGGCCGACGACCTCGCCTTCAGCGACCTGATCGTCTCCCCGCGCGGGATGAGCGAGCTCTTCCACGAGCACAACGAGCGGGCCTTCCGCGCGTCCGTGGTGCTCGTCGAGCGTGCTCGCGAGGCCGGGGCGCTCCGGCCCGGCTTCCATCACAGCGACCTGTACCTGCTCACCAACGCCAACCGCGGTGTGCTGCAGGGCACCCAGCGCGTCGCACCCGACGGATGGAGGCGGTTCGCCGAATACGTGCTCGACGGGTTCCGTCACGGCGGCGCTGGAGTCAGCACGCCACCGTCGCAGAGGTGGACGCAGTCTTTGGCTAAGAGTGCTGCGTCATGAGGTTGGTACGTGTGGCGACGTGGTGGAATTTCGTTTCGCCGTATAACCTCTCGCGTCGATTGAGCGGTCTGACCTGCCGATGCGATGACCAAAATAGGTCAGCAGTCACTGTATAGTTCAGTGCATGCTGACCATTGCTTCACGCCTCGACGTCATGTACCGGCTCGGCCGAGCCATGGCGGACCCGACGCGATCCCGGATCCTGATGACCCTGCTCGACGGCCCGAGCTATCCGGCGGTGCTGTCGCGCGAGCTGGAGCTGACCCGGTCGAACGTGTCGAACCACCTGACCTGTCTGCGCGACTGTGGCATCGTGGCCGCCGAGCCCGAGGGACGGCAGACGCGCTACGAGATCGCCGACCCGCACCTCGCTGCGGCGCTCACGGCGCTCGTGGATGTGACGCTGGCCGTCGACGAGCACGCGCCATGCGTTGATGACCAGTGCCCGGTGCCGGGCTGCTGCGGGACGGGGGCAGGCGCATGAGCGCGGCGTGCGGCTGCGACGAGCCCGAGACCACGGTCGGCGAAGCAGTTGAGGAGGTGCAGGAGCGACCCTGGTGGCGGGACCGCGGGATCATGGTCCCGGTCCTCTCCGGCGTCGCTTTCCTGACCGGTCTCGTCCTGGAGTGGTCCGGGCTCGAGATCCTGGCGCTGGTGCTGTTCTGGCTCGGTCTGCTGCTGGGAGCGTCGACGTTCACCCCGGGCGCGATCCGCAAACTGTTCAAGCGCAAGCTCGGCATCAGCCTGCTGATGACGATCAGCGCCATTGGCGCGGTGATCCTCGGCTACGTCGAGGAGGCCGCGGCCCTGGCGTTCCTGTACTCGATCGCTGAGGCGCTGGAGGACAAGGCGATGGACCGCGCCCGCGGCGGGCTCCGGGCGCTGCTCAAGCTCGTCCCTGAGACAGCGACCATCCGCCGCGACGGCGCGACGGTCGAGGTCGCCGCGAAAGACCTCCAGGTCGGGCAGCTCATGCTGGTGCGCCCCGGTGAGCGGATCGCGACCGACGGCATCGTCCGCACAGGTCGGTCGAGCCTGGATACCTCCGCGATCACCGGCGAGTCGATCCCGGTCGAGGTCGAGCCCGGCGACGCGGTGTCGGCCGGGGCGATCAACACCGCCGGTGCCCTGGAGGTCGAGGCGACCGCGGCGGGTACGGACAACTCGCTGACCACGATCGTGGAGCTGGTCGAGCAGGCGCAGGCCGAGAAGGGAGACCGCGCTCGGCTGGCCGACCGGATCGCCCGACCCCTCGTGCCCGGCGTGCTGATCCTCGCCGCTCTCGTCGCGATCATCGGCTCGCTGCTCGGCGACCCGGAGCTGTGGATCACCCGCGCCCTCGTGGTGCTCGTCGCCGCGTCGCCGTGCGCGCTGGCGATCTCCGTCCCGCTCACCGTCGTCGCCGCGATCGGCTCGGCGAGCCGGTTCGGCGTGATCATCAAGTCCGGTGCCGTGTTCGAGCGCTTCGGCGTGATCCGCCACGTCGCCGTCGACAAGACCGGCACCCTCACCCGCAACGAGCCCGCCGTCACCGCCGTCCTCACCGCCGACGGCGTGACCGAGGCGCAGGCCCTGGCCTGGGCGGCATCCCTGGAGCAGCACAGCACCCACCCGCTGGCCGCCGCGATCACCGCCGCCGCACCCGGAGCCCCCGCCGCCCTGGACGTCACCGAGCAGGCCGGGCACGGCATCGAAGGCACCCTCGACGGGGCCCGGGTCACCGTCGGCAGCCCTCGCTGGCTGGACTCGGGGACGCTCAAGGACCAGGTCGCGGGCCTGGAGGAGCAGGGCATGACCGTCGTCATTGTGCACCTCGACGGGGTCCCGGTCGCCGCGATCGGGGTCCGCGACGAGCTGCGCCCCGAGGTCCCAGAGGTCGTGCGCACCCTCGCGGCCCAGGGCGTCGGGATGACCATGCTCACCGGCGACAACGCCCGCACCGCCCGCGCGCTGGCCGCGCAGGCCGGGATCGGGGACGTGCGCGCCGAGCTGCGTCCCGAGGACAAGGCCGCCGCGATCAGCGAGCTGGGCAGGCACGGCTCGGTCGCGATGATCGGCGACGGCATCAACGACGCCCCCGCCCTGGCGGCCGCGGACATCGGCATCGCGATGGGCGCGACCGGCTCCGATGCCGCGATCGAGTCCGCCGACGTCGCCTTCACCGGCCACGACCTGCGGCTCCTCCCGCGGGCGTTCGACCACGCCCGCCGCGGCAGGCACATCATCAACCAGAACATCATCCTGTCCCTGCTGATCATCACCGCCCTGCTCCCGCTCGCCCTCTTCGGCGTCCTGGGACTCGCTGCCGTGGTGCTCGTGCACGAGATCGCGGAGGTCATCGTGATCCTCAATGGCTTGCGCGCGGCCCGGACCCGGAAGGAGCAGATCGTATGAAGGTCGAACTGCTGCACATCGTCGACTGCCCGAACACGGCCATCGCCGAAGCAAACGCGCGCGCCGCGCTGGATGCCGCCGAGCTCGCGGAAGTGCCCATCGAGCTGGTAACGATCCACACCGAGACCGAAGCGGTGAACACCCGATTCGGAGGCTCGCCCACGATCCTCGTCGACGGCGTCGACCTGTTTCCGACGCAACCGGTTCGCTCGCTCGCGTGCCGGGTCTACGCGACTGAGCGCGGGTACGCCGGTGCACCGACTCCGTCTCAGATCGAGGAGGCGTTGCACGAGACCTATCGTTGACGTCGAACGCAAGCTGTCGGTCCCGGACGCGGGGCCGAGCGCTTCACTGCACACCTCAAGAGGGTGGTATGTACCGGAAATCGGTGGAGTGGAGATTCGCGCTGTAGGGATTGGTCGCCGCGCGGAGCATCGTAGTGAGCGCGGGTTAGTCGGCTGACGCGCCTCGGGCAAGCAATAGCCGGAAGTGCTTCAGGAACTGTTTCTTGTAGTGGCAGGATCGAGCCATGGATGTCCTCGCGCTGGTGATCTCGGCCCTGTCGCTGCTGATCGCCGGCGTCGGCACTTACCAAGCGAACAAGCGCGCGAACGAGGCACTCGCCGAGTCGCGCAAGGCGGCCGAGGACGCACGCTGGTTCGCGGTGCAGGAAGCCGTGCAGCGCCTAATCGGGTTCGATCCGACGGCCGAGCCGGTGGGGGAGCGGCTCGCCAACCTGCGCATCACGTCGATCGCGCTCGTCGACCAGCTCGACGGCTGGGATGGTATCGACTCGTGGCTGGAGGCCGAGCGCACGCTGGGCGCGACCATCGGCCGCCAGGTGATGGAGGCCGCCAAGCCCGGCGACACCGTTGAGCGGCGGGTGGCGAACCTCGACCCGCTGATGAGTTGGGCGCACGCGCTGAGCAGCAACCTGCGCCATTTACGATCAGTCGGCCACGACGCGGCTGCACTTGCCAAGCTCCAGGTCAACGCGGAAGAGTTGGTTAGGGAAATTCATGCGCGTCACGGCTGGGATTTGCCGCCGCGGACCAACCTCCGGATCCAGCCGTTGGACTAGATGTGGTGTAACGACTCGGCCTTACGGGTTGCTCAGCACTGTGAACGACGTCGCCGTGTACTTGGGCTTAACTTCGTCGGCAGGGCCGGTTTCTTCCGTGACTGACACATCGACTGAAACTGACATGCCGGTGCGCAGCGTTGCAGTGTTCGCCGCAGGGATCTTCTTCGCGTCGATCTTGACGATCTCGCCGTCCTCGATCTCCAGCTGTCAAGCGCTGATCTCGCTGACAGTCCGCAAGATGCCGCGGATGGTGGTCGGCTCGAGCTCGAGTTCCCGAGAAGCGATGAGCTCTCCAATGTGAGCGAGTTCAGCCGTGGAGAGGCGCGTGCGCAGGCGCGCCTGGCGAGGCTGGGACCAAGTGAGATCAGGCTCGAACCCTGATTTCACCAGACCTGTCGAGAAGTCGCGCAACGTCGTGGCGACGCGCGGTCCGTACTCGCGGATGCGCGCCAAGAAGTCACTGGTGTCGGCATCTGGGCCGAGACGACGTCCGTCCTCGAGCAGTCCCAGTGCTCGCTTCATGGCGGTGTCGATCAACTGGGGCTCTGCATTGTCGTCTCCGAACAGCCCGACTTGGCCATCGGGTGAGATCTCGTCCGCTGGCGAAGTCGTCGGCACGATCTGCAGGATGAGGCTTCCCGGCAGTGGTGAACCGTTGAGGTTCAGTCGGGTCTTCGAGACGACGTCGGCGGGCGGTTGCCCACGCAACGACTTGTGCCCCTTCACCGCGAGGCCTGTCGCAAGCACCAGGCGCTGAAAATTGCGAAGCGTGTCAGCAATCCCGTCGATCGCTCCCGAGTGGATCGTGATTCCTGGCCCAGTCAGGCGCAGAGACCCTGAAGAAGCGTCGCGCCGCAGCAAGCCGTGCTCAGCGCGCAGAGTCTCGATGCTCATGCGCGCAAGATCATCTGCGTCCTGCCACTCAGCTTCGCCTTGGACGTTGGCCTTGAACTGCTCCCAGTCAAACGCCATGGAAACCGTCCAGAGTCACTTCGAAGTAGCCGCGCTGCGGTAGGGCATCCGGCCGTTGCGGAGGATCTTCCTTCGCGCCGTTGCGCTTGCGCATCCAGAAGTCATCCTAGTAGCCACGATTCAACGCATATGACTGGTGCTCGACTGAGTGGGCGCGGTCCGCCTCGGGGAACACGTGCCATAGGCAGTATCGAGTATCAACGCGCAGGCCCGTCGCTGGCCGGACCTGGTTCATCCCGAACATCTGCAGGATGTACCGATCCTTGGGGTCGGTCACCTGGTCAACGAGCACGTCTTCGCACCAGTAGACGAGGTCGATGTCGTCAGGATCGATCTTGTCGGTAAGGAAGCTGCCACCCACCCATACGCACACCACGGGGACGACAGAGCGGATGCCGTCGGTAGCGGACTCGAAGTGCTGCCAGATCTCGGCGCGGGTCGCCGACTTCGCGAACCGGGGATCGTCAACGTAGTGGGATTTGATCTCTTCCAACGACGCGCCGAATCGGCCCAGCGGAAGCAGGCCCGTCTGCTCGTCAAGTGCAGGCAGCACCAAGTCACCTCCCTGTGGGTCGCAGTCACCTGTCATTATGTCCTATCAGGGGCTGCCGACAGAGGCGGACGCGAGATCGGGTCGCGTGCCCCCGCTGCCCCACCTTCTGCGTCTCCGGAAGGGGCGAGGTGGGGGCCGAGGCGATGCCAGCCAGACACGCAACCTCAGGTTGGTATGTGCCGGAATGCGGTGGAGTTCCGGTTCAACGTGTAGCTGGGCACACGTGCGACGGAGCCGCCGTCACGAGAGCGAGATCGCTTCTCCCGTGGTCGATCACGAGCGGTATCGGGAAGCGAGCTCGACGGACTGGGAGGCGAAGGCGTCCAGATCCGCTCGAAACACCGCATCGAGTCGGGATGCGTCCTCGACGCCCGGAGCGGTGACGGTTTCGCCGAGCTCGAGGCCGCGCAGGCTCGCAGTCACAACATCGGCGGCGGACATGCGCGGGATTCCGCTGAGATCCATCCCCTGTCGGGTGTGGAACTCCGTCGCGACGACACCGGGCAGGAGCGCCTGCACGTGCACGCCCGTTCCCTGCAGTTCCGTTGACATGAGCTGCGAGAACGCGAGGAGATGGGCGAGCGTGCCGCCGTACACGGAACGGTTCGGCCGGACGGATGAGGGGGCGGGCCCGCTGAAGGCGATCATGCCGCCGACATTGACGATCGAGCCGCGGCCCCGCGCGATCATGCCCCCGACGACGGCATGGGTGAGCATGACGGGGGCGATCGCCTTCACGCCGAGCACCTCCGACACCTGTCGTGGGAGGAGATTGGCAAGCGAGCCGTAGTGGGCGACACCAGCATTGTTGATCAGCAGGTCGATCGGAACGTCGCCGATCGACGAGATGACCGACTCGACTCCGTGTGCTGTCGACAGGTCCGAGGCAACCGTGCGCACGGCGACCTCGGGGTATGCCGTGGCGAGTTCACCGAGGCGGACGTCGTCGCGGCCGACCGCGATCAGGTCGTGCCCATCAGAAGCCAGTCGATCGGCGAACGCCCGACCGATTCCGGAGGTCGCGCCGGTGACAAGTGCGATCTTGCTCATCTGAGTTCTCCTTTCGAAGCGGTGCCCGTTTTCCGGGATGCTTCGAGTCTTCGCCGATGCGCGCTGCAGCGGCAGTACCCCGATGTTCCTGGGGGTGCCAGGGCCACCCCGCACCGTCGTGGTCGTGCGTAGCCTGGTGAGCATGGACGATCAGAACCTGCTCGGTGCGTATCTGCGCGCCAGGCGCGAGCTCGTCTCCCCTGAGCAGGTCGGGATCGCGCCCGTCGGAATCCGCCGTGTGCCGGGACTGCGTCGCGAGGAGGTTGCGTTGCTCGCCGGCATCAGCGCCGACTACTACCTGCGGCTGGAGCAGGGGCGCGATCGCAGCCCTTCGCGTCAGGTGCTCGATGCGCTTGCGCGCGTTCTCCACCTCGACGACGAGGGGACGGCGTATCTGCATTCGCTCGCAGATCCGCGACCGCACCGCACGCGGAAACGGTCGCGGCCCGAGGTCGTGCCGCGGGGGATCCACGCGCTGATCTCCACCCTCGACCTCCCTGCCTTCGTGGAAGGCCGCTACCTCGATGTTCTCGCGGCGAACTCGGCAGCTGCGGCGCTGTCTCCGTGCCTGGTCGCCGGACGCAACCGGCTGCGCGACGTGTTCCTCGATCCCGGCGAACGCGAGCTCTACGGGCCTGCCGAGCTGGTCACCGCTGCGATGGTCGCAGGGTTCCGATCATCGGTGGGACTCGATGTCGAGGATGAACGATTCGTGGAACTCGTCGGGAGCCTGTCGATCGCCAGCCCGCGGTTTCGCACGCTCTGGGCGCGACAGGACGTCGTGCGTCGCGAGGGCGCGGTCGTCACGCTCGCCCATCCCGAAGTCGGAGACCTGACCCTGTATCGCGAGAAGCTGCCGATCAGCGGAGCGGACGGCCAGATGCTGGTCATCTACCATCCCGAACCTGCGAGCGACGACGCCCAGAAGCTGATGCTGCTCATCTCGGCGGCGATGCCGGCTGCTTCCGATCCCGGAGGGCGCAGCGGAGGCACATCGGACACTGAGGAGCCGACCGCAGTGGAGGGGTCGTCCTCGAATGGGCGGCGACGGAACTGATGCCCGGGCCGGATGACTCGGCGGTCCGCTTCTTCGCGCTCGGCCGAGTTGCGCCGACGACGGAGGCTCGGTTTCGAGCGACTCGAGGCGAGCAGCTGATGGGCACGTGCAGACGTTCCGGACGATTCCTGTTCCGCCTGCCGTGATGGTTGTCCGTGCCGGAACTCGGTGGAGTTCCGGTTTAACGTGTGATGTGAGCCGATCCTGCTCCGCGGGCCCCGTCGATCTTCGTGATCAGCGGGGCTTCGTTGGCATGTTCTGGGCTGTCCGCATCCAGCCATCTGCGCTATCATGGTTGATAGCAGAAGGAGGTGGTCCGGATGTCATCCATCATCGTGCGCGGTCTCGATGACCACGTGAAGCAGCAGCTCGCATCGCAGGCGAAGGAGCACGGGCGGTCCATGGAGGCCGAGGTCCGCGACATCCTCACGAAGGCCGCTCGACGGCCGCACATCGGCATGGCTCTTCTGTCTGCGGCACGGGATGTCGAAGGGGTTGACGAGTTGCCGATTCCGATGCGCGATGATGTCGCAAGGGCGGCGGACTTCGAATGATCGTCCTCGACACGAACGTCATCTCGGAGATCTTTCGGCCCTCTCCGGAGCCTCGTGTCGTCGAGTGGCTTGTGTCCTTGACGGGCGACGTCGCGATCACTTCCATCACTCTCGCGGAGTTGCTTGCCGGTGTGCGCAGGCTTCCGAACGGCCAACGCAAAGACGAGCTGGCGCAGAGGATCGATGAAGCGGTAGCGCCGTATCGGGGGAGCCGGTCGGTGCTCGCCTTCGATGCTGACGCGGCGGAGCGATACGCGGAGGTGCTGGCGTCGCGTGAGGCAGCAGGCGCGCCGGTCAGTACCGCCGACGCCCAGATCGCCGCGATCTGCCTGGCGCACGGGGCCACCTGCGCTACGCGCAATGCGAAGGACTTCCAGCACACCGGCGTCGAACTGGTGGACCCATGGAAGGTGGACGCGTGAAGCGTCATTCGATCGAGGTCCTCGCCCACCAGGAACTCACTGAGGCCGATCTGGGTGAACTTCGGCTGCTCTTCGACAACGAGTACCTCAAGGAGTTCGGAGAGTGGGATCCACAAGAGCCATACGGCTACGCGTCACATGATGTCCACATCATGGCGCGGATCGAAGGCCGCGTCATTGGCCACGTGGGATGGGCGCACCGCGAGATCGCTGTCGGTACGGAGACCCTCGCGATCGCGGGAGTCGGCGGTGTCTTGATCTCCGCTGACGCAAGAGGGATGCGTCTCGGGCGCGAACTCATGAGCTGGGCAGCGCAATCGATGCGCGATCGCGGTCGCCTCGCGTTCGGCTACTTGGGCTGTCTCGATGGTGATGACAGCCTGGTCGAGATGGCCGAGGATGCGATTGAACGCAATCTCCAGATCATCGGGGAGGCAGCGAATCATTTGCCCGCTGCGATCACGGATGCCCATCCCGACATTGCCTGGCCTCAGATACGCGGGTTTCGCAACATCCTCGTGCACCAGTACTTCGGCGTCGGTATCGAGATCGTGCGCGATGTCGTAGAGACTCATCTATCTCGTCTCGCGAAGGCGCTCCGTGCCAACCAGCCCGGGAGCTGAAGCGTGCCTCGTATCCTCGTCACGGGAATGTCTGGCGCGGGGAAGTCCACGCTGCTCGCCGAGTTGGAGCGTCGGGGACATCTCACCGTCGATACGGATTACGGCGATTGGGAGTTACCCGGAGGCTTGTGGGACGAACCTCGGATGGGTGCACTTCTTGCTGAGAACGTCGATGTCGTCGTGTCTGGAACGGTCGAGAATCAGGGACGGTTCTATGACCGGTTCGAGCACGTTGTTCTCCTGAGCGCACCCGTCGACGTACTGATCAGGCGCATCGCGGCGCGGAAGAACAATCCGTATGGGCATACACAGGAGCAGCAGGCTGAAGTCCGCCGGTACGTCCGGGACGTCGAACCTGTTCTTCGGCGAGGAGCGACTATGGAATTGGACGGCTGCCTGCCGGTGGCTGATCTCGCTGATACCGTTGAAGCGCTCACGTGGACGCTCTCTGAGTAGGCAAGCAGCCGGGCCACACCGCTAACGGTGACGTAGCCTGGTGGAGTTCCGCTTCAACGTGTGACCTGCCGCTTCTGCGTGCATTGCCCCGGTCGTCGATGACGGCCGGGGCGTTCGTCTTCTACCAGGTTCGTGGGTAGTCGAGCGTCAGCAGCATGTCGTCGCGGATGTCGCGCAGGATCGTCTCATCGAGTTCGCCGATCCGGATGCCGCGCGATCGCTGCGGCGTGATGACATCGTTTCCGGGGCTCCACGCGCGGAGGACGGCGATGCGGGAGACGTGCGGGACATGATCGGGCAGTTCGCGAAGCCAGCCGAGCCAGCGTTCCGCGCTGATCTCGTCCTCGCGCGCAGGATCGGCCCGCCGGCCGATCAGCGAGTCGCAGTCGCACATGCGTGTTGTCAGGGTGAAGACGCGCGAAGAGCCGCGCACACGGCTTGAGCCGATGCTCATCTCTTCGGCGACGGGCGCGACGCTGAGCCGTTCCGTGGTGAATCGCTGGAACTCGGTGGTGAAGGCCGCGGCGTTCACCACCCAGAGATTGATCGCGCACATGGACGTTCACGCTATCAGCTCGGCGGGGGCGTGGCCCCACGATAGGCGCGCCGCGGAGGTGGACCGCGAGTCGGGATACTGAGACCTGATGAAGGGCGGTGAGCCGTGCAGGTCCTGCGGGAAGGGATGCATAGCGAATGGCGCTGGTGGCAGACAGATGGCTGTACGTACCGGAATGCGGTGGAATTTCGTTTTGCACTTTAACCTCTGACTGTGTCTGGCTGGGCGCAGTCAGAGGCTGAGGAGGGGAGTGGAGATGAGTGGACTGATCAGTCCGGATGCTCCGGGCCAGCCCGAGTGCGGTTGCGCGCCCGGGAAGCCGTGAGCATCGTGCGCTACGACAGATGCCGGAGTACCTCAGTGTTGAAGTGCCACCCGTGCTGGAATACGCCGGCATGGCCGGAGTTCGGGTAGATCGTGAGCGTGCTGTTCGGGATGCGGTGGTGCACGTCTTCGGACAGCACGGTGGGGACCATTCGATCATGGTCGCCGTTGGCGATGAGGGTCGGTGCCATAATTCCTGAGAGGTTATGGGGTGAACGGCTGCCCCATGTCTGTATGGCCTTCAGCTGAGTTTTGAACCCTGCCACGGAGATCGGCGCGTCTCGGTCCATGACGCGTTTCCTGAGTCGCCGCAGATACTCCCGCGCTGCCGCTCTTCCCTCTCTGTCTCGGTGGAAGAACAGGAATTCCTTCGCATCTGAGCGGGCCAGGTCACCGCGGATCATGTCCCAGTAGACGTATGCCGCTCCGGTGGGGCGGTCGATGCCGTGACCGCCTGCGGGTCCGGTTCCAGCGAGGACCAGGCGACGGACTCGCTCGGGGTGGTCGAGGGCGATCTGTTGTGCAATGAACCCGCCCAAGGAGAAGCCGAAGAGGTCGAACTCGCTGACACCCTGGGCATCGATGAAGCCGATGGTGGCTTCGGCCATCGCTTCGATGGTGGCTGGTACTTGTCCTGACGACGAGCCCACCCCGGGCAGGTCCATCGCGATGACGTCATGGGCGCGGGCGAGGGCATCGATGAACCTCGGGTCCCATTCATCCAGAGTCGCGCCCAAGTGCGCGAGCAGGAAAACAGGCGTGCCGCCCGATGGGCCAAGCTCGCGATAGGTGAGAGTCTCGCCGCCTGCTTGGAGATGCCGGGTTGTGGCGGTCGACCATGTGTTTGCGCGCGCGGTCGATGGTCCTTACTCAGCCATTGTCGACGTCTCCGGACTGGTTGCTCACGACGACCTTGCCGCGGTGCCCTCCGGCGAGAACCGCTTCCAGAGCCTGCGGGGTGTGTGTGAAGGGTTCGACGTGATCGACGATGGGACGAATCACGCCCTGGTCGACGAGGTCAGCGACGCGGCGCAGTTCCTCACCGTTGGGCTCGATGAACAGGAAGCGGTAGGTGACGCCCAAGCGGCGGGCACGGCGGCGGATGCCGCTGCTGAGTGCAGTGACGGCGACCTTCACCAGAGCCTTGACTCCTGCCCGATCGGCGAAGTCTGGGTCGGGTGGGCCAGTGATTCCGATGACCGTCCCGCCGTGCCGGACTGCCCCGAGTGACTTCTTCAAGACGTCGCCGCCCTGGGTGTCCAGAACCAGGTCGACGTCGGAGACCTTGTCGGTGAAGTCCTCGTCACGGTAGTCGATGCTGATGTCGGCACCGAGGCTTCGGACGAAATCGGCGTTCGCAGCGCTGACCGTCGTCGCGACGGTTGCGCCCAGATGTTTGGCAAGCTGGATGGCGGCGGCTCCGACACCTCCAGAACCGCCATGGATCAGAACCGTCTGTCCTTCACGCAGCCGACCCATGTTGACGAATGCCTGCCAGGCGGTCAGGGCAACGACGGGAAGTGAGGCGGCTTGAACGAGGGTCGTCGATCGCGGAGCGGGGGCCAGATACTGCTGGTCGATGGCCACGACCTCCGCGAAGGTGCCCATTCGAGCGAGATCCACATAAGCGAAGACCGGCGTCCCCGGCGGGAAGCCCTCGACGTTCTTGCCCGTGGCGATGACCTCGCCAGCGAGCTCGCTGCCCATCACCATGGGCAGAGTGAAGGGGAAGATCTGCGCGAACTCGCCCGACCGGACGCGCTCGTCGGCATGGTTGACGCCAGCGGCGGCCATCCGGACCAGCACCTCATGGTCCCGTGGGACGGGTTCTGGCATGTCGATCTGCCGCAGGGGCGATCGGTACTTTTCGAGAACGAAGGCCTTCATGGTGATCCTGTCTGTGCCTGCTCGCGCAACACTTCCGCCGACGAGCAAGGTGGTTCTAAACTGTTACCAGTGACCATACTCAGAAGTGATAACACAATGCAACCAGTGAGAGGTAGGCATGATCTCATCACCACGGTCGGGGTGCCCGGTCAATCGCGCTCTGGAAGTCCTGGGCGACCGATGGACCCTTGTGATTCTTCGTGACATTGCGGCCTACGGTCGCCGCAGTTTCCGTGAGCTGTTGACGGCCAATGACGAGGGCATCAGTGCGCCGGTCCTGTCCCGGCGTCTGTCGGATCTAACTGATGCTGGCCTGCTGACGCGGGTGGATTCGCCGCGGGGCAAGCAAGGTCGGTACTCGCTCACCGAACTTGGCATCAGTACCGTTCCGGTGATGGTGGAGCTCGCAAGGTTCGGGGCGGCCTTCGATCCTGAGACTGCGCGGCAGCTCCCGTTGTTCCTGCAGCAGGGCGGCGGCTTCGCATCTCGGATCGATGATCTGCGGCGGGAGCACCTGGGTGAGGGGGCAGCGGCACCTGCCCGCTGATGGCGTGAGCTTCAGCCGAACTCGGAATGGTCGTGGTGGGTTTCGTCTTACGGGGCATTAGTCGCGACGCGCGGCCAGAGGTTGGTCTATACCGGAATGCGGTGGAGTTCCGGTTCTGCTGAGCGGAGGCGACTGATGGTTGATGCGGGTCGACGCCTGCGACGGCGACGTCTGCCTGGGCGACTGTGGCAGGTGATGTGAGTCGACGACGGCGAGTGGTACCATTAGCTCGTACCACTCGTCGAAATGCGGAGGCGCTCATCATGTCCATCAGTGCAAGCGAGGCGCGCAAGACCCTGTTCCCTCTCATTCAGCGAGTGAATGAGGATCGTGATGCGGTCGAGATTGTCTCTCGTAACGGCAATGCTGTTCTGATGCCAGCTGACGAGTACGCCGCGTGGCAGGAGACCGCCTACCTGTTCCGCTCACCGGCCAACGCCCGCCGCCTGCTCGATTCCTATGAACGTGCCCGCGGTGGAAAGGTCGAGGTCCACGGCCTCGATCGCTCGGACGAAGAAGCCTGAGTGCGTCTGGTCTGGGACGAGTCGGCCTGGGAAGACTACAAGCACTGGCAGACGGCCGACCGGAAGATCCTTAAACGCATCAACACGCTCATCGACGCATGCCTGCGCGAACCATTCTCCGGGATCGGCAAGCCCGAACAGCTGAAGTACGGAGCGCAGGGCTCGTGGTCGCGGCGCATCACCGATGAGCACCGACTGGTTTACCTCGTGGACGACGCGGACCTCGTGATTCTTCAGGCCCGCTACCATTACTGAGCCAAATTGCCTTTGCAACGTCGGCTCGTAGACGTCTCGCAGCGACTCATCTCGATCGCCGTCAACTGGTCAACGAAGTCCTTGCTCCCCTTCCTATTGTCGTAGGCGCCTTCGACTGCCTGGTTGGATGGTCGAATGCGAATCCAATTGACCAGATTTCGGGTGCAGGAAGGCGCGAGAGCGCTCACACGGACGTAATAGGCCGAGTTCTGCTTCCACGCGCAGGAAGGAAAGCAATGGCAGCCTCGGAGGCTGAAACTCAACTAACTGTCCGCCGGGTGACTGGTCCCGCGGAGTACCCGCGCCTTGTGGAGATCTGGCGCAGTGCGGTCGACGCAACGCACGACTTCCTCGCAAAGGCCGACCGCGATGACATCGAATCGCACTTGGCGTCGGGCTATCTGCCGCAGGTTGACCTGCACGTTGCCGAGTCCGGCGGAGCGGTAGTCGGGTTCGCGGGTGTCTCTGGAGCGAACCTGGAGATGCTGTTCGTGGAATCACGCGAGCGAGGTAAGGGAATTGGAACCGCACTGCTGGCGCGGGTCGGGGCCGAATGCGGCGCGCGAACTGTGGATGTCAACGAGCAGAATCCGCATGCGGTTGCGTTCTATCGCCGCCGTGGCTTCAGCGTCATCGGCAGGAGTGAGTTGGACGATCAGGGTCGCCCGTATCCGATCCTTCACATGACGCTGCGCGGCGCCGACGCAGAATCAGAGGTGGGGGGAGAACCGGGTCACCGTCTAGTGGGGGCGTCTGACCTGGCCGGGTCGGTGAGGGCGGCGGCGTAATTGCGCATGGAGCGCTGGTATCGGGGCAACGACTCGATCTGCGCCTCGATCGCGACCCGCAGGGCCTCGTCCTTCCGGCCCGCACTGTGGAGTGCGAGGGCCAATACGACACGGGGCGCGGAACCCGTCGACTCATGTGTCGGTGCGGCGCTCAGGACGCTAATGGCTTCGTCGAATCGGCCAAGGTTGCGCAGCGTTGACCCGTACTGCACCGCGAGCCGCGCATGTCGAGCATCGTCGAGACCAAGATCGAGCGCGCGCTCGTACTCTGCACAGGCTTCAGCTTCGAAGCCCATCGAGTCGTACATGCCAGCCAGCTCGAACGCGGCACGGCCGTCGGTGGCGGGGCACGCAGCAACCAGTGTCCGCATCGCGGTGACACCATCATCGCGTCCGAGGGAATCGAATCTGTCCCAGAGCGCTTGGATCGACGCTTCCCACTCGTTGATGGCTTCATTCATGGAGCCCACTCTGTCACGCAGGGGACTCCGACCCATGAGTACGATGCCCATCGGGCGGATAGTGTCGTGAAGGCAGGGACATGCCGACGACCATCGCCGCAGGGCGCGACCCCGCGCCGTGCGGTGCGTCCCACGGCATCGACGATGATCATCACCGACAGGAACGGGGAGCGGCACATGTTTGAGGCGACCGAGATCCCATTCTTCCAACCCAGCCGCGAGTGGTACGAGGACTGGCCATTCGACGTGGACACCTCCGTTCAAGTCGAGGCGCACGTTACCGGTGCCGCGGCTGACAACGCGGTGGAGGCGTTCCTGGCGCCACTCATGCAGTCCCCGGATTCGGACGGAGCGGGTGAGGCTCGAGCCCACTACCGGGGCGGGTTCACCGTCGAGTCCGCGCTCGCGGCCGACGGGAACGGGTGGCAGATCATCCTGGCCTCGGCGGGAGAGGATGGCTTCGACTCCGTCGAGGGTGCGGCCGGCGACCTCGTCGACGCGCTCCGGGCGACGCCCGGCGAGGTTCGGCTGACCTGGCGAGAGTTGCCGGCGACGCGTGTGACGGTCTCGGACTCGCGTGACCGCTGACCGCGAGCGCGCAACACTCCTTGCGCGGGTTCAGCGTCTGCGGAGCTCGCTGCTGTCGTCACTCATCGGATCAACGATACTGGCGACACCGCATCATCATCATTGTTGGTGGGCACGGTGAGGCGGAGCGGCGCAACGTACGCTGGCCCGCAATCGCGACGTTGAGGTGGGGAACGATGAGTCGAGTGACGCTTTCTGGTCGCCTCGTGTGTGTGAACGAGGCCGAAGCGGCGATCGTTGCGCAGCATTTACCAGGCCACGTGCGGCTTACGAAGGCCGAGCCGGGCTGTGTGCTGTTCGAGGTGCGGGCAACACGCGATCCGCTCGTCTGGGAAGTGGAAGAGCTATTCGCGAGCCGTGAGGCGTTCGAGGTCCATCAAAAACGCGTGAAAGCCAGCGATTGGGGCCGCACCACCGCCGCGATCCGTCGTGACTACCGCATCACGTCGCGGTAAGGCCCGGCGAGGTCAGCGCCAGGCCTGGTCCTTGTCGTCGGAGTCTTCGATCGATAAAGTAGGTACGTACCTACCCAGATTCAGGGGGTCATGATGACGATGATGAGCGCGCGAGAGTTCAACCGTGACGTAAGCGCCGCCAAGCGCGAAGCCAGTCGTCAGCCGGTCGTGATTACCGATCGAGGAAAGCCGGCCTACGTGCTCCTTTCTATTGACGACTATCGGCGGATGGGGGAACGAGGGGCGTCGTTGATCGAGCGGCTGAGTATGGAAGATGATCTCGATATCGAGTTCGAACCGGCTGACATCGTGCTGCAGGTGCCTGACCTGTGAGCCATTTGCTCGACACGAACGTCATCAGCGAGTTGCGCAAATCGGCGAAGCGGGCCGATGTTGGCGTTCGCCAGTGGGTTGCGAACCGTGCGCCGACGGATCTCTATCTTTCGGCGATCACCGTGCTCGAGGTAGAAGTCGGCATAGTCCGAATTGCGCGTCGCGATCCTGCTCAGGGCGATCGGCTGCAGGCTTGGCTCGACGAGGAGCTGCTGGACGCGTTCGCCGGTCGAATCTTGCCTGTTGACGTGCCAGTCGCTCGCCGAGCAGCCCACCTTCATGTGCCGGACCCTCGGCCCGAACGCGATGCCCTCATTGCCGCGACTGCTGCGGTCCATGGGCTCACCGTTGTGACGCGGAACGTCAAAGATTTCGAGTCGCTCGGTGTGCCGATCCTCAATCCGTGGAATGCGTCGTGAGTGGGACGGCTTGAATGTACGGGGCAGCAGGTCTCAGGCCAGGCGAAGCACCGCATCCACTTGGTCGTCGCTCCGGTTCGTGAACTCGACGCGAAGGCCCGCGATGGCGGCCAGGCCGCGGAACACGTCGTCGGAAAACCAGTGGATGATCCACTCGCGGTCGGCGGTCTGTGACTCATGGTCGGTGACGAGCTCGTATCGAACCTGTGTCGTCCGCGTTCGCTGCGCCAGGTCATAGGTTTCGCCGATGACCGTGTACTTCGCCCGTGCCGTCGCTGATGCGGACACCGACGTGACGCCAATGCGCTCCGGTGGCGTGGGAGTGGGACTCCACAGCGGGACAAGCGCCGCGCCGTCTTCTCGAAGGTGCCTCGCAATGGCGCGGAGGGCGTCGAGGGCGGATTCGTCATCGGGGAGGAGGTTAAACGTTGGACCAGCAAGATAGATGCTGCCGAACGTCATCCCCAACTCGAGCCGTTCCATCCGCTGGTGATGGATCTGAGCGGTGACTCCGTCTCGCCTCAGCCGCTCGAGCCCGCGGTCGACCATGTCGGTCGAGGAATCGACACCGACGAGTTCGTACCCGGCCACCGCTAGCTCAAAGAACGGGCCATCGTCACCGCAGCCCAACTCGAGCGCAGGCTGACCGTGCTCCTCGATGAAGGCTCGGTAGCGATCTGCACTGAAGTGGCTCGCCCTGAGCGCGCGGTAGACGTCGGGGACGATCCCGGTATAGAACTCGGCGGCCTCCATTGCTTCACCCTAGCGATGGGCGAGGGGCGTGCGACGGCTACTGCCCGAGATAGAACGCGGCGGCGTTGTCCCAGAACACAGCCGATGCGTGCTCCGGCGCGACTGCCTGCGCGATGCGGTCGAAGTCATCGCTCTGGAACGGGCGGCGGGCGCGCGTCGAGGGGAGGTCGGTACCGACCATGAGCGCGGTCGGATCAACGTGCATGATCGCCTCAATGACCGCGGCTGGGTCAAGCTCGACGCGGCCGAAGCCCGTGGCCTTGACCTTCACTCCCTGCTCGACGAGGCGCAGCAGGTTCGGGAGCCCATCCTCGTGCATGCCGAGGTGATCGATGCTCGCGGCCGGGAGGGCGGCGATTCGCCGGGAGAGATCCTCGTCGATGGTCCGCGTGTCGATGTACAGCTCCGCGTGCCAGCCGACGAGGTCGTGCACGCGCCTGGCGAGCCACTCGAGATCGTCGAGCGCAGCCGAGCCGCCACGCGCGACGTTGAACCGCACCGCGCGCACGCCCGCCTCGTGCAGGTCGCGGATCGCCTCGTCGCTCGTGTCGCTGGGGATCTGCGTGACGCCGACATACGTGGGCCCGAGCGCCTTGAGCGCGTCAATGAGATAGCCCTGGTCGAACGCCTGGAACGAGCCTGAGACGATGGCACCGCCGGCGATGCCGAGGCCCTGAATGCGCTCGCGGTAGGCATCGACCGTGAACGCTTCGGGCAGGAAGCCGTTGTTTTCCACGAGGGGATGCGCGGGGTCGGTGATGTGCAGGTGGGCGTCGAAGACGGGCTGCGTCATGCGGGGAATCCTTCGAGGTGGCGGCGCTGCGGTTCTGCGTCGAGCCTAGTGGGCGCTGCCGAGACCGCCGGTGAGCCGGGCGTGGAACGTCGTCGTGAACTCGTTCATGCCGGTGAACTCCACGACCTTGCCGCGCCGGGCATACTTCGTCTCGATCGCATCGAGAGCGGCGACGGTCGACGCGTCCCAAATGTGCGACTTCGTCAGGTTGATCACGATGCGGTCGGGGTCGTCGGCATACTCGAACATGGTGGTGAGGTCGTTGCTTGAGGCGAAGAGCAGCTGACCTTCGACGGTGTAGTGCGCGACCTGCACGCCGTCGCGTTCGATGATGCTGCGGTACACGGTGATGAGGTGTGCGACGCGGCGCACAAACATGACCGACGCGACGAACACGCCGGTAACGACGCCAATCGCGAGGTTGTGCGTGGCGACGACCACCGCGACGGTGATGAGCATGACCGCGGTCTCGCTCTTCGGCAGGCGACGGAGCGTGGCCGGAGCAATCGAGTGCCAATCAAAGGTGCCGACCGACACCATGACCATGACCGCGACGAGCGCCGCCATCGGGATGATCGCGACCGCGTCGCCAAGCACCACGATGAGGATGAGCAGGAGAACGCCCGCGAGAAACGTCGAGATTCGCGTGCGCGACCCCGACGCCTTCACGTTGATCATGGTCTGCCCGATCATCGCGCATCCGCCCATGCCGCCGAAGATGCCCGACGCGAGGTTTGCGACGCCCTGCCCCCACGACTCGCGGGTCTTATTCGAGTGCGTGTCGGTGATGTCGTCGACGAGCTTCGCCGTCATGAGCGACTCCATGAGCCCCACGATCGCCATCGCGAGTGCGTACGGGGCGATGACGCCGAGGGTCTCCCAGGCGATCGGCACGTTCGGGATGAACAGCTCGGGAAGGCTTCGGGGGAGTTCACCCTTGTCGCCGACTGTCGGCACGTTGATTGCGAAGATAACCACGATGGCGGTGATGAGCACGATCGATACGAGCGGGGCGGGGATGGCCTTCGTGAGCTTCGGCAAGAAAATCATGATGATCAGCCCGACAGCGACGAGGGGATACACCAACCACGGAACGCCGATGAGCTCGGGAACTTGCGCCATGAAGATGAGGATCGCGAGCGCATTGACGAAGCCGACCATGACGCTGCGGGGAATGAACCGCATCAACTTCGCCACGCCGCACACGGCCAGCACAATCTGGAGCAGGCCCGCGAGCAGCACGGTCGCGATGAGGTAGTCCATCCCGTAGTCGCGCATGACGGGAGCGATGACGAGGGCGACGGCGCCGGTGGCGGCCGAAATCATGGCGGGCCGTCCACCCACGAACGCGATCGTGACCGCCATGATGAACGACGAGAACAGCCCAACCTTGGGGTCCACGCCCGCAATGATCGAGAAGCTGATCGCCTCGGGAATGAGTGCCAACGCCACCACGAGTCCGCCCAGCACCTCGCGGGTGAGGATGCGCGGGGTCCGCAGCGCCGTCAGTACTGAGGGGTGCGCGCGGTAGCGGCGCCGGTTGTCGGCGGTGGTCGCAGTGGACATGAAGCGGGTCTCCCGAGGTCGCGAATTCAGAACGCGGCGCAAGCCAAAATTTGAGCCTAGTGGAGTCGTCGTTTTTGTCCGGACATTTGCGGCGAAGTCGCGACCATGTCGAGTACTCCAATGTCGCGGTCAGGGCAGTCTGGAAGGCTGCCGGTATGAGCGGAAACGACGCATTCCCCGACCATGTCTTCCACGCCCTCGGAGTGCCGCCCCACATCTTCGAGAAGAAAATCGGGGGAGCGGTCACCGTTATCGAGAAGCGTCCTGAGGGCGGGCCGATCACCCTCATGACTGCCGGCGTCTCGAACCTGCCGACCCACTCCGGCGAGGCGGTCGAACTCGCCGTCGAGGTGCTCGACGGCCAGCAGGGTGCGGGGTTCATCGCGCTGCGGATCGTCTGTGATGACATCGCGCAGAATCGGCGCGTGCCTCCAGTTGGTGCGCCGTGGCGCAACTCAGAGCCGTTCCTCACCGGTACCGCGATTTCGGCGATTGTCGCGACCGGGTCGCGGTGGGGTGCGTCGTTTGACGAGGTTCGTGCCGAAGATGGCACGGTGGTCGGCCACGTGCGGACGCTTCGGCTGCTTACCGATGCCGAAGCCGGCGTTGTCGCGACGGAGGGATTCGACGCGCTGCGCGCGCAGGTCGGCTCAGTCGAGGCGCTCCTCGACGTGGAGCGCGACGACGACGTCGCGCCGAGCGGCGTCCCGGACAACACCCCGGTCATCCTGTCGAAGATGCACGCTGAGCATCCGCCACGGTGGGTGACCTACGCCGGCCGATCTTTGCAGTCGGTCACCGGCTACGAATCGGAGGCGTACATGGACGACAGCTCGAACCACGAGATCTGGCCCTTGAGTAAGTTCGTCGAGCGGTTCCCTTTCATCGAGGGGTTCCTCGGCCTGGCGCGCGTTGGCGAGACCGCGCGGTTCGACGACGACTCCGGCGTCTACAAGATCGAGGCCGACTGAGTAAAAGGCGTGCGGGGAATCGAAATATCGACTCCCCGCACGCCTATTTAGAGGTTCATCGGGCTACGACGCGATGCCGATGATGCACGAGACGATGGCAAACACGGCGATGCCGGCGAAGATAAAGGCCCAGAACTGCATGGGGATGAAGAACAGCGTGTGGACGTTCTTCACTCGCTGCGCGACCTTGACCTCCTCTTGCAGGAGCGCCTCGCTCATCTGCTGCGCCTCTTCGTAGGAGCGCGGCTGTGGCTGGCCGGGGCCGAGCGAGAACTGGCCTGACTCGACGAGCTCCGCGAGCTGCAGCTCCCGGTGCACGCGCCACTCCTCGACCTTGCGCAGCGGGCCGGTCACGTTGAGCGCCTGGCCGGTGAACCAGGTTGCGGCCCCCGCAATGATCAGGCCGATCGCGGCCGAGAAGGGAAGTGCGGAATCGTCGAGGAAAGTGCTGCCAACTCCGAGAAACAGAATCATCGCCAAGCCGACATAAACGGCCGCGAGCACACCCCAGCCACGCCAAATAATCATGCCGACGATCCCATCACAGCGGGGCCGCTGCGAGCATCCGCCTGCAGTCGCACCCGCCCGCCGCAGTGTGCCGCCGCGGGACTACAGCGGCGACTCGCGGTCGGGTGTGAAGAGGTCTTCGATGCGGCAGTCAAACACCTCGGCGAGGCGAAACGCGAGCGGGAGCGACGGGTCAAAGCGCCCGCGTTCGAGCGAAATGATCGTCTGCCGCGACACCCCCAGCTCATCGGCGAGACGCTGCTGCGACCATTCGCGGGTCTGTCGATGCTCCCGCAGCGTATTCTCCATGCCTAGCCCCGCCGCTTCGCGACGAGATACCGCACGACAACGCTGAAGCCCGCGAGCAGAATCACGCCCACGAGCGTCCATACCGTGTCGAGCTGGACGCGCGTGACCGCGAGCACCATCAGCGTGAGGCCGGTCAGCAGCACCGTGTCGCGCAGGGCGCCCGCCTGTGCCGCGTCGAGCCACGTCGATTCGATCGACTCCTCGGGCTTGTCGAGCGCGCCCCGCAGGGTCGTGCGGTCGACGACGAGCGCCCAGATCAGCGCGACGAAGCCGGATGCGGTGGCCGCGGCCATGATGACGGCGAAGAGTGCCGCGCGGTCGCCACTCGCGACCCCGGTGAGGAGCGTGACGCTCCCGAATGCGGCGGCGAGCACGAGCCCGGCCGGGATCGCGACGCCCATGGCGGTAAAGCGGCCTCTGGCAAACTTGGTGCGTCGCCAGCGGGTGCGGCCGTTCGGGTTGGCGTGCGAAGTCATCTCCACCTCCGGGTAAAGCGTGCTTGACATGTAAATGAAGCTTTACATAGAGATTGGCGACTTCGCAAGCTTCGATGGGTCGGGCCGTCGGGTCGTCGGCGCGAGCGTGAGCACGATGAGCGCGACGGCGATGGCGGCAATCCCAACCCAGCCGAGCGGCGAGAGTCGTTCGCCGACGATCGTGACGGCGAGCACCGCCGCGACCGCTGGCTCGGCGAGCGTGAGGGTCGTCGCGGTGCTCGCCGGTACGCGCGACAGGCCGTAGCCGAACAGTAGGTAGCCGAGAAACATCGGCACGAGCGCCATATATGCCCCGACCGTGAGGTTGTTCGGCGTCGCGAGAAACGGTGCCCCCGTGATGGCGAGCACCGGCATGAGCGCGGCGCCGCCGATCCCGAACACCGCACCCATCGCCGCGGCACGGCTGATGCCGCGGCCAATGAGTCGATGTACCGACCACGAGTAGAGCGCGTAGGTCACGCCCGCGACGAGCCCGAGCGCAACGCCGCCAATCGTGGGGAGCGTCTCGGTCGGTGCCGAGTGGAGCTCCGCGACGCATAGGAGCGCGCTTCCGGCGATGCCGAGCGCCGCCGCGAGCGACCACCACGCGCTGAGCCTGCGCCCATCCACGAGCCGCTCGAGCACGCCTGACGCGAGGGGCGCCGAACCGAGCGACACGACGGTGCCGATCGCGACGCCCGCGAGGTGCATCGAGCTGTAGAACGCGAGTGGATACGCAAACACGGCAATGGCGCCCGCGAGCACGGCACCACGGTGCTGAGCAAGTTGCCCACGTGCGCTGCGGAGCGCGGGGAGCGCGATCGCCGCCTGCAGCAGGCCGCCGATGCCGAGGGCGGCGGCGCCCATGGCGAGCGGCCCGACCTCGGGCGCGAACGTCGCGGCCGTGCCGGTCGTGCCCCAGAGCACGGCGGTCAGCAGCACCGCGAGCGTGCCGGCGGGGGAGGCGCGCCTCACCGTTTCCATACTGCGAGCCCTCCATCGTCGGGTAGGGTTGATCGGAGGGACGGCGATCGTCCCGAATCGCTCCGTAGCGGCAATTACGCTGCGGTCAACTGAATGACAGCTTGTCATTCAACAGCAAGAAAAAGGAATGACGTAATGGCCACTGGCATCGTCAAATGGTTCAACTCCGAAAAGGGATACGGCTTCATCGCCCCCGACGACGGCTCGGCCGACGTGTTTGCGCACTTCAGCGCGATCGTTGGTACTGGTCGCCGTGACCTCCAGGAAAATCAGCAGGTGGAGTTCGACACCGAACCCGGCCAGAAGGGCCTGCAGGCAACGAACATTCGTGCCCTCTAGTCCTCATTAACACCACTGCGCGGGTGTGTCCTCCTCACGAGGACACACCCGCGCAGTGCTTTCCCGCACCGCGGTCGCGCGAGAGACTGGAAATATGACAAACCCCAGCAGCACCCAGCAATCAGCTACCGAATCGCGCCTGCGGGCCGTCGTGACCGGCGCGAGCACCGGCATCGGCGCCGCGACCGTGGGCTGGTTGATGGAGGCCGGATGGTCGGTGCTCGCGGTCGCGCGCCGTGAAGATCGACTCGCCGAGCTGGCCGCCGCAACCGGTTGCGACTATGTCGTCGCCGACATCACGAGCGATGACGACGTGGCGCGGATCGTCGAGGCGGCCGGCCCCATCCACGCCCTCGTGAATAACGCGGGTGGCGCGCGCGGCGTCGACCGCGTCGCCGAGGCCGACCTCGACAACTACCGCTGGATGTACGAGACGAACGTGCTCGGCACCGTGCGAGTCACGAAGGCGCTGCTGCCGAACATGCTCGCGACGGGCCGCGCCGACGTCGTGCTGCTCACTTCGATCGCGGCACACACGACCTACGAGGGCGGTGCCGGCTACTGCGCCGCGAAGGCGGGCGAGCGGGTCGTTGGCGAGGCGCTGCGGCTCGAACTCAACGGCGAGCCGGTGCGGGTGATTGAGATCGCGCCCGGCATGGTGCAGACCGAGGAGTTCTCGCTGCGGCGCCTCGGCGGCGACCAGGAGCAGGCCGACGCCGTGTACGCGGGCGTCGACGAACCGCTCACGGCCTATGACATCGCCGACGCAATCGGCTGGGCGCTCACCCGCCCGACGCACGTGAACATCGACCTCATGGTGCTGAAGCCCGTCGCCCAGGCAGCGCCGCACAAGGTGCACCGCGTCTTCGCCGACGGCGAGGCGTAGGCGGGCGTCGGCCGTTAGTCGTCGCTCGGCCGCCGTCGCTGCCGCTTGAGCTCAGACCGCCGCTGCTTCGCGTCGGCGCGGCGCCGCTGCGAGCCCTTCGTTGGCTTCGTGGCGCGGCGTAGTACGGGCGGGGCGACGGCCTGCCGGATGAGCTCGCCGAGCCGTTCGCGCGCGGCGGCGCGATTGCGGCGCTGTGAGCGGAACTCGGCGGCGGTCACCGTCAGGGTGGTTCCGGTCAGTCGGGGTGCGAGCGCCGCAAGCACCCGGGTGCGCTGCGATTCGGTCAGTGCACTTGTCACTCCGAGGTCGAGGCTGAGCTGCACGCGCGAGTCGCTCGTGTTCACGCCCTGCCCGCCGGGCCCCGACGCGTGGGAAAACTGTTCGGCAAGTTCGGCTGCGGGCACGCGAATGCCGCCGGGTGCTCCCGGGCCGGCTGGTATTCGCAGGTCGTCCACGGCCACCAGTGTGCCGCATTCCGCGGACTACTCGCCGCGCGACTCCTCGCGCAGGCGTGGCTCGACCCGGTGCTCGGGCTTCACGCCCGCCTTGTCGGCATAGAACTCGCGGATGCGGTCCATGTCGTCGGCGACGCTCCCCGTGAGCTGCATCGTGGGGCCAAGTCCCGCCGACATCGTCGTGCGGTCGACGTAGCCAAGCGTGACGGGCATCCCGGTCTCGCGGGCAATGCGGTAAAACCCGGACTTCCAGTGGGTGTGACCGCTGCGCGTGCCGTCGGGCGTGATCACGAGTCCGAATACCTCGCCCGAGTGCACCCGCTCGACGACCTCGCCGACGACTCGGCCCGGGTTCGCTCGATCGACGCCGATACCGCCGAGGCGCCGCATGATCGGCCCGCGCCAGCCCTTGAACAGGCTGATCTTGCCCATCCATCGCACGTCGATGCCGAGCCGCCACGCGATCGCGAGCATGATCACGAAGTCCCAGTTCGACGTGTGCGGGGCGCCGAGAAGCACGGTGGGCCGTGTCGGTGCGGGTTCGGAGACGAGCTTCCAGCGGCTGCACGCCCAAAAGAGGCGGGCAAGGAGTCGACGGATCATTCCGCTACCGTACGGGCCGGGGCTGGCTCACACAAGGCAAGCAGCATGGGGCGGGCGCGATCGAGGCCGTCGTGCAGCACGGCGTTGTCGTAACTGCTCGCCGTCGCGAGCCCTTCGGCGGCATATCGCACGAGCAGGATGCGGTCGGGGTCGAGGCCGTCGCCCGCGAGAAATTCGTGCCAGTGGGCCGTGTCGGCGTCGGAGAGCTCCTGCACGCCGGGGATGCTGCAGAGATACGACCAGAAGTCGGCGAACCGCGCGAACTCCTGACGAATGGGGGAGTCGACCTCACAGAGCGCACGCACGTACGCTCGCAGCGCCTTGCCGGGCCGGTTCTCTGAGAGATCGATGCGGTCGCGCACGCCGCGCTGGATGCTCTCGAAGTAGGTCTCGACGACGGCGAACAGGAGGTCGTCTTTGCTCGCGAAGTGGTGCAGCAGTCCACCCTTGGAGATGCCGGCCGCGGTCGCGACGTGCTGCAGCGAGGTCGCCGTCCCCCGCTCGGCGAGCACGTCGCGCGCGGCCGCGAGAATCTCGAGCCGAGTGCGCTCGGCGTTGCGCGAATTGTCGCCGCTGGTCACTGTTCGATCACCTCAAGCATGCCGGTATCTTCACTCACCTCGAACCGGCGCGGAATCGTGCGCCAGGCGAAGATGCCCGTGACGACGAGAATACCGGCCGCAATCAGTGCGGTGACCTGCATGCCGTGGGTGAAAGCGAGTCGCAGCCCCTCGGCGACGGCGGGATACGGCTCGGCGACGGTCTCAAGGCCGGCGGCGAGCGACTCCCGCGCATCGACCTGTGCCGCCTCCGGCAGTGACTCGAGGCCGGGAAGGAAGACCCGGTACAGCGCGGTCATGATCGAACCGAGGATCGCGATGCCGAGTGCCGTGCCGAGCTCGTACGCGGTCTCGGAGATGCCCGACGCCGCGCCGGCCCGCGCCCTGGGCACCGACCCGACCACCGCATCCGTCGACACCGTGATCGCGAGGCCAATACCGAACCCCACGACGAGCAGCGTGGCGATGATCGCGACGTAGCCCGGGAGGCTCTCGGCGAGCGCAAGCCCGGCGAGTCCGATGCCCGCGACGATGAGGCCGATGCCGATCGTGCCGCCCATGCCGAGGCGACCGACGACAGCGCCGATGAGCAGCACGACCACCATCGATGCGAGGGTTGCGGGGAGCTCGGTCAGGCCAGCCTGGAGGGGGCTGAGTCCGCGCACGAGCTGAAGGTACTGCGAGAAGAAGAAGAGCAGGCCGCTCAGCGCGAAGATCGCCATGCCGTTCGAGATCACAGCACCGCGGAACGCGGGAAGCGCGAACAGCTCGAGGTCGAACAGTGGCGTCGTGAGCCGACGCTGGCGGCGGACGAACCACCAGCCGGCGACGATACCGAGGGCGGCGGCAGCGTGCATGACGACGCCGAAGTCGCCCGAGAACGCGCTCTTCACTGCGTAGATGAGCGGAACGATCGCGGCGATCGAGAGCGCCGACGAGAACCAGTCGATCGATTGCGCGTTCGGGTTGCGTGATTCGGGGAGGAGGAGCAACCCGGCCACGACGAGCACGACGATGACGGGGATATTGATGAGGAACACCGAGCCCCACCAGAAGTGCTCGAGCAGCACACCGCCGACGAGCGGGCCGAGCGCGGCGCCGCCGGCCGCGCCTGCCGACCAGATCGCGATGGCGCGGGTGCGCTGCGCGGGCACGCGGAACATGTGGCGGATGATCGACAGCGTCGAGGGCATGAGGGTCGCGCCGCTGATGCCGAGGAGCGCTCGGGCGGCGATGAGCACCTCGGCGGTCGGCGCGAAAGCCGCGATTGCCGACGAGATGCCGAAGGCGATGGAGCCGGTGAGCAGGAGTTTCTTGCGTCCGACGCGGTCGGCGACGTTGCCCATCGTGATGAGCAGTCCGGCGATCGCAAACGAGTAGATGTCGCCGATCCAGAGGATCTGGTTTGCGCTCGGGGCGAGCGACTCGCTCAGCGACGGAATCGCGAGCGAGAGCACCGTCGCGTCGACCGCGAGCAGGGTCACCGCGAGCACGAGCACGGCAAGCGAGGCCCATTCACGGGCGCCAGCACGGGGCGAGGGAGGACGAAGCTCGAACATGTGGTTGATTCTACAGACCATATGGTCGGTAGGGAAGTGTGGGTGGTCGCTTCATGCGGGGTGCGCGTGAGTAAAGTCGAGGATCGTGCACGAACAGACAGCGCCGACCGAGACTCTTCGCACCTTCGACGCCGCGAAGGTGGTCGCGGACATCGAGGCATCGACCGGCGCGACCCTCGACGCGGCGCAGCGCGAGGTCGTCAGCGAGGGGGCCGAACTCCTCGCCGGGAAGCTCGGGGCGGTGCCGTCGCCCGCGGATGCGTCGGTCGGGATGTACGTGCACGGCCCGGCGGGCCGCGGCAAGACCTGGCTCATGTCGGAGCTGTTTGCGCTCGCGCCGGTGCCCGACTCGGCGAAGCGTCGCGTGCACTTCCACGCCTTCTTCCGAACGCTCCAGCAGCGGTTCGGGATGCGCGTGAGCGGCCGCGAGGCGATTGAGGCGACGATTGCGGAGCTGCTCGACGGCGCCCGACTCTTCTTCTTCGATGAGCTCCACGTGCACGATCCGGGCGGCGCGGCGCTGCTGAATCGCCTGCTCGACGAGCTTGCCGCGCGCGGGGTGCCGAGCCTCATCACGTCGAACTATGCGCCCGAGGGGCTCCTGCCGAATCCCGTGTATCACCACGTGTTCGAGCCGGGCATCCGCATCATTCGTGAGCGATTCGCGGTGCGCACGCTCGACGCCGGTACCGACTACCGCCGCGGCGAGTCGGGGCGAGCAACGCGCTTCGCGACGGGGCGATGGCTCGTTGCGTCACCCGATGAGGCGAGCGCCGCGCGGGCGGCGGGGCTCGCGCTGCCGGAGGCGGGGGAGGCGGCAACCGTACTCGAGGCGCACCACGCGCTGCGGGCTCGGGCGGTGCGCGACCGCGAGGTGTGGTTTACGTTCGGCGATCTGCTCGAGGCGACCGCCGTGAGCGAGGACTTTTTGCGACTCGCCGACGACTTCGACAGCTGGGTGCTGACCGGTGTGCCACCGCTGTCTGGCGCGAGTCGGGCCGCGCGCCAGCGCCTCGTGACCCTGCTCGACGTGCTCGTTGACCGCGACTGCCAGCTCACGGTGCTCGCGGAGGTGCCGCGGGATGCGCTCGTCGACATTGCGGATCCGCCGGTCGACCTGTTTCGTGCCGAGAGCCGGCTCGCGCTGCTTCGCGGCGACGAGGTCGGGATCGCCGCCGGGGTCTGAACGTCGCTGGCAATCCACGCAGAGTCGTGCCCGCTCGGCCGCAAGAAACCTAGGCTGAACACATGAACGAGTCACTGGCGACGTACATCGCACTGCCCGGACAAACCGCCGACGCTTTCACCCACTGGCACGAGGTGCTCGGTGGCGAACTCACCATTCTCATGTACGGCGACACCCCAATGGAGGGGATGCCGTTCGAGCCCGACCCGAACGCGGTCGCGCACGCCACGCTGACCACTCCCGCCGGGTCCCTCGCCGGCGGCGACGCGATGCCAGGCGACACCTACAACGTGCGGGGGAGCGCCTACTCGCTCCTCTACACCGTCGAATCGGTCGATCGCGGCCGGGAGATCATCGACGCCTTCGTCGCCGCCGGTGGCGAGGTGGGCATGCCGTTCGAGCAGGCGCCCTGGGGCGACTGGTACGGGCAGGTGTTCGACCGGTTCGGCGTCATGTGGGCGATTTCTACCGCGACGGAATCCGCGTAGATCAGCACATTTTCATATCTGATTCATCAATTCGATCGTGGCGCCGATGCCCGCATTCATGCGCGCGCATGAGTATGGTTGAGTCACTATGGCGAGACGGGGCCCCCGGGGCGACATCGATCAGCGAGTGATTCTTGACGCCGCGATGCGCGTGCTCGAGCGTGAGCAGAGCATCGAGGGCGTATCACTGCGCAAGGTTGCGCGCGAAATCGGCGTGGCGCCCAACGCGATCTACACGTACTTCCCGTCGATGGACGTCGTCTGGAATCAGGCACGCGAGCTCGTACTCGCGCACCTCTTGCAAGAAGACTTCACGGCCGGCGACTGTGACTTCTGTGGGCTGCGCGAGCTCATCCGCCGCGTGACCTATACGGGCGACCCGGCGCTGCTCGAGCTCTACCAGCGCCAGGCCTACCTCGGTGAGATGTCGTTCCGGTTCTCCGAGACAATTCTTGAACTCACGAAGTCATCGCCAATGCCCTCGCACAGCGCTCGCAACCTCATCCTGGCTTGGTTGGCCGGGCGAGCCTCGCTGCTGCGCCAACGCACGCTCGAACCCGAGTGGCGCGAGCGTCAACGAGCCGAGGTCGAGGCCGAGTCCGGCCGGGAGTTCCCGCTCGAGGCGGCCGCGAATGCCGAGGCGACCGACAGCGATCAAGACAACGACGTGCGGGCGATGCTTCGCGCGCTGCAGGTGGAGTGCACCTGCGGCGGGGCCCACGAGGATGCTGTCGCCAAGTAGGCGCGCGGCCGGTTACGGGATGGGCACCGCGAGCCCGGTTACGAGGTCATCGGGGTTCATCTCGGGCGTCGGTTCGGTGTCGTAGGCCTCCCAGAACGGCACGCCTGGTGTGAGCCCCTGCTCGCCGACCCAGGTGAGCAGCTCGCCCCACGAGTCGCCGAGGGCGTCATACGCGCCGTGATGCTTCGCGATCGCGATGCGTCCGGCAGGCAGCTCCGATGCCGCGAGCTGCTGACCGCCGTGCTCGCCGGGCTCGTCGATGGCGTGGGCGACAGGGAAGCCCGCCTCGAGGGTCGCCGTCGCACCGGGCGCATCCTCATAGCGGGAGAAGGCTGGGCCCGACGGCGTGAAGACGCCGGCGCCGATCGCCGCGCCGAGTGCGCTGAACGCGGCATCCATGAACGCGGCAAGGTCGTCGGTCGGCACATCGATACCGCGCACGACGACAGTTGGGGTGCCGGGGAAATCGATCACTTCGGGGGTGGTGAGATGCGGCATGATGTTCCTTTGCTCGATCGGCGGCGTGGCGCGGGAATACTTCCCGACTCGGCCGCGTTCGAAGCTACGCAGCGCGCATGGGCGCGAGATGAGAAGAAGCAGGACACATGACGAAGCCGACCACCCAACCGGTCGAAACCAACCCGGCCGATGGCCACCCCGCCGACGACCGCATTCGCCCGCACCACCTGCGGGCGATCATCATTTTGCTCTTCGCGGTGTTCGTCGTCTTGCTCAACGAGACGACGATGAACATGGCGGTCGAGGTCATGATCAACGACCCCGACCTCGGCATCGATCAGCGCGGGGCAGCGTGGCTCACGACCGCGTTCCTGCTCACGATGGCGGTCGTGATTCCGAGTACCGGTTGGCTCCAGCAGCGCTTTACGACCCGGCAGCTGTTCGGCCTGTCGACGGTGTCGTTCACCATCGGTGCCGTCATCGCGTTCTTGTCGCCCGGCTTCGCTGTGCTCGTCGTCGGACGCGTCGTGCAGGCCTTCGGCACGGCGATCGCGATGCCACTGCTCATGTCGACGGTCATGGAGGTCGTACCGGCACACCGTCGCGGTCGCATGATGGGGCTCGTGTCGATGGTGATCTCGGTCGCGCCGGCCCTCGGCCCCGTCGTCTCGGGCCTCGTACTCGAGACCATGTCGTGGCGGGCGCTCTTCGGCATCATGATCCCGATCGGCCTCGCGGTCGTGCTCGTCGGTGCGAAGTGGATCCCGAACGTCAACGAGCTCGGCGAGCGCCCGCGCCTCGACATCCTCTCGCTGCCGCTCGCGGCGGTCGGCTTCGGCGGCACCGTCTACGGGCTTTCCTCGATCGGCAACAGCGACCTCCCGTCGTGGGTGCTACCCGCAGCGCTCGTCGCGGGCGGTATCGGCCTTATCGTGTTCGTGATTCGGCAGCTGCGGCTCGCCCGCACAGGCGAGCCGCTGCTTGACGTGCGGGTGTTCCGCAACGGCCGCTTCACGGTGCCGGTCGTGCTCATGATGCTCGCGATGATGGGCATGTTCGGGGTGCTCATCATGCTGCCGCTGCTGCTGCAGCGATCGTTCGGGATGGCGCCACTCGAGGTCGGGCTACTCATGCTGCCGGGGTCGCTCCTCACTGGTCTGCTCGGCCCGGTGGTCGGCAACGCGTATGACCGCATCGGCCCGCGTCCGCTCGTCATTCCAGGCACGGCCGTTGCCGCCGCCGCATTCGGGCTGCTGTTCTTCGTGACCGCCGAAACGCCGACGTGGTACTTCCTGATGTTCCACATCCTCCTCAGCATTGGGCTTGCGCTGACGTTCTCGCCGACCTTTACCTCGGCACTCGGCTCGCTCCCGCATCACCAGTACGGCCACGGTTCGGCGTCGCTGAGTACGGCGCAGCAGGTCGCGGGCGCCGCGGGAAACTCGGGCTTCGTGTCGATCATGTCCATCGGCATCGCGTCGGCGACCGCCGCTGGCATGAGCGACGGCGCCGCGATGCTCGCGGGCGCGCACACGGCGTTCCTCTTCGCGGCCATCGTGCAGGTGATCGTGTTCGGCCTGGCGTGGTTCGTGCGCCGGCCGGTCGACTAACCCCGCGTATCCGGCGCGGCGCCTAGAACTCGACCTCGGCGCCGACCACAATCGTGCGCTCGGGCGGGAGCCGCAGCACGTGCGTGCGGTTCGCCGAGGCCTTCTCGAGGGCGCGGAACAGCCGCTTTCGCCACGCCGGCATGACGCGGGAGCGGCCTGGCTCGATGCGAAACACCGACAGCACGTACATCGCCTCGTCCGGGTCGAAGTCGAGCTCGGGCGCATGGCCGATGGCCTGCCGCAGGGCCTTCGGCACGTCTTGGTGATCGTTGAACCCGATGCGGTAGCGCACCTGCACGATGCCGTCGGCCGGGTCGCCGAGCGACGAGACGACGACTCTTTCGGCCTTAGGCACGTATGGCACCCCGACGTGCACCATCGTGATGATCACGACGTGCTCGTGGAGTACGCGGTTGAAGCGCACGTTGCTGCGCAGCGCGAGCGGCACGGTGTCGGTGTTGCCATGCGGATACACGGCGACGCCCGGCACCCGGCGCAGCGACTGTGCGTGCAGGGCATCGAGGTAGTCGGGCACCGGGCCCTCGAGCCGCGCGCGGTTGCCGAAGAGAATGCCGGCGCCACGATGCCAGGTGAGCATGACCGTCACGAGCACGACCGCGATGGCGATCGGCACCCAGCCGCCCGACGCAATCTTCACGGCGTTCGCCCCGAACAGCAGGAGCTCGAGCCCGCCGATGACGACGGCAAACGCGACGACGCGCCACAGCGGCCACTGCCAGACCGCGAGGGCGAGCAGCAGGAAGAGCGAGAGCTCGAGCAGCATCGTGCCGGTCACCGAGAGCCCGTAGGCCGCGGCAAGCTCGCTCGAGCTACCGAAGATCAGTACGAGCGAGAGCACCCCGACGAAGAGGATGCCGTTCACCGCGGGCAAATAGATCTGGCCCGCGCTGTTCCGAGAGGTCTGCCGCACGCGGAGCCTCGGGAGGAGCGAGCGGCGCACCGCCTGGCGCGATACGGAGAACGCCCCCGAGATGACGGCCTGCGACGCGATCACCGTTGCGAGGGTTGCGAGCACAACGAGCGGCACGCGGGCCCACGCGGGTGTGAGCTGGAAGAACGGGCTCGCGGCGGTGTCGGGGTCGGCAAGAATCATCGCGCCCTGCCCGTAGTAGTTGAGCAGGAGTGACGGCATGACGAGCCAGCACCAGGCGCGCACGATCGGCCTGCGGCCAAAGTGGCCGAGGTCGGCGTAGAGCGCCTCGACTCCGGTCACCGCCAGCACAACCGCACCGAGCGCGATGAACCCGATGAAGGGGTTTGCGATGGCGAATTGCACCGCATACGTGGGCGAGAGGGCGCGCAGAATGCTCGGATCCGCACCGAGGTGCGTGGCGCCCAGCACGGCGAGTACCACAAACCAGACGACCATGATCGGGCCGAAGGCGCGCCCGATCACACCTGTGCCCCAGCGCTGCACCGCGAACAGGCACGTGAGAATCGCCGCCGCGAGCGGCACGACCCACGCGTCGAGCTGCGGGTTCACCGTCTCGAGGCCCTCGCCCTCGTTGTCGGCGCGCAGCAGAAACCCGCTGTACGCGACGAGCACGATCAGCACGATGCACCACGTAATCATGGAGATCACACCGAGTACGTCGGTCTCGGTGGGCCGAACTGCGCCGTCGTGAATGCTGAACACGGTCTGCAGGGAATAGAGGGGGCTCGTGCCGATGTCACCGAAGACGACTCCCAGGGCACCGAGCGCGAGTAGGTTGAGATTGACGGGGCGCGAGGCGCCACCAGCGATATTCACGAGCGACGATCATCCTCTTGCGCGATGCCCACCGCAAGCGGTCGCGCGGATCGGCGCGTCGCGCGCGGCTAGGCTCGAGGGCATGGCGGAACTTGCGTTGCAAACGGTTGGTGAGGGCCCCCGGCGGGTCGTGTTTTTGCACGGGCTCATGGGCCGCGGTCGCAACTTCGGCGCAATTGCGAGGGGCCTCGGCGATGAGTTCACGAGCCTGCTCGTCGACCTGCCGAACCACGGCGACTCGGCCTGGACTGAATCGTTCGGCTATTTCGACATGGCGGATGCGGTGGCGCGAGTCATGCGCGAAGAGCTCAGCGACGCCTCGGGTCGAGTGGAGCCGGCCGCCGTCGTCGGGCACTCAATGGGCGGCAAGGTGGCGATGCTGCTGACGCTGCGGCATCCCGACCTCGTTGAGCGACTCACGGTCGTCGACATCGGGCCCGGGGAGTCGGGCACCTCGCCGAGCGGGTTCGAGCACCTGCTCGGCAGCCTGCGACGCGTCGACCTCGAGCGGGTTCGGCGCCGCAGCGACGCCGAGGCACAGCTCGCCGACCTGATTCCCGACACCACCGTGCGGCAGTTTCTGCTGCAGAATCTTCGCCCCGCGGGGGCCGGCCGCTACGAGTGGCAGCCGAACCTCGAGCTGCTTTACGCCGCGCTGCCGGAGATTCTCGGCTGGCCCGACGTCGACACCGCAGCCTACGAGGGCCCGGTCGTGTGGATCGCGGGGGAGCGCTCGAACTACGTCCGCGACGATGACGACCCGGTCATGCGGGCGCTCTTCCCGCGCGTGCGGAAGGCCGTGATCCGCGACTCGGGCCACTGGGTGCACTCCGAGCAGCCGGCGCGGTTCCTCGCAACCCTGAAGTACTTCCTCGACCAGCCGGCGTAGGCGCGCGCTCCCAGCACCCGCAACCGTCTAGGCGTTGGGTGCGCCGTCGGCCTTCGGAGCGCCAGCCTCCGGCGTACCGTGCTCGGCATCCTTCGCATGCGACTTGCCGAACGGCAGCACGTGCACGATGCCGACGATGATCGAGCCGAGCACGACGCCGAACACGAACGAGCAGGCCGTGTTGATGAGCCAGCCGAGGGCTGCGCCGATGCCCGGCACCGCGGCGCCGAAGCCCTCGAGGTGGTGCACGAAGTCGTAGGGCGCGTGCACTCCAAGCTCTGCGAGGTTCACGAGCCAGAGGTGGCCGCCAACCCAGAGCATCGCGATCGTGCCGACCCACGCGATGACGTCGAACACGTGCGGCATGACGTTCATGAGGCCGCGGCCGAACCGCGCCCGCGCCGTGCGCTGCGACTTGCTCATCGCGAGCCCGACGTCGTCGAGCTTCACGAGAATCGCGACGGCACCGTAGACCACGACCGTCATGAGCACCGCGACGATCACCATGATCGCGAGTCGGGCCCAGAACGTCTGATCGAGCACCTCGTTCATCGAGATCACCATGATCTCGGCGCTCAGGATGATGTCGGTGCGCGTCGCGCTCGCGACGATCGCCTTCTCGTCGGTGGACCGGCGCTGTTCGGCCCCCGCCGCATCCTTCTCGGCGGCGTGCCCACCGAAGCGCTCGATGAGCTTCTCGGCGCCCTCGAAGCAGAGGTACGCGCCACCGAGCATGAGCAGGGGTGGCAACGCGACGGGGAGGTACTCGGCGAGCAGCAGGGCGATCGGCAGAATCAGGAACAGCTTGTTCAACATCGAGTTGCGGGCGATGCGCCAAATGATCGGCAGTTCGCGCTTCGGGCTGAGTCCGGCGACGTACTGCGGGGTCACCGCTGCGTCGTCGATGACCACGCCCGCCGCCTTCGCGGAGGCCTTGGCCGCCATGCCGGCGACATCATCGATGCTCGCGGCGGCCGCACGCGCGAGCGCGGCAATGTCATCGAGTAGGGCGACGAGGCCAACCGACATCGGGGTCCTTCCGAAAGGCGGCGTAGGTGCCGCGACAGCTGAGAAACGCGAGTCTACTTGGCGAGGTTTGCGAGCCGGCTCGAGGCCTCTATGAGTACATCGGGTCGCTTGCTGAAGGCGAAGCGTACGAGCGTTTCGACCCCGCTCGGGTCGCGGTAGAACACCGAAAGCGGCACGGCGGCGACCCCGATGCGTTCGGGAAGCTCGCGGCAGAACTCGGTGGCAGAGGTGGCGCCGAGCGGCGCGACATCGGCGACAACGAAGTAGCCGCCCTCGGGCACGTGCACGCGCATGCCGGTGCGCTCGAGCGCGGCGACGAGCAGGTCGCGCTGGGCCGCGAGTGCGGCGCGAATCTCGTCGATGCGCTCGGCGGGCAAACGCAGGCCGGCCGCGATGCCGCGCTGCATGGGCGCGGGGCCAACGAACGTGAGGAACTGCTTCACCGTCGTGACTGCGGTGAGCAGCGGCGCCGGCGCGCACACCCAGCCGACCTTCCATCCGGTGGTGGAAAAGGTCTTGCCGCCCGATGAGATCGTGACGGTGCGCTCGCGCATGCCCGGCAGGGTCGCGATGGGCGTGTGTGCGAGGCCGTCGTAGGCGAGATGCTCGTACACCTCGTCGGTGACGACGACGAGGTCGTGCCGCCTCGCGACGTCGGCGATCTGCTCGAGCTCGGCACGGCGGAACACGTGGCCGGTGGGGTTGTGTGGCGTGTTGAGCATGATCACCCGGGTGCTCGCGGTCACGGCCGCTTCGAGCTCGGCGGGGTCGAACCGGAACTCGGGCTCGTGCAGGCGCACGGGCACGAGCGTCGCGTCGGCGAGCGCGGCCGAGGCGTCGTAGCTGTCGTAGAACGGCTCAAACGCGATCACCTCGTCGCCCGGTTCGCACAGGGCGAGGAGCGTCGCGGCGATCGCCTCGGTTGCCCCGACCGTCACGAGCACCTCGCTCGCAGGGTCGTAGTCGAGCCCGTAGTACTTCCGCTGGTGCGCGGCGATTGCCTCGAGCAGCTCGGGGATACCGCGGCCCGGTGGGTACTGGTTGTCGCCATCACGGATGCCCGCGACCGCCGCATCGAGCACTTCCTGCGGACCGTCGGTGTCGGGGAACCCCTGCCCGAGGTTGATCGCGTCGTGTTCGTGCGCGAGCGCCGACATTTCGGCGAAGATCGTCGTACCGAATCGGCGCATGCGGGAGATGAGGTCGGTCATTCGACGAGCCTATCCGCCGCGCGACGCCCTACAACCCGAGGAAGGCGCGCATCGCGTCGAGCTCGCGACCGGCCTGCGCCTCGCCGAGGGCGTACTGCTGGCGGAGCTTCTTCACGTTCGTCTCGTTGTTTGACACCCCGAGATTCGTCGGCGAGAACAGGTACGCGCGGCCCTGGCGCTCGAGCTCGAACAGCTGCTCCCGCGTGTGGTTGTAACGCCGGGGCCGCTGCAGAATGCCGTTCACGACGGCGGGGTACTTGCGGAACGCGCGCTTGTAGAAGGCCGACACCCGCGCCGGCGGCTTAACGTAGTCGCGCGGACGCGTGCAGACCACCAGGTACTTCTCGTACCCCGCGGCGCGGGCCGCGTCGATCGCAATGCCGCCCGTGCCGCCGAGCGCACCATCGACGAACACCTCGCCGTCGATTTCGACGGGCGGCATGAGAATCGGGAGGGTCGACGAGGCTCGCACGCGCGTGAGCAGGTCGTGCATTTCGTGGATGTCGTCGCGGCCCCAGTACTGGGTGCGGCCCGACCGCATCTCGAAGGCGGCGATCGCGAACTGCGTCGGGTTCGCGAGGTAGGTCGCGTAGTCGTAGGGGAGCGCCTGGTCGGGGGCCGCGGTTTGCTCGTAGATGTACTCCGACGAGAACAGGCCCTTGCCCTCGACCCACGTGCGCAGCGAGCCGAAGTTCGGGTCGCCGACAAAGTCGACGAACGAGTGCTGCGTGCGCCACTCGTCGCGCGAGAGATAATTCGCGGTGCAGCTCGACCCGGCCGAGATGCCACCCACCCAGTCGAACCAGATGCCCTCGCGAATGAACATCGCGATGACCGCCGAGGTGTAGCTCGCGCGCATCCCACCACCCTCGATGATGAGTGCCGTGTCGTGCACGTTCGTCGTGAGAGGGGTCGATTCGCCGCCAGCCTGAGACATGTGAAAATCTTGGCACGACGCGCCGACCGGTTATTGAGCGGCGCGCGAACGGCACGGAATGGCGGCGAGAACGGATGCACGAGCACGCGAACGAGCTGGCGCAAGTCGCGTCGGCCGCGGCGGCTCAACTGCGCGAGGCGCACATCGCGCCCGAGGCGCTCGCTGAGTTCATCGCGCCGCGCCGCGCCTTCCTGCGAACGAAGCCCGCGCGGATTGAGCAGATCGCCTCGGTGTGGCGCCTCGGCGTGCTGCTGCTTCGCACCGACGACGAGACCCTACTCGGCGCGGGGCCGAGCCTGCGCGCCCACGAGCCGCCGCCGATCCTCGGCTACACGTCGGAATCGGCCCGCGAGCGCGACGAGCTGCGGCACGCGGCGATTCGTGGCGGCTTCGCCGAGGGCACGGTGGTGCACTACGACGCGCGGCCCCTCGGCCAGCTCGACGAGGGGACGACCCCCGTCGCCGTGCGCGGTGGCGAGCTCGTGGTGCGGTGGTCGCCCGGCTGCCAGCTCGCCCAGGCGATCCCGCTCAAGAAGTACGTCGCCGAGCGCGTGGAATTGGCCGAATCTGAGGGTGGCTGGCGGGCGCGCTGAAAAAGTGCCACGATTGAGCATCGTGTCCACTTCAAGCCCTACTTTTGCTCCGCACGTGGCCGAGCTCATGCGTGCAGACGAGCACCCGCTCGTGATGCACACGGCCCGGTGCGTTGAGAGTGAGTCTGAACTCACTGATTTCCGCTTCGACGACTCCGACGAGCGTGCGGGCGAGGACGTCGCGACTGACCGCACGGCGGCCTTCGCGAACGGCGACGACGACGAGGCCTGGCAGCGCCGGGTGCTCGAACTGCTTGACGACGGTTCGTATTACGGCTGGCGGGGGAGCCAGGCGTCGCAGCTGCGCAAGGCGCTCGAGCCGCCGACGAGCCAGCTGCTCATCACCGACCAGCGCCTCATGGCCGTCGACATCAACAACCTCGACGAACCCGAGATCGAGTGGTCGAGCGAGCGCGGCGGCATCGAGAAGGTCTTCAAGCGTTCGCGGTTCCTTGAGCCCGGCCGCATCGTTATCGTCTTCGGCGACGGCTCGGTGCTCGCGGTGCACGTTGGCATGCTCGGTGGCAAGGCCGCCTCGAGCTGCGTCGCCGCCCTCGACTCCCGCGCCTAGGCGCGGCCTTCGCCCCGAGCCCGGCGCGTGGCCGCGAGGTCGACGAGCGCGACGGCGATCGTGAGCACGATGACGGCGATAATCACGCCGAATCCGATCGCGATCGCGAGATCCCAGCCGTGGGCTGCCGCCATGCCGAACGCGACGCTCGTGATGACGGCAATGCCGATCGCGGTGCCAATGCGCTGCCCGGTCTGGAGCACGCCGCCGGCGCTGCCGGCGTAGCGCAGGGGCACCTCGGCGAGCGAGAGCGTCTGGTTCGGTGACACGACGAGACCCTGGCCGAGACCGGTGAGTCCGAGGGTAAGCAGCAGCCACCACTCGCTGATGCCGGCGCTGCCGTGCAGCAGCGACACCCCGGCGCTGAGCAACAGCCCGATCGCGACGATGACGAGGCCCCAGAGCACGAGCACGCGGCCCACGCGCACGACGAAGCGACCGGCGATCGGCGCCGCCATCGCGCTCAACAGCGCGGCGGGCAGCCCGACGAGGCCAGCCGAAAGTGCGTCGTGCCCGAGGCCCCGTTGCATGTACTGCGCGACGAGCAGCCAGATGCTCGTGTTGCCGACGAAGTAGAGGCCGATCAGCAGCGCACCGTTCGCGAACGAGCGGGTGCGAAAGAGCTCGAGGTCTACCATCGGAACCCGGCCACGCGCGCGATAGCGCCGCTCCCACTGCACCCAGGCGACCACGATCGCAACGCCGAGCACGAGCAGGCTCCACACCCACCAGCCGAGTCCCGCCTCCATGAACGGGAGCATGACGAGGAGGGTGCCGAGTGCGAGCAGCACCATGCCGACGGGGTCGAAGTCGGTGCGACGCCCGCGATGTGCCGTGCGTTCCGTCACGACGGGGATCCCGCCGGTTGTGGCGCTCGGGTCACTCGCGGGCACGGGGCTCCACGCCGATGCCGGCAGCGTCGAGCGGGCCGCGATGATCGCCCCGATCGCGATCGGCACGTTGACAAGGAACGAGGCGCGCCAGCCGATCTCCTCGCCGAACACGGCGATGAGCCCGCCGCCGAGAATCGGGCCGATCGCAACCGAGACCCCGACGATGCCGCCGAAGGCACCGAAGGCGCGGCCGCGCAGCTCACCCTGGAAGAACTGCTGAATGATGCCGGTCACCTGCGGGTTGAGAATGCCCGACCCGATGCCCATGACGACGCGGGCGAGATTCAGCACGAGGATGCTCGGGGCAAGGCCGCTCAAGAGCGAGCCGAGCGCGAAGCAGGCGAGCCCAATGACGAACAGGCGGCCGCGGCCCCAAACGTCGCCCGCGCGGCCAGCCGCGACGAGCAGCACGCCGAACACGAGCGCGTAGCCCGACACGACCCACTGCAGCCCGGAAGTGCCGGCGTCGAGCGAATCGTCGATCGCCGGGAGCGTGACGTTGACGATCGAGACGCTCAGCAGCGACATGAACGCCGGCACGAGGATCGTCGGGAGCAGGCGCCGCTGCTCCGCCGAGTACCCGATCGAATTGCCCGCCATGCCACTCCTTCTCGTTCACGGCCGTGCCGCACATCGTGCGCGCATGCCGCGTCCTGCTGCCTGCCGCGCCCACGGAGTAACCGCCCGCGTGGCCGATCCATTCCATCACGCCCGAAGCGCGGCGTAACACGCGCCGCAGCGCGGAGGCGCGCGAATATGCTGATCGAATGACCGATATCGCCGCACAGGATGCGGCCCTCGACCACCCCACTCGCTCGGAGCGGCTCGATCAGCTCCCCTTCAACAAGCGCCACGGCCGACTTCTGTTCGGCAGCGGCATCGGTTGGGCGCTCGACGCGATGGACGTCGGGCTCATCTCGTTCGTCATCGCGGCGCTCATCGAACAGCAGATCGTCACGAGCGGCGAGGCGAGCCTGATCGCCTCGATCGGGTTCGTCGGCATGGCGGTCGGCGCGACCCTCGGCGGTCTCGTGGCTGATCGCATCGGGCGGCGACAAGTGTTCGCACTCACGCTCATCATCTACGGGCTTGCGACCGGTGCCTCAGCACTCGCGGGCGGCGCCGCCCTGCTCATGGTGCTCCGCTTCTTCGTGGGGCTCGGGCTCGGCGCGGAGCTGCCCGTCGCGTCAACCCTCGTGTCGGAGTTCGCGCCGGTACGCATCCGCGGGCGGCTCGTCGTTTGGCTCGAGGCGTTCTGGGCCGTCGGCTGGATTCTTGCGGCCCTCATCGGGACGTTCGTCGTCGCGGCGGGCGACAACGGGTGGCGCTGGGCACTCGCGCTCGGCATGGTTCCCGCCGCCTATGCGATCGTCGTGCGCCTCGGGCTGCCGGAGTCGGTGCGATTCCTCGAACGCAAGGGGCGGCACGAGGAAGCCGAGCGCATCGTGCGCGAGTTCGAGCGCGCGGCGCCGACGCGCGACACCCTCGCGCGCATCCGCGAGGCCGAGGCGCGCCGCGCCGCGGAGCGCGACGTGGCCGAGGCCATTGGGGTGGGGGATACAGGGGAGGCGGATGCGGCGCCCGCGACGCACATCTGGTCGCGCGGGCTGCGCCGACGCACGATCGCGCTGTGGACGATCTGGTTCTGCATCAACCTCAGCTACTACGGGGCATTCACGTGGATTCCGAGCCTGCTCGTCGCCGACGGGTTCACGCTCGTGAAGTCCTTCCAATTCACGCTCATCATCACGCTCGCGCAGCTGCCCGGGTACGCCGTAGCCGCCTGGCTCATCGAGGCCTGGGGCCGACGCTCGACGCTCGCGGTGTTCCTCGCGGGCTCGGCGGCCGCCGCGGCCTTCTACGGCATCTCCGGGGGACTTGGCGAGGGATGGATCATCGTCGCCGGCTGCCTGCTGTCGTTCTTTAACCTCGGCGCGTGGGGTGCGCTCTACGCGATCGGCCCAGAGCTGTACCCGACGAACATCCGCGGCACCGGCTCGGGCGCGGCCGCCGGGTTCGGGCGTATCGCGTCGATCATCGCGCCGCTGCTCGTGCCGGCGCTCGTCGCCCTCGGCGGCGGGAGCATCGTGCCGGTGTTCACCATCTTCGCGATCGCCTTCGCGGTCGCGGCGTCGGCGGCGCTCTTCCTCCCCGAACAGCGGGGACGTCGCCTGCGGTAGCGGCGGCTGCGTAGGCTTGTGGCATGACCGCTGCAACTGATCAGGGGCCACTGCTGACCCGCCGCGCGCTCGTGCGCACGACCGCCGTCGCGGGCAGCAGCGCCGCCGTGGCTGCGCTGCTGAGCTCGTGCACGCTCGAGCGCACCGAGCCCGCGCCCTCGCCCGAGCCATTTACCGTGCCAGCCGCCGAGGTGCCGGTCGGCGGCGGCATCGTGCTCGCCCAGTATTCCGCCCTCGTCACCCAGCCCACGGCGGGGGAGTACCGCGCGTTTTCGGCCGTGTGCACGCACCAGGGCTGCGTGCTCGCCGACGTGCAAGACCGCGGCGCCCACTGCGGCTGCCACAACAGCTACTTCGACATCGCGACGGGCGACCCGGTCGCTGGCCCCGCGCGTGACCCGCTCCCCGAACTCACCGTGACGGTGCAGGGCGACGATCTCAGCGTCAGCTAGGCGAGTGTGCCCCGAATCCGCCTACACTCAGCCTTGTGACTGCTGCGGTATCTCCTGATGTGCTGACCGAACTCGCCGGCCACTTCGGCATTTCGACCGAGTTCACCGACTGGCAAGGCCACCGACTCGAGGTCTCACCCGAGACACTCGTTGCGGTACTTGCCGCCCTCGACATCGATGCGTCGACCGACGAGTCGGCCCGCGCCGCGCTCGAGCGCGCCGCAACCCGCGCCTGGCGGCAGGTCGTGCCGCCAACCGTCGTGGTTCGAGTTGGTACGCCGGGCGAGGTGCTCGTGCACGTGCCCGACGGCGCGAGCGTGCGCGTCGAAGCGGTGCTCGAAACGGGGGAGCGGCTCGACCTGCAGCAGGCCGACCACGTCGTGCCCCCCACCACGGTTGACGGCGTCGCGATCGGCGAGGCGAAGTTTCTGCTCCCGGCGACGATTCCGTCGGGCTGGCACGAACTCGTCGCTACGCTCGACGCGGCGGAGGTTTCGACCGAGGCGCGCGAGGTGCTCGACGTGATCGCCCGCCGGCAGCGCGGCGCCACCGAGCCGATTCTCGAGGGGCGGAGCACCCTGATCGCCGCGCCCGACTCGTCTGGCTTCGACGTGCCCGAACCCACCTGGGGCGTGATGGCCCAGCTCTACCAGGCGCGCAGCGAAGGCTCGTGGGGCCTTGGCGACCTCGCCGACCTGACGACGCTCGGCGAGTGGGCGGCCGAGCGCGATGCCGACTTCGTGCTCGTGAATCCGTTTCACACCCCGTCACCCGTCACTCCAATCGAGCCGTCGCCGTACCTTCCGACGACCCGGCGGTTTCTCGACCCGAGCTTGATCCACATCGAAGACCTCGTTGCCGCCGAGCCCGTGAGCCAGGAGGTCGCGCAGCGGCTCGCGCAGCTCGCGCAGTTCTGCCGCCAGAACAACGATCGTGACGTGCTTGACCGCGACGGCACGTGGCTCGCGAAGCGCGAGGCGCTCGGCCTCTGTTTCGAGGCGGCGCGCCACGGCGACGCGGCGCGCTGGCGCGCGTTCGGAGCGTTCTGCGAAGACGAGGGCGAGGGACTCATCGACTTCGCGACGTGGGCGGCCCTCTGCGAGCAACACGGCGGCAACTGGCGCGACTGGCCAGAGGAGCTCCGCTCGCCGACGAGCCCCGCCGTTGACGAGTTCCGTCAGCAACACGCGGCGCGCGTCGAGTTCTACTGCTGGGTGCAGTTCGTTGCGCGCGAGCAGGGTGATGAGGCGCAGCGGCGCCTGCGCGATGCCGGGATGCGCATTGGCGTCATGCACGACCTCGCGGTCGGCGTGCATCCGTCGGGCGCCGATGCCTGGGCGCTCGAGTCGTCGCTCGCGCGCGGTGTTTCGGTGGGCGCGCCGCCCGACCAGTACAACCAGCTTGGCCAAAACTGGTCGCAGCCGCCGCTGCGGCCCGATGCGCTCGAGCGGCTCGGATACGCGCCCCTGCGCGACGTCGTGCGCGCGGCGGTCGCCGGGGCCGGGGCGCTGCGCATCGATCACATCCTCGGGATGTTCCGCCAGTGGTGGGTGCCCGAGGGCCGCGACGCGGTCGACGGCACGTACGTGACGTACAACCACGAGGCAATGATCAGCGTGCTGCTGCTCGAAGCGGAGCGGGCGGGCGCGCTCGTGATCGGCGAGGACCTCGGCGTCGTCAGCGACCTCACGCGCGAGACGATGCGCGCGCGGCACGTCTACGGCACGCAGATCATGTGGTTCGAGTTCGAGGACGACGGCACGCCGAAGCGTCCCGAGCACTATCGCGAGGAGTGCCTCGCGACCGTGACGACGCACGACCTGCCGCCGACCGCTGGATATCTCGAGCTGCGTCACGTCGACATTCGCGACCAGCTCGGCCTGCTGACGCGCCCGGTAGAAGAGGAGCGTGCGGCCGAGGCAGAGCTCGTTGAGGCGTACCGCGAGCAGCTCGTGGCCGAGGGCCGGGTCGACGATGACGCCGACACCGATGACCTCGTGGTCGCGCTGCACGCGCGGCTCGCGGGCGGCCGCGCGAAGCTGTTCGGCGTGTCGCTTGCCGACCTCGCCGGCGACCGCCGACCGATCAACCAGCCGGGCACGTTCCGCGAGTACCCCAACTGGACGCTACCTTTGGCGGATTCCCACGGAAGCGTTCTGTTCCTTGAACAAATTCTTCGTAGCGAATTGGCAACGCGTGTGGCAGATGCGTCGCAACGGGGCAAATGATGCGCTAGCCTGACCACACATGAACGTTGGTTGAGAGTTTCCTCTACACCAGGTGGGAATCGACTCAGCTTTCAATGTGAAGTCGCTGCACGACGGCGGCGCACGATTCAACCCCGAAACCGGTACGCAATGGCGCTCACGAAATTCATCGTTCGACGATTCCTCAATTACGCAATCCTCGCGTTCATCGCGACCTCGCTTGCGTACATCTTGGCCTCGTCGCTCCTGCACCCGCAGGAAGTGATGTACCCACCCAACCTGGTCGGCGGCAAACCGGTGCCGCACGAGGTGCAACAGGCCTACTTCGATGTCCGCAACATCAACCCCGATGTCTCGGTGTGGCAGCGGTACCTCACGTGGCTGACCGACATCTTCACGAAGCCGTGGGATGAGAAGTTCGGCGTCACGACGGGCACCGACAAGAAGGCACTGCTCGTCATGCCCGAGATCGTGAGCCGCGTCGGCATCTCGTTGCGTCTCATCGTGCTCGGCACCCTCCTCGGCGTCGTCGCCGGCGTCGCCCTCGGGGCCTGGTCGGCGGTCAAGCGCGGCACCTTCACTGACCGCACGGTGTCGCTCCTCAGCTTCGTCGTGCTCGCGCTGCCGACTCCCGTGATCATCCTCTGCTTCCAGGGCGCGAACATGGCGATGCGCGGCGTGACCGGGTTCGGGTTCCCCTCGGTGAACGCGATCGACCCGAACGCGGTGCCCGGCAGCTGGGACGACATCTCGTTCCAGCTCAAGGCGCTCGTGCTGCCGACCCTCGCGCTCGCGCTCATGGGTATCGCGAGCTACTCGCGGTACATGAAGGTGACGACACTCGACGTGCTCGGCGCCGACTACCTCCGAACCGCTCGCGCGAAGGGTCTCACGAAGGGCAAGGCGATGCGGCGCCACGGCTTCCGCATGGCGCTGATCCCGATGGGGCAGTACTTCGCCTACGCGTTCGCGGGCGCCTTCACCGGTTCGTTCTTCGTCGAGCGCCTGTTCAACTGGCAGGGCATCGGCAACTGGGCCCTCGTCGAGATGCAGATCGCCGACATCAACGGCACGGCCGCGGTGGTGCTCTACAGCGCTATCCTCACGCTGCTCGCGGCGACGCTGGCCGACTTCATCCAGGCCGTACTCGACCCGAGGATCCGGTGATCAACATGGCACGTAGCAAGCGCAACAGCTCCGGACCCTCGCAGACCGGCGTCTCGGTGCCGAACGTCACCGCGACCGACTCCGAGACCGACGTCATCAACCTCGGCCAGTCCGACACCGAGGTCGGCGCTCTCACCGAGCCGATGACCCGCCGCACCGCGGTCGGCCGCAGCACCCTCGTGTGGCGCCGCATGCGCCGCATGCCGTCGTTCTGGATCGGCGGCAGCGTGCTGGTGCTCCTGGTGCTCGCGGCGATCTTCATGCCGATGGTGTACCAGTACACGCCGATCGAGTACGACTACGCGAACCAGCTCAAGGGCCCGAGTCAGTACCACTGGCTCGGCACGAACGCGCAGGGGCAAGACCTCTTCGCGCAGATCATGGTCGGCCTGCGCATCTCGCTCGTCGTCGGCTTCGGCACGGCAATCGTCGTGACGGTGCTCGCCGCCTTCTTCGGCACGCTTGCGGGCTATTTCGGCGGCGCGCTCGACTGGGGCGTCGTCAACCTCATCAACTTCCTGCTCGTCGTGCCCTCGCTGCTCATGATGCTGCTGCTCAGCCCCATCCTGCAGGGCGCGCACTGGATTCTCATGGTGCCGCTGCTCGCGATTTTCTCGTGGATGCTCACGGCCCGTGTGCTCCGAGCCCTCACGCAGGGGCTCGTGAACATGGAGTACGTGCAGGCCGCGAAGTTCATGGGCGTGCCGAACCGCAAGATCATCATGCGCCACATCATCCCCAACATCTCGTCGTGGATGATCATCGACACCACGCTCGGGGTCGGCGGCGCGATCCTTGCCGAAACCGGCCTCTCGTTCCTGGGCTTCGGCATCCTTTACCCGAACTTCTCCCTCGGCTCCGTGCTGCAGGGCTACAACATCGCGTTCCCGCACACGTGGGTGCCAGCTGCGATCGTGCTCGCACTGCTCGTCGTCTCGATCAACATGGTCGGCGAGTCACTGCGGGATGCGCTTGACCCGACGAGCGGACGGGGCCACTAATCATGACAACGACTCAAACTCTGCAATCCACGACGGCCACCGACACGGTGCTTGAAGTCGCCGACCTGTCGGTTTCGTTCCCGAGCGAGGCCGGCACCGTGCAGGCGGTACGCAACCTCAGCTACTCGGTGCGCCGCGGCGAATCGCTCGCGATCGTCGGCGAATCGGGCTCCGGCAAGTCCGTCTCGTCCCTCGCGGTCATGGGCCTGCTGCCGGGCTCCGCCAAGGTGTCGGGGTCGATTCGGCTCAAGGGCGAAGAACTCCTCACGAAGAGCGACGTCGAGCTGTCGAAGCTGCGTGGCAAGACCGTCTCGATGGTGTTCCAAGACCCGCTCTCGGCGCTCACCCCGGTCTACCGCATCGGCGATCAGATCGCCGAGACGGTGATGATTCACAAGGGAGTATCGCGCGAGGCTGCCGACAAGCGGGCGGTCGAGCTGCTCGACGCCGTGGGGATCCCGAACGCGAAGCTGCGCGCGAAGTCGTACCCGCACGAGTTCTCGGGCGGCATGCGCCAGCGCGCGATGATCGCGATGGCGATCGCGAACGACCCCGAGCTGATCATCGCCGACGAGCCGACCACGGCCCTCGACGTGACGATCCAGGCACAGGTGATGGACCTCCTCGAGACCGCGCAAGAGGCGACCGGGGCCGCGACCGTGCTCATCACGCACGACCTCGGCGTCGTGAGTGGATTCGCCGACCGCATCATGGTGATGTACGCGGGCAAGGCGGTCGAGTTCGGCGACGTCGACTCGATCTACGCCGACCCGCGCATGCCGTACACGAAGGGACTGCTCGCGTCGGTGCCCCGCATCGACAACATCAACCAGGGCCCGCTCACCCCGATCGAGGGCACCCCGCCATCGCTCGTGCGCCTGCCCCAGGGGTGCCCGTTCGCGGCCCGGTGCCCGATCGCGACCGACCTTTGCCACACGGTTGAGCCCGACCTCGAGCCGACGAACGTCGAGGGCAACCTCGCGGCCTGCCACCACAGCAACGAGCTCGTCGCGGGGGAGGAAATCTTCCCGCGGCCCGAGATCGCCGAGTCGAAGATCCGCACCCCGCGCGAGGAGCGCGACGTCGTGCTCGAACTCGACAACGTCGAGCGCGTGTATCCGCTCACGAAGGGCGCCCTCGTGCGCCGCAAGGTCGGCGAAGTGCGTGCCGTAGACGGCGTCACGCTCGACCTTCGTGAGGGCGAGACGCTCGCGCTCGTCGGCGAATCGGGCTCTGGCAAGACCACGACGATCATGGAAATCATGAAGCTCCTTAAGCCGCAGGCCGGGAGCATCCGCATCGATGGTCGCGACGTCGGCACGCTCAGCCGCCGCGAGAAGCTCGAGCTGCGCGCCCAGATGGCGATGGTGTTCCAAGACCCGATGGCGTCGCTCGACCCGCGCATGCCGATCGGCGACATCCTCCGCGAGCCCATGGAGGTGCACAAGTTCACTCGGCAGCAGATGGATGATCGCGTCGACTGGCTGCTGAAGACGGTCGGGCTTCTGCCCGAGCAGGCGTCGCGGTACCCCACCGAGTTCTCGGGCGGGCAGCGCCAGCGCGTCGGTATCGCCCGCGCGCTCGCCTGTGACCCCCGGCTCATCGTGCTCGACGAGCCCGTCTCGGCGCTCGACGTGTCGATTCAGGCCGGTGTGATCAACCTGCTCGACGACCTGAAGAACCGACTCGGGCTCAGCTACTTCTTCGTGTCGCACGACCTCTCGGTCGTGCAGCACATCTCCGATCGCATCGCCGTCATGTACCTCGGCACGATCGTCGAGCTCGGCGAAACCGAGCAAGTCTTCGCGGGTGAGGTGTCGCATCCGTACACCCGCGCCCTGCTCTCAGCGATTCCGATTCCCGACCCCAAGGTGGAGCGGGAACGGGAACGAATCGTGCTCAGCGGCGACCTGCCGTCGCCCGCTGACACACCGACCGGCTGTCGGTTCGTCAGCCGTTGCTACGTGTACCAGCACCTGCTTAGTGATGCGCAGCGTGAACAGTGCGATAGCAGCATGCCTCCGCTCGAGGCTCGAGGGGAGCGCGACCACGCGGTCGCGTGCTACTACCCCGAGCTGACCGCAGAGTACGAACCTACCCCTACAGAAATTCCGACCGCGCTCTCATAAGGAGGCACCATGAAGAAGCGGATTCTCGGAGGCATTGCGGCGATTGCGGCGTTCAGTCTTGTACTGACCGGCTGCTCGCGTGCTGACGAAGACCCCAGCAACACTTCCGGTTCCGGTGGCGAACACATCGAAATCGGACAGAACGACATCAACGCACAGGACTATGACGCGGTCGGCGAGGGCGGAACCCTCCGCCTTGGCATCAACGCCTATCCGGCAAACTTCAACACGTTCCACAGCGACGGGAACGAGGTGAACACCACGAACATCATGGAGGCCATCTACCCGTCGCTGTACACGTACACTGCCGACGGCCAGATCATCGCGAACGACCTCTACACCGAGAGCCTCGAGCTCACGAATGAGTCGCCGATGACGGTCGAGGTCGTGCTCAAGGAGGGCCTGACCTGGTCGGACGGCACGCCGATCGACTGGACGTCGGTGAAGAACGGCGTCGAGGCCATGGTCAACCCCGACTTCAACGTCGCCTCGCGCGAGGGCTTCAACCTCGTCGACACCGTCGAGCAGGGCGACAATGAGCAGACCGCGATCATCACCCTCAAGGAAGGCGAGATCTACGCCGACTGGCAGGGCCTCGCGCAGGTCATGCCCGACGCGCTCGTCGAGTCGGCCGAAATGTTCAACGAGGGCTGGATCGAAGAGCCCCTCGTGACCGCGGGCCCCTACAAGATCGAGAAGGCCGACCTCGCGAACAAGGTCGTCACGATGGTGCCCGACGAGAACTGGAACGGCGACCGTCAGGCTCGCCTCGACCGCATCTCGTGGACCACGTACGAAGACCCGCAGGCGAGCGCGACCGCGTTCCAGGATGGCCAGCTCGACGTGATCGACGCGGGCGTGCAGGCGGTCTACACCGTCGTCGCGCCGCAGGTGGAGTCGGGCGAAGCCGACCTCCGCTCGGCCGCCGGCCCCGACTGGACCCACTTCACGCTGAACGGTGGCGAGGGCCAGATTCTCGCCGACCAGAACCTGCGTCAGGCGTTCATGTACGCGATCGACCGCAAGAGCATCTTCCAGGCGCTCAACGGCACGATGCCGTACCCCGACGGCATGGCTGACGAACTGCTCGGCAACCACCTCCTCGTGCAGAACCAGAACGGCTACGAGGACAACGCTGGCGACTACGGCACCGCCGACGTCGAGAAGGCGAAGGAGCTCATCGAGGAGTCCGGTTGGACGATGGGCGACGACGGCTACTACGCGAAGGACGGCGAGCGCCTGACCATCCGCTACGTCTACAACGCGGGCTCGCAGACGAACGGCACCGTTGCGCCGATCGCGACCGAGAACCTCAAGGCTGCCGGTATGGAGCTGAAGATCGAGCAGGTGCCGCCGACCGACCTCTTCTCGAAGTACGTCATTCCCGGTGACTACGACGTGACGCTGTTCGGCTGGGCGGGCAACCCGTTCCCGACCTCGAGCGTTTCGATCTGGCGTTCGGACGGGGAGCAGAACTTCTCGCAGGTCGGTACCCCCGAGCTCGACGAGGTGCTCAACGAGCTCAACGCGACCACCGACGCCGACCAGCAGGTGACCCTGCAGAACGAGGCCGACAAGATGGTCTGGGAGGTTGCCGGTAACCTGCCGCTGTTCCAGGCGTACGACTTCATCGTCACGAACCCCGACCTGGCGAACTACGGTGCGCCCGGCTTCGAGTCGGTTACCGACTGGACGATGGTCGGCTACGTGGAGGGCTCGGACAAGCTCGGCTAGTCCCCACCCCTCCACCCCCCTCCCGTTGAGTGGTCGAATGTTGCTGTTCTGAAGCTTCAGAACAGCAACATTCGACCACTCAACTGTTGGTGCGGGGGAGGCGGCGGGCGAGCTCCGCGACGAGGGAACCCCACGGGGCGGGCTCGAAATCGTCCTTCGTGAGGCGAATGTGGCGCAGGCCGAGCGACTGCAGCAGCCGCGTTCGCGTGAGGTCGGCGCGAATCGTGGTGTCATCGGCCCAGTGATGCTCGCCCTCGTAGTCGAGGTACGTGCCCGATTCGCGGTGCCCAAGGTCGGCCCGGAACCTCGTGCCGTCGGGCAGGGTGATCTCGGGCTGAATCTCGAGGCAATCGAACCCCGCGTCGGCGAGCTTGCACCGCAGCCGCGTCTCCATCGGCGATTCGACGCCGGCGCGCATCCGCTCGACCGCCTGCCGCAACACGGACATGCCCGGCGTGCGTCGCCACGTCTTGAGCGCGGCGTACAGCTCGTCTTCGGTGACGAGCGGGCGATCGTCAATCGTGAGCCCGGGGTAGTGGCTCGCCTCGGCGAGCAGCGCGTCGGCCATCATCGTCGCCTCGATCGGGCCGAGATCACGGCACGACGTGAGGAACTCGAGCAGCGGCGGCACGACCGGCAGGCCGAGGTGCAGCACGCGCTCGAAGCGTGAGTCGAGGATGCGCCTGGGCTTCAGCCCGTCGCTGCGCGCCCGTGCTGCCGACTTCGGCACGACGAGCTCGGGCACGTGGCGAGCTGCGACCCAGCGCGAGGGCGTCGGGAGCCCCCAGATGACCGCCGCCGTGAGCCCCGAAAATGCCTCGTTCGCGCGCACGTTTGGTGCATAGCTGTGGCACTTCGCGAGCAGGTCGCCCGGCAGCTCGGTCGCACGCATGCCGTGAAACGGCCGGGCGAGCCGCGGATGGCGCAGCTGGGCTGGCGTGACGCCGATGCTCGTCGCGGCGGCGACCGTGAAGCCGTGCTCCGGCAGCCCGAGCGGGAGTGGTTTTGGCAGCTTCATGCGCGCACCGTATCCCCGTCGCCGAAAACCCCACCCCGCCAATCCACACCCCCGCAGTTCGGTGGTCGATTGTTGCTGTTCTGAAGCTTCAGAACAGCAACAATCGACCTCTCAACTGGGGGTGAGTGCGGGAGAAGTAGGGTGGCGAGGTGGATATGCGGGGTACGCGACAGCGCGTGTGGTGGGAGATCGCGATCGTGCTCTCACTCTCGCTACTGCCGTCGGCGCTCTACGCGGTGCTCGACCTCGTCGAACTCGCCCTCGCGCCGGCGCCGATCTCCGACGCGCAAACGCAGCTCAACCCGGTGGTCTCTGACACCGCGCTGCTGGATACGCTGACGCGGGTCGTGCGGTTCTTTGCCGGTATCGCGCCCGTCGCGCTCGTCATCTGGCTGCTCTGGAGCCGGCGCGAGACCGGCTTCGCGCGGCTTGGGCTGCGCTGGCGCAGCGCGGGCGACCTCGGCCGCGGCGCACTGCTCGCCGCCGCGATCGGCGTGCCCGGACTCGCGCTCTACGCTGTCTCGCGCCTGCTCGGCCTCACGGTGCAAGTGGTCGCGGGCGACCCAACGTTCCAATGGGACACCGTCATCGCGCTGCTCCTCGCGGCCGTGCGCGCGGCGCTCGTCGAAGAGGTCATCGTCGTCGCCTACCTCGCGCTGCGCCTGCGCGCGCTCGGGTGGCACCCGGTGGCGATCGTCGCGGCGAGCGCCCTCCTGCGCGGCTCGTACCACCTCTATCAGGGCGTGCCGATGGCGCTCGGTAACGTCGTCATGGGCATCGTGTTCGCCTCGGCGTTCCTCTGGCTCCTGCGTCCGAAGCCGCAGCCCGGGCAGCCGAGCACTGAACCGAGGCGTAGCCGTGTGCTCCCGCTTGTCATCGCCCACTTTCTGCTCGACGCGGCGTCGTTTCTCGGGTATCCACTCGCGCTGGCCCTGTTTCCCGACATTTTCTAGAGATCACACGACGCCGCGCAGCCGCCGTTTCCCGGTACGCGTAGACTGAAGCGTCCGCCTCTTGCAAGAACGAAAGCTTTCGCGTATGACTTCACCCCTCGCCCGCCGACAGGATCTCCGTAACGTCGCCATCGTGGCCCACGTTGACCACGGCAAGACCACGCTTGTTGATGCAATGCTCAAGCAGACCGGAACCTTCGGTGCGCACTCCGCCCACGAGGGCGAAGACCGGGTGATGGACTCGAACGACCTCGAGCGCGAGAAGGGCATCACGATTCTCGCGAAGAACACCGCGATTCGCTACGACGGCGAGCACGCGCCCGAGGGTCCCGTGACGATCAACGTCGTCGACACCCCGGGCCACGCCGACTTCGGCGGCGAGGTCGAGCGCGCGCTCTCGATGGTCGACGGCGTTGTGCTGCTCGTCGACGCCTCGGAGGGCCCGCTGCCGCAGACCCGCTTCGTGCTCCGCAAGGCACTCGAGGCGACGCTGCCCGTGATCCTCCTCGTGAACAAGACCGACCGGCCGGATGCGCGCATCGACGACGTCGTGGGGGAGTCGCAGGACCTCCTGCTCGGCCTCGCGAGCGACCTCGCCGACGCGGTGCCCGACCTCGACATCGACTCGCTGCTCGAGCTGCCCGTGCTCTACGCCTCGGGCCGCGCCGGCGCCGCGTCGTTCACGCAGCCGGCGAACGGCGAGCTGCCCGACAACGACAACCTCGAGCCGCTGTTCAAGGCGATTCTCGAGAACATCCCGGCCCCGACCTACGAAGAGGGCGCCCCGCTGCAGGCGCACGTGACGAACCTCGACTCGTCGCCGTTCCTCGGCCGCCTCGCCCTGCTGCGCATCCACAACGGCACGCTCCGCAAGGGCGAGACCGTCGCGTGGGTGCACGAGGGCGAGACCCGCAACGTGCGCGTCACCGAGCTGCTCGAGACGAAGGGCCTCGACCGAGTGCCGGCCGAGTCGGCGGGCCCGGGCGACATCGTCGCCATCGCGGGCATCGAAGACATCACGATCGGCGACACCATCGCCGACCTCAACGACGTGCGCCCGCTCCCGCAGATCTCGATCGACGAGCCCGCGATCTCGATGACGATCGGCACGAACAACTCGCCGCTTGTCGGCAAGGTCAAGGGCCACAAGCTCACGGCGCGCATGGTGAAGGATCGCCTCGACCGCGAGCTCATCGGTAACGTCTCGATTCGCGTGCAGGACATCGGCCGGCCCGACGCGTGGGAGGTGCAGGGCCGCGGCGAGCTGCAGCTCGCGATTCTCATCGAGAACATGCGCCGCGAGGGCTTCGAGCTGACGGCGGGCAAGCCGCAGGTCGTGACGCGCCAGATCGATGGGAAGACCTACGAGCCGTTCGAGCACGCGACGATCGACGTGCCCGAGGAGCACCTCGGCGCGATCACGCAGCTCATGGCGGCGCGCAAGGGCCGCATGGACTCGATGGAGAACCACGGTTCGGGCTGGATCCGCATGGAGTTCACGGTGCCCGCTCGCGGCCTCATCGGTTTCCGCAGCGAGTTCATGACGATCACTCGCGGCACCGGCATCGTCAACTCGATCGCCGGCGAGTACGAGCCCTGGGCCGGCACGATCACGACCCGTACGAACGGCTCGATCGTTGCCGACCGCGCCGGTGTTGCGACGCCGTTCGCGATGATGGCGCTGCAGGAGCGCATGTCGTTCTTTGTGGAGCCGACCGACGAGGTGTACGAGGGCATGGTCGTGGGCGAGAACTCGCGCGCCGACGACATGGACGTGAACATCACGAAGGAAAAGAAGCTCACGAACATGCGCTCGTCGACCGCCGACGAGCTTGAGAAGCTCACGCCGTCGCGCCAGCTCACACTCGAGGAGTCGCTCGAGTTCGCTCGCGAAGACGAGTGTGTCGAGGTGACGCCCGAGAAGGTGCGCATTCGCAAGATCAACCTCGACGCGACGACGCGCGCTCGCGCGGCATCGCGGGCGAAGCGGGGCGAGGCGTAGACGGATGCGCGCACGGCAGGTGCTCGAGCGGGTCGGATCGTTCGCCGCATACCTCGTCTTCGGGGTGCTTGCGGGGGCGATCGGCACGGTCGCGCACCGCGCCCGTGTCGAGGTCGGCGGCGTCGACCTCTGGCTCGGCCTCGTCGGCGCGCTCGTCGCGGTGCTGTTCGTGGGCGTCGGCCTGCGGGCGTACCTCGGCGAGCGCACCTGGACGCTCGCCTTCGCGATCGGCGTTGTGGTCGCGGTATTCGTCCTCAGCCTGTCGGGCGCTGAGCACTCGGTGCTCGTGCCCGCGAGCTCGTCGGGCTTCGGCGTCGGTGAGCTGTGGACGTTCGGCAGCGCGATCGCAGCGTTCGGCCCCGTGATCTGGCCCGACCTGCGCGGCGCGAAGCGCCAGCGCGACGCCTCGGCGGGATAAACTCGGAGGTGACGCGCGTCGTCGCACGCGCATCCGTCCCCCCCCGACCCCCGAGGAGCCCCTGAGCGTCGTGACCTACGTGATCGCCCTGCCCTGTGTCGATGTCAAAGACCGCGCGTGCGTTGATGAATGCCCGGTTGACTGCATCTACGAGGGTGAACGGTCGCTGTACATCCACCCCGACGAATGCGTCGACTGCGGCGCGTGCGAGCCGGTGTGCCCCGTCGAGGCCATTTACTACGAGGATGACCTGCCGGAGGAATGGGCCGACTACTACCAGGCGAATGTCGATTTCTTTGAGGAGCTCGGGTCGCCCGGCGGCGCCGCGAAGCTCGGCCCGCAGAGCTTCGACGTGCCGATGATCGCGGCGCTCCCGCCGCAGGGCGAGGAGTAGGCGTGGGGCTGCAGGCGCTGCCGGCGTATCCGTGGGATCGCCTCGACCCTATCCGTACCCGTGCCGCCGAACGCGCGGCCGAGCTCGGGGTCGACGTCGTTGACCTCACGGTGGGCTCGCCCGTCGACCCGACGCCGCAGCGCATTCGCGACGCGCTCGTCGAGGCGACCGACGCGCACGGGTATCCGACCACTGCCGGTACGGCCGAGGCACGGGATGCGGTGGCCGAGTGGTTCGCGCGCGACCGCGGTGTTCCGGGGCTCACCCGCGACGATGTGCTGCTCACGGTCGGGTCGAAGGAATTCGTGGCCTCGGCCGCGTTCTTCCTCGGTATCGGCGCCGGTGACGCGATCGTGCAGCCCGAGGTCGCGTACCCCACCTACGAGATGGGCGCCGTGTTCGCGGGCGCGGAGCTCGTGCGGGCCGACGACCCCGACGACTGGCCCGCGCACACGAAGCTGGTCTGGCTGAACTCGCCGGGCAACCCCACGGGGCGCGTCCTCGACGCGGACTTCCTCCGTCGAGCCGTCGCGCGGGCGCGTGAGCTCGGGGCCATCATCATCAACGACGAGTGTTACGCCGAGCTCGGGTGGGATGCCTGGGCCGATCGGCGCATCCCGTCGATTCTCGACCCCGACGTGGTGGGCGACGACCACACGGGCGTGCTCGCGTGCTCGTCGCTGTCGAAGCGCTCGAACCTTGCCGGGTACCGCGCCGCCTATGTTGCGGGCGACGCGGAGGTGCTCGCGAAGCTGCTCGTCGGCCGCAAGCACGCAGGCCTCATGATGCCGTCGCCCGTGCAGCACGCCCTTGCGGTTGCACTCGGCGACACCGCGGATGCGCGCGAACAGTACGAACGGTACGAGTCGCGTCGCGAGGTGCTCGCCCCCGCCGTGCGCGACGCGGGCCTGCGCATCGACGACTCCGAGGCGGGGCTGTACCTCTGGGTGACGCGGGGCGAAGACTGCTGGTCGACCGTCGCGGCATTCGCCGAGCTCGCGATCCTCACGGGCCCGGGAGAGTTCTACGGGGATGCGGGAAGCGGGCACGTTCGGCTCACGCTCACGGCCCCCGACGCCGCGATTTCTGAGGCCGCGTGGCGACTTCGTCAGCACGCGTTGTAGTGAACGTCAATCACTTGCGGGGACCTGTTGTGCACGCCGTGAACACAACTGGCGACCGAGTAGGCTAGTTGAGGCGCTGCCCGCCACCAGCGGAAAAGGTGCCAGCCTTGCCCCACCTATCCAGGAGGTTTTGTGAGCGAGCAGAACGCGCAGCCCAACGCACCAAAGAATGTTGCGACCCTCAGTTACCCCGGTGGCACTGCCGAATTCCCGATCCTTGCGGCCAGCGAAGGCCGCGGCGCGTTCGACGTGTCGACCCTCATGAAGCAGACCGGGTACACGGCCCTCGACTACGGGTTCGTGAACACCTCGTCGACGCAGTCGGACATCACCTACATCGACGGTGACAACGGCATCCTCCGATATCGCGGGTATCCCATCGAGCAGCTCGCGAAGGGGTCAACGTTCCTCGAAGTCGCCTACCTGCTGATCTACGGTGAGCTGCCGAGCGAGTCGGAGTACGACGACTTCGAGCGCCGGGTGACCCGCCACACGCTGCTTCACGAAGACCTCAAGATGCTGTTCGACGCGCTGCCGTTCAGCGCGCACCCCATGTCGGTGCTGTCGAGCGCCGTCGCGGCCCTCGCGACGTACTACGAAGACTCGCTCTCGGTGAAAGACCCCGAGGCGATCGAGATCAACACGATTCGCCTGCTCGCGAAGCTGCCCGTCATCGCGGCCTACGCGCACAAGAAGTCCATCGGCCAGGCGTTCATGTACCCCGACAACTCACTGAGCTTCGTCGAGAACTTCCTCAAGCTGAACTTCGGCAACTACGCCGAGCCGTACGAGGTAAACCCGGTACTCTCGCGGGCGCTCGACCGCCTGCTGATTCTCCACGCCGACCACGAACAGAACGCGTCGACGTCGACCGTGCGCCTCGTCGGCTCGACCGAGGCGAACATTTACGCCTCGATTTCGGCCGGGATCTCGGCCCTGTATGGCCCGCTCCACGGCGGCGCGAACGAGGCTGTGCTCACGATGCTCGGTGAGATCCGCGACTCGGGCGAGGGTGTCGACCGCTTCGTCCAGCGCGTGAAGAACAAGGAAGACGGCGTGCGGCTCATGGGCTTCGGCCACCGCGTCTACAAGAGCTACGACCCGCGGGCCAAGCTCGTGAAGGAGTCGGCCGACGAGGTGCTCGCCGCGCTTGGTGTCAAAGACCCGCTGCTCGAGATTGCGATGGAGCTCGAGCAGGTCGCGCTCAATGACGACTACTTCCAGGAGCGCCGGCTCTACCCGAACGTCGACTTCTACACGGGCATCATCTACAAGGCGATGGGCTTCCCGACCCGCATGTTCACCCCGCTGTTCGCGATCGGTCGCCTGCCCGGCTGGATCGCCCAGTGGCGCGAGCAAAACCTCGACCCGAAGTCGAAGATCGGTCGCCCGCAGCAGCTCTACACGGGCGAGACCGAGCGCGCGTATCCCGAGGGGCGTACCTTCATCACGCGCTAGGCGCTGACAACCAACGCAATCGGCTCGGCCCCCAGTTTTGACTGGGGGCCGAGCCGTTTGCCTTCGCGGGCGCGTGCCGTGCGAGTGGTTAGTGCAGGGCCGAGTTGAGCTCAATGCCGCGGCCGTCGCGGGTGACCGCCTCGACCGCGCCAGAGAGGGAGTTGCGACGGAAGAGGATGTTCGCGACGCCCGAGAGTTCGACCGCCTTGACCGACTCGCCATCGGGCAGGCGCACCTTCGTGCCGGCGGTGACGTAGAGCCCGGCCTCGACGACGCAGTCGTCGCCGATCGAGATGCCGACGCCAGAGTTCGCGCCGAGCAGCGAGCGCTCGCCGATCGTGATGCGCTGCGTGCCGCCGCCCGAGAGCGTGCCCATGATCGAGGCGCCGCCACCGATATCGCTGCCCTCGCCGACGACGACGCCCTGCGAGATCCGGCCCTCGACCATCGAGGCGCCGAGCGTTCCGGCGTTGAAGTTCACGAAGCCCTCGTGCATCACGACCGTGCCGGGCGCGAGGTGGGCGCCGAGCCGCACGCGACCGCCGTCGCCGATGCGCACGCCGGCGGGGATCACGTAGTCGAGCAGTCGGGGGAACTTGTCGACGGCGTACACCTGAATGCCCTCGCGGCGCAGGGTCGCACGTCGCGTCGCCGCGAATTCGGGGCTCGTCGGGCCCACGGCCGTCCAGGCGTTCGTCGGCAGGTGCCCAAACACCCCGTCGAGGCTCAGCTCGTTCGGGCGCACGAGCAGGTGCGAGAGCAGGTGCAGGCGCAGGTAGGCATCCTGAGTCGAGGCGACCGGCGCGTCGAGGTCGATCTCCACGAACACCGGCGTCTGGCGCACGCCGCGGCGCGCGTCGATGCCCGCCGCATCCTCGAGCTCACGCGGCGCGATCGACCGGTCGCGCCCCTCCGGCACGGTGCCGAGCTGGGGAGCTGGGAACCAGCAGTCGAGCATGACGCCGTCGTCGGTGAAGGTGGCGAGTCCGTCGCCCCACGCGCGGCGAGTGGATGCGGTGGTGGCGTCGGCGGGGAAGTCGGCAGAGGCGGCTGGGGTTTCGGTCATGCCCACGAGCCTACCGAGAACGCGCAGCCTCGCGAGGTGCCAGGCGTCCAGACCTCACCCGTGGTCGAAGCCCTAGACTGGAGTGCATGCCCGCTCTCACGTCGGATGGATCGCTCGACCTCACCGCAGACGTTGTGGACCTCACGCAGACCATCTGCGACGTCCCCTCCGAGTCGGGCGACGAGTCTCGCCTCGTCGATGCGATCGAGGAGGCACTGCGGCGGCTCCCGCACCTCACGGTGACGAGGTTCGGCAACACGCTTGCCGCGCGCACCGAGCTCGGGCGCGGGCAGCGTGTCGCGATTGCGGGGCACGTCGACACGGTGCCGATCAACGACAACCTGCCGACCCGGTACGAGACACGTTCGCCCGAACAGGCAGCCGAGGATGCGCCCGGCACGAAGCCGGGCGAGTACCTCTGGGGGCGTGGCACGGTCGACATGAAGGCCGGCGTCGCGGCGCAGTTGAAGCTCGCGGCGGAACTCACCGAACCGGTCGTGGACGTCACGTGGCTCTGGTATGACAACGAGGAGGTGTCGGCGGAGCGCAACGGGCTCGGGAAGCTCGCCGCCGCGCATCCAGAACTCTTTGAGGCCGACTTTGCGATTCTCGGGGAGCCGACGAACGCCCGCGTCGAGGGCGGCTGCAACGGCTCGATCCGTGCCGAGGTCATCACCCGCGGCCGACGCGCCCACTCGGCGCGCTGGTGGACCGGCGAGAACGCCGTGCACGCCGCGGGGGAGATCCTGCGTCGGTTCGATGACTACACGCCGGCCGAGGTACCGGTTGAGGGGCTCACGTTCCGTGAAGGCCTCAGCGCGGTCGGTATTCGCGGCGGGGTCGCCGGCAACGTCATTCCCGACGAGTGCCGCGTGCACGTGAACTACCGGTTCGCCCCCGACAAGTCGCTCGCGCAGGCGCGGGCACACCTCGAGTCGGTATTCGACGGCTTCGAGCTCGAGTATCTCGACCTCTCTCCAGCAGCCCGGCCCGGCCTCGACGCACCGCTCGCGCAGGCGTTTCTCGCGAGCGTCGGCGGCGACGCCGTGCCGAAGATGGGCTGGACCGACGTCGCGCGCTTTAGCGCGCTCGGCGTACCGGCCGTGAACTACGGCCCCGGCGACCCGCAGAAGGCGCACGCCGACGACGAACGGGTGCTGCTTGCCGAGATCCGCGCCGTCGAGGCGGGCCTGCGCGCCTGGCTGACGGGCGCATCCGGTACCCCGGCGGGAGCCAGCGCGTGAGCGTGCGCGCCGCGCTGCCGAAACTCCCGGAGCGGTACACGTCGCCGGCCATCACCCGCGACGACTTTGATTTCACGCGGCAGCCCGTCTTTGGGCCCGCGGTCGGTGCCTGGCGCCGCGTGCCCGCCTGGCTGCAGGTGCTGCTCATCTACGTGTTCTCGCGCATCGTGACGACCGTCGTCATGCTCATCTACGCGGGCAACCAGGAGGAGACCTGGCAGACGCCCGCGAACCCCGACTACTTCACGTTCGCGAATATCTGGGACGGCGACTGGTACCGCTACATTGCGCAGGCGGGGTATCCCGTCGATCTGCCCATCAACGAGCAGGGGCTCGTCACCGAGAACTCGTGGGCGTTCATGCCCGTGTATCCGTTCCTCGTGCGCGGAATCTCGATCGTGACGACGCTGCCGTTCGGGGTCTGCACGGTGCTCGTGTCGCTCGTCGCCGGCCTCGGATGCGCGTACGGGCTGTTCTCGCTCCTGCGCCGGTTCGCGAGCCAGAACGTCTCGATGTTCGCGGTGTTCCTGCTCTGCATCGGCCCGGTATCGCCGCTGTTCCAGGTGGGCTACGCCGAGGCGCTCCACTTCTGGATGCTCACGGTGCTGCTGCAGCAGCTCGTCGATCGCCGGTGGCTCGCGATGATTCCGCTCGTCGCCATCGCCTCGTTTACGAGGCCGACAGGGCTCGCGTGGGCGTTCACCCTGTTCCTCTACATCCTCTATCGCTACTGGAACCGGTATCGGGCGCGGCTCGAGGCGTTCCCGAAGCGTGAGCAGCAACAGCTCTGGGGCGTCGCGGTCTTCTCGGGGCTCATGGGCCTCGCCTGGCTCATCATCGCGGGCGTCGTCACCCGATTCCCCGAGGCGTACCTCGAGACCGAGTTTGCCTGGCGGCGCCACTACACGGGAGGCGAACACACGCCGCCGTTCACCTCGTGGTTCTACGGCGCCGACTTCTGGTTCGGGCCGATCATGGGGGCGATCCTCGTGCTCGCGATCGTCGCACTCATGGCGGTGTGGCTCGGGTCGCGCACGCTGAGCCGCTTCGGTATCGAGATTCGGCTGTGGAGCATTGCCTACTTCAGCTACATCTTCGCAGTGTTCTTCCCGCAGTCATCGACCTTCCGCATCCTTTTCCCGCTGTTCCCCGCCGCGGCGGTCGTCGCGCTGCCGCGATCGCCGCTGTACCGCGTGCTCGTCTCGCTCGGCGCGTTCCTCGCGCAGGTGCTGTGGCTGCACTGGATGTGGTTCGTCATCGGCCGCGACTGGACCCCGCCGTAGGCTCCGGCCCACTCGCCACCTCGGCCCACGCAACGCCATCGGCCCACTCCGCATTGGGCGACCTAGAATGACGCAATGCATTCCACTTCACCCGAGGGAACCCCCGATACCGCGCTGTTTCGAGCCGCGCGCGACCTTCTGCTTGCGCACCGCACCGACGCCGCGACGGCGCGCGAGCGATTCACCTGGCCGGAGGTGAGCGACCAGTTCAACTGGGCGCTCGACTGGTTCGACGTCATCGCGCAGGGCAACGACGCCACCGCGCTGTGGATCGTCGAAGATGACGAGCGCGAGGCAAAGTACACGTTCGACGGGCTGCGCCGTCGCTCAAACCAGGTGGGCAACTGGCTGCTCGAGCTCGGCGTCGCGCCAGGTGACGCCGTGCTGCTCATGCTCGCGAACCGGGTCGAGCTGTGGGAGTCGATGCTCGCCGTGCTGAAGATCGGTGCTGTCGTGATGCCGACCGCGACCGTGCTCGCGCCGCACGACCTCGACGACCGCGTGAGGCGCGGCGGCGCGAAGTGGGTCATCACCGACGCGGGCGATGCCGCGAAGTTCGATGGCATCGCGGGGGACTTCGGCGTCATCACGGTGCCCGGCGCGAACGAAGCCGCGGCCCCGGGCGAGGGCGCCCGCCCACGGCTCGACTACGCGGCTGCGGGTTCGGCATCGGATGCGCCGATCGCGCGCCGTGCGGGCGGCGACGAGCCCGCGCTCGCATACTTCACGTCGGGCACGACGTCGAAGCCGAAGATCGTGATCCACTCCCACCGCTCGTATCCCGTCGGGCACCTCAGCACGATGTTCTGGATCGGCGTGCAGCCGGGCGAGACGCACATGGTTGTCTCTTCGCCCGGCTGGGCGAAGCACGCGTGGAGCTCGTTCTTCGGGCCCTGGAACGCCGAGGCGACCATCTACGTCGACAACTACGCCCGGTTCGACCCCGAACAGCTGCTGCGACACCTCGACCGCGCCGACGTGAACACGTTCTGCGCGCCCCCGACGGTGTGGCGCATGCTCATCAAGCACGGCCGCACCGAGAAGCCTCGCGGGCTGCACGAGGCGATCTCGGCAGGGGAGCCGCTCAACCCCGAGGTGATCGACCGCATCCGCGACTGGTGGGGCCTCGAGATTCGTGACGGCTACGGCCAGACCGAGATGACCGCGGCGGTGGGGAACGCGCCCGGCGACATCGTCAAGGCCGGGTCGATGGGGCGAGCGCTGCCGGGCCTCGAGATCGTGCTCGTCGACCAGGCGACGGGCGAGCGCCTGCCGAACGACGCCGTCGGCGTCGAGGGCGAGGTGTGCATCGACCTCGCGGGCGGGGTTCCGGTGTCGATCATGACGGGATACGCGGGCAACGACGCGGCGACGGCCGAGCGCCGAGCTGGCGGCGTGTTCCACACGGGCGACGTCGCCGAGCGCGACGACGACGGGATGCTCACGTTTGTCGGCCGCACTGACGACATTTTCAAGTCGAGCGACTTCAAGGTGTCGCCGTTTGAGGTCGAGTCGGCGCTCATCACGCACGAGGCGGTCGCCGAGGCGGCCGTCGTCGGCGCACCCGACGACACCCGCCAGTTCATCACGAAGGCCTACGTGCAGCTCGCGAGCGGGTTCGAGCCCGGGCCCGCGGTCGCCCTCGCGATCCTCCGCCATGCTCGCGAGACCCTGCCGCCGTACCTGTGTGCGCGCCGTGTCGAGTTTGCCGAGCTGCCGAAGACGGTGAGTGGCAAGATCCGCCGCGTTGACCTGCGCAATCGCGAGCGCGAGTTCGCGGAGCGTGGCGAGCGCATCGAGGGCGAGTACCGCGACCTCGACTTCCCGCAGCTCAAGGGCTGATTCGGAAGCCCTGCAGCAAGAAAGGGCGGGTGGCGCGGCAACTGCCGCACCACCCGCCCTTCGCGCGTTGTTTACCGGGTTACTTCGCGGCGTCGAGACGCTCGGCGACGTTCGCCCAGTTGACGATGTTCCAGAACGCCTTGACGTAGTCGGGCTTCACGTTGACGTAGTCGAGGTAGAACGCGTGCTCCCACATGTCGAGCATGAGCAGCGGCGTCACGCCGAAGGGCACGTTGCCCTGCTGGTCGTAGAGCTGGAACGTCGAGACGTTGCCGGTCGCGTCGTCACGGCCGAGCACGGCCCAGCCGGAGCCCTGGATGCCGAGGGCAGCGGCGGTGAACTGCGCCTGGAACTTCTCGAGGCCACCGAACTCGTTGTCGAGGAGCTCCTTGATCGAGCCGGTCGGCTCGGCGTAGTCGGGGGTGAGGTTCGTCCAGAAGATCGAGTGGTTGTTCACGCCACCGACGTTGAACGCGAGGTCCTTCTCAAGCTTGTTGATGTTCGCGAAGTCGCCCTTGTCACGGGCATCCGCGAGCTGCTCAAGGGCGGTGTTCGCGCCCTTGACGTAGGTCGCGTGGTGCTTGTCGTGGTGCAGCTCCATGATGCGACCCGAGATGTGCGGCTCCAGCGCGCTGTAGTCGTAAGGAAGATCGGGAAGGGTGAACTCAGCCATGAGGCAATTCCTTTCGTAGTTCGCGAGACGCGGTTGTCACGTGGGCCGTCGGAAACACTTGCCGTTCACGCGACCTCACCGAGACTATCGCCTGCCACTTGATGCAACCCGCACGCGAGCAAAATCATTCCATCGCATGGTTTTGCGGGGGATTATGACGGCCGCATCCGCGCCATTGCTGGGAAGTGAGATAATGGACAGCGTTCTTACATCTACGGAAGGCAGAGGACTCATGGCTGCAATGAAGCCGCGTACTGGCGACGGACCCATGGAAGCGGTTCGTGAGGGTCGACTGATCATCGTGCGGGTGCCCCTCGAGGGTGGCGGACGACTCGTGGTGTCGGTGAACGATGACGAGGCCAAGGAGCTTGCTGCGGCGCTTTCGGGCGCCGTCTCGAACTAGCGCAGTTGGGGCAACCTCGCGGGGCGCGTATCCGAGCGATGCGCGCCCCGCCCCGTTTTCCGCCGTAGCGTCGGGGCCCGAGCGGCGGGGTCTTAGCGGCGGGCCGGCGTGGTGAGCTGGAGCACGCCGCCGTCGAGCGGGAGCACCGAGCAGACGAGGTCGGGCTGCCGTTCGAACTCGCGGATGAGCGCGCGCAGCGAGTTGGTGACGGGGTCGCGCCGCGCGGGGTCGGCGACACGGCCAGAGTTGAGTGCGTCGAGGGCGATGATGCTGCCGCCGGGGCGGATGACGCGCAGCGCGTGCTGCAGGTGCGCCGCGATGTGTTCGAGGTTGCTCGCGATGAGCACGAGGTCGTAGCTCGACTCGCTCATGCGGGGAAGCACGATGCGCGGGTCGCCGCTGATATTGCGGATCCACGCGGGGGCGTGGCCCGCCTGGAGGAGGGCTCGCCGCTCCTGATCGAGCCGCTCGGCGTCGTCGTCGATTGACGTGACCGTCGCCTCGGGGGCGCCGCGGTGGAACGCGCAGCTTGACTGGCCCGCGGTCGTGCCGATCTGCATGATCTGCGACGCGCTCGTCGCCGCGGCGAGAAACGCGAGGTGGCTCGAGAGCGTCGGCGACAGCGCCGGCAATCCCTCGGCGAGCGCGTAGCGTCGGGCCGCGAGCTGAGCCTTGGTCTCGACAGATTGTTCGTCGAGATAGCGCCTCGCCAGTTCGAATTCGGCCATTGCACCAGGCTACCCTGAAGCGTATGGGCGGACTGACTTTCGAGAAGATTCTCGTGATCGGGATCATCGCCATGTTCATTTTCGGCCCCGACCGCCTGCCGAAGATTGCCGAGAGCGCCGCCGGCCTCGTCAAGCGCGCCCGTCACTGGGTCGATGACACGAAGGAACGCGTGTCGAGCGAGCTCGGTGAGGACTTCACCAAGGAAGACTGGCGCAAGCTCGACCCGCGCCAGTACGACCCGCGCCGTATCGTGCGCGACGCCTGGAACGACGCCGGCACGGCCGCCGTGGGCGGCGCGACGGCGACCGCGGTTGCGGGCGCCACGAAGTCAGGGGAGCCGGCGACCGACTCCAAACCGGCCTGGGCGAACTCGATGACGGGCTCCGCGGGGGCCGAGCAACTCGTGCCCGGCCAGGCGCCCTTCGATAACGAAGCGACCTAGCCGCGGCGGGCATCCGGGCGAAGATCGTCGCGGACTCCATCACGAGCCGACGGCAATTCGCGGCATTTCCAGCGGAAATGCCGCGAATTGCCGTCAGTTCGCGGATGTGGGGCGAAGGCCGAGTGACCGACCCGCGAGGCCGCGGGGTCGCCGCGACAGGGCTCGTGCCGCATCGCGCAGGGCGATCGCGGCGGCATCGTCGGGATGCGCGAGCACGACGGGGGTGCCGGCGTCACCGTCGGCACGCAGCGCGCCCGAGATCGGCACCTGCGCGAGGAGGGGCGCGTGGAGCCGCTCGGCAACCTGCTCGCCGCCGCCCGAACCAAACAGGTCGAGCGTCGCGCCGTCGGGGCCGACTGCCGGCGAGAGCGTCTCGATGACGCCGACGACCCGCTGCCCAGTCTTGGTCGCAAGTGCCCCCGACCGCCACGCGACCTCGGCCGCGGCGGGCTGCGGGGTCGTGACGACGAGCACCTCGCTGCCGGGCAGTAGCTGCCCGAGCGAGATCGCGACGTCGCCCGTGCCTGGCGGTAGATCGAGCAGCAGCACGTCGAGGTCTCCGAAAAACACGTCGCGCAGGAACTGCTCGAGTGTGCGGTGCAGCATCGGCCCGCGCCAGGCGACGATCTCGTCGGGATTCTGAAGGAACATCCCGATCGAGACCGCCTTCACGTCGTGCGCGACCGGCGGCAGCATGAGTTCGCCGACCTGCGTCGGCTGGGTGCCCGGGGGCATGCCGAGCAACCCGGGAATCGAGAATCCGAACACGTCGGCGTCAACGACGCCGACCGCGAGCCCGTCGGCCGCCATCGCCGCCGCGAGGTTTGCCGTCACCGTCGACTTGCCGACGCCGCCCTTACCACTCGTCACGGCGATGACGCGGGTGAGTGACTCGGGGCCGAACGGATGCGTCTTGGGTCGCGAGCCGCGCAGGCGCTGGGTGAGCGCATCCCGCTGCTCGCGGGTCATGACGCCGACGCTGAGGTCGTACGGCTCGTCGCCGAGCGCGCCCTCGATCGCCTCGCGAGCCTCGCGCTCGATGCGGCTTGCCGCGGGACAACCGACGATCGTGAGCCGCAGCTCGACGGTCGCGGTGCCGCCGACGGGGGCGGTGACCTCGCCAATCATGTCGAGCTCGGTGAGCGGCCGACGCAGTTCGGGATCGATGACCTCGCCGAGCGCGGCACGGATGCGCGCGACCCGGTCGGTCTCGGAGGCTTGGTTAGTCATCACGCGGCGACGGTCGGGTGCCGGGCGCGGTCGCCGCGCGGCCCGTCGCCGCCGACCCATTGGCGGAACCTGCGCCCGGCTCGACGATGTCATCGACGTCACCGAGCTCCTCGATGTCTTCGAGCAGTGCACGAATCTCGGCGCGAATGAAGTCCTTCGACGCGAGCTCGTTCACGAGCATCCGAAGCGCGACCACCTCGCGGGTCAGGTACTCGAGGTCCGCGGTGTTGCGCTCGGCACGCTGGCGGTCCTGCTCGATCTGCACGCGGTCGCGGTCATCCTGCCGGTTCTGTGCGAGCAGCAGCATGGGGGCCGCGTACGAGGCCTGCAGAGAGAGCGCGAGCGTGAGGGCGATGAAGCCGAGCGCCGCCGAGTCGAAGCGCCAGGCCTCAGGAGCGAGCGAGTTCCAGGAAATCCAGGCGCCCACGAACACCGTGAGAATGATGAGGAACGCGGGCGTTCCCATCCCTCGGGCGATCGCTTCCATGACTCGGCCGAGCAGGTCGCCCTGCCGCTGGTCTTTCGCCTCGCCGCGATCGCGCGGCGACTTCGACTTCGGGGAGCGGCGACGCGACGGTTTCTCGCTCTTGGGAAGACTCAGGAGCGCGTCATTCCGGTCGATTTCAGCCACGGTCACCTCCCGGCGGTCGGCCGGTGCCGCCGTGGCGCTTGCGCACCTCGGTGGCGACCGGGGTCGGATTCGTCTGGTGGGTCGGCAGGGTGATTGCCGACGTGATCGGCCCCACCTCGCGCTGCTCGTCGGCGGCGGCGGATGCGCGCCAGTCGTCGGGCAGGATGTGGTCGAGCACGTCATCGACCGTGATGACACCGACGAGGCGGTCATCGTCGTCAACGACGGGCAGAATCACGAGGTCGTAGCGGGCGAGTGAGCGCACGACATCGATGTCTCGGGTCGACGTGTGCGCGGGTTCGACACGGTTGTCGAGGATCGAACCGACGCGCTCGTGCGGCGGGTAGCGCAATAGCCGCTGGAAGTGCACGAGCCCGAGATAGCGTCCGGTCGGCGGTTCGTACGGCGAGGCAGTAACGAAGACGGCGGTGGCGAGCGCGGGCGCGATTTCGGCGCGGCGAATGAGCACGAGCGCCTCGGCGATCGTCGCGTCGGCCGACACGATGATCGGGTCGGTCGTCATGAGGCCACCCGCCGTGTTCGGCTCGAACTCGAGGAGCATCCGCACGTCCTCGGCCTCTTCGGGCTCCATGAGTTCGAGCAGGGCCGCCGACTTCGCGGAGTCGAGGCGACCGATGAGGTCGGCCGCGTCGTCGGGCTGCATCTGGTCGAGCACGTCAGCCGCGCGTTCCTGCGGGAAGTGCTCAATGATCACGAGCTGATCGTCTTCGTGCATTTCCTCGAGCACGTCGGCGAGGCGCTCGTCGGGCATCTCTTCGACCACTGCGAGGCGACGATCCTCCGGGAGCTCAAGCAGCGCATCCGCGAGGTCGCTCGGTTCCATTTCGGAGTGCGCGGTGAGAAACTGTGTCGCCTGCGCGCCCTCGCCCGGCTCGAGGTCGAGCTCGAGCTCGTCCCAGGTCGCGCGGCGCGTCGGCGCCTTCCCGAACGTGAACTTTGAGGTGCGGGGGAGCCGCAGGTAGAGCTCACCGATCGACCAGTCGCCCGCGTCGTCCTCCTCGATCGCGACGTCTTCGATCGTCGCGCGCACGCGCTTGTCCGCGAGCACGCCCGTGCGGTCGAGCAGGTCGGAGAGCACGCGCACCTCTTCGCCGCGCTGCTCGAACGTGCGCTGATCGATCTCATCCCACTCGACGATGAGCTGCGCCGAGCCGATCGCGACGACGTGCTGCATCGGCACAAACACGAGACGGCGCGAGCCCGACTGCTCGACGAGCAACCCATTGACGTGCGGGGCGTGCTCCGAACGGTAGTTCACGATGACATCGCGAAGTCGGCCCACCCGGTCACCATTCGGATCGAACACCGAAGTATTGGCCAGGCGAGCAACAAAAACCTTCGAAGCACTCACTCGCCCAATCGTAGTGCCGCCCTCAGCAACTTAACCTGGTGAGGCGCGATAATTCGGGTATGACATCTCCCGGCGTCGGCCTCGGCTCACAGTTCCCCACCCTCCCGCAGGGCACGTCCGTTGGGTCGTACTCGACGTACGAGCAGGCGAAAGCCGCCGTCGACGCGCTCGTCGCGAACGAGGGGTTCTCGGTGAACCAGATCTCGGTCGTCGGCAGTGACCTGCGCTCGGTCGAGCGGGTGACGGGGCGGATGAGCGCTGGCCGCGCCGCGCTGAACGGCGTCATGACCGGCGTCATGATCGGCCTCTTCATGTCGCTCATGTGGATGATCGTCAACCCGATCAGTGACTTCCTCGTGATCGTCGGGGTGTTCCTGCTCTCGATCGCGTTCGGTGTGATCTGGTCGCTCGTCGTGTACACGTTCACGCGGAACAAGCGCGAATTCACCTCAGCGATGCAGCTCACTGCGGGGCGGTTCGATCTCGTCGTGCCGAACGAAATCGCGCGTCAGGCCGCCGAGATCCTTCGGGGCGCGGGCGCCGCGGGCAACCACCTGCACGACGGTCAGGCGCACGCCTCGCAGGTGCCACAGCATCCGTTCGGCCACGCGGTGCCGCCGTCGGGCGAACCGCAGGCTGGTGCGTCGGGGCAGGCCCCGACGCCGACCGCGCAGGGGGCAGGCGAAGCTGCGACACCGGCGCCAACGGCACCGGCGGGTCCGCCGAAGACGTACGGCGAGATGCAAGACGAGCTGCGTCGCCGCGAGGAGCGCGGCGACGCGAGCCCCGAGTCATAGCGGGCGCGGCACGCGAGGCAAGACGGTGCGCCGGTGGGACCACGAGTTCCCGCCGGCGCACCTGCCGTTTCCGGGGAGAAGTTGCGAGGCGTTGAAGAATTACTTGACCTGACGTAGTACGTGTGACAGGGTAACTACTACGTCAGACATAGGAGCCAGCATGATCAGCGCAGATGTTATTCGCGGCTACGTCGACGTGCTCGTGCTTGAGGCACTGCTCGAAGAGCCGTCGTACGGGTACGCGATCTCGCGTCGCATCGAGCTGCTCGCGCAGGGGGAGTACGAGCTGAAAGAAACCACGCTCTACTCGGCGCTGCGCCGACTCGAGAAGAACGAACTCATCACGTCGTTCAAAGGTGGGCAGACCCACGGCCGGGCGCGCACCTACTACCGCCTCACCGACGCGGGCGTCGCCCACTACCGCGCGAAGGTTGACGAGTGGTACCGCACCGTCGACCTCATTCGCCGCTTCATTCACGACCTGCCGCATGACCGCATGTCCACACAGGAACAGGGAGCCTAATCATGGACGCCATCACCACCTACCTCGACCACATGTTCCGAGGACTGCCGCGCACTGCTGAGGTGATGCGGGCCCGGGGCGAGCTCGAGCAGATGAGTCTCGATCGCTACCAGGAGCTCCTCGCCGAAGGTGTGAGCGAGCACGAGGCCGTCGGCCGCGTGATCTCGCAGTTTGGCAACCTCGACGACCTCGCCGACGACCTCGGCATTCGGGAGCAGGTCGATCGCGCCGACGACCCAGACGAATCGCTGTTCGTGAGCCGCGAGGCCGGGGAGCGATTCCTCGGCGACCGAACGACGATGGCGCTCCTGATCGGCGGCGGCATCGTCGTGATCATGCTCGGACTCATCGCGACGATCCTGCTGAACGAGGGCGACCTCGCGCCCGACGGGCTCACGGGCGGCATCTTCCTTGTGACTGTCGCGGTCGCCGTCGGCTTCTTCATCCTCGGCGGGTTTACGGGGAACCGATTTCGCGAGCTCGAGAAAAAGCGCGTGCGGATCGCGGACGACTACGAGCGCGAGCTGCAACACCGCCGCGATGGGGGCCAGCTCGGGTTCGCCCTCCAGATTGCCGCGGGCGTCATCCTGATCATTCTCGGGGTTGCGGCGACGCCGATTCTCTCGGGCCTCGGGGTTGAGAGCTACAGCGCGGCCACCGTGTTCGTCGGCGTCGCGTTGGGTGTGCCGCTGCTCGTGCACGCCGGTGTGCACCGTGCCTCGCTCGACCGCCTGCTCGGTGCCGGGGAGTTTGCGCCGGTCAGCCCCGAGCAGGAGCGCTCGAACAGCATCATCGGTCGAATCGCGGGGCCCTACTGGCTCCTCACCGTCGCGGTGTTCCTCGTGTGGAGCTTCGGCTGGGATGCCTGGGGGCGCAGCTGGATTATCTGGCCGGTCGCGGGCGTGCTGTTCGCCTTCGTCTCGGTGCTGGTCAACAGCATCCGCAACACGAACGACGCCCGCTAACCCTGCCCATCCACTCTCAGTTCAGTGGTCGATCTTTGCTGTTTTGCGGCCGCAAAACAGCAAAAATCGACCACTGAACTGGTGTTTTTCTTAGGAGGGGCGGTTGGCGAGCCAGGCCTCGACGTCGGCCACCGAGCGGGGGATGCCCGCCGAAAGGTTCTCGGCGCCCGTGTCGGTGACGACGATGTCGTCTTCGATCCGCACGCCGATGCCGCGCAGTTCCTCGGGCACGGTGAGGTCGCCCGGGTGGAAGTAGAGCCCCGGTTCGATCGTGAACACCATGCCGGGCTCGAGCACGCCGTCGAGGTACATCTCGCGTCGTGCCTGTGCGCAGTCGTGCACGTCGAGGCCGAGGTGGTGGCTCGTGCCGTGCACCATGTACCGCCGGTGCGGCTGGTGCTCGGGCTTCAGCGCCTCTTCGAGCGACATCGGCAGAATGCCGCCCCACTCGTCAAGGGAGCGCGCGATCGAAGCGAGTGCCGTCTCGTGCACGGTGCGGAACGTGATACCGGGTCGTACTATCGCGAATGCCTCGTCGGCGGCGCGCAGCACGGCCTCGTAGACGCGGCGCTGCACGGGCGTGAACGTGCCGCTGATCGGCACGGTACGGGTGATGTCGGCCGTGTAGTACGAGTCGACCTCGACGCCGGCGTCGACGAGAATCAGGTCGCCTGGGAGCACGGGGCCGTCGTTTGTCGACCAGTGCAGGTAGCAGGCGTGCGGGCCCGACGCCGCGATCGTGGAGTAGCCGACGTGATTGCCCTCGAGGCGTGCGCGGGCGTGGAACGCACCCTCAACGACGCGCTCGCCACGAGGATGCGCGCTGGCGCGGTCGAGATGCGCGAGGATATCGTCGAATCCGTTCGACGTTGCTGCAACCGCCCGACGCAGCTCGTCGACCTCCCACGTATCCTTCACGAGTCGAAGCTCGCTGAGTTCCTGCGCGAGTTGCGGGTCGGTCTCGGTGAGGTCGCCCCGGCGCGACTCGAACTCGGTGAGGTCGCGCGTCGCGATGCCGAGCTCGACGCTCACCTGCTCGAGCGTGGGGCGCGGGCCGGTCCAGAACTCGCCGATCGCCGAGTTCGCGTAGAACTCGTCGGTGTCGTGGCCCGCGGTCTTGCGGAAGTAGAGGGTGACGTCGTGGCCGTCGGCCGCCGGCTCGAACACGAGGAGCGAGCCGGGCACGGTCGACGAACCCCACCCCGTGAGGTGGGCGAACGCCGAGTGAGCCCGATAGGGGTAGTCGTCGTCGTTTGACCGAACCTTCGTGTCGCCCGCGGCGATCACGAGCCGTTCGCCCGTGTGGAGCGCCGAGATTGCCGCGCGACGCGCGCGAGCGTAGCTCGCGACCTCGGCCTCCTCGACCGGCTCGTCGTGCCGCACATCCCACCCCTGCGAGAGAAACTCGCGGAAGTAGTTTGACGCGGGGGTCGTGCTGCGATTCGCGTTCTTCGCCGCGTTGTCGGGGGTCTCCCGTTCCGGCGCGCGCTGGTCAGACTTATTGGTTGCTGTCTCGCTCATTTCTCCATCATCCCACCGAAATCTCGGCGGGACGTCGGGAGCGGCGCGGCTACGACGCGGGCGTCAGCTCGGCGAAGACGGGGCGGTGATCGCTCCCGGCACGGTCTGCCGAGGTGATGACCTCGAAGCCCGTGACCTCCCACTGCGAGGTCGCCATGACGTGATCGATCGCGGGCACGAGGGTCGTCGGCCGGCCGCTCGTCCACGTGCCCGACGACGCTGCGCCGGCCTGCTGTGCGGCGTCGAGGCATTCGCCGAGTTGGGCGCCGTCGACGGTGCCGAGGCCCCAGAGGTGGTCGAGCGTCGCGTTGAGGTCGCCCGCGAGGATCGTGTTGCCGTCGCAAACGGTCGAGAGCCACTCGAGGTCGCTGCGCCACTTATCCATGTTCGACGGCGTCGGGGCGATCGGATGCGCGGCGATGAGCCGCGGCCCGTCGCCGTCGACCGGTTCGGCAATGACGGTGGCGAGCGCCGAGGTGTCGCCGAGCTCGGTGTTCAGCTCGTACTCACCCAGATCGGCCGAGATGAGCAGTGTCGTCTCGGCCGCCGCGTAGCCGGGCGCACCGGTGTTCGAGAGCACCCACATTGGGCGTCCCTGCTCCGACATGAGCCCCGCGATCTCGATGCCCATCTCCTCGGTCGTCTCGGGCAGCATGACGACGTCGGCCTCGTGCTCGATCGCGAGCTGCGCGATGGTCGGTGAACCGGGCTCGTTCCCGAGCGTGTTCCACGACAGCACCCGGATCGCGTCGTCAGCATTCGAGGCGGGCACCACGGTCGCGACGCCGCGCACGAGATAAATCCCGCTGCCGGCGACGAGCAGTGCCGTCAACACGATCGCCGTCGCGCCGAACAGCGCGCGAGCCTGCCGCGACACGAGTAGGAGAATAAGTACTAGCACGAGCGCCGCGGCGAGGCAGAGCAGCCCGACGAGCCGGAACGACACAAGCTGCGTGAAGGGGAGGGTGCGCTGCAGGCCGACGGCCTGCGGCCAAATGAGCAGGCCGCCACAGGCGAGTACGGCGACCGCGAGCAGGCCGCCGATGATGCCCCAGGCGGGCGAGATCCGTTTGCGTTTCGACATGTCGGCACCAGGCTACTGCGTGAATGTGGGTGCAACTCGGCGTCGCCGCCGCGGCCTACCATGAAGCATGACCACGAACCGTTTCGACGCCGAGCTTCCGATCGACCTGCACCTGCACTCGAACGAGTCCGACGGCACCGACTCGCCCGCCCAGGTCATGGCGGATGCGGCGGCTGCGGGCCTCGGCACGGTCGCGCTCACCGATCACGACACAATGGCGGGGTGGGATGCGGCGAGCACGCGGGCCCGCGAGCTCGGCCTCACCCTGATCCGCGGCATCGAGTTCTCGACGCAGATCGAGTACGCGTCGGTGCATATCCTCGGCTACCTGCCCGACCGGTACAACGAGGAGTTCGCGAGCGAGCTCGACCGCATTCGTAACGACCGCCTCACGCGCGCCGAGCGCATGGTTGAGGCGATCGGTGCTGACTTCCCGCTGCGGTGGGACGACGTGCTCGCCGAGGCGCAGGAGGGCGCGACGATCGGGCGGCCGCACATCGCCGACGCGCTCACCAGGAAGGGGCTCGTCGCCGATCGCGGGGAGGCCTTTGCCACCATCCTGCACTGGCGAGGCGGCTACTACCAGCCGCACCGCGCGCCGCACCCGACCGAGGCGATTCGGCTAATTCACGCCGCCGGGGGAGTCGCGGTGCTCGCGCACGGCGGGAGCCGCGGACGGCGGGCGATCAGCGACGGCAACTTCCTGAAACTCGTCGAGGCGGGTCTCGACGGGGTCGAGATCGCGCACCGGGAGAACGATGACGTCGCCCGGTCGCTCCTGCGCGGCTATGCCCGCAAGCACGACCTCATCGTGACCGGCTCGAGCGATTACCACGGCGCCGGAAAGCCGAACGAGCTCGGGGAAAACACGACGGCGCCCGCCGAACTCGCGAAGATCATCGCGCGTGCGACGGGCACCGAGCCCGTGTATCCGAAGCCTCGCGGCTAGCGGCGTCGAGCCGAACTATTCGGCGGCAGGCGCTGCCGAGTCGCCCGAGGTCTTGCGGCGACGGCGGCGACGGCGGCTCGACGAGGAGGTTGAACCGCCCTCGGCGTTCGAGCCCTCGCCGGAGCCCGAGTCGCCCGACTTCGGGGCGTCACCCGAGGTGCGCTTGCGCGACCGCGAACGGGAGCGCGAGCGAGTCGCCTCCTTGGGCGGCGTGTCTTTGCCGCGCGTCGAGGCGCCGGGGAGACGGCCCTTCGTCCCCTCGGGAATGTCGAGCTCTTCGTACAGGTGGGGGCTCGACGAGTAGGTCTCGCGCGGCTCGTCTTCGCCGAGCTCGAGCGCCTTCGAGATGAGCGACCAGCGGTGCAGGTCGTCCCAGTCGACAAACGTCACGGCGATACCGGTGCGTCCCGCGCGGCCGGTGCGACCCACGCGGTGCAGGTAGGCCTTCTCGTCTTCGGGAATCGTGTGGTTGATGACGTGCGTGACGTCGTCGACGTCGATGCCGCGAGCGGCGACGTCGGTCGCGATGAGCACGTCTTTCTTGTCGCCCTTGAACTGCGCCATGGAGCGTTCGCGCTGCTCCTGGTTCATGTCGCCGTGCACCGCGGCGGCCTCGAAGCCGCGGTCGCGGAGCTCTTCGAGCAGCTTCGCCGCGGCGCGCTTCGTGCGCATGAAGATGACGGTCTTGCCCCGGCCGTTTGCCTGGAGCATGCGCGCGATCATCTCGTCTTTGTCGAGCGGGTGCGCGCGGTACACAATGTGCCGAATGTTTTTCTGCAGCACGCCCTCGTCGGGGTCGGTGACGCGGATGTGCACCGGCTGCGTCATGAAGCGGCGGGCGAGGTTGAGGATCGGCCCCGGCATCGTCGCCGAGAACAGCATCGTGTGGCGAACCTGCGGCACCGCGGCGAAGATCTTCTCGATGTCGGGGAGGAACCCGAGGTCGAGCATCTTGTCGGCCTCGTCGAGCACGATCTCGCGCACGTTGCGGAGCGAGATGATGCGCTGATTCATGAGGTCGATCAGGCGGCCGGGGGTCGCGACGACGACCTGTGCGCCCTCCTTGATCTGGTCGATCTGGCCCTCGTAGGCCTTGCCGCCGTAGATCGGCACGACGACCGTCGCGCGATTCGTGGCGGCGCGGTCGAGATCCTCGAACACCTGCATCGCGAGCTCGCGCGTCGGGGCGACGACGAGGGCCTGGATGCCCGGTTCGGGGTTCTCGCCGAGGCGCTGCAGGAGGGGCAGGCCAAAGCCGAGGGTCTTGCCCGTACCGGTTTTCGCCTGGCCGATGATGTCCTGGCCCCGCAGCGCGAGGGGAATCGTCTGCTCCTGGATGGGGAACGCGTCGGTGATGCCGTGGTCGGCGAGTGTCGCGGCGAGATCGGGCGCGACTCCGAGTTCAGAAAACTTCACTAAAAAGCCCTATTCAGCTGGGATGCGTGGGCGCCCGAATTCTCCAGGGCGCTCGGGTGCCGTCTGCAGCACCGCCGACCAGCCTACTCTGGCCACAGTTTTCGCAGTCGCGTCGTGAGATGATTTCGCGGTGAGCACTGACGACGAGAACCAGAATGCGGCCGCCGAGCCGAACGCGTTTGCCGCTCTAGCGCCCGCGCCGGAGCTGCTTCGCGGCATCGCCGCCGGCACGATTCGCCGGGCCCGCGCATCCCTCACCGACCTCGCGAGCGAGCTCGACGCAACGGCGGAGGGCGAGGACATTCGTGCCGTGCTCGCGGCGCTGCCCGAGGCCGGCGACGACGAAACCGACGAGGCGACGACGCACCTCGACGCCCTGTGGGCCCGCGTGAGCGGTCGCACGCCGTACGAACAGCTGCTGTCGCTCTACCTCGCCGATGGGGTCGTGCGCGACGCACTCGTCGCCTACGGTGAGCTGCGTGACCCGGTCGTCGACCTTGAAGGTGACCTCGACTGGTCGGGCTGGCACGACGAAATCGTGAACCTCTTGCGGGCCCTGTTCGAGCGCGACAAGCACATTGATGACCGCCTCGCCATGTGGGGCCGGCGCATCGCGGGCGACGCGGTGCTGTGGACGCGGAGCCTTGCCGGGATTCCCGAGGGCGCGAGCGCCGACACGGTTGCCGAGGGCGCCGAGCCCGACGCCGAACGGTTCGCCGCGGCGCTGTTCGCGAACCACTCCCGCCGCATGAACAGCCTCGCGCTCGCCGCGTGACCCTGGGGCCGCGGCGCGCATGAAAACTCCACTGCCCGACTACCTCGAAGAGGCAATGCTCGACTGCGCCGATGGCGGCGCGGTCGCCGACTACATTCCGGAGCTCGCGGAGGTCGACCCCGACCAGTTCGGCATCGCGATCTGTACCCCCGACGGCACGCAGTACGCCTCGGGCGATGCCGACGTCGAGTTCTCGATTCAGTCGGCATCGAAGCCGTTCGCGTACGCCCTCGCGGTGGAGCAGCGGGGCGCCGCGGGCGTTGAAGAACACGTGAACGTCGAGCCGAGTGGTGACCCGTTCAACTCGGCGAGCGTCGACGAGCTCGACGGCCGCCCCGACAACCCGATGATCAACATCGGCGCGATCACGACCTACGCACTCACAACCCCCGACGACTGGTCGGCCGCCGAGCGCTTCGAGCATGTCCGCGCCGGCATGTCGGCGTTTGCGGGCCGCGAGCTCGAGGTTGATGCGGACGTCTACCACTCCGAGATCGCGACCTCGTACCGCAATATGTCGCTCGCGTACCTCGTGCGCTCGACCGGTCACTTCACGCTCGAGCCGAGCGAGGTTGTCGCTGGATACACGCGGCAGTGCGCGATTCGGGTCACGGCCCGGGATCTCAGCGTCATGGGGATGACGCTTGGCTCGGGTGGGGTGAACCCCATCACGGGTGAGCGTGTCGTGAGCGAAGAGACCGCGCAGCGCGTGCTGTCGGTCATGAGTACCTGCGGGATGTATAACGCCTCTGGCGACTGGATGACCGACGTCGGAATCCCAGCGAAGTCGGGTGTCGGCGGTGGCATCTTCGGCGTGCTGCCGGGGCAGGTCGGCGCTGCAACGTTCTCGCCCAGGCTCGACCGCTTCGGGAACTCGGTGCGCGGCGTGCGGCTCTTCGAACGGCTGAGCCGCGACATGGGTATGCACATCATGGGGGTGCCGCCGGCCGGCGATGGCGTCGTGCATACCTTCCGGCTCGCCGACGATTCGAGGGGCGAGCACGTGCTCGTCGCGCTGCAGGGGGCCCTGCGATTTGCGCAGACCGAGCGCGCGCTGCGCACCTTCGAGGACATCCCGGTTGACGGGCGCGACGTCGTGATCGACCTCTCCCGGGTGTCGTCGGCCGATGGGGTCGGGCTGCGCATGCTCACGGAAGGTGTGCGGCGACTCGGCCTCGACGGCCACCGGGTCGACCTACACGACCCGAAGGATGTGCTGCAGCAGCGGTGAGCGACTAGCTAGCGCTTCTTGAAGAGCGTGCCGAAGACGCCGCGCACGACCTCTTTCACGGCGTTCTGCGCCGCGCGTGAGCCGAGCACCTCTTCGACGACCGACTTGTTGCGCTTCGAGGTGGTGCGCGAACGGGTTTCCTTTTCGCGGGCCCGCTGCGCCTTCTCCCACTCGCGCTGTTCACGTTCGCGCGCCTTCGCGTCGGCGTCGGCCTGCTTCTGCGCGGCCTCGCGCTCGGCGGCCGCCTGCTCGGCCTCGGCGGCGGCGTTCATTTTCGCCGTGAGAATCTCGTGCGCCGACTCGGGGTCGACGGCCGTGCCGTACTTCGTGAGCAGTGGCGATGCCGCAACGGCTGATTCCATCTCGCTCGCGGGAATCGGGTCCATCGAGCCCTGCGGTGCTCGCAGGCGCGTCCACGCGACGGGCGAGGGCGCGCCCTTCTCGTTCATAACCGTGATGATCGCCTCGCCGGTCGCGAGTTGCGTGAGCACCTGCTCGAGGTCGTAGGCCGAGTTCGGGTACGTGCACACGGTCGCCCGCAGCGACTTGGCGTCATTCGGGGTGTGGGCGCGCAGCTGGTGCTGCACGCGCGAGCCGAGCTGGGCGAGTACGTCGTCGGGCACGTCCTTCGGCGTCTGCGTGACGAAGAAGATGCCGACGCCCTTCGAACGAATGAGCCGTACCGTCTGCACGATCTGGGCGACGAAGTCCTTCGACGCGTCGGCAAACAGCAGGTGCGCCTCGTCGAAGAAGAAGACGAGCTTCGGTTTGTCGAGGTCGCCGACCTCTGGGAGCGAGCCGTAGAGGTCGGCGAGGAGCCACATGAGAAACGTCGAGAACAACTGCGGCTGCTGGGCGACGCCAGGGAGCTCGAGCAGCGAAACAATGCCGCGCCCGTCGGCCGCAGTGCGGAGGAACTCGCTCGTGTCGATCTCGGGCTCACCGAAGAACACGTCGGCGCCGTTGGCGGCGAAGTTCGTGAGCTCGCGCAGGATCACCCCGGCGGTCTGCTTGGAGACGCCGCCGATGCCCTCGAGCTCGGCCTTGCCGAGGTCGCTCGTCAGGTACTGCAGCAGCGAGCGAACGTCGTCGAGGTTGACGAGGGGGAGCCCGTTCGAGTCGGCGTAGTGAAACACGAGGCCGAGGCTCGATTCCTGCGTCTCGTTGAGCCCGAGCACCTTCGCGAGCATGAGGGGGCCGAAGCTCGAAACGGTCGCGCGAATCGGCACGCCGGTGCCGCGGCCGCCGAGCGAGTAGAACTCGGTGGGCGCTGCCAGGGGCTGCCAATCCTGGCCAATCGACTCGGTTCGAGCGAGCAGACCGTCGCTCGACGTGCCGGGAGCTGCGACGCCCGAGAGGTCGCCCTTGATATCGGCGGCGAAGACGGGAACCCCGGCAGCCGAGAGCTGCTCCAGCATCACCTGCAGGGTCTTCGTCTTGCCGGTGCCGGTGGCGCCGGCGACGAGGCCGTGGCGGTTGGTCTTCGAGATCGGGATGCGCACGGGCACCGACGCGTCGGCATCGCCGTTCACGAGGGCGCCGAGCTCGAGCGCTGGCTCGTCGAACGCGTAGCCGACCCGAATCGTCTCGACCTGCTCACCCGTGAGCGGGCCCTCGGAGGATGTCGGCTCGGCCGGCGCCGGGTCAGCGGACTGGGCGTCGGCTTCCGCCTCCGGTTCGGCAGCGCCGTCCGGCGCGGCCTCGGGCTCTGGTTCGGCCTGTGCCTTGGCCGCTGCGGCCGCCTCCGCGGCGGCCAGTTCGGCTTGGGCCTTTTCAAGCGCCTCGCGGGCGGCGGCTACAGCATCAACGTCGTCATTCGCCATGCGAACAGACTACGCACGCAGGCGGGTGCGGTGGCTGAGTCGATCGAGGAGGTCGGCGTCGCCAGCGGCGCGGCTGCGGGGCAGGGCGATCGCGGTCGGGATGCAGACGGCCGCCGTGATGACGACGAGCAGCGCCCAGATCCAGAACGCGTCGTAGCGCAGCCAGCCGAGGCCGAGCAGCGCGGCGCCCCAGGTCGCAATGACCCACCAGGCGAGCGCGACAATGCCGCCGAGCGCCGGGAGGAGCGCGCTGCCAACGGCCTCACGCGGACGTGCAAGGGCCAAGGCGGCGAGGCCGATCACGATGCCGAAGATACCGGCGAAGAAGATTTCCATGACTACGCGACGAACCCGACGCGGCGCTGCGACTCTTCGCCGATCTCGACGAACGCGATCTTCTCAGTGTTAACGAGGTAGACGCGGTCGCGGTCGTCGGTGAACCGGGCGACTCCGTTTTCGCTCGCGATGGCCTGCTCGAGTGCCTTCTCGACCTCGCTGGCCGTCTGGTTCGTCTCGAACGAGAGCTCGCGGGGGGAGTGGAGGATGCCGATGCGGAGTTCCACGGGAAGCCTTTCGTTGTGCGTCATCGCCGGTTTGCGGCGTCGCCCAAAGCCTACTTGCCCGAGTTTTGAAACTCGCGCACCGTTCGCCGGTGGCGTGCACCAATTCGTGTCGCAGGGTGGCGCTAGCGTGGCAGGCGAACGAAAGGGGAGGCGCATGCTCGAAGAGAGTCAGCACGCGGTGCTCGCGTCCGAGGGGTCACTCAGCGTACTCGGCGCTCCGGGATCGGGGCGCACGACGACCCTCGTCGAACTCGCGGCGACGTCGGTCGAGTCGGGGCTCGCGCCCGATGAGGTGCTCGTGCTCGGCGCGAACCGTCGGGCGGCCGACGCGCTCCGCGAGAGGCTCACGCGGAGACTGGGGCGGGCGACGCGCGGCGCGACGCTCGGTCGCACGCCGGTCTCGGTGGCGATGGAGATCATCGCCGATGTGCGCACCCGCACGGGCGGCGCACGGCCGGTACTGCTCACGGGCTCGGCGCAAGACGACATCCTCGCCGACCTCATCGAGGGGTATCTCGACGGCACGATGGCGCGCCTCGGCCGCGAGCTTCCCTGGCCGGACTGGTTCCACGGCGAGTCGATGCGGCTCGCCGGCTTCCGCAGCGAGCTGCGCGACCTCATTACTGCCCTCACCGAACGCGGCCTTGGCGCTGACGACCTCGCGCGGCTCGCTCTGCCTCCGAACGACCTCCCACCGGCGGGCCAGCGCCACCGGGCGCTGTGGGCAGCCGCCGCGCAGCTCATTCGTGACTACGAGAACTCGCGGTTCGACCGCACGATTTCGGGCCCCGACGAGCGCGAAGCGTTCGACGTTGCGAGCGCCCTCGCGCTCGCCCGGCGCCTCGTCGCCGAGCGCGCGCCCGGGCGCCGAGGGGTGCGGGTGTTCGACACCGTGCGGCTCGTGCTCGTTGACGACGCACAGGAACTCACCGAGTCGGCCCGCGCGCTCGTCGCGGAGCTCGAACGCACGGGCGCTCGCGTCGTGACCTTCGGCGACCCCGACGTCGCGACGGGTCGCTTCCACGGCGGCGAGGCACGCTTTGCCGTGAACTGGCGCGACGCGGGCGACGCGGCGCCACCCACGCACACGCTTGAGGCCGTGCACCGCCATGGGCCCGAGCTGCGCGCCGTCGTGCGGGCGGCGACGAACGGGCTCCCCGCGCTTGGGCCCTCGCAGCGGCGGCTCGCGGAAGCGAGTGACGGCGACTCGGAGCGGTCTGCGGCCGAGTCTGAGGATGCCTCTGGGGCCGGCTCAGGGGCCGAGGTCGAACCGGCGGCCCAGCACGCCGTGCTCGACTCCGCCGGTGACGAGACCGAGCTCATCGCCGGCTACCTTCGCCGGCTGCACCTCGTCGACGGCGTGCCGTGGGCCGACATGGCCGTAATCGCCCGCAACGCGGGCCGGCTCGAGCAGCTGAGTCGCGGGTTCGACCGTGCCGGTGTCGCGGCGACCGACTCGGCACCGATCGCCGCGGCGAGCGACGCGACCGTGCGGGCACTCCTGACGATCACCGAGGGCGCCCTCCGCGGCGAGCTCTCGGCAGATGAACTCGAGGCCGTGCTCGCCTCACCGCTGTATCGCGTCGACTCGCTGTTGCTACGCAGGCTGCGCCGCGCCTGCTACCTGGCGGATTTCTCGAGCGCCGACGGCACTGCGGTCGCGGGTCGAGGCGGGCGAGAGGTGCTCGTCGCGCACGTGCGCGCGGTGCTTGCTGGTGGTGAAGACCCCACTGTGGTCGAGGCACTCAATACGCTGCAGGGCACCGCCGCCGAGCGCGCCGCCGAACAGTTGCGAGCACTCCTCGCCGCCCTCACGCGCACCCGCGCGGCGCACGAGCGCGGCGACACGATCGACGCCGTGTTCTACGAGGCCTGGCATGACGACGCGCGTGAGCGACGGTGGCGCGAGGTCGCACTCTCGGGTGGCGACGAGGCGACCCCGATGAACCGTCGCCTCGACGCCGTCGTCGCGCTGTTCGACCGGGCGCGCCGCATCGTCGAGCGCGAACCCACCGTCTCGCTCGAGTCGTTCCTCGCCGACTGGCGCCGCGACAGCGTCGTTGACGATTCCCTCGCGCGTCGGGGCACCGTCGACGCGGTCACGCTCACGACCCCGGCCGGCGCGGTGAGCCGCGAGTGGCGCGTCGTGGTCGTCGCGGGCATGAACGATGGGGTCTGGCCAAACCTCCGCGTGCGCGACACCCTGCTCGGCGCCGGTCGGCTCGACGAGGCGCTGCTTCCCGGCCGAGTGGTTGCCGCGCTCGACCGGCGCGCCGAGGTGCTCGCCGACGAGCAGCGGATGCTCACCGCCGCGGTCTCGCGGGCGACGGAACGATTGCTCGTCACCGCCGTGCGCGACGACGAGACGATGCCATCGCAGTTCGTGCACCGCCTCGACCTCCCGGAGCTCAAAGCGACCTTCGCACTTGGTGAAGCTGGCGGCGTCACGTACCGCGAGCTCAGCCTCGGGCAGCTCGCGGCACGACTCCGGCGCGGCTGGGCCGACGACGACGAGACCGGGCGCGGCGAGCGGGCACGGGCACTCGCACGGCTCGCGGGCCACGACGTCGCGGCGGCCGACCCCACCAAGTGGTTCGGCGTGCGCGGGCGCACGACGACGGCCCCGCTCGTCCCGATCACCGACGGCGTGCTTTCTCTGCGCCTTTCCCCTTCGGGCATCGCCAAGTTCAAGGAGTGTGGCGTGAACTGGTTCGTCGAGGGGCACGCGGGCGGCACCGGTAGCTTCGCCATGACGCTCGGCAACGTGCTCCACGCCGCCGCCGAGCACGAGGCCGAGTTCTCACGCCTCGAAGAGATGGTTGATTACGCCGAGCGCCTGCTCGAGGGCGTGACGTTTGACGCACCGTGGCTCGCCGAGGTCAACCGCACGATCGTTCGTGACGCGGCTGCCTCGCTCTGGGACTACGTGCGCCGAGAGGGCGTGCGCGCCGTCGCGAACGAGCGGGCGATGGAGCACGAGCTGCGACGGTCGGGCGACATCGAGGTCGAGGTGACGCTGAGCGGACGCATCGACCGCATTGAATCCCATGCTGACGACGGAGTGCGCATCGTCGACTTCAAGACCGGCAAATTCAAGGTGCCGAAGTACGCCGAGAACGACCAGCTTCGCGCCTACCAGGTCGCGGCACTCGGGGGCGGTATCGAGGGCTACGATCCGGAGCACGAGTACCTTGAGGGCGCCGCGCTCGTGTACCCGCGCATCTCGAGTGGACGGCCCAACGCACGCGTGCCCTGGGCTGCCGACGTGCAGCCGCGCCTCGACGACGCGACCCTCGCCGACGTCATCGACGAGTTCGTCACGATCGCGATTCAGCAGGCCGGCTACGGCCTCGACGGCGACGCACCCGATGTCGACGCGCCCGCGGCATTTCTGCACGACCCCGAGGGCCACTGCCTCGAGAACGGGTCGCCCTGCCTCATCCACGCACTCCCGGAGGTCACCGAATGACGCTCACGTTTGCCGAGCTCGCCGAGCTCACGACCGAACCCGGCAAGCCGGTGTATCCGATTACCGAGGAACAGCAGGCGATCGTCGACGCACCGCTCGCCCCGGCGCTCGTCACCGCAGGCGCGGGGAGTGGCAAGACCCACACGATGATGCTCCGCATCCTCTGGCTCGTCGCGAACCGCGGAATTGCCCCCTCGCAGATTCTTGGCCTGACGTTCACCCGCAAGGCCGCGGGCGAACTCCGCGAGCGCGTGGAACAGGGGCTGGAGCGGCTGCGGCGCGCCGGGCGGATCGACGTCGACGAGTTCAACCTGCCTCAGGTGTCGACCTACAACTCGTATGCGAGCGGCATCTATCAGCAGTACGCACTCCTCGTCGGTCGCGAGCCCGATGCGATGCTGCTCGACGAGCCGAGCGCCTTCTCGCTGATGCGGCAGGTCGTGCTCGACTCCGACGAGCCGGCCCTCGGCCGACTCGATACCACGTCGGTCGCATCGATTGCGCGCGGCGCCCTCGGGATCACCCGCGCGATGCGCGAGAACGGCCGCACCCTCGCCGACGTCGAGGCGCACGCCGAGGAGGTGCTTGGCCAGATGCGCGAGCTTGGCGGCAGCGACTTTGAACTCTTCACGAAAGAGCTGCGAGAAAAGAATGTGCGGCCCGATCGCTTCGAGCGGCTCGTGCTGAGCGCCCGGCTGGGCGAGGAATATCAGCGCCGCAAGCGTGAGCTCGGCTACGTCGAGTTCAGCGACCAGGTCGCGTATGCCGCGCAGATCGTGTCGCTCGACGAGGGCATCGCCGCCGAGGTGCGCGGCGAGCTGCAACAGGTGATTCTCGACGAGTATCAGGACACCTCGGTGGGGCAGACGACACTGTTTGCTGACCTGTTCCGCGGGCGCGCGGTCATGGCGGTCGGCGACCCGAAGCAGTCGATCTATGCCTGGCGCGGCGCGAGCGCCGCGAACATGAAGCGGTTCCCGTACGATTTCGCCCGCGGAGGCGATTGCGGTGCATACACGCTCACGACGTCGTGGCGAAATGACCGCGCCGTGCTCGAGCTCGCGAACACGATCGCCGGGAACCTTCCCGCCGGCGAGCGTGGTGCGCAGCTCGTCGCCTCGCCGAGCGCCGACAAGGGCGACGTCGCGGTGCGGCACCTGCTGACCGACGCCGACGAGGCCGCTGCGGTCGCGGAGTGGTTCAAGGGGCACCTCGCGGCGAACCCGGAGGCCACCGGGGCGATTCTCGTGCGGACTCGCCGGCCCATGTCGATGTTCGCCGAAGCACTGCGTGCCGCCGACGTGCCGCACCAGATCATCGGCCTCGGCGGTCTGCTTCGCACACCAGAGATCGTCGACCTCACGGCGCTGCTACGTGCGGCGGCCGACGAGTACGCGGGCAACGAGGTGCTGCGGCTTCTATTCGGCGCGCGCTTCGAGCTCGGGCTCGCCGACATCGACGCGCTCACGGGCCTCGCGAAGAAGCTCTCGCGGCGCGGCGCCGACTCGAAGGAACTCGCTGACGCGGAACGCGCGGCAATGCGCGCCGACCTTCGTGACGGCGAGACCGGGGTCTCGCTCGCCGAGGCGCTCGAATTCGTCCGGACGGCGCGCGACGCGACGGTCGAGAGCTGGGCTTCGACCCTCACCGCCGAGGGCCGCGCGCGGCTTCGCGAAGCGGCCCAGCTGCTGCACGAGGTGCGGTCGCGCATGGACCTCCCGCTCGTCGACTGGGTTACGCAGACGATCGAGCTCTCGCGGCTCGCCGACGAGGCCACGGCGAACCCGCGCCTCCTCGCGGGCCGGGCGAACCTCGACGCGTTCGTGAACGCCATCGCCGACTACGCGTCGTCGGTGCCGTCGAGCGACATCCACGAGTTCCTCGACTGGCTCGAGCTCACGTTCGCCGAAAACCAGCTCAGCGAGTTCGCACCGACGCCGCCGAAGCGGGGCGTCGTACAGCTCACGACCATCCACTCGTCGAAGGGCCTCGAATGGGATCACGTCGCCGTCGTACAGCTCGCGAACGGCAAGCTGCCGAACTCCGACGGCAAGCATTCCCTCATCTCGAGCGGCGAGCTGCCCAACGCGCTGCGCGAAGACCGCGACGACCTCCCGCACTTTCCGCTCGAGAAAATCGAGACGCTCGACGACCTGAAGGCGCAGTTCAAGCTGACGGTCGACGACGACACCGACACGAGCCTCGACGAATCGAAGGCGTCGTACTCGACGCAGCGCATGCTCCAACTCGTGCGCGAAGACCGCCGCCTCGCCTACGTCGCGTTTACCAGGGCGAAGCACGGCCTGCTGCTGACAAGCTCGCGCTGGCAGCAGGGCAAGTCGAGGCCGCTCACGCCCTCGCCATTTCTGCTCGAGCTGCGCCCGAGCATCGAGCTCGAGCACACCGAACGGGACGCTGCCTGGGCGACCATCGACGGCGCGCCGGTCGTGTTCACGAGTGCGCTCGACAGCGACGACCTCAAGGAGCTCAACAAACAGCTGAGCGCGAATCCGCTCGCGGGCGAGGCCGAGGTGCGCGCGTGGCCCGCGCCACCCATGCGCGCCGATCACCTCGCGCAGCTCCACGAACTCGCGGCCGCGGTCGAGCTCGCCCGTGGCGACGATGCGGCGACATCGAAGTACGACGAGCTCACGACAATGCTGCTCGCGGAACGCGAGCGTGACGAGCGTGGGCCCGCGCTGCAGCTGCCGCGCCGCTTCGGTGCGTCGCTGCTCCACGACCTGTTTGACGATCCCGCGGCGATCGCCCAGAACGCGGCGAGGCCGATGCCGCAGCGGCCGTATCGCGCGACGCTCGTCGGCAACCTGTTTCACTCCTGGGTCGAGGGGCTGTATCGCGAGGTGGCGGGCGGCGGCGCAGCACTCGAGGGCGCCGACTTCGACGATCCGGACTTCGCTGACGCACAGCTCACGCAGCTCGGCGACGACGATCGGCAGCAGCTCGAGCAGCTGCAGGCGACGTTCCTCGCGAGTCGATTCACGGCCGACGGCCGCCGCCCGGACGCGGTCGAGCTCCCGGTCGATACCCCGCTCGGCGAGTACACGATCGTGAACAAGATCGACGCCGTCTACGTGGAACCCGACGGCACGGTTGAGATCGTCGACTGGAAGACGGGCCGCGCGCCCACGACCGACGACGAGCGCGCGGGTCGCGAACTGCAGCTCATGAGCTATGCCCACGCCTACTCCGCCGCGTACGACGTGCCGCTCGAGCGCATCCGCGCGACGCTCTACTACGTCGCGCACGACCGTGAGATCTCGGTGCGCGAGGTACTCGGTGCGGATGCGCTGTTGCAGCGCCTGCGGGCGGCCGAGGGGTCGCTCACGGCGCCGTGATGTGCGCGCGGGTCGGCGCTTAGTCGGGGCGCTGAACCGCGGTGGAGCCCTCGGCGCCAAACCCCTCGGAGGTCAAGCCCTCGGTGGCGCTGCGCTCCGCGTCGGTGAGGTCGTCGTCGAGCACCTCGGGCGCCTCCTGCGCGTCGGCGCGCCGACGAATCTGCTGGCTGCGAGAGCGGTCGCCGGCGTCGGCGAGCAACTGCTGCACTTCCTGCAGGTCGAGCACCGGCAGGGTCTCGTGCCGCAGCTCGGCGTCATCGAGGCCGCGCACGCGCGTCACGAGCCCGTCGAGCAACTGTTCGGCGTCGGCGAGCACGTCAGCGTTCCGGTGCTCGACGCCGTAGAGCAGCCACCGGGCGAGCTCGAGCTCGGCGTAGAGCAGCGACCGCTGCCGCAGCTGCCGATCGACCGAGACGCCGCGGGCATCCGTGTATTCATCGAGGAGCGCGCGCATGACGGCGCCGTCGAGCGTCTGCACCCAGCGGATATCCGCGGCCGGGTCACCCACGCGCAGGTCGCTCCACCCGAGCACGCCCGACACCGTCGCACCCGCGACCACGAACGACGATCGCTCGAGCGAGCCGTGAATCACGGTGGGGGAGAACTCCCACAGCTGCGGGTCGTCAACGGCGCTGCCCCAGCGGTCGGCGAGCGCGCCCGGGAGCTTGCCCGTCGCATCCGCCCGATCGATCAGCGACTCGGTGGACTCCCGCACGTCTGCGGCCGACCACTGCTGCAGGCCCGCGTCGAGCAGCGTCTGCTTCGGCAGCCCGTGAATCGCCGCGATCGCGCGGCCGATTTCGGGCACGAGCTCGGAGTCGAAGTCGAGCGGGACCCGATCGGCCGAGTTGCCCTTAATGAAGGTGTAGGCGGCGAACGGCGGCGTCGCCCGCAGGCCGGTGCCGACCTCTTTCGGCACCGCGAACGGCAGCCGAGCCCGAACGCCCTCGGTAATTGCGGTGAGCGCCGCGCTCCGGCTCCGGAGTTCCTGCGCGGCCGAGGGCGAGGCCGCCCGACGCACCAGAATGTTGCCGTGTTCACGGGTGCGCAGGAGCGCCGAGTCGTAGTCGCGAGTGTCGTCGTGACCCCAGTCGGCGGCCTCCGTCACGTGCAGGTTCGGAATCGCCGCGGTCGCGAGGCCGGCAAGCTGAAGGAACAGACCACTCATGTCGGCAAGCCTAGGGCGTGTCGCGGCGTGCGCCGCGGTGCCACACCGGCACGTGCCACGGGGACGACGCGCCACTCGGCGCCCCAGCACCGTCGGCAGCCTCGCAACCCTCGCGGCCTAGACTGACGGAATCATGAGCGAGTTTCTCGAGCGACTGCCACTTTCGCGATCAACCCACGATCGTGACGATGCCCATCGTGACGACCCGACGCTGCTCGACGCCGACGGGACGCGACTGCTGGTGCAGCGCCGCGACGCCGTGCTCGTCGGGCGCAGCGAACCGGATGCGCATCCCACCCTCGACCTGCGCGCAGTCGGCCAGTTCGGCGGGGCCGAGGCGCTGCGCGACGGGGCCGAACCCATCTACCTCGGTCGGCTCATCGCCGACCGCCGCAACCCCGACGGCCGGGTCGACCCCGCGGGCACACGGGTGTTCGCCGTCGCGATCTCGGACTTCGACGCGGGCGAGCTCGAACCCGATGGGGATCGATGGATCACCCTCCGCGAGCACGGTGCCGACTTCGATGACGTCGACACCGGACTCGCGGCGCAGGCGCTCGGGATGCGGAACTTCACCGCCGCCCACCGGTTCTCGCCGGCGACGGGAGCCCGCGCCGTAACCGAACACAACGGCTGGGTCGTGCGTGGTGAAGACGGTGGCGCGCCCACGTTCCCGCGTACCGACGCCGCGATCATCGTCGGCGTTGTCGACGCCGACGATCGCATCCTGCTCGGCGCGAACGTGAACTGGACCCCGAAGCGCTACTCGGTACTCGCCGGTTTCGTCGAGCCGGGGGAGTCGCTCGAGCAGGCCGTGATTCGCGAGGTGCGCGAGGAATCTGGTGCTCGGGTCGTGAACCCGCGCTATCTCGGCTCGCAGCCGTGGCCGTTCCCCGCGAGCCTCATGGTCGGCTTCTTGGCCGAGCTCGACCCCGAGCAAGACCCCGCCGAGGTGGCGGGCGACGGCGTCGAGCTCGTCGAGGTGCGCTGGTTCACCCGCGATGAGATCGTCAACCACGTCGATCAGCTGCCGGGACGCATCTCGATCGCCCGGGCGATTATCGAAGAGTGGTATGGCGGGCCCATCGACTGACCACGCGGGCGGGAACCTGCTCGCCGACCTCAACTCCTCCCAGCGTGAGGCCGCGCTCGCCGTCGTCGGGCCCGTGTGCATCCTCGCGGGGCCCGGTACCGGCAAGACCCACACCATCACCCGGCGAATTGCCTATGGGGTTCGCACCGGCGTCTATGCGCCGGAGCGCGTGCTTGCCCTCACGTTCACGAATCGCGCGGCCGGGCAACTGCGGGGTCGGCTCGGCGCGCTTGGTGCTTCGGCGGTGCAGGCGCGCACGTTTCACTCGGCGGCGCTTCGGCAGCTGAGCTTTTTCTGGCCGACCGTGATCGGCGGCAAGCTGCCGGGGCTCGTGCAGGGGAAGTCGGCGATTCTCAGCGAGGCCGCCGACCGCACGGGGGTGCGGCTGCGCCCACCGCAGCTGCGCGCCCTCGCCGAGGAAGTCGAGTGGCGCAAGGTCTCGGAGCGCACACTTGAGGAGTACGCGACCGACCTTGCGAGCGGTCGCCGGCAGCACGCGACCGGGCTCGCGGACGCGCAGGTGCACGACCTCGTCGTCGCGTACGAGCGTGCAAAGGAGTCGCGTGGGCAGCTCGACTTCGAAGACATCCTGCTCGCAACTGCCGGCATGCTCGAGAGTGAGCCGTGGATCACGGCCCAGGTGCGGCAGCAGTACCGGTTTTTCGTCGTCGACGAGTATCAGGACATCTCGCCGCTCCAACACAAGCTGCTGAGGCTTTGGCTCGGGAACCGGCGCGAACTCTGCGTTGTCGGCGACCCCGCCCAGACCATCTATTCCTTCGCCGGTGCTCGAGCAAGCTACCTCACCGATTTTGCGAGTGAGTTTGGCGACGCGCGCATCATTCGGGTTGATGGGTCGTATCGCTCGAGCCCGCCGATCATCGCCGCCGTGAACGAGCTCGCGAGGCACATCCCGCACGCGATTTCCCTCGACCCGCTTCGGCCCTCGGCCGGCCGATCGCCCCAGCCCGTCGTGACGGCGTACCCCGACGATGCTGCGGAGGCACGGGGCGTCGCCGAACGGATCCGTGCCGAGCTCGAGGCCGGCCGCGCGCCCGCCGAGATCGCCGTGCTCGTGCGCACGAACGCGCAGGTGCCAGCCCTCGAACGGGCGCTGGGCGAGGCGAACGTGCCCTATCGCACGAACGGGGGCCCGACGTTCTTCAACCGGCCCGAGGTGCGGGCCGTCGTCGCGGGCATCCACGCCGCCGTCGTCGCGGGGCAAGACGCTGGGCCGCTGTTCCAGACCGTGAGCAATGTGCTGCGGTCGCGCGGCTGGCAGCAAGACCGCCCGGCGAACCCCGGGCCCGAGCGCGACGCCTGGGCCGCGATGGATGCGATCATGCGCCTCGCGGATGCAGCTCCCGCGGGCACGTCGCTCGCCGAGTTCAACGCGCAGCTGCGCGAACGTGCGGCGCACCAGTTCGAGCCGACGATCGATGCGGTCACGCTCTCGACGATGCACGCGGCGAAGGGTCTGGAATGGTCGAGCGTGTATGTGTCCGGACTTCGCGAGGGGCTCGTGCCGACCGCGAGCACGGTTGGTGACGACGAGGCGGTTGGTGAGGAGCGGCGCCTCGTCTATGTCGCGATCACGCGGGCACGGGATCGGCTGCAGCTTTCGTACGGCTCGGCTGAGGGGCGTCCGACTCGGTTCCTCGCGGAACTCGGCAACCGCATCCAACCTGAAACTCCACCGGAAGGCGGTCGCGAGCCGGGGAGGTGATGCGCTCACGCACGAACGTGAGCGCATCGCCGGGTTCGGGATCAACCCCGCTGAGGAACCCTCGCATGGAGTCGGCGGCGAGGAGCGCGGCGACGAGCTCGAGCTCCTCGGGTGTGCGCGGTGTAGGCAGATCGTGGAGCTGGGTCGCCGTCGCGATCCAGCTCGCGTCGGCCTCGGCGCGGTGCAGGTCGTCGCAGCGCAGGCAGGGTGTTCTGCCGGGAATTACGAGGGGGCCGAGCAGGAGCCCGTCGTCGTCACGGGCGACGATGAGGTGCGCCAGATCGTCGCCCATGAGCGGCAAGTAGCGGCGAGGAGAGAGCACGCGCTCGGCCACCTCGACAACGAGCTTCGTGTTGGCCGGCGGGCGGTACTCCGCGCCCGCGAAGACGACCGCGTCGCCACGGCGAGCAAACTCCGCGGCGAGGCGGCGGCCGAACGCCTCGGCGGAGCGGGGAGCCCGCACAACGACGCGCGCCCTCGAGGTGCGTCGCGGGGCGGGGTCGCACACTGAGACGAGCTGGGCGACGAGGTCGGTGGCGCTCTCAGCGGTTCTCGGCGTGAGCTTGGCGATCCGCCGGAGGTGCTCGGGCGTCGCACCCTTCCGCAGCTCGCCGATGAGATCGTGGGTGACCTGGGTGTCGGGCACCGTGACGGCGCGCACGACGCCGCCGACCCGGAGTCGGTCTTCGCCCACCCAGGTGACGGGGGTCTCGGCAGGAAGTCGGTAGCGCACACCCGCATCATGCCGGAAACCGCGTCGGCGCCCGCGGAGTTTTCCACAGGCGCCGACGCGACTACCGAATCCAGTCGCGGTGACTACGCGTTCGGTGGGGTATCTGGGCCCTTGTCGCTCGTGTCGCCGCCGGCGGGGGCGTCGCCGAACGATGACGGGTCGCCGAGCAGGCGGGCGAGGTCGTTGTCGAGCTCGTCGGGTTCGCCAGCACCACCCTGCAGCCGTTCGACGAGCGCGAACGGGTCGTCGATGTCGCTCGCGCCGGGGAGCGCGTCGCGGTGGCCCCAGAGCTGGTCGCGCTGCTCGGCGCCGAGCTTCTCGGTGACGAGTCGCCACATGCTCATCGCCTCGCGCAGGCGGCGCGGGCGCAGTTCGAGCCCGACGAGCGAGCCGAACGCGTGCTCGGCGGGGGAGCCGGTCGCCCGGCGTCGGCGCACCATTTCGGCGAGCGCGCCCGCGTTCGGGAGCCGCGAGGTCGCATCCTCGGTCACGACGTCGACCCAGCCCTCGATGAGGGCGAGCACCGTCTCGAGGCCCTCGAGCGCCTGGTCCTGCTCCGGCGTGCGGGGCGGAATCAGCTGGCCCGACTTGAGCACGAGCTGAATCTCCTCGGGGTTCGACACGTCGAGGTCGCGAATCGTCTCTTCGATGCGGTCGGTGTCGATGCGAATCCCGCGCGCGAACTCGGCGATCGACGAGACGAGGTGCAGGCGCAACCAACGGGCATGCGCGAAGAGGTGCGCGTGCGCCAGCTCACGCACCGCGAAGTAGATGAGCACCTCGTCGCGGTCGAGCTCGAGGTCGGCCGACCAGTCGTCGAGGTTTTGGGGCGTGAGCGCCGCCTTGTTGTCGGGGAGTACGGGCATACCGATGTCGCCACCCGAGAGCACCTCTTTCGCGAGCTGCCCGAGCACCTGGCCGAGCTGCATGGCGAACATCGACTGGCCCATCGAACGCACGACGGGGCCCGAGCGCTCGATCATCTCGCGCATCTCTTCGGGCGCCTGTTCGTTCAGCACCTCGACGAGGGCGTTCGAGATGCTCGTCGCGACCGGATTCGTGAGCTCAGCCCAGCCGTCGAGGGTCAGCTCGAGCCACTCGTACCGGGTGATCGTCTGCGGCAGGCCGGAGAACGAGCCGATCGTGTCGCCCGTGGCGTCGCCGAGCCACAGCGCCGCGACGCCGAACGCGCGGTCATAGGCGCGGGCGTCGTCGGCCGAGACCTCGACGTTCGGTTCGGCAGCCCGTCGGGCCGCGTCACGCACGAGGTCCCAGTTGACCCCGTCGCTCGGGTGCTGCATGGCCTGCTGCAGTTGCATGAGCATGTGCGTGAGGGCCTGCGGATCGACCGGCAGCCCGGCCGCACCGGCCAGCTTGCTTGAGTCAATACCGCCGCCCCCGAGCATCTGCTCGAGCATCCGACGCATCTCCTCCTCGGGAGTCGAATTGTCGTCGTTATTCGGGGTGTCGCGATCCGACATCGGCTTCGCTCCTCTCAGCGGTTCGCTCTAGAGTAGCCAGCGTGCCATCGGCGGCGGCCGGGAAAACCGCCGCGTTCACCGAGGGCGATCATCCGAAACCCGAAAGCATCCCGAATGACCGAACGCGACCCGCGCCCCGAGGGGCCACCCCTCACGACCATCGAGGGTGAGCACCCGAATCGGCGGCGGTGGGGGAGCGAGCGCATCGGGAAGTGGCTGCTCATCGTCGGGGTCGTGCTGCTTGTCGTGCTCACGCTCACGCCCGCGCCCTACGTCATTCGACAGCCCGGGCCCGCGTTCAACGCACTCGGTGAACAAGAGACCGATGACGGCGGCTCGCAAGAGGTCATTCAGATCGATGGAGCCGAGACCTACGACACGGGTGACGGCTCGCTCTACGTCATGACGGTGAACATTGTCGGCACCCCGCAGTCGCAGCCGAACTGGCTGCAGGTGCTCGGGGCGTGGCTCACGCCTGGCAAGGATGTGCTGCCGGTGGAGGCGTACTACCCCGACGGTACGACCATCGAGCAGCGCAACGAAGAGACGGCGCTCATGATGACGCAGGCGCAGGATACGGCGATCGCGGCCGCGCTGACCGAGCTCGGGTACGAGGTGGGCGAGCAGATGACGGTCGCCGAGGTCGCCGACGACGGCGCGGCGGTGGATGCGCTCAAGGTCGGCGACGAGATCGTCACGATCGGGGGCACCCCCGTGACGAATATGGAGCAGCTCCAGGCGCTGGAACTCACGGAAGAGCCGACCGAGGTCGTCGTAATGCGCGGTGGCGAAGAGGTCACCGAGACGATCACGCCGAAGGCGAACGACGCTGACCCCGAGGCGCGGCCCCTTCTCGGCATCACGCTGCAGTTCACCTACGACTTCCCGATCGACGTTGATATCGAGCTCGGGAATGTCGGCGGCCCAAGCGCCGGCATGATGTTCGCGCTCGCAACCTACGACAAGCTCACGGAAGGCTCGCTCACCGGCGGCGACAACGTCACCGGCACCGGCACGATCTCGGACGACGGCACGGTTGGGGCCATCGGCGGTATCCGCCAGAAGCTCTACCAGGCGGTCGAGCTCGGTGCCGACTACTTCATTGCGCCAGATTCGAACTGCGCCGAGGTGCTCGACGGTGGCATTCCGGGCGACATGACGGTCTACGCCGTCGACAGCCTCGACGAGGCGCTCGAGGTCGTCGAGACGAACGCCGATGACGCCGATACCGCCGAGCTGCGCACGTGCGAAGACGCCGTCGCGGCGGGCGTGCCACAGTCATAATCGCCGCGGGTCGCGGTGCCCCTACGGCCCGGTATCATTGACCGAGAACAACGCCGCGGGCTCGCGACGAACTGACGTGCCTGTGGTGTCGACGGCGACAGCGAAATGACAGGACCTCAGTGAGCGCAACCGCAGCCCCTCGTCCACCCGCAGGCTCTTCTGGGAACGGGGGTGAGGCGACGGGACGCCCGCGGCGATTTGGGCCGCTGATCGTCACGATCGGCATTGTCGTCGCGATCATCGTCGTTTTCTTCTGGTTTGCCGGCATCTACGCCGACGTGCTGTGGTTCCAGCAACTCGGCTTTGAGCGCGTGCTGTTCACGCAGTGGATCGCCACCGGCGCGATGTTCGTGCTCGGCCTCCTCGGGCTCGCCGTGCCGAGCTACCTCATGCTCGCGCTCGCGTACCGCAACCGGCCCACCTACGCGAAGCTGTCGCAGCAGCTCGGCGAGTACCAGCGCGCGCTCGAGCCAGTGCGCCGAATCGTCTTCATCGTGATTCCCGTCTTCCTCGGCATCCTCGGCGGCCTGTCGGTCGCCGGCAGCTGGCAGACCGTGCTCACGTTCTTCAACGCCACGCCGTTTGGCGTGACCGACCCCGAGTTCGGGCACGATGTCGCCTTCTACATTTTCCAGCTGCCCTTCTGGCGTGGCGTGGTGACCTTCGTGAGCTCGACCCTGCTCGTCTGCCTCGTGCTCACGGTCGCCGTGAGCTACCTATACGGCGGCATCCACATCTCGGGCCGTGAGGTCGTCATCTCGAAGGCTTCGCGCATCCAGACCGCGATCGTCGCTGGCCTGTTCGTGCTCGCGCAGGGCGTGTCGTTCTGGTTCGACCGCTACAACAGCCTCACCGAGTCGAACGGACGCTGGTCGGGTGCGCTCTACACCGACGTGCACGCGCGCATCCCCGGTCTGACGATCCTCGCGGGAATCGCGATCATTGTGGCGCTGTTGTTCTTCTTTGCCGCGATTGCCGGGCGGTGGACGCTTCCCGCGGTCGGTGTTGGTGGCCTGCTCGTGGTCGGCCTCGTGGTCGGGCTCGCGTACCCGTGGTTCGTGCAGAACCTGCAGGTCGGCCCGAACGAGCAGTCGCTCGAGAGTGAGTACATTCAGCGCAATATCGACGCGACCCGCAACGCCTACGACATCGACGGGGTCGAAGAGGTCGAGTACGCCGGCGTCACCGAGGCCTCGAGCGGCCAGCTGCGCGAGGACGCGGAAACCACCGCGAACATTCGCATCATGGACCCGGCGCTCATCAGCGACACCTTCGCCCAGTTCGAGCAGGAGCGCGCGTACTATGCGTTCCCGAGCATGCTCGACGTCGACCGCTACGACATCGACGGCAAGACCCAGGACGCGGTCATGTCGGTTCGCGAGATCAACGTCGAGGGTCTCGGTGCCGACGCGCAGTCGTGGGTGAACCAGGCGATCGTCTACACGCACGGCTATGGCCTCGTCGCGTCGTACGGTTCGCAGCGCGGCCCCGACGGCCAGCCGCTCTTCTTCGAGGCCGGCATGCCGCAGGAGGGCGTGCTCGACGAGTTCGAGCCCCGCGTCTACTTCGGTGAGAACTCGCCGCAGTACTCGATCGTCGGTGGCAACGGCGAGAGTGACGTCGAGTTCGACCACGTTTCGGGTGCCGATGGCGCCTCGCAGAGCTACTACACGTTCTCGGGCAACGGCGGCCCGTCGGTTGGTAACTGGTTCAACCGACTCGTCTATGCGATCAAGTTCCAGTCGGAGCAGATTCTGCTGTCGGACGCGATCAACCCCGAGTCGCAGATTCTCTACGACCGTGACCCCGCCCAGCGCGTGCAGTCGGTTGCGCCGTACCTCACGATCGACGGCGACCCGTACGCCTCGGTCGTCGACGGCGAGCTCGTGTGGATCGTCGACGCCTACACGACCAGCGACGCGTATCCGTACTCGACCCAGACGTCGATCGAGCAGGCGGCGACCGACTCGAACACCCCCGGCCCGACGGGCACCGTCTCGCCGATCAACTACATGCGGAACTCGGTGAAGGCGACCGTCAACGCGTATGACGGGAGCGTGTCGCTCTACGCGTGGGACACCGATGACCCGATTCTACAGACCTGGGACAAGATCTTCCCCGGCCTGTTGAAGCCCGTGTCGGAGATGTCGGCCGACCTGTTGAGCCACGTGCGCTACCCGCAGGACTACTTCAAGGTGCAGCGCCAGATGCTCTCGACCTATCACGTCACGAGCGCGGGCGAGTACTACAACCAGACGAACGCGTGGCAGCTGCCGGTTGACCCGACGCAGGGGCAAGACTCGACCGTGCGGCAGCCCCCGTACTACCTAACGATGCAGATGCCGGGCCAGGATCCTGCGTTCTCGATCTACTCGACCTACATTCCGATGGTGTCGGGTGACGCGAACACGCGAAACGTGCTCACCGGGTATCTTTCGGCGAATGCGAATGCCGGATCCACGGCGGGGCAGGTGTCCGACGACTACGGCCGGCTGACGCTGTTGAAGATTCAGAACGACTCGGTCAATGGTCCGGGTCAGGTGCAGAACATCTTCAACTCGAACGCGACGGTCGCGCAGGAACTTAACCTGCTCGAGCGTGGCGGGCAGACACAGGTGCTGCGAGGCAACCTGCTCACGCTTCCCGTGGGCGAGGGCTTCCTCTACGTGCAGCCGGTGTACGTGAAGTCGACCGGTGAGACGAGCTACCCGCTCATGCGGCGAGTGCTCGTGGCCTTCGGCGACAAGATCGCGTTCGAGGACACGCTCGACGCGGCGCTCGACACCCTGTTCGCGGGCGATGCGGGCGCCGACGCGGGCGACCAGAACGCCGACGAGGTGACCGATGACGACCCGAACGTCATCGTGCCAGACACGGGCGGTGACAACGCGCAGGACATCCCTGACGAGACCACCGACCCCGACGCGACGACCTCGCCGAGTGAGACGCCCGAGCCGACCGAGACCCCGGCTCCGACCCAGGGCGGTACGGGTGGCAGCTCGGGCGATGCGCAGGCCGACCTCGAGGCGGCGCTCGCCGACGCGACGCAGGCCCTCGAGGATCGCACGCAGGCCTACGCCGACAACGATCTCGTCGCGGCGGCCGAGGCGGATGCGCGCATGACCGAGGCGCTCGAACGCGCGGCCGAGGCGCAGGAACGCATCGACAGCGGCGAATAGTCGCCGGGCTGGCGTGCTCGTGGCCGGTCGTCCCAACTCGATTGGGCGGCCGGCCACGTTGCTGACCAGGTATTTTTCGGTCGATCTGACTCGAACTAGACATTCCAGCGAACACCCGGTAGTGTTATCTCTTGTGCCGCGGGGTGGAGCAGTTCGGTAGCTCGCCGGGCTCATAACCCGGAGGTCGTAGGTTCAAATCCTGCCCCCGCAACCAATTCCGCAGATGCGGCACAGAAACCCGGAGTCATAACGACTCCGGGTTTCTTCGTTTCGCTTGGCATGCCGCGATTCTTCAAAGAACGAACCGACTGGCGCGCCTCAGGGGTGTGAGGTGCTGGGAGCGCCTCACGCCCCAGGTTTCGTCTTAGGCTCGGTACGCAGGCTCTCCATCGACGTAAGTGCCGACGACGCCGATCTCGGCGAGTTCGGTGGCACTGAGGGTGAGCGGGTCCGCGGCGAACACCGTGAACGCGGCGCGCGCACCGGGGCGAATGACTCCCTCCTCGGCTGAAGCGATGGCGAATGCCGCCTGCGACGTGTATCCCTCGAGCGCTTGGCGCACAGTGAGTGCCTGTTCGGGTTGGATCGGAGCGAGCTCAGGCCGAGCGACGGGGTACCGCAAGATTGCTTCGGCCATCATTACCCGTGGATCGTAGGGCGTGACTGGCCAGTCGCTGCCGAGCGCCAGCACGGCACCGGAGTCTCGAATATCGCGGCAGCGCCAGCCCCGGGATGCCCGCTCGTTCCCGAGACGCACCGACCAGTTGTCGCTGCGGTCGGCTCGGGTGTGGCGCGTGCCGTGGATCGGCTGCATGCTGGCGGCTACACCAAGCTGAGCGAAGCGCGGCACCGTCTCGTCGGGGATTGTCTCGATGTGCTCGATGCGGTGCGCGGACCGCTGACGGACGTCACCGAGCGATTCGATCGCGTCGAGCACAAAGGAGACGCCCTGATCGCCAATCGCGTGCGTTGCGGTGGCGATCCCGCGCTCTGCAAAGAAGCGGAGGGCACGGCGGTAGGCCTCGGGATCGGTCCAGATCGACCGCCGCCCCTGCCCATAGCAGTCGGGCTCGTGCAACCAGGCCGATCCATTGTCGACAGTGCCGTCGATCATGAACTTGACGCCCTCAACACGCCAGCGGCGGCCATGCGTGCCCTGGAGTGCGGCGATTTCCTCGAGCATCGCTTGAGTCGATCCTGGAATCACCATCGGGGAGAACCGGAGCCGAATAGGCAGGTCACCACGCGACTCGAGAATCTCGAGCACCTCTCTGCTGCCATCGTTGAAATCCATGACGTGTGTGCCGGTGATCCCGGTTGACGCCATGCCGTGCAGTACGACCTCGAGTCGGTCGGCAAGTTCTTCGTGAGACTCGAGAGGAACCTGCTCGAGCACGAGGTTCATCGCGGCGAGTTCGAGCAGATAGCCGGTCGGTTCTCCCAACTCGTCGACGCCGACGGCTGATTCGTCGGGGAAGGTCTCTTTGCCTGTGAGGCCCGACGCCGCGATGCCGGCGCTGTTGACCACGGCTGAGTGTGCGTCGCGCATTCGCAGGAACGCGGGGTGGCCATCCGTCGCTTCGTCGAACAGCTTCCCGGTGAAGCCCGTCTCGGTGAAGATATTCGGGTCGGTGCCCCATCCGAAAATCCAGGATCCGGGGGCAGCCTCGGCTGCCGCGGAGGCGAGCCGTTCCCGCACTTCTTCGAGCGTGAGATCGGTGAGTTCGACCCCCCGCGCGAGTTCGAGGCCGAAGACGATGTGTGTGTGTCCGTCGACGAGGCCGGGCACGATGGTGGCACCGGGGTGCTCTTCGACGACCGTTGAGGAATCAACGTACTGAGCGAGCTCGTCGTGGGAACCGACGGCGAGCACTCGGCCGTCGCGGGTGGCGATGGCAGTTGCCTCGCCCCTCTGGGCCTGGGGGTCGAGGGTGTGCACGCGCTCGCCGAGGATGAGACGATCGGCGATTGTGGTGACTGTGTGTGGGGTCATCTGGCGAGCTCCAGTTCTGGGATGGTGAGGTGGGCGTGGGCGGTCATTGCTTTGCGGCAGAGGTGCTAGCACCCGACTCAGTTCCGGCGGCCGCAGCCTGCGCAACCGGCACCGCGGTGGTGTTGCCTTGCTCGAACTTGCGATTCCGGCGAGCGATAACGAACAGAGCGGCCGCGAAAAGAACGCTCGGTACCGTGACGACGATTGCGTACTGCAGCGGGGTGAGTACGCCCACGAGCTGGCCACCGACCAGGGGCCCGAACGCAACGCCGCCGAGGTAGAAACCGGAGACGAATACGCCCGTGCGACCCGTCACGTCCATGATCGCTGCGAGACCGGTGAACAGCACGAGGATTGCCCCGTACATCACGCCCCACACGAGAATGCCGACGATGTAGGCCACCGGTGAAGTGCTAGTTACCATGATGAATTTCATGACCGTGCTGATGGCGATGATGCCGACGAGCGACCAGCTGCGCCCGAACAAGCGCAGCGCGAGTGGAGCGAGGAGAGCACCGACGAGACCGCCGAACACCTTGCCTGCGAGAAGCGCGCTATTGGTCTCAGGGTCGATGCCGGACTGCTGCGCGAGCACGCTGGTCATCGAATAGACCATGTCTTCGGTCAGCGACCAGAACAGAATTGAGACGCCGAAGACGATGGCTGCGGTACCGATGGTGCGACGCACGCGGCCGTCAGCGGTCGAGATGGCTCCGGTGGCTTCGAGTGCGCTGGTGGGCAGGTTTGGCAAGCCACCGGCGAGGACTAGACCGAGCACGCCCAGCGCGGTGATCACGATCAGCACGGTGCGCAGGTCATTATGGAAGATAGGTGCGATCGCGAGCAGGGCGGTGGCGCCGAGGCGGTTGATCACCATGACGAGCGTGACGGTGCGATCGGGGTTACGGGTTGATGCGGCCGCGGCCGTGCCAGTCGCGATCATGATGCCCGCACCGATCCCTCCCACGATGAGGCCGACCATCACGGTTGGGGTAGTTAGGATCACCGAGGGCAGGCCGTACCCGACCACCATGAGCAAGAGGCCGAGACGACCGAGCTTCGGCCGATCTGCACGGGCGATGAATCGGTTGGTGACAAACATCGCGAGCGCGGAGCCGGCGGTCATACCGGTGGCGAGTGCGCCCGCCGTTGCGATGTCGATGCCGAGGTCCTTGAGCATGGCCGCGATGAGCACTGGTACAAGGTTCGCCGCCATGAGCGCGAACACCCACGTGCCGACGAATCCGAATATGACCCGTCCAGTGAGTGCGGCAAGACCACTCACCGGGGGTACGGCGGTGTTGCCCGTCGCTGAAGATTGGGTGGACATGGGACTCCTTCGTCTCTGTCGGCTCTTGAGGTCGCTCGGGGTAGTTCCAGCGAAGGTGCGGGAACGTTCCCGCACTGCGTTGAAGACTACGTCGGCGCTCGCTGACGCACAAGTACGAAGCCCCGCGGCCGGTGCCTAAACTGGTCGTTATGGAGAAGACCGGGGCAACGATCATCGACATTGCTCGCTCGCTCGGCATCTCGAAGACGGCGGTGTCGGCTGCGCTGCACGGGGGCGGTCGGGTCTCGGAGTCGACGCGCATTCGCGTACTCGATGAAGCGCGGCGCATGGGGTATGTGTCAAACCGCGCTGCGCAGCGTCTGCGGGGCGGCCGACACGGAGCGATCGGGTTGAGCGTACCGGCCGACGTGGGGGAGCTCTCGTTCTACATGGAGCTCGCGTTCGGGGCGGCCTCCGCCGCGGCCGAAGCGGGAAGTGACCTCTTGCTGCTGGCCGATGCCCCGGCCGGCGCGAGGCGGCCGAGCCTCGACGGAGTCATCATCGTCGATCCGACACCGGAATCGTTCGGTCCCTTGGCCGAGCGCGTCGCCTCCGCTCCGATCGTTACGGTCGGTGAGTATCGCGGCGACGACAGTGATCGAGTCGCCGCATGGATCGCCGCTGACCACGTTGCTCTCGTGGGCGAGGTGCTTGATGGAATCGTCATGCAGGGGGCGCGCACCCCGGCGCTCATCGGTTTGCCCGAGGACCGTGAACCTGCCTGGGCACACGACGTCAGCCGTGGATACAGCGCCTGGTGCGCCGCTCGCGGAGTGACATCGACGGTAGTTCGTTTAAGTCTCGACCCAGATGAGGATGACCTTCGCCGTACGCTGGGCACCGTACGTGATACGGGATGCGACAGCGTGGTCTGGGTCGCGCAGTCTCTCGTGCTCCGCGCACTCGCCGCAGATCTCGCGAGCGGGTTGATCATGGCGACCATGGCGGCTGAACCCGGGACGCTGGGCCTCGTTGGGGCTGACTTACGTGCGCGTGAGTACGGTCGGTCCGCCGCACGGCTACTGCTCGCGGTGCTCGAAGGTGAAGTGTTACCCGGGACGCACGAAGTGCACGAAGCACGAGTGGTCCTCCCGACCTGACTCAGCCGTCGACGGCGAAGTAGCGGGGGTAGTGGAGCACACAGCGATCATTGAATCGGGCGTCGCACTCGGGGCACGACGGTGCGCCCAGGTAGTCGACAATCGGCAGCTCGGACTTGCACACACCGCAGAGAATGCCGCGCTCGTGAAAACGCTCGGCTGGCCACCGTGCCGCCGCATGCCCCGCGTGCGCCTCGTGGCATTCGAAGCACGGGTAATACTGCCCGCAACAGAAGAACTTGATCGCGATCACATCGACCTCGGTGTGATAGTGCACACAGCGGGTCTGCGAGTCGACGGTGTCGCCGAAGACGAGGGGAGTGGCGGCGTGCGAGCCAGCCTGTGGGATTGAATCCATGCCGGTGCCTAGAGCCTCGCGATCGACGCGATGTCTTCTTCGAACTCGGCCGCGACCTCGCGCGACACCGTCGTGCGGGTCTGTCTGGTTGCCGCGAGGAAGTCGTCCTGCGTGGGCCCACCGCGCAGCGCTTCGCCGCCTTCGGACACGGCACGCTCGAGCGCCGACTGCGACGCGCTCCGCGACGCGAACTCGATGTCGGCGGGGGAGAATCCCTCTGACGCCTCGACGAGCGCGTCGAAGTCGAGCGCGTCGCCCGCACTCGCCGGCACAAAGCCCTGCCAGATGGCACGCCGGGCCTCGGCGTCGGGCAGGCCGATCGGGATCACGTAGTCGAAGCGTCCGTGCCGCAGGAACGCGGGGTCGAGGGCGCGGATGAAGTTGGTCGCGCAGATGAGCAGGCGGCCCGGCTTGTCGCGGAACGCCGGGATGATCTTCAGCAGCTCATTCGTGACGCCCTGCATCGGCGAGGGCGGTTCGCCGCCACGGCGCACCGCGATCTCCTCCACCTCATCGATAAACACGACGGCGTGGTCGAGGTCGTCGATCTTTTCAAATGTCTCGCGTAGCTCGCCGGCGAGGCCCTTCGGCGACGCCGCGAGCCGCGACGGGAACACCTCGACGAACGGCCACTCGAGCCGCGAGGCGATGCCCTTTGCGAAGGTCGTCTTGCCGGTGCCGGGCGGGCCGAACAGCACGATCGCGCGCGGCGGTACGACACCGAACTGGTCGGCGAGATCCGGGTCGGCAAGGGGTAGCACGAGCCGACGTTCGAGCACCTGCTTCTCGTGCCGCATGCCGCCGATCGAGTCCCAGCGGTCTCGGCCGAGCATCCGCCCGCCGAGCTCGCGAAGCACGAGCACCTCCTCCTGCCGAATCGGAATCGTGCGCTCGAAATAGCGCAGGTGCCGCTTGTCAGCGAAGCCCGCGCGCGTGAGTGAGCCGACGTGCTCCTCGCCGTCGGGCACGAGTACCGAGACCCGGTGGATGCCCTGCGAGGCGAGCCGACGCTCGACGGCGCTGAGCATGGCGCCGCTGATCCCGCGGCGTCGCCAGCGAGCGTCGACCGCGAAGAAGACGATCCAGGCCTGGTCGTGTGCGGCTCGAGCCACCGTCGCACCGACCACCTCGTCACCGACGACGGCGACGACCGCGGTGTCGGCACGCGTCGAGGCCAGCACCTCGTTGAGGGAGTACACGGGCTCGACGCCGGCCGCGGTGTACTCCTCCCAGAGCCGAAGGAACCCGTCGAGGTCGGTGGGCTGAAGATCGCGGATGCGCCACTGGGTCATCTTGGTGGTCCTGCCTCGGTGAAGGGAACGTCGGTTCGCACCAGCGTACTGAGTGAGCGCCCCCGTGCGGCGCAATTCGATCGGTGTGCAAATCTCAATTTCGCTCCCAGGTCGCCGTGGAACTATGCCCTCGTCACAGACGTGGCGAGCCACATGATCAAAGGAGACACCATGGGATTTCTTGACGACGCGAAAGAGAACGTCGGCAACTTCGTGAACGACGCGAAGGAGAAGGCCGGCGACTTCATCGAAGACATTAAGGACGGCAAGCTCGGGAACGACGACGAGCCACGGGGCGACACCGCCGCCAAGTAGCGTTCACCGTTGTGGTGAGCCTGACCGGCGGGGCCAAGGTTTCGCCCAGACTGACCTGACACGATCACTGAGACACGCCGTTTGGTGGTGAAAACCGAATTGAAGGAGGCACGTATGGGATTCCTCGACGACGCAAAGAACAAGGGCGAAGAACTCCTTGGACAGGGCAAGGAAGGAGTCGGTGCCGCAACCGACAACAAGGACCTTGAGCGCGAGGGCAAGGCCGACCAGGCCAGCGCTGGCCTCAAGCAGGGCCTCGAGAATGTCAAGGACGGCATCTCGGACGGCATCGACAAGCTTCGCGGCAAGTAACCCCTGAACGAGAGTGGGGGGCTGATCACACGATCGGCCCGCCCCTTCTCCAGTTACACGACCCCATCTCGAACAAAGGAACCCCATGCAACAGGTACAGGGAGTGATCTCCCGAGCCAAAGACGCTCCGGTTGAACTCGTCACGATCAACGTGCCCGACCCGGGCCCGGGCGAGGCTGTCGTGCGCATCCAGGCCTCCGGCGTCTGCCACACCGACCTTCACTACGTGCGCGGCGGCATTGG
>NZ_KB907081.1 GCF_000381765.1 [Zimmermannella] faecalis ATCC 13722 | reverse complement strand
GTTCTGCCCGACGTCGGCGAGCGCATCCATCGCCCCGCCGAGGAACAGCGCGAGCATCAGCAGCACGACGTTCGGCGCGAGCCCGGCGGCGAGCAGCGCGAGGCTGATGCCCAGCGTCGCGCCGCACGACACCGCGGACGAACCGAACCGGCGAATCGCCGCCGCGGCCGCGAGCCCCGCGACGATCGCGCCGAACGGGAACGCGATGACGACGAGGCCGTACGCCGTGTTGTCGAGCGCGAGCTGCGCCTTCAGCTCGGGCAGGCGCGGAATCAGGTTCGCGAACAGCGCGCCGTTCGTGAGGAACATCGCGGCGACGGCGAGCCGCGCACGCCGAGCGGTCGAGTCGGGGCCTGGCGTGCGTTCGGTCATGTGCGCGATCGTAGCGGTCCGGTCCGGTCCGGTGCGGCGATGCGGGCGCGGCGATACAGACGGTGCGCTGCGGGCGCGGCGAACTTGACGCGCGCCGCCACGCCGAGAAGACTTGTGACGACCATTGGAGCTGCATGACCCACGCTCGAACCCAGCCGAAGCGCACCGGCGTGCCGAAATGGCTGCGCATTGTCTTGCCCGCCGCGCTCATCCTCGTCTGGCTGGTCGGCGCGAGCATCGGCGGACCATACTTCGGCAAGGTGAGCGAGGTGTCGTCGAACGACCAGACCGCGTACCTGCCCGAGTCGGCCGACGCGACGCGCGTGCAGGAGCTCGCGGCCGACTTCACCGACGCCGACGTGCTGCCCGCCGTCATCGTGTTCACCGCCGACACCGAGCTCGACGAGGCGGCCCTCGCCGACCTCGGCGACGCGATCGCCGCGCTGCCCGAGCTCGAGGGGGTCGCCGACGAGGTCTCTCCCGTGATTCCGAGCGACGACGGCCTCGCGGCGCAGGCGTTCGTGCCGATCGCGAGCGACGCCGACATCGGCGACGTCGTCGAGGCGATCTCGGCGAAGCTCGACGAGGTGGCCCCCGACGACGTCACGGCGTACGTGACCGGGCCAGCCGGATTCTCGGCCGATCTCATCGAGGCGTTCTCGGGCATCGACGGCGTGCTGCTGCTCGTCGCGCTGCTCGCGGTGTTCGTCATCCTCATCGTCGTGTACCGCTCGCTGCTGCTGCCGATCGCGGTGCTCGCGACGAGCCTGTTCGCGCTCACCGTCGCGCTGCTCGCCGTGTGGTGGCTCGCGAAGGCCGGAGTGCTGCTGCTGAGCGGCCAGACCCAGGGCATCCTCTTCATTCTCGTGATCGGCGCCGCGACCGACTATTCGCTGCTCTACGTCGCGCGGTTCCGCGAGGAGCTGCGGCACACGACCGACAAGTGGCGGGCGACGTGGCGGGCCCTGCGCGGCGCGATCGAGCCGATTCTCGCGTCGGGCGGCACGGTCATCGCGGGCCTGCTGTGCCTACTGCTCAGCGACCTGAAGTCGAACAGCACGCTCGGGCCCGTCGCCGCGATCGGCATCGCGTTCGCGATGCTCTCGGCCATCACGCTGCTGCCCGCCGTGCTCTACGCGTTCGGCCGCGCCGCGTTCTGGCCGCGCCGACCGAAGTACGTGCCGGCGCACGCCGAGGGCCCGGCATACGCAGAGGGCGAGGATGAGCGCCCCGCGAGCGAACCCACCGGCGCCTGGGCGCGGCTTGGTCGCGGCATTCAACGCCGCCCCCGCATGATCTGGATCGTGACGTCGCTCGTGCTGCTCGCCGGCGCCGCCGGGGTCACGCAGCTGCAGGCGCACGGCGTGCCGCAGTCCGACCTCGTGCTCGCGTCGTCTCAGGCCCGCGACGGGCAGGCCGCCCTCGGCGAGCACTTCCCGGGCGGCTCGGGCAGCCCCGTCAACGTCGTCGTCGACGCCGACTCGCTGCAGGCGACCGCCGACGTGCTGCTCGAGCGCGACGGCATCGCGAGCGTCGCGGTCGTGAGCGACGCGAGCCCCGCCGGCACCGCGCCGGTCACCGCCGACGGGATTGGCGCATCCGGCCCGCCCGGCGCCCCCGCACCCGAACCCACCGAGGTCGACGGGCAGGTGTTGCTGCAGGGCACGCTCACCGACGCCGCCGACTCCGACGCGGCCCAATCGACCGTGCTCGAGGTGCGCGAGGCGCTCGCCGACGCGGGGCTTGACGCGCTCGTCGGCGGCGTCACCGCCACCGCGATCGACACGAACACCGCGTCGATTCACGACCGCAACCTCATCATCCCGTCAGTGCTCGTCGTGATTCTGCTGATTCTCATGCTGCTGCTGCGCTCGGTGCTCGCACCGGTGCTGCTCGTGCTCACGACGGTGCTCTCGTTCGGCACGGCACTTGGGGTCGCCGCCCTCGTGTTCAACGGCGTGTTCGACTTCCCGGGCGCCGACGCGGCCGTGCCCCTGTACGGCTTCGTGTTCCTCGTCGCGCTCGGCATCGACTACAACATCTTCCTCATGACTCGGGTGCGCGAAGAGACGAAGCTGCACGGCACGCGCGAGGGCATTTTCCGCGGCCTCGCCGTGACGGGCGGGGTCATCACGTCGGCCGGGCTCGTGCTCGCCGCGACGTTCGCGGCGCTCGCGGTGATTCCGATTCTGTTCCTCGCGCAGCTCGCGTTCATCGTCGCGTTCGGCGTGCTGCTCGACACGTTCCTCGTGCGCGCGCTGCTCGTGCCCGCGCTGTTCACCGACGTCGGCCGCGCAGTGTGGTGGCCGTCGAAGCTCGCGCGAAAGGAAAACTCATGACCGATCGATACGTGATCGCGGGTGCCTCCGGCTGATCGGGCGCGCCCTCACCGAGTCGCTGCGCCGCGACGGCGCGACCGTCGTGCGGCTCGTGCGCCGCCCCGCCGAGTCGCCCGACGAGGTGCAGCGGCTCGCGAACTTCGAGCCGCTCGACCCGAGCATCCTCGCGGGCGGCAAGGCGGTCATCAACCTCTGCGGCGCGAGCATGGGCCGCCTGCCGTGGACCCCGGCCTACGCCACGAAGCTGCGCCGCTCGCGACTGCGCCCGACGCGTGTGCTCGCGGATGCGCTGCGGGCGCTCGGCAGCGACGCGCCGGCCTTCGTGTCGGCCTCGGCCCTGCTCGCGGGGCCGGACGTTCGGGTCACGCTACTGCGCACGGCGCCGCTCGTGCACGCCGACGGCGTGCTGAAGCCGCTGCTCAGGCTGACGAAGCTCGGGGTGAGCGGCCCGCTCGGCAGCGGGCGTCAGGTCATGCCGTGGATCTCGCTCGACGACGAGGTGCGGGCGATCCGCCACGTCATCGACACTGGCCTGACCGGGCCAGTGAACCTCGCCGGGCCGACCCCGGCGACGTCGAACGACCTCGGTCGCGAGCTCGCGCAGCGGCTGCGCCGGCCCTATGCGCTGCCGGTGCCGAAGTGGGGCCTGCGGGCCGCGCTCGGGCGCCGCGCTGCCGACTCGCTCCTGCTCGCCGACGCCGACGTGCAGCCGACCCGACTCGTCGAGAGCGGGTTCGAGTTCACGCACCCGACAGTGGCGGATGCGGTGGCCGCGGCGGTCCCCGCCCGCCGCTGAGCCCGGTGCCGCATCCGCGGGTGAGCGCACCGACGCTGAGCTTGCTCCGCCTATCCGCCGCCTCTTTTCTCCGCGAACTGACGGCAATTTGCGGCTTTTCGGTTGAGAATCCCGCAAGTTGCCGTCAGTCAGCGATGGTGGTGGTCGGATGCGCGCGGCTGAGTCGGCACTGCTCATTTGCCCGGCCCCGCTCTTCTGCCCGGCCCTGCTCATTTGCACGGCCCCGCCAGCTTCCGCCCGACTTTCGGCACGCTCCCATCCTTCGATCTCTTCTTCGCTAACTGACGGCAATTTGCGGCTTTTCGGTTGAGATTCCTGCAAGTTGCCGTCAGTCAGCGAAGGTGGTTGCCGGATGGGTGGGGCTGAGTCTGCCCCGCCTGCCCGCCCGAGGTTGCGCCTGTCCAGTCAATCCGGCCGGGTCCATCTCTTCGCTCTCTTCTTCGCGGACTGACGGTAATTTGCGGTTTCTCGGTTGAGATTCCTGCAAGTTGCCGTCAGTTAGCGATGGGGTTGTCGGATGGACAGCGCCGGATGCACGCGGTCGGGTGCACGGCGACGGATGCACGGCGACGGATGCAACGCGCGACGGATGGGCGGCGTAGGTTGGCTTCGTAGCGTGCGATGAACTCGCAGCCAGCGGAATCGAGGAGGCAGGTGCGCATGTCGAACTCCGAAGCGTCGAGCGGCGACGTCATCGTCGTCGGCAGCGTCAACGTCGACCTCACCGCGACGGGCACGCCCGTGCCGAGCGCGGGGGAGACCCGCACCGGCGACCGCTTCGCGATGGGACTCGGCGGCAAGGGCGCGAACCAGGCGGTCGCCGCGGCACGTGCGGGCGCGACGACGCGATTCGTCGGCTGCGTCGGCAACGACACGTTCGGCGGCGTCGCGACCGACGCGCTGCGCGACGCCGGGGTCGGCCTCGGCGAGCTGCACGAGGTTGACGGGGCGACCGGCATCGCGCACATCCGCGTCGATACCGCGAGCGGCGACAACTCGATCTTCGTGATTCCGGGCGCGAACACCGCCCTCACTCCCGAGCGCGCGGTCGCGAGCCTGCGCGCGATCGCCTCCGAGGGCGCGGCCCTGCTGCTGCAACTCGAGGTGCCGCTCGAGACGGTCGTCGCCGTGGCCGCCGAGGCCGCCCATCTCGGCCTGCGGGTCGTGCTCGACCCCGCGCCCGCGCAGGAGCTGCCCGCCTCACTCTGGAACAACGTCGAGGTGATCACCCCGAACGAGCACGAGGCCGGCCTGCTCTCGGGCATCGAGGTGACCGACGACGCCTCGGCGGAGCGCGCCGGGCGGTGGTTCCTCGAGCGCGGCGTTCGGGTCGCGCTCATCACGCGCGGCGCGGCCGGGGCCACCCTCGTCACCGGTTCCGGAGCCGAGCACCTTCCCGCGGCCGCCATCGAGGCGGTCGACACGACGGCGGCGGGCGACTCGTTCGCGGGCCACCTCGGCGCCGCGCTCGCGGCGGGCGTCGACCTGCGGGAATCCGTCACGCGAGCACTCGCGGCCGGCTCGCTCGCGGCGACCCGCCCCGGCGCATCCGAGTCGATCCCGACGCGCGACGAGGTCGACCGCGCACTCGCGGCGCGAGGCTAGCGGCCATCCAGGCTGCGCGTACTCGCCGCTCCTACACTGGCTCCGATCGATGGGACTGGCCCCGACGTTGGGCACGGGCCCCGAGCGATGGGAGGCCGCATGGTCGAGCAGAATTCCAACGAACCCAAAGGCCGCGGACGCCCCCGCCTGAGCCTCGGCATCAGCCGCATTCAGCGCACGTTCTCTGACCCGCGCCGCGCCGACGCGTCAAACCCGTCGTACGTCGAGTGGCTCAAGCGGCACTCGATGCTCGGCGACTCGAACGTCATGGCCCGCGGCCTCTCGGGCAAACCGAGTATGTGGCGCAACGCGTACGCCGTGCCCGACGCCCGGCGCGCGCTCGACCAGGCATCGGTCTGGTTCACCACGTATCCCGCCTCGATGATCACGCGCGAGGGCGAGTCGTTCCTCGAGACGCTCGCGAATGACGACCTCTGGCGGGCGTTCCAGCGCATCGGCATCGGCGCCATCCACACCGGCCCGACGAAGGTCGCCGGCGGCATCGACGGCTGGCAGCTCAGCCCGAGCGTCGACGGCCAGTTCGACCGCATCTCGACGCGCGTCGACCCCGCCTTCGGCACCGAGGCCGAGTTTCAGCAGCTCACCGACCGCGCCGAGCAGTACGGCGGCATCATCATCGACGACATCGTGCCCGGCCACACCGGCAAGGGCGCCGATTTCCGCCTCGCCGAGATGGGGTACAAGGAGTACCCGGGCATCTACCACATGGTCGAGATTCCCGAGGAGTTTTGGCCGCTGCTGCCCGACGTGCCCGAGGGCGCCGACTCGGCGAACCTCAGCCCCAGCGCCGAGGCAGCGCTCACCCGCGAGGGCCTCATCATCGGCTCGTTGCAGCGCGTGATCTTCTATGCGCCCGGCGTGAAAGAGACGAACTGGAGCGCCACGCGCGAGGTGCTCGGCGTTGACGGCGTCACCCGCCGCTGGGTCTACCTGCACTACTTCAAGGCGGGCCAGCCCACCATCAACTGGCTCGACCCGACGTTCGCGGGCATGCGCCTCGTCATTGGCGACGCGCTGCACTCGCTCGGCGACCTCGGCGCGAGCGCGCTGCGGCTCGACGCGAACGGGTTCCTCGCGGCCGAACGCTCGACCGACGGGCGGCCCGCGTGGTCAGAGGGGCACCCGCTCTCGCACGCCGCGAACCAGTTCATCGGCAGCATGATCCGCAAGGTTGGCGGCTTCTCGTTCCAGGAGCTCAACCTCACGGTCGAAGACATTCGCGACTCGGGTGCCGCCGGCGCCGACCTTTCGTACGACTTCATCACGCGCCCCGCCTACCAGCACGCGCTGCTGACCGGCGAGACCGAGTTCCTGCGCCTCACGCTGCGCACTTCGCTCGAGTACGGCGTGCAGCCCGCGAGCCTCATCCACGGCATGCAGAACCACGACGAGCTCACGTACGAGCTCGTGCACTGGACCTCGCGCCACGGCGCCGATACCTACGTGTTCCGTGACCAGGAGGTCGCCGGCGCCTCGATCGCCGCGACCGTGCGGCACGAGCTCACCGAGAAGCTCACGGGCGGCGACATCGACTACAACCTCGTGTTCACGACGAACGGCATCGCCTGCACGAGCGCGACCGTCGTCGCCGCAGCCCTCGGCGTGCAGCACCTCGACGAGATCGACGACGCGACTGTCACGCGCATCCGTCAGGGCCACCTGCTGCTCGCGATGTACAACGCGTGGCAGCCGGGCGCGATCGCCCTGTCGGCGTGGGACGTGCTCGGCGCGCTCACGGTGCCGCAGGAGTCGGTCGCCGAGCTCATGGCCGAGGGGGATACGCGCTGGATCGAGCGCGGCGCGATCGACATTCTCGACACGAACCCCGACGCCGAATTCTCGGAGGCCGGGCTGCCGCGGGCACGCACCCTCTACGGCCCGATTCCCGCGCAGCTCGACGACCCCGACTCGTTCCTCAGCCAGCTGTCGCACGTGCTTCACGTGCGCGAACAGCACCGGCTACCGCAGGCGACGCAGGTCGACGTGCCCGACGTCTCGCACCCCGGGTTGCTCGTGCTCGTGCACCGCCTCGACGACGGCAACCCGAACCTCACCGACGCGCGGATGCAGGTGACGGTGCTCAACTTCTCGGCCGAGCCCGTGCTCGGCATCGTGCGCTCCGACGAGTTGCCCGCGCGGCGGCTCGTGACGGATGCGGTCAGCCGCGAGGTGATCGGGCGGGTCGACGACCTGCAGAGCTTCCCCGTGCAGGTCGCGCCGATGTCGGGGCTGTTCCTCGTGCTTGGCGGGGAAGAGACGCCGACGTCGGCGATTCCGATCGTGCCGTCGGCGCTCGGGTAGCGCCGCTTCGCGCGCCTGCCGCGGCGCATCCGCCGAGCAGCCGCGCTAACGACTGATGCGGTTTTCTGGGATTGCTGCAGCCGCGGCTGCAGCAATCCCAGAAAACCGCATCAGTGTGCGCTGGCACCAGTGTGGGTCGGGCCCGACCGCTCGCCGAACCGGACCCGCCCTACGCCTGGTGCGGCACGACGACGGCGCGGCCCTGCAGCTTGCCGTCGTGGAGGTCGTGGTAGGCCTGCAGCGCGTCGGCCATCGCGTACCGCGTGACGTTCGGCTTGATCTGGCCGTTGCGGTAGAGGTCGGCGACCTCGTGCAGCTCCTCGATCGTGCCCCAGTACGTGTTCGTCAGCTCGGCCTCGTACGGGTTCGCGTAGAACGACCAGCTCGCCTCGCCGCCGGCGATGCCGACGATCGTGATGCGGCCCTGGCGGGCGACGACCTGCTGCGCCGTCGCGATCGTGGGCTTTGCGCCGACGAAGTCGAACACCGCATCCACGCCCTTGCCGCCGGTGAGCTCGCGAATCTTTGCGACCTGGTCGTCGCCGCCCGGCACCGTGACGGCGCCGTGCTGCTCGGCCTCGGCCATCGCCTCGGGCTTCATGTCGGTCGCGATGACGGTCGCGCCCGTGATCGCGCGCAGAATCTGCACCGCGATCTGCCCGAGCCCGCCAAGGCCGATCACGAGCGCGGTCTTGCCGCCGCCCGCAAGCTTCGGCAGCGCGAGCTTGATCGCGTGGTACGGGGTGAGGCCCGCGTCAGACAGCGGTGCGGCATCAATCGGGTCGGCGTCGCCAAGCGGCACGAGGTTGCGGGCCGGCACAACGAGGTACTCGGCCATGCCGCCGTCGCGCCCGAGGCCCGAAGCAAGGTATGGCTGGGTCGCCGCGTTCTCGCAGTACGTGTCTTGGCCGCGGCTGCACGCGCGGCAGTGGCCGCAACCGATGGGGCCGTAGACGAGGTACGCGTCACCCTTCGTGAAGCCCTCGACGCCCTCGCCGACCGCCTCGACCCATCCGGAGCTCTCGTGCCCGAGCGTGTACTCGGGGCCGAGCTGGCCCGCGATGGGGAAGTCGGCGTCGTACTCGTCGAACACCGCGACGTCGGAGTGGCAGGCGCCCGCGCCCGCGACCTTGAGCAGCACCTCGCCGGGGCCTGGCGTCGGGACGTCGACGTCCTTCAACTCGGGGAATGTCTTCCAATTGGTGAAGCGAACGGCCTTCATCTTTCCCTCCCGAAGCGCACTCGCCAGGTTCCCGTCGGGAACTCCTCGGTGGCGTCGGCGCTCACCCCAAACCTATCCCTTTCCGGCACCTGCTGGTTTTGTGCAGGCGTACCTTTCAGGAACTGAGTTAGGCTTGCCTAATATGACTGACTCGACTTCTCCCAAGCCAGCGCCGCGCAAGGCGAAGCCGCAGACCGTGCTCGAGGTTGTGCGGGTAACGAAACTCAACGACTGGATGGTGCGGGTCACGCTCGGCGGTGAGGGATTCGCCGCGTTCCAGCCGAACGACTCGACCGACATGTACGTGAAGCTCCTGTTCGTGAAGCCCGAGCTTGGACTCACGCCGCCGTACGACGTCGCGGCGCTGCGGGAGGAACTCGCGCCGGAAGACCGCCCCGTCACGCGCACCTACACCATCCGTTCGATCGACGCGGACGCCGGCACCCTCGACATCGACTTTGTCGCGCACGGCGACGAGGGCCTCGCGGGGCCGTGGGCCGTGAACGCGAAGCCCGGCGACCAGCTCGTGCTGCTCGGCCCGGGCGGCGGATACGCACCCGACGCCACGGCCGACTGGCACCTGCTTGTCGGCGACTCGTCGGCGCTGCCCGCGATCAGCGCGGCGCTCGAGGCAATGCCGGCCGATGCGAAGGGCGTTGCCTACGTCGCGGTCGACCACGAGGAGGAGCGCCAGTCGCTCACCGTGCCCGAGGGCATCGAACTCGTTTGGCACGTCGAGCCGGGCACGGCCCCCGACACGGAGCGGCTCGCACGGCTCGTGACCTCGCGCGAGTGGCCCGAGGGTCGCGTGCAGGTGTTTGCGCACGGCGAGCGCGAGTCGATCAAGGCGCTGCGTCGAGTGTTCAAGGAGCGCGCAGTGCCGCGCGAGCAGCTCTCGATCTCGGGGTACTGGGCCTACGGCCGCACCGAAGACACGTTCCAGGCTGAGAAGCGCACACCGATCGGCAAGATCGACTAGTTCGCGGGGTCGCGTGCCGGGGCCCGCATCCACACGAGGTTCAGGATGCGGGCCTACGGTGCAGTCATGAGCGAGAACCCCATGCAACGTCAGGCAATTGGATTCGGCACCTCCCCACTGAAAGGTGAGGAGGCGACCCGTGCCGTCGCGAGCGCGATCGGCATCGGCTACCGGCTCATCGACACCGCGAGCCGCTACGAGAACGAAGAGGCCGTCGGCCTCGGCATCAAGCACAGTGGCGTCTCGCGCGAAAAGCTCTACATTCAGACGAAGCTCCGCGGTAACGACCACGAGGATGTGCGGGGCGCGCTCGAGCGCAGCCTCAAGCTGCTCGGGGTCGAGTACCTCGACTCGTGGCTCATCCACTGGCCCCTACCGATGCTCGGCAAGTATGTCGACGCGTTCGAGCAGATGCTCGAGGCGCGCGACGAGGGTCTCGTGCGCCACGTCGGCGTCTCGAACTTCCTCCCCGAGCACCTCGAGAAGCTCGAGGAGCGCACGGGCGAGCTGCCGTGGGCGAACCAGATTCAGCTCGACCCGGGCCTGCAGCGCGCGCCGCTCGTGAGCGAACTCAAGAACCTCGGCATCTCGGTGCAGGCGTGGTCGCCGCTATCGCGCGGCGATTTCGAGCGGGATGCGGTGGTCGAGCTCGCGCAGGAACGCGGGCTCACGCCGTCGCAGGTGGTACTCGCCTGGCACGCCGCGGTGGGGAGCGTGCCGATCGTGCGCTCGACGAACCCCGACCGGCAGCTGCTCAACCTCGAGGCGATGCGGCTGCAGCTCGGCGACGACGGTCTCGAGCGCCTCGGCAAGCTGCCGCAGCGTGAGCTCGGCGAGTACGACCCGAAGACGCACGACGAGCGGTAGTCGCCCGGATGCGCGCTCGCCGCGAGCGCGCATCCGGGCCGCTGCGCCCCGTTAGATCGTGAACGAGTCGTAGGGCGCGAGGTCGAGAAACTCGGTGCCGACGTGCTCGGCGATCTCGGCGAACCGCGCGGCCGCGAGCTGCTTGCCCGGCATTGCGAGCAGCATCTCGTGCACCGCGAAGGCGCGCTTCGGCTTGACCGTGGCGAGCAGGTCCATTGACTCGGCCATGCGCATCCACGGGCCGTAGGCCGGCACCGCGAGCGCCGCGATCTCGCCCGAAGGGAGGTCGTACGCGTCGCCGCCGTACGCGAGCTGGCCGTTGATGACGACGCCGAGGTTGTCGATGATCGGAATTGAGCTGTGGATCTCGGCGTGCTTGCCGCCGTAGCAGGCGATCTTGAAGGCGCCGACCTCGTAGGTGGCGCCGGGCTTGCCGATGATGACGTTGCGGATGCCCTCGATTTCGGCCTCGTGAATCTTCGCGGCGGTCGCGGGTGTCGTCACGACAGTGAGGCCGGGGGAGCGCTCGGCGAGGCGGCGGAGCTGTTCGGGGGTCCAGTGGTCGTCGTGCTCGTGCGTGATCGCGACGAGGTCGACCTGGGCCGCGTCGGTGATCGGCGTCGTGAACTTTCCCGGGTCGATGAAGCAGCGGCGGCCGCCGTCTTCGATCTGCAAGCAGGAGTGTTCAAACTTGGTGACGCGCACGATTCCTCCGGTGGTCGCGAGGCGGAAACAAGCCCCAAATTCGGGCAATCACGCCATCCTTTCACTTCGACTTGCGCGCGCGCTGAACCGTGTGGCAAGATAGACGAGTTGTCAGCGCGGCCCCATCGTTTAGCGGCCTAGGACACCGCCCTCTCACGGCGGCAGCGCGGGTTCAAATCCCGCTGGGGTCACCAACCTGACAAAGCCCGGATCGAAAGGTCCGGGCTTTGTTGGTTTCCGCACGCGGCGCCCCCAGGTAACCGTCCGGGTGCCGCCGAGGGGCTCGAACCCGCTAAGGTTTCTTGGGGCAAGAACAGGCAGGGGAAGATCGTGGCCGAAGAGCTCTTCACGAGGATCGTCACCGCGGGTGGCGAGCTCGAGATTCGTGCGGTCGCCGCGACCGACGTCGGCTCGGTGCGCGTGATTAACGAAGACTCGGTCTACGCCCGGCCCCCGATTTTCTTCGTCGCCGACGGGATGGGCGGCCACAGCTACGGCGACCGCGCGAGCCAGTCGATCGGCCAGGCCTTTGACGAACTCCTCCCGAGCGAGGCGCCGTCGACGCCCGCCGAGATTCTCGCGGTGATCGACGACGCGAACCGCCGCATCCAGGGGCTCATCACTGAGGAGGACGGCCCCGGTGCCGTCGCCGGCACGACCCTCTCCGGCGTCGCGCTCGTCGAGGTCGCGCCGCTCGAGGGTGAGGCGCTCGCGCCGCACTGGATGATCTTCAACGTTGGCGACTCGCGCGTCTACAGCTGGAACGGCCGCGACGTCGTGCAGATCACGGTCGACCACTCGGCGGTGCAGGAGCTCGTGGCGCTCGGCGTTATCACGCCCGAAGAGGCGCTCGTGCACCCCGACCGCAACGTCATCACGCGTGCGGTTGGGTCGGACACGTTTGTCGACACCGACCTCTGGCTCATGCCGGTGCAGGGGCACCAGGTGTTTATCATCTGCTCGGATGGGCTCACGAAGGAGCTCGAGGACGACGAGATTTCGCGCGCGATTCAGCTGCATCTCGCCGACGGCGACGACAGCGACACGCTCGCGGATGCGCTCGTCGCCGACGCGCTCGACCACGGCGGCCGCGACAACGTGAGCGTCGTCGTGCTCGAATCGACGGTGCTCGCGCCGGAGGGCGTCGAGGCGCCGCCGGCCCCCGCGACCGACGCCGAATAGGCTGCGTCGACAGCGAACACGGCACTCGACCCCTGGGCTGAACCGGGGCGGTTGGTAAGATGGTCGCCATGCACGTTCTGCGGCTCCTTCTGTGCCGCGACGGGATCTAGCCAGAGGCGTTCCCCGTCGCGGAGTCAGTCGTCGCCTGAACCGCAGAACCAGGAGAGTTTGTGAAATGACCATCACCGCCGGAGCCAAGCCGAAAACGCTGCCCGAGAAGGTGTGGGACGCCCACGTCGTGAAGCACGGCGAGGACGGCGCGCCCGACCTCATCTACATTGACCTGCACATCATGCACGAGGTCACGAGCCCGCAGCCGTTCGACGGCCTGCGTCAGGCCGGCAGGCCGGTTCGTCGCACCGATCTCACGATCGCGACGGAAGACCACAACACCCCGACCGTGAACATCCTCGACCGCATCGTCGACGACACGTCGCGTACGCAGATCGAGGCGCTGCGCCGAAACACCGAGGAGTTCGGCGTGCGGCTGCACTCGCTCGGCGACCGCGAGCAGGGCATCGTGCACGTCGTCGGCCCGCAGCTCGGCCTCACGATGCCGGGCATCACGGTGGTCTGCGGCGACTCGCACACGTCGACGCACGGCGCGTTTGGCGCGATGGCGTTCGGCATCGGCACGTCGGAGGTCGAGCACGTGCTCGCGACGCAGACGCTGTCGCTGAAGCCGTTCAAGACGATGGCGATCAATGTCGAGGGTGAGCTGCGCCCCGGCGTCGTCGCGAAGGACATCATTCTCGCGGTCATCGCGAAGATCGGCACGGGCGGCGGCGTCGGCCACGTGCTCGAGTACCGCGGTTCGGCGATTCGCAGCCTCTCGATGGAGGGGCGCATGACGATCTGCAACATGTCGATCGAGGCTGGCGCGCGCGCCGGCATGGTTGCGCCCGACGAGACGACGTTCGAGTACGTGAAGGGCCGCGCGCACGCGCCGCAGGGCGAAAACTGGGATGCGGCGGTCGAGTACTGGAAGACCCTGCGCACCGACGAGGGCGCCGAGTTCGACGCCGAGGTGTTCATCGACGCGAACGAGCTCGAGCCGTACGTGACCTGGGGCACGAACCCTGGCCAGGGCGTGCCGCTGTCGGACGCGGTGCCCGACCCCGCCGAGTTCGACGACCCGAACGACCGCGCGGCGGCCGAGCGGGCGCTGCAGTACATGGACCTTGAGCCGGGCACCGCGATGAAGGACATCGCGGTCGACACCGTGTTCATGGGCTCGTGCACGAACTCGCGCATCGAAGATCTGCGCGCGTTTGCGAGCATCATCAAGGGCCGCAAGAAGGCGGATGGGCTCAAGCTGATGGTCGTGCCGGGCTCGGCCCGGGTGCGGCTGCAGGCTGAGGCCGAAGGGATCGACACCATCATCAAGGAGTTCGGCGGCGACTGGCGCTTCGCGGGCTGCTCGATGTGTCTCGGCATGAACCCCGACCAGCTAGCGCCGGGGGAGCGGTGCGCCTCGACCTCGAACCGCAACTTTGAGGGGCGCCAGGGCAAGGGAGGGCGCACGCACCTCGTGTCGCCGCTCGTCGCGGCGGCGACCGCCGTGCGCGGCACGCTCTCGAGCCCGTTCGATCTCGAGCACGACGACGCGGGCCGCGAGCCCGCACACGAGGGGGCCGCGGCGTAATGGAAAAGTTCACGCGAGTCACGGGCCCGGGCGTTCCGCTGCGGCGCTCGAACATCGACACCGACCAGATCTTGCCGGCCGAGTACCTCAAGCGCGTCACGAAGACGGGCTTCGAAGACGCGCTGTTCGCGGGCTGGCGCCAAGACCCCGACTTTGTGCTCAACCAGCCCGAGTACGCCGACCCGCGCGTGCTCGTCGTCGGCCCCGACTTTGGCACCGGCTCGAGTCGCGAGCACGCCGTGTGGGCGCTGCGCGACTTCGGGTTCCGCGCCGTCATCGGCCCGCGCTTCGGCGACATCTTCCGCGGCAACGCCGGGAAGCAGGGGCTGCTCGTCGGCGTTGTTTCCGACGACGAGGTCGAACAGCTCTGGGACGCCCTCGAGGCCGAACCGGGGCGCGACGCGACCGTCGACCTCGAGTCGCAGAAGGTGCGCGTCGGCGAACTCGAGTTCGACTTCGAAATCGACCCGTACATCCGCTGGCGCCTGCTCGAGGGCCTCGACGACATCGACCTCACCCTGCGCGACGAGGCCGCGATCGACGAGTATGAGAAGACGCGCCCGAGCTGGATGCCGCGTACACTGCCCGCACTGGGTGAAACTGAGCCGGGGAACCCGGCCATCACATTTATCGAAATCGGAAGGAAGCGCGCTTGAGCACACTCACTGAGGACGCTGCACGATTCGCGAAGTTCTCGGGACTCGACGCTGACACCATCACCTTCCACGGAGGGCAACCCCTCCGCGGCCGCGTGCACGTGCGCGGCGCGAAGAACTTTGTCACGAAGGCCATGGTCGCCTCGCTCCTCGCCGACAGCCCGAGCGTGCTGCGCAACGTGCCGGACATCTCCGATGTCCGCATCGTCGCGGGTCTGCTCGGCGTGCACGGCGTCGACGTCGAGCGCGACGTCGCCGGCGGCGAGATTCGTCTCGACCCCTCGAACGTGAAGCGGGCCCACTCGGCCGAGATCAACGCGCACGCCGGGTCGAGCCGCATCCCGATCCTGTTCTGCGGGCCGCTCCTGCACCAGCTTGGCGAGGCATTCATTCCCGACCTCGGCGGTTGCCGCATCGGCGACCGTCCGATCGACTTCCACCTCTCGGCGCTGCGCTCGTTCGGCGCGATCGTCGACAAGCTGCCCGAGGGCATCCGCCTCACCGCCCCGAACGGGCTGACCGGCGCGAAGATCCACCTCGACTACCCGTCGGTCGGCGCGACCGAGCAGGTGCTGCTCACGGCCGTGCGCGCGCAGGGGCTCACGGAGCTCTCGAACGCTGCGATCGAGCCCGAGATCATGGATCTCATCAACGTGCTGCAGAAGATGGGCGCCGTCATCTCGGTCGACGCCGATCGCGTCATTCGCATTGAGGGCGTCACGACGATGCACGGCTACGACCACAAGTCGATCTTCGACCGCAACGAGGCCGCGAGCTGGGCGGCCGCCGCGCTCGCGACGAACGGCGACATCTTTGTCGAAGGCGCGAGCCAGGCCGAGATGCTCACGTTCCTCAACGTCTTCCGCAAGGCGGGCGGCGTGTTCGAGGTGCACGACGACGGCATTCGCTTCTCGCACCCGGGCGACCAGGCGGGCCTGCGCCCCGTCGTGATCGAAACGGATGTGCACCCCGGTTTCATGACCGACTGGCAGCAGCCGCTCGTGGTCGCGCTCACGCAGGCGCCCGGCGTCTCGATCGTGCACGAGACCGTCTACGAGCAGCGCTTCGGGTTCACCGAGGCGCTCGTTGAGATGGGCGCGACGATCGAGCTGCACCGCGAGTGCCTCGGCGGCCAGAAGTGCCGCTTCGGGCAGCGCAACTTCGTGCACTCGGCCGTGATCTCGGGGCCGGTGCAGCTGCACGGCGCCGACATCCAGGTGCCCGACCTGCGCGGTGGCTTCAGCCACCTCATCGCAGCGCTCATGGCCACGGGCGAATCACGCGTCTCGAACGTCGGCATCATCGCGCGCGGCTACGAGAACTTCCTCGTGAAGCTGCGCGACCTCGGTGCCGAATTCGAGATCGAGAACTAGGCGATGGCGCAGAAGGTTCGGTACCCCGATCGGCGGCGGCCATCGCTGTTCTGGGTCATGTCGGCGCTCGTCGTGCCGCCGTTCAACCTCCTCACGAAGTACGAGATCACGGGCACGCTGCCGCCGACCGGCACCGCCGTCATCGCACCGAACCACTACTCCGACATCGACCCGCTCATCACCGGCATCGCCGTGTGGCGTCTCGGGCGCAAGCCCCGCTACATGGCGAAGGCCTCGCTGTTTCGGGTGCCGATCGTGGGCTGGTTTCTGCGCAAGTCGGGCCAAATTCCCGTCGAGCGCGACCGCGGCGCGGCGCGTCGCTCGAACAGCATGGGCGCCGCTCGCGAACTCGTCGAGCGCCAGAGCGTCGTCGTCGTGTACCCCGAGGGCACGCTCACGCGTGAGCCCGACTCGTGGCCGATGCGGGGCAAGTCGGGCGCGGTGCGGCTCGCGCTCGAGTCTGGTGCGCCACTGATTCCCATGGCGTCGTGGGGCGCGCAGGCGCTCGTGCCGCGGTACGAACGAAAGCTCCACCTGCGCTGGCGCACGCCGATTCAGGTGCGCGTCGGCGACCCGATCGACCTCAGCGAGTTCGCCGGCAAGCACAAGTCGCGCGCCGCGGTCGAGGAGGCGACGCGTCGCCTCATGGTTGAGATCACGCGCCTGCTCGAGGAGATTCGCGACGGGCAAGCCCCCGACGAGCTCTACGACCCGGCGAAGCACGGGGAGTCGGAGTTCGGCCTGCCGGTGTCGCTGCGCGAGCAGGCCGCCGCGAAGCAGGGCCGCGTGCGCCGCGGCCGTCGCCGCTCGGGCCGGGAGTCGGCGAAATGACCGAGTGGTATCCCGCGACGCAGCCGCTGACGCTGCCGGAACTCGCCGCCTCCGACCTGCCGCAGGCCGAGGCCGAGCGGGTCGTCGTCGTCGGCGGCGGCAACTGGGGCACGACCTTCGCGAAGGTCGTTGCCGACGGTGGCCGCGACGTCACGATCGTTGTGCGGCGCCCCGAGCTCGCGGCGGAGATCAACGACGCGCACCGCAACACCATGTACCTGCCGGGTATCAACCTGCCGGCGCGCATCCACGCCGTGACCGACGCCCGCGCGGCCGTCGCCGACGCCTCGATCGTGTTCCTCTCGGTGCCGGCACAGTCGGCGCGCGAGAACCTCGAGGAGTTCGCGGGCGCGCTCACGCCCGGCACCGGCATCGTGAGCCTCATGAAGGGCGTCGAACGCTCGACGGGCAAGCGCATGAGCGAGGTGATCGGCGAGGTCGCCGGCATCTCGCCCGACCTCGTCGCCGCCGCGAGTGGCCCGAACATCGCACTCGAGATCGCGCGCGAACAGCCCACCGCGATCGTCGTCGCGAGCCAGTCGCGCGACTTCTCCGTGCGCGTCGCCCAGGTCGCCCGCAACCCCTACCTGCGCAGCTACGTCAACCAAGACGTCGTCGGTACCGAGTTCGGCGGCGTGCTGAAGAACCTCATCGCGATCGCGATTGGCATCTGCGACGGCGTCGGCTTCGGCGAGAACACGAAGGCGTCGATCATGACCCGCGGGCTCGCCGAGATCACCGACTTCGCGGTCGCCCTCGGCGCCTCGCGCGACACGATGATGGGCCTCGCCGGCATGGGCGATCTCATCGCCACCTGCATGTCGCCGCTGTCGCGCAACTTCACCGCCGGTCGCCTGCTCGGGCAGGGCTACAGCTACCAAGACGTGAACTCGCGCATGGAACAGACCGCCGAAGGCCTGCGCTCGGTATCGTCGATTCTGCAAATGGCGAGAGACCGCCACGTGCCGATGCCGATCGTGCAGCAGATCGCCGATGTGCTCCGCGGCAAGATGCACCCGTCGGAGCTCGCGCCACACCTCGCGACCGAGCACGACGAGCAGCCACACGAAGAACTTTCCACCGAAGACGAAGCCCAGGGAGCCACCGCATGACCGATGCCGCCGAACGCCAGCCCATCACCGTCATGGTCGTGTTTGGAGGTCGTTCGAGCGAGCACCAAATTTCGTGTGCGACCGCGTCGGGCGTGCTCGGGGCGATCGACCGCGACCGCTACCGCGTCATTCCAGTTGGTGTGACGCGCGATGGCGCGTGGGTGCTCGAGGCCGACGACCCCGAGAAGTTCCGTCTCGACCCCGAGCACCTGCCCGAGGTCGTCGACAACGGCACGCGCATCCTGCTGCCCGACGCCACGACGCACCGCGAGGTGCGCGTGCTTCGCGACGGTGAGATCTCGTCACTTGGCGAGGTCGACCTCGTGTTCCCGCTGCTGCACGGCCCGTTCGGCGAAGACGGCACGCTGCAGGGTGCCCTCGAGCTCGTCGGCCTGCCGTTCGTCGGCTCGTCGGTGCTCGCGAGCGCCGTGGGCATGGACAAGCACTACACGAAGATCGTGCTCGAGGCGGGCGGGATTCGCGTCGCGCCCGGCTTCACGGTGCACGCGAACGAGTGGGCCGACCGCGCCGACGAGATCTCGGCCCGGGTCGCCAGCGACCTCGGATTCCCCGCGTTCGTGAAGCCTGCGCGCGCGGGCTCGTCGGTCGGCGTCTCGAAGGTGCACGAGGCGGGCGAGCTCGCCGAGGCGATGCGCGTCGCGTTCGCCGAAGACGACCACGTGCTCGTCGAGCAGAGCGTGACCGGTCGCGAGATCGAGGTGGCGGTGCTTGCCGCCCGCCGGGGTGAGCGGGCGCGCGCCTCGGTCGCGGGCGAGATCATCATCGAAGAGGGCGAGTTCTACGACTTCGCCTCGAAGTACCTTAACGACACGGCGGCCCGCCTCGAGTGCCCGGCGCAGCTCACTGACGCCGAGCTCGAGCAGGCCCAGGCGATCGCCGTGCGCGCGTTCGAGGCGCTCGGCTGCGACGGCCTCGCCCGCGTCGACTTCTTCCTCGACGCCGACGGGTTCCTCATCAACGAGGTGAACACGATGCCGGGCTTCACTCCCATCTCGATGTTCCCCCGGTGCTGGCAGGAGTCGGGCGTGAGCTACCCCGACCTCATCACCGAGCTCATCGAGGTGGCGCGCAGCCGCGTGGCCGCCTGAGCCGGCACCGCCCGCACTGCGGCGGCACGGCGCCAGCGTTCGGAGCGCCACGCCGGGCCCCCGAGCGGGATGCGCTCGGGCTAGGCTGAGGGGCGATGTCTCGCTTCGCTCCTCGCTCCCTCGTCGCGCTGTCAATCGCCGCGACTGCGTTGCTGTTATCGGGCTGTAGCGGCCCCTCGGTCGCGATGCAGCCCGCCGAATCGGCGGGCGCGCCCGAGTGCGCCGACGTCACGGTGCGCCTGCCCGACTCGGTCGCCGGCCTCGACCGGCGCGACACGAACGCACAGGCGACGGGCGCGTGGGGCAACCCAGCCTCGGTGCTGCTGCGCTGCGGGGTGCCGACGCCGGGCCCGACCTCCGACCGCTGCATTTCGCTCAACGGCATCGACTGGATCGAAGACGCGAGCGAGGCGCCGACCTACCGCTACACGACCTACGGGCGCACGCCCGCGGTCGAGGTCGCGATTGACTCCTCGGTCGGCATCTCTGGCACGACCGCGCTCATCGACCTGCAAGACGCGGTCGACACCCTGCCGCTGACCGGGGAGTGCGTCGGCCCCGACGACCTGCTCGAGACGCCGTGACCGGCCTGGGCCCCACGGTCGCCGAGCTCGGCGAGCGCGAGCTGCTCGCGCGTATCCTCGACCGCCTGCCGAAAGTAGAGCTGCCGCTCGGGCCGGGCGACGACTCGGCGATTCTCGAGGTGCCCGACGGTCGCGTGGTCGTGACGAGCGACACGATGATCGAGGGCCCCGATTTTCGGCTCGACTGGTCGAGCCCGCACGACCTCGGCGTGAAGGCGATGGTCTCGAACCTTTCCGACCTCGCCGCGATGGGCGCCCGCCCGACGGGCATCGTCGTCGCGCTCGCGCTGCCCGGGTCGACCGAGGCGGCCTTCGTCGAGCGGCTCGCCGAGGGCATGACGGATGCGCTCCGCGCGCACGCGCCCTGCTGCGCGATCGCTGGCGGCGACCTCGCGACGGCACCGCAGCTCATGATCGCCGTGACCGCGTTCGGCTCGCTCGACGGCCGGGACCCGGCGCTGCGCAGCGGCGCCCGACCGGGCGATGTGCTCGCCGTTTCGGGCCCGCTCGGGCACGCGGCCGCTGGCCTTCGGCTGTTGCTTGACGGACTGCAGGAGTCGCGCGACGCCGAGGCGCAACGGCTCATCGCGGCGCAGCTCGACCCGAATCCCGACCTCACGGCCGGCGTGCGGGCCGTGCAGGCCGGCGTGACCGCGATGATGGACCTCTCGGACGGGCCGCTGCTCGACGCCGACCGGCTCGCGAAGGCCTCAGGAGTTGTCGTCGACCTTGAACCGCGCCGCTTCGCGCACCTCACCGACCGGCTCGCGCACCACCTCGCGCGGCTGCTCGGCCTGCGCCCGCTCGAGAGCGTGCACCTCGCGCTCGAGCTGCAGCTTTCGGGCGGCGAGGAGCACTCGATGCTTGCGACGTTCCCCGAGGGCACGAAGCTGCCGCACGGGTTCACTCGCATCGGCGCGGTGCGCGAGGCCGCGGGCGACGACTTCGGTGTGTCGGTCAGCGGGAGCCCCGCGACGCCGCGGGGCTGGGACCCCTACCGCGACGCCTCGTCGACCTCGAGGTAGAAGAGGGTCGTCTCGCCGTACTCCTTCGTGCGCCACGTGGCGTACCCGGCGGGCGCAGCCAGCGGCGTGCTGCGGACGGAGCGCTCGACGACGACGAGCGCGTCGGGGGAGAGGAGTGGCAGGAGCTGTTCGAGCTCCGCGACGAGCGCCGCCGTGTCGACCTCGTAGGGCGGGTCGACGAACACGAGGTCGAACTCGCCGAGCCCGCGCGCGAGCCACCGGCTGACTTCGACCGCCTCGACCGCGGCCGAGGCGCCGTCGAGCCGCGCCGTGACGGCGTCGGCGTTCTCACGTAGGTCGCGCGCGGCGCGCTGCGACTTCTCGACGAGCACGACCGACTCGGCGCCCCGCGAGAGCGCCTCGAGGCCGAGCGCGCCCGAGCCCGCGTAGAGATCGAGCACCCGGGCGCCAGCGAACTCGAACGCGGCCTCGAGGGCCCCGAACATCGCCTCGCGCACCTTGTCGCTGGTGGGGCGGGTGCCGCGCGCCGGCACTCGCAGCCGCACGGCCGCCGCGTCGCCCCCAATAATCCGAGTCACGCGACGATCCTAGGTCGTGGCGCTCCCCGGGCCGGGTGGCGGGGCCGGATGCGGGAAATGTCGGGAGGTCATGGAAAGATAACGGCCATGAGCCAGCAACAAGATTCGGCCGCGCACCTGTTTCAGCTCACGAGCAATCTGCGCGACGCCGTCAGCAGCGTCATCGTCGGCAAGTCCGAACAGGTGCGCCTCGCGGTAACGGTGCTGCTCGCTGGTGGCCACCTGCTCATGGAAGACGTTCCCGGCGTCGGCAAGACCGTGCTCGCGAAGACGCTCGCGCGCGCCATGGACTCGAAGGTGAGCCGCATTCAGTTCACGCCCGACATGCTGCCGAGCGACGTCACGGGCGTCGCGGTGTACGACCAGCGCACCTCGAAGTTCGAGTTTCAGCCGGGCCCCGTGTTCGCAAACATCGTGATCGGCGACGAGATCAACCGCGCCTCGCCGAAGACACAGTCGGCGCTGCTCGAGTGCATGGAGGAGCGCCAGGTTTCGGTCGACGGCGCGACGCACCTGCTGCCCGACCCCTTCACCGTCGTCGCGACGCAGAACCCGTCGGAGATGGAGGGCACGTATCCGCTGCCCGAGGCGCAGCGCGACCGCTTCATGGCGCGGCTGTCGATGGGGTACCCCGACCGCAGCGCCGAGCTGTCGATGCTCGAGTCGCGCGACCGCGTCGACCCGCTCTCGCAGCTGCAGCCGCAGGTGACCGCCGCGCAGATGCGCGCGATGATCGCCCAGGTGCAGGAGGTCTACGTCGCCGCGAGTATCAAGGGCTACGTGGTCGAGCTCGCCCGCAGCACCCGCGAGCACGCGGCGGTGCGCGTCGGCGTGAGTCCGCGCGCATCCCTCCACCTGCTGCGTGCCGCGAAGGCCGCCGCCGCCGTTGCCGGCCGCGGCTACGTGATTCCCGACGACGTGCGCGAGCTCGTCGTGCCGGTGTTCGCCCACCGTCTCGTGCTCGGGGCCCGCGGCCGCCAGGCGTCGTCGTACGCCGAGGCGGAGCGCGTGCTCGGCGAGATCATCGCGCGGGTGCCCGCGCCCACGGGAGCCTAGGCTCCGGTGACGCCCCTCGAAAGCTCCGGCATCAAGCCCGTTCCGCTGCGACCCACGGCGCGGGCGTGGTGGCTGCTTGGCTCCGGGGTCGTGCTCGCGCTGCTCGGCGACCTGCTCGACGTGCCGCCGCTGCGGTGGTCGGGCATCGCGATCGCCGTGCTGCCGGTGTTGATGCTGCTCGCCCGCCTCTTCGTGCGGCCGCGCCTCGAGGTCGAGCGCACCGTGTATCCCACCACCGTCGCCGCGGGCGACCGCCTGCGCGTCGTCGCCGAGGTACGCAACCTCTCGATCTTCGGGGTCGAGCCAGGCTCGTACCTCGACATCGTGACGGGCGCCGACCGCGCCCACGTCGGCGGCGTGCTGCCGGCGATCGCGAGCCGCCTGCATCCGCGCGAGGGCCGTCGCCGTCGCCGCATCGCGTACGGTCTCGACCGCATGCGCCGCGGCATTCGACAGGTCGGGCCCCTACTAATCGAGAACAGCGACGGCCTCGGCCTCACGCGCCGCGTCGTGCGCATCGGCGGCCCCGAAGAGATCGAGGTGTGGCCGCACATTCACGACGTGTCACAGCTCGACGTACCGGTGCTGCGCTCTGGCGACGAGGTCGAGGTGTCGCTCGGCCGCGGTGGTGAGGCCGACGACGTCATCACTCGCGAGTACCGCCGCGGCGACCCGCTTCGCCGCGTGCACTGGAAGGCGACGGCGCGGGCCGGCGAGCTGCGTGTGCGGCAAGAGGAGCACCACTCCGAGGCCGTCGCCGAGGTCGTGCTTGGCACGGCGCCCTCGCGCGAGGGCTGGTTCGACGACGCGTTCGATCTCTGCGTCTCGGTCGCCGCCTCGGTCGCCGTGCGGCTGCACTCGCTCGGCTTCGACACCGAGACGTCGGCGACGCACCTCGCGCCCGACCTCGAGGGCCACGAGCTCGACCGCCTGCAGGTCTCAGCGAGCGAGTCGCTCGAGCCGCTCATGCGCCGCCTCATGCTCATTCAGCCGTCGCCAGACGGCACCGAAGCCGACATCGAGGGCCTCGCCGACACGATCCTGCGCGTCGGCAGCGGTCCGCTGATCTACGTCGGCAAGGCGAGCGACCCGGGCGCGGCCCGGCTCAGCGTCGTCGGCGAACCCGCGATCGCGATTCTCGTCGCGAACCCCGGCGAGCGGCCCGCCGCGATCGAGGCGTACGTGCGGGCCGGCTGGCGCGTCGTCGTCATGGATGCGGGCGCCCGTGACCCGTGGTCGAGCGTGCGAGTGCTGGGGGAGGCCGCATGAGCGTGCAGTCGACCCTCAATCCGCGGCGCAACTCCGCGATGCGCGAGCGGGCGGCCCAGGCGACCGAGCGCGGCTCGTGGCTCGTCACGATCGGCCTGATTCTGCTCACGCTCGCGGCGATGGCGATCGTTGCGCCGATCGTGAGCGGGCTCAGCTGGTTCCTGCCGTCGGCGATCGCGATGATTCTCACCTACGTCGCGGTGCAGACCGTGCGCCAGCTCACGGGCCGCATGTGGCTCGCGGCGCTCACGGGGCTGCTCGCGCTCATCGCGTCGATCATCCTGCTCGCCGGCCCCACGTCGCCTTTCGACCTCTTCACGGCGCCGATCGACCGCTTCGCCGAGTTCGCCGAGCAGGCGATGAGCGACACCCCGCCGATTCGCGAGAGCCCGGCCGTGACGCTGCTCGTCGGTACCGTCACGGTGGCCATCGCGATGCTCGCCGACATCATTGCGCAGACCGTGCGTGCCCCCGCGTTCGCGCCGATCGCGATGCTCCCGTTCGTTGTGGTGCCGGTCACGGTCGGCGTCGCGCCGGCCCCGTGGTACTTCTGGGCGCTGCTGCTGCTCGCGGTCGTGCTGTTCCTCTATCTCGGGCACCGCTGGCTGCAGCAGGGTGACGACGAGGCGCGCGCCGCGTTCGGGTTCACGGCGGATGGCCGGGGCACGGGCGGCATCGTCGGCGCGCTCCTCGGCGGGGTCGCGGCGATCGCGGTCGCCGCCCTCATCGCCGTGCTGCTGCCCCCCACCTCGGGTGCCTGGTGGGGCATCTTCAACGGCACCGCGTCGCTCTCGACCAACCGGGTGAACCCGATCATCGACCTCGGCGACGACCTGCGGCGCAGCGACCCCGTCGACCTGCTGCGCTACGCGACCTCGCAGTCGTCGGGTGACCTTCCGTACGTGTCCCTCACGACGCTCACGCAGCTCAGCGAGGAGACCGAGTGGGTGCCGAACGACTTCACGTCGACCACCGAGGTCTCGCAGGGCGAGCAGCCCGGCAACGAGAATCTCGAGCCGGGCGCGAACGTGCTCGAGGTGAACAACAACATCGTGCTCGAGCCGGGCGTCACCGCCTACCTGCCGCACATCGGCACGCCGAACGAGATCACGAACCTCAACGGCACCTACCTGCGCGACGACGAGACCGGCGACATGCGGGAGGAAGACGAGGAGGCGCGCGCGCAGAGCTACCAGGCGAACAGCTCGGTGCCGATGCCGCGGCCCGAACAGCTGAGCACCGCGCCCCTCAGCGTCACGAGCGAGCTCGAGGCGTACACCGAGCTGCCAAGCGACAGCGCGGCGCTCGACGCAATTCGCGCGCAGCTCGACGAGGTCGTCGACCCCGAGGCGAGCCCGTACGCGCAGGCGCTGCAGCTGCAGGAGTGGTTCACGGGCGGCGCCTTCGACTACTCCGAACTCGCCCCGGTCGAGAACGACTACGACGGCACGAGCCTCGACGTCATCGAGCAGTTCCTGCAGGTACGCAGCGGCTACTGCGTGCACTTCTCGAGCGCGATGGCGGTCATGGGCCGGATGCTCGGGATTCCGACGCGCATCCAGGTCGGCTTCACGCCCGGCACCGAAGAGAGCGTGAACGAGATCGGCCAGTCGGTGTTTGTCGTGACGACCGACGACCTGCACGCCTGGGCCGAGTTCTGGGTGCCCGGCTACGGCTGGGTGCCGTTTGAGACGACGCCGTCGGAGGGGCTCAACCAGACGACGCTCGACCCCGAGACGCCCGAGCAGACGATTGCGCCGACCGAGGTGCCGGCGCCGACGATCGCGACGCCGAGCCCGACCCCGACGCCCACCCCGACCACCGGCGCCGGCGACGAGGGGAACGACGGTGGCGGCTCGAGCTCGACGCCCGAGCAGCGCGACACCGGCGGCTTCGACATCGACCAGGTGATGAAGTGGGTCGGCGCCGTGCTCGCGGTCGTGATTCCGCTCGCGATCCTCGTGCTGCTCGTGCTGCTGCCGCTCCTGTTGCGGCGCGGCCGCGCTCGCGGCCGGCGCCGACAGGTGCGCGCCGAGGGCACGACGCCCGCCGCCGCGACTGAGGCTGCGTGGCTCGAGGTGCTCGACACTGCGCGCGACTACGGCATCGAGGCGCCGCGCGCCGCGACCACAGGCGCACAGCTCGAACGTCTCGGCCGCAGCCTCCGCGACAACGAGGCGGCCGCCGCGGCGGCCGCGCGCCTCGCGCAGGCGCACGACGCGGCGCACTTCGCCGACCCCGCGCATCCTGACCACCGTCGCCCCGAGTGGGACGACGTCGTCGCGGTGCGGGCCGGCCTCGACGCGCAGGCGAGCCGCGGCGCACGCCGCTCGGCCCGCGCCCTGCCGCTGTCGACGCTGCCGAAGGCGTGGCGCGGCTGGCTGCTGCAGCGCCGCCGCGCACGTGAACGAAAGCGCGACGGGTCGTGACCGGCGCGGGGCAGGAGTACCAGTCGCCGCTCATGGCGCCGCTCGAGTCGATCGTCGACGCAAAGGAGGCGGTCGCGCTCGCGAAGGCGTTCGACATGACGACGGTCGGCGACTTCGTGAGCCACCTGCCGCGGCGCCACACGAAGCGCGGTGAGCTGACGCACATCGCGAACCTCGAGCGCGACGAACACGTCACGCTCGTCGCGCTCATCACGAAGGTGTCGACGCGGCGCATGCAGAACCGGCGCGGGAACATCCTCACCGTCGAGATCACCGACGGGCACGGGCGCCTCGAACTGCTCTGGTTCAACCAGGCGTGGCGCGAGTCTGAGCTCGCGGTGGGGATGCGCGGGCTCTTCTCGGGCAAGGTCGGGTTCTATCGCTCGACGCCGCAGCTCTCGCACCCCGACTACCAGCTGTTCTCGGGGTCGGAGGAGGCGAACGCCGCGGCCGACGACTGGGCGTCGAAGCCGATTCCGATCTACCCGGCCACCGCGAACTATCAGAGCTGGCGATTCGGCAAGCTCATGCGCGCGACCCTGCCGAAGCTCCCGCCGCTGCCCGACCCCGTGCCCGCCGAGATTCGACGTGAGCGCGGCGAGCTCTCGTTCGACGCGGCAATTCGCGCGTTCCACCTGCCCGACGCTGACACGAACCTCGAACCGGCGACGCAAACGCTGAAGTTCACCGAGGCGTTCGAGCTGCAGGCCGCGCTCGCGCAGCAGCGGGCGCTCGCGACCCGATACGACGCCGTCGCGCGGCCGCTCGCCGCCGACGGGCTGCGCGCGAGGTTCGACGCGGCCCTGCCGTTCGACCTCACGCCCGATCAGGCCTCGGTCGGCGACGAGTTCGCGGCCGACCTCGCCGACACGACGCCGATGTACCGGCTCCTGCAGGGCGAGGTGGGCTCGGGCAAGACCCTCGTCGCGGTGCGCGCGATGCTCCAGGTCGCCGAAACCGGCGGGCAGTCGGTGCTGCTCGCGCCCACCGAGGTGCTCGCGACGCAGCACCTGCGCTCGATCACCCGCTCGCTCGGGCCCGACCTCGCCGCCGAGCTCATGCCGACGCTGCTCACGGGCTCGCTCACGAAGGGGGAGCGGCAGCGGGCGCTCCTGCGCATCGTCACGGGCGACGCGAAGATCATCGTCGGCACGCACGCGCTGCTCAGCGACGGCGTCGAGTTCGACGACCTCGGCCTGCTCGTCATCGATGAGCAGCACCGGTTCGGCGTCGAGCAGCGCGAGCGCCTGCGCCGCCGGGCCGCGCATCCGCCCCACCAGCTCGTGCTCACCGCGACGCCGATTCCGCGCACGGTCGCGATGACGGTGTTCGGCGACCTCGAGGTGTCGACGCTGCGCACCCTGCCGTCGGGCCGCGCCGGCATCGACTCGTTCATGGTCGGGCTCGCCGAGCATCCGCAGTGGATCGACCGGGTGTGGCAGCGCACTGCCGAAGAGCTCGAGAAGGGGCGGCAGGCGTTCGTCGTCTGCGCCGCGATTGAGCCCGGTGAGCGCGAGGATGCGCAGCCCGCGGCCGACGACGATGGCCGGCCGATCGCGAACGTCGCTGAGGTGACCGCCGCGCTGCGCGGCCTGCCCGAGTTCGCGGGCCGGCGCATCGCGTCGCTGCACGGGCGCATGCCCGCCGACGAGAAAGACCGGGTCATGGTCGAGTTCGCGGCGGGCAACCTCGACATCGTCGTGTCTACGACCGTCATCGAGGTCGGCGTCGACGTGCCGAACGCGTCGGTCATGGTCGTGCTCGACGCCGACCGCTTCGGCATGTCGCAGCTGCACCAGCTGCGCGGGCGCGTGGGTCGTGGCGAGTGGCCCGGCGTGTGCCTGCTCGTCACGTCGGCGCCGCCCGAGTCGCTCGCGCACACGCGCGTCGCCGCCGTCGCGAACACGCTCGACGGCTTCGTGCTCGCCGAACAGGACCTCGAGTTGCGGCGCGAGGGGGATGTGCTCGGCTCAGCGCAGTCGGGTGGCCGCTCGTCGCTGCGCGTGCTCCGCGTGACCGACGACGTCGAGCTCATTGCCGAGGCGCGTGCCGCCGCGACCGAGCTCGTCGAGGCCGACCCGACGTTTGACGCGCATCCCGAGCTGCGCGCCGCGATCGAGCGGCTCGGCGTCGCGACCGTCGCGCATCTGGAGATGGGCTGAGCGGGTGCGTCGGTGGCGCGTGGTGGAATAGACCCGTGCGTATGAACTCCTCGAATCCCGAACCCCGTCAGCGCCCGACCGCGGTAGCGCGGCAGGCGACCGCCAGCTCGGCCCCGCGTGCGCTGCTCGTCGTGCTCGCCGCACTCGCGCTCGCCATCGCCGGTCTCGTGTGGGGCGCCGCCGGGTCGGCCTCGGCACACGACGAGCTCCTGAGCTCGACGCCCGCCGACGGCGACACGCTCGACGCCGCGCCCGACGGGGCCACGCTCGAGTTCTCGGGCAACGTGCAGGAGGTCGGCACAGAGTTCCAGCTGCAGGATGCCTCGGGCAACGCCGTTGAGCTCACCGACGAGTACAGCATCTCGGGCACCTCGATCACGCAGCCGCTGCCGGCGCTCGACGACGGCGCGTACACCCTGAACTGGCGCGTCGTCTCAGAAGACGGCCACCCGATCTCGGGCTCGATCGGCTTCACGGTCGGCGAGGCCGCGCTCGGCAACAACGAGGCCACCTCGGGCGGCCAGTTCCAGAACGAGCAGGTCGACCCCGACTCGGTGAACCTGCCGACCGACGACGCCGACTCCGGCACGAACCCGTGGCTCGTCGGCATCATGAGCTTCGTGGGCGTGCTCGTCATCGGCGGCGCGGCGGCGCTCATGGTCATGCGCATGCGCCGCGGCAACCAGCCGGGCGGCGGGTCGGACTCGGGCTCGTCGAATGACGGCGGCGCCGCGGGCGGCCGGTAGACTCGCGCTCAGGCGCAACGACGCGTCTTCGTCTCACTCACGCCGTTCCCTTTGAATCGCAACGCCTAGGAACCATTCATGTCCAAAATCGCCGTAGTCCCCGGTTCGTTCGACCCGATCACGCTCGGCCACCTCGACGTCATCGTTCGCACCGCGAACGTCTTCGAGGAGGTGCACGTGGTCGTCGTGCACAACCCCGACAAGCACGCGATGATTCCGATCGCTCGCCGGGTCGACCTCATCGAGTCGGCGCTCGTCGATGCGGGTGCCCCGTCGAACATCGTCGTCCGTTCGTGGAGCATGGGGCTCCTCGTCGACTACTGCACCGACGTCGGGGCGAACGTCATTATCAAGGGCGTTCGCGGCGCGAACGACGTCACGTACGAGCTCCCTATGGCAATCGTGAACCGGCACCTCGGCAAGCTCGAGACGATGTTCCTCTCGCCGAGCCCCGAGCACGCCCACGTGTCGAGCTCGCTCGTGCGCCAGGTCGCGTCGCTTGGCGGCGACGTCACGCCGTACGTGCCCGGCGTCGTGCGCGAATTTCTCCAAGGGCATATGGACACCTCGATCACGAACTAGCGGTCGGCCGTAGACTGGCGGCATGGCCGCATCCCCCTACGAAGTCAATGTCGCGACGATCATGCACAAGCCCGGCAGCATGCGGGAGTTCGAACTCGACGTGACGGTGCCCGAACGAATCGGCGAGGGCATGCTCTACTTCGACAAGGGCGCCGAGCTCGAGGTCGACCTCAAGCTCGAGACGCTCGTCGACGGCATCCTCGCCACCGCCGATGTGCGGGGCACGCTCACCGGCAACTGCAGCCGCTGCCTCACCCCGCTCGAAGAGGACTGGTCGGGCCACGTCGCCGAGATGTTCGGCTACCAGGCCGACGAGTCGCTCGAGTACGCGCTCGACGGCGACATGATCAACCTCGAGGGGCCGATTCGCGACGCCGTCGTGCTCGACCTCCCGTTCCAGCCGCTCTGCGAGCCCGACTGCCTCGGGCTCGACCCCGCCACGGGCGAGAGGCTCACCGAGCCGCTGCCCGAGGATGACGAGCCGATCGACCCGCGCTGGGCGCAGCTCGAGCAGCTGCTGCGCGACGACGCGGAGTCGGGCTCCAGCGAGTCGAAGTAGACTGGAGTTCGCGCGAGGGGTCGCACGAACGACACATCTCGCGTAAAGTAAATCGTTGGGTTTTGTCGCCGCACTCGTTGCAGGCACACCGCGCCGGCAGTACTGCCGAAGCGCACCTCCCAGCCCCGCTTCACCCCGCGCGCGTCGTAATTGCGCTGCCGGTGGTGTGTAGACATCACAACTTAGAAGGAATCACGCATGGCACTCCCCAAGCGCAAGATGAGCCGCAGCAATACCCGTTCGCGTCGCTCGCAGTGGAAGGCGCAGGCTCCGGCCCTCGTCAAGACCGTTGAGAATGGCAAGGTCACCTACAGCCTCCCGCACCGCGCGAAGCTCGTCGAAGACGCCGCGGGCACCCCGCTGCACTACGAGTACAAGGGCCGCAAGGTCGCTGACGCCTAAGCCTGAAATTTCAGGCAGGCAATTGGCTCGCAATCGTAAGAAGCACGACCCCGAGGTCGCCGACCCAGCTCCGCTGGCCGAGGCCCTCGGGGTCGACTTCGTTCCCGAACTGCTCGACCTCGCCCTTACGCACTCATCGTGGGGCTACGAGCACGACTCGGCGCCCGACAACGAACGCCTCGAGTTTCTCGGCGACTCGGTGCTCGGCATGGCGGTCGCGCAGCTGCTCTACCGCGAGCATCCCGACCTCAGCGAGGGGGAGCTCTCGCCGCGGCACCACGCGCTCGTATCGACCGTGACGCTCGCCGAGGTGGGGCGCCGGCAGGGCATCGGCCCGTACCTGCGACTCGGGCGCAGCGAGCACCTCACCGGCGGTGCGAATAAAGACTCGATTCTCGCCGACGCGGTCGAGGCGCTCATCGGCGCCGCGTACCTCTCGCGCGACTACGTCACCGCAGAGGCGTTCGTGCTGCGACTGCTCGAACCGTTCCTCGACCAGGTCGACCGGCTTGGCGCCGCGATGGACCCGAAGACGGCCCTGCAAGAGATCGTCACCGCGAACGAGGCCGACAACCCCGTCTACGAGGTCGAAGGCCGCGGGCCCGACCACGACCGCGAGTACGTCGCGACCGTGACGGTGCGGCGCGGGCGCCGCGTGCTGCTGTCGGCGACCGGAGTCGGGCCGAGCAAGAAGCAGGCCGAGATGGCCGCCGCGCTTGAGGCCTGGTACGAGCTGAGCGGTACCGAGCGCCCCGAGGCCTGAGCATCCGATGCCCGAACTTCCCGAAGTTGAGGTCGTGCGGCGCGGACTCCACGCGGCCGTCACCGGCGGCGTCGTGCGCTCGGTCGAGGTGCGCGACGAGCGCGCGCTGAAGCGGCACGTCGGGCCCGCGCTCGACTTCGTCGACCGGCTCGAGGGCGAGGTGCTCGGCGAGGCACGACGACGCGGCAAGTTCCTCTGGGTGCCGATGTCGGGCGGCGCTGCGCTTGTGGCTCACCTCGGGATGAGCGGCCAGCTGCTCGCGCGCCCCGTCGGCGCCGTCGACGAGCGGCAGCTGCGGGTGCGCATCCGCCTCGAGAGGGGTGGCGCCGACCGCGAGCTGCGATTCATCGATCAGCGGCTGTTCGGTTCCCTCGCGATCGACCGGCTCTGCGTCGCCGGCGATGACGACGTGCTGCCGACGCAGGTCGCCCACATCGCCCGCGACCCGCTCGACCCGCTGTTCGACGAGCCCGCGGTGATCGACCGGATGCGCGCATCCACTCGCGGCGTGAAGTCGGTGCTGCTCGACCAGGGCATCGTTTCGGGCGTCGGCAACATCTACGCCGACGAGGCGCTCTGGCGGGCGCGGCTGCACTGGGCGCGGCCCGCGGCGTCGATCTCGCGGGCGAAGGTGTGGGAGCTGCTCGGGCACGTGCGCGACGTGTTTCTCGACGCGCTCGCCGAGGGCGGCACCTCGTTCGACGCGCTCTACGTCAACGTGAACGGCGAGTCGGGCTACTTCTCGCGGTCGCTGCGCGCCTACGGGCGGGCGGGGGAGCCGTGTGAGCGCTGCGGCACCCCGATCAGGCGCGAGCCGTTCGCGAACCGGTCGTCGTACCGGTGCCCGCGCTGCCAGCGGTTGCGGTAGGCGGTCGCGGCGTCGGTGGCCGTTGTCGCTGGCAGCGCCAGTCGCCGTGCTCGTCGCGGTGGCGCGGATACGCGGGTCGGGCGACGCACACCTCGCGGTCAACGTCGGCTGGCAGGGTTGGGTCGCAACACCTCTGGAGGTCGGGCTATGAAGACGCAACTGCCGGGCGACTGCGGCAACTCGCCGCGCATCACGATTGTGGGCGAGTTCGCCACCGCGTGGGCTGCGGGCGACGCGGATGCGATGGGCGAGTGGCTCGCCGACGACGCCGAGTGGGTGGTCGCGGGCGGCGAATCGTTTGCCGGTGCCGACGCGGTTTCGGGCGGACTGCCGCCCGAGCCGGTCGAGTCGCTTGAGGTGAACACGATTATCACGCACGGTCGGCTCGCGTCGTGCGACGGCGTGCTCGAAACCGCCGACGGGACCGTCGCGTTTAGCCTCACGCTACGATTCGCCGGCGCGACGAAGACCGCGAAAATCCGCGAAGTGCGCAGCTACCTCATCCGGTAGCCCGCCGCCGCACGCCGTGCGGGGGTGTCGCTGGGAGCGCCACTGGCGCTCCCAGCGACAAGTGGCGCGGTGGTAACGGCGCCAGTTGTCGCTGACGGCGCCAGTTGTCGTGCGGGGTGGATGGATGCGCAGGGTGGAGGCGCGGGGTGGATGCGCGGGGCACGCCGGGCGTTCAGTCGCGGCCGCGTCAGTCTTCGATGAGGCGCTTGCCGAGCACCGCGACCTCGGCGGGCGCGTATCCGAGCCGCTCGTAGAACCCGGTCGCCACGACGTTGTCGCTGCGCACCATCAGCTGCACCTTCGGGCAGCCGGCGGCCTCGAGGCGCCGCTCGGCCTCCTCGACGAGCGCCCGGCCGAGCCCGATGCCGCGGTGCGATTCCGCGGTCGCGAGGTAGTACATCCAGCCCCGGTGGCCGTCGAATCCGGCCATGACGCTGCCGACGATGCCGGCGTTCGGGACGTCTCCCGGCTGCTCAGCGACGAGGAAGAGCTCGGGCTGTGCCACGTGCGCGCGGGCGATGTCGGCGCGGGGGTCGTTCCAGGGGCGGGTGAGGCCGCACGCCTCCCAGAGCGCGACGACCGCGTCGGCGTCGACGGGCGTGAACGTGCGCAGGTGCGCGGCGGATTCGGGCGTGGCCATGCGTTGCAATGTAGCGCACGCGCTGCGGCCCTCGACGCCGGGTGTCGCTAGCGGCGCCAGTGGGGCCGAGACCAGACGCGCGACCCGAGCGGCCGCCGGGCTACCCGCCCTCGTCGATTCGCTTGAGGTCGGCGACCATTTGGCCGGGCGCGTCGTAGCGGGCGTCAAAGCGATCGTCGGGATCCATCGTGTTGTGCCGAATTCGGAGGTACTGGCCCGGGTTGAGGAGCGTGTGCGCAAACCCGGCGTCGCCGACCACGCCAACGATCCGCTTCAGCGGGGCGCCGGAGCCCTGATCGATCTCGACGTGCACGTCGAACCTGAGCCGTTCGAGTCGATTATCGGCAGAGCCCGTGCCGCCAGTGCCGATGACGTTGACGATTCGCGCATCCGTCACGAAACCCTTCGCGAACGCGCGCTTCTCTTCACCCTCATCGGCCACCGCGGTCGCGATCAGGAACCCTACACACATGACGATTCCGAGTGGGAGTACGAAGATACCGAGGGTGTGCAGCGGAGTAAACAACAGCACGATTCCGGCGACCGCCGTGACCGCGCCGAGGCCGCTGAGCCACAAGAACACCTGGCTGAGCTGGGGTTTCCGAAGCATCGTCACTGGCTCCTTTGCACTCGAGTGTTTGCGTTCGGGCGAGAGAGTCGCCGGGCCCGCGTGCGCGTTGTCGCGACTCTAGCGCCCGGAAATGCGCGCCGGCCAGGTGCTGTCGCCGAGCCGCCGCGCGTATCCTGCCACCCATGAGCGAGCTGCGCGAGACGCGAGACGAGTACGTCGCCGCCGCCGATTGGGCGGTCGAGGTGGTGGATGCGATCCCCGCGTCGGCCTGGAACGGCCCGGGCCTCGGCGCCTGGAATCTTCGCGGTCTCGTCGGGCACACGAGCCGATCGTTCGTGACGGTGCTTGAACACGCCGAGTGGCCCGCCGATGACGTCGAGATCGAGTCGGCGACGCGTTACTACGAGCTCACCGCGCCGATCGCTCGCGCTCGCGACGTCGCTCGCCGCAAGCAACGGCAACGGTGGGGCGGTTCTGCTCGCGCTCACCGGACGGCGAGCGCTGCCGGAGGGGTTCTCGGCGCTTGGCTGAGGCGCTCGGCTGAGGCTCCCGCCGAGCCGAGCCCTACCGCCAGGTCTCGGTCGGCGAGGGGGAACCAGTCGGGTCGCTGCCGCCGAACCGCTCGGTGGGCGTGACGGTCGGGTCGACGCCGAACTCGTCGGGGTCGATGAACTCGGGTTCGCCGGTCGGGCCGTCGTAAAACATGTCGGAAAAGAACGGGGCGAAGACGCATCCCGACAGCAGCGCCGTCGCGACTGCCACGGTCGCAACCGCGAGAAGTCGACGGGATCTGGCCATACCCCCGAGCCTAAGCGCTAGAACGGGCCCCGTGCCACCTACACTAAGGCGCACGAGCACCCCGAACGGAAGCACCGCATGCACCTGAAGCGCCTCACCCTCAAGGGCTTCAAATCGTTTGCGAAGCCCACCACCCTCGAGTTCGAACCGGGGGTGACGTGTGTCGTTGGCCCGAACGGGTCGGGCAAGTCGAACGTCGTGGATGCGCTCGCCTGGGTCATGGGTGAGCAGGGCGCGAAGTCGCTGCGCGGCGGCAAGATGGAAGACGTGATCTTCGCGGGCACCGCGACCCGCGGGCCGCTCGGCCGCGCCGAGGTCACGCTCACGATCGACAACGCCGACGGGGCGCTCCCGATCGACTACACCGAGGTGACGATTCGCCGCACGCTGTTCCGCACGGGCGGCAGCGAGTACGCGATCAACGGCGAGGGCGTGCGCCTGCTCGACGTGCAGGAACTGCTGAGCGACTCGGGCCTCGGCCGCGAGATGCACGTGATCGTCGGCCAGGGCCGGCTCGACACGGTGCTGCGGGCGACGCCGGAGGAACGCCGCGGCTTCATCGAAGAGGCGGCGGGCGTGCTGAAGCACCGGCGCCGCAAAGAGAAAACGGTGCGCAAGCTCGAGGGCATGGAGACGAACCTCCAGCGCCTGCGCGACCTCGTCACCGAGGTGCGCCGCCAGCTCAAACCGCTCGGCCGCCAGGCCGAGGTCGCCCGCCGCGCGCAGGGCATTGCCGCCGTCGTGCGCGACGCGAAGGCGCGGCTCATGGCCGACGACGCGGTGCGGCTCCGCGGCCAGCTGCGCGACGCGGGCAGCACCGAGCAGGAGCGTTCGACCGAGCGGATGGTGCTGAAAGAACAGCTCGACCGCGCGGTGCTGCGCATCCAGAGCCTGCAGGAGGCGCAGCGCGGCGACGCCGTCGACCAGGCCCGCCGCGTCGCCTTCGACCTCGAGAGCGTGCGGGAGCGCCTGCGGAACTTCCTCATGCTCGTGAGCCAGCGCGAGACGATGCTCCGCGCCCGCCTCGACGAGCCGAGCCTCACGGTCACGGTGTCGCAGCAGGCGGTGGCGGATGCGCGGGCCGAGGCCGAGACCCTCGAGGAGCGATCGGCCGAGGCCGAGACGTCGTGGCACGCCGCGCAGCGGGCGACGACGCAGGCGCGCGCCGAGCTGGATGCGCTCGACCGAGAGCTCGCGGCCCAGTCGGCGCTGCTGTCGAAGCACGAGCTGCGCACGACCGAGCTGCAGGGCAAGGCCGAGGCCGCGTCGGGCCGTCTTGCGGCCGTGCGCGGCGAGGTGCTGCGCGGCGAGAACGCGCGCCGCGCGGCTGCCGATCGCCTCGAACAGGCGGAGCGCGAGCTCGCAGAGGTCGAGTCGCAGGCCGAGGCCGGCGAGGCGGACTCGACGGGGCTCGACGCCGCCTACGCGGCGGCGCAGGGCGACGTCACGGCCGCCCAGGTAAAGGTCGACGAGCTGCGCGACCGGCTCCACGAACTCGAGCGCGAGCGCGACGCCCTCGACGCCCGCCGCCGCGCCCTCGCGCTCGCGGCCGAGGTGAACGACGGCGCGCAGGCGCTGCTCGCGAGCGACCCCGACGGCGTGCAGGGCCGCGTGAGCGAGGTCGTCAAGGTCGCCCCGGGCGACGAGCGCGCGGTCACGGCAGCCCTCGGCGCATTCGCCGACGCGATCGTCGCGACCGACCGCGACGCCGCGTTCGAGCTCGGCCGCCTCGCCGCCGACCACGGCCGCGTGCACCTCGTTGCGCAGGTCGCCGAGGCGCGACGCGACGACCTCACCGACCTCGTGCGCGAGCTCGCCGAGACGACGGGAGTGGCGCTGCGCCTCGCGAGCGAGTCGGTGTCGGGCGCCCCCGCGGTCGCCGAACTGCTCGGCGCGACCCTCATCGTCGACGAGCTGCCCGACGCGGCCGCGACCGCGCGCATCCTCGCCGCGCTGCCCGCCGGCGCCCGGCTCGTGAGCCGCGCCGGCGCCACGGTCGACGCGAACTCGCTCGTCGCGACCGGCACCGACGCCGACGACGAATCGGGCGCGAGCCGCCTCGAGCTCGTCGCCGAGCGTGACCGCGCGGCCGCGTCGCTCGCCGAGGTTCGCGCGACGATCGACACCCTCTCGCTCACCCTCGCCGATGAGCGGGCCGGGCTCACCGCGGCGAAGCAGCGCTCCGACGCTGCGCTCGCCGAACTGCGCGGCTTCGACGCCGAGCTCGCCGCCCGCCGCGAGGCCCTCAACCGGGCCCGCGCTCGCGTCGAATCAGCAACCGCCGAGCTCGCCCGCGCCACGAAGTCGCACGAGCTCGCGAGCACGAACATCGACGAGGCCGTCGCCCGCGTCGACGCCGCGAAGCGCGAGCTCGAGACCCACGAGTCGCAGCCGCGGCCTGTGTTCGACGCGAGCAAGCGACAGGAATTCTCGGATGCGGTCGAGCGCGCCCGCGAGGCCGAGGTCGAGGCGCGCCTCGGGCTCGAAACGCTGCGCGAACGCCTGCGCGCCGAGCAGCTGCGCGCCGCCGAGCTCGTGAAGCAGCGCGAGTCGGAGCGGGAGGCCGCCGAGAAGGCGGCCCGCGAGGCGATCCTGCGCCGCGCCGAACTCGAGCGGGTCGCGGCCGTGCACGCGCGCATCCCCGCCCTCGAAACGCAGGTGGAGGCGTCGCTCGAGCGGGCGCGCGCCGAGCTCGCCGAACGCGAGCGCGAGCGGCAGGAACAGGACCGCGAGCTCGTCGAGCTGCGCGAGCAGGAGGCGAAGCTGCGGGCGCGGCTCGGGCAGATCACCGAAGACGTCCACGCGCTCGAGCTGCAGATCTACGAGCGCAAGATGCAGCTCTCGAACCTGCTCGAGCGCGCGGCGAGCGAGCTCTCGCTCTCGGAGGCGGTGCTCGTCGCCGAGTACGGTCCCGACCAGCCCGTGCCGCTCACCGCCGTGACCGGCAGCGCGGGCAAGCCCAGCGCATCCGCCGCCGAATCGGACGACGACGCGGCCGACGACGACGCGACCGCCGCGGCGCCGGATGCTGCAGACCAGGACGTCGAGCCCGACGACGTCGAAACCGAGCCCTACGACCGCGACCGCCAGCAGCGCCGCCTCGCCCAGGCCGAGCGCGAGATGCAGCAGCTCGGCCGCATCAATCCGCTCGCGCTCGAGGAGTTCGCGGCGCTTGAGCAGCGGCACACGTACCTGCAGGAGCAGCTCGACGACCTCGTGCGCACGCGCAGCGACCTGCTCGGCATCGTCGACGACATCGATACCCGCATGCGCGAGGTGTTCGCGGCGGCGTTCGACGACACCCGCGAGGCGTTCCACGAGGTGTTCCCGGTGCTGTTCCCGGGCGGCAGCGGCGATATCTCGCTTACGAACCCCGACGACCTGCTCACGACCGGCATCGACGTCGCGGTGAAGCCGGCCGGGAAGAAGATCGACAAGCTCTCGCTGCTCTCGGGCGGCGAGCGCTCGCTCGCGGCGGTCGCGCTGCTCGTCGCGATCTTCAAGGCTCGGCCGAGCCCGTTCTACATCATGGACGAGGTCGAGGCCGCCCTCGACGACGCGAACCTCGGCCGCCTGCTCGAGGTGTTCGAGAGCCTGCGCGAGTCGAGTCAGCTCATCGTGATTACGCACCAGAAGCGCACGATGGAGATCGCCGACGCGCTCTACGGGGTGTCGATGCACCGCGACGGCATCTCGACCGTCGTGGGGCAGCGCGTGCGCGAGCTCTCGGAGGCGTAGGCGAATGCTCGAGCGCAGGGCGAGGGCCGGCTCGCGCGCTGATTCGGCGTTGAGCCGCGCGGCCTAGACTCGGGGCATTGGTACTCGACGAAGGAGTCGTTCCCATGACTGACGTGGCAACTCGCACGCCGGAGTTCGTGCACATGCGGATGCAGCACACCGCCGTGGTGCGCGGTGACGGGGTGCCTGTGGGCGAGATGATCCCGTTTCTCGACAACGCGTTCACGGTGCTGCGGGCGGCGGTCGACGCCGCCGCGATCGCGCCCGACGGGCCGCAGTTCAGCCGTTACGACAGCGAACTCGTCGGCGACGTGCGGCTCGAGGGCGGCATACCGCTGCTCGCCGAACTCACGACACCGATCGAGATCGGCGGGCTCACGATCGAGCCGGGCGAGCTGCCCGGCGGCGAGATCGCGCGCATCACGCACGTCGGCCCCTACTCGGAGCTCGCCGATGTCTGGCAGGAGTTCCTCGCCGGGCTGCGGGCTGCCGGCCGCGAGCCGCGCAAGCCATACTGGGAGACGTATCACGTCACGCCCAGCCCCCACTCTGATCCCAATTCGCTGCGCACCGACCTCTGCGCAGTCGTCGCGTAAGGAGCCGAAATGACCCTTCTTCCTCCCGACCAGGCGCGCGCGGGTCGCGCGCTCGCACAGATCTCGCGCGACACCCTCGGCGAGGCGACGGGCCTCACGGTCGAGCAGATTCGCCGATTCGAGGTGTTCGAGGCGACGATCACCGACGACGAGAACCGGGCGCTGCGCCGCGCGCTCGAAGACTACGGCGTTGACTTCATCTTCGACGACGCGGTGGGCGGATACGGTGTGCGGCGTCGCTTCGGTGTCACCAGCACCCAGCGCATCGAGGGCTGGGAAGGCGAGGGCGGACTCGCCGCGAACGACGACATCTGAGCGGTGTCGCCCGCGGCGCCACTGGCGCTCGTAGCGACAACTGGCGCCGTTATAGCAGCGCCAGTTGTCGCTGGCGGTGCCAGTCGTCGACCCGCACCCGACCCGCAGCCAGCGCACGGCCGACAGCGCGACCGGATGCGCCTATCCGGCAAACGCGTCGGGGTCGACGCTCGGCGGCTGGCGTCGGAACCCGCCGGTCAGCGTCGCGAGAATGACGAGGCCGACCGCGACCCACACACCCCCGATGATGAGCGCGTTGCTGTCGAGCTGCGTGAGCAGCCCGATGATGACGAGCGCGCCGACGGCGGGGAAAACGTAGTCGAGCAGCACGTTCGCGGGCGCACCGTCGCGGCGCGAGCGCACCGCGAGCACGATCACCGAGATGTTCACCATCGCGAACGCGATGAACGCGCCGAAGTTCACGAACGAGGTCGAGGTCGCGACGTCGAGGAACAGGGCGATGAGCCCGACGACACCGACGACGACGATCGCGCCCCAGGGCGTGTGGAAGCCGCGGTGCACGATCGCGAAGATGCGTCGCGGCAGCACGCCGTCGCGCCCCATCGCGTAGAGCAGCCGCGAGCCCGACGCCTGCGCCGCGAGGCCCGAGGTGAACTGCGCGATGATGAGCCCTGCGACGAACACGGCGCTGAAGACGTTGCCGCCGATCGTCTGGGCGATCTCGAACGCGGCCGACGACTCGTCGGCGAAGTTGCCGCCGGGGTGCACGAGCTGCGTGAAGTAGGTCACGACGATGAAGATGCCGCCGCCGATGAGGGCGATGAGCAGAATCGCGCGCGGCATGACCTTCGCCGGCTCCTTCGTCTCTTCGGTGAGGGTCGTGACGGCGTCGAAGCCGAGGAACGAGTAGGCGGCGACCGCGGCGGCCCCGATCACGTGCGAGAACTCGGCGCCCTCGCCGGTGAACGGCGAGGCGCTGATCAGGGCCGCGCCGCCCGATTCGCCGACGACGCTCGCGATCGTGAGCCCGACGAAGAGGGCGATCACGAGGAACTGGAATGCCATGAGCACGAAGTTCACTCGGTCGGCGACCTTAATGCCGACGATGTTCAGCACGGTCGTGATGACCATGAACCCGACAATCCACACCCAGCTCGGCACGCCGGGCACCGCCGCGGTGAGGTACGAGGCGCCGATGAGCCAGATCACCATCGGCAAGAAGAGGTAGTCGAGCAGCACGGCCCAGCCGACGAGGAACCCCGCGCGGCCGTCGATCGACCGGCCGACGTACGTGTAGGCCGAGCCCGCCACTGGGAATCGCGCCGCGAGGCGGCCGTAGCTCGCGGCGGTAAACAGCATCGCGACGAGCGCGATGAGGTAGGCGCTCGCACTCGCGCCCTCGCTCGCGCTCGCGATGACGCCGAAGATGCCGAGCACGATCATCGGCGTGAGGTACGCGAGCCCGAACAGTACGAGCGAGCGCAGCCCGAGCGTGCGGCTCAGGCCCGCGGATGCGGTGGCGGTGGTGGGATTCGTCATTGAAGTTCCGTTCTGGGCAGGTGCCTGGGGCAGGAGTGGCTATTGCAGCGGCTGGCCTGGGTGCCAGCGCGCCGGGTCGAGGTCGCCGTCGTAGAGCGGCAGCGGGATGCGCGCGTCGCCGGGCTGGAACTGCTGCCACGGCACGACCGAGCCGGCAGTGCCGTCGCGGCGAACTCGCGCGACCGCATCCAGGTCGAGGTCGACGACGAGCGTGGTGGGCGCCTCATCGGCGCTCGCGAGCGGCACGCCCTCGGGGTCGGTGACGATGCTCCGGCCGCGGCCGATGGGGCCCGCGGTATTCACACTCACGGTGAAGTTCTGGTTCACGATCGCGTTCGCCTGGGCGAGCACGACCTCCTGCGCCCGGTCGGGCGTCGTCGTCTTCACGACGTTGAGCACGACCTCAGCGCCGAGCCACGCGAGGTGGCGAGTGACCTCGGGCCACCAGGCGTCGAAGCAGATCGAGATGCCGACGCGGGCGAGGCCGTCGAGGTCGGCGACGACGAAGTGGTCGCCCGGCGCGTACGGCTCGGTCGGGCGCCACGGGAACACCTTGCGATACTGCGCGCGCAGCTCGCCAGCGGGGGAGAAGAGGGGGGCCGTGTTGTAGGGGTCATGGTGGTTGCCCGGCTCGGCCTCGCTGCGCTCGACGACCGAGCCGGGCAACAGCCACACACCGTGCTCGCGAGCGATCGCGCCGAGCCGGGGCGCGTATTCGTCGAGGTCGACGGCGCCCGCGCGCAGGCGGCCGTTCTGTACCTCGAGGTCGGGGTCGTCGGCGCCGAACAGGTGGAGCTCGGGATACACGATGAGGTCGGGCGAGTGCTCGGCGACGACGCGGGCGACGTCGCGGCGGAAAGCTTCGAGGTCGCCGCCGATCGGCAGCGGCGACGCCTGCACGGCGGCGACCCGAAGTGTGCGGGGCCCCGGGGAGGAAGTCGGCGCGGCCGGATTCGGCGCGTGGTCGGAGTGCACGGTCCCTCGCTTCTTCGGGGTGGACGTCGGTAATTGATCAAAATGATCAGTTCAGGAAAAGTATGCACCCTCCTCGCCCCGACGCGCAACGATCGCGGCTCGTTACCCTTGGGGCATGACCGCGTCGCACGAGCCCGCCGACGCCGTCGCGAGCCTGCGGCCCGTGACGGCGCTCGAATCGGTGCGCGCCCGCATCATCGTGGCCCTGCGCCTCGGCACGCTGCGCCCCGGCGACCGCATCCGCAGCGTGCACGTCGTCGCCGCTGGTCTCGACGCGAGCGAGATCACGACGCGCCGCGCCCTCGAGTCGCTCGTGCGCGACGGCGCCCTCGTGCGCCGGCGCGGCGCCGGCGGCGGCACGTTCGTTGCCGATGCGCCGGTGATTCCGCAGGACGACGCAGTCGACGCGCTCACCGCAGCGGGGGCGACCGCGCGCCAGCTCGTCGACACGCGCGTGCTGCTCGAGTCAGCGCTCGCGGGGTTTGCCGCGGCGGCCGCGAGCGACGCCGACCTCGAGCGGATGCGCGCCGCCGTGCGCGCGGGCGAGGCGGCCGACGACTGGGCCGAGTTCCACGCCGCCGACCGGGAGTTTCACCGCGCGGTGGCCGAGGCCTCGGGCGTCGCGCACCTCGAGAGCTATTTCGCGAGCCTTGAGGCCCTCTACGCGTACTTCATTCCGTATCCGATTGAGCACCTGCACGGCTCGAACGACTCGCACCGTCGCATCGTCGACGCGATCGCGGCGGGCGACCGCGCGGCCGCGGCCGACGAGGCGCGCGCCCACGTCGAGGCGCTCTACGACGAGATGTTCTTCGCGCTGTAGTCACGCCCCGCTTCGCACGAGGCATCTCGAGCCCGAGGCGGATGCGCGAGCGCTACGCGAGCAGCCCGCGCGGCTCGAAGAGGCGGTCGGGGTCGATGCGCAGCGTGATCGTGTGGCCGGGCTCCGCGGCCGGGGGCGTCGACGGGAAGGCGGCCGCGGTGAGCAGCTCGTGGTCACCGACCGACGGCGCGGGCGCGGCGACGATGACACCCGCGAGCAGCCCCGCGGCAACGACCGCGACACCGGCAATCCACACGCTCGTTCGACGCATCCTGGCCCATCTCGGTTTGCGCACGAATCCTGCTCGCGCGTTCACCGCGACGCTACCAGTCGGCGCGCCGCCGCGGCAGCCCCACTCCGCTACGAGCCGACCTTGCCGAGCGCCTCGGCGATCGGCACCCAGTCTTCGTCGTCGAGTACCCACTCGTCGACGGTCGCACGCACGAGGTCGAGATCGGGGCCGGTCCACTCCCGAGCGACGGCGAGGAACGCCTCGCTCGCGTCGTCGTCGCTCGCCGCCATGCCCGCGGCCGCCTCGATGCTCGAGTGCGTACCCCTGGCGCGGAGCCACGCGGGCAGCACGCGGGCGGTCGCGACGCCGAGCGTTCGGCCGTCGGCCACCGAGAGCACGCCGTAGGCGGCCTCGTAGATGCCGTAGTCCTGAATCGGGTGCAGCGACCAGAGGATCGCGGTGACCGCCTGCTCATCGAGGTGTTCCCCGGAGCGGAACGCGTCGAGTAGCTCGTAGTAGCGCTCGATGCCCGCCTGCTGGGCGGCGGCCTCGTCCTCGCTCAGCCTCGGCTCGTGGTCTTGATGGATGCTGCCGCCGAGCCGAATGAGTTCGTCCTGCCAAGCCTGGTCGCGCGTCCCGTTGCCCATGGGCGGAACGTTACGGTCGAACGTGAACGCCGACGTGGCCGGGCGGTAACTATTTCCTGTACTTCTCGAGGGCCACGACCGTCGCGATCGCGGCCTCGGCCGCCTCAGCGCCCTTGTCTTCCGACGAGCCGGGCAGGCCCGCGCGGTCGCGCGCCTGCTCGACGGTGTCGCACGTGAGCACCCCGAAGCCGACGGGAATTCCGGTCTCGAGTGCGACGCGATTCAGTCCATCCGTCGCCGCCTGGCAGACGTACTCGAAGTGCGGGGTGCCGCCGCGCACGACGACGCCGAGCGCGACGATCGCGTCGGGTGCGCTACGCGAGCGCGCGACGCGGGCCGCCGCGACCGAGAGCTCGAATGTGCCGGGCACGCGCACGATCTCGACGCTGGCGACCTCGGCGGCCGCGAGGGCGCGCTCGCTGCCGGCGAGCAGGGCATCGGTGAGTTCGCGATGCCAGCTCGCGACGATGACGACGACGCGCAGGCCGACGCCACTCGTGGCGATCTCTGGGGTGCCTTCTTTGCTCATACTCGGGTCCTTTCTGTTGCGAGGCGGTACTCGCGCAGCTCGGTGATGGTGAGGAGTTCGAGGCCCTCGCGCTCGGCGAGTGCGGCGGCCTCGGGGTACCGCATGACCTCGCCCGTGTCGTGCACGAGCTCGGCGATCGCGCCCACCTCGCCGGTGTCGGCGAGCCGCACGAGATCGACGGCGGCCTCGGTGTGGCCGGCGCGGGCGAGCACACCGCCCGGCACGGCGCGCAGCGGCAGCACGTGGCCGGGGCGGATGAGGTCGCTCGGATGCGCGTTAGGGTTCGCGAGGGCGCGGAGCGTCGTCGCGCGATCGGCGGCCGAGATACCAGTCGTGACGCCGACGGCCGCATCGACCGAGACCGCGTAGGCGGTGCGCAGCGAGTCCTGGGTCTGCGCGACCATGAGGGGGAGCTCGAGTTCGTCGGCGCGCGCCGCGGGCAGGGGCGCGCAGAGGTACCCCGAGGAGTGCCGCACGATCCACGCGACCCACTTGGCGCTCGCGCGGTCGGCCGCGAAGATCGCGTCGACCTCGTTCTCGCGGTCGGCCGCGTCGGCGACGAGCACGGGGCGGCCGTCGCGCAGCGCGTCGAGGGCCCGGGCGATGGTCGTGTTGAGGGCCACCTCGAGCGCAGCGGAGTCGGTCGTGCTCATCGTGCCTCCTCCTCGCGCCACTGCAGCATCCGCTCGACGTACTTCGCGAGCACGTCGACCTCGAGGTTCACGCGGGCGCCGACCTCGAGCGCCCCGAGCGTGGTTTCGCGCGACGTCGTCGGAATGATCGAGACGCCGAAGCCGCGCGCGGTTACGCCGGTGACGGTGAGCGAGATGCCGTCGACCGCAACCGAGCCCTTCTCGGCGACGTACCGCAGCAGCTCGCGGGGCGCCTCGAACACGAGGTCGTCCCAGCGCTCGCCCGCGGTGCGGGAGGCGAGGGTGGCGACCCCGTCGACGTGGCCCTGCACGATGTGCCCGCCAAGGCGGGCGGAGGCGGCGAGCGCGCGCTCGAGGTTGACCGGCGAGCCGGGCGCGAGCTCGCCGAGTGAGGTGCGCCGCAGGGTTTCGGGCAGGACGTCGGCGGTGAAGCCGCCGTCGGTGACAGTGACCACGGTGAGGCAGACGCCGTTGACGGCGATCGAATCGCCGGGCGCGGCGTCGTCGGTGACGCGAGGGGCGAGGATCTCGAGGCGAGCATCCGGTTGCCCCGGCTCGTGGTCGAGGCGCAGCACTTCGCCGCGCGCTTCGATGAGTCCGGTAAACATTTCAGGCTCCTTCTGGGGCTGGGACTAGGGCTGGGGCTGGGTCGGGCGTTGAGGCGGGCTTGGTCGCGCGGCGAGCGCGCAGGAAGAGATCGGGGCCGAGCCGCTCGGGGGCGTCGAAGCGCCAGCGGCGGGCGTCGGCGAGCGTGCCGACGCCGAAGGGTGCGACGGCGGCCGTGCCCTCGCCGAGCAGCAGCGGCGCGAGGTAGACGTGGAGTTCGTCGACGACGTCGGCGCGCAAGAACGCGGCGGCGACGGTCGCGCCGCCCTCAACGAGCAAGTGGTGGATGTGCCGGTCGGCGAGCTCGGCAAGCGCGGCGGTGACGTCGTGGGTACGTAGGTGCAGGAACGGCGCGCGGTCGTCGCGCAGCCGAGCCTGCGCGGGCAGGTCGCGGGTGCCGAGCACGACCCGCAGCGGCTGTTCGGGCAGCAACTCGCCCTCGGGCGTACGGGCGGTGAGCGCGGGGTCGTCGGCGAGCGCGGTGCCGGTGCCGACGGCGATCGCGTCGACCCGGCCGCGAACGCCGTGCGCGTGGGCACGCGCGGCGGGGGAGGTGATCCACTTGCTCGTGCCGTCGACGGCGGCGATGCGGCCGTCGAGCGTCAGCGCGAGCTTCAGGGTGACGAAGGGGCGGCCGAGCCGGGCGGGCGTTGCCCAGACCCGAATGAGCTCGCCCGCGGCCGCTGCCTCGAGCCCCGCGCGCACCGTGACGCCGGCGGCGCGCAGGCGCTCGGCGCCGCCCGCCGCTGCGGGGTTCGGGTCGTCGACGGCGTACACGACCTCGCCGATGCCCGCGTCGAGCAGCGCGTCGACGCACGGTCCCGTGCGGCCCGTGTGGGCGCACGGCTCGAGCGTGACGACGGCGGTGCCGCCGCGGGCGTCGACGCCGCGGACCCGCGCATCCGCGAGCGCCGCGGCCTCGGCGTGCGCCGTGCCCGCCCCGCGGTGCCAGCCCTCGCCGAGCACCGCGCGCGGCTCGTCACCGCCGGGGGCGAGCAGTACGCAGCCGACACGCGGGTTCGGCCCGCGCTCTGGGCCGCGCTTGGCGAGCTCGAGCGCGCGGCGCATCGCCTGGGTGGGCGTGAGGTGCATGTGCGGTGGTGTCCTTCCGGTGCGCGAATGCACCGGGAGGAAAAGGACACGCCGTCATCGACGAATACCACTGTGCTGCCGCGTCGCCACGGCAGCCATGCGCCTCCCATCCAGACTTTGACTGTCGGCTCTGGAATTCCACCAGATCAGCGCGGCTCGTACTCGACTCGGGGTCGGGCACAGGCTGCGGTCGCGGGCTATCACCGCCGGCTCGGACTTTCACCGACCCCGGAGCATGTTGCTGGCCGAAACACTACGCATGACCCGTGGGAGCACGCAACCATCGCGTCGTCACATTGCGTCGCACCTACTGCGACGAGCCCCACAGCGCCTGCCCGACGAACTCGCCCTCGGCCGCGGCCGGGGGAATCGCGAACACGGCCGACCCGATCGGCGTCGTCCATGTGTTGAGCAGGTCGGCCTCGGCGAGGCGCTCCTGAATCGGCACGAACTGCAGCGTGGGGTTCGCCTGGAACGACGCGAACAGGAGCCCCGAGTCCGACACCTTTGCGCCAGTGCCGCCCACGGCATCCTCGCCCGCCGCCGGCGAGACGGGGATGTCGTAGTTGTAGGTCTGGCGGAAGATGCGCTGGGTCGGGTCGTCGGGGCGGGCCCGCCGCATGTGGCTCGACGCGTTGATGACGGTGAACCCCTGCGGGGTGGTCGCCTCGAAGTCGGGCTCGTCGTGTTCCTGCGTGCCGGTGAGCGGCGCGCCCGTGTCGAGGCGCCGCCCGACCGAGGCCTCGCGGCCGGGGCGATCGACCTCGTCCCACGTCTCGAGGTTCATCTCGATGCGGCGCAGCACGAGGGTCGTGCCGCCGTGCATCCACCCCGCGTCGCTCGTGCGCACGATGCGATCGAACTCCTCGGTGCCGGGGCGCGGGTTCGACGAGCCGTCGAGCTGCCCGAACAGGTTGCGCTGCGTCGTCGTGGGGTCGACGACCCCGTACGCGTTGCGGAAGCCCTGCTGCTGCCACCGGATCGTCGTCGACGCCCGCGCATCCTTGAGCAGCATGCGCTGCGCGTGCGCGACGGCGAGCGGATCGTCGCCCGTCACGAGCAGGAGCAGGTCGCCCTCGCTCCAGTGCGGTTCGAGCGCGTCGATCGAGAACGCCGGCAGCTGGGCGAGCCAGTCGGGCCGGGCGGCGGGGTTGACGAGCTCGACGAGCCGCGGCCCGAAGCCGAACGTCACCGCGAGGTTCGCGGGGCGCTCGGCGAGCTCGGGCTCCTGGTCACCGATTGGCGCCTGGCCGCGCTGCAGCCGGGTCGCGTCGTCGGTGAGGATGCGCAGCAGGCTCGCGACGCGGTCGCGGCTCGTGCCCTCGGCGAGGTCGAGCGCGATGAACACGGCGTGGGCCGACTCGATGCCGACCCCCGCCTGCAGCGGCTGCTGGCCCTCCGCCTGCTGATCCGTGGGCACCGGGCGTCGCTGGTCGCCGAGCGCGATGGCCTGGGACTCGGATGTCTGGGATTCGGCGGCGCGGTCGGCGAACCGGGCGCCCGCAACGCCCGCCGCGGCGCCGACCCCGAGGGCCGCGGCGCCGACGAGTACGTCGCGACGCCGCGGCCCGCGAAGCTGCTCGGCCATTAGTGCCCCTCGTGCTCCGATTCGTCGCCCTCGTCGTGCGCTCCGTGCTCGGTGTCGGGCGCGTAGGTCTCCTCGGCGCCCGTGTACTCCTTCGCGATGGCGGCGAACTCGACCTCGCTGCCGTCGTCGAGCGTGAGCGTCACGGCGACCTCGTCGCCCGGCTCGATGGCCGACTCGAGGCCCATCGGCATGATGTGGTTGCCGCCCGGCTCGAGCACGAGCTGCTCACCCGTCTCGATCGTGAAGCCCCCGTCGATCGGCTGCATGACGCTCGAACCGTCGGACTGCACGATCGTCTCGTGGAGCTCGGTCATCTCGGCGCCCTCGACGGTCGCCGACACGACCGTGACGGCGTGCGAGTTCGGGTTCTCGAAGGTCGCGAACACTGCGGTCATGTCGCCGTCGGTCGCCTTCACCCACGGGTCGATCACCGTGAGGGTGTGCGAGTGGTCGGAACCGCCGTGGCCCTCGGCCGCCTGCGTGCTGCCGCTCGGCGCCGAGGCGGGCTCGGCGGCCGCGCAGCCGACGAGGCCGACGGTGAGGGTGAGGGATGCGGCGAGCGCGCCGACGAGGCGGCGCGTGGTGATGCCGGTGTTGGTGGTCTTGGTCGTAGCGGTCATGAACGTGTCTCCTGAAATCTCGGTTGCGGCGCGCGGGAGAGCCCCGCGGCACGCGACTGCGGTGCGCCGGCGCGAGCGTGCGCGGCGCGATTGATCGCCGCAGTGCTACCCGAGATTCGGGCTGCCTGAAACCAGGCGCACTAGTTGACTGCGGCGGTGGGGAATGCGCGTGCGGCCGGCGGCCCGCGTCGCAGCGCGGCCGCGGCGGCGCGGATCGACAGGTGCGGCACCCAGGGGAGCCGGGGGAGCGCCGCCGACCGCGGCGCCCGAGGCGCGAGCGTCGTGACGACGAAAACGAAGTCGAACGCGAAGAACTCGGCGATGAGGTCGCGCACGAACGCGAGGCGTCGCAGGATCGCCTCGCCGAAGTGGAGCACGAGCGTCGTCGCGACGGCGGCGAGGCCGTGCGCCGCGAGCATGCCCGGGTCGTGAATCCCGAGGTGTGCCGAGTGGTCGACGCCCGCGTGCGACGAGTGCGCGGCGATTGCGCTCGCCATCTCGGCGTTCGTCGCGTGATGCCCGTGGCCCGACGCGAAGCCGCCCTCGGGCGCGCCGAGGGTAAAGAGCGAGTGGAACCCGAGCTGGCTCACCGCGACCGAGCCGCCGAGGCGGAGCCAGCTCGCGCGAATCGGCGACAGCCAGGTCGCGACCACCGTCGCGATGCCGAGCGGCACGAGGATGCCCTGGAGCTCCGGCATCGCGCCGCCCGCGGCGACGTGCATCGCGAGCGCGACGAGCGTCGAAAACGCGGCCGCGGCGAACGCGAGGCACACGCGACGACGGCGCGCGGCCGACCGCGCGTGCGGCGTCCGCGCCGTCACAGCGCCCGTCGTCTCCATACCTCTACGATACGTCGAGATCGGCGCGCCCGCGGGGCAACCGCGGCGTGGGATGATCGAAGTAATGCCTACGTTGCCAGAGCTCATCCCCACCCTCGCCGACCCGGGGGCGCCCTACGACCCCGATCACGTGTACGACGCGATCATCGAGTGGACGACGGGCCGCGGCATCGAACTCTACGAAGCCCAAGACGAGGCGGTCGTGCACCTCGTGTCGGGCGCGAACGTCGTGCTCGCGACGCCGACCGGCACCGGCAAGTCGCTCGTCGCGATCGCGGCGCACGCGATCGCGCTCGCCGAGGGCAAGCGCAGCTACTACACCGCACCGATCAAGGCGCTCGTGAGCGAGAAGTTCTTCGCGCTCGTCGAGATCTTCGGCGCCGAGCGCGTCGGCATGGTCACGGGCGACAGCTCGGTGAACCCCGACGCGCCAATCATCTGCGCCACGGCCGAGATTCTCGCGAACCAGGCCTTGCGCGAGGGCGGCGACGCCGACGTCGACCAGGTCGTGATGGACGAGTTCCACTACTACGGCGACGATCAGCGCGGCTGGGCCTGGCAGGTGCCGCTGCTGCTCCTCGGCCGGGCGCAGTTCCTGCTCATGTCAGCGACGCTCGGCGACACCGAGGCGCTGCGCGACGACCTCACGCGCCGAACGGGGCGCCCCACCGAGCTCGTCGCCGGCGCGACACGGCCCGTGCCGCTCAGCTTCGAGTACGTCCTCACGCCGGTGCACGAGACCGTCGAGCGACTGCTCGACGAGCACGAGGCCCCGATCTACGTCGTGCACTTCTCGCAGAAAGAAGCCGTCGAGCGCGCCCAGGCGCTCTCGAGCATCCGCGTCGCGTCCCGCGAGCAGCGGGATGCGATCAGCGCGGCGATGGGCGGGTTCAAGTTCACGACGGCGTTCGGCCGCAAGCTCTCGGGTTGGCTGCGCCAGGGCATCGGCGTGCACCACGCCGGCATGCTGCCGCGGTATCGCCGGCTCGTCGAAGTGCTCGCGCAGCGCGGCCTGCTGCGCGTGATCTGCGGCACCGACACGCTCGGCGTCGGCATCAACGTGCCGATTCGCTCGGTGCTCATCACGTCGCTCACGAAGTTCGACGGCACGAAGCAGCGTCACCTGTCGGCGCGCGAGTTTCACCAGATCGCGGGGCGCGCGGGGCGCGCCGGCTACGACGACCACGGCACGGTCGTCGTGCAGGCGCCCGACCACGTCGTCGAGTACGAGCACGCAATCTCCAAGGCCGCCGGCGACCCGAAGAAGCAGCGCAAGGTGCAGCGTCGCCAGCCGCCCCAGGGCTTCGTGAACTACACCGAGAAGACGTTCTCGCGCCTCGTCGAGGCCGAGCCCGAGAAGCTCTCGAGCCACATGCACATGACCTCGGCGATGCTCATCAACATCGTCGCCCGCGGCGGCGACGTGTTCGCGAACGTCCGCAGCCTCTGCTTCGACAATCACGAGTCGCGCGCGCGGCAGTTCGACCTCGCGCGGCGGGCGCTCGCGCTCGGCCGCACCCTGCTCGACGCGGGCATCGTCGAGGCCGACTACGCGCATCCCGTGCCCGGTACCCGGCGGCCCCAGCTGAAGCTCACGGTCGACCTGCAGCCGAACTTCGCGCTCAACCAGCCGCTGTCGCCGTTCGCGATCGCCGTGCTCGACCTGCTCGACCCGGCCGTCGAGACCGAGGGCGCGGCCGACGAGGTCGGCAGCGGCAGCTACGCGCTCGACGTCGTGAGCGTCATGGAGTCGATTCTCGACGACCCGCGGCCCGTGCTGTTCGCGCAGCAGCGGAAGGCGCGCGGCGAGGCGATCGCGGCGATGAAGGCCGACGGTGTCGACTACGCCGAGCGGATGGAGCGAGTCGAGGAGATCACCTGGCCGAAGCCGCTCGAGGAGCTGCTAGACCAGAGTTACGAGGAGTTCGCGGAGGGGCAGCCGTGGGCACGCGACTTCGAGGTCGCGCCGAAGACGGTCGTGCGCGACATGTACGAGCGCGCGATGAGCTTCGCCGAGTTCACGGGGTTCTACGACCTCGCGCGCGCCGAAGGCGTCGTGCTGCGCTACCTCAGCGACGCGTATCGCGCGCTGCAGCACTCGGTGCCGGCCGACCGCGTGACCGACGAGCTCGACTCGATCGTCGAGTGGCTCGGGGAGCTTATTCGGCAGGTCGACTCGAGCCTCGTCGACGAGTGGGCCGAGCTCGTCGCGCCCGTCGACGACGACGGCGAGCCGGTGCTCCCGCCCGCGCCCCCGAGCGTCGTCGCGAACCGTCGCGCGTTTACCGTGCTCGTGCGCAACGAGCTCTGGCGCCGCGTGCTGCTCGCCGCGCTCGAGCGCGATGACGAGCTCGAGGCGCTCGACCCGGCCGTCGACTGGCCGGGTGTGCTCGACGACTACTACGACGAATACGACGACCTCGGCATCGACGCGGCGGCGCGCGCGCCGCAGCTGTGCCGCATTGACACGTCGCGCGAGGCCGACGGGCTCTGGCTCGTCGAGCAGACCCTCGACGACCCCGAGCACCACCACGACTGGCGCATTCGCGCCGAGGTCGACCTCAGCGCATCCGCCGAGGCCGGCGAGGCCGTCGTGCGCGTCACCGAGGTGGTGCAGCTGTGACGTTCCTCGGCGCCCTGCTTGCGTTCACCCCGCTCGCGGCGCTGCTCACGATCACGCCCGGGGCCGACTTCACGCTCGTGCTGCGGGCCGCGACGCGGTTCGGGGCGCGCAACGCGCTACTCACCGGCGCCGGAGTCGCACTCGGCGTGCTCGTCTGGGGCGTCGCGGCCGCGAGCGGCGCCGTCGCGCTGCTGCAGCTTTTCCCCTGGGCGCAGCGCGCGATCGAGATCGCCGGTGCCGCGTACCTGCTGTTCCTCGCGTGGCAGGCGTGGCCGCGCGGGCGGCGCGACGTCGAGGCGGATGCGCCGCCGCCAAGCAAGCGCACGGGGTTCTGGACCGGCCTCATCACGAACCTCCTCAACCCGAAGATCGGCGTGTTCTACCTCGCCGTCATGCCGAGCTTCCACGTCGACGGCGTGCCGTCGTACCTGCTCGGTGCCGTGCTCGCGGGCATCCACGCGCTGCTCAGCATGCTCTACTTCGGCATCATCGCCCTCGGCGCCCGCACGTTCGCGAAGCAGCTGCAGCGGCCGATCGTCGTCGCGTGGATCGACCGCATCTGCGCGATCGCCCTCGTCGTGTTCGCGGCGGTCATTCTGCTGAAGCCGCTGTTCGGCTGACCGGCCGGCGGGGTGAGATGATCGTCAAATGACGACCTTCGCGCAGCTGCACCTCGGGGCGATGCTGACGGCGTCGGGGGCACCCGACGACGAGCGCGCCTGGCTCGACCCAGACGAACCCGCGAACGCCTCGGTGAACCCCGACTGGTATCGCGAGGTTGCCCAGCTCGCCGAGGAGGCCTTGCTCGACTTCGTGTTCGTCGCCGACGCGGTCTTCGCCGACCTCGACGGCGCGCCCCACTACCTCTCGCGGTTCGAGCCGCTCTCGGTGCTGTCGTACCTCGCGGCGGCGACGCGGCACATCGGCCTCGTCGGCACCTTCTCGACCTCGTATCAGGAGCCGTACAACCTCGCCCGGATGCTCCTGTCGCTCGACCACCTCAGTGGCGGCCGCGCCGGCTGGAACGTCGTGACGTCGCTCGGCGACCGGGCCGCCCGCAACTTCGGCCTCGACGGACAGCGCGACCACGCGACCCGCTACGCCCGCGCCGCCGAGGCCCTCGAGGTGATTCGCGGCCTCTGGCACACGTACGACGAGGGGTCGTTCCCGCGCGACCGCGCGTCGGGCCAGTACCTCGACCGCGCGCACGTGCGCACCCTCGAACACCGCGGCGAGCACTTCGCGGTCGCGGGCCCGCTCAACATCGAGCGCTCGCGGCAGGGCGAGCCCGTCGTGTTTCAGGCCGGGCACTCGGCGCCGGGGCGTGCGCTCGCGGCGGCGAGCGCCGACTGCGTCTTCGGCATGCAGACGACGATCGCCGAGGCACTCGAGTACCGCGCGGGCATCCGCGCCGAACTCGCCGCGGGCCGCCCCGAACCGAAGCTGTTCATCAAGGTCATGCTCGCCTTCGCGGATGCGCCGGGGCACGCCGACGACGCCCGTCGCGCCTACCTCGTGCGGCACGGCGCGCTCGACGAACTCACGGGCCGCGTCGCCCGCGCGATCGAGCGCGACGTCGACGAGTCGCCGATCACCGAGCACGACCTCGCCCGCGCGCTCGTGAACGAGGGCACCTGGCTCGCCGACCACCTCGCGGCCGACCGCGACGCGGGGCAGCCGCTGCGCGCATCCGTCGCCCGGCTGCTCGGCCGCGACCGCCTCGTCGTCGCTGGCACGGGCGCCGAGATTGCCGGCGCCCTGCTCGAGTGGCGGGACGCCGGCGCGGCCGACGGCTTCATCGTGCAGGTGAGCAATCGGGCCGAGCTGCGCCGCGTGCGCGACGAACTCGTGCCCGCGCTGCGCGAGCGCGGGGCGTTCCGCGACGCGTATCCCGAGCAGTCGACCCTCAGGTCGCTGCTCGGGATCCGGGCCGCGGAGGTGCCCGCGCGCTAGTGGTGCACGGCTAGTGGTGTACGGGCGGCTCCGCGCCGTGACCGGTGAGCGCCCGCACCTCCATCTCGGCCGCGAGGCGCACATCCTCTCGCTGCCGTGACGTGACCGAACCGAGCCAGCCGAGGAAGAACCCGAGCGGAATCGAGACGATGCCGGGGTTGTTCAGCGGGAACCACGCGAAGTCGACCCCGGCCCCGAGCAGCGATGTCTCGGCGCCCGAGACGACCTTCGAGAACGTGATGAGCACGAGCGCTGAGCCGAGCCCGCCGTACATGCTCCACACGGCCCCGCGGGTCGTGAACCCGCTCCAGTAGAGCGAGTAGAGGATCGTCGGGAGGTTGGCCGAGGCGGCGACGGCGAACGCGAGGGCGACGAGGAACGCGATGTTCTGCCCCTGCACGCCGATGCCGCCGACGATCGCGACGATGCCGAGCACGACCACGGTGATCTTGCCCACGCGCACCTCGTCGTGCTGCGATGCCTCGCCGCGCGTGATGACGTTGACGTAGATGTCGTGTGCGAACGAGGCCGCCGCCGTGATCGCGAGGCCCGCCACCACCGCGAGGATCGTCGCGAACGCGATCGCCGACACGACCCCGAGCAGCACGGGCCCGCCGAGCTCGAGCGCGAGCAGGGGAGCGGCGGAGTTGACGCCGCCCGGCGCCTCGGCGATGACGTCGGGGCCGACCATCGCGCCGGCGCCGTAGCCGAGCACGAGCGTGAACAGGTAGAACGCGCCGATGAGCCAGATCGCCCAGACGACCGACTTGCGCGCTTCCTTCGCGGTCGGCACGGTGTAGAAGCGCATGAGCACGTGCGGCAGCCCCGCGGTGCCGAGCACGAGCGCCATGCCGAGCGAGACGAAGTCGAGCGGGTTCGTGCCGTACTGCAGGCCGGGGCCGAGCACGGCCTCGCCGTTTGCCGACGCGGCGACGACCCGGTCGAAGAGCGCGTTGAGGCTGAAGCCGTTCAGCGCGAGCACCCAGATCGTCATGGCGAACGCCGCGCCGATGAGCAGCATCGCCTTGATGATCTGCACCCACGTCGTGCCCTTCATACCGCCGACGAGCACGTAGACGATCATGAGCACGCCGACGACCGCGATGACGATGCTCTGACCGATCGCGTCGTTGATGCCGAGCAGCAGCGAGACGAGCCCGCCCGCGCCGGCCATCTGTGCGAGCAGGTAGAACAGCGTCACGGCCAGCGTCGTGATCGCCGCCGCGGTGCGCACGGGGCGCTGCTTGAGGCGGAACGAGAGCACGTCGGCCATCGTGAACTTGCCGGTGTTGCGCATGAGCTCGGCGACGAGCAGCAGTGCGACGAGCCAGGCGACGAGGAACCCGATCGAGTAGAGGAAACCGTCGTAGCCGTTGATCGCGATCGCACCGCAGATGCCGAGGAACGACGCGGCCGAGAGGTAGTCACCCGAGATGGCGAAGCCGTTCTGGGTGCCCGAGAACGAGCGACCGCCGGCGTAGAAGTCGGCGGCGCTGCGCGAGTTGCGGCTCGCGCGAATGACGATGAACAGCGTGATGCCGACGAAGACGACGAAGATCGAGATGTTCAGCACAGGGTTGTTTTCGACCGTGGTGACGGTGTCGGCGAGCACGGTGCCGACCGAGGCGAAGAATTCGTTCACGAGCGGCTCCCGTCGTGCGCCTTCGACTCGAGGTCTTCGAGCTCGGCGCGGAGGTGTTCGGATTCGGGGTCGAGGTTGCGGTTCGCGAACCGCACGTACCAGGTCGTGATGCCGAAGGTCGTCACGAACTGGAGGAGCCCGAGGATCAGGCCCACGTTGACGTGGCCCCACACGGGCGTCGCCATGAAGTCGTGGGCGTACGCGCCGAGTAGCACGTAGGCGAAGTACCAGAGCAAAAAGAAGATCGCCATGGGGAACACGAACGATCGCTGTTTGCGTCGGTGTGACTGGAATTCTGCGGAGTTCTGCACGGCGACGTAGTCGACCGCGGGCTCCTCGTCGGATGGTCTGGGCACGGGGCCTCCTTCTCGTCCGCGTCCGCAACGCTGCGGCGGGCAGCGGCGCCACGTTGCGCCACTGTCGACCAAAGTTAGGGATTCGCTAGAGTGCCTACTACCTCCGAAAGTTGGTAGCGATGATGCAACGAAGCAGTGTCCTGTCCGAGTACGAGCTGCTCGAACGCAGCCTCGACGAACTGAAGCGCGACGGCGCGTTCCCGTTCGTGTTCGGTGGCATGGCGAGCGACGAGGGCGTGCAGGTGACGGCGCTGCGAGGGCAGATCACGGGCACGATGGCCGGCCTGCACGTTCGCACGACCCGCGGTCTCGGCGGGCGCGTGATCGCCGAACGGCGGCCGAAGCTCACGACGCACTACGGCCGGTCGCGAGCGATCACGCACGACTACGACCGGGCGGTGCTCGGCGAGGGCGTGCGGTCGCTGATTGCGGTGCCAATCGAGGTCGAGGGCGCGATGCGCGGCGTCATTTACGGGGCGAGCCGAACGGATGCGCCACTCGGCCCGGTCGTGCTCGGGTCGGCCGAGCGCACGGCCGCCGAACTCGCCCGGCGGCTGCGGGCGCGAGACCAGGTCGTGCGGGCGCGCGAGCGGGCCGCCGACGCTGCCCGCGTGACGATGCGCGCCGCGGCGCCGATCACGGCGACACAGCTCGAACTGCTGCGCTCGAGCTACGCCGAGCTGCGCGCGATCAGCGCCGACGTCGGCGACGACGCCCTGCGGCTGCGCCTCGAGGCGCTCGAGCGGCGCCTGGTTGGCATCGCGCATCCCGAGCTCGACGCGCCCCGCGCGGCGCGGGGGCCGCTCTCGCCGCGCGAACTCGACGTGCTCGGGTACGTCGCGCTCGGTTGGCGCAACGCCGAGATCGGTGCCGAGCTCGGGCTGACGGAGTCGACCGTGAAGAGCTATCTCGGGTCGGTGCTTCGCAAGCTCGGGGAGCACTCGCGCGCCGCCGCGGTCGCTGCCGCGCGCCGGGAGGGGCTGCTGCCGTAGCGCCGGGCATGGCCCGGTTGTGTATACGTTACTCAGGTTCTGAGGCTGGTAGTTCGCGTAATGGCGCGTTAATGTATGCATAACTACGAGGAGGTCAGATGCGCGCGAGCGAACGAGCGTACGCAACACTGCGCGACGAGATCCTCGACGGCGTGCTCGAGCCCGGCACCCAGCTCGCCGAGGTCGAGCAGTCGACCCGGCTCGGGGTGAGCCGCACTCCGGTGCGCGCCGCGTTCACGCGCCTCACCGCCGACGGCCTCGTGCGGGCACAGTCGCCGCGCGTGCTCGTCGTGACCGACCTCTCGGCCGAGCGCATCCGCGAGGTGTACGAGCTGCGGCAGGCGCTCGAGGCGACGGCCGCGTCGCTCGCCGCCCGCCGGCGCGACGAGGCACCGTTCGCCGAGCTCCGCGAGCGGCTCGCCGCGGCACCCCAGCAGCTCGAGGCGGGGGAGTCGGGCGTTGCCCGCTACTTCGAGGTGGTTGACGACCTTGACGCGGCCATCTCGGCCGCCGTCGCAAACCCCTACCTCGAGGCCGCGCTGTCGAGCGCCCGCCTGCACTCGGCACGCGTGCGCCGCATTGCGCGCCACGACCCCGATCGGCTGCGCGAGGCCGCCGCCGAACACCTCCTCGTCGTCGACGCGATCCTCGCGGGCGACGCCGAGCTCGCGACGCACGCGACCCACGTTCACCTCAGCCGCAGCCTGCGCAACGCGCTCGCGCGCATCGACACCTGACCCCGCGTCTCCGCCACCGAGTATCCAACCCTGCTGACCCGCCCCGCCGAAAGGACCACCGTGCACGACCACGAAGTTCGCACCTACCGCTCCGACGAACAGCTCGCCCGCGAAGACCAGCTCGCGTGGAAGCTCGCCGCGCTCGCGGCCGACCCCGTCGAGGTCGACGACGACGTCACCGAGATGGTCATCAACCGCGTCATCGACAACGCCTCGGTCGCGGCCGCGTCGCTCAACCGTGCCCCGATCATCGCCGCCCGCGGGCAGGCAACCGCCCACCCCGTGTCGCGCGGCGGCGAGGGCGCCACAGTCTTCGGCCTCGCCACCGACGAGCGCACGAGCCCCGAGTGGGCCGCCTGGGCGAACGGCGTCGCCGTGCGCGAGCTCGACTTTCACGACACGTTCCTCGCCGCCGAGTACTCGCACCCGGGCGACAACATCCCGCCGATCCTCGCGGTCGCGCAGCACCGCGCGGCCGCGAACGGCGTGACGGGCCGCGACCTCGTGCGCGGCATCGCGACCGGATACGAGGTGCAGGTCGACCTCGTGAAGGGCATCTCGCTGCACAAGCACAAGATCGACCACGTCGCCCACCTGGGCCCGTCGGCCGCCGCCGGCATCGGCACGCTGCTCGGCCTCGACCCGGAAACGATCTTCCAGGCGATCGGGCAGGCGCTGCACACCACCACCGCGACCCGCCAGTCGCGCAAGGGTGAGATCTCGACGTGGAAGGCGCACGCACCCGCGTTCGCCGGCAAGATGGCCGTCGAGGCCGTCGACCGGGCGATGCGCGGCCAGACGAGCCCGACGCCGATCTACGAGGGCGAAGACGGCGTTATCGCCTGGCTGCTCGACGGCCCCGAGGGCCGCTACACCGTGCCGCTGCCCGGCGCCGGCGAGGCGAAGCGGGCGATTCTCGACACGTACACGAAGGAGCACTCGGCCGAGTACCAGGCGCAGGCGTGGATCGACCTCGCGCGGAAGCTCCACGGCGCGTATCCCGAGCTCGTGTCGAACCCCGAGCTCGTCGAGTCGATCGAGATTCAAACCTCGCACCACACCCACTACGTCATCGGCTCGGGCGCGAACGACCCGCAGAAGTACGACCCGACGGCGTCGCGCGAGACGCTCGACCACTCGATCCCGTACATCTTCACCGTCGCGCTGCAAGACGGCGCGTGGCACCACGTCGACTCGTACGCGCCCGAGCGCGCCGCGCGACCCGACACCGTCGCGCTCTGGCAGAAGGTCACGACCGTCGAGGATGCGGAGTGGACGCGCCGCTACCACTCGCTCGACATCGCCGAGAAGGCGTTCGGCGGGGCCGTCGTCATTCGCCTCACCGACGGGCGTGAGATTCGCGACGAGATCGCCGTCGCCGACGCGCATCCGCTCGGGGCCCGCCCGTTCGCGCGCGACCAGTACGTTGCGAAGTTCCGCACGCTCGCCGAGGGCGTGCTCGAAGCCGCCGAGATCGAGCGATTCCTTGACGTCGCGCAGCGCCTGCCCGAACTCGCGCCCGACGAGCTCGGCCAGCTCACGATCGTCGCCGCGCCGGGCACGCTCACCGCGAGCCCCATCGCCGGCCTGTTCTAGCCGGCCCGTTCCGACGTTTCTCTAGGAGGAGCAATGTTCTACAGCACCACGACCGTCGCCGACAAGCGCGCGCGGCTGCGCGAACGGCTCGCCTCGGGGGAGCTCCTGCGGTTCCCCGGCGCGTTCAACCCGCTCTCGGCGCGGATGATCGAGCGCAAGGGCTTCGACGGCGTCTACATCTCGGGCGCCGTGCTCGCCGCCGACCTCGGGCTGCCCGACATCGGCCTCACGACCCTGAGCGAGGTCGCCAGTCGCGGCCGACAGATCGCCCGCGTCACCGACCTGCCCGCCATCATCGACGCCGACACCGGCTTCGGCGAGCCGATGAACGTCGCCCGCACGATTCAGGAGCTCGAAGACGCGGGCCTCGGCGGCGCCCACATCGAAGACCAGGTCAACCCGAAGCGGTGCGGCCACCTCGACGGCAAGCAGGTCGTCGATGACGACACCGCGATCAAGCGCATCCGGGCCGCCGTCGACGCCCGGCGCGACCCGAACTTCCTCATCATGGCGCGCACCGACATTCGTGCCGCCGAGGGGCTCGACGCCGCGCTCGACCGCGCGAAGGCACTCGTCGACGCGGGCGCCGACGCGATCTTCCCCGAGGCGATGCGCACGCTCGACGAGTTCGCCGCGATGCGGGCCGCCGTCGACGTGCCACTGCTCGCGAACATGACCGAGTTCGGCAAGAGCGAGCTGTTCTCTGTCGACCAGCTGCGCGACGTCGGCATGAACCTCGTGATCTGGCCCGTGTCGATGCTTCGCATCTCGATGGGCGCAACCGAGCGCGCGCTCGACGAGCTCACCGCGTCGGGGCACCTGCGCGACAAGCTCGACGAGATGCAGCACCGCGCCGACCTGTACGACCTGCTCGACTACGAGGCGTATAACCGATTCGACACCTCGGTGTTCAACTTTCGGGTTGAGCGCTGACTGCAAAGGAGCATTCGATGGAATCGAAGGAAATCTATAAGGGGCTCGCGGGCGTGCCCGTCGACTACACGGCCGTCTCCAGCGTGAATCCCGAGTCGAACTCGCTGCTCTACCGCGGGTATCCCGTGCAGGAACTCGCCGAGCGCTGCAGCTACGAGCAGGTCGCGCTGCTGCTGTGGAACGGGGAGCTGCCGACCGACGACGAGACGGCCGAGTTTGCGCGGTTCGAACGCGAACACCGGGCGCTCGAACCGCAGCTGAAGTCGCTGATCGACACGCTGCCGACCTCGGCGCATCCCATGGATGTTGTGCGCACGGCGGTGTCGGTCATCGGCGCGTCTGACGAGACGACCGAGGACAACTCGGCCGAGGCGAACCTCGTGAAGGCGAAGCGACTGTTCGCACAGCTGCCGGCCGTCGTCGCGTACGACCAGCGCCGTCGCCACGGGCAGGAGGTCGTCACGCCGCGCGACGACCTCGACTACTCGCAGAACTTCCTCTGGATGGCGTTCGGCGAGGAAGCCGCGCCCGAGGTGGTCGACGCGTTCCGCGTGTCGATGGTGCTCTACGCGGAGCACTCCTTCAATGCCTCGACGTTCACGGCGCGGGTCATCGCGTCGACGACCGCCGACCTCTACAGCGCAGTTACGGGCGCGGTCGGCGCGCTCAAAGGCGCGCTGCACGGCGGCGCGAACGAGGCGGTCATGCACACGTTCGCCGAGATCGGCTCGGCCGAGAACGTCGTGCCGTGGCTCGACGACGCGCTCGCGAACAAGAAGAAGATCATGGGCTTCGGCCACCGCGTCTACAAGCACGGCGACTCGCGCGTGCCGACGATGCAGGCGGCGATGGAACGGATGATCGCGCACGTCGGTCGCGAGGACATGCTCGAGCTGTATCGCACGCTCGCCGACGAGTTCCTCGAGCGCAAGGGGATCTACCCGAACCTCGACTACCCGGCCGGCCCGACGTACCACCTCATGGGCTTCGACACCCCGACCTTCACGCCGCTGTTCGTCGCGGCGCGGGTGACGGGCTGGACGGCGCACGTGCTTGAACAGAACGCGAACAACGCCCTGATTCGCCCGCTCTCGGTGTACAACGGCCCCGAAGAACGCCACCTCTAATTCCCCGCAGTTGAGTGGTCGAAAGTTGCTGTTGTGCGGCCGCACAACAGCAACTTTCGACCACTCAACTGCGAGGTTCTAGTTGGAGGAGGAGGTTTCGTCGGCCGACGCTTCTACCGCGGGGGCGTCGTCGTCGGAGGAGTTGTACTTCGAGTAGATGAGCGACGCGATGATCGCGATGAGCAGCACGCCGAAGATGTAGACGAGCGAGAACCACGTCGGAATCTCGGGCACCCAGAGAATCGGCTCGCCGCCGTTAATGAACGGCACCTCGTTCACGTGCATCGCGTGGAACACGAGCTTCACGCCGATGAAGGTGAGGATGAACGCGAGGCCGAGGTCGAGGTACTTCAGGCGTGAGAGCAGGCCGTCGAGCAGGAAGTAGAGCTGGCGCAGGCCGAGCAGTGCGAGCGCGTTCGCCATGAACACGAGGTACGGCTCCTGCGTGATGCCGAAGATCGCGGGAATCGAGTCGAGCGCGAACAGCAGGTCGGTGAAGCCGAGCGCGACGACGACGATGACGAGCGGCGTGAAGACCTTTTTGCCGTTCTCAACGATCGTCCACTTGTCGTCGTTGTAGTGGTCCGACGCCGGCACGAATCGCTTGACGTGGCGCACCCAACCGGGCATTTCGGGGTCGGAGTCGTCGAACGAGTCGATGAACTGCTTGACGCCGATGTAGAGCAGCCACGCGCCGAAGAGGTAGAACACCCAGGCCCACGCGTCGAGCACCCACGCGCCGGCGATGATGAAGACGGTGCGGAGCACGAGCGCGATCGCGATGCCGATGAGCAGCACCTTTTGCTGCGCGAGCTTCGGCACCTTGAAGCTCATCATGATGAGCAGGAAGACGAAGAGGTTATCGACGCTCAACGCCTTCTCGGTGAAGTAACCGGTGATGAAGTCACCCGCGTGTGCCCAGTCCCACTGCCACGCGACGAGGAACATGAAGCCGAACGAGAGCACGATGTAGAAGACCGACCAGAAGCCGGCCTCCTTCATCGACGGCACGTGCGCGTGCCGAACGTGCGAGTAGAAGTCGAAGAAGAAGAATCCAACAATGACGGCGATGCTGATCGCCCAGATCCAGAAATCGACGTGATTCACTGTGCCTCCAGAAGGTTCGCGGAACGTTCTGAAGGTCTCTTCCGCTGCCGTGGCAGCCGACGCTCCCGGGAGAAACTCCGTGTTTCAGCCGTGATGACGAGAACGCCGAGGAGGAATACTCCCCTTCACATCGCCCTAGGCTACACGGTGTGCGTGAGGTCGGGTGACACCGGGTACCCGTTTGCGACGACGACGCGGAATCCGCGCTTCGCGGTCGGGTCGGTTTCGATCACCGTGAGCGCGAGGTTGCTGATCGCGGGGGGCGGCCACTCGCAGCAGGTCGTTCAGCAGCAGTCGCACGACCGTGCCGTGCGTGACGATGAGCGCATCCGCCTCGGCCTCGCTCGTGACGCGGTCGAGCGCGCGGTAGGTGCGCTCGAGCACGGTCTCGACGGGCTCGACCGACGGATGGTCGGCGAGGCGGCGCGAGCCGTCGGGCAGGAACACGGTGGCGCCCTCGAGCTCGCCGAAGTGGCGTTCGATGATGTCGGGCAGCGGGGTCGGTTCGCCGAGCCCGGTCACGCGGCCGATCTCCTGCGCCGTGCGGGTCGTGCGGCGAAGCGGCGACGCGTAGAGCGCGCCCCACGGCTGCCCCTCGAGCAGCACGGCGTTGCGTCGTGCCTGGTCGAGACCGGTGTCGTTGAGCGGAATGTCACTCGTGCCCTGAAAGAGCGCTTCTTTGTTCCAGTCGGTTTCGCCGTGTCTGATCAGCCCAATTCGCATGGCCTCCAGCCTAGAGGCCGCTCCCGTAGGCTAGGCACCATGGCGGAACGCAGATCCTGGTCACTCGGTAGCGCCCTGCGGGGCATGTTTACACGCGCGACGATCGATGAGACGACGTGGGAAGACCTCGAGGATGCGCTGCTCACGGCCGACTTCGGCCCGACGATCACCGACGAGGTGGTCGAGGCGCTGCGCGACCAGGTGGCGCACCACCAGACGACCGACCCGCGCGACCTGCGCCGCATGCTCAGCGAGATCATCGAGGAGCGGCTCGCGAAGTTCGATACAACCCTCAACCTTTCGGCGCGCCCCGCGGTGACGCTCATGGTCGGTGTGAACGGCGTCGGCAAGACGACGACGATCGGCAAGTTCGCCCGATTCCTGCGCAACTTCAACCGCACGGTGGTCGTGGGTGCGGCCGACACGTTCCGTGCGGCCGCCGTCGAGCAGCTCGACACGTGGGCGATGCGGGCGGATGTGCGCATCGTGCGGCCGCAGCAGTACGGGCAAGACCCGGCGTCGGTCGCGTATCAGACCGTCGAGGTCGCGATGCGCGAGGGCATCGAAATGGTGATCATCGACACCGCCGGCCGGCTGCAGACAAAGTCGGGCCTCATGGATGAGCTCGGCAAGGTGCACCGCGTCGTCGAGAAGCTCACGCCCGTGAGCGAGGTGCTGCTCGTGCTTGACGCGACGACCGGGCAAAACGGCGTGCAGCAGGCCGAGGCGTTCATCGAGTACGCCGGGGTGACGGGCCTCGTCGTCACGAAGCTCGACGGTTCGGCGAAGGGCGGGTTCGTGCTCGCCGTGCAGGAGCGCACGGGCCTGCCGATCAAGCTCATCGGCACGGGCGAGGGCATCAACGACCTCACCGGTTTCACGCCGCACGTGTTCGCCGAGCAGCTGCTCGCCGACGCGTAGCGCGCCGGCGAGCTGCCGCGGGGCGGTTCGACCGAGGCTACGCCTCGCGCTCGATCGCCTCGGTGATCGGCTTGCCGTACTGGCCCGACTTCTTGAGGTTGCGGCGCACGAACGGCCACACGACGACGAGCACGGCGACCGAGACGAGGCTCGTGCCCACCTGCACCTGCGTCGAGGGGCCGCTCACGAGCATGATCACGACAATGCCGACGACGGCCGCGACGGTCGCGTACGCGAGCCACGGGTGCAGCCACATCTTCAGTTGGAGGCCAGCGCGCTCCTCGGCGCTCATCTTGTTCCGCAGGCGCACCTGCGTGAGCGCGATGAACGCGTAGACGAACAGGGCGACGAGGCCCGACGAGTTCATGATGAAGTCGAAGATGCCGCTGTCGGGGAACAGGAAGCTCACGAGCACCGCGACGAAGCCGCCAAGGGTCGACGCGATGACCGCGACGACGGGCACGCCGTTCTTCGCCTTACGGGCCACGAGCTTCGGCGCGAAGCCACGCTCGGCGATCGAGGCGAACATCCGCGAGGCCGAGTAGATGCCCGAGTTGAGCACCGAGCAGACGGCGGTGAGGATCACGGCGGTCATGAACAGGTCGGCGCCCGGGATGCCGTAGCGCGAGAACAGGAACGCGAACGGGCCCTGCTGGTCGGGGTCGGGCAGGCCGTTCCACGGCACGATCGAGACGATGAGGAACACCGAGCCGACGTAGAAGAGCAGGATGCGCCACACGATCGTGTTCGTTGCCTGCCGCACGCCGCGCACGGGGTCTTCGGACTCGGCCGCCGCCATGACGGCGATCTCGGTGCCGAAGTACGAGAAGATCACGATCGCGACGCCCGAGATGATCGGCCAGACGCCGTTCGGGGCGAAGCCACCGACGTCCCAGAGGTGGCTGATGCCCGGGGTCGAGTTCGGCCAGATGCCGAAGATGAACAGGGCGCCGAGGGCGATGAAGACGATGATCGCGGCGACCTTGACGCTCGCGAGCCAGAACTCGACCTCGCCGAACGAGCGCAGCGACACGAGGTTCGTCGCGATGAACACGACGAGCAGCGCAATCGCGAACACCCACGACGGCACGGCGTTGAACCAGCCGTGCAGAATCGCGCCGCCGATGACGGCCTCGTAGGCGACGACGCCGACCCAGAAGTACCAGTAGAGCCAGCCGACGAGGTAGCCGGCCCACTCGCCGAGGCCCGAGCGGGCGTACTCCATGAACGAGCCGATCGTGGGCCGCGCGGTCGCCATCTCGCCGAGCATCCGCATCGCGAGCATGACGAGTAGGCCGCCGATCGCGTACGAGAATAGGGCGGCAGGGCCGACCTGCGAGATGACGTTGGCCGAGCCGACGAACAGGCTCGAGCCGATGATGCCGCCGAGCGTGATCATCGTCACGTGGCGGTTGCGGAGCTTCTTCGACGGCGCGGCGTCGGTGCCGGCCGCCCCGTCGGTGACGGGGATGCTCGCGGTTGAGGGTGATGAGGTCATATGCATTCCGGGAGTCGGCGCAGGTGTGCGCTTGGTCAGGGATCCCCGATGCGTGGCGTCCCGGAATGCGCGACGGGGTCGTGCGGCCTCAGGGGCACCCCGCCATTGGGAACAGTTGGCGGCGGTGCGCTGGGCGCGTCGTCGGCGAGGAGAGTCTAGTCACGCGCGGGCTGCGCCGCCAAGAAGGGGCGCATAGCGCGCTCATAGGTTCGTCATCGGCGGGCCATGATCGCCGCTGGTGAAGTTGCCGCCATGAACACCACCGCCACCACACCGGCCGATACGCGTACGCCCGCAGGCAAGTTCCGCCGCGGTGTCCTCGTCGTCGGCATCTCTCTCGGTCTCGTCACGGCCGCCGCACTCGGCGGCGTCGCGGCGGGCAGCGCGATGACCCAGTCCGCGCATCCCTCGAGCCTCGCGGCCGAGCAGTCGCAGCAGTCGCAGGCCCAGCAGCGCGGGCTCGACGATGTGCTCGCGCCGTTCACCAACTTCTGGGGCGACGGCTCGACCGAGCAGCCCGGTGGTTCCGAGCAGCCGGGTGGTTCCGGCCAGCCAGGCGGCACGGGAACGACCGGTACGAGCACCGACGCCGTCGAATCGACCGCCGACGAGTCGACCGGGGTCGTGCTCATCGAGACGTCGCTCGGTTACCAGGGTTCGGCCGCGGCGGGCACCGGCATCGTGCTCACCGCCGACGGCACGGTGCTTACGAACAATCACGTCGTCGAGGGCTCGACGAGAATCTCGGTGACGACCGCCGACGGCGCGACCTATGACGCGACCGTCGTCGGCACCGACTCGACTGAAGACGTCGCGGTGCTGCAGCTCGAGGGCGCCTCGAACCTCGAGACGGCGACGATCGACGATGACGACGACCCCGCGATCGGCGACGAGGTGACGGCCGTCGGCAACGCGAACGGTGGTGGCGTGCTCATGAGCGCGAGTGGCGAGGTCACCGACCTGGATGCGACGGTCACGGCCTCGAGCATGGCTGGCTCGGGCGACAGTGAGACGCTGTCGGGCATGATCGAGTTCGACGCCGACGTCGTGTCGGGCGACTCGGGCGGCGCCGTGATCGACGACGAGGGCGAGGTCGTCGGCATGACGACGATCGCCTCGACGGGCGGCACGAACATCATCGGCTACGCAATCGACATCGACACCGCGCTCGACGTGGCGCAGCAGATCATCGACGGCGTCGAGACCGACACGAACACGCTCGGCACGCCGGCGTTCCTCGGCATCGCGATCGGCGAGTCGCAGCAGGGGGCGCCGAGCAGCGCGACGGGCGGGGTTCCCGTCGCCGGCGTCTACGAAAGCACCCCCGCGGCCGAGCTCGGGCTCGCGGCCGGCGACACGATCACGGCCGTCGACGGCATCGCAGTCGGTAGTGCGTCGGAGCTCCAGGCGCTCATCGCCGAGTACGAGCCCGGCACCGAGATCACGGTCACCTGGACCACGTCCTCGGGCACCGAGCAGTCGGGCACGGCAACCCTCATCGCGGGGCCGGCCGACTAGGTCGCACAACGACGGCGCGGGGCGGGGATGCGCATCCCCACCCCGCGCCGTCGTGTGCGCGTCAGATCGCGAGCAGTGGCACGAGCAGCGACGTGACGAAGAGCACGAGCGTGCCACCGATGCGGTTCGTGATCGCGGCGAACGGCATGAGGTGCATTCGCTCCGACGCGCTGAGCACCGAAACGTCACCTGAACCGCCCGTGTCAGCCATGACGAGACCGGGCGTGATCGCGATCTCGATGAAGTTGAAGCGCACGAGCCAGCCGATGATGCCCGAGCTGAGCCCGGCAACGATGACGCAGAGCAGCACGAGCAGCAGGAACGCCGGGTTCGTGAGCGACTGGAGCACTTCGGCGATGTCGATGTACGTCATCGAGACGGCGACGAGGAGCGCGGGCACGAAGTAGGTCGTGAGCAGGTCGCCCCACTCCGACGACGCCTCCTCGAGCTCCTCGGGCAGCAGGCCGAAGAGCTTTACGGCCGCGGCGGCGAGCACGGTCCACGCGTACGCGTGCAGGAACGGCAGGTAGTAGTTGAGCACGGTGCCGAGCACGAACAGCGCGCCGGCGATGAGCAGCCCCTTGCCGAGCGAGTTGAACGTCGACGCCGTCTTCTTCTTCGGCATCTTCAGCTCGGCGTGGGTGCCCTTCGTGCGCAGCAGTTCGCCCTCGCCGTTGAACCCGATGAACCACTGCTTGCGGGCCTTGCCGATGCCGTTGAGCAGGCCGGCGAAGAGGATGCAGAAGATGTTCGCGACGACGACGGCCGAGATGAGGTCGCCCATGAAGAAGCCCGACTCCTGCCCCGTGTGCTGCGCGTACATCTCTGACATGGGCACGGCGCCGAGGCCGAGGCCGCCGGCCATGACCGGCGCGGCGACGAACAGGATTCCGTCGATGAAGCCGTAGCCGGTCAGGGCGCCGACCGCGCCGATGACGAGGAAGGTAACGGCGAGGCAGCCGACGAGCGGAATCGCGAAGCGCGGGCCCGCCTTCACGAGCAGCGCACGCGGCATGCCGAGCACCGTGCCGGCGATCACCGCGACAACGAAGAAGTCGAGAAAGCCCTGGCCGTCAAGGAACGTTGACGCGACATCCGAGATGTTCACCGGCAGCACGCCGGCGAACATCAGGATCGCGGGCACGAACGTGCACAGGATCGTCGGCAGGCCGTAGTCGCGAATCACGGGCACCCAGTTGCCGATCCACATCAGCAGCCCGCCGAAGGCGAGCGTCACGGCGAACCCGACGAGCATCGAGCTCGGCAGGATGCCGATGACGCCCGCGAACGTGATCAGCGCCGCAATGACGAGGAAGTAGCTGATCGGCATATCGCCGATGCGGTTGAGATTGGAGCGCTGAAACCAGTTCGGCCGCTCGCGGGTCAGGATCGCCTGGGTCTCCGGGCCGGTGTTCGTGCCATACCGGATGCTCGAGGTTTTCGACATCGTTGTCTCGATTCTGTGTGGTATCGGCATCTTCGCCGACGGTTGGGGTTGAGGAAAGCGGATGCGGGAAAAGGGACGTGGGAGAGCGAGCGTGACTAGGCGCTGGCGGGCGCCGGGATCGGCGTGCCCTCGGCCACCGCGCGGCGAGCGGCGCTCGCGGCGTCGGCGAGGCGCGCCTCGCCGATGCCGGTGGTGAACCCGTTCGCGTGGAGCGCGGCGACGATCGATTCGGTCGCGAGGTTCCCGTGGGCGCCGGGTGCGAAGGGGCAGCCGCCGTAGCCGGCGAGTGCGCCGTCGAACCGGTCGATGCCCTCGCGGGCCGCCGCGATAACGGTGTCGAGCGCCTGCCCGTTCGCGTTGTGCAGGTGGAGCGACAGCGCCGCGCCGGGATGTGCCTCGCGCACCGCATCCACACTCGCGAGCACCTGTGCGGTCGAGGCCGTGCCGAGCGTGTCGGCGAGCCCGATCGTCGTGACGCCCATCTCGAGCAGCGCGCCGACGATGCGCTCGAGCCGATCGGGCGTAATGGCGCCCTCGAACGGGCACTCAAACGCCGTGGAGACCCCGGCGACGAACTCGGCTTCGGGATGGCGCCGCACCGAGCCCGCGAGGCCGCTGAGTGCATCCGCGATCGAGCGCCCGGCATTCGCCGCGCTGTGGGCCTCGCTCGCCGACACGACGAGCTCGACCTGGGTGCGGCCCGCGGCGACGGCACGGTCGACGCCGCGGTCGTTGAGCACGAGGGCGGCGTAGGTGGCTCCACGCTCGGGAAGCTGCGCGACGAGGTCGTCGGCATCGGCGAGCTGCGGCACGCGGCGGGGGTGCACGAACGACGTCACCTCGATGCGCGGCACGCCCGCCGCGATGAGGGCGCGGGCGATCTCGAGCTTCGTCGCCGTCGGCACGACGACCGCCTCGTCTTGCAACCCGTCGCGCAGGTAGACGTCGGTGACCTCGACGTGGCTCATGCGCGCTGCTCCTCGCGGTCGCCGGCGAGCGCCGCGATGTCGTCGTCGGAGTAGCCGAGGGGCGCGAGCACCTCGCGCGAGTGGGCGCCGAGGTCGGGGCCGAGCCACTGCGTTCGGCCCTCGTGGCCGGGGAGCTTCGGCACGATGCCCGGGAACCGGATGGGCTCGGCCGCGCCGTCGATCATGACCTCGTGCGTCTCGACCATGCCGCGCTCGCGGTAGTGCGGGTCGTCGGCGATGCTCGGCGCGTCGTAGACGGGGCCAGCGGGCACACCGGCTGCGTCGAGGGCGGCCTGCGCCTCGGCGAGCGAGTGTGCGAGGGTCCACTCGCGAATCGCGTCGTTGAGTTCCTCCTCGCGGGCGGTGCGACCCTGTGCCGACACGAGCGAGTCGTCATCGGCGAGGTCGTCGCGACCGATTGCGCGCATGAGGCGCGAGAAGACCGAGGCCGAGTTGCCGCCGATCACGATCTCGAGATCGTCGCGGCACGGATACGCGCCCATCGGCACGACGCCGGGGAGCGTGCCGCCGCTGCGGCGTCGCACGAGGCCGTACGCATCGAAATCGGGCACGAGCGAGTCGAGCAGGCTGAAGATGCCCTCGTACAGGCCGATGTCGACAACGGCCGGCGTCGTCGCGTGGTCGCCGCGCGCTTTTTGGAGCAGCAGCATGAGTGCGCCGAGCGCGCCGTAGAGGCCCGCGACCGTGTCGCCCATGCTCGCGGCCGATCGCGCGGCCGGGCGATCGGGCTCGCCAGTGAGGAATCGAAGTCCGCCAAACGACTCGGCGGCGCTGCCGAAGCCCGCGCGCTCGCGGTAGGGGCCGGTCTGCCCATAGCCCGAGATCCGCACGAGCACGAGGTCGGGGTTGAGTTCGTGAAGTACGTCGGGCCCGAGCCCCCACTTCTCGATCGTGCCGGGGCGGAAGTTCTCGATGACGACGTCGACGGTCGCCGCGAGACGCCGGGCCGCCTCGCGGCCGTCGTCGGTGCGCAGGTCGAGCACGACCGACTTCTTGTTTCGGCCGAGCGTGCGAAAGAGCATCGAGGTCTCGCCGCGGGGCTTGCGCCAGTCGCGGAGCTCATCGCCGGTGCCGGGCTTTTCGATCTTGATGACTTCGGCGCCGAAGTCGGCGAAGAGTCGCGATGCGAACGGCGCGGCGATGAAGTTGCCGAGTTCGAGCACGCGAATACCGGCGAGCGGCATGGTCTCGGTGGGGTGCACGGGTGCCTCCGGGGGGTCGTCGTGGTCGACCACGTCGGTGTGATCGATGCGCCAAGACTCGGGGAGTTCCCATTCTTAGGTCAATTGGTGGGAGCAAATATCCCACCCCGTGAGAAATATGGTGCGAATTCGGTGATGGGAGCTGCTGGCCTCCCGGCTGCGGGGATACGCTCATCCCACCTGTCAGCAATGGATTCCCGAACACTGGGAACGTGGGTGACGGTGTGCTCCGGCCCGCCGGCACACTCACGCAGGAACGCAACGGTGCGAAAGAGAGAACCCATGAACGACTACGAGATCGCGGTGATTCCCGGAGACGGCATCGGCGTCGAGGTGATCGACGCGGCGCTCGAGGTGCTCCACGAGTGCGAGCGCCGCTACGGACTCACGCTCGGCACGACCTTCTACGACTTCAGCGCCGACCTCTACCAGCGTACGGGCCGCAAGATCACGACGGCCGACCTGGACGAGATTGGCAAGCTCGACGCCGTGCTCTTCGGCGCGATGGGGCTGCCCGACGTTCGGAGCCCCGAGGGCCTGGAGTTCGGCGCGCAGATCGACATGCGACACCACTACGGCCTGTTCGCGAGCCTGCGGCCCGTGCGCCGCTTCGACGGCGTTGAGGTGCCGGTCAAGGCCGAGCACATCGACATGCTCGTGATTCGCGAGACGACCGAGGGGATGTTCGCGGGGCTCGCCGACCAGCACGAGCCGAGCGACGAGGTCGCAAGCGACCGCATGACCATCACGCGCGCGAACTGCGAACGGCTCTTCGACGTCGCATTCACGCAGGCCCGCGCCCGCAAGCAGCGCGGTACGCCGGGCCACGTCACGTTGCTGCACAAGTCGAACGCGCTGCGCAGCAACGTGCTCATGGAGCGCGTGTTCGACGAGGTCGCCGCCCGCCACCCCGACATCGGCAGCGCGAAGTACTACATCGACGCCGGCTCGATGTACCTCGTCACCGACCCGGCCCGGTATGACGTGGTCGTCACCGAGAACATCTTTGGCGACATCGTCTCGGAGGTCGCCGCCGGCCTCGTCGGCGGGCTCGGCACCGCGCCCTCGGCCGACGTCAGCCTGGAGCGCGGCGTGTTCCAGCCGTCGCACGGCAGCGCCCCCGACATCGCCGGCCAGGGTGTCGCGAATCCCCTCGCGATGATTCTCTCGGCCGCGATGATGCTCGAGTGGCTCGGCGAACGCTACGGCGACCCCCGCGCTGCCCGCGTCGCGTCGCACATCCAGGCCGCGGTCGAGGCCGCCCTCGCCGAGGGGCCGCTGCCGCGCGACCTCGGCGGCACAGCCGGCACCCGCGAGGTAGTCGACGCCGTGCTGACCGCCCTGCCCGCGGCCGAATCGACCGAGGTGCTCGCATGACCGTCAAGGTGCTCTACCTCAACCCGCTGCCCGACTACGTCGAGGGGATGCGCGCCGCGGCGCCCGACGACGTCGAACTCACGATCCTGCCTCTCGACGCCGACCGGAGCATCCTGCTCGACGCCGCGGCCGAGGCCGACTTCATCGTGTCGGGTATCGAGGTGCCCGAGGAGGTGTTTCGCGCGGCGAAGCGGGCGAAGTTCATTCAGTACCTGAGCTCGGGATACGGGCAGCTGCCAAAGACGACGCTCGATGAGCTCGGCGTGCCGGTCGCCCAGATGAAGACCCACTCGATCTCGGTCGCCGAGCACGCCGTGACGCTCATGCTGACGCTGCTGCGGCGCATCCCCACCACCATGCCCCTCATGCACGAGCGCAAGTGGCGGCCCGACCTTGACGAGACTTCGTACGCCGAGCTCTACCAAAAGACGGTCGGCATCGTCGGGTTCGGCAACATCGGCCGCTGGGTCGGCAAGATCGTGCGGCACGGGTTCGACGCCGACGTCGTGTACTACGACCACGCCGAGATTCCGCTCACGGTGGCGGAACTCGTCGGGGCTCGCCCCGTCGAACTCGACGAGCTCATGCGCACCGCCGACATTGTCTGCGTCAACGTGCCCTACTCGCCGGAGGCGCGAGGCCTCATCGGTGCGGACGAACTCGCGCTCATGAAACCGAGCGCCCTCATCATCAACGTCGGTCGCGGCGAGATCATCGACGAGGCCGTGCTCACCGAGTGCCTCCGCGAGGGTCGAATCGGGGGAGCGGGGCTCGATGTCTTCGAGCACGAACCGCTCGACCCCGCGAGCGAGCTGCTGCGCCTCGACAACGTGGTGTGCACGCCGCACATGGCCGGAGTCGGGTGGGAGAACGTGCAGCGACGCATCGCGACCGTCTGGCAGAACATCGACACCGTGCGGCGAGGCGGCACCCCGCGCGGCGTCATTACCGACGTGAAGCGGGCGCCCTAGCGGTCGACCTCATCGCGATCAAACACCCTTGATAGTTCGGCGGCGCACTCGATGAGTGCGTCGCCGAACTGTTCGCCAGGGGTCGACTCGAGCCGAGCAATCGGCAGGGCGAGGCAGAGGGCACCGAGCACCTCGCCTTCGACGTACACGGGCGCGCTCACCGACGACAGCCCGGGCGTGCGGGCGCCGATCGACTCGACCCAGCCGTGCGCCTTGAGGGACTTCTGCCCCTCGGCACTCGCGCCGAGGATCGCGCCGGCTGACCCATCGGGGAGCCGCAGTCGCGAGAGCTCAGGCAGGGTCGCCCGCAGTTCGTGGCGGCTCTCGACACTCGTGACGCACACCCGATACGAGCCCTGCCGCACCCAGAGCTGCAGCGTCTCGCCGGTTTCGTCCCGCAGCTTCGTGAGCAGGGGGCGGGCCGCCTCACCGATCGTCGCCTTATTGAATCGCCGGCCGAGCAGGTACTTGCCCTCGGGGGTGCGGCGCAAAAAGCCGAGTTCGACCATGTCGGTCGCGAGCCGGTGCGTCGCCGAAACCGACACCTCGATGCGCCGCGCGATCTCACTCGCCGTGCGCGGCGCATCCTCGACCGCGTCGAGAATCGCGGCGGCCCGAACGAGGCTTCGATTCAGTGCGGGTTCGGCCATCGCCTACTCGAACCAGCAGGTGTCGAGTGCGAGCGCCTCGGGGAGCGTCGGCTGTGCTTTCGAGAGCGCGACGTAGCCGCCGGCGTGGGGGATAAACGCCGCCGACTCCTCCTCGGTGAGCTCGCGGCGCACCTTCGCCGGCACACCGGCGGCGAGTGCGCGGTCGCCGATCTCGAAGCCCTCGAGCACAACCGCACCCGCGGCGATGAGCGAGCCCCGGCCGATCACCGAGTGGCTGAGCAGCGAGGCGCGCATGCCGACGAGCGTGCCGTCGCCGACCGTCGTGCCGTGGAGCATCGCCGCGTGGCCGACCGTGACGTCGTCGCCGAGCGTGCAGGGCGCATCCGCGTCGACGTGCACGACCGTGCCGTCTTGCAGGTTCGAGCGCGCGCCGATGCGAATCGGGCCTGAGTCGCCGCGCAGCACACAGCCGTAGAACACGCTCGAATCGGGGCCGATCTCGACGTCGCCGATGATTGTCGCGTTCGGCGCGATCCAGGCCGAGCGGTGGATGCGCGGGCTGACGCCGCGGAAGGGGAGCAGCAGTGGTCCGTTCATGCCGATAGCCTAAATCGCCCGCCTGCGGCCACACTGAGGCGATACCGTACTTCTGTGACCCGTCTCGACCTTGACTCGCTCGAGCTGTTCGTTCGCGTCGTCGAACTCGGCAGCATCAACGCCGCAGCTGCCGCCGCCGACCGCTCGCAGCAGGCGGTGTCGGAACGGATGCGCAAGCTCGAGCACGAGCTCGGCCTCGACCTGCTTGAGCGCGGCGCCCGCGGCTCGCAGGCGACCGAGACCGGGCAGATCGTCGCCGAGTGGACCGCCGACCTGCTGAGCGCCACCGACCGCTTTCACGAGCGCCTCGCGTCGCTGCAGGCCGACCGACGCAGCAACCTGCGCGTCGCCGCTTCCCAGACCATCGCCGGCTACCTCGTGCCGCTCTGGCTGCGCGAGCTGCAGCAGCGCGGCGCCGACACGAGCCCCCACGTGCTCGCCGTGAATTCGGTCGAGGTGATCCGCCAGGTGCACGCGGGGCTTGCCGCAATCGGTTTCATCGAGTCGCTCGACGAACCGAGCGACCTGCGCAAGCTCGTCGTCGGCCACGACGAGCTCGTCGTCGTCGTCGCGCCCGGCCACGAGTGGGCGTCGCGCGACTTCATCACGGCGGCCGAGCTTGCCGCGATGCCGCTCGTCGTGCGCGAGACCGGCTCGGGCACCCGGCAGGTGCTCGAGGAGCTCCTGCGGCAGCAGCATCCGCACTTGCGGGTCGCCGACCCGGCCGCCGAGTTCTCGGCGATCACGTCGGTGCGTAGCGCCGTCACGGCCGGCATTGCACCGGCCGTCATGAGCGCGCTCACGGTCGCCGACGATCTCGCGACCGGCCGCCTGCGGCGGGTCGACGTCGCCGACCTCGAGCTGCACCGTCCACTCACCGCGATCTGGCGAGACGAGCCCGCGCTTTCCGAGGCCGCCGAGGCGCTCATCCGCGTCGCTGCCGCCGGCCCGCAGACGCCCTAACGCTCCGCCCGTCGCCGACCGGATACGCCCGGCCGATTGCCGGTAGAATGGCCGACACTATGGCCTTGTTCGGGAACCTTTCAGACCGCCTCGTCGACGCGCTCAGCAACCTGCGCTCGAAGGGCAAGCTCACCCCCGCCGATGTTGACGGCACCGTTCGCGAGATTCGCCGCGCCCTCCTCGAGGCCGACGTCGCGCTGCCGGTGGTGAAGGAGTTCGCCGCACACGTGCGCGAGCGCGCGCTCGGCGACGAGGTGAACCGCGCCCTCAACCCCGCCCAGCAGGTCGTGCAGATCGTCAACGAGGAGCTCGTGCGCATCCTCGGCGGCGGCGAGGCCCGCAAGCTGCAGTTCGCGAAGCGCCCGCCGACCGTGATCATGCTCGTCGGCCTGCAGGGTGCCGGTAAGACGACCCTCGCGGGCAAGCTCGCGAAGTGGCTCGTCGGCCAGAAGCACTCGCCGATGCTCGTCGCGGCCGACCTCCAGCGCCCGAACGCGGTGCAGCAGCTGCAGATCGTCGGCGACCAGGCGGGCGTGCCGGTGTTCGCGCCTGAGCGCGGCAACGGTGCGGGCGACCCCGTGCGCGTCGCCCGCGAGTCGATTCGCCTCGCGAACGAGAAGCTCCACGACGTCGTCGTCATCGACACCGCGGGTCGCCTCGGTGTCGACGAGACGCTTATGCAGCAGGCCCGCGACATTAAGGCCGCGACGAACCCCGACGAGGTGCTGTTCGTCATCGACTCGATGATCGGTCAAGACGCCGTCGCGACCGCGCGGGCGTTCCAAGAGGGCGTCGACTTCTCGGGTGTCGTGCTCACGAAGCTCGACGGTGACGCGCGCGGTGGCGCCGCGCTCTCGGTCGCCGAGACCACCGGCCGCCCGATCATGTTCGCCTCGACCGGTGAGCGCCTTGACGACTTCGAGCTGTTCCACCCCGACCGCATGGCGAGCCGCATCCTCAACATGGGTGACGTGCTCTCGCTCATCGAGCAGGCGCAGAAGGCGTTCGACGAGCAGGAGGCCCGCGAGGCCGCCGAGAAGCTCGCCGCGAACGAGTTCACGCTCGACGACTTCCTCAAGCAGATGCAGCAGCTGCGTCGCGCAGGCAACTTCAAGAAGATGATCGGCATGATGCCGGGCGTCACGAAAGAGATGCGGCAGCAGCTCGACGACTTCGACGAGTCGAGCATGGTGCGCATCGAGGCGATCATTCAGTCGATGACGCCGCTCGAGCGCAAGACGCCGAAGGTGCTCAACGGTTCGCGCCGCTCGCGCATCGCGCGCGGTTCGGGCACCACGGTCAGTGAGGTCAACGACCTCATGAAGCGCTTCGAGCAGTCGTCGAAGATGATGCGCCAGGTCGCGCGCGGCGGCATGCCGTCGATGCCCGGCATGCCTTCGTCAGGCGGCGGACGTGCAACCGCCGCGAAGCAGGCGAAGAAGAACGCGAAGAAGGGCAAGAAGTTCTCGGGGAACCCCGCGAAGCGCGGCATCGAGGCGCCGACGCAGAGCGCACCCACGGGCTCGTCGTTCGGCGGCGGAGCCCTCGGCGGCGCCGGCCAGCCGAGCCCCGAAGAGCTCGAGAAGCTGCAGAAGTACCTGCGCAAGTAGGTAGGTTTGGGCGCGGCTGGCGGCTATGCCGGCCGCGCGCTTCCGTGCCGGTCGCGTAGCCGTGCTGCGCGTATCCGGCCCGCGCCCACGAACTAGCCCGGATACGCGGGGTCGGACACCGCGGGTGCGGCCGACCCCCTGTTCTCGGGCTAATTAGTCGAAATCGCCCAGGAAATCTCTAGCGCTCGGCCGAGCCTTCCGCGTCGGCACCGCTCGTGTACGCCTCGTAGAGGTCGGGGCGTACCTGTCGTGTGCGCTCGAGCTGCTGCTCGTGGCGCCACTTTTCGACGTTGCCGTGGTGGCCGCTGAGCAGCACGTCGGGCACGTCGAGGCCGCGCCAGGTGGCGGGCTTCGTGTAGCTCGGGTACTCGAGCAGGCCGTCGGAGTGTGACTCCTCGACGAGCGAGGCGGGGTTGCCGACGACGCCGGGAATGAGTCGCCCGAACGCCTCGATCATTGCCATGACGGCGACCTCGCCGCCGTTGAGCACGTAGTCGCCGATCGACACGAGGGCGACCCGCGCCCGCGATGCCGCCCAGTCGAAGACACGCTGGTCGATGCCCTCGTACCGGCCGCAGCCGAACACGATGTGCTCCTCGGCCGCGAACTCGTGCGCGCGCGCCTGCTGGAACACGTCGCCAGCGGGCGACGGGAACACGATGAGCGGGCCGTCGGCGGCGGGGGAGTCGGTGAGAATCCCGTCGAGCGTCTCGCCCCACGGCTCGGGTTTCATGACCATGCCCGCGCCGCCACCGTACGGGGTGTCGTCGACCGTGCGGTGCCGGTCGTGGGCGGCGTCGCGCAGGTCGTGAACGTGCAGGTCGATGATGCCCTGCGCCCGTGCTTTGCCGAGCAGCGAGAGATCAAGGATGTCGAAGAACTGCGGAAAAATCGTGACGATGTCGATGCGCATTGCGGCTCCCGGGAGTCCCCAGCTATTCGGCGGTGTCGTCGAACAGGCCGCCCGGGGGCGTGAGCGTCACGACACCGGCCTCGAGGTCGACCGCGGGCACGATCTCCTTCACGAACGGCACCATGACCTCGCCCTTCGGCGTGGTGACGACGAGGAGATCCTGCGCGGGGAAGTGGTCGACCCGGGCGACGGTGCCAACCGTCGTGCCGTCAATCTGCACGTCGAGCTCGACGAGCTGGTGGTCGTACCAGGTGTCGGGCTCGAGCTCCTCGGCCTCGTCCTGGTCAACCCAGAGAATTGCCTTGATGAGCGTCTCGGCGGTCGTGCGATCGGTGACGTCCTCGAAGAACGCGACGGGGGAGTCGTTGAACCAGCGCAGTTCGCGCAGCACGACGTTCTTACCCCGCCACGGTGACGTGGTCGGTACCTGGAGCGAGAAGGATGCACCGGGCACGAAGCGACGCTCCGGCTCGTCGGTGTAGAGCTCGAGTTTGAGGGCTCCCTTGAGCCCGTGCGCCTTCACGAGGCGCCCAACGCGCAGCTGTGTTATGCCGCTGCGTTTGCGAGCGGACAACTTAGTTGTCGGCCACGTCGACGCGGACGCGGCGGCCGTCGGCGAGGGCCGTGATGAGGGTGCGCAGCGCCGTCGCCGTGCGCCCCTGTCGACCGATGACGCGGCCGAGGTCCTCGGAGTGCACGTGCACTTCGAGGACCTCGCCGCGGGCGGAGTCGAGTGCATCGACGCGCACGTCGTCGGGGCGGTCAACGATGCCCCGAACGAGGTGTTCCAACGCGGATGCAAGCATGGTGACTCCTAGGTAATGCGTACTACTCGGCAGCTGCCTCGGCGGCGGGCTCCGCAACCTCGGCGTCGGCCTCAGTCTCGACCGCGGCGGCCTTCGGCTCAGCCTTGGGGCGAAGCACGGGCTTCTTGTTGGTGTCGGCCTCGAAGGCGGGCTTCGCCTCGGGCTGCTGTACCTGCGACTCGGTCGGGCCTTCGCCCTTGAACTTACCCCAGTCGCCAGTCAGCTTGAGCAGCGCGAGGACAGCCTCGGTGGGCTGTGCGCCAACCGAAAGCCAGTACTGGGCGCGCTCCGACTCGATCTCGACGAGCGAGGGGTTCTCGGTCGGGTGGTACTTGCCGATCTCCTCGATCACTCGACCATCGCGCTTCGAGCGCTCGTCGGCGATAACGACGCGGTAGAACGGTGCCCGGACCTTGCCCAGGCGCTTCAGACGAATCTTGACAGACACGTGTCTCCTGCTTGTTGAAACTTGAAAACGATCAAAGACTGACCGACGAAGTGCGTGGGGCGCACTGTCCGACGTCCGGATTCGCTGCACGCTGCGGATAGAGGGTCGCTGGCACAGACTCAGCTGACTATTCTTGCAGATTTTTGCCCGTGGTGGGAACCCAATCTTCACTTGGCCGTTGACCATCACCCGGGCGACCCGGCCGCGTACGATGTTCCGCATGGACTTCACGGCGTCCGAACGGGCCACCCTCGGGATCGAGTGGGAACTTGCCCTCGTTGACCGCGCGTCAGGCGACCTCGCGGGTCGCGCATCCGAGGTGATCGACGCGATCGGCGAGCCGCGCTGTGTCGGCGAGTTCCTCACCAACACGGTCGAGCTCGTCACCGAGGTGCATCGGAACGTGCCTGGCGCGATCGCCGACCTCCGCGCGCTGCGCAATAAGTTTGCCGCCGCGAGCGACCCGATCGGCGTCGCGGCGATCGGCTCGGGCACACATCCGTTCGCCGACTGGCACGTGCAGACGCTCATGCCCGCCGATCGCTACCTGCGCGTCGTCGACCGGGCCCGCGACTGGGGCCGGCAGCTTTCAATCTGGGGGCTGCACGTGCACGTCGGCATTCCCGACCCCGAGGCGGTCATGCCGGTCATGCGGGCCGTGCTCGCGAACCTGCCCTGGCTCCTCGCCGTCTCGGCATCGAGCCCGTTCTGGGGCGGCGTTGACACGCAGTTCGCGTCGCACCGCACGATGCTCTTCCAACAGCTCCCGACGGGCGGCATCCCCCCGACGATGCGCGACTGGGCCGACTTCGAGCGCACGACCGACGCGATGATTCGCTCGGGCACGATTCTCGACGTGAAGGAGCTGCGCTGGGACGTGCGCCCCGCGTCCCGCTTCGGCACGATCGAGGTGCGCATCGCCGATGGCGCCCCGTCGCTGTTCGACGTCGGCGCCGGCGCGGCGCTCACGCAGTGCATCGTCGAGGAGGCGCTGCGGGCGCTCGACCGCGGCGAGGAGCCCATGTCGCTGCCCGAATGGGCCGTGCAAGAGAACAAGTTCCGTGCCGCCCGCTGGGGATTCGACACGAACTTCATCGTCGACGCCGACGGGCGCGAGGAGCCGGCCCGCGCATCCCTCGCCCGGCGGGTGGATGAGCTGCTCGGCATCGCGCGCGACCTCGGCTGCGAGGGTGAGCTCGTCTCGAACCTCGTGATCGTCGACTCGACCTCGGCCGACCGGCAGCGAGCGGCAATGCGCACGGGGAGCGCGGTTGGTGTCGTCGATACGCTTCGGGCGGAATTCCTGCGCTGACGCGGATTCCTCCAAGTCAGCCCGCGTAATTTACTTGTATGGCCAAGCGACTTCACCGCATCCTCAGCCCGTTCCTCGCGATCTCCCCATTTCTCGTGGGCGCGTGGACGGTCGTTGCGTGGATCGTCTTTCAGCGGTCGATCGGCGGGTTCCTCGGCCTGTTCATTCTTGTGCCGCTCTCGTTCATTCAGCTCGGGCTGCTCGGCATCGCGCTCTGGCTGCGGCCGACGTTCCGGCTCTCGAAGAAGGCGATGCCGACCGACGCGGCCTGGTACTTCGGCTCGCTCGTGCTCTGGCTCGTCGCGGTCGCAATCCCGGGCGGATGGGGTGGCGCGGCACAACTCGCGGCCGCGCTGTTCGCCGGGTTCGCCATCGTGCAGCTCTGGCGCACGTCGCGTAAGGAGGCCGAGGAGGCACTTCGGCAGCGGGCCGAGCGTGCCGCTGGCGCCTCGTCGAACTCTGACTTTGGCCGGTCGCGCGGGCCCCAGGGCGGTCGCGTGATCATCGTTGACACGAACGAGACCTGGAACGAGCGCGCCGACGGCACCGCGCCCGACGCCGAGGCGCAGGCAATCGAGGCGGAGATTCTCGAGGAACCGCGCTCGAACGACGATGACGAGCCCGACGAGTGGACGGCGCGCCCACACTCGACGTCGTAACCGCTTGTCGCAGGCCGGGATGACCCGGTAGACTCGTCGTTTGTGCCGCGGCAAGACTCTGCCACAGGGGACCCTCTGCCCGCGGAATTCTAAACTTTGCTTCTATTGCGATCGACCTGTGGCGACGCAGAGAGTGATTGATCACTATGGCCAACCTCATCGACCAGATCGACGCCGCGTCGCTCAAGGACGTTCCGGACTTCCGCCCCGGCGACACCGTCAAGGTGCACGTGAACATCGTTGAAGGTAACCGCAAGCGTATTCAGGTGTTCCAGGGCGTCGTCATCGGCCGCCAGGGCGACGGCGTGCGCGAGACCTTCATCGTGCGCAAGGTGAGCTTCCAGGTGGGCGTGGAGCGTCAGTTCCCCGTGCACTCGCCGATCATCGACCACATCGAGGTCGTCAGCCGCGGTATCGTTCGCCGCGCGAAGCTGTACTACCTGCGCGACCGCCACGGCAAGGCCGCGAAGATCCGCGAGCGTCGCGAGCGCTAATTCGCGTACATCACGATTTGATTGACCCCGGCGCTGGTGCGTCGGGGTCAATCTCGTTCGTGCTTAAATCTTCAGACCACTAAGTACGAGGAGCCAATGGGTGCGTGACGCCGACTTCCAGTTGCCTGAGCGCGGCGACATCAGCGGCACCGACGCCCCCGACGACGCCCTCGTCTACGAGGTCTTTCGCCACTCCTACGGGCCGCGCCACCGCCTACGCACCGACATCGCCGTCGACGACGACGGGAACGTCGTGGCGCGCGGTGCCACCTTCGGGATGTTCGTGCGCGACCTCGTCGTCATCGTCGCGATCGCGCTCGTCGTCTCGATCGTCGTCAAGACGTTCTTTCTCAAGCCGTTCTACATCCCCTCGGCCTCGATGCACGAGACGCTGATCGAAGAGGATCGCGTGCTCGTGAATCAGCTCGTGCCCGATCTTGTCGCCCTCAACCGCGGCGATGTCATCGTGTTCGAAGACCCGGGCGGGTGGCTCCCGCAGCAGGAGGTCGAGCAGAAGGAGCCGCTCGAGGCCGCCGTCGACGGCGCGCTCGAGCTCATCGGGCTGAAGCCTGAGGAGACAAACAGCCACCTCATCAAGCGCGTCATCGGCCTGCCGGGCGACCACGTCGTGTGCTGCAACGCGTACGGGCAGATCGTCATCAACGACGTGCCGATTAGCGAGCCGTACGTCGAACTCGGCGATAACACGGCCGCATCCGGCACCGCCTTCGATGTCACCGTACCCGAGGGCGCCGTGTGGGTCATGGGCGACAACCGCTACAACTCGGCCGACTCGCGCGCGCACCAGGACACCCCGACGGGCGGGTTCATACCGTACGAGAACATTGTCGGCCGCGCGTTCCTCATTAACTGGCCGGTTGCGCGCATCCAGTTCCTCGGGAACTACCCCGAGGTGTTCGCGGGCATCCCGTCGCGCGACCCGTGACCGTCGCCGCGCCAACGCTCGAGATCGAGCGTGCCCTCTTCGTCGACGCCGACTTCGTGATCGGCATCGACGAGGTCGGCCGTGGCGCCCTCGCCGGCCCCGTCGCGGTCGGCGCGTGTGCCGTGCGCCCCGCCGAGGCCGAGGCGGGGTTCCCCGAGGGGCTGCGCGACTCGAAGCTGCTCACCGAGAAGGCGCGCGAGCGGCTCGCGCCCGAAACCCAGCGGTGGGCGTTCGCGACCGCGGTCGGCTGGGCGACGCCGACCGAGATCGACGAGTTCGGCATCACGCAGTGCCTCGCGGCCGCCGCGGTGCGGGCGCTCGCCGACCTCTATCGCGCGGGCGTGCCGGTCGACCGCGCCGCCGTGCTGCTCGACGGCAGCCACGACTGGCTCTCGCCCGGGCTCACGCAGCCGCTTCGGGTGACCGTGCGGCCGAAGGCCGACCGCGACTGCGCGAGCGTCGCCGGCGCGAGCGTCGTCGCGAAGGTGGCCCGCGACGAGCGGATGCGGCGGCTCGCGCTCGCCTCGCCCGACTACGCAGCGTTCGGGTGGGAGCGGAACAAGGGATACGGGTCGCAGGTGCATCGCGACGCGATTCGGGAGCGCGGCGCGAGCCCCGAGCATCGCCGCAGCTGGCTCGGGAAGATCCTTGACGGCGCCGACACCTCGCGGGCCTAGACTGGTTCGCTATGAACGAGGACGCATTTGACGACTACGAGCGCGGCGTTGAGCTGGCGCTGTTCCGCGAGTACCGCGACGTGGCGAAGCAGTTCAAATACGTCGTTGAAACCGAGCGCCGGTTTTACCTCGCGAACGAGGTGACGCTCGACCGCAAGGACACCGCGAACGACTTCTACTTCGAGCTCACGATGCGCGACGTGTGGGTGTGGGACATCTACCGTTCCGACCGCTTCGTGAAGCAGGTTCGGGTGCTGACGTTCAAGGACGTCAACGTCGAGGAACTCAACGCGCACGACTTCGAGCTCCCGAAGGAGCTCTCGATCGACGAGTAGTCGCGGGCGTCGCTAGCGCGTCGCGGCGACCTGACGCTTGAGGTTCTCCATGATCTCGAGCTGATACGGCGCAATGACCTCGCCCGAGACGCGGCAGTCGAGCACCCAGGTGCCCGGTTCGCCCGAGGCGGCCCAGGTCGCCCACTCGGCGAGGTCGTCGAGCGTGCGCACCTCGGTGCCGCGCGCGCCGACCGCCTGCCCGAGGCCGGCGAAGCTCACGCGGTCGATGCGCATCGGGCGCTCGTCGAGGCCCTGCATGCCGTACTGGGTGATCTCGGCGGTGTAGGCCGCGTCGTTGTAGACGATCACGGTCGCGCGGTCGGCCGTGCGCACGAGCGAGTCGAGGTCGGCGAGCGCCATCAGCCCGCCGCCGTCGCCGGTGGGGAGCACGAGCATCCGGCCCCTCTCGTTCGCGGCGCGCGCGGCGCCGGCCGCGGTTGAGAAGCCGAGCCCGATCGACTGGAACGCCGTGCCGACGAGCAGCACCGAGTCGGGACCGGGTACGTCGAGGTAGGTGTTCGCCCAGCCGATGAAGTGGCCGCCGTCGCTCGTGATGAGGCGCTCTGCCGGGAGCGCGCGGTCGATCGCTGCCGTGAGTGCGCGCGGGTCGAGCTGGCCGTCGGCCGCGAGCCCGTCGGCGGCGGGTGCAGCCTCGGTGGCGGTGCGGCCGTACGGGCGGTCGAACTGCGCCGCGGCGACCTCGGTGGCGTCGAGGCCGGGCCACGCCTGCGCCTCGGCGTCGGCGAGCGCCTCGTTCAGCACGGTCGCGGCCGTGGCGGCGTCGGCGCGCAGGTACGTGTCGACGGCGGCGTGCGTCGCGGCGTCGAGCACGTCGATCTGCACGAGCCGCGCCTGCGGGAAGAGGCGGCCGAAGCCCATCGTGAACTGGTTGAGCCCGGCGCCGACCGCGACGATGAGGTCGGCTTCGGCGAGATAGCCCGCCGTGCGCTCCGACGAGAAGCCACCGCAGACGCCGGCGTCGAGGGCGCGGCCGGCGAACAGGCCGCGCGCCGCAGCGGTCGTGACGGTGATCGCCCCGAGGCGGTCGGCGAGCGCCGTGAGGTCGGCGCGGGCGTCGAGTGCGCCCCGGCCACCGAGAATGATGGGGCGCTTCGCCGCCGCGAGGTCGGCGGCGAGTGCCTCGAGCCCGGTGCGGTCGACCTCGGGGCGCTGCGATGCGAGTTTCTGGTCGAAGTCGATCGGGGCGACGTCCGCCTCAGTCGCGGTCGCGGTCGGCAGGTCGTAGGGGAGCGCGAGCACGACCGGGCGGCGGTCGGCGAGCGCGCGACGAACCGCGTCGTTCACGGCTGCGGCGGCGTAGTCGGCGCGCACCGTGATGGTCGCGACGTCGCAGGCCGCGGCGAGCGCATCCTGGTCGACGTCCCAGGGGCGCGGGCCGCCCGTGGGCGCGTCACCGACGAGGAGCACGAGCGGCACACGCGACATCGACGCCTCGGCGAGGGCCGTCAGCGTGTTCGTGAACCCGGCGCCGTAGGTCGCGGTCGCGACCGCGAGCTTGCGGGTCGCGCGGTAGTAGGCATCGGCGGAGGCGACGGTCGCGACCTCGTGCCGCACGGCCGTGAAGCGCGTCCCGGTGTTCCGCAGCGCGGCGTCAACGACAAACGCATTGCCGTTGCCGAGGAGTCCAAACATCTCGTCGGCGTACGGGGCGAGGGCGGTGGCAACTCGTTCGGCGACGGTCGGCATGGTGACTCCTTCACGGCGGGCGATGCGGGACTTCGATGTCTCCGGATATGTGCCGACGGTACTCGGAATGTGCTTTCTGCAACATCTCTTGGATTTTTAGCTTACAAAATGCGCAGTGCTTGCGGTGTTAGGTTGAGTTTTCCGCGACTAGTGGTGCGCGATTCGCAGTGCCGCTCGGCGGGTCGAGACCCCGAGCTTGCGATAGATCGACTGCAGGTGCGTTTTCACGGTCGCCACCGAGAGATGCAGCGACGCCGCCAGTTCGGCGGCGGTCATGCTGGTACGCAGCAGGCCGAGGAGCTCGCGCTCGCGCGGTGTCAACCCGCGATGCGCGAGAGCGGGGTGCGTTCGATCCCGCAACTCGAAGATCGTCGCAAGCGTGAGCTCGTGATCCGTGCCAGAGCGGGCGAAGTCGGCGAGCAGTCGGCTGAAGTTCTCGTCGTCGGTGAGAAACGGGAAGAACGTGTCGTGCGGTGCCGCGATCGCGAGTGCGCGACTGAGCCTGCGGTAGGCGGTGTCTGTTCTCCCCTCGGCATGGTCGAGCGCCGCGAGCGTCGCGCTCGAGCAGGTGCCGCACGGCTCGGTGTGCGTCGGGGATGCGATCCTGCGCCTCAAGCAAGCGGCCCAGAGCGAGCTGTCGATAGGCCGCCCACGGAACCCCCTGACTGTCTTCGCTGCGGACCTGCTTGAGCTGCTGTTCAGCGATATCGAACAGGTCGGCTCGCCCGAGCTCCGCGACGGTGAGGGCGAAGAAGGCCCGCGCGAGCGAGACGATCGGAGTATCGACACGGTCCCGTTCGACGATGGCGCTGAATGACTCGAGCGCCCGGTGCAACTCGCCGCGCCAGAATGCGTTGTGGCCACGAATGTAGGTGGTGATGCCGCCGTCGAACGGCTCCCACTCGCCGGGCCGGCCGGGTGCTTTTGGCGTCAGCGTCGTGAGGGTTGCGTCGGCGTCCGCAAACTCTCCGGCAAATGAGAGGGCGAGGGCGGCATCCAACGCCGAGATCCGCTCGAGGTGGGGGAGTCCGCGTGCCTTGGCTTCGGCGAGGGCCGACCGCAGCAGGCGTACCGCAGTCTCGCCATTGCGGCGAAGCGTGAGCTCTGACCAGCCGAGGAGGAACAGGCCGTGCGGGTAGTCATCGTCCGGGCAGCTTTGCCCGAGCACCGTCGTCGCACGGTCGGTCGCCAGTGCCTTCTGCGTGGGCGAGGCGGCAAGCAGGAGCTCCGCAAAGCTCTCGATGAACGGGGCATCCAGAAGTATCGGCTTTGACGTTGCGCGTCGATGCAGCAGCCCGGCGCCAGCGGGATCGTTGAGCTGACTGCGGCAACACGCCCGGATGAGAAGGAGGTCGCGCTCCTCGGGGAGGCCGCCGGGCATCGCCAGACAGAGCCGTTCGAGTGGCTCGACCTGAGATTCGAGGAGCATGCGCAGCCACGACGTTCGGAGAATCTTACGTGCGAGCTCCGGGGCATCGGCCGCGAGTGCGTGCTCGATCGCGACCGGTGGGAAACGGCGGCGAAGGCGCTCTGCCGCGATGCGGTTGAGCCTGCGCGCTCGCACGGGGTCGTCGCGCATGAGCATTGACCGGCATTCCTCGGCGAAGACCTCGTGCCAGCGATACACGACGTGACCGGCGGCATCGACAACACGATCGAGGAACAAACCCGACACCGCGCACTCCTCGAGCAACCGTGCACCGTGATCGCCCTCGGCAAGTGCATCCGCGAGTCGGCCATCAAGCCGAGTGCAGGTGGTCGCCCGGAGGACGAAATCGCGCAGGTGGTCGGGCAGGGTCGGGAGCACGGCCCGCTCGATGTAGTCGCCAACGAGGTGCGCCGATGTCGCCTTCCCGTCTGAGCCTGGCTTCCCTTCCGCGGCCATGACTTGAAGCCGAACCGCGGCGGGCCAACCTCGGGTGGCAGCGGTGACCTCGTCGGCCTCGAGCGACGCGCCATTCGCATTCAGCACTCCGACGGTTTCTTCGGGAGTCAGCGCGAGCTCGCTGTGCCCGATCAGGCTTGCCTCGCCCGACGCGAGCTCTCGTGCGAAGCATCCCTCAAGCCGTGACTGACCGACGAGGATCACGCGAAGTCTGCCGGAAGCGAGCATTGTGGAGGAACAGATGCCGCGCTGCAGCACCGCGGTGTCGAGCAGATGGGCGTCGTCGACGACGAGCGTCGCACCCTCGGGAAACTGCGGCATAAGTTCGAGGATGCTCGTGCCGACTGACGCGCTTGGCTGCTCTGCAAGCTGCGCGCGACGCGGGCGGCACGAGCTCGAGCAGGCCGCCGTGCACGAGACGCGCCGAATCGACCGCGGTTGTTGCCGAGAGCCACGACACTCCGGCACGCCCCCGGGCCCAGTCGGCGAGTGCCGTGGACTTGCCGAACCCCGTTGGTGCCGCAACGAGTAGTAGGGGAGCCGCCGAAATGAGCTTCGTAACGAGTGAGTTGAGCCGCGGCCTCGAGACATCCCGCGGGCGCGCGGCGGGCACCTCGGTCAAGAACCAGGGCAGTGACAACCAATGACTGAGCCCTGGAGTCTCCATGGCGATCATCCTATTTGGGCGACATCGCGACGGTGGGTGTGGAATTGCTCCACGAAACCGTGGGTCATCCACAAAGGATGATTTCTTCCGAACACGGGTGAGCCGGCGCGGGCCCGTTGCAAAACTGGGCCAGACCCAGCTGCAGCGTTCGGCGGCCAGCGCACGACCGAGCTCGACGACGCTGACCGGGCCGACGAAGGAGACCACCGTGAGCCCAAACCAGATTCTCGTCTCCGCCGAGAACTATGCCCGCGCGGAATCCGCCCGGATGTTTACGGCGTTTACGGCCCGGGCTGAGGGCTCCAACCGCTGGAACCATGGCCGCCAGCCCACGCCCATCGATGCCCAGACCGTGATTCGCATGAACCGCGACACGCTCTACAGCGCGAACGTGCTGGATGTGTCGCAGGGCGCCACCATTACGGTGCCCGACGCGGGCGGTAGGTACGTCTCGGTCATGCTCGTCAGCGAAGAACACTACATCGAGCGGATCTTGCACGAGCCCGGCACCTACGAGCTCACGGCCGAGCAACTCGGGAGTGAATTCGTGCTGGCGGCGGCGCGCGTGCTCGTCGACCCGCAGTCGCCGACGACCTCGCGGAGGTCGCGGCCGTGCAGGATGCGTTCGGCGCGACGTCGGTTGCCGGTCGCGAGTACGTGGCACCAGACTTCGATCCGGTGTCCCTCCAACAGACAACCGACGCGCTCAAGGTGCTCGGCCGAGGCATGACCGACTTCACCCGGGCATTCGGGCGCAAGAACGAGGTCGAGCGGCTGAGCCACCTGATCGGCACTGCGGTGGGTTGGGGCGGCCTGCCCGAGACAGAAGCGATCTACATCAACCAGTCGCCACACCTGCCCGTCGGTGAGTATCACCTTCGCGTGACCGATGTGCCCGTCGACGGATTCTGGTCGGTCTCGGTCTACAACGGCGACGGCTTTTTCGAGCCAAACGAGGCCGAGCGATACAACTTGAACAACCTCACGGCGACGCGTGACGGTGACGGCGGGGTCACCGTTCGGTTCGGCGGCGACCCGACCCGCCCGAACACACTGCCGATCGTGCCAGGGTGGAACTACCTGTTCCGCCTCTACCGGCCGCGTCCCGGGGCCGCGACGTGGGAGCCGCCACAGCTCATCACCGACGTCGAAGCGTAATCACCGTGCTCGAGTACATCGGCGCGACGCTGCCGCAGGCCGTCGGCATCGCTGCGAGCCCGTTCCCGATCATCGCGGTGATCATCTTGCTGATGGCGCCGAACTCGACGCCGAAGGCGATCGTGTTCCTGGTCGGTTGGGTGCTCGGTATCACCGCGGCCACGACGCTCTTTTCGTTCGCGACGCTGACCGTCGTCGGCGATTCCTCGGCCGCGGAATCGCAGCCGGTGCTGGGCTGGTTTGAGCTCGTACTCGGCCTGATTCTCGCGCTGCTCGCGGTGCGACAGTGGCGCAAGCGGCCGAGGCCGGGCACCGAACCCGAGATGCCGTCATGGATGTCGCGAGTTGACGGCGTCAAAACGCCGACCGCATTCGTACTGGGGCTCGGGCTCTCGATGAATCCGAAGAACCTCATTATGGCGGCGACCGCCGGCTCGGTGTTCGGCGCCACCCGGGTCGTCGTCGGTGATTCGGTCTGGATGATCGTGATTTTCACGGTCCTTGCCACCGCGACCGTGACGGTGCCGGTGCCCGTGTCGCTCGTCGCACCGAGGGCCTCGGCCGGCGCGCTCGCGAAGGCCCGGGCGTGGCTCGTCGCAAACAACGCGACGATCATGATGGTGCTCTTTATTGTGCTCTCCGCGCAGAACATCGGCGCGGCGCTCCAAGCCTTTTAGGGCTGGCGGCTGGGCCGATCGCGAATCTGGGCCGACTGCGAATCTGGGCCAAACCTGGGATTCGCGAGGGCTCCGACGCGCTCGTCGCGTGACCTACCGGGGCGCCTGTGGATGCGCGGTTATCCACCGACCGCGCTCGCGGCCGGGCGGCTGCCCGAGCGGTTCTCCAAGATGACTGCAGTCACCAATCACCGCAGTTTCGGGAGGCGCATATGGCGCGACACATCACGCTCGGTCGCGACGGCGAGGAACTCGCCGCGAGGTACCTCAGCGAGACCGGGTTCGAGATCGTCGACCGCAACTGGCGCTGTTCCGACGGTGAAGTCGACATCGTTGCGCGAGGGCGCGGCCACCTTGTGTTCTTCGAGGTGAAGACCCGCAGCTCGATCGGCAGCGGGCATCCGCTCGATGCCATCACCCCGACGAAGGTGAGGCGAATGATGCGGGTCGCGCACCGGTGGCTCGACGAGCATCCGGGCCCGTTCATGCCAATGCGCCTCGACGTCGTGTCGATTGTCATGCCGCGTTTTGCGAGTTCGACCCTGCTGCACATCGAAGGGGTGGGGGAGTAGATGGCGCGCAACGGACGCAGCTGGGGCATCGCGCTCGCGGGACTGCATGGCGATGCGGTGCAGGTCGACGTACAGGTCGCGAGCGGCCTGCCGAAGCTCCTCATTATTGGTCTGCCGGATGCGACGATCGGCGAGGCCGGGCACCGGGTGCGGGCCGCGATGCAGTCGTCGCAGCAGCCCGTGCCGCCGCAGCGCGTCGTCGCGAGCCTCGGCCCGGCCGAGCTGCGTAAGCACGGGGCGGGGTTCGACCTGCCGATCGCCTGCGCGATCCTCGTCGCGATGGGCGTCATCGACGGTGAGGGGCCCGCCCGCAACGCCCACATCGGCGAGCTCGGACTCACGGGCGCCGTGCGAACCGTCGCGGGCGTGCTGCCGGCCGTGCACGCCGCGAAGCAGCACGGCTTCGAGACGATTCTCGTGCCGGCTGCCGCGCGGTCCGAGGCCGAACTCGTCGAGGGCATCCGCGTCGTGCCGGTCGCGTCGCTCGCGGAGCTCGCCGAGCACTACGGCGCCGAGCCGGGCAAGCTCCGTGAGCCGGTCGCGCCCGAGCTCGAGTTTCACCTGCCCGGGGCCGAATCGCGCCCGGCGATCGCCGGTGACCTCGCCGACGTCGTAGGCAACGACAGCGCCGTGCGCGCCCTCCTCATCGCCGCGGCGGGTGGTCACCACCTCGCGATGGTCGGGCCGCCGGGGTCAGGAAAAACGATGCTCGCGGAGCGCCTGCCCGGGATCCTGCCCGACCTCGACATCGACGCCGCGATCGAGGTCGCGGCCCTGCGTTCGCTGCGGGGCATGCCGCTCGGTGAGGGCCTCGACCGGCGGCCACCGCTGCAGGCACCGCACCACACCGCCTCGGCGGTCGCGCTCATCGGCGGCGGCTCGGGTGTGATCCAGCCCGGCGCGCTCTCGCTCGCGGCGCACGGCGTGCTGTTTCTCGACGAGGCCCCCGAGTTCCCACGGCGGGTGCTCGACGCGCTGCGGCAGCCCCTCGAGTCGGGGTCGATCACGATTCACCGCGCTCGCGGCGCCGTCACGTACCCCGCGAATCCGCAGCTCGTGCTCGCCGCGAACCCGTGCCCGTGCGGGAACGCCGGGGTGCGCGGCCTCGCCTGCAACTGCACGCCGATGGTGCAGCGCAACTACCTGCAGCGGCTGAGCGGGCCGTTGCTCGACCGCATCGACCTGCAGCTGCGCGTCGAGCGGGTGTCGACCGCGACCGCCCGGCTCGCGGCGGCGGGGGAGCGCGGCAGCCTCACCTCGGGCGTTGCCGCGGCCCTCGTGCTCGAGGCGCGCGCCCGGGCCGCGCAGCGGCTCGAGCCGCTCGGGCTGCGCCGCAATGCGCAGGTCGACGGCACGACGCTGCGCCACTCGGCGCTGCAGTGCGAGTCCGGCGCCGCCGACCCGCTCGATCAAGCCCTGAGCCGCGGGCAGATCACGATGCGCGGATACGCCCGGGCGCAGCGCGTCGCGTGGACCCTCGCCGACCTCGACGGCGCCGCCCGGCCGGGTCGCAGCCACATCGCCGAAGCCCTCTTCTATCGCACCCGCGTCGCGACCTCGGTCGACGCGTAGCCATCCCCGACCTCCCAGGAGCCCCAATGCGCAGCACCCAGTCCACTCTCGAATCCCTCGCCCGCCCACTGCGGGTCGGTCGGGTCTCGGCCGCCGACCCGCTCGATGTCGTCGCCCGCATGTGCTGGACCTGCGTCGCCGAGCCCGGCGACGGGGCCGCCGGGCTGCTCGTGCAGCAGCTTGGCGCTGGCTGCATCTTCGAGCTGTTTGCGGGCGGCCGCGATCAGGTCGTGCGCGACGTCTTCGCGGCCGACCCGGTTGAGGCGCGCTCGGTGAACTGGCGCAAGTCGCTCGACACGTGGGCGCCGCGGCTCGACCTCGAGCGCAACCTGCCCCTGCTGCACGCCGCGACGCAGCTTGACGCGACCTTCCTATCGCCGGGCGACGACCTCTGGCCGACCCAGCTCGACGACCTCGGCGTGCACGCGCCGATCGGGCTCTGGGTGCGCGGCAACCCCGCACACCTCCGCCCCGACGCGCGCAGCCTCTCACTCGTCGGCTCGCGCGCCGCGACCGAATACGGGCTCGAAGCGGCGGGGGAGCTCGCCGTTGCGGCGGTCACCTACGGGCTCGCCGTTGTCTCGGGCGGCGCCTACGGCATCGACGCGCAGGCGCACCGCGTTGCCCTCGCGAGCGGCGGCTCGACCGTCGCGTTCATGGCGGGCGGGATCGACCGGCTCTACCCCGTTGGCAACTCCGGGGTGTTCGAGCGGATGCTCTCGGGCAACGGCACCGTCGTGTCGGAGGTGCCGTGCGGGCAGCCACCGACGAAGTGGCGGTTCCTGCACCGCAACCGCCTCATCGCCGCACTCTCGCCCGCGACGATCGTCGTCGAGGCTGGTGCCCGTTCCGGTGCCCTGAACACCGCGAACCACGCGAACGCGCTCGGTCGCGAGGTCGGCGCCGTCCCTGGCGCAATCACGTCGGCATCCTCAGAGGGCTGCCACCGCCTCATTCGGGCCGGCGAGGCGACCATGGTCTCGTCGGGCGACGAGGCGCTTGAACTGTGGCGGAGCGCGACCGGCGGCCGCCTCTTCGTCGACGGCGAGGTCGACGCGCATCCGACCCTGCTCGGTGCCGATGACCTCGACGGAATGCGGCTCAGCGACGCCGCCGTGCGGGTGCTTGACGCGCTGCGCCCGCGCCGCGGCAATGGCGAAGCCGAGCTTGCCGCGCTCGCGGGGCTCTCGATCGCCGATACCCGGGCCGGGCTCGCCGAACTCGAGTTGCTCGACCGGGCGTTCCAAGACGGCACCGGGTGGCGTCGCCGCTAGCGCGGTGGGGACGCGGCTACATTGAAGGGAACGAATCTCGACCGAACCCACGCCTCGACGACAGTTCGAGGGAAGCCAATGGAGGCGACGTGTCGATCCCCGAATACACCCATGCACTCGGCGAAGCGACCGGACACGGATGGGGATTCCTCGCCGCGTACGGTGTGACCTGGCTCGTCTGCGCGGCGTCCTGGTACCGAACAAGTCAGCGCACGGCGGCGTACGTGACGCTGTTTCAGGGCATGGTCGCGCTCCCACTTGCGCTGGGTCTCACTGCGCTGACAGGGACGACCGCGCGCCCGGAACTCGCCGGGATGAACACGCTCTCCGTGTACCTCAGCGCGGGGCAGCTGCTGGCGTTGCCGCTCGTGATCTTCCTTGTCGTGCGGCGCCGCTACGCACTGGTGCCCCTGGCCATGGTGATCGTGCTGGTCGTGCATTTCGCGCCGTATTCCTGGCTCTATGCCACGCCGCTCTACCTGGTCATGGGCGCCGCCGTCGCGGTTGGAGTCACGGTGATGATGAGCCTTGGCGTTCGAGCGGCACGGGTGCCGGGTGCGCCGGTGCCAGATGAGCAGACCGCAGAACGCCGTTCGGCGATTCAAGCCGGTCGCGCGAGCCTCGTCACCGGTCTCGTGCTCGGAGTGAGCGCCGTCGTGGCCTGGTTCCTCTAGGCGGTCTCGTGAGGTCGCCGAGGGTCGCGACGCTTGGTGCCGCGGCCGGAACTAGCATGACGACATGGCTGGCCTGCGCGAATCGATCGAGGACTACGTCGTCGCGCTCGATCGCGAGTTCGGCCGCTCACCGAACACCTGCCGGGCTGCCCTCGGCGACCTCACCCGCTTCGCCGACCACGTCAAACGCGGCGGCAAGGTCGACGCGCGGGAGCTCACCCTCGAGGACTATCGCGAGTGGCTCTGGGCCGAGAACGAACAGGGCCACTCCGCGGCAACGATCGCTCGTCGCGCTTCGGTCGCGCGCCGGTTCAGCGCGTGGTGCCACTCGACCGGCCGCGGCGACGACGTCGCCCGCCGCCTGAAGTCGCCGAAGGTCGGCCGGTCGCTGCCACGGCTCGTTACCGAAACGCAAATGGGGGACATCTTCGCCTCGCTGCGCACCCGCGCCGACGAGGGTGCGCCGACGGCGCTGCGCGACCTCGCGATCGTTGAACTGCTCTACGCGACCGGGATGCGTGTCTCGGAACTCGCGTCGCTCGACACCACCTCGCTTGACCGCACCGCGCAGACCGCGCGGGTAATCGGGAAGGGCGACGTCGAGCGCGTGATCCCGTACGGCCGGCCCGCCGCGGTCGCGCTCACCGCGTGGCTCGAGCGGGGGCGTCCAGAACTCGCGAACGACGCATCCGGCGAGGCGCTCTTTCTCGGCGCACGCGGGGGCCGAATCAATACCCGCAGCGTCTACGAACTCAGCCGAAGCCTCCTCGAACTCGCGCCGGGGCAGGGGCCGTCAGGCCCGCACACGTTCCGGCACACGGCGGCAACCCATCTCCTCGACGGCGGTGCCGACCTCCGCGGTGTGCAGGAGTACCTCGGGCACGCCGACCTCGGTACCACCCAGATCTACACGCACGTCTCGGCCGAGCGCCTGCGCGACACATACCGGCGCGCGCACCCGCGCGCGTAGGCGCCGACCGAAGTCCGGCCGACGCCTCCGTGCAGGTGGGAGCTACCAGGCAGACTCCTCTCGGCGCTGGCGATCGCGTGACAGGAGCCAGCCGCCGAGCCCGATGAGCGTGAGTCCCGCGCTCGCCACGCCGATCCACATGCCCGGCTTCGTGCCAGTCTCGGCGAGCCGGTCAGCCGTGTCCTCGACAGCCGGCTGCTCGGATGCGCTCGACGGCGTTGCCGGCTGTGTTTCGGGCGGGGCGGTGGTCGGCGGCGTGGTCTGCTCGGCCGATTCCGTGGGCGTCGGCGTGGGCGTGGGCGTCGGTGAGGGGGTTGGCGAAGGCGTGACCGTCGGCGTCGGGGTGGGCTCCGGCGCGGGCGGCATCACGGGTGCTGAGGGTGTCGGAGTGGGCTTCGGCTCGGGCGTCGCCGGGATGCTCGGCGTCGCGGTGGGAGCCGGTTTCGGGGTCGGCGTAGGTGTCGGCGCCGGACTTGGCGTCACTTCGGGCGTCGGCGTCGGAGTGGGTGTGGCAGTGGCAGTGGCAGTGGCAGTGGCAGTGGCAGTGGCAGTAGGTGTTGGTGTGGGAGTAGCCGTCGGAGTCGGGGTGGGCGTCACCGTGGGAACGGGAGTGGGCGTCACCGTGGGAGTGGGAATAGGAGTAGGAGTAGGACTCGGAGCTGGCTTCCCAACCGGCGTGCGCGTCGGCCCGGGCTTCCCGACCGGGGTGGGCTTCGGCGTCGCGGTCGGGGTGGCGGTCGCGGCCGGCGTGATCGGCACATTGACGAAGGTGCCGAGCAGGTATCGGTCGCTCGCCTGCGGCCACGCCGACGGGCTGCGCTGAATGAGCAGCTGCTTGCCCTCGGTCACGAGCACGCGTAGCTCGGGCGTCGCGTATCCCTCCGCCGCACTGGTGGAGACGGTCGCGTTGAGCTCGGGCGCGCCGCGCTCGGGTTGCAGCCGAACCTTCTGGTCGGCGCCGCCGTCGAGGGTGAACTCGGCCTCGCCGCCGTAGGTCGCGCCCTCGAGCCGCACCTTGACGAGCACGCCCGTCCCGACCTTCGGCACCTTGAGGTACAGGCCCTCGGGCTCCGATACGACGTCGACCGAGACCGAGGTCGGCCGCTCGATGGCCTGCACCCGCTCGGCGTCGGTGCGCAGCTGCGCGAGCTTCGCCTGCACCGAGGCCTTCGTCGTGGCATCCATGAGCGCGAAGTAGTGGGCATCGCCCGGGTAGTGGGCCGCGTCGGCGACCGACCACACGAACATCGCGACCGCCGCGGTGTCGTCGGGGTCGCTCGAGTCGCCGCGTTCGCTGATCGCCCAGTGCAGCTGCGTGCGCTGCGTCACGCTGAGCTTCGAGATTGCGGTTGGCACGGGCTGGTCGTTCGTGAGTGGCTGCGTGACCGCGCCGACCGGCCGCGGTTTCGTGAGCTCGATGCAGTACGCGTTGTGCGAGTCGTAGCGCATCGCGCCGACGAACGCGCCCGACGAGTTCGAGAACCCTGGGCCGAGCTCAGCGGCCGACGCCTGGCGCCAACCGAGCGGGATCAACAGCACGACGATCGCGCCGAGCAAGAGGAACGCGAGCGCGGCGCGCAGCCGTGGCGATGGAAACTCGGGCAGCGGTGCTCGGCGCACGAGACTGCCGGGCGGAAGAGAAGGGGTGTGCATGACATGGCCTTTCAACTACGAGACGAACGGTGACGGTCAGGGCGAGATGGGCAGGAGGATCGCGCGCGGCACCTCGCCCAGGAGCGCGAGCGGGTCGAGATAGTCGTCGCCGAGCCGTGCCCCGAGGTGCAGCCCTCCGGAGGGCTCATGGGCGGGTGATTCGGCAACGTGCCCGATCAGCTGGCCGCGCGTGACGACCTCGCCCTCGGCGACGACGGCATCGACGGGCTCGAACGTCGAGCGGATGCCGTTCGCGTGCTGCACCGACACGAGCGGGCGGTCGACGACCCAGCCGACGAAGTGCACCGTGCCGTCGTCGGGCGCGAACACCTCGGTGCCGGCGGGCACCGTGAGGTCGATGCCGCGGTGCCCGGCGGAGTAGCGATGCTCGAGCTCGAAGAGCCGGGTCACCTCGGGCCGCGGCCGCACGGGCCACGACCAGATGGCGCTCTCGTCATCGTTGGCCGAGGTCACGGGAGGCTCCGGCGCAGCCAGGGCGACGCCCGGGCTCGGCGCCCAGACTGCACCGAACGCGAGCGCCGCGAGGGCGATGAACAGGCGGATACGGTGCGGTCGCATGCGGCTAGGCTCGCGAACCGTGACCTCCCGCGCTCGCCGAGCCCGCGTGCCTGTGGATGACCGCGCATCCACAGGCGCCACGGTTGGCGAGGCGGGGGTGCCGGTCAAGCCCAAAACGCGCTAGACTTTTGAGTTGCAGTCCGTCACCGGGCTGACTTCGCGTGTCCAAAACGCCAGCGACTTCGACGGTCTCACCCGAGCGGTGAGCGGAGTCGTGGCCGGGCACCAGGATTGCCGCTTGCGGCAGTAGTAACCAAAACCGCGCACCACGGGTGCGCCCAACTCAAGGAGAAACGACCATGGCTGTCGTCTCGATGCGTCAGTTGCTTGACGCCGGTGTCCACTTCGGTCACCAGACCCGCCGCTGGAACCCGAAGATGAAGCGCTTCATCTTCACGGAGCGTTCGGGCATCTACATCCTCGACCTCCAGCAGTCGCTTGGTTTCATCGACAAGGCCTACGACTTCGTCAAGGAGACGGTTGCCCACGGCGGCACCGTGCTCTTCGTCGGCACGAAGAAGCAGGCGCAGGAAGTCATCTCGGAGCAGGCGCTCCGCGTGAACCAGCCCTACGTGAACCAGCGCTGGCTCGGCGGTCTGCTCACGAACTTTCAGACCGTGCAGAAGCGACTCAACCGCCTCAAGGAACTCGACCTCGTCGACTTCGAGGACACCTCGAGCGGCTACACGAAGAAGGAACTGCTGATCCAGCGTCGCGAACGCGACAAGCTCGAGAAGACGCTCGGCGGTATCCGCAACATGTCGCGCACGCCTTCGGCGCTCTGGGTCGTTGACACGAACAAGGAGCACCTCGCGATCGACGAGGCGAAGAAGCTGGGCATCCCGGTTGTCGCGATCCTCGACACCAACTGCGACCCCGACGACGTCGACTACCCGATTCCGGGCAACGACGACGCGATCCGTTCGGTCGGCCTGCTCACCCGCATCGTCGCCGACGCCGCGGCCGAGGGCCTCATGACCCGTCACCAGAAGCCCGCCGAGGGCGCCGGCGAGACCGCTGAGCCGCTCGCCGAGTGGGAGCTCGAGCTGCTGAAGCAGGGCGAGGCGAAGGCTGACGAGGCCGCCGCCGAGGCGCCCGCCGAAGAGGCTGTTCAGGAGTCGGCTACCGACGCCGCTCAGACTGAAGAGGCTGCGGCCGCTTCGGCCGACGAGACCAAGTAACCAAGAGGAGACTCAGTCAATGGCAAACTTCACCATCGCTGACGTGAAGGCGCTGCGCGAACAGCTCGGCACCGGACTCACCGACACCAAGAAGGCGCTCGAAGAGGCAGACGGCGACCGCGACAAGGCCGTCGAGCTGCTTCGCCTCAAGGGCGCGAAGGGCAACGCGAAGCGCGCTGACCGTTCGGCCGCCGAGGGCCTCGTCGCCGCCAAGGTGAACGACAACGGCACTGCGAGCATCATCGAGCTCAACTGCGAGACCGACTTCGTCGCCAAGGGCGAGAAGTTCATCGACCTTGCGAACACCGTGCTCGAGGCTGCCGCCGCCGCTGGCGCAACGAACGCCGAAGAGGCGCTCAAGGCGACCGTCGATGGCGAGACCGTCGAGGAGCGCATCAACGCCCTCGCGGCCGTGATCGGCGAGAAGTTCGAGCTGCGCAACGTTCGCCTCGTTAAGGGCGAGCAGTTCGACGTGTACCTGCACCTCACCTCGAAGGACCTGCCCCCGCAGGTCGGCGTCATCGTCGGCTACGCCGGCGGCGACGAGGAGACGGCGCACGGTCTCGCGCAGCACATCGCCTTCGCGAACCCGTCGTACCTCAACCGCGAGGACGTTCCGCAGGACGACATCGACCGTGAGCGCAAGGTCGTTGAGGACATCACCCGCGCCGAGGGCAAGCCCGAGGCCGCGCTGCCGAAGATCGTCGAGGGTCGCCTCGGTGCTTACTTCAAGCAGATCGTGCTCAACGAGCAGGAGTACGCCCGCGACCCGAAGTTCACGGTGAAGCAGATCGCCGAGAACGCCGGTCTCACCATCGTCGACTTCGCCCGCCTCAAGGTGGGCGCCGGCGTCGAGACCGCCGACGACGCGGAGTAGTCGAACCCCAGCGCGCCTGCGCGCGCAACCATCGCCGAGGGCGGTCCGTGCACAGCATGGGCCGCCCTCGGCGCACTAGGGTTGATCTTCGACTACTGAACCGAACCCCGTCGCTAGGAGCCCGATGACCTCGACTGCCACCAAACCTCGCCGCGTTCTGCTGAAGCTCTCGGGAGAGGCCTTCGGCGCCGGCAAGCTCGGGGTCGACCCCGAGGTGCTCACGAACATCTCGAAGGAAATCGCACGAGCGGCGGAGCAGGTGCAGATCGCCGTGGTCGTCGGCGGTGGCAACTTCTTCCGCGGCGCTCAACTCGCGAACGCAGGCATGGACCGCGCTCGCGCCGACTACATGGGCATGCTCGGCACCGTCATGAACGCCCTCGCGCTGCAGGACTTTCTCGAGCAGGCGGGCGGCAGCGCGCGCGTGCAGTCGGCAATCGAGATGCGCCAGGTCGCGGAGCCGTACATTCCGCTGCGCGCCGAGCGACACATGGAGAAGGGCCGCGTCGTCGTGTTCGGCGCCGGCGCCGGGCTCCCGTACTTCTCGACCGACACCGTCGCGGCCCAGCGCGCGCTCGAGGTGCACGCCGACGTGCTCCTCGTCGCGAAGAACGGCGTCGACGGCGTCTACACCGCCGACCCGAAGCGCGACGAGAACGCCGAAATGATCCACGGCATTTCGTACCAGGACGCCCTGCGCCGAGGCCTGCGCGTCGTCGACTCCACCGCGTTCAGCCTGTGCATGGACAACGGCATGGACATGCGCGTGTTCGGCATGAGTCCCGACGGCAACATCGAGCGCGCGATTCTCGGCGACGACATCGGCACGCTCGTCTCGAACAGCTTCCGCAACTAGCGGTCAGACCGCCTCCCGGCCCTGCGTAGGATGGGCTGGTACGCATCGAAAGGACCCCCTGTGATTTCCGACGTTCTCGACGAGACCAAGGACAAGATGGAAAAGGCCATCGAGCACGCCCACGAGGAGTTCGGCAACATCCGAACCGGGCGCGCGAACCCGGCCCTCTTCACGAAGCTGCTCGTGGACTACTACGGCACCCCGACGCCGCTCGGCCAGCTCGCATCGCTGCAGCAGCCAGAGGCTCGGATGCTCGTCATCACGCCGTACGACAAGGCGGCACTCAAGGACATCGAGAAGGCGATTGTCGCGGCCCAGCACCTCGGTGTGAACCCCTCGAACGAGGGCCAGCTCATCCGTGTAGTCATGCCGGAGCTCACGAAGGAGCGCCGCCAGGAGTACGTGAAGATCGCGCGCGACAAGGCCGAGGAAGCCCGCGTTGCCGTGCGGAACATCCGCCGCAAGGGCATGACCGACCTCTCGGCGCTCGAGAGTGAAGTCGGCGAGGATGAGGTTGGTCGCGCCGAGAAGGAACTCGACAAGATCACGAAGGGCTACATCGACCGCGTCGACGAGGCCTTCAAGAACAAGGAAGCCGACCTACTCGAGGTCTAGTGCACGAGCCGGTAGCGAATGACGATGGGCGGGACCCTGAGGTAGACGGGGTCCCGCCCGCGTCGCGCTCCCTGGAAATCGAAGCGGCGCGCATCCGCCGCCAGGTGCGCCGCATCAATGACCAGGTCAACGAACGATCGGGTCGCAACCTCCTCAGCGCGATCGGCATCGCGGCGGTGCTCATCGCGGCCGTGCTGCTCACGCTGCTTATCGATAAGCGGCTGTTCATTCCGCTCGGCATGGCGATCTGCGTGCTCGTCGTTGTCGAGCTCACGACGGCCATGCGCCGAGTCGGGCGGCGAGTGCCGCGCATCCCCTCGGTGCTCGTGGCGCTCACGATCGTGCCGATCGCGTACTTCTTCCCGCCCTCGGTGTTCTGGGTCGCGTTCCTCACCGGCGTGCTGTTTGTCGTCGGCTGGCGACTCGTCGAGGCCGGCCTGCACCGCGTGCAGCGCAGTCGGCTCGTCACGAGCCGACGCCAGCTCGCGATCGACGCGTCGTCGAGCGCGTTCGTGCACTTCTACGTGACGTTCCTCTCGGCGTTCACCGTGATTCTGCTGTCGCAGCCACTCGGCGAGTTCTGGGTGCTCTCGTTTATCTCGGTCGTCGTTGCTGTCGACACGGGGGCGTACGCCGCGGGGCTGCAGTGGGGCCGCACGAAGCTCGCGCCGCGCATCAGCCCGGGCAAGACGTGGGAGGGCATCGTTGGCGGGTTCGTCTTCGGCACCGTCATCGCGATCATCGCCTGCGTCTGGCTGCTCAACCTGCCCTGGTGGTTCGGGCTCATCATGAGCGTCGCGCTGACGGTCACGGGCGTGTGCGGCGACCTCACCGAGTCGATGATCAAGCGCGATCTCGGGGTGAAAGACATGTCGAACTGGCTGCCTGGACACGGCGGCTTCTTCGACCGAGTCGACTCGCTGCTGCCCTCCGGCGCCATGGCGTTCGCCCTGTATTTCTGGTCCACACCGCTCATGGAGTTTGCGCAACGCCTCGGCTGAGGCAAAATAGCAGAGATGAAGACTGAGGCGCCTTTCCCCCGAGCCCCGCGAGGGGAGTACGGTTACGACCCCGAAGAGGTCGACCGTGCTCTGCGCGTCGCCCGCGAGCGATACGAGAATTTCGACAATGGCTCCGAGGGCAAGCGCCTGACGGCCAAGAGCATCCGCCACACGGCGTTCACGATGCGCAAGCGCGGCTACTCGGCGCCGCACGTCGACGCGGCGCTTGAGCGCCTCGAAGACGCGGTTGCCGTGCGCGAGCACGAGGAGCGCATTGCGCACCGCGGCCGCGACGAGTACATGGCCGAGATCAAGGATGCGGCGCGCGCGGTACTGAAGCGGCTCGAGCGGCCGTCGGGGGAGCGGTTCCGCCGCGTCTCCTTGCTGCAGCGCGGCTACTCGGTCGACGAGGTCGAGTCGTTCTGCAACCGCGTCGACGACTTCCTGCGTGGCAAGGCATCGATGACGCTCCGCGAGGCACGTGGCGTCGCGTTCACCTCGAAGCGTCGCGGCTATGAAGAGGGGCAGGTCGACCTGCTCATCGACGCCGTCGTCGACGTCATGCTCGCGATCCGCTAGCACGCAGCCTGCCCCAAACCTGAACGTTCGAGACCTGTCCGTTGTCTCTTCGTAACCAATCCGTTATCGTAGACGGGTGGCAGTTACGAATGGAGAGCAGCAGATGACGGAAATGACGCGTTCGGGGTCGACCCGCGCAGCAGTGCCGTGGGCCGTGCGCTCATCGCGCCGTAACCGCAAGGTGACTTCGGTCGTGGCCGGATGCGCGCTCGCCGCCGTCGCCGCGGTCGGGCTCGCGCAGCCGTTCCTCACCGTGCCGGTCTCGCAGGCCGCCGCCTCGTACCAGCCCTCGCTCGCCGACATCACGCGTGCGAACCCGCAGACGTACGGCTCGGGCGAGTCGGGCGACACTGCGCAGGCGGGCGACGACAAGTCGGGCGATGGCGCCTCGACCGAGCAGTCGCTCGTTTCGGGCCGCAGCGACGTCACCGTTGAACTTGAGCCGGAGCCCGAACCCGAGCCCGAGCCGACCGAAGAGAGCACCACCGAGTCGACCGAGTCGAGCGACGCCTCCTCGACCGACTCATCGTCCGGCGAGTCGTCGGGCGGTTCCTCGTCGTACCCCGACTCGGTCTCGTACGACACCGGCACCGTGAAGGGTGACGCGCAGGCGTACCTCGCGAGCCAGGGCTACTCGGGCAGCGAGTGGGCCTGCTTCGACGCGATCATCACGCAGGAGTCGGGCTGGAACCCGAGCGCGACGAACGCCTCGTCGGGCGCCTACGGCCTGCCCCAGGCGCTGCCCGGTAGCAAGATGGCCTCGGCCGGTGCCGACTGGCAGACCAACCCCGTCACGCAGGTGAAGTGGGCGCTCGGCTACATGGTCGGCCGCTACGGCTCGCCGTGCGGCGCGTACGACTTCAAGTTCACGCAGGGCAACGGCTGGTACTAAGCCGCCATGGGGCGACGCAAGTCCCGGCGCGACCGGGAGTTCGTCCCGCTCGACATTGAGCGCATCCGCGGCGGTATGCGGCGCACCGAGGTGCGCCGCGGTCGCGAGTACACCGTGCAGTCGGTGAGCGCCGAGCGGGCGCTGAAAGAGTACGTGTGCCCCGGCTGCAGCCTCACCGTGCCCGTCGGGCAGGCGCACGTCGTCGTGTTCCGCGCCGACAACATCATGGGCGACGACGCGGCGATTGCCGATCGACGGCACTGGCACAGCCACTGCTGGCGCATCGCGTAGCCCGCGCGCCCATCCGCTGGCAGGGAGCGGCTAGCGCTCGTTCTGTCGTGGAATGACGACCTCTTGCATGATGATCATGAGGCTCGCGGCGACGGGGATTGCGACGAGCGCGCCGAGCAGGCCGAGCAGCGTGCCGCCGGTGAGGGCGGCGATGACGACGACGGCGCCGGGGACCGAGACCGCGCGCGACATGACGCGTGGCGTGAGCACGTACGCCTCGACCTGCATGTAGACGAGGTAGTAGATACCGGCGATCCACCACACGGGGGAGCCCGGCTCAAGCAGAATGAGCTGCGCGAGCACGATGATGACCGACGCTGAGATCGTTCCCACCATCGGGATCATCGAGCCGATGAAGGCGAGCACCGCGAACACCATCGGCATCGCCGCGCCGACGATCGTCATGAACGTGAACGTGAGCACGCCGTTGATGAGCGCGAGGGTGAGCATGCCGAGCACGTATGCGCCGACCGAGCCCGTGATGCGCTCCGAGAGCTCGGCGACGCGTCCGCGGCTCGACGCCGGCGTGAGCTGGTAGAAGGCGCGCTTGATGCTCGGCAGGCTCGCGACGAAGTAAATGGTGAGAATCGTCACCATCATCGTGGCGAACAGGCCGTTCACGATGCCGACGCCCACCTGCAGCACGCCACCCGTGATCGCGCCGATGTTGCCCTGCAGCCACGACGCGGCCTGGGCAACCATCGCCTGCACGTCGAGCGCGGGGAACGTCGCGGTGAGCCACTCGACGACGTTCGAGTTCACGATGTCGCCGATGATCGCGCCGTAGCGGGCGCCGATCTCGTTCGCCTGCGCGATGACTGACGGCACGATCGCCCAGACGACGAGGCCAGCGACGACGATCACGCCAAGCACCGCGGCGAGCACGGCCGCCCAGCGGGGCCAGCGGCGACGCTCAAGCCAGCTGATCGCGGGGTCGAAGCCGAGCGCGAGAAACAGCGCCGTCGCGATGTAGGTGAGCACCGTCGACAGCGACTGCACCATCCCGCCGAGCGTCAGGGCGAGGAGGGCTCCGAGGGTTGCGAGAAACCCGATCCGGAACGGATTCTCGATGCGCATGGGTGCCTAGCCGTTCTTGGGCCCCGGCTTGGCGGCCGCGGGCTTGGATGCGTTGGGCTTGGCCTCGTCGGCCTTCGCTGCAGGCTTCTGCTCAGCCTCGTTCGCGCCACCCTTCTTGCCCGACATGAGGGGCATGCGCGAGAAGAGCTCCTGCATCTGCTCGAGGTAGGCCTCGATCTGGTCGCGCTCGTCACGCACCGCGATGAGGCGCTGCTCGGCGGCCTGCTCTTCGGCGAGGGTGCGGGCCTCGAGCTCACGGGCGCGCTCACGGGCCTGCTTGTTCGCGTTCTCGAGCAGGTTGGCTGCCTGGCGCTCGGCGGCTTGCACGGTCTCCTGCGCGCGCTTGCGCGCATCCGCCATGATCTTGCCTGCCTCGCGGCGCACCTGCTCGCTGCGCTGGTTGAGGTCGGCGAGCTGCTCGGTCGCCTCGTCGATCATGCGCTTCGCGGCCGCCTCGGCGTTGCGGCCGGCGACGACGAGCTGCTGCTCGAACTCGTTGCGCTTCGTCGTGAGCTCGACCTCCTGTGAACTGCGCGCCTCGGCGAGCTCACGAAGCGTCGTCTCGCGCAGCTCCGAGAGCTCCGATGTCACGCGCACGCGCTCGGCCTCGAGCTCGCGGCGCTGCTGGCCGGCGAGCTCGGATGCGGTCGCCTCCGCCTCAGCCTGCGACTGCTGGAGCGTGCGGTTGTGGTTCGCCAGCGCGGTCGCGAGCTCGCGCTCGTGCGCCGACTTCGTCGCCTCGATTGAGTCGGCGAGCTCGGCGCGCTGACGGGCGACCTCGGCGGCGAGCGATTCGCGCTCGGCCGTGGTCTCGCGCACGAACTTCGCGCGGGCCTCCGCGAGCTCGGTCTCTTGCGTCGACTTCTCGTCGGCGAGCTCCTGCTCGAGCGCACCGCGGCGCTCGACGAGCTCGCGCTCGAACTTCTCGCGGCGCTCCTCGAGATCGCGCTCGGCCGCGACGCGCCAGTTCTCGAACGCGCGCTGCTGCTCCGTGAACTTCGCAAGCGCCTCGGCAAGCTCGGTCTCCTGCTGCTGGCGCTTGCGTGCGAGCTCCGCCGACACCTCGGCACGGTTCGCCTCGATCTCGCGGTCAGTGGCGTGGCGGCGCTCGCGCAGCTCGCTCGTCACCTGGTCTTTCACCGAGTCGATCTCGCGCTCCTGGTTCACGCGCGTGAGCTCCGCCTCCTGCTTCGCGTTTTCGACGAGCTGGTCGGCCGACGACTGCGCCTCCTGCGCGACGCGCTGCGCCGACTGGTCGGCCTCGCGCGTCACTCGCTCGGCGTAGTCGTTCGCGTCTTCGTGGATGCGCGCGGCGTTCTTGCGCGCATCCGACAGGATCTTCTCGGACTCGCGCTGCGCATCCGACACGATGCGCATCGCCTGCTCTTCGGCCGTCGAGAGCGTGCCCGCGAGCTTCGACCCGAGCCCCGCGTAGCTCGGGGCCTCGGCCTCACGCAGGTCGCTTTCGAGCCGCTTCGCGCGGGCCTCGAGCTCCTGCGTGCGCTGCTGTGCCCGCTCGTAGGCCGCCTGCGCCTGCTTGAGCTGCTGCTGGAGGTCGTTCAGGGCCTGGTCCACCTCTTCCCGCTGGTAGCCGCGCATCGCAGTGGTGAAGTTGAACGAATCCACGTGCCTGATCCTCCAGGGGTTGGTCGGTGCGCGAGGCAAACTCGCGGCGGGCGGGTGTCAGGGAAAGTGTAGAGCCGCGCCCATGGGAGCGCGCAGCATTCGTGCGTCTGCATCGATGCACTACCCCGGAGTGCAGGATTCTCTGGTCACAATAAGGTCACAAATTGGTGAATGCACTAGGCTGGTGGCTTGCCCGTTTGCGGGTTCCTGCTAGATCGCGCGTCGCGCGCGGCTGGTAGTCGAGTGCCGCATACCCTGCAGTAAGGGACTGGGCACCGACCTTTTCCTATCCCAAGACCCGAGGAGATTCTTCGTGCGCTTCATTCTCGCGGCCGTCGCCTTCGTGGCGAGCGTCGTCGCGCTTGTCTTCGGAGGGATCCAGTTCGTCGCCGCCTCACAGGCGAGCACCGTGACGGCCGACGGCACCTCAGACAGTGGCGCCCCGGTCATGGTGATCAACGACGACGTGCTCTCGTCGCGCGCCGGCCTGCAGGACATCCTCATCACCGGCGAGGGCGAGATCAACGTCGTCATTGGTCGCACGAATGACGTCATGGCCTGGGTTGGCGACGCGAAGCACGACATGGTGACCCTCGACGAGGATGCCAATCACTCGCGCGAGCACATCGGCCTGACCTTCACCGAGTCGGGGAGCGAAGACACGGTGCCGAGCCCGATCGGCAACGACCTCTGGTACGAGGAGCACGAGGGCGAGGGCGAGGTGCGGCTCAGCACGACCGTCGCGCCCGGCTACTCGATCCTCATAACCTCCGACGGCGAGAGCCCCGCACCCTCGACTGTCTCGGTGACCTGGCCGCTCGGCGGGTATGCGCCGCTGTCGGGCCCGCTGCTCGTAATCGGCGGTGTGCTCTTCGTGCTCTTCCTCGCGCTGCTGTGGTGGGCGATCGCGCACCGCCGCCGCATGAAGCGTCGCGCCGCCTCCGCCGCGCGCAAGCGTCGTGTCGCCGGGACTCCCGCCGAGGCTGCCGAGCACGAGTCGCTCGAGTGGACGCCCGTGCCCTGGGACGGCGACGCAGAGGCGGCCGCCGAAGAACGAGCTGCCGAGGCTGCCGCTGGCACGCCCGCCGCGGTTGACGAGGATGCGCCCATTGACTTCCCTGCGGATGAGCCTGGGGTTGAAGAGCCGCGTATCGACGAACCCGTCGCCGAAGAGTCGGTCGTTGAGGAGCCGGTCATCGAAGCGCCTGTTGTCGAGGAGCCGGCCGTTGACGAGCCTGTTGTCGAAGAGCCGGTCGCCACGGAGCCCGCGGTCGAGGAATCGGTCTTCGCGGAGCCTGCTGCCGAGGAGCCGGTAACTGCAGAGCCGGTCGTCGAAGAACCGGTTGTCGAGGAGCCGGTTGTCGAGGAGCCCGTCGTCGAGGAACCCGCAGCCGAGGAGCCTGCCGTGGAAGAACCCACAGCTGAAGAGCCCGCAGTCGAGGAGCCCGCGCCCGAACCCGAGCAGCCCGCCGCCGCCCCGGCCGACGATGACTCGATGTGGAAGCGCCCTCGCGGCCGCAACCGCTCGAAGGCGCCGAAGCGCTCATTCTTCGTCGCGTCGACCGCGATGGTCGTGGGTCTCACGCTCGCGGGCTGCGCGCCGCAGTACTGGCCGGCCGAGTGGACCGACGTCGATCTGCAGCCGACCGGCACCGCGACGTCGACCGTCGACGCGGCAATTCTCGACGAGGGCGCGAACCCGCCCGCCCTCAACCTCGAGCAGATCCAGTCGGTGATCACCGAGGCTGGTGAACTCGCGGTCGAGGCAGACAAAGCGCACGACTCGTCGATTCTCGAGCCCCGCTTCGAGGGCGACGCCCTCGCCGAACGCATCGCGCTCTACCGCGGCCAAAAGGCCGACGGTGAGCTGCCCGCGCCCGCCGCGTTCCCGACCGGCGACATCGTCTACGCGCTGCCCGAGTCGACCGACGAGTTCCCGCGCACGATCTTTGCCGTCGTGAACGCGAGCCCCGATTCGCCCGACGCGCCCTTCGGCGTCATGCTCGTGCAAGACACCGCGCGCGACAACTTCAAGGTGTCGTCGCTCGTGCAGCTCGCATCGAACGTGACCCTGCCCGAAGCCGCGCCCACGAACGTCGGTGCCGCGAGCATCCGTGACCTGCCGGGCGACCTAGTGATCGCCCCGGGCGACCTCGCGAATGCCTACGCAGACGTCATCGCACAGGGCGACGCGTCGCCGCACGCCGACCTCTTCTCGACCGACAACGACTCGCTGCGCGCCGAGGTGAACCAGGCGTACCGCGACGAGCAGACCGAGGCACTCGACCCCGAGGTGACGAACGTCGACTTCGCCTACGCGGGGAGCGACTCGTCGCCGCTCGGCATGGTCGCGCTCGACGACGGGGCGATCATCGCGGTGTCGATCACTGAGACCGAGACGGTGAGCGCGGCCAACGACCGCGCCCGCATCACGGTGTCGGGCGCCACGGCCGCCCTGTCGGGTATCGAGACGACCGAGTACGGTTTTGAGCGCACCTACACCGACCAGCTACTGTTCTACGTGCCTTCGGCCGAGACCGGTGGTCAGGTGCAGTTCCTTGGAGTTTCGCAGGCGCTCACGAGCGCGAGCGAGCTCAGCGAGTAGGAGGATTTGAGTGACTGATGCAAGCACGGGGCCCCGTCGGCCCGAGCCCGAAATTTCGCTGCACGGTGCCGTCGACCTGAGCGGTCACGGCCAGGCGCCCGGCCAGCAGCAGACGCCGCAGGCCGCGGCGGGGCAGCCCGGTGGTGGCGGACAGCCGCTCGCGTCGCTCGCCGACCCCGTGGTGAACGGTGGTCAGGCTGAGCTCGAGCAGTTCGCCGCGATGTCGCGCTCGATGCCCGTGCTCGTCGAGATGCACTCGGCCACTTCGCCCGACTCGCAGGCGCTCTCGCCCGTGCTCGCCGAGATCGTGCGCGCGGCCGGCGGTCGCCTCGTGCTGCTGCGCATCGACCTCGACTCGCAGCCGGGACTCGGCGACCAGGCGCAGGTGATCGCCCTGCTCGGCGGTCGCCCGGCACCCCTGTTCGCCGGCAACCCGCCGCGCGACCAGATCGAGCAGGTGCTCTCAGAGGTGCTCGCGGTCGCCGCGCAGCAGGGCCTCACCGGGTTCGTGCAGATCACGGGCGACGCCCCCGAGGCCGACGAGGAGCCGGCCGAGGCGCCGCTCCCGCCCCTCCACCAGGAGGCACGCGACGCGCTCGAGCGCGGCGACGTGGAGGCCGCAAAGTCGGCGTACGAGCGTGCCATTGCAGAGTCGCCCGCCGACGACCTCGCGAAGGTCGGGCTCGCGCAGGTGAGCCTCCTCGCGCGCCTGCAGGGCAAGACCCTCGAGCAGATCCGCACCGCCGCCGCCGAGAACCCGAGCGACATCGACGCGCAGCTCGACGTCGCCGACCTCGACCTCTCGGGCGGGCACGTCGACGACGCGTTCAACCGCCTCCTCGCGATGTTCCCGAAGGTTGATGCCGACGGCAAGTCGCGCATCCGTGAGCGCCTCGTCGAGCTCTTCGACGTCGTCGGCGCCGACGAGCCGCGCGTCGCGCGCGCTCGTCAGCAGCTGACGAACCTGTTGTTCGCTTAGTTCCGTGGCGACCGCCTAGTCGCGCAGCAGGAATACCGCGCCGAGCGGCGGGATGCGCAGGCTCGCCGACTGCGCGAACCCGTTCGCGGGTTCGCGGTCGAGCACGACCTCGGCGTTCGTCACGCCCCCGCCGCCGAACGCGACGTCGTCGGAGTTCAGCGCCTCGCGCCACGTGCCCTCGGGCAGGCCGACGCGGTAGCCCTCGAGCGGCTCGTTCGAGAAGTTGTGGATGCACGCGATGACCGCGCCCGAGCGGTCGCGACGCAGGTACGCGAGCAGTGAGTGCTCGGCGTCGCCGCCGTTGATCCACTGCAGGCCGTTCGGGTCGTTGTCGAGCTCCCAGAGCGCCGGCACGTCGCGGTAGAGCTGGTTGAGTTCGGAGATGTAGCGCTGGATGCCCGAGAAGGTCGGGTTGTCGAGCAGCCACCAGTCGAGGCCGCGTGACTCGTTCCACTCGCTCGGCTGCCCGAACTCCTGCCCCATGAACAGCAGGGGTTTGCCGGGGTGGCTCCACTGGTACGAGTAGAACGCGCGGAGGTTCGCGGCTTTCTGCCAGTCGTCACCGGGCATCTTCGAGAACATCGCGCCCTTGCCGTGCACGACCTCGTCGTGCGAAATCGGCAGCACGTACTGCTCGCTCCACGCGTAGACGAACGAGAAGGTGAGGTCGCCGTGGTGCCACTTGCGGTACACGGGGTCTTTCTCGAAGTACCGCAGGTTGTCGTTCATCCAGCCCATGTTCCACTTCAGGCCGAAGCCAAGTCCACCCTGGTCGGTGGGCTTCGTGACGCCGGGGAAGCTCGTCGACTCCTCGGCGACCATGACGATGCCGGGGGAGCGCTTGTACGCGGTCGCGTTGACCTCCTTGAGGAAGTCGATCGCCTCGTAGTATTCGCGGCCGCCGTCGCTGTTCGGCAGCCACTCGTCGCGCGAGTAGTCGCGGTAGATCATCGAGGCGACGGCATCGACGCGCAGGCCGTCGATGTGGAACTCCTCGAGCCAGAACAGCGCGTTCGCGACGAGGAAGTTGCGCACCTGCGAGTTGCCGTAGTCGAACACGTGCGTGCCCCAGTCCTGCTGGTCGCCGAGGCGGGGGTCGGGGTGCTCGTAGACGGGCTGCCCGTCGAACTTCGCGAGCCCGAACGCATCCTTCGGGAAGTGCCCGGGTACCCAGTCCATGAGCACGCCGTAGCCGGCCTGGTGCAGGCGGTCGATGAGGTACCGCAGGTCGTCGGGCGTGCCGAGCCGCGAAGTGGGAGCGTAGTAGCCCGTCACCTGGTAGCCCCAGGATCCGCCGAACGGGTGCTCGGCGAGCGGCATGAACTCGACGTGCGTGAACCCGAGTTCGTCGAGGTAGTCGATGAGCTCGTCGGCGAGCGTGCGGTAGGTGAGCCCCTCGCGCCACGACATAGCGTGCAGCTCGTAGACGCTCATGGGGGAGTTGTGCGGGTCGCGCTCGGCCCGCTCGCGCATCCACTCGTCGTCGCCCCACTCGTGCTGCGGTGCGTTCGTGATGATCGAGGCGGTGTGCGGCGGCTGCTCGGCGTGCCGGGCGAGCGGGTCGGCCTTGTCGATCCATTCGCCGTGCTCGGTGAGAATCTGAAACTTGTAGGCGTGCCCGGCCGTGACGTCGGGAATGAACAGCTCCCACACGCCCTGGTCGTTGAGCTTGCGCATCGCGTGCCGCGCGCCGTCCCAGTCGTTGAACGACCCGACGAGCCGAATCGCCTGCGCGTGCGGCGCCCACACCGAGAACGAGGTGCCGCGCACGCCGTCAATTTCGCGCACGTGTGCGCCGAAGGCGTTCCAGAGCTCTTCGTGGCGGCCCTCGCCGAACAGAAAGAGGTCGAGGTCGCCGAGCGTGGGCAAGAACCTGTACGGGTCGTCGGCAATGTCGGTTGCGCCACCCGCGTAGGTTGCCTCGATGCGGTACGCCTGCAGGCCGTGCTCGTGCACGGCCGCCCAAATCCCGTGGGCGACGTGCGTGAGGTCGACCCGCTCGCCGTCGTCGAGCACGACCGTCACTGACTCCGCGAGCGGGCGGCGCGCGCGCACACACACCTCGCCGTCGTCGAGCGGGTGCTGCCCGAGTACGCCGTGCGGCCCCGAGTGGCGGCCCTCGGCGAGCGCGAGCAGCTCAGCGTCGGGAATCTCCGGGCCAAGCTCGGGGAGGTCGGGGTCAACTGTGGGAGTGCTCATGAGATGTGCCAATCGACGGTGGTGGGCGGGGCGGATGCGCGCGGCTACGACTGCAGGTGCAGCACGTGCGCCTGGCCGGGCGCGAGCCGCACGTAGTTCGACGAGCGCCAGGTCCAGCGTTGGCCGCTCAGCAGATCGACGACGCCAAACGCGCTCGCGGCGGGCAGGCCGAGCTTCTCGAGGTCGAGGTGCACGTTCGCGATGTTCGTGTTCGTCGTGTCGAGGTTGACCACGACGATGATCGTGTCGTCGGCACCGGTCGGCGAGTGCGCGGCCTCGAGGTGCTTCGAGAACGTGAGGATCTGGTCGTAGTCGGCATCGTGCAGCTCGAGGTTGCGCAGCTGCGCGAGGGCGGGATGCGCGTGGCGAATCTCGTTGAGGCGCGTGATGAGTGGCGCGAGCGACGTGCCGTCGGCCTCGTGCGCCTCCCAGTCGCGCTCCTTGTACTCGTACTTTTCGTTGTCGAGGTTCTCTTCGGAGCCAGGGCGCGCCTCGTTTTCGACGAGTTCGTAGCCGGCGTACACGCCCCAGTTCGGGCTCGCGGTGGCCGCGATCACGGCCCGCGCTTCGTATGCCGGGCGGCCGCCGTGCTGCAGGTACTCGGTAAGGATGTCTGGGGTGTTCACGAACAGGTTCGGCCGCATGAAGTGGCTCGTGTCGTGCGAGATCGAGGTGAGGAACTCCTCGAGCTCCTCACGCGTGTTGCGCCACGTGAAATACGAGTACGACTGCTGGAACCCGGCCTTCGCGAGCGACTGCATGACGGCGGGCCGCGTGAACGCCTCGGCGAGGAAGATCACCTCGGGGTGGCGCGCGTTCACCTCGTGAATGAGCCACTCCCAGAACTGCAGCGGCTTCGTGTGCGGGTTGTCGACGCGGAAGATGTGCACGCCGAGGCCGATCCAGTACTCGACGATGTCGAGCACCTCGCGGTAGAGGCCGTCGCGGTCGTTGTCGAAGTTGATCGGGTAGATGTCCTGATACTTCTTCGGTGGGTTCTCGGCGTAGGCGATCGTGCCGTCGGCGAGCGTCGTGAACCACTCGGGATGCGCCTTGACCCACGGGTGGTCGGGCGTCGCCTGCAGCGCGAGGTCGAGTGCGACCTCGAGCCCGAGCTCGCCGGCGCGCGCCACGAACGCCTCGAAGTCAGCGACCGTGCCGAGGTCGGGGTGAATCTCGCGGTGCCCGCCCTCGGGCGCGCCGATTGCCCACGGCGAGCCGGGGTCGTTCGGGCCCGCGTTCAGCGTGTTGTTGGGCCCCTTGCGGTTCGTCGTGCCGATCGGGTGAATCGGGGGGAGGTAGACGACGTCGAAGCCCATCTTCGCGACGCCATAGAGGCGGGCGGCAGCGGTGCGGAACGTGCCCGACTGCCAGCTGCCGTCGGGGTTGCGGCGCGCGCCCTCGGAACGGGGGAACAGTTCGTACCAGGCGCCGAAGCCGGCGCGTTCCCGCTCGACGCGGATCTCGCGCTCATCCGACTCCGTGACGAGCGAGCGCACGGGATGCGCGTCGATGATCGCGAGCACCGCATCCGCCACCGCCGCCTCGAGACGCGCGGCGGCCGGGCGCGACGTCTCGCGGGCAGCGATCGCGGCGCCGAGCAGCGTGTCGCGCTCGGCGGCCGAGAGTGCGGGGTCGGCCGCCGCGCGGTCAAGCACGCGCGCGCCCTCTTCGAGCATGAGGTCGACATCGATGCCGGCCGGTACCTTGATCTCGGCATTGTGGTGCCAGGTCGCGTAGTCGTCGCCGAACGCCTCGACGTGCCAGCGCCACGTGCCGACGCTCGTGAGCTGCGCCGTCGCGACCCACTCGTCGAGGCCGGGGCGACCCTCGTGCATCCGAACCCGGTGCGTTTCGCCCTCGGGGCTCACGAGCACGAGCTCGGTGCCGATGCGGTCGTGGCCCTCGCGGAACGCGACCGCCTGGAACGGCACCACCTCGCCCGCCGAGGCGCGCGTCGGGAACCGGTTGTCATCGAGCTGCGGGTGCAGCTGCATGATCGGGATCCTCCCGTAGCGGGGCGTGTAGCCGCCGGGGAAGTCGTGGGAGTCGTGCGCGTTGCTGCCAGCTGTCGTTGCCACGATTCTGACGCTAGCAACCCTGGTCGAAGCTTGTCTGTACCCGGTCGATTGCAATCAGGACTCGCCGAGCGTGCGGGCTAAACGCCGGTGATCGCCTCGAACACCCGCATCGAGGGCCCCGCGACGCGAAGCCGCGAGCCCGGGGCGAGCACGCGCATTGCGTCGGAGTCGATCTCGGCGACGTGATCGGCGCTCGAATCCCAGAGCAGCCGGTAACCGGTGACGCGCGCGAAATCCGGCAGCCGGAACGGCGCCGGGTCTTCAACGCCGTTGATCATGACGAGCACGCGGTCGCGCCCGTCGTCCTGAAGCTTCGTCGACGCGATGTACTGCAGCGACCGCAGTGACGGCGTGTGCCACTGCCAGTCATGCATCGGCTCGCCGAGCGGGTCGAACCAGTCGAGCCGGGCCGCGTGCTCGGTCGTGTGGTTCGTGTGGTTGAAGCGGCGCGGTCGCAGGGCCGGATGCGCGCGTCGCAGCGACGTGAGGCGGCGCACGTGGCGAATGAGCGCCTCCTGCGCGTTCGTGAGATCCCAGTCGACCCACCCGAACTCCGCGTTGTCTTGGTTGTACGGGTTGTTATTGCCGTGCTGCGTGCGCCCGAACTCGTCGCCCGCGACGAGCATCGGCACCCCCGCCGACGTGAGCAGTGTGCCGAGCAGGTTGCGCATCGCGAGGTGGCGGCTGCGCTCGACGAGCGGATCCTCACTCTCGCCCTCGCGGCCGAAGTTGAACGAGCGGTTGTCGTTCGTGCCGTCGCGGCCGAGCTCCCCGTTGAGCAGGTTGTGCTTGACGTTGTAGCTCACGAGATCGCGCAGCGTGAAGCCGTCGTGCGCGGTCACGAAGTTCACCGAGGCGAGCGGGCCGCGGGCGTCGTTGAAGCGGTCGGACGACCCCGCGATCGCGGTCGAGAGTTCGCCGAGGCCCTGTCGGTGCTGCCCGGTGATGCGCGCCTGCGCGAAGCTGTGCACCCAGAAGCTGCGCACGCGGTCGCGGTACTCGTCGTTCCACTCGCCCCAGCTGAACTCCTCGTCGCCCGGGAAATTGCCGGTCTGCCAGCCGCCCGTGCCGACATCCCACGGCTCGGCGATGAGCTTCGTTTCGCGCAGCACGGGGTCAGCCGTGATCGCCCGCAACAGCGGATGCTCGCCGCTGAACGACTGGTCGTCGCCCCGCCCGAGGGTCACCGCGAGGTCAAAGCGGAACCCGTCGACCCCAAACTCGGTCGCCCAGTACCGCAGCGAGTCGAGCACGAGGCGCTGCGCGGCGGGGAGGTTCGTGTCGACCGAGTTGCCGCAGCCCGTCACGTCGAGCAGCTCATCGCCGCCGAGGTGACGGTAATAGCTCGCGCGGTCGATGCCTGCGAACAGCACGGGCTCGCCCGTGTCGCCCTCGTCAGCGGTGTGGTTGTAGACCACGTCGAGCAGCACCTCGATGCCCGCCTCGTGCAGCGCATCCACCATGTCGCGGAACTCGCGGGCGACCGCCTCGGGCCCTGCGGCGCGAGCCGCCGCGGTCGCGTAGTCGGCGTGCGGGGCGAAGAACCCGAGTGTGTTGTAGCCCCAGTAGTTCGTTGTACCGGCGCGGCGCAGGTGTCCCTCGCTCGCGAAGGCCTGCACGGGCAGGAGCTCGACGGCGGTGATGCCGAGGCGGCGCAGGTGGGCGATGATGTTCGGATGCGCGAGGCCGGCGTACGTGCCCCGCACCTCCTCGGGTAAAAACTCGGCGCGCTTCGTGAAGCCCTTCACGTGGAGCTCGTAAATGATCGAGTCGTGATTCGGGGTCGCGGGCTTCTCGGTGCGCGGGGCGTCGTCGGGTGCGACGACGACGCCGACCCAGCGCGCGTCGCCCGGGTCGCCGAGCTGCTCGACGTGGCGCGCGTACGGGTCGAGCACGTACCGGTCGGGATCGAAGCGGTGCACCCCGCCGCTCGGGCCCGCGACCGAGAGCGCGTAGCGCTGCCCGGGCACGAGCCGGTCGGTCGACACCTGCCAGACGTCGCCGTCGCGCTGCATCGGCAGCTGCGCCTGCACCGCCCCCATGGCATCGACGAGCACGAGGTGCATGGCGGTCGCGTGGTGCGACCAGACGCGGAGGGTCGCGGGCGCGGCCTCCGACGCGGTCGTGCCGTCGTCGTGGCCGGGCGTGATGCCGAATTGCGGGAGGTCGTACGCCTGCATAGGGGCCCGATTTTACAATCGATGCATGCCGATCTATCTCGATCACGCCGCGACCACGCCGATTCGCCCCGAGGCGAGGGACGCGTGGCTCCGCGAACACGCGCGCGTCGGGAATCCGGCATCGATTCACGCGCACGGTCAGGTCGCCCGGGCCGCGCTCGAATCGGCGCGCGAGCGCCTCGCCCGGAACCTCGGCGCGCAGGCGATCGAGGTCGTGCTGACCTCCGGCGGCACCGAGTCGATCAACCTCGCCATCAAGGGATTTTGGTGGGCCCGCAACCCGCACCCGGCCGCGCCGGCCCGGCCGCGCATCCTCACCACCCGCGCCGAACACCACGCGACCCTCGACGCGGTCGAGTGGCTCGTCGCGCACCAGGGCGCCGAGGTGGAGTTCGTGCCCGTCGACGAGCTCGGCCGCATCGACCCCGGGGCCCTTGAGCGGATGCTCGCCGACGACGCCGAGCGCATCGCCGTCATTTCGCTCCTCCACGCGAACAACGAGGTCGGCACCCTGCAGCCGGTCGCCGAGGTCGGGGCACTCGGGCGCCGCTACGGCGTCCCGGTGCACGTCGACGCCGTCGCGTCGCTCGGCCACGTCGACGTCGACCTGCGCGGCTGGGGCGTGCAAGCGGTGAGCGTGTCGGCGCACAAGGTCGGCGGGCCCGTCGGGGTCGGCGCGCTCGCGGTGTCGCGGGATGCGCAGCTCGAGGCGCTCGTGCATGGCGGCGGTCAGCAGCGCGGGTTGCGCAGCGGTACGCAGGATGTCGCGGGCGCGGCGGCGTTTGCGGCGGCGCTCGAGGCGGCGTGCGCGCCCGACGAACGCGCCCGGCTCGCCGCGCTTCGCGACGAACTCATCGCGGAGGTGCGCAACGCGATTCCCGAGGCGCGCCTGCGCGGCGCCGATCCGCAGGACGAGCCGGACGGCCGCCTCGCGAACAACGCGCACTTCACCTTCCCGGGCGCGCAGGGCGACTCGCTGCTGTTCCTCCTCGACATGGCGCAACTGTCGGCCTCGACCGGCTCGGCGTGCCAGGCAGGCATCCCCGAGCCGAGCCATGTGCTGCTCGCGATGGGCGACGACGAGGCGACCGCCCGCGGGGCGCTGCGCTTCACCCTCGGCTGGGACACGACGCGCGACGACGTCGCTGCCCTCGTCGCGGCGCTCCCCGAGGCCTACGCCACCGCCCGCCGCGCCGGCCTCTCAAACCGTGCCCGCGCATCCGCCGCCGCCCCCACATCCACACCTCCTCACACCAGTTGAGTGGTCTCAAGTTGCTGTTCTGAGCGCTCAGAACAGCAACTTGAGACCACTCAACGGGAGAGTTGCGGGCAGAATTGTTGGGGCACTCTGTCAGGGGACAGCGCCGGAAAGACAGAACTCAAGAAGACAGGGGAGCGGATGTTCGGGTGGAAACTGCACGGGAACGGTCGAACGGTGCGGCCGGGTGCGGTCGTCGCCCCCGACGAGCGCCTGTCGTGGCCGGTGACGATCGGCATCGGCGCGCAGCACGTCATCGCGATGTTCGGCGCGACGTTCCTCGTGCCGCTCCTCACAGGATTCCCGCCGTCGACGACGCTGCTGTTTTCGGGCATCGGCACGCTGCTGTTCCTCGTGATCACACAGAACCGCGTGCCGAGCTACCTCGGGTCGAGCTTCGCGTTCATCGCGCCGATCATGGCGGCGACGGGCGCGCACAACATGGGCGTCGCGCTCGGCGGCGTGCTGCTCACGGGCATCCTGCTCGCCCTCATCGGGCTGCTCGTGCAGTTCGTCGGCACGCGCTGGATCACCGCGCTCATGCCGCCCGTCGTCATGGGCTCGATCGTCGCGCTCATCGGGTTTAACCTCGCGCCGACGGCCTACGAGAACTTCCAGCAGTCGACGCTCACCGCGGTCGTCACCCTGTTCGCGGTCGTGCTCTGCACGGCGCTGTTCCGCGGCATCCTCGGGCGGGTTTCGGTGCTGCTCGGCGTCGTCGTCGGCTACGTGTTCGCCGTCGTACGCGGCGAGGTCGACTTCGAGCGCGTCGCCGACGCCGACTGGTTGGGCCTGCCGCAGTTTCATGGCCCCGAGTTCGACCTCTCGGTGCTGCCGATGTTCCTCCCAGTGATTCTCGTGCTCATCGCCGAGAACGTCGGCCACGTCACCTCGGTCGGGCAGATGACGGGGCGCGACCTCAACCCGATGGTGGGGCGCACGCTCGCCTCCGACGGCATCGCCACCGCGATCTCGGCGACGTTCGGCGGCTCGCCCACGACGACGTACGGCGAGAACATCGGCGTGATGAGCGCCACGCGCGTCTACTCGACGGCGGCGTACTGGGTCGCGGGCATCGCGGCGGTGCTGCTCGCGATGAGCCCGAAGGTGGGCGAGCTCATCTTCTCGATTCCCGCGGGGGTGCTCGGCGGCGTCACGTTCGTGCTCTACGGCCTCATCGGCATCGTCGGTATTCGCATGTGGGTGGATGCGCGGGTCGACTTCGCGAAGCCGAAGAACCAGATGACGGCGGGCGTCGCGCTCGTCGTCGGCATCGCGAACGTCACGTGGGACTTCGACGGCGTCATCTTCAACGGCATCGCGCTCGGCACGATCGCGGCGCTCGTGATCTTCCACCTCATGCACCACCTCGGCAAGCTCACCGGCACCGACCCGGGCGAGGACACGGCCCGGGCGGCCCACTAACTACGCGAGCGGCGGCGTACGTCCAGGCACCGTTCGGCGGGGCCGGAGCGATTCGAACGCGGCGCCGAGGCGCAGCAGCGCGCTGTCGTCGTAGGCTGCGCCCGCGAACGTGAGGCCGACGGGCATCCCGATGTCGGCCATCGCGCCCATCGGTACCGTCACGGTCGGGATCCCGAGGTGGCGCGGCACGAGGTTGCCGTTGGCGACCCACACGCCGTTGCGCCAGCCGAGGTCGGCCGAGGCCGGGTTCACGTCCATGTCGGCGGGCGCGACGTCGGCGACCGCGGGGAACACGACGGCGTCGAGCCCGAGGTCACGGAGCCACTCCTCGAAGTCGACCCGCCGGGTCTCCTCGAGCCCCCGCACGCCCTCGGCGATCGTCGGAATCTCGGCAAGATCGGGCACCCCGTGCTCGCGCGCGAACCAGACGTAGCGGCGAATGTCGAAGTCGAGTTCGCCGTAGCGGTCGGGCAGCGCGCCGGCGGGGTGCGGGAAGATCAGGTCTTCCTCGGCGTCGGCGAGGCGCCGCAAATGCGGGTCGCCGTTCGCGTCGAGGAAGTCGTGCCACGACCACAGCGACAGCTCGAGAATCTCGTGGTCGAGATACCCGTCGGGAAGGATGCCCCGGGTCGCGATCGTCGGCGCGCCCGGCCGGTCGCCCTCGTAGTTCGAGACGACGGGGAAGTCGACCTCGACGACCTCGGCGCCGGCGGCCTCGAGATCGGCGCGGGCGGCGCGCCAGAGGTCGAGCACAGAGTCGCGGGTGTGGATGCGCGTGCCGGTCGGCCCGCCGAAGCGCGGCTGGTCGCCGGTGCCAGCCGCCTCGTCAGCGTTGATGTACATGCGCGGCACGCCGAAGCGCTTGCCCTGCAACGACGCCGACTCGGCGAGCGCCGGGTACGACTCGGGCCGCACCTCGCTCGCCTTCGGGATCTCGACCCACGGCTGCACGCGCCAGAAGTCGCCGCGCGCCGTCGCGTCGTCGGCGACGACGACGTCGAGCACCTCGAGCAGGTCGGCCATCGAGCGCGTGTGTGGCACCGCGACGTCCATCGTCGGCACGAGCGGCCAGTTGCCGCGCATTGAGATGACGCCGCGCGAGGGCGTGTACGCGCACAGGGCGTTGTTCGAGGCCGGCGCGCGGCCCGACGACCACGACTCCTCGGCGAGGCCGAACGCCGCGAACGACGCGGCCGTCGCGGTGCCGGAGCCGTTCGACGAGCCCGACCCGAAGGCCGAGGTGAGCCAGGCGGCGTCGTAGGGGCTCTCGGCGCGGCCGTACTCGCCACGCTGCATGCCCCCGTTCGCCATCGGTGGCATGTTCGTGAGCCCGATGAGCACGGCGCCGCCGGCGCGCAGGCGCTCGATTGTGAAGGCGTCGCGCTGGGCGACGAGGTCGCGGAACGCGGGGGAGCCCGCCGCGACCGTCAGGCCGCGCGCCATGTAGCTGTCTTTCGCGGTGTAGGGGATGCCGTCGAGCGGGCCGAGCGTCTCGCCGCGCTCGCGGCGGGCGTCGGATGCGCGGGCCTCGGCGAGCGCGTCGGGGTTGCGCACGATGACCGAGTTGAGGCGGGTCTCGGTGTCGGGGCAGTCGTACGCGTCGATGCGCGCGAGGTACGCCGTGACGAGGTCGACCGCCGTCGTGCGGCGCTCCTCGAGGGCGGCGCGGAGTTCGGCGATACTTGCCTCGACGACGTCGAAATTGGTTCCGGTCTCGGTCACGGCGCGGCCTCCTGAATGTCTCTGGTCTTCGCTGACTCGACTCGGCTAGCTTAATCGATTAAGTCCGCATGGGGAACCCGACACCGGCGCCCCGTAGGCTGTCGACATGACGATGATGGGGGCGGGCGGTCGTGGCGGCGGCGCCCGAGGCATGGCCGACGACTCGGTGCTGCGCGCGCAGATCGACGCCGCGCCCGAGGTGCCGCATCTCTGGCGGCGCATCGGCGGCCTGTTCGTGCCGTACCGACCGCAGCTCATTACCGCGATCGTGCTCGTGCTCATCACCGCGGCGCTCGGCGTCGCCCCGGCCCTGCTCACCCAGCAAGCGTTCGACAAGGGCCTGTTCCCGGTCGATGGTGGCGGACCGAACCTCGTCGCCCTGTGGTGGATCATCGGAGCGATGGTCGCGGTGCTGTTCCTCAACGCCGGCATCACCGTGTGGCAGACGTGGCTCACCGCGAAGGTCGGCAACTCGGTCACGGCCGATCTGCGGGTGCGGCTGTTCAACCGCCTGCAGCAGATGGAGCTCGCGTTCTTCGCAAAAACCAAGACCGGCGAGGTGCAGTCTCGCCTGCAGAACGACGTCGGTGGCGTCGCGAACGTGCTGCAGAACACGTTCACCTCGATCGTCGGCAACATCGTGACGACGATCGCCTCGGTCACGGCGATGTTCGTGCTGAGCTGGCAGCTGGCGATTCTCTCGCTCGTGCTGCTGCCCCCGCTCATCCTGCTGCAGCGCCGCGTCGGCCAACGCCGCGCCCGCATTGCGACGAAGACGCAGCAGTCGCTCGCGAACATGACGGCGATGACGCAAGAGCAGCTCTCAGTTTCGGGCGTGCTGCTCACGAAAACGCTCGGGCGCGAGGCGGCGGCGACCACCGAGTACGAGGAGGCGAACCGGTACCAGGTGCGGCTGCAGCTCGCGCAGGCGATGGCCGGGCAGCGATTCTTCGCGTTCGTCAGCGTCGTGATGGCGCTCATCCCCGTCGCGATCTACGTCGTCACCGGCTACCTCATCACGGGCGGCGCCGCGATCACGGCCGGCACGATCGTCGCGTTCACGAGCGTGAACGGGCAGCTGCGGCGGCCGCTGCTCGGCCTCATGCGAACGGGCCTCGACATTCAAACCTCGAAGGCGCTGTTCGCGCGCATCTTCGAGTACCTCGAGCTTCGCCCCGCGATCGTCGACCCCGCCGAGCCCGAACCGCTCGACGAGGCGCGCGTCGGCGAGGTCGAGTTCCGCGACGTCGTGTTCCGGTACCCCGACCAGCGCGCCGAGGAGCCGGCGACCCTGCGCGGCGTTTCGTTCCACGCCCGGCCGGGCGAGTTTGTCGCGTTCGTCGGGGCGTCGGGCGCGGGCAAATCGACCATCGCGTACCTCGCGGCGCGGCTCTACGACGCGACGGATGGGGTGGTCGCGTTCGCGGGCACCGACGTGAAGGCGCTCCGCCGCGCCGACATCGTCGCGAACGTCGGCATGGTGAGCCAGGAGTCCTACCTCGTGCACGCGACGATCGCCGAGAACCTCCGCCTCGCGAAACCCGACGCGACGCTCGAGGAGCTCGAGACCGCGTGCCGTAAGGCGAGCATCCACGAGCAGATCGCGTCGTTCCCCGACGCGTACGACACTGTCGTCGGCGAGCGCGGGTATCGGCTCTCGGGTGGTGAGAAGCAGCGCATCGCGATCGCGCGGGTGCTGCTGAAAGACCCGGCCGTGCTCGTGCTCGACGAGGCGACGAGCGCCCTCGACGCCGTGAGCGAGCGACACGTGCAGGCCGCGATCGACGAGGCCGCGCGCGGGCGCACCGTCATCTCGATCGCCCACCGGCTCTCGACGATTCGCGACGCAGACGTCATTCACGTGCTCGACCGCGGCGAGATCGTCGAACGCGGCAGCCACGACGAACTGCTCGCCGGCGGCGGCGCGTACGCGCGGCTCTACGCCGAGTCGGGAGAGTAGCGGCGCGCCTCGCCGTTCCCGCCCGCGGCTCGTAGACTGGTCGGGTTATGAAGGTACTTGCAGCAATGAGCGGTGGCGTCGACTCGTCGGTCGCCGCAGCGCGCGCCGTTGAGGCGGGGCACGAGGTCGTCGGCGTGCACCTCGCGCTTTCACGCGCGGGCGGCACGCTGCGGCAGGGCTCGCGCGGCTGCTGCACGATCGAAGACGCGATGGATGCGCGCCGCGTCGCCGACGCGCTCGGCATTCCCTTCTATGTCTGGGACTTCTCGGAGCGGTTCAAGCTCGACGTCGTCGACGACTTCATCGCCGAGTACGCGCAGGGCCGCACGCCGAACCCGTGCCTGCGCTGCAACGAGAAGATCAAGTTCGCGGCGCTGCTCGACAAGGCGCTCGACCTCGGCTTCGACGCCGTCGTCACGGGCCACTACGCTGAGGTCGTCGACCGCGAAGACGGCGAGCGAGAGCTGCACCGTTCGAGCGAAGAGGCGAAAGACCAGTCGTACGTGCTCGGCGTGCTCACGGCCGACCAGCTCGCCCACTGCTGGTTCCCGCTCGGGGCGACGCCCTCGAAGGAGCTCATCCGCGCCGAGGCACGCGAGCGAGGCTTCGTCACCGCGAACAAGCCCGACAGCTACGACATCTGCTTCATTCCCGACGGCGACACGCGCGCCTGGCTCGGCGAGCACATCCCGCTTCGCCCCGGCGCGATTGTCGACCGCGACGGCGAGGTGCTCGGCGAGCACCGCGGCGCGAGCTCGTACACGGTCGGCCAGCGCAAGGGCCTCAACCTTTCGCGCCCCGCCGACGATGGCCGGCCGCGCTTCGTGCTCGGCACCGACCCCGAGACGAATACCGTCACCGTCGGGCCGAAGGAGGCACTCGCGATCGGTGAGATCGCGGGGCAGCGGTTCAGCTGGGCGGGCGCCCGGCCCGACGAGCTCGAGTTCCGCTGCGACGTGCAGATTCGCGCGCACGCCGACCCGCAGCCCGGCACGTGCCGCATCCGCACGGCCGACCGCGCGACGCGGCCCGACGCGACCGAGCCCGGCATCGAGATTTCGGTGCGGGTCGACGAGCCACTCATCGGCGTCGCGACCGGCCAGTCGGCCGTCATCTACGTCGGCACGCGGGTGATGGGCCAGTTCACGATCGACATCGCGACGTCGCAGCTTGACCTGCGCGAGCTCGCGCTTGCGGCGGGAGGAGCCCGATGAGCCCCGTGGCACCGCCACTCAAGGATGGTCAGGCGCTCGACAAGCTCTCGGCCCTCGCCGAGCGCTGGGCGCGCAGCTACCGCGAGGTCGACGACGAGACGAAGCTCCGTGCCGACTACGACGCACGGTTCCGCCGCGATGCCGAACAGCTCGCCGCGCAGTGCACCGCGCCCGCGCGCGAGTTCAGCGTGCGTGACTGGATTCTCGCGGTACTGCTCTGGCTCATCATCGCGGGCGTCGTGCTGCTCGGGTCGATGCTGCTCATGCCCCCGCCGACCGCCGGTTGGTTCTGGGGCTACGCCGGCGTCGCGGTCGTGATCTTCGGGCTCGGCCTCGGGCTCGTGTACCGCGACACAACGAGCGAGCCGCGCGCCGAGAAGCGGCTGCGCGAGAAGACCGAATGGCTCCTCGGAGCCTCCCTGCGCGCCGCCGAATCGGTGGTGCGAGAACGCCGCGCCAAGAGGAGCTAGCCATGGCCGAACGCGACCCCGGGCTCGAATTCGATCAGGCCCGTGACGAGGCCGCGCGGCTCGCGGAACAGCTCACCGAGTGGTCGGCCGCCTACTACGAGGGCGACACGCAGCTCGTGCCCGACGCCGATTACGACGCCGGCATGGCTCGACTGCGCGAGCTCGAGGCGCAGTTCCCCGAGCTGCAATCGCAGGATTCCCCGACGCAGGTCGTCGGGGGCGGCGCTTCGTCGCTGTTCGCCGAGGTCGCCCACCGCGAGCGGATGCTCTCGCTCGACAACGTGTTCTCGGTCGACGAGCTGCGGGCCTGGCTCGAGCGCACCGACGCGGCCGCGGGCGGCGACGTGCGGTGGCTCACCGAGATCAAGATCGACGGGCTCGCGATCTCGCTCACCTACGAGCGGGGCGAGCTCACCGTCGCGGCGACGCGTGGCGACGGGCGCACGGGCGAAGACGTCACCGAGAACATCGCCGACATCGCGTGCATCCCGCAGCAACTCACGGGCGATGACCTGCCCGAGCTCGTCGAGGTGCGCGGTGAAGTCTTCTTTCGCGTCGACGACTTCCGCGACCTCAACGCCGAGCAGACCGCGGCGGGGGAGGCTCCCTTCGCGAACCCGCGCAACGCCGCCTCGGGCTCGCTGCGCCAGAAGCGCGAGGGCAAGCGCGGGGCGAAGCTCGAGCTTATGCGCAAGCGCCTCGGCCGACTGAGCATGTACGTGCACGGCATCGGTGCGTGGGTGCAGGGCGACGACGCGCCGCCGCGGCTCACGAACCAGTCGGACTACTACGACCTCTTCGCAAGCTGGGGTTTGCCGACGAGCCCGCACACGCGGGTGGTTGACGACGCGGATGCGGTGGTCGCCTACGTCGAGGAGTACGGCGAGCGGCGCGCCTCGATCGAGCACGAGCTTGACGGTGTCGTCGTGAAGGTCGACGACCTCGCGCAGCACGACGAGCTCGGCGCGACCTCGCGGGCGCCCCGCTGGGCGATCGCGTACAAGTACCCGCCCGAAGAGGTGCACACGAAGCTGCTCGACGTGCGCGTCGGCGTGGGCCGCACGGGTCGGGTCACGCCGTACGCCGTCATGGAGCCCGTGCGCGTCGCCGGGTCGACCGTGACGTTTGCGACGCTCCACAACCAAGAGGTCGTGCGCGCGAAGGGCGTGCTCATCGGCGACACGGTCGTGCTGCGCAAGGCGGGTGACGTGATTCCCGAGGTGCTCGGACCGGTGCTCGCCGAGCGGCCCGACGACGCGCATCCGTTCGAGATGCCGACCGCCTGCCCCGAGTGCGGCACCGAGCTGCGCGCGATGAAGGAGGGCGACATCGATCTGCGCTGCCCGAACGCGCGCAGCTGCCCCGCGCAGGTGCGCGGCCGGGTCGAGCACATCGGCTCGCGGCAGGGACTCGACATCGAGGTGCTCGGCGAGGTGACCGCGGCCGCGCTCACGCAGCCTGACGAACCCGAGCAGCCGCCGCTCGTCACCGAGGCCGCGCTGTTTGACCTCACGCTCGACGAGCTCGTGCCGATCGTCGTCACGGTGCGCGACGCCGACACCGGCGAGCCGCGGGTTGACGCCGATGGCGAGCCGCGCCGTCGCACGCCGTTCCGGGTCGTGAAGGCGAAGACGTACGCGCCCGAGGCCGAGGGGATGACCGCGGCCGAGCGGCGCAAGGCCGGGTTCAAGAAGGATGTGCCGGTGTACGGCGCATCGACGCAGGCGCAGAAGCTGCTCGACGAGCTCGAGAAGGCGAAGACGAAGGAGCTGTGGCGGCTGCTCGTGTCGCTGAACATCCGCCACGTCGGGCCCGTCGCCGCGCGGGCGCTGGCCGACTGGTTCGGGTCGCTCGACGCGATTCGTGCCGCGTCGGTCGAGGAGCTCTCGGCGGTTGAGGGCGTCGGCGGCATCATCGCCGAGTCGATCGTCGCGTGGCTCGACGTCGACTGGCATCTCGAGATCATCGACCGCTGGTCGGCCGCGGGCGTGCAGTGGTCGATCCCCGGGCATCCTGGGCCGGGCGCTCGCGAGGAAGTCGAGGGGCCGCTCACCGGCCTGACGATCGTCGCGACTGGCACGCTCGAGGGCTTCACGCGCGAGGGTGCGAAGGAGGCGATCATCGCCGCAGGCGGCAAGGCGGCGGGATCGGTCTCGAAGAAGACCGACTTCGTCGCAGCGGGCCCTGGCGCCGGGTCGAAACTCACGAAGGCCGAAGAGCTCGGCATCCCCGTGCTCGACGCCGACGGTTTCCGGCTGCTGCTCGAGGGCGGTCCAGACGCGGTGGCGGCCCCCGAGGCGTAGCCCGACACGCACCACGACCGACGTAAAGTGGTCGGCAGTAGACCGCCAGGCGAAGGGGAACGACCGTGACCGACATTGTGATTGTGGCGGCCGCCCGCACCCCGCAGGGGCGGCTCAAGGGGCAGCTTGCGAGCTTCACCGCGCCGCAGCTCGGGTCGATCGCGATTCGGGGCGCCCTCGAGCAGGCGTCGGTTGACCCCGCCGACATCGATGCAGTCATCGTTGGCCAGGTGCTCGCCGCGGGCAGCGGGCAGAACGCGGCGCGACAGGCCGCGATCGGTGCCGGCCTCGGTTGGGAGACGCCGGCTCACTCGGTGAACAAGGTGTGTCTTTCGGGCCTCACCGCGGTGATCGACGCCGCGCGCATGATCGCGACGGGCGACGCGACGACCGTCGTCGCCGCGGGCATGGAATCGATGACTCGCGCCCCGCACCTACTCATGAACTCCCGCGACGGCTGGACGTACGGCAGCGTCGAGGTGCTCGACCACCTCGCCTTCGACGGACTCACCGACGCCTATGACCACGAGAGCATGGGCGCCTCCACCGAGCGCCACAACCCCCGATTCGAGATCGACCGCGATGACCAGGATGCGGTGGCCGCGCGGTCGCACCAGCGTGCGCAGGCGGCGACCGAGGCGGGCATCTTCGAGGCCGAGATCGTGCCGGTCGAAGTTCCGCAGCGAAAGGGTGAACCGCTCGTCATCACGCGCGACGAGGGCATCCGCCCCGACACGACGGTCGAGTCGCTCGCGAAGCTGCGCCCGGCCTTCGCCGAGGGCGGCACGATCACCGCGGGCAATTCGTCGCAGATCTCCGACGGCGCCTCGGCCGTCATCGTCACGACCCGCGAGCGGGCGGATGCGCGCGGTTGGCCCGTGCTCGCCACCGTCGGCGCGAGCGGGCAAACCGCCGGCCCTGACAACTCTCTGCAGGCACAGCCGTCGCGAGCGATCGCGCGGGCGCTCGACAAGCAGGGCATTACCGCCGCCGCCCTCGACCTCGTCGAGATCAACGAGGCGTTCGGCGCGGTCGTCGCGCGCTCGCAGCGCGACCTCGGCGTGAGCGACGACATCGTGAACGTGCACGGCGGCGGCATCGCGATCGGCCACCCCATCGGTGTTTCGGGGAACCGGCTCGTGGTGCACCTCGCCCACGAGCTCGCGCGCCGGGGGAGCGGCACGGCCGCGATCGGCCTCTGTGGCGGTGGCGGCCAGGGAGAGGCGCTCATCCTCACCCGCTAAGTCACGGCGCAACTAGACTGGGCAGGTCGGATTGCAACTCGAAGACGGAACGGTATGTCAGACATCACTCGCGCAGACGTCGAGCACCTGGCGGAGCTCTCGCGCATCGATCTCACGAATGAGGAGATCGACCGCATGACCGAACAGCTCGGCGCCATCAACCAGCTCATCAGCAAGGTCCAAGAGGTGGCGACGCCCGACGTCGCGCCCGCCAGCCACCCGTTCGTCACCGCGAACGTCATGCGCGCCGACGAGGCCGCCCCGACGCTCGACCGTGACGAGGTGCTCGCGCAGGCTCCCGACCGCGACGAGTCGCGCTTCAAGGTGACCGCGATTCTCGGAGAGGAGCAGTAGTGGCCGACCTCACCCAGCTCACCGCCGCCGAGCTCGCCGACCGCCTCGCGGCCGGCGAGACTACTTCGGTCGACGCAACCCAGGCCCACCTTGACCGCATCGCCGCAGTCGACGGCGCGGTGCACGCCTACCTCAAGATCGACGCCGAGGGTGCGCTCGCGCAGGCCGAAGCGGCCGACGCGGGCCGCGCCGCCGGTACCGCCACCTCGCCGCTTGCGGGCGTGCCGATCGCGGTGAAAGACAACATCGTCACCCGCGGCCTCGAGACCACGGCCGGCAGCCGCATCCTCGAGGGGTGGCAGCCGCCGTACGACGCCCACGTGGTCGAGCGGCTGCGCGCCGCTGGTCTGCCGATTCTTGGCAAGACGAACATGGACGAGTTCGCGATGGGCTCGTCGACCGAGACGAGCGGCTTCGGCGCGACGAACAACCCGTGGTCGCTCGACCGCATTCCGGGCGGTTCGGGCGGTGGCTCGGCCGCCGCGGTCGCCGCGTTCGAGGCACCGCTCGCGCTCGGCACCGACACCGGTGGTTCGGTGCGCCAGCCCGCGGCCGTGACCGGCACGGTCGGTGTGAAGCCGACCTACGGCGGTGTGAGCCGCTACGGCGCCATCGCAATGGCGTCGTCGCTCGACCAGATCGGCCCCGCCGCCCGCACCGTGCTCGACGCGGCGCTGCTGCACGACGTTATCGGTGGCCACGACGGCCGCGACCAGACGTCGATGGCCCACGAGTGGCCCTCGTTCGCCGACGCCGCAAAGGCGGGCCAGCGGGCGGATGCGCTCAACGGCCTGCGCGTCGGCGTGCCCCGGCAGCTCGCCGAGGGTGAGGGTTTCGAAGCTGGCGTGCGCGAGCGCTTCGAGGAGGCGCTCGACGTGCTGCGTGAGCGCGGCGCCGAGATCAGCTGGATCGAGCTCACGACGCTCGACTACGCCGTCGCGGCGTACTACCTGCTCATGCCCGCCGAAGTCTCGAGCAACCTTGCCCGGTACGACTCGGTTCGCTACGGCCTGCGAGTGACGCCCGAAGGCGCGAACGTCGAGCAGGTGATGAGCGCGACCCGCGCCGCCGGCCTCGGCGACGAGGCGAAGCGCCGCATACTGCTCGGCACGTATGCCCTGTCGAGCGGCTACTACGACGCCTACTACGGTTCGGCCCAGAAGGTGCGCACGCTCGTGCAGGGCGACTTCGACCGCGCGTTCGCCGACGTCGACGTGCTCGTCGCGCCGACCGCACCGACCGTCGCGTGGCGTCTCGGCGAGCGCGTCGACGACCCGACCGCGAACTACGTTGCCGACATCACGACGATTCCGGCGAACCTCGCGGGCATCCCTGCGCTCTCGCTTCCCATGGGGCTGAGCGAGGGCCTGCCGGTCGGGTTCCAGTTCATGGCGCCGGCGCGGGAGGATGCGCGGCTCTACCAGGCGGGCGCGGCACTTGAGTCGTCGCTTGCGGAACGTTGGGGGAGCCCGCTGTACGCGCAGGCGCCCGAGCTGAAGGAGGCGTAGCGAGATGGCGAAACCCGAACTCATGAACTTTGATGAGGCGCTCGAGAAGTACGAGCCCGTCATCGGCCTCGAGGTGCACGTTGAGCTCTCGACGAAGACGAAGATGTTCTCTCCCGCACCGAACCCGTCGGGCGACGAACACGACGCCGCGCCGAACACGCAGATCGGCCCGGTCGACCTCGGCCTGCCCGGCACGCTGCCCGTCGTGAACGAGCAGGCGGTGCGGTATTCGATTCAGCTTGGCCTCGCGCTCGGCTGCTCGATCGCCGAGGAGTCGTCGTTCGCGCGCAAGAATTACTACTACCCAGACAGCCCCCGCAACTATCAGATCTCGCAGTACGACGACCCGATCGCGTTCGACGGCGAGGTCGAGGTGGAGCTCGAGGACGGCACGGTGTTCCAGGTGCCGATCGAGCGCGCGCACATGGAAGACGACGCCGGCAAGCTCACCCACATGGGCTCGACCGGGCGCATCCAGGGCGCATCCTCGTCGCTCGTCGACTACAACCGCGCGGGCGTGCCGCTCGTCGAGATCGTGACGAAGCCGATCTTCGGAGGCGAGCACCGCACGCCCGAGCTCGCGGCGGCGTACGTCTCGACGATCCGCGACATTGCGCGTTCGCTCGGCGTCTCGTTCGCCCGCATGGAGCGCGGCAACCTGCGCTGCGACGCGAACGTCTCGCTGCGTCCGCGCGGCGAGGAGAAGCTCGGTACGCGCACCGAGACGAAGAACATCAACTCGTTCCGTTCGATCGAGCGGGCCGTGCGCTACGAGATTCAGCGCCAGGCCGCGCTGCTCGCGAAGGGTGAGTCGATCACGCAGGAGACGCGGCACTGGCACGAAGACACCGGCCGCACGTCGTCGGGCCGTCCGAAGTCGGACGCCGACGACTACCGGTACTTCCCCGAGCCCGACCTCATGCCCATCCGCCCGAGCGTCGAGCTCGTCGAGGAGCTGCGTGCCGCGCTGCCCGAGCAGCCCGTGCTGCGCCGTCGTCGCCTGCGCGAGGAGTGGGGCTTCAGCGGCCAGGTGTTCCAGGACATCGTGAACGGTGGCCTGCTCGATGCGGTGGATGCGACGGTCGCGGCCGGCGCCTCAGCCGCCGGCGCCCGCAAGTGGTGGCTCGGCGAGCTCAGCCGCCTCGCGAACGAGCAGGGCGTGCACCCGACCGCTCTCGCAACGCCGCAGCAGGTCGCCGAGCTCGAGGTGCTCATCGCCGACGGTACCGTCAACGACAAGCTCGCGCGCCAGGTGCTCGAGGGCGTGCTCGCGGGCGAGGGTTCGCCGCGCGAGGTCGTGGATGCGCGCGGGCTCGCGGTGGTCTCGGACGACGGCGCGCTCATCGCGGCAATCGACGAGGCACTCGCGGCACAGCCCGACGTGCTCGCGAAGATTCAGGACGGCAAGGTGCAGGCTGCCGGCGCCGTCATCGGCGCGGTCATGAAGGCCATGGGCGGCCAGGCCGACGCCAAGCGCGTGCGCGAGCTCATTCTCGAGCGCGCTCAGGCGTAGTTCATTCGCCTACCTCGCGGATCAGTTCCCCGCGAGGTAGGCAAGCTGCGCCGCGACCGAGAGGCGGGCCGCGCCCTGCGCGGCGACATCGGCGTAGATCGCGCCGGCGACCCGCTCGACGAGCTCGTCGTCGACGCGGGCGGATTCGCCAAGCTGGGCGAGCACGCCACGCACCTGGTCGAGCCGCTCCAGCCGGTGGGCACGCAGCGCCGTGACGGCCGCGATGGAGTCGGGGATCTCGTCGCCGTGCCCGGGCAGGATGCGCCCCGGCCCGAGCTTCTCGATGAGGTCGAGCGACGCGAGGTAGTCGGCGATCGTGCCGTCGGGGTGCTCGATGACGGTCGTCGAGCCGCCGAGAATCGTGTCGCCCGTGAGCATCGCGTGCGCCTCGGGCACGAGCACGCTCACCGAGTCGCTCGTGTGGCCGGGGGTGGCGAGGATGCGCAGGGACGTGTCGCCGAGCGCGATCGCCTCGCCGTGGCGCAGCGGCTCGGCGCCCCGGCACCAGGCCGGGTCGACGGCGCGGGCGACGGCGCCGGTGCGCTCGACGAGCGCGTCGACCGCCTCGGTGTGGTCGCGGTGCCGGTGGGTTGAGAGCACGAGCTCGATTCGCTCGGCGGTCTCGACGATCGCGTCGAGGTGCTCGGCCTCGAGCGGGCCGGGGTCGACGACGCAGCTCCCCTCGCCGCTCGTGATGACGTACGTATTCGTTCCGGTCAGGGTCATCGGTGACGGGTTGTTCGCCCGCACCAGCGCGATGTCGACAGCCATACCGCCAGCGTATCGCTCGCGATATGGTGCACAGATGACCACACCCGCTTCGCCCGAAACGACCGAGCGCCTCGCCGCAACCGTGCTCCTGCTGCGCGATGGTGACGAGGGCATCGAGGTGCTCATGCTGCAGCGCCCCTCGCGCGGTTCGTTTGCGAGCGCCTGGGTGTACCCGGGCGGCAAGGTCGACCCCGAAGACGGCGACCCGGCCGACGAAGAGGCCGCGGCCCGCGTCGCGGCCGCCCGCGAGGTGCGCGAAGAGACCGAACTCATCGTTGACCCGGCGAGCCTCACGCCGCTCGCGATCTTCAGCCCGCCCCACAATGTCACGCCGCGATTCCGCACCTGGTTCTTCGTCGCCCCAACGTTCTCGGGCACGCCGGTGCCTGCCGAGGCGGAGGCGGTGGCCCTCGAATGGGTGCGCCCGCAGCGGATGCTCGACGCGCACGCGAACGACGCCCTCACGCTGATCGCGCCCACGTGGGTCATGCTCGGCAAGCTCACGAAGTACGCCGACGTCGCCGAGGCCCTCGCCGACTTGCGCTCGGGTGGCTTCGAGGAGCTTCCCACCCGGGCGCGCGACGGCGGCATCATCTGCTGGCCGGGCGACGCGGTCTACGACGACCCCGACGCCGTCGGCGAGGCCCGCCACCGGCTCGAGACCGCCACGAAGCCCTGGCGCTACCTGCGCGGCTAACCGCCTACGCTGTGGACATGAGCCAGTCAGCGTCGCCTCGGGCGGGCATTGCCGAACGCCTCTCGCGCATGATTCAGGTGCCGACCGTGTCGGCCGAACTCGACGAGCGCGGGCCCGAGCCGTTCGAGGCGTTCGTGGCCCTGCTCTCCGAGCTGTACCCGCGCATCCACGCCTCGCTCGAGCTCGAGCGCATCACCGACTTCGGGCTGCTCTACCGCTGGCCGGGCGCGAACCCGGCCGCCGACCCGGTCGTGCTCATGGCGCACTACGACGTCGTGCCGGTTGACGAGCGCGACCCATGGACGCATCCGCCGTTCGAAGGGCGCATCGAGAGCGGCCGCGTGTACGGTCGCGGCGCGCTCGACGACAAGGGCCCGCTCGTCGTGCTCTTCGACGCTGTCGAGAACCTCCTCGCCGACGGGTTCGTGCCCGCCCGCGACGTCTACCTCTCGCTCGGCGGCAACGAAGAGACGTTCGGTGCCGCGGCCGAGGCGATCGTCGAGGTGTTCCGGGAGCGCGGCATTACGCCCTGGCTCGTGCTCGACGAAGGCGGCGCGGTCACCGACGCGCCGCTGCCCTTCGTCACTGGCCTCGCCGCGATGGTCGGCGTCGGCGAGAAGGGCGTCGTCAGCCTGCGACTCAGCGCCCGCAGCGACGGCGGCCACGCGTCGACCCCGCCGCCGCTCACCGCCGTCGGCCGCGTCTCGCGCGCCGTCGCACGGCTGAAGCCCACGACGTATCCCGCCCGGGTGCCCGAGGCGATCACGCGGATGCTCGGGTTGTTCTCGGCCCGCAGCTCCGGCTTCGGGCGACCGCTGTACCGGATACTCGCGGCCTGGCCCTGGCTCAACGCTCGGGTGTTCGCGCGGCTCGGCGGCGAGGCGGCCGCGCTCGTACGCACGACGATTGCGCCCACGGAGCTCGGCGGTGGCACCGCACACAACGTGCTGCCCTCGCAGGCCCACGCCGTCGTGAACCTGCGGCTCGCGCTCGGCGAGACCGTCGGCGGCACGGTGCGGCGACTGCGGCGCCGAATCGCCGACCGGAGCATCACGATCGAGGTGCTCGAGGGGAGCGACGCGTCGCCCGAGTCGCCGAGCGACGGCCCGCAGTTTGCGCTCATTGCCGAGTCGGTTCGGGCGTCGCACCCCACGGCGGTCACGGTGCCGTACGTGACGATGGCGGCAACCGACTCACGCTACTTTCACCGCATCTGCCCCGCGACGTACCGCTTCGCGCCGCTGCTCATGAACGCCGAGCAGCGGGCGACAATCCACGGCGTTGACGAGCGCGTCGACGTTGTCGAGCTCGAGCGCGGCGAGCGATTCCACCGCACCCTGATCGAGGGGATTCCGGCATGAGCCGCCGACCGCGGGGTGCTGCAAAACCACGCGCATCCCTCGGCCCGCTCGCGGGCGTCGTCGGGCTGCTCGCGTTCGTCGAGTTCACGAGCGGGGTGCTGCAGGGGTACTACACGCCGATGCTCACCGACATTGCGCGGCACCTCGACGTACACGACGCCGACGTCAACTGGCTCGAGGGGTCGCAGCTCATGCTCAGCGCGCTCGTCGTGCCGGCGTTCGCGAAGCTCGGCGACATGTTTGGGCACAAACGGATGCTGCTGTGGTCGACCGCGATCACGGCACTCGCGTCGCTCGCGCTCCCGTTCGCCGGCTCGTTCGGGGTGTTTCTCGTCGCGTGGGCGCTGCAGGGCTTCTACGTCGTGTGGCTGCCGCTCGAGGTCGCGATTATCTGGTCGCGCACCCGCGGCCGCGACGACGCCTCGCTGCTCACCGCCCGCGCCGCCGGCATCCTCGTCGCGACACTCGAAGCTGGCGCCATCGCGGGCGCCCTGCTTGGCGGCCAGCTCGTCGACACGCTGCCGCTGTCGATCGTGCTGCTCGTGCCGGCGCTGCTCGTCGTCGCGTGCTTCTTCGTGATCCGGTTTGGCGTGCGCGAGTCCGACCTGCTCACGGGCGGCAAGCTCGACCTCGTGGGGCTCGTGCTCGTGTCGCTCGCCCTCATCGCGTTCACGGGCGGGCTGAGCCTGCTGCGGCTCGGCGGCGTCGCGAGCCCGGTCGCCTGGGGCGTCGTGGCGGTGGGCCTGCTGCTGCTCGTGCCCTTTGCCCGGTACGAACTGCGCCACCCCGACCCGCTCATCGACGTGCGGATGTTCCGCTCGCCCGCACTCGCGCCCGTGTTTCTCACCGCGGGCCTGTTCGGCGTGAGCGTGCTCGGCGCGCAGGCGCCGCTGTCGACGTTCGCGCGCACCGACCCCGAGCTGTACGGCTACGGGCTCGGCACGACGGGCTTCCGCACCTCGCTGATCATCGGGCTGTACCTCATCGCGATGATTGTGGGCGCGCTGCTCTATTCGCGGGTGTCGCGTTGGATCACGCCGCGCCTCACGCTCGTCGCGGCGGCCACGCTCGTGGGCGTCGGGTATCTGCTGTTCCTGCCGCTCCACGACACGTACGCGCAGGTCGTGAGCAACATGGTGGTCGCCGGCGTCGGCTCGGGCGCGCTCGTCGCCGCCCTGCCGGCAGCTGCCGCGGCCGCCGCGCCGCCGACGCAGACGGGCGTCGCGACGGGCCTCACGAACTCGGTGAAGACCGTCGGCGGCGCAATCGCGTCGGCGATCTTCGGCATCGCGCTCATGCAGGGTGCGTCGGGCGTTGCGGCGACGGCCGAGGCGACCGCGGGCACACTCGCGGGCTACTTCACGGTGTGGAGCGTCTGCGGCGTCACGGGGCTCATCGCGGCGGTGCTGCTGCTGTTCGTGCCGAAGACGGCGTTCACCGACCGGGCCGTGCCTACGCCTCGCCCTTGAGCCGAATCATCGCCTCCTGCGCCACGGTCGCAACGAGCTCGCCGTCGCGCGTGTAGAACTCGCCCTGCGTGAGCGAGCGCCCGCCGTGGGCGTTGTTCGACGCGAGCACGAGCAGCAGCCAGTCGTCGGCGCGCGCGGGGCGATGCCACCACGCGCTGTGGTCGAGGCTGGCGACCCGGAGCCGACCGTCGACCCATGCGAGGCCGTGCCGGCGCAGCACGGGGTCGAGAATCACGTAGTCGCTCACGTAGGCGAGCGCCGCGCGGTGCACGAGCGGATCGTCGGGGAGCGGGCCCGTCGCGCGCAGCCAGACGGCGGCCTCGGCGCGCCGGCCCGGCGTCGGGCGCAAGAACGCCGGCGGGTCGACGTAGCGCAGCTCGAACGGGCGGCGGTGCACCCAGTAGTTCGCGAGCGACTCGCCGGCCACGGCCACCTGCGCGGCCGCGTTCGTGAGCTCGTCGGGCTGAGGAATGCCCGCGGGCATCTCGGCCGAGTGGTCGAGCCCGTCGGACTCCACCTGGAAGCTCGCGATCATTGACCAGATCGGCTTGCCGTGCTGGTAGGCCTGCACGAGCCGCGTCGAGAACGAGTTGCCGTCGTGGCTGCGCTCGACCGAGAACGTGATGGGCTCGCGAATGTCGCCCGGGCGCAGGAAGTTGCCGCGCATCGAGTGCAGTTGCCGGTCGTCGGGCAGCGTGCGCGAGGCCGCGACGATCGACTGCGCCGCGACCTGCCCGCCGAACACGCGGCCGTGGGGCATCCACTGGCTCTTGCCGGTGAAGATGTCCTGTGTGGTGCGCGCGCCGGTCTCGTCGAGGTCGAGCGTCGCGAGAAACGCGTCGAGCGGCGGCAGCTGCTCGAGCTCGGTGAGCTCGGGCGCCTCCTCGGCGAGCAGCCGGGCGGCCGGCGATTCGGAGTGCAGCTGCCGCGGCGCGGCGTCGGGGGATTGGCTCTCGGTCACACCGCCCAGCTTAGCGAGCGGCCTCGGTCACGAGCGCGGGCTGCTGCTGCGTAATGCAGTGGATGCCGCCGCCGCGCGCGAAAATCGGGCGGGCGTCGATGGCGACGATCTCCCGGCCCGGATACGCGTCGGCGAGCACCTCGAACGCCTCGGCATCGTTCGGGTCGGCGAAGCCGCACGCGATGACCGCGTCGTTCGCGACGAGGTGGTTGATGTAGCTGTAGTCGACCCAGCCCTCGGCGTCGCGGAGTTCCTTCGGCGCGGGCACGCGCAGGATCTCGCGGGGCGTGCCCGCCGCCTCGAACGACCGCGGGAGCGAGGCGATGATCTCCTTCGAGACCTCGAAGTCGGGATGCGCCGGGTCGCGCTGCTCGTGCACGAGCACGCGGCCGTCAGGCGTGTACGAGGCGACGATGTCGACGTGGCCGCGGGTGCCAAACTCCTCGGAGTCGCGGGTGAGGCCGCGCGGGAGCCAGATGGTCTGCTCGGCGCCGAGCTTCTCGGCGAACTCGGCCTCGACCCGCTCGGGCGACCAGCCCGGGTTGCGGCCCTGGTCGAGCTGCACCGTGCGGGTCGCGAGCACCTGGCCCTCGCCGTTGACGTGGATTCCGCCGCCCTCGTTCACGAGCGGTGAGTCGACGACGCGCACACCGGCGAGCTCGGCGACGCGACGCCCGATGCGCGCATCCTTGTCCCACGTCGCCCACTCCTGGGCGCCCCAACCGTTGAACACCCAGTTGATCGCGACAAGCTCGTCGCCGTCGAACGCGAAGGTCGGGCCGATGTCGCGCATCCACGCGTCGTTGAGCTCGGCCTCGACGATCTCGACGCGGCCAGACAGGGCGCGCTTCGCATGCGCGAGTTCGCTCGTGGGCACGAGAATCGTGACGGGCTCGAAGTCGACGGTCGCGTTGGCGACAGCCGCCCAGGTCGCGCGGGCCTCGTCGGCGTCGGCCTCCGACGTGCCGAAGAGATAGCCAGGGCCCGGCCAGGCCATCCAGGTGCGGTCGTGACGGGTCCACTCAGGGGGCATCTTCATTGTTGCGACTCCTCTCAACTCCCGGCAGCTTAATCGATTAACCTCCCCCGCGTCGAGGCCCGGAAATGCCACTCCACGTCAAACTCCTCGTGCGGGTTCGCGGCCGAGCCGTCGAGCACATCGAGCAGGTGCGTCGCGAGGCGTGCCCCGAGCTCCCGCGGGCGCAGATCGAGCGCCGTCACGGGCGGGTCGAGCAGCCGGTCGGCGAGCGTGTCGGTGTACGAGGCGAGCAGCACGTCGCTGCCAATCTCGTGGTCGTGCGCGCGCAGGAACCCGGCGACGCTCGTCGCCGTGCCGTCGGGGATCGCGATGATCGCGTCGACGTCGACGAGGCGCGCACACGCCGCGCGAATCTCGTCGCTCGTCGGCGAGAACGCGACGCTGACCGACTGCGTCTCGGCCCCGCCAAACTCGCGCACGGCTCGCGCGACCTCGGCACCCCACACGGTGTCGTCGGGTGGCAGCAGCACGCCGATGCGCGCCGCACCGCGCCCCACGAGGTGCGCAAGCACCTCGCGGGCGCGTGCGTAGTGATCGACGAACACGACTCCGGTCGGTCGCGGAAGCTCCTCGGGAACCGCCTCACCAGTCACGATCGGCACCCCCGACTCGAGCAGCGCGCGTGCCGTCGCGTCTTCGCGGCTCACATCGATCGTGACGATGCCGTCGGTGTACGGCACGAACGCTCGCGGGTCGCCCGACTGGGGGAGAATCAGCGCCGCGACTCCGCGCGCGCCGGCCGCGTCGGTGACGCCGAGGGCGACGTCGGCGTAGTACCACTGCAGCGTCACACCCGGCGGAAGGTAGATGCCGATGGTGCCCGTGCGCTGCCGGCGCAGGTTGCGGGCGGCGACGTTGACGACGTAGCCGAGCTCGGCCGCGGCCTCGAGCACCGACTCGCGCGTTGACGCCGAGACGCCCGCGAGGTCGCGCAGCGCGAGCGACGCCGCGGCCGTCGACACGCCCGCCCGCGTCGCGACGTCGCGCAGGGTCGGTCGGCTCACTTGCCTGCCTTCGCCCCGCCGAGCTGCTCGCGCACCTGCTTGCGCAGCACCTTGCCGAGCAGCGACTTCGGCAGCTCATCGACGACGACGTAGCTGCGTGGCACCTTGTAGTCGGCGAGCTGCTCGTGCGCGAAGGCGCGGGTCGCCTTCTCGTCGAACGTCGCGCCCTCCTCGAGCACGATCGCGGCGGTCACCGACTCGGCGCCAGACGAGCCGCGCGTGATGCCGACGACCGCCGCCTCGGCGATGCCCGGCACCTTCACGAGCACCTGCTCGACCTCGGTGGGGGCGACGTTGTAGCCGCCCGTGATGATGAGCTCCTTCGCCCGGTCAACGACCGTGATGAACCCGTCGGCATCCTGCGTCACGAGGTCGCCCGTGCGCAGCCAGCGGCCGGGCAGCAGCACCTTGTCGGTCTCCTCGGGGTTGTTCCAGTACCCCTGGAACACCTGCGGCCCGTGCACGAGCAATTCGCCAACCTCGCCGAGCGGCACCTCGCGCTCGGGGTCGTCGGGATCGACGACCTTGATGGTCGTCGACGCGTGCGGCAGGCCGATCGTGCCGATCTTGCGGGTCGGCCCGAATGGGTTCGAGAACACGATGGGGGAGGCCTCGGTGAGCCCGTAGCCCTCGTTGAGGCCGCCGCCCGCGACCGCCTCCCAGCGCTCCACGACGGGATCGGTGAGGGTCATCGCGCCGCTCATCGCGTAGCGCACGCCCGACAGATCGAGCTTGCCCTGCTTCGCGATGCGCGCGAGCCGGTCGAACATCGGCGGCACGCCGGGGTAGAACGTCGCGGGGTGCACCTTCGACGCGTCGATGATGAGCTCGGGGTCGAAGGTGGGGAACAGCGTGACGCGCGACGCCGTGACGACGCCGTAGATCGTGCCGAGCAGGTTGCCGAACGAGTGGAACATCGGCAGGAACGCGTAGATCGTCTCCTCGCCCATCGTGAACTCGGGCATCCACGCCTTGCCCTGCCGGCCGTTCGAGAGCAGGTTCGAGTGCGACAGCATCGCACCCTTCGGCGTGCCGGTCGTGCCCGAGGTGTAGGCGAGCATCGCGATGTCGGATGCGTCGGGCTTCGGCACCTCGTCGCCGATCGGCACCTGGTGGAGCACCTTCTCGAACGGCACCGTGCCGGGCGCCTTTGCCGTGAGCTTTTCGCGCGACTCGCGCGCCTTCTTCACGGGGAGCTTCATGAGCAGCTGCAGCTTGCGCGGCATCATCTTCGTCATGTTCACCGAGATGACGCGCCGCACCTCGACCTCGCCGGCGAGCGACTGCACGACGGGGGCGAGCTTGTCCCACGCGATCGTGAACACCGCCCCGTGGTCTTGGTACTGCGTGCGCAGCTCGTTGCGGGTGTAGAGCGGGTTGTGCTCGACGACCGTGGCGCCGAGGCGGAGCACGCCGTAGTACGCGATGACGTGCTGCGGGCAGTTCGGCAGCACGATCGCGACCCGGTCGCCGCTCTTCACTCCGAGCCTGCGCAGGCCGTTCGCGAAGCGGGTGACGTGGTCGTGCAGCTGCGCGTACGTCGTTTCGGCGCCGAAGAACTCGAGGGCGACGTGGTCGCCGAAGTGCTCGGCGCGGTCGGCGAGCTCGTCGTAGAGCGACGTCGTCACGGGCTCGATATCGCGGGGAACGCCTGGGGCGTAGTTCTTCGTCCACACGCGATTGGCATTGAACTCGGACACGGGGATTGCGGCATCGCTCATACCCGCAGTTTATTGGCGAGAATGGGAGCATGTCTCGGAAGCAGCTCGGCGCGCGTGAGGTGGGCGACGCGCGCGACGACGGTTCCGCGACGATTCTCCACGTCGACATGGACGCATTCTTCGTCTCGGTCGAGCTGCTCGAGCGCCCCGAACTCCGTGGGGAGCTCGTCATCGTTGGCGGCGCGGGCGGCCGCGGCGTCGTGTCGTCGGCGAGCTACGAGGCTCGGGCGCTCGGTGTGCACGCCGCGATGCCAATGGCGCGGGCGCTCCAGCTCGCGCCGGGCGCCACCGTCATCTCGGGGCACATGCACAAGTACCGCGAGGCCTCCGATGCCGTCATGGCGATCTTCCGCGAGTTCACGCCCCTCGTCGAACCACTCTCGATCGACGAGGCGTTTCTCGACGTCACCGGCGCCGTGCGACTGTTTGGCCCGCCCGCCGAAATCGCCCGGCGCATCCGCCACGAGGTGCACGCGCGCACGGGCCTCACCTGCTCGGTCGGCGTTGCCGCGACGAAGTTCGTCGCGAAGCTCGCGAGCGGCAAGTGCAAGCCCGACGGCCTGCTCGTGATTCCCGAGCGCGACACGGTGCCGTTCCTCCACGCGCTGCCCGTCGGCGCGCTCTGGGGCGTCGGTGCGACGACCGAGGCGAAGCTGCACGGCCGCGGCATCCACACCGTGTTCGAGCTCGCGCACACGCCCCCTGCCGCGCTCGAACGCATCGTCGGCAAGTCGATGGGTGCGCACCTCGCGAACCTCGCCTGGGGGCGCGACTCGCGACCCGTCGAGGTCGAGCGGCGCGAGAAGTCGGTTTCACACGAGCAGACGTTTGAGGTCGATGTCACGTCGCACGATGCGCTGCTGCGCGAGGTGCGAGCGCAGGCGGATGCGGTCGCCGCGCGGCTGCGCCGGGCAGGGCTCGCGGCGGCGACGGTCGCGGTAAAGCTGCGCTGGGCGAACTTCGACACCGTGTCGCGGCAGGTGCGTCTCGAGCGCCCCTCGGACACGGGGCTCACGCTCTACCGCGCGGCCGCGCAGCTGTTCGACGAGCTCCACGCCGAGGGGCGCCCCGTGCGGCTCATCGGCGTGCGCGCCGCCGACCTCGTCGAAGCTGGGCAGGCGACGTCGCTGCTGCTGTGGGACGACGCGCACGACGACGAGTGGTCGGCCGCCGAGCGGGCGACGGATGCGGCGGTCGCGAAGTTCGGCAAGGCCGCGATTCGGCCCGCATCGCTGCTCGGCCGCGGCGAGCGCCGTGACGGCGGTACGGGGCTCAGCGAGCGCCCGAACCGGCCGTCGACGTAGGCGCGCTACTTGTAGCTGTAGAAGCCCTCGCCGGTGGCGACGCCGAGCTTGCCCTGGTCGATGAAGTCCTCCTTGAGGATCTTCGCGAACTTCTGCGACTCCTCATCGCCCATGACCGACACGTTGTAGGCGGTGGTCAGGCCGACGATGTCGAAGATCTCCATGGGGCCGCGGGGTGCGCCCGTGCCGATGCGCCAGGTCTTGTCGATGGTCTCGGCGTCGGCGATGCCGTTCGCGTACAGGTAGCCGGCCGCGTTGAGCAGCGGCACGAGCAGCGTGTTCAGCACGTAACCGGGCTGCTCCTTCTTCACCTCGATCGGCACCATGCCCTGCTCGGTCGCGAACTCGACGACGGTCGCGTAGACCTCGGGGTCAGTGTCGGCCGTGCCCATGATCTCGGCGGTGTTCTGGGCCCAGATCTGGTTCGCGTAGTGCAGCGCCAGGAACTTGTTCGGGCGGCCCGTCGCATCCTTGAAGCTCGAGGGGAGCAGGGTCGATGAGTTCGTGGCGAAGATCGTCTTCTCGGGTGCGAGGGCGCCGACCTTCTCCCACGTCGACTTCTTGATCTCGGGGTTCTCGGGCACGGCCTCGATGACGAGGTCGGCGTCGGCGACGGCCGCAGCGAGGTCGCTCGTCGTGGTGAGGCGCTCGAGCGCGGCGGCCGACTTGCCGTCTTTCGCGCCCTCAACCTCGGCGTCGTAGCGCTTCGCGAGGGCCGCGAAGCGCTCGTTGGCCGCGGCGACCGCGTCATCGGTGATGTCCCATGCAGTGACGGTGAAGCCGGCGTAGGCGGTCTGGTATGCGATCTGCGAGCCGAGTACGCCCGAGCCAAGCACGGTGACGTTCGTGATGTCAGTCATTGCTGTTCCTTCTTTCCTTTGACCGTGGCGAGAAAGCCCCGAACGATCAGCTCGGTTTGGCCACGGAAGTGTGCGGTGAGGTCGGCGGGGGAGCGCCCGTCGCGGTCGGCGCGCACGAGCTGCAGGTGCAGCGACGCGTAGACCGTCTCGGCCGCGAGTTGCGCGGCCTCAGTCGCGCCGGGCTCTTCGGCAGCGTCGAGCAGGATCCCGCAGATCGTGTCGACGACGCGGTCAACGATTGCGACCGCCTCGGCGCAGTGCTCCTCACGTGGGTCGCCGTCGAGCGCCGCGCGCTGATACGCAACCAGGTTCTCGAGCTGGGTGCGATCTTCGACGAACGGTGCCACGAGGGCGACGATGCGGTCGGTCGCCGTACCGTGCCCGGCGTCGGCGTACTCCGCGAGCCTCGCGCTCAGGGCCGCGTTCCCGACCATGAGCATGAGCGCCGCCTTCGACGGCGCATAGCGAAAGAGCGTGCCGTGCGAGACATCGGCCGCCTCGGCGACCGCGCTCGTCGTAGTGCCGGCGTAGCCGTGCTCGGCGAAGAGTCGGCCCGCCTCGGCGAGAATTCGGGTGCGTTTCGCCTGCTTGTTGCGCTCGCGTCGACCCTGCGGTGCTTCGGTCATCCGGATCACCCTCTCTGCCGAGCCCGAAACTTTGACCTCACTTATTAATGAGCATACTCAGTTTTAGGCGCGAATCAAGCGAGCGCGAGCGCGTCGCCCGCGAGCAGCAGGGCCTCGACGGTCGCGTCGGCGACCGGCTGCGTGTCGCCCGACGCCGTGACGACGACGGTGACGATCTCGCCGCTCGGCAGCACGCCGCGCCACGAACCCGCGACGACGCCCGAGAGCGAGCCGCCCTTGAACCAGAGCGAGTCGTAGCCCTCGACCGGCACGCCGGGATTCTTGCTGAGGGCCGCATCGACCTCGGGATGCGCGGCCGCGTCTTCGGCGAGTTGGTCGTAGGCGTCGGCGATGTCGGCCGGCGTCGCCTGCCAGGTCGGCGCATCCGCCATCGACTCCGCGAGGGCCGCGTCGCTCACCCCGGCCGTGAGCGCGTCGTCGCCATAGAGCTGCTGGAACATTTCGGCGGTCGTGGAAACGGGCCGCATCGCCTCGGGCGCCGCGGCGTCGACCCGATCGCGGCCGGCGGCCTCCATGAGCAGGTCGGTCGCGGTGTTATCGCTGATCGAGATCATGAGCTGGGCCGCATCGGCGACCGTCACGGTCGTGCCCGCGGGCTCGTCTTGCAGCCGCCCACTCGGGAGCGACTTGTTGTCGTCGGTGATGGTGAGCTCGTCGCTCCAGGCGAGGTCCCCCGCGTCGATCGCGTCGACGACCGCGAGCAGCACCCAGAGCTTGAAGATCGACCCGATTGGGCGCGCCTCGCCGCTCGTGGCCACGACGTCCTCATCATCGACGCGCACAAACAGCTCGGTCGACACTGGCAGCGCCTCGAGCCGCTCCTGCACCTCGTCGAGGCTCGTCGCCGCCTCGTGCTTCATCTCGGGGAGGAGCTGCAGGCCCGTGATCGTGCCGTCGCTCGTCACCGCAAGCTGCGCCGTGAACGGCTCACCGACGGCGCCCTCGAACACGACGCTCGCGTTCAACTCGTCACCGACGTAGTCGCGCAGCACGAACGGCGCGGCGGGCCGGATGTTCGTGTTGAGCAGCGAGACGACCTCCTCGAGCGGCACCGCGTCGGTGAATTCCTCACTGAAGACGCCGTCGAGGTCGTCGGCCGTCACGTCGTCGTCGCGCTCGAGCAGGTCGTGGAGCCAGCGCATCCGTTCACCCGCCGGTGTCTCAGGGAGCTCGACCGGCTTCGCCCCTGCGGTCTCGGAGCGCGTCGGCTCTGGCTCGGATGCGCCGCTCGCGCAGCCCGCGAGCAGTAATGCCGCGGTCGAGAGGGTCACGGTGAGCAGCTGTCGAATTCGCATGGGTCTCCTGTTGGCTCGCGAACTTCCAGGGTATCGGCCGGAGCCCAACCGGCTTCGGTACCCTGACGCCATGAAGCTGCTGCTCTTGTCGATGCAGGCCGGTGCTCTGCCCGGGTTTCTGCACACGCATGTCGGGCGTCTGAGCGAGGCGCGCATCGGCTTCGTGCACGACGCGATCGGGCGGGTGCCCGAGCACGTCTCGATGCCGGATTGGATCTACGAGGAGCGTCAGCGAATCGTCGAGCAGGTCGGCACCGTCGACGACCTCTTTCTCGCCGAGATGAAGGCCGACGAGGTCACCGCGGCCCTCGACCGCATCGACGCGCTCTACGTGCGCGGCGGCAACACGTTCCTGCTCCGCGACGCGATGCGCATCTCGGGCGCCGACAAGCTCATCGTCGAGCGCGTCAAGGCGGGGCTGCCCTACATCGGCCTCAGCGCCGGCTCGGTCGTGGCAGGCCCGAGTCTCGAGCCGATCGTGCCGATGGACGACCCCGACGAGGCTCCGAACCTGCCGAGCTACCGCGGCCTCGGGCTCATCGACTCCGTCATCGTGCCGCACGCCGACGGCCAGCTGCCGCCGTATCCGCCCGAGATCATCGAGCAGATCGTCGCGACGTACGGCGACCGCTACCAGCTGCAGCTGCTCGAAGACGATCAGGCGTTCGTCGTCGACGAGCGCGGCGAACGCATGATCTCCTCGGCCGACTGAAGTATCTATTGATTAGCGATAGGTATCTATTGATAATCGATACATGCAGCTGAACGTTCCTCGCCCGCCACTCGCGCTTGTCATCGCCACGGAAGCCCTTCTTGGCGTCCTGTTCCTCATTGGCCTGAGCGCGATTGTGCTTCTCCCGGAATTCTCCGCGAACGTTGCGACCAACCTGCCCGAGTATGCCGACCTCCGCGATCCGCTGCTCTCCCTCGCTATCGCCCTCACGGCACTCGGCCTCATCGCGATTGTCTGCATCAGCCTCGTCCTCCGCTCCCTCCTGCGGAATGCCATCGCGATGCGCGCCGAGCTCGACGAGGTCGTGTAGTGACTATCCGGATCACGATCGACCGCATGCTGGCCGAGCGCGGCATGAGCGTGGGCGACTTCGCCGACGCCATCGGAATCACGCCGGCGAACGTCGCAGTCCTCAAGAATGGGCGTGCAAAGGCGGTGCGCTTCTCGACGCTCGACGCAATTTGTCGAGTCCTCGACTGCCAGCCGGGCGACCTACTCCGCTACGAAGACCGGAAGGCCGACGGGCCCGAAGGTTCTGCCGAGTTGTCCGACAAGCGCTAGTCGGCAATCGGCGCGAACACCGCCGCGCAGTGCGCCGGCAGCGTCGCGCGCGTGCCCTCGACCCGCACCTCGTCGTTGGTTGTGAACACGACCTCGGGCAGGTCGTCGTGTGAGGTCCATGCCACGTCGACGTCGAGCTCGACCTCGCGCGGCTCGGCCGCGAAGTTGCACACGACCTCGAGGTCGCCGCGCCAGAAGCTGAGCACGCCGAGCTCGGGCTGCGCCTTCGCCGACACGTCGCGCAGCCACGGCCACGTGAGCTCCGGGCGGGTGCGCCGCAGCTCGATGAGTCGCTTGTAGACGTCGAGCAGCCACTGGCGCTCGGGCCGGTCGAGCTCCATCCAGTCGAGGCGGGATGCGCGGAACGTGTCGAAGTCCTGCGGGTCGGGCACCTCGGTCTCGCCCCAGCCCATGCGTGAGAACTCCTCGCGACGGCCCTTCGTGACCGCCTCGGCAAGCTCGGGCTCGGGATGCGACGAGAAGTACTGGAACGGCGTGAGGGCACCCCACTCCTCGCCCATGAACAGCATCGGCGTGAACGGCGAGCACATCATCAGCGTCGCCCCGACCGCGAGCTGCTCGGCCGTGAGCTTCTCGCTCAGCCGGTCGCCGCGCGCGCGGTTGCCGATCTGGTCGTGGTTCTGCGTCGACACGACGAGGCGCCACGCGTAGGTGCCCGCGCCGAGCGGGCGACCGTGATGGCGCCGGCGGAACGTCGACATCGCACCGTCGTGGAAGAACCCGTGGGTGAGCACCTTCTCGAGTGCTCCGAGGCCGTGGCCGGCGGTCTGCGCGAAGTCTTCGTAGTAGCCGTCGTCTTCGCGGGTGAGTGCGACGTGTGCCGCGTGGTGAAAGTCGTCTGACCACTGGCCCGACAGCGCGTATCCGCCCGCAGCCCGCGGCGAGATGAGCCGCGGCGCGTTCATGTCGCTCTCGGCGATGAGCGTCAGCGGCCGACCGAGGAACGCGGAGCGCGCCTCGACCTCGTTCGCGATCTCTTCGAGGATGTGCGTTGCGCGGGTGTCGATGAGCGCGTGCACGGCGTCGAGGCGCAGGCCGTCGACGTGGAAATCGGTGACCCACATGAGCGCGTTGTCGATGAGGTAGCGACGCACCTCGTCGGAGTCGAAGTCGTCGACGTTGATCGCGTCACCCCAGTCGGTCTGGTGGCGCGACGACACGTACGGCCCGAACTTCCCGAGGTAGTTGCCGGCCGGGCCGAGGTGGTTGTAGACGACGTCTTGAATCACGCCGAGCCCGCGCTCGTGGCAGGCGTCGACGAAGCGCTGATACGCGGCCGGGCCGCCGTAGGGCTCGTGCACGGCGTACCAGTACACGCCGTCGTACCCCCAGCCGAGGTCGCCGTTGAACGCGTTGACCGGCATCGGCTCGACAAAGTCGACGCCGAGCTCGACGAGGTGATCGAGGCGGTCGATCGCGGCGTCGAGCGTGCCGTCGGGCGTGAACGTGCCGACGTGCAGTTCGTAGATGACGCCGCCCGCGAGCTGTCGCCCCCGCCAGTCGCCGTCGCCCCACTCGTACCAGCCCGGGTCGAACGTGCGCGAGCGGCCGTGCACGCCCGCCGGCTGCCGGCGCGAGCGCGGGTCGGGCGTCGGCGTCGTCTCGTCGTCGATGAGGTAGCCGTAGTCAACCTCGCCCGGCAGTTCGGGAAGGTCGACGGGGCGCCACCAATCGCCGTCACCGCGCCGCATCTCGAAGGTCGCATCGTCGATCTCCACGCGCATCCGCGACGCGAACGGGGCCCAGACATCGAACCGGCTGTCTCGCATAGGGGTGTGCCTCCCGGCGCCTAGTTGTCGGTGTACACGAGCATCGCCACGGGCAGGTGCTCAAGCAGGTGCGCAACCGCGACCTCGCCGCGGTACGAGTCGCCCGTGAACTGGTCGACCCACTTGCCCTCGGGCAGCTCGAGGCGGGTGTCGTGCCAGCCGCCGCCGAGCTCGAGATCGACCGGCAGCCGCGTCGCGAGCACGACGACCCCGCCGCGATCGAACGCGATGAGGTGGTCGGCCGACGAGCCGGTCGCCGTCAGCGGCGTGTACTCGGTGAAGTGCGAGGGGAGCTCGCGACGCATGCGCAGGCCCGCGACCGTGAGCATGAGCTTGACCGACCCGGTCGGGTCGAGGTCGTCGTCGAACTGCGGGCGCGCGCCCTGCAGAATCGCGTCGAGCGCGGCGCGGCGCTCCACCCAGTGCACTGGGCGCCGGTTGTCGGGGTCGACGAGCGAGTGCTGCCAGAGCTCGGTGCCCTGGTAGACGTCGGGCACGCCGGGGGCGAGCAGCTGCAGCGTCTTCATCGAGAGCGAGTTTGACCAGCCCGGGCGGCGCAGTCGCTCGACGAGGTTCGCGACGATCGAGCGGGCGGCGGGATGGTCGAACGCCGCGTCGATCGCGTCGCGCAGCTGCTGCTCGTAACCCTCGTCGATCTCGGTCCACGTCGTCACGTCGCCCGCCTCGCGCGCCGCCTTCTCGGCGTACGCGTAGAGGCGCTCGCGGCTCGCGGGCCACACGCCGATGATCGCCTGCCAGAGCAGATTGCCGAACGCGGGGTTCGAGATCGGCGCGATCTCGAGCAGCTGCTCGAGCGAGTCGCGCCAGAGCTCCGGCACCTCGCTCAGCGCGTCGAGCCGCGCGCGCACGTCTTCGCTGCGCTTCGTGTCGTGCGTCGTGAGCGCGGTCTGCGTGGTCGGCCAGTCGCGCTGGCGCTCGGCCTGGAGCTCGTGGAACCGCTCGAGGCTCAGCGAGAAGATCGACGGGTCGCCACCCACCTCGTTGAGCGAGGTGAGGCGCGAGTAGCGATAGAACGAGCGATCTTCGACCGCCTTCGCCATGACCATGCCGCTCGTCTGCTGAAACCGCAGTGCGCCCGGGTTGTCAGGGTCTCGCAGCAGGTCGGCGACGCGCTCGATCTCGTCACCGAGGTCGCTGCGCCAGTCGGCGGCGTCGCGCGCGGCCCGCTCGAGGTATTCGACGCCCTCGGGCAGGTAGGTGCGGTAGACGGGGAAGCACGCCGCGATCTCGCTCAGGGCGTCAATCGTGCGCGCGTCGGGCTCCGCGCTCCCGGTGAGGTCGCGGGCCACGCGGCGAATCTCGGCGTGGAGCGGGCCGTCGGTGACGAAGCGCTTCGCGCCGTGCACGAGCGTCTCCCAGTCGTCGACGTCGTGGTGCGAGAGCGCCGCCGACTGCTCGTCGAGGTCGTCGCGACCAGCGTCGTCGACGAGCACGCGGTCGTACTCGCCGAGCGCGTCGTAGCCGGTCGTGCCGTCGATCGGCCAGTGGGGGAGCCGCTCGCCGGGCTCGAGGATCTTCTCGACCGAGATGTACACGCCCGTGCGCTCCCGCAGCTTCGCGAGGTAGCCGGCCGGGTCGCGAAGGCCGTCGACGTGGTCGATGCGAAGGCCGTCGACGAGTCCGTCGCGCACCCACGAGAGAATCTCGGCGTGCGCCGCATCCCACACCTCGGGGTCTTCGACGCGAACGCCGGCGAGTTCGGTGACCGTGAAGAAGCGGCGGTAGTTGAGCGACCAGTCGCCCTGGCGCCAGTGCACGAGCTCGTAGTGCTGCGCGTCGTGCACGTCGCGCACGTCGAGGTCGTGGTCGTCGGCCGATCCAGGGGCGAGCGGATACTCGTGGTCGTAGTAGCGCAGCACGCCCGCCTCGCGGTCGACCTCGAGGCCACGGATGGGCGCACCCGGCTCCGTGGGCATGTCGGCGTCGCCGATCACGGGCAGCAGCAGCTTGCCCTCGCCCGCGGCCCAGTCGATGTCGAAGAACTTCGCGAACCGCGACCCCTCGCCGTGGGAGAGCACATCCCACCACCACGGGTTCTGCCGGGGTACGGCGACGCCGACGTGGTTCGGCACGATGTCGACGAGCAGGCCGAGGCCCGCCTGGTGCGCGCGCGCCGCGAGCCGCTCGAGGCCCGCGCGACCGCCCCGCGACTCGTCGACGCGGGTCGGGTCGACGACGTCGTAGCCGTGCGTCGACCCTTCAGTCGCCTGCAGGATCGGCGAGAGGTAGATCCAGTCGACGCCGAGCGTCGACAGATACGGGACGAGCTCGGCCGCGTCGTCGAGGGTGAACTCCGCATCGAGCTGCAGTCGATAGGTGTTCGCCGGGGTGCGCATTGGTGTCCTTCCCTAACTCATTGCGGTCTGATCGGTCGGCGCCGCCGCAACCGTCGCGATGCTCGATGTCACGGCCTCGGGTTCGCGCCATTCGCGCAGCACGACGACCGAGCGCTGCGGCATGAGGAACTGCTCGCCGGGCTCGACGTGTTCGAGCTCGCCCTGCGCCGTGTCGACGACGACCTCCCACGACATCGAGATCTCGCCGTTCGGCACCGTCACTTCGACGTCGGTCTCCGACGCGTTGAAGTAGATGAGGAAGCTCTGGTCGCTGATGCGCTGCCCCCAGCGGTCGCGGCCCGCGATCGCGTCGCCGTTGAGGTAGTAGCCCATCGCGCGCACGAACGCCTCGTTCCAGTCTTCGCTCTCCATGCGCGAGCCGTCGGTCGAGAGCCAGACGACGTCGGGGAGTCCCTCGCCCTCGCCGCGCTTCGCGATGCGGCCCGAGAAGAAGTGGCGACGGCGGAACGTCGGGTGGTCGTGGCGCAGCTTCGCGAGTGAGCGGGTGAAGTCGATGAGCGCCGTGTCGGCAGCATCCCAGTGCACCCAGCTGATGTCGCTGTCTTGCGCGTACGTGTTGTTGTTGCCGTGCTGCGTGCGGCCGAGCTCGTCGCCGTGCAGCAGCATCGGCACGCCCTGCGAGAGCATGAGCGTCGTGATGAAGTTGCGCTGCTGGCGGGCGCGCAGCTCATTGATCGCGGGGTCGTCGGTCGGGCCCTCGACCCCGCTGTTCCACGAGCGGTTATGGCTCTCGCCGTCGCGGCCATCCTCGCCGTTCGCGTGGTTGTGCTTCTCGTTGTACGAGACGAGGTCGCGCAGCGTGAAGCCGTCGTGCGCCGTCACGAAGTTGATCGAGGCGACGGGGCGGCGGCCATCGCGCTGGTAAAGGTCGCTCGAGCCCGTGATGCGGGTCGCGAACTCGCCGAGGGTCGCCGGCTCGCCGCGCCAGAAGTCGCGCACGGTGTCGCGGTACTTGCCGTTCCACTCGGTCCACAGTGGCGGGAAGTTGCCCACCTGGTAGCCGCCGGGGCCGACGTCCCAGGGCTCGGCGATGAGCTTCGCCTGCGACACGATCGGATCCTGCTGCACGAGGTCGAAGAAGCTCGAGAGCTTGTCGACGTCGTGGAGCTCGCGGGCGAGCGTCGACGCGAGGTCGAAGCGGAACCCGTCGACGTGCATTTCGAGCACCCAGTAGCGCAGCGAGTCCATGATCAGCTGCAGCGTGTGCGGGCTGCGCATGTTCAGCGAGTTTCCGGTGCCGGTGTAGTCGGTGTAGTAGCGGCGGTCGTCGGCCTCGAGCTTGTAGTAGGCCTCGTTGTCGATGCCGCGGAAGCTCAGCGTGGGGCCGAGGTGGTTGCCCTCGGCGGTGTGGTTGTAGACCACGTCGAGGATCACCTCGATGTTGTTCGCGTGAAGGGTCTTCACCATCGTCTTGAACTCCTGCACCTGCTGGCCGTTGTTGCCAGACGAGGAGTAGTCGCCGTGCGGCGCGAAGTAGTTCAGCGTGTTGTAGCCCCAGTAGTTGCGCAGGCCCTTCTCAACGAGCGTCGAGTCGTGCACGAACTCGTGCACCGGCATGAGTTCGATTGCGGTCACGCCGAGGTCTTTCAGGTGCGCGACCACGCTGGGATGCGCGATGCCCGCGTACGTGCCGCGCATGTCCTCGGGCACGTCGGGGTGCAGCTGCGTGAGGCCCTTGACGTGCGCCTCGTAGATGAACGAGTCGGCGTAGGGGGTGCGGGGGTGGCGGTCGCCGGTCCAATCGAAGAACGGGTTGATGACGACGCCCTTCGGCATTTTCGCGGCCGAGTCGTCGTCGTTGCGGCTGTCGGGGTCGCCGAAGTTGTACGAGAACACCTCCTGGCCCCACTCGATGTTGCCGTCGATCGCCTTCGCGTACGGGTCGAGCAGCAGCTTGTTCGGGTTGAACCGCCGGCCCGATGCGGGGTCGTAGTCGCCGTGGATTCGGTAGCCGTAGCGCTGCCCGGGCAGCACCTTCGGCAGGTAGCAGTGCCAGACGAAGCCGTCGCGCTCGTACAGGCGAACGCGGGTCTCGGTGTCGTCATCGGCGAACAGACACAGCTCGACGAGTTCGGCGCCCTCCGAGAAAATCGCGAAGTTCGTGCCCGAGCCGTCGTAGGTCGCACCGAGCGGATACGGGGTGCCCGGCCAGCTCTGGATGTCGTTGTCAGTCACCTTCTCAGACTACGTGGGCGAGGTGAAAGGAATGTCACCTATCGTGGGCGCTATGAGTGACGCAACACAGACCAGCGAATCGATCGACCAGGTCGAGTTCAAGGCCGGCGACGTCGTCGTGCCGCTCGGCTACGTGCTGAGCGACGCCTACGGCACCCGGTTCCGCCCGAACGTCGTGGCGCTGCTCGCCGTACTCACCCCGCTCACGATCGTGTCGGGGTGGGCGCTGCCGCGCATCATCAAGGCGCTGAAGAAGAAGCGCCGCTAGGTGGTGTCGCGGCGACCGAGCCGCGTCATCGCGATCGACGGCCGCTCAGGAGCCGGCAAGTCGACGCTCGCCGAGAACGTCGCGGTCGCGCTCGGCGCGCAGCTCGTGCGCGTCGAAGACTTTTACCCGGGCTGGGCTGGGCTCGCCGATGGCGCGGCATACCTCGCGACCGATGTGCTCGCCCGCGTGCGCGCGGGCGACGTCGTCGTGCCGCGGCGGTGGGACTGGCATGCCGACGAGTTTCTCGACGGCGTGCCGGTGCACCCCGGACTGATCGTCGCCGAGGGATGCGGTGCGCTGAGTCGCGCGAGCCGCCCGCTCGTCGACGTCGGCGTGTGGCTCGAGGTCGACGCCGATCTGCGCCACCGGCGTGCGACCCTCCGCGACGCCGATGACTCCTGGTGGGCCGACTGGCGTGCGCAGGAGGACGCCTTCTACGCGACGGAGGGTTCGCCCGAGCTCGCCGATGTCACGCTGCCCGCCGACGTTGGCGTGGCTGAGACGTTGGCGCTCCTTGAACCCCTGCTCTGACCTACCCCCAGCCGAGGTCGTGCAGGTGCGCGTCGTCGATGCCGTAGTAGTGGCCGATTTCGTGCACGAGTGTCACGTGAATCTCGTGCTTCAGCTCGTCGAGTGAGCTCGTGAACTCGATCAGGGGTTCGCGAAAGAGAATGATGCGGTCGGGGAGCGGACCCCAGTCGTAGGTGCCGCGGTCGGTGAGATCGACGCCGTCGTATACCCCGAGCATCCAGCCCTCTTCGGGGCGGTCTTCAACGAGGAAGACCACGTTTTCGAGGCCGTCGACGGCTTCGTCGGGGAGCGCGTCGAGCTCGGCAATCACGAGCTGCTCGAACGCCTCGAGGTCGATGTTCGGGAACTCCAGCTCGGCCATGCCGCCAGCCTAGCGATGCCCGACACCTGCGGGCGACTTTGCCGTGCGCGCAAAATGAATGAAAGAAATATATTTAGAGCGAGTTGCGCTGTGTGTAAACTTTGCCGAACTGGGTCGGCGCGACGACGTGCCGACGACACCGACGACCCCCAACCGCAGTGAGGTGAGCGATGGCACAACAGCGGATACGCGCGCTGCAGACGCCCGACAAGCAGGGCCTGTACGACCCCGCATTTGAGCGCGATTCGTGCGGCCTCGCCATGGTGGCGACGCTGCGACGCGCGCCCGGCCACGACGTCGTCGAGGGCGCGCTCGACGCGCTGCGCCACCTCGAGCACCGCGGTGCCGTCGGCTCTGACGAGGGCACCGGCGATGGCGCCGGGATCCTCACGCAGATGCCCGACGAGTTCTTCCGCGCCGTCACCGACTTCGCGCTACCGAACCCGGGGGAGTACGCCGCCGGCCTCGTGTTCCTCCCGACCGACGACCCCGACACCGCCGCGCACGCGATCGAGCGCATCGCCTCGCAGGAGCGCATCCGCGTCATCGGCTGGCGGGAGGTGCCGACCGAGCCCGACGTGCTCGGCTCGCTCGCGCGCACCGCGATGCCGTGCATCCGCCAGATCTTCGTCACCTCGGCGACCGCCGCCGCGAGCGGCATCGAGCTCGACCGCCTCACGTTCCGCATGCGTAAGCGCATCGAGCGCGAACTCGGCGACTACCTGCCGTCGCTCTCGGCGCGCACGATCACCTACAAGGGCATGGTGACGACGCTGCAGCTCGAAGACTTCTACCCTGACCTCAGCGACCAGCGCTTCACCTCGCGCCTCGCGATCGTGCACTCGCGGTACTCGACGAACACGTTCCCCTCGTGGCCGCTCGCGCAGCCGCTGCGCATGATCGCCCACAACGGCGAGATCAACACGGTCGAGGGCAACCGGCACTGGATGCTCGCCCGTCAGTCGCAGCTCGAGAGCGAGCTGCTCGGCGACCTGCGCCCGCTCGAGCCGATCATCACCGAGGGCCTGAGCGACTCGGGCTCGTTCGACGAGGTGCTCGAGCTGCTCACCCTTTCGGGCCGGTCGCTGCCGCACGCGATGATGATGATGGTGCCCGAGGCGTGGGAGAACTCCGACGACATGCCGCAGCAGCTGCGTGACTTCTACGAGTTCCACTCGCTGCTTATGGAGCCGTGGGATGGCCCCGCCTCGATCTCGTTCACCGACGGCACGCTCGTCGGCGCGACCCTCGACCGCAACGGCCTGCGCCCCGGCCGCTGGCTCGTCACCGAAGACGGGCTCGTCGTCGTCGCGAGCGAGACCGGCGTCATGCCGCACCTCGACCCGGAGCGCATCCGTGCCCGCGGTCGCCTGCAGCCGGGCGTCATGTTCCTCATCGACACCGAGGCTGGGCGCATCATTCCCTCCGACGAGGTGAAGCTCGAGCTCGCGCGCTCGCAGCCGTGGGGCAAGTGGCTCGAGTCGACGCGCATCAAGCTCGACGACCTGCCCGAGCGCGAGCACGTGAGCCACACCTCGGCGTCGGTCGTGCGCCGCCAGCGGGCCTTCGGATACACCGAAGAAGAGCTGAAGATGCTCATCGAGCCGATGGCGCGCACGGGCGCGGAGCCCCTCGGCGCCATGGGGTCGGATACGCCGATCGCGGTGCTCTCGGAGCGTCCGCGCCTGCTGTTCGACTACTTCACGCAGGCGTTCGCGCAGGTGACGAACCCGCCCCTCGACTCGATTCGCGAGTCGGTCGTCACCTCAATGTCGAGCGGCCTCGGGCCCGTGCGCAACCTGCTCACGGCCACCGAGGAGCACGCGAGCCAGGTGATTCTCGATTTCCCGGTGATCGACAACGACGAGCTCTCGAAGATTCGTCACATTGACCGCACCCCAGGGTCCCGGCGCACGCGCGTCATCTCGGCGCTCTACGCGGTCACCGAGGGCGAGCACGCCATGGAACGCCGACTCGACGCCATGTGCGACGAGGTGGATGCGGCGGTCGAGCAGGGCTCGCAGTTCATCATCATCTCCGACCGCGACTCCGACGAGCAGCTCGCCCCCATTCCGAGCCTGCTCGCGGTGAGCGCCGTGCATCAGCACCTGATTCGCGAGGGCCATCGCATGGAGGTCGGCCTGCTCGTCGAGTCGGGCGACGCGCGCGAGGTGCACCACGTCGCCACGCTGCTCGGCTACGGCGCGAGTGCCGTGAACCCGTACCTCGCGATGGAGTCGGCGGAGGAGCTCGTGCGCTCGGGCTCGCTCACGGGCGTGACCGTCGACGAGGCGGTGCACAACCTCATTAAGGCGCTCGGCAAGGGCGTCATGAAGATCATGTCGAAGATGGGCATCTCGGCGGTGTCGTCGTACATCGGCGCGCAGGCGTTCGAGGCGGTCGGCCTTGCGGCACCGTTCGTCGAGCGGTACTTCACCGGCACCGTGAGCCGGCTCGGCGGCGTCGGCATCGGCGTGGTCGCCGAAGAGACACGGCGACGTCACGCCCTCGCGTACCAGTCGGAGCGCGCGGCGCTCGTGCACCGCCGACTCGAGTCGGGTGGCGAGTACAAGTGGCGCCGCGACGGCGCCCCGCACCTGTTCAGCCCCGAGGCCGTGTTCAAGCTGCAGCACTCGACGCGCACGCAGCGATACGACGTGTTTCGCGAGTACACACAGCTCGTCGACGACCAGGCGCGCGAGCTGAAGACGCTGCGCGGCATGTTCCGACTGCGCTCCGAGGCCCGCACGCCGATCCCGATCGACGAGGTCGAGCCCGTGAGCGAGATCGTGAAGCGGTTCCAGACCGGCGCGATGTCGTACGGTTCGATCTCGCAGGAGGCGCACGAGACCCTCGCCGTCGCGATGAACCGCCTCGGCGGCAAGTCGAACACGGGCGAGGGCGGCGAAGACGTCGACCGGCTGCTCGACCCCGAGCGCCGCAGCGCGATCAAGCAGGTCGCCTCGGGCCGCTTCGGCGTGACGAGCATGTACCTCACGCACGCCGACGACATTCAGATCAAGATGGCACAGGGTGCGAAGCCCGGCGAGGGCGGCCAGCTGCCGGGCGAGAAGGTGTACCCCTGGGTTGCCCGCACGCGGCACGCGACGCCCGGCGTCGGGCTCATCTCGCCGCCGCCGCACCACGACATCTACTCGATCGAAGACCTCAAGCAGCTCATCTTCGACCTCAAGCGCGCGAACCGCGATGCGCGCATCCACGTCAAGCTCGTGTCGCACTCTGGCATCGGCGCGGTTGCCGCGGGCGTCGCGAAGGCGAAGGCCGACGTCGTGCTCGTGTCGGGCTACGACGGCGGCACGGGCGCGAGCCCGCTCAACTCGCTCAAGCACGCGGGCACGCCGTGGGAGATCGGTCTCGCCGAGGCGCAGCAGACGCTCATGCTGAACGGCCTGCGCGGCCGCGTGACGGTGCAGGTGGATGGCCAGCTCAAGACCGGGCGCGACGTCGTGATCGGCGCGCTGCTCGGGGCCGAGGAGTTCGGGTTCGCGACGGCGCCGCTCGTCGTGTCGGGCTGCATCATGATGCGTGTCTGCCACCTCGACACGTGCCCCGTCGGCGTCGCGACGCAGAACCCCGAACTGCGGGCGCGCTTCAGCGGCAAGCCGGAGTTCGTCGAGACGTTCTTTGAGTACATCGCCGAGGAGGTGCGCGAGCTGCTCGCGGAGCTCGGGTTCCGGTCGCTCGAGGAGGCGACGGGCCACGCCGAGCTCATCGACGCCGACGACGCGATTCGCCACTGGAAGGCCGACGGCCTCGACCTCGAGCCGGTGTTCGCCGTCGTTGACGGCACCGACCGCAAGCACACGACGCAGCAAGACCACGAGCTCGAACTGCAGCTCGACTGGGCGTACCTGCCGCGACTGCGCGAGGCGCTCGCGGCGGGCGAGAAGCTGCGGCTCGACCTGCCGGTCGCAAACACCGACCGCTCGGTGGGCGCGATGCTCGGCAACGAGCTCACGAAGCTCCTCGGCGAGGCGGGCGCCGAGCCCGGGACGATCGAGGTGAACCTCACTGGGTCGGCGGGCCAGTCGCTCGGCGCGTTCGTGCCGCGCGGCATCAACCTCACCCTGTTCGGCGACGCGAACGACTACGTCGGCAAGGGGCTCTCGGGCGGCCAGGTCGTCGTGCGTCCCGACCACCGGGCGAAGTTCGTCGCCGAGCGCAACGTCATCGCCGGCAACGTCATCGGCTACGGGGCGACGGGCGGGATGCTCGCGCTGCGCGGCATCGTCGGCGAGCGGTTCCTCGTGCGCAACTCGGGCGCGATCGGCATCTGCGAGGGCGCCGGCGACCACGCGCTCGAATACATGACGGGCGGCACCGCGGTGATTCTCGGCCCGACGGGCCGGAACATCGGCGCGGGCATGTCGGGCGGCACGGCGTACGTGCTCGACCTGGATACGCGCAAGGTGAACCCCGAGGCCGTCGCGAGCGGCGAACTGCAGCTGCAGGGCCTCGGTGACGGCGACATCATGGAGTTGCAGGTGCTGCTCGAGCGGCATGCCGAGCTCACCGACTCAGCCGTCGCCCGCCGCCTGCTCGACGCCGCCGACTGGTCGCGCTTCACGCGACTCGTACCGCGCGACTGGGCCGCCGTGCACGCAATTCGTGACCTCGCCGATCAGCGGGGCGATGACCCCGACGGCGACCAGGTCTGGGAGAAGATCAAGGAGGTGACCCGTGGCTGACCCGCGCGGATTTCTCAAGGTAACCGAACGCGAACTGCCGCCGAAGCGGCCGGTCGCGGTGCGCATCCTCGACTTCAAGGAGGTGCAGCAGTCGCAGCGCGACGGTGCGATTCTGCAGCGGCAAGCCGGCCGGTGCATGGACTGCGGCATCGCGTTCTGCCACCAGGGCTGCCCCCTCGGCAACCTGATTCCCGAGTTCAACGACCTCACGTGGCGCGGCGAGAAGCGCCTCGCCGCCGACCGCCTGCACTCGACGAACAACTTCCCGGAGTTCACGGGGCGGCTCTGCCCCGCGCCGTGCGAGTCGGCGTGCGTGCTGAGCATCAACCAGCCGGCCGTGACGATCAAGTCGGTCGAGCAGGCCATCGCCGACGACATCGCCGAGAACGGCTGGCTTGAGCCGCACCCGCCCGTGCGCCTGACCGGCCAGACCGTCGCGGTCGTGGGTTCGGGCCCCGCCGGCCTCGCCGCGGCGCAGCAGCTCACGCGCGCCGGGCACACGGTGGCCGTGTACGAGCGCGACGACCGGATCGGCGGCCTGCTGCGGTACGGGATTCCCGACTTCAAGCTCGACAAGTCGCGAATCGACGCGCGTATCGAGCAGATGACCGCCGAGGGCACGCGCTTCCGCACGGGCGTCGAGATCGGTCGCGACATGTCGTGGCGTCAGCTGCGGGAACGCTTCGACGCCGTCGTGGTCGCGACGGGTGCGCTGAAGCCGCGCGACCTGCCGATTCCCGGCCGCGACCTCGACGGCGTGTACACGGCCATGGAGTACCTCGTGCAGCAGAACCGCGCGAGCAGCGGCGACCAGGTCGACGAGCAGATCTCGGCGCGCGGTAAGCACGTCGTCGTGCTCGGCGGTGGCGACACGGGCGCCGACTGCATCGGCACGGCGCACCGCCAGGGTGCCGCGAGCGTGACGAACCTCGCGATCGGCGTGCAGCCGCCGCGCGAGCGTCCGGCGAGCCAGCCGTGGCCGACGCATCCGAACCTGTTCGAGGTGCAGACGAGCCACGAGGAGGGCGGGGAGCGCAAGTACCTCGCCTCGACCGTCGAGTTTCTCGCCGACGACGAGGGCCGGCTGCGTGCGCTCCTCGTCGCCGAGACCGAGGTTGTCGACGGGGTGCGCCGACCAAAGGCGGGCACCGAACACGAGATTCCCGCGGAGCTCTGCCTGCTCGCGCTCGGGTTCACCGGAACCGACGCCGAGACGCTTCCGGAGCAGCTGTCGGTGGCGCTCGAGCGGGGCGCCGTCGCTCGAGACGACGCGTACGCGACCGAGGAACCCGGCGTGTTCGTTGCGGGTGACGCCGGCCGCGGCGCGAGCCTCATCGTGTGGGCGATCGCTGAGGGCCGCTCGGCCGCGGCCGCCGTCGATACCTATCTGCAGGGGGCGACGGTACTGCCCGCGCCGGTGACGGCGCACGAGCGGCCACTGCGGCTGCCCGCATAACCCAGACTTCCGGCCCGTGGCGCGACCTCAGCGGGTGGTCACGGGCCGGAAAACTTTCCCACGTATCCTGGCGCGCATGCGACGAGTGAGTGTTCGACGGGCCGACGCTATTGCGGCGGCCGTGCTCGCGGTCGGACTGCTGGCGGGATGCTCGGGCGAGGCCGGTGGCGCGCCTGGCAGCCTGCCGGGACCATCCGGCGATTCCGACGTGGCGGTGCCTGAGCTCGAGCCGACGAAGTCGACCTACCTCTGGCAGGAAGACCTGCTCTCGGGCGACACGCAGCAGCTCTCGACTTTGCTCGACGAGGGCGACCCGGTGCTGTTGCGGACGCAGGCCGAGTGGGATGCGTGGTGGGACGAGGTGCCCGAGGAACTCGCGAGTGCGGCCCTGTCGACGCCGTCGCCCGACCTTGATGGTGCGGTCGCCGTCGTCGCGAGCTACGGGTCGTGCCCGCCCACCCCGATTCGCTTCACGGCGCCAGGTGAGGGCGAGATCGGGCACGAGTACGCGCAGAACGACGCAGATTACGACTGCGCGTGGAACCCCCGCGCCGTCTACGTGTTTACGTTCACGCTCGAGTCGCTCGGCGTCGACTCGGCCGACGAGGTGTCGCTCAGCGACTAGCTCGCGAGTCGCTCGTGGTGGTCGCAGGCCGGGGCCTGGGGCGCGCAGGATTCGCACACGACGAGGCGCTGCTGGCACGATTCGTCGGCGCAGTTCTGCAGCCGTGGCGTCGGCGTCTCGCAGCGTACGCAGCGGCCGAGCACTTTCGCGCCCTCGGCGAAGTCGATGTGCTCGCGGCCGTCGAACACTGTGAGCGAGCCCTCCCAGAGCCCGTCGTTGCCGAAGCGTTCGCCGTAGCGCACGATGCCACCGTCGAGTTGGTAGACGTCGGTGAACCCGCGCCGCACCATGAGTGCCGAGAGCACCTCGCAGCGCACACCGCCCGTGCAGTACGTGACGACGGGCCGGTCTTTGAGGTCGTCGTACTTGCCCGAGTCGAGCTCGCGAATGAAGTCGTGTGTCGTCACGGTGTCGGGCACGATCGCTCCTTCGAACCGGCCGACCGCCGCCTCGGCCGCGTTGCGGCCGTCGAAGAACACCGCGTCGGGCTTGCGCTCGAGCAACTCGTGGAGCTCGTCGGGCTGCAGGTGTTGACCGCCGCCGACCACGCCGTGCTCGTCCACCTCGAGCTCGTCGGGCGCCCCGAACGCGACAATTTCCGGACGCACGCGCACCGTGAGTCTCGGGAAGTCGAGCGAGTGGCCGTGCTCGTCGAGGCCCGTGCCCTCCGACCACTTCATGTCGACGCCGGCGAACGGCGCGTACTGCTTCAGTGCGCGCACGTACTTCTTGCACTCGATGACGTCGCCCCCGAGCGTGCCGTTGATGCCGTGCGGCGAGACGATGATGCGACCGCGCAGGCCGAGCTGCTCGCACAGCGTGTGCTGCCAGAGCCGGATCGCCTCGGGGTCGGCCAGGGGAGTGAAGACGTAATAAAGGAGGATCTTCGGGGTGGCCATGCCGAGAATTCTACGTTCGGACAGCCGGGTGTCGCGTATCCCTAGACTGGCCTCGTGACTGCCGACTGGACCACCATTGACCCCGCTGACGTCGACGTTCGCCTCGTGGTGTGCGACATGGACGGCACCCTGCTCACCTCGGGCAACCAGTTCCCTGAGGGATTCGATGAGCTTCGTGACCTCGTGCGCTCGCGCGGCGTGACGTTCGTGCCGGCGAGCGGGCGGCAGCTCGCGACGCTCGAGCACATGTTCCCGGGCCTGCAGGGCGGCTCGTTTATCGCCGAGAACGGCAACATCGTCGTGCACGGCGGCGAGATCGTTTCGACCACGGTCATCAGCAACGAGACGGTTGAGCGCGTCGCGACCATCGTGCGCGAGGCGAAAGAGTTCGACCTCGGCGTGGTCTACTGCGGCGCGCACGGCGCGTATGTCGAGCGCGCCGACGACGCGTTCCTCGCGGAGGCGTCGCGGTACTACAAGAAGCTCGACGTCGTCGACGACATGCTCGAGGTCGGCGAGCCCGCGCTGAAGCTCGCGATCTTCGCGTTCTCGGGTTCGCAGGCGGCCGCGGATGCGCTGCTCGGCGACATCGCGAACGATCTACAGGTCGTCGTCTCGAGCGCGAACTGGGTCGACATCATGGTGCCGGGCGTGCACAAGGGGCACGGCGTTCGCGACCTGCAGGAGGCGCTCGGCATTACGCCAGCCCAGACCGTCGTGTTCGGTGACTACCTCAACGACCTCGAAATGATGGGCACGGGCGACTGGTCGTTCGCGATGGCGAACGCGCATCCGGGCGTGCGCGACGTCGCGAACTACCTCGCGCCGAGTAACGACGAGTTCGGCGTTGTGCAGGTACTGACGTATTTGCTCTCTAGCCCGTATTTGCTCTCTAGGTAGGATGCCCGCAGGTGTCGGAAAACCGCAGGGCCGGCACGACGACCCGCCTCGCCGCGGACAACTGGATGGAGACCACGATGACCGATCGCGAACCCGGCAGCTTCACCGCCGAAGAACTCGCCAGCCCGACCACCGACGCCGCGACGCTCGCACGGGCCGCTGCCGTGCGCCCCGACTTGTGGTCGGCCATTCTCGCGAACCCGAACTGCTACCCGGAACTCGGTAACTGGATTCGCCAGCAGCAGGGTGCGCAGAATCAGCCGCCGGCGCAGCAGCCGGCACAGGAAGCACAGGGTAGCCAGAGCCAGGAAGCTCCGCACTGGGCGCAGAGCCCGCAGCAGGGTCAGTACGGCCAGCCAGGTCAGCCCGGCCAGCAGGGCCAGCCCGGCCAGCAGCAGGGCGGCGCGAACCAGTTCTTCGATGGTGCGCAGCAGATGGCGCAGGGCGCGAAGAGCTTCCTCAACGATGCCGGTCAGCGCGCGGGTAAGCGGGCGAGTGACGACCCGAACAGCTTCCTCAACAAGTTCACGTGGGGCCAGGTCGGCGTCGTAATCGCCGCCGTCGTCGGATTCATCGGCCTCTTCCTCCCCGCCGTTTCGGCGAGCGCGTTCGGATTCAGCGTCTCGGCGAGCTTCATCCAGTCGGGCGATGGTGTGCTGCTGCTGATTCTGTTCCTCGGCACGATCGGTCTCACGATCTTCTCGGGCTACTCGACGAAGCGCCCCGTGCTCATCTCGTCGTGGGTGGTCGCCCTTATCGCAGGCGTCGTCTCTGTGATCGACGCGATCGCGACCCTGGCGAACGTCGCGGGCTACGGCTTCGGACCGGGCCTCGGCATCTTCGTCATCCTCCTCGTCGGCCTCGTACTCATCGCCGGCACGGTGCTCGACATCATGCAGCGCCGAAAGGGCTAGCCCGCTGCACGATCACTCGATCTCGCGATCACGACGATGGCCACGGTCTTTGCGACCGTGGCCATCGTTCGTTTCCCTGTTCCACCACTGGCGCATGCCCCAGCGCACTCCGAGTACCGCTTCGGCGGGTGTGCCGGTGCGGTGTCGCCTGCGTGTGCGGGCGTGAATTCGGGATGCGCTGGGGTGCTGGGGCACGTCCACCGGGTGTTGGCGGGTGGTGCCCTTAGAAGGGTGG
>NZ_KB907080.1 GCF_000381765.1 [Zimmermannella] faecalis ATCC 13722 | reverse complement strand
CAGCAACATCCTTCCAGGCCCACCACGCGGGCAAGCCAGACCAGATGTCACCTACTCGTGCAGCAGTCCCGAAAGAGCTTTCACGGCTGACGAGCGAGCGCGACCATCTTGACGATGAGCGAATGAAACTGTTGCAAGCCCACTATGCGGGGGCGGTACCGATCGACCTGTTGAAGCAGGAGCAGGATCGCATCGCGGATCAGATCGGAGACATTCAGCACCGAATCGAAGCGCTCCACGATGAGTATGCGTCAGCGAGAGCAAACCTCGATGACTCGCTCGGGTTGCTTGCGAACATCGTGAAAGTTTACGAGCGAGCGGATGATGCGAACCGACGACTGTGCAATCAGGCGTTCTTCCACCGAATCTTCGTTGAGGAAGAAGGGGATGTGAGAGTCGAGTACGAACGCCCCTTCGGCTCGCTCTGCGATACCGAGGAGCAAATGAATGCGCTCAACTGGGCTGCAGAGGCGAAAAAGAAGAGAGAGGTTCAAACCGGACAAAGAGTGGTTACTCTTGTCGAGGGTTTGAACCTCTCTCATATGGGGTGAGTAACGGGGCTTGAACCCGCGACCTCCTGGACCACAACCAAGCGCTCTACCAGCTGAGCTATACCCACCATGTCGCCGCGCGAGGCGGCAACCACACGATCTTACATCACGATTCGAGCAGCGGCGCAAACTCGTCGACGATGCGCTGCGACAGGACCTTGAGGGAGTCGCTGTCGGGGCCCGGGTCGGCGACGATGAGCGCCGCGCGGTAGTAACGAAGCTCGCGAATCGACTCGAGGATGTCGGCCGCGGCGCGGTGACCGCCGTGCTTCTCGGGGGCCTGGAAGTAGACGCGCGGGTACCAGCGGCGGGCGAGCTCCTTCAGCGTCGACACGTCGACGTTGCGGTAGTGGAGGTAGCCGTCGAGCTCCGGCATCTGCTTCGCGAGGAACATCCGGTCGGTGCCGATCGTGTTCCCGGCGAGCGGCGCGGTGCGCTCGGCCGGCACGAACTGCCGCACGTACTCGAGTACCTGCCGCTGCGCATCCGCGACATCGACGCCGTTCGGAATCTCGTCGGCGAGGCCCGACGTGCGGTGCATCTTCGTGACGAAATCGCCCATATTGTCCAGCGCGGCCTGCGAGGGCTTGATGACGATGTCGAGCCCCTTTTCGTCGAGCACGTTCAGCTCGGCATCGGTGACGAACACCGCGATCTCGCAGAGCTCGTCGACCTCGAGGTCGAGCCCGGTCATCTCGCAGTCGATCCAGACGAGGCGGTCGTTCTTCTGCACACTTGAGCTCATGAGGCTCCATCGTAGTCAGCAGTCTCGTCGGAGCGGCGCGGCTTCGCTAGAATCGGGGAGTTGCCTCCGTAGCTCAGCGGATAGAGCAGGAGCCTTCTAATCTCTTGGTCGCAGGTTCGATTCCTGCCGGGGGCGCGACTCGACTCAGTGCGTGGAAATCAGTGCCCGCGTCGCGTCGAGCGACCGCACCGCATCTTCGGGGCTGATGCGTACGAGTGCGAGTGCCGAGATCACGTTACTTGTGCACACGTCGGCGAGGGTCTGCAGTTTCGACGCCGGTGCTTCGGGTAGGTGGGCTCGGATGCCCGCGGTCACGGCCGCGCGCAGCTCGGCAGCGTAGGCGCGGACCGTCTCGGCCACAGCCTCGTCGTGCGCGATGGGGGAGCTCGCCGTATTCACGAGCAGGCAGCCGTTCGCGGCGGGCAGGCTGTCGGTCCGCAGGAGCGCAGCCCGAAGCCCGGTGAGGTACTCGTCGAGCGCATCCCGCGCGACCTCGGCGCCGGTGAGCGGGCGCAGTCGCGGGCGAATCACCTCGTTGAGGTAGCTCTCGACGGCGGCATCGAAGAGGCCGCGCTTCGAGCCGAACGCGTGATAGATGCTCGAGCGGTTGAGGCCGGTCGCCGCCTCGAGCTCGGGCAGGGACGCCTGTTCGTAGCCGCGTGCCCAGAACACCTCGCGCGCGGCTCGCACCACCTCGGCGGTATCAAATGTCTGGCTACGGCCCATGCGATGCTCCCCATTGTGTACTGGCCAGTTCAGTATATAGTAGACCGACCAGTTCATTACACGCGCGTGCCAAGCGCGCCGACGTCGGGAGTTTTCTCATGATCATCACGGGCCTCGTGCTCACCGGCGTCGCGGCGCTCGTGCACGTCTTCATCTTCTATCTCGAGTCGATCGCCTGGACCGGCCCGCTCGCGCGCAAGACCTTCGGCACCGGTACGCCCGAGGAGGCGGCCGTGCAGAAAGAGCTCGCGTTCAACCAGGGCTTCTACAACCTCTTCCTCGCGATCGCCGTTGCGCTCGGCATCGTGCTGTTCGCCATCGGCCAGTCGGCGATCGGCGTCACGCTCGTATTCACCGGCGCGGGATCGATGGTCGCCGCCTCGCTCGTGCTGCTGCTCTCGAGCCCCGACAAGTCCGCCGCCGCGCTGAAGCAGGGTGTGATCCCCGCGCTTGGCGTCATCGCGCTCGCCGTCGGCCTCGCGCTCTAGCGGCCGCCCCGAACCCACCGACCACCCTCCGAGGAAAGACCCCCATGACGAACATCACCAGCACGCAGATTCAGCTCGCCACCCGCCCGACCGGCTGGCCCACGCACGACAACTTCCGCACCGTCACGGTCGAGTACAGCGACCTCGCACCAGGCGAGGTTCGGGTGCGGAACGCCTTCGTCTCGGTCGACCCGTACATGCGCGGGCGCATGAACGACGTGAAGAGCTACACCCCGCCGTTCGCGCTCGACGAGACGATGACCGGTGGCGCGATCGGGCACGTGATCGAGTCGGCGGCCGACGAGCTGCCGGTTGGCACGCTCGTGCAGCACGACCTCGGCTGGCGCGACATTGCGCAGGCCGACGCGGCGGAGTTCCGTGCCGTGCCCGAGCTGCCGGGCGTTCCGCTGTCGGTACGCCTCGGCATCCTCGGCATGACCGGCATGACCGCGTACGTTGGCCTCACGGCGATCGCCGATCTGCGCGAAGGCGACACGGTGTTTATCTCGGGCGCGGCCGGCGCCGTCGGCACCGCGGCCGGACAGTTCGCGCGACTCCTTGGAGCGAAGCGCGTCATCGGCTCGGCGGGCTCTGCGGAAAAGGTCGCGCTGCTCACCGAGAAATACGGCTATGACGCCGCCTTCAACTACAAGGATGCGCCCGTGCGCGAGCAGCTGCGTGAGCTCGCACCCGAGGGCGTCGACGTGTTCTACGACAACGTCGGCGGCGACCACCTCGAGGCGGCACTCGACGTCATGAACCCCGGAGGCCGCATCGCGCTCTGCGGTGCGATCGCCCTCTACAACGAGGCCGCGAAGCCCGCGGGCCCCGACAACATGGCGAACATCATCACGCGTGGGCTCACGCTCAAGGGCTTCACCCTCGGCGGCTACGTGCACCTCGCCCCGGAGTTCCAGGAGCGCATGTCGGTCTGGTTCGGCGCGGGCAAGATCGTGTACGACGAGACGATCGTCGACGGCATCGACCACGCCGTCGACGCGTTCCTCGACATGATGCACGGCGCGAACACGGGCAAGATGCTCGTTCGCATCGCCGACGACGCCTAACGCGGCGCCGAGGCGGAGGTCGACCCGGCGCTAATCTGGAGGGCATGGGTCGGCCGACTTCTCCCAAGCTCACGCGAGAGAGCATCGTCGCGGTCGCGCTCGAACTCATCGGCGAGGGCGGCCCAGCGCAGCTCACGACGCGTGGCTTGGCCGCGCGCCTCGGGGTGCAGGGGCCGTCGATCTACAACCACTTCGCAACCATGGATGCGGTGGCCGACGCGGTGGTCGATGCGGTGCTCGCGACCGTCGACATGACCGTGCTCGAGGGGTCCGAGTGGCGGGCGGCGCTGGCCGCGTGGGCGCGCAGCTACTGGCGGGTGCTCCACGAGCATCCCGGCGTGATTCCGCTGCTCGCGCGCGGCGTCACGAACCTCGAGTCGCAGCTGCGCATGGCCGACGCGGTGTACGGCGTGCTCATCGGCGCGGGCTGGAGTGCGGCCGACGCCGTCGAGGCGGGCCTCGCTGTGCGCGACTTCGTGCTCGGGTCAGCCTTCGGCTCGTACGCGGGCGCGCGCACGCAGGAGGCGCGAGACCTCCCGAATCTCGCCGACGCCCTCAAGGTCGTCACGGAGCGCACGGGCGTCGACGCCACCTCGTTCGAGCGCGGCCTCCGCGCGCTCATCAACGGCCTCGCAGCCGAGCTCGACGCGAGCTCGCCTAGCGCCTGACACGCGCCTGAGCACGCGTATCCGCCCGCCTCGCGGCGCCTAGCCGAGCGTCTCCTGCAACTGCTCCGCCGAGAACACCGAGTCGTCGCCGAACCAGTCGCTGACCGCTGCATCCCACGTGCCGTCGTCGTACGTGCCCGCGAGCCACGCGTTCACGGTGTCGACGAGCTCGGGGTCGTCGAGCGGGAGCATGTACGCGAGCGTCGCGTCGGTGAAGGGGTCGGCGGCGTTCACCTCGCAGAGCTCCGGATGCTCGTGCGCGGCCCACACGACCTCGGGCGCGTCGGTGATCATGACGTCGGCATCGCCCGCGACGATCTGATCGAAGATCGTGTTGTTGTCGTCGTAGCGCACGATGTCGGCCTCGGGCGCGTTCTCGTCGGCGAACTCCTCATTCGTGCCGCCGACTGGGGTGATCAGCGTCGTGTCGGGCTGGTTGACCTCGTCGAGCTCGTCGAAGTCCTCCTCGCGCCCGCAGGTCGTGATCGCGGCCTTGCCGCCGACGATCACCGGATCGCTGAACGCAACCTGCTCGGCGCGCTCGTCGGTGACCGAGATGCCGCCGACCGCGATGTCGCACGAGTCGAGGAACGTCTCCATGAGGTCCGACCACGACGTCCTCTCCCACTCCAGCTCGACGTCGAGCTGCTCCGCGAGATTCTCCATGAGCGCGACATCGATTCCCTCGCGCTCGCCCGTGTCGGGGTTGTCGTAGCTGAACGGCCGGTAGTCGCCCGTGTAGCAGGCGGTGAGCACGCCGTCCTCAAGCGCGGCCGAACCCGCCGAGCCGCCGGACGCCTCGGTCGTCTCGGCACCCGTGTCCGTTGGCGTGCTGCCACCCGACTGGCAGGCGGTGAGGGCGAGGGTCGCGATCGCGACCGGTACGAGCATTCGAAGCGGCTTCATGGTGCGTGTCTCCTTCGTCACATGGTGCCGCCGACCCTAGCAAGCGACAGCTGTTGGCTCGGATGCGCGGCCTCCGCCGAACGCGAACGGCCACCCCGCTTTCACGCACGGCTGCAAGGCTGAGGGCATGAAGTTGCTCCTGCTCGGCGGCACCGCCTGGCTCGGCCACACGGTCGCCGAAACTGCCCTCCGTGACGGCCATGTCGTCACCTGCCTCGCCCGGGGCAGCGCGCCGGTACCGACCGGTGCCCGGTTCGTGCGAGCCGATCGCGACACCGACGACGCCCTGCACGGCGTGGGTAACGAATCCTGGGATGCGGTGGTCGATCTCGCGCGCGAGCCCGGCCAGGTGCGCCGCGCGGTGCGTGACCTCGAGCGAGGCGCCGCGAAGTACGTCTACGTCTCAAGCTGCAGCGCGTACGCGAGCCACGCGACGATCGGCGCCGACGAGTCAGGCGAACTGCTCCCGCCACTCGAAGGCGACGAAATGGCGAGCATGGCGGAGTACGGGGAGGCGAAGGTCGCCTGCGAACGCACCGTCATCGACGTGTTCGGCCCGCAGCGTGCCGCGATCGTGCGGCCCGGGCTCATCGGGGGACCGGGCGACCCGACGGGGCGCACCAGCTACTGGGTGCGCCGATTCGCCGCGCCCTCGAACGACGAACGTCGCGTGCTCGCGCCCGACGCCCCCGAACTCCCGACCTCGATCATCGATGTGCGCGACCTTGCCGAGTTCATCGTGAGGCTTGCGACCGGCGGCGCGACCGGCGCGTTCAACGCGCTCGGCGACGCGCATCCGCTCCCGGCCCACCTTGAAGCAGCCCGGGCCGCTGCGAACAGCGCGGCCGAGGTCGTGACGGCGCCCGAAACGTGGCTCGACGAGCACGAAGTCTCGCAGTGGATGGGCCCACGCTCGCTGCCGCTGTGGATCGCCGCCCGAGACTGGTACGGCATGAACGCGCGCTCGACCGAGCGAGCCCGAGCGGCGGGGCTCACGTTGCGGCCGCTCGCCGACACACTCGGTGATTCGCTTCGCTACGACCTCGAGCACGGCATCCCGAACCCACACGGTGCGGGGCTCACCGACGCTGAGGAGCGCGAGCTCCTCAGCCAACTCGGGCAGACACTCGCAAAGGCGCAGTCGTGACGCGCATCGCCATCAACGGGCACGACCTCTACGAAGAGGTCGAGGGCGACGGCTCGCCGGTCGTGCTGCTGCACGGCGGGTACTGCTCCCTCGAATCGTTGCGGCCGCAGCAGGAGGCGCTCGCGGCGACGCATCGCGTGTACGCGTACGAGCGACCGGGTCATGGCCGCTCGGCCGACATCGCGGGCGACTACGGCTACGACGCGATGCTCGACGACCTTGTCGCCTACCTCGACGCGCACGACCTCGCGCATCCCCACCTCGTCGGGTACAGCGACGGCGGCATTCTCGCGCTCCTGCTCGCCCTGCGGCAGCCCGAACGGCCGCGGTCGATCGTCGCGATCAGCGCGAACCTCGACCCCACGGCCTTCGACCCCGCGGCGGGCGCGCTCCCGCCGCTCGCGCCGCTCGGCGACGAGGGCCCCGACTACGCGGCCGAGCGCGAGGCGTACGAGCGACTCTCGCCCGACGGGCCCGAGCATCACGACGCCATGCTCGAGAAGCTCCTGCGCCTGTGGGGGAGCGAGCCGAACCTCGAGCCCGCGGCGCTCGCGGCCATCCGTGCCCGCACCCTCGTCATGGCGGGCGACCGCGACGCCGTGCGACCCGACCACTCGCTCGCGATCGCGGCGGCGATTCCCCGCGCCGAGCTCGCGATCGTGCCAGGCACGACCCACGCGCTCGTACGCGAGAAACCCGACCTTACGGCTCGGCTACTCGTCGAGTTCCTCGCCGACGTCGAGCGGGCCGGCTCCTAGCGCGCGAGGCCGAACCCGAGCCGCGGGCCGGATACGCGGGGTCGCCCGCCGCACCGACCCGCGGTTGACTAGCTCAGCGCCGAACCCGGCGTCGCCGCGAACTCCGCCTCGGGCGTGCCGCTGATCGTCGCGAGGAGCGTGCGCTCGAGCCGAGCGAACTCGGGGCTCGTCATGACGTCGGCGTCGCGGGGTCGCGGCAGGTCGACGGTCAGGATGCGCTGCACGGTCGCGGGGCGCTGGCTCAGCACGACGACGCGGTCGGCGAGGGTGAGCGCTTCCCGAATGTCGTGGGTGATGAGCAGCGCCGTCCAGGCATGCTCGGCCCACACCCGCTGCAGCCACGCGTGCAGCTGCAGGCGCGTGAGCGCGTCGAGGGCGCCGAACGGCTCGTCGAGCAGCAGCGTTGGCCGACCCTGCACGACCGTGCGCAGGAGCGCCGCCCGTTGCCGCATGCCGCCCGAGAGCTCGCTCGGGTGCGCGTCTTCGAATCCCGCGAGACCGAACTCGGCAAACAGCTCCTGCGCCTGGGCTCGGGCGCGTGCCCGGGGCACACCGCGCACCTCGAGCCCGAGCGCCGCGTTTGCGAGCACCGTGCGCCACGGGAACAGCAGGTCTCGCTGGGGCATGTATGCCGCGTGCCCGCCCGCGCCCGTCACGGCGCGACCGTCGACCTCGATGCCGCCGGCCGTGGGGCGGTCGAGGCCAGCGACGAGGTTCATGAGCGTCGACTTGCCCGCGCCCGAGGGGCCGACGATCGCGATGAACTCGCCCGCCTCGACGTCGAACGAGATGCCGTCGAGCACGAGCCGCTCGTGCCTGCGACGCAGCGCGAACGACTTCGACACGTCGCTGAGGCGCAGCCGCGGCGCCGCGCCGGTCATGGCGCCACCCCTCGAAGACGTGAGTGCCAGGGAATCAGGAGCCGCTCGACGAGGTACGTCGAGAGGTAGAGCGCCACGCTCACGAGCGCGGTGATCGCGACCGCGGCGAGCACGAGGTCGGTGCGGAACGCGTTTTTCTGCACGCTCATGTAGATGCCGAGGCCCGACCGGGCGCCGACGTACTCGGCGAAGATCGCGCCCGTCACGGCGTACGTGATGCCGATGCGCAGCGCGGTAAAGAACGCCGGCATTGCCGACGGCAGCCGCACGAACGCGAACCGGCGGATGCGCCCCGCGCCCATGCTGCGCAGCAGCCGCGTCGCCTCGCTCCCGGCCGCCCCGAAGCCCTCGATGAGCCCGACGGCGAGCGGGAAGAACGTGACGAGCGCGACGACGAGCATCTTCGGCCAGAGCCCGAACCCGAACCAGATCACGACGAGCGGCGCAATCGCGATCACCGGAATCGTCTGCGACGCGACGAGCAGCGGCGTCACCCCCTGCCGCAGCGCGGGGAAGAAGTCTGCCACGACCGCGATCACCCACGCGCACCCGAGCGAGAGTGCGAAGCCGGCCGCCGTGACCCCGAGCGTCGAGAGTGTGTGCCCGAGCAGCACCTCGCGCTGATCCCAGCCCTCGGCGAGAACCCGCGAGGGGGAGGGCAGCACCTGGGGCCGCACGCCGCTCGCGTGCGCGACGAGCTCCCACACGCAGATCGCGGCTGCCACGAGCGCGACCGGAACCCAGGCGCGGGTGTGGAGCCCGCGCATCCCGCCCCGTGATTCAGTCATCGAGGTACGCATTCGTGAAGAACTCCGACCAATCGGGCGCCTCGGTGATGGGGTCGCCGTTCGCGTCGACGAGCAGGCCTTCGTCGAGCAGGAACTCGCCGAGCTCGGTCCACTGCTCGAGCGTCTGCCCGCCGAACTCGCCGTGCTCGTCGAGCATGTAGTCGCTCGCGAGCAGCTCCTGGCTCTCGACGAGGAAATCGAGGTCGGTGAGCACGTCGGCGTTCTGCTCCTGCAGAATCTCTGCGGCCGCCGCCGGGTCGGCGATTGAGTCTTCGTAGCCGTGCGCAAGCGCCTGCGTGAAGCCGGCCGCGAGGTCGGGATGCTCGTCGAGCCAGCCGCCATTGCCGATGACGATCACCTGGTAGTTGTCGGGGAACCCGTAGTCGGTGGGCGCGAAGCCCTTGAGGTCGATGCCGCGGTGGGCCGCGTCGAGGCCCTCCCACGCGACGAACGGCACCGTGAAGTCGACCTCCCCCGAGTAGAGCGCCTCGTAGGCCGAGGTGTCGAGCACGACGGTGTCGAACTCGCCCTTGCCGCCGGCGGCCTGAATGATCGCGCGCATTTTCGCGTTCTCGGTCGCCGAGCCGAAGCCGCCGTACGTGAGCCCGTCGAGGTCGGCGGGGCTTTGGATGTCGTCGCGGTCGGCGAGCACGCTGATGTTCGTGGTCCACGTCTGCTCGACCGCGAGCACCGAGACGAGGTCGGCCCCGGCCGCCATCGCGACCGACGTGCTCTCTTGGAAACCGATGCCGAAGTCGGCCTGGCCCGAGTCGACGAGCACGCCCGGGCTCGACGAGTTGTACGGCACGATCTCGACGTTGATGCCGGCGTCGGCGAAGTAGCCGCGCTCGATCGCGACGTAGAGGCCGGTGTGATTCGTGTTCGGCGTCCAGTCGAGCGCAAAGCGCACGGTTGTGAGGCCGTCGGCCGAGTCGGCGGGGCCGGCGGCGCAGGCGGTGAGCGCGAGCGACGCGGCGGCAAGCACGGATGCTCCGAGCCGGCGCCAGCGTCGGCGCGCGGCGGGGTTGTGGGTGGAAGCGGTGGTCATGTTGGCCCTTCTGGAAACGGCAAAGGGCCGTCACGCTCACTGCGGCGGGAGCGCGACGAACGGCACCGTGGCACCGCTCGGGCGCACACGACGAAGTAGCTGGACAATCCCTTCGCCAGTACGAACTGGAGCAGGTTCAACGGGTGTCATCTCAGCCGCAGATGCGGCACCCCGTGTCACTGCGGGCCACACTACACACGTCGCCGAGGCGTGTCGATACCTCGGCGACGCGGAGCGTCAACTTCGCGAGCTGCGCAGTAGCCAGACGAAGTACGGCGCGCCGATGAGCGCGATCATGAGGCCCGCCGGCAGCTGCGACGGCGCGATGAGCGATCGACCGAGCATGTCGGCGACGCAGACGAGCAGCCCGCCGAGCAGCATCGACACCGGGATCACGCGGCTGTGCCGCGAGCCCACGAGCGCCCGGGCGAGGTGCGGGGCGATGAGGCCGACGAAGCCGATGACGCCGATCGCGACGACCGCGACGGCGGCGAGCACCGCCGCGATTGCGAGCACGACGAAGCGGGTTCGGCCGAGCCGCACGCCGAGCACGCGGGGCGTGTCTTCGTCGACCGCGAGCAGGTCGAGCTCGCGGCGCAGGCTGATGAGCAGGGGGATCGTGAGCACGAGAGCGATCGCGACCGGCGCGAGGTCGACGAGCGTGCGGCCGTACGTCGTGCCCGACAGCCACGTGAAGATGCGCGGGGTGTCGTACGGGTTCGCGCGCAGCAGCAGGAACGTGCTGATCGCGCTGAAGCCGGTACCGCAGCCAATACCGATGAGCACGAACCGGTCGGGGAGGAGTCCACCGCGCGAGGCGAGCAGGGCGACGAGGGTGAACGTGAGCAGTCCCATGAGCACCGCCATCGCGATGAGCGGGGCGCGGCCCGGTATCCCCGCCGTGACGATAATCACGGCCCCGAGCCCCGCGCCGGCGGTGATGCCGAGCAGGCCCGGTTCGGCGAGCGGGTTGCGCACGGTCGACTGCACGACCGTGCCCGCGAGGCCGAGCGCGGCACCGGCGAGCACGGCGGCGCCGACGCGGGGCAGGCGCTCGTCGAGCGCGCGGTCGATGAGGCTCGGGGCGCTGCCCTGCAGCCACACCGAGATGTCGCCGGTCTTCAGCCAGATGCTGCCGGCGAGCAGGCCGACGATTGCCGCGGCGACGAGTGCGACCGCCGCGATCGCCCAGACGAGCGTGAAGCGGTGCCGCGTGCGCAGGCCGTGGTTCGCCTGCGGCGGCTGGCGCACGGGGCCGGAATCGCGCAGCCGCATCGCGAGGATGACGATCATGACCGCGCCGAGGAGCGCGGTGGGGATGCCCGTGGGGATCGACGTGGCCGACTCGGCGCCGAGGATCGCGCGCAGCACCGCGTCAGCGAGCAGCACGAGCAGGGCGCCGACGAGGCCCGAGGCGGGCAGGCGCAGCACGTGGCGGCCGAGGCCGCGCACCTTCGTCGCGAGGAGGCGCGTGAGCACGGGCGCGCCGAGGCCGACGAACGCGATCGGGCCCGCGACGGTGACGGCCGTGCTTGAGAGCAGGACGGCGAGCACGATCGCGATGAGCCGGGTCGAGCGCAGCGGTACGCCGAGCGAGGCGGCCGCGTCGTCGCCGAGGCCGAGCACATCGAGGCGTCGGCTCAGCAGCATCGCCGCGATGAGCACGACGAAGATGAGGGGGAGCGCCCGCAGCGAGGCGTCGATGCTCAGCTGCGCGAGCGAACCGGAGCCCCACGCGAACAGGCCGATCGTCGACTCCTTGAAGAGGATGAGCAGCATGCCGGTGAGGGCGTCGAACGCCATCGCGAGCGCCGAGCCCGCGAGGATGAGTCGGGTCGTTGCGGTGCCGCTGGAGCGGCCCGCGAGGCCGAGCACGATCGCGGCCGCGCCGATGCCGCCGATGAACGCGACCCCGGTTGAGGCCCAGATCGGCACCGAGATCCCGAACGCCGCGACCGCCGTGAGCGCGAGGTGCGAGCCCGAGGTCACCGCGAGGGTGTCGGGCGAGGCGAGCACGTTGCGCGTGATCGACTGCAGCAGCATGCCGCCGACGCCGAGCGCGAGCCCGACCGCAATGCCGGCGAGGAGACGGGGGAGGCGCGAGCCCGCAAAGATGTCGCCGATCGGCACGCCGCCGACCGTCTCTTGGGCACCACCGAAGTAGGCGATCAGGTCGCCGAAGCCGACGCCCGAGGTGCCCTGGGTGAGGTGCCACCCGGCGACGAGCGCGACGGCCACGAGCAGGCCCGCGATCGCCGCGAGGGCGCCGGGAACGCCCCCGGGAGCGGGCCGCACGATGGCGGCGCGCTCCCGGGGCGCGGTTTCGAGGGTCGTGCGCAACCTACGAGAGGATCTCGACGTATCCGTCGATCGCCTGCATCACCGAGCGGGGGCCGCCGGCGCCCCACACGTTCGGCGGGAACGCGTAGGCGCGGTCTTCCTGCACGGCGGGCAGCGACTGCCACACCTCGTTCTTCTCGAGCTCGGTGACGTAGTTCTCTTCTGCGCCGTCATTCGCGTAGATGATCATCGCGTCGCCGATCGCGGTGAGCGACTCGACGTCGATTTGCGAGAGGCCGTACTCGTTGTTCACGCCGCCGTCGCCGTACTCGGCTTCGAGGTCGCTCGTCCACACGGGCTTCAGGCCAAGCTCGGCGCCGAGCTCGGTGAACAGGGCGCCCTCACCGTAGGCACGAATCGAGAGGTTGCCGCTCTCGAGCCAGCCGTCGATGTAGAGGAACTCTTCGCCGGCGGCGTCGGAGTCGGCGAGCTGCTCCTTCGCGTCGGCGAGGTACGCGTCGAACTCGTCGAGAATCTGGTCGGCGCGGTCGCTGCGGCCGAGCGCCTCGGCGATCGTCGAGAACACGGTCTTCATGTTGTCGATCTGGCCGTCGCTGTCGGCGCCGACCGTCGCGAGCACGGGCACGTCGCCCTCCTCGAGCTTCTTCAGCTGCTCGTCGTCGGCGGTGAACGCCTCGACGATGATGAGGTCGGGGTCGAGCGCGTAGATCGAGTCGAGGTCGGGCTCGCCTCGCTGGCCGACGTCGGCCGTGCCCTCGGGCAGCTCCTCGGCGCTCACCCACGTGCTGTAGCCCTCGGGGTCAGCCACGCCGACCGGGTTGACGCAGAGGCTGAGGACGTCTTCGACTTCCTGCCACTCGAGCACGACGACGCGCTTTGCCGGCTCGTCGAGCTCGACGGTGCGGCCGAGCTGGTCGGTGATCGTGACGGGGCCGGTCGACGTCGTGGTCGTGTCGTCGGCGCAGGTGGCCGAGACGTCGGCCGATGCCTCATCGGTCGAGGGCGTCTCAACCTCGGTCGTGCCGCAGCCGGCGAGGGCGACGGCGGCAATACCGGCCATCGCCGTGAGGGCGGCGAGCCGCGAAGTGCGGGTCATGCGTGGTGCTCACTTTCGTAGGGGATGCCGACCCGAGTGCTCGGGTCGCCTGGGGAAGCCGACCGGACATGCCGACCGACCGGATCGATACGCAGGCGGCCTGCGTCAGCGTCGAAGAAGACCTCGACGTCGATCTCATAGACCTCGCGAATGTGCTCGGCGGTGAGCACGGCGAGGGGCTCGCCGACGGCGTGGATGCGCCCTGAGCGCATGAGCACGAGGGTGTCGGCGATTGAAGCGGCTTGGTCGAGGTCGTGCAGCACGATGCCGACGGCGGCACCCTGCACCTCGGCGAGATCGCGCACGACCTCGAGCGTCTCGAACTGGTAGCGGAGGTCGAGGTGGTTCGTCGGCTCATCGAGCAGCACGACGCCCGTGTCCTGCGCGAGGCAGGCCGCGAGCCACACGCGCTGCAGTTCGCCGCCCGAGAGTTCGCCAGCGGCACGGTCGGCCATCGGCGCGATGCCTGTGCGGGCCATCGCGCCGTCGATCGCGGCCCGGTCGACCTCGGTGAGGCCCGAGAACCGGCGGCGGTACGGGTGGCGGCCGAACGCGACGACCTCGCGCACCGTGATGCCCTGCGGCGCCTGCCGCGACTGCGAAAAGAGCGTGACAAGGCGCGCGAACTCCCGCGGGCTGAACACGCGCGCCTGCTGCTCGGGCGCATCCTGCGGCGCGTCGTCGCCGGCGGCGCTCGCATCGCGCAGCACAACCTCGCCCTCGGTGATCGGATGCAGGCGGGCGATCGAGCGCAGCACCGTCGATTTGCCGCTGCCGTTCGGGCCGACGAGTGCCGTGACGTGGCCCGGCTCGAGCCCGAGGGAGACCCCGTGGACGACGTCGCTGCTGCCGTAGCGCAGTACCAGGTCACGGGCGTGCAGCGACTGCAGTTCGGGCATAGCTCGCTCTCGAAATGGGGGATTTTACGGTAGGTAAGCCTAGCCTAAAGTCAAGCCAGTATCGCGCGTCGGGTGCACCGTGGGAGACTCGACAACATGCGTGAGGCACAGGCAGCGATTATCGAAGCGCTCGACGTTCGGGCACAGATTGACCCGGCGCAGGAGATCGACGCGCGCGTCGGCTTCTTGCGCGACTATTTGCTCGCGACGGGCAGCGCCGGGTTTGTGCTCGGCATCTCGGGCGGGCAAGACTCGTCGCTCGCGGGGCGCCTCGCGCAGCTCGCGTGCGAACAGCTCCGCGAGGCTGGCCACGAGGCTCGGTTTACCGCCGTCAGGCTGCCCTACGGCGTGCAGGCCGACGAAGACGACGCGCGCCTCGCGCTTGACTTCATCGGCGCCGACGAGGTGATCGACTTCAACATCAAGCCCGCGGTCGACGGGCTCGACGCAGGCGCCGAGGGTCTTTCGTTTGCCGACTTCAACCGAGGAAACTCGAAGGCCCGCATCCGCATGGTCGCGCAGTACGCGATTGCGGCCGAACGCCGCGCGCTCGTGATCGGCACCGATCACGCCGCCGAGGCGGTCACGGGCTTCTTCACGAAGTTCGGCGATGGTGCGTGCGACCTCACACCGCTCACTGGACTCACGAAGGGGCAGGGCCGACAGCTCCTCGTGGAACTCGGCGCCCCCGAGCGGCTCTACCTCAAGGTGCCGACCGCCGACCTGCTCGACGGCAAGCCGGGCCGAGCCGACGAGGAGGAGCTCGGCCTTCGTTACGACGACATCGACACGTACCTCACGGGCGGCGAGGTCGACGACGCGGTCGCCGAGAAGCTCGAGGGCTACTACGCGCGCACGCGCCACAAGCGCACCGTGCCGGTGACGCCGTTCGACACCTGGTGGCGCTAGCGCGTCACATGCGGCGCAGCGCGTCGAACGCCTCGTCGAGGTCGTCGAACTCCCCGATATCGAAGAATCCGCGACGGTCGGCGGTCATGCGCATGACGACCACCGCGTCGCCGCGGCGCTCGAGATAGCCGACGATCGCGCCGCCGGGCTGGGTCACGCGCCAGCGGGTCTCGGTGAGCTGATGGATGCGCAGGCCCGCGCGCTCGCGCACGAGGTCATTGGTTCGGGGGAGCAGGGTGATGGTCATGGCAACTCCGTTCTCTTGCACGCGCCCGCAGCGTATGCCGAGCCTGCGACATGCTCGCGTGCACGCGTATCCGTGCCGATCGTGCGTGTGCACGCGCCCGCCCGGTCGTCCCGCGTATCCGCGGCCATGGGTTGTCGCAAAAGCCCTATCGTGAGCCGCGCAATCGTGCTTCTTTGACAACCCATGCGGAGGGCCGGTGCCAGGCTGCGGGCGTAGCATTGCCCGCATGACGACGTATGAGCTTGCTGGTGGATGTTTCTGGTGCCTCGACGCGGTGTACCGCAACGTGAAGGGCGTGAGCGACGTCATCTCGGGCTACGCCGGCGGCACCGTCGAGCACCCGACCTACGAGCAGGTCTGCACCGGCACGACCGGGCACGCCGAGGTCGTGAAGGTCGTGTTCGACGAGGAGGTCGTGCCCGGCAACGTCATTCTCGACATGTTCTTCACGCTGCACGACCCGCGCCAGCTCAACCGCCAGGGCAACGACATTGGCCCGCAGTACCGCTCGGCGATGTTCCCCGCCGACGACGCCCAGCGCGAGACGTTCGAGGCCGCGATCGAGCGCGCGAACGACATCTGGGGCGGCGGCGTCGTGACGACGCTCGAGGAGCCCACCGAATTTTACGTCGCCGAGGACTACCACCAGGACTTCTTCGCGAAGAATCCTGGCCAGGGCTACTGCCTCGCAGTTGCCGTGCCGAAGGTGAACAAGGTGCGCGCCGGCTTCGCCGAGTGGATGAAGTAGCCCGCGAGCCCTGCTGTCACCGACCAAACCTGATCGCGCCGACGAGACCTGCTGGTGTGCCATCAGGTCTCGTCTGGTTGATCAGGCCTCGTCGGGATGATCAGGCACCGTCGGGATGCGCGGGGCGGGCGGTGCCCGTCAGGTCGCGCACGACGGTGGCGAGCGCATCCCGAACCGCCGCGATTGCGGGGTGACCCTTGCTCGCCTCGCGTGCGGCGGTGAACAGCTCGCGCCGCGGCGACCCCTCCTGATCGATGAGCCGCACGCGCGGTTCGGCGATGTGCACGAGGCTCGGCAGCAGCGCGACGGCGTTGCCGGTCTCGACGAGCCGCACGTGTGCCTGCAGGTCGGCGGTTTCGAACCGCACGTCGGGCTCAAACCCGGCGCGGCGGCACGACTGCTCCGCCCAGTGCCGCGTTGCGGTTCCCGGCGGCTCCATGACCCATGGCAGGTCGGCGGCGTCCTCGATCCTGGTGATCGCGTCGAACTCGGGGCCACCGGCGCCGAGGGGCGGCACGGCGAGCTGGATGCGGTCGGTCGTGAGTGGGCGGCGGTCGAGCCCGCGGAAGTGCCGGGCGGCGTGGCCCGGGTACTGCTCGGCGACGACGAGGTCGAAACTGCGCGCCCACGTCTCGCTGAGGGCGGTCTCGGGCTCGTACTGCACGAGCTCGACCCGAAGCTGCGGCGCGACCCGGCGGAGCCGCTGCAGGACGTGGGGAAACAGCGCGAGCACGGCGGTCTGGAATGCCGCGACCCGAATCGTGCCCGAGGTGTCGGCGGGGGAGCGTCGCAGCACCGACTCGGCGCGTTCGAGCCCGTTCAAGAGTTCCTCGGCCTCGCGCACGAGGGCCTCGCCGGTCGCGGTGAACTCGAGCGTGCGGCCCGACTTGCGCAGGAGCTGCACCCCCGCCTCGCGCTCGAGCAGCGCGAGCTGCTGTGACACGGCCGACGGCGTGTAGGCGAGCGCCTCGGCGACCGCGGCGATCGTGCCGCGGCTCGAGAGCTCCCAGAGCAACCGCAGCCGTTTCATCTCGAGCATCCGTGTCGCCCTCTCACGAAAAAAGCATTAGCAAAACTTCATGCTATTCGGTAACTACCGTTACTTTACGTCACGGTTAACGAGGCCCACACTGGAGTCACCCCGGCGTGCGCCCCGCGATCACAACGAAGGATCCTGGCGCCGCCCCAGTTGCTCGAGCGCTGCTCGACGTGTCGAAAGGCTGATCGTGACGTCGCAATCGTCGTTGGTGCGTGAAGTTCGTCCGCAAGATCTCGCGAACGCGGTCGTAGAACTCGTGCGGCGCTGGCTCGCCGAGGCCGCGGAGCAGCCCGTCGACCCCGCCGCGGGCCGCCTCGCGGGCGTGCTGCGGGATGAGCACGGCCTCGACTTCACGGTCGGGTTCGTCGACGGCGTCGTGCGCCCCGAAGACCTCGGCGCGGCCGCGAAGAACCTGAAGAAGCTCACCCCGCTCACGCCGTCGTTCCTGCCCGCGCCGATGCGCGGCGCGATTGGCCTCGGCGGCGCCGTCGGCCCCGTGCTCCCGAGCGTGGTCGTGCCGATCGCCCGCAAGGTGCTGCGGCAGATGGTGCGTCACCTCATCATCGACGCGACCGACGCGAAGCTCGGGCCCGCCATCGCGAAGATCAAGCGCGACAACGTGCGCCTCAACATCAACCTGCTCGGCGAGGCAATCCTCGGCGAGGGCGAGGCCGACCGCCGCCTCGCGGGCACGCACGCGCTCCTCGAACGCCCCGACGTCGACTACGTGTCGATCAAGGTGTCGTCGACCGTCGCGCCGCACAACCACTGGGCGTTCGCCGAGGCCGTCGATCACATCGAGGCGCAGCTCGTTCCGCTGTTCGCCCGCGCCGCCGCCGCGAGCCCGAAGAAGTTCATCAACCTCGATATGGAGGAGTACAAAGACCTCGACCTCACGATCGAGGTGTTCACGCGCATCCTCGACCGCCCCGAGTTTAAGAACCTCGAGGCCGGCATCGTGCTGCAGGCCTACCTGCCCGACGCGCTCGGCGCGATGATGCGGCTGCAGGAGTGGGCGGGCAAGCGCGTCGCCGCCGGCGGCGCCCCGATCAAGGTGCGCGTCGTGAAGGGCGCGAACCTGCCGATGGAGCACGTCGACGCAATGATTCACGGCTGGCCGCAGGCCACGTGGGGCACGAAGCAAGACAGCGACACGAGCTACAAGGCCGTACTCGACTACGCGCTCACCGCCGACCGAGTGCGCAACGTGCGCGTCGGCATCGCGGGCCACAACCTCTTCGACGTCGCGCTTGCGTGGTTGCTCGCGAAGGCCCGCGGCGCCGAGTCTGGCGTCGAGTTCGAGATGCTGCTCGGCATGGCCACCGGCCAGGCCGAGGTCGTGAAGCGCGAGGTCGGCTCGCTGCTGCTCTACACCCCGGTCGTGCACCCCGACGAGTTCGACGTTGCGATCGCCTACCTCATTCGCCGCCTCGAAGAGGGCGCGAGCCACGAGAACTTCATGTCGGCGGTGTTCGAGCTCAACGACAACGAGAAGCTCTTCGAGCGTGAGAAGCAGCGCTTCCTCGCCTCGCTCGCCGAGCTCGAGGGCATCACCGCCGACGGCGACGCCGAGCACTTCCACGTGCCCGCGCCGAACCGCACGCAAGACCGCCGCGAGTTCGACGCCGAGGGCGTGGATGCGCGGGTCGATGCCTGGACGCAGGGCGGCTACGAGGGCTTCGAGAACACGCCCGACACCGACCCCGACCTGCCCGGCAACCGGGCGTGGGGCCGCGGCATCGCGCAGCGCATGGTTGGCTCCGACCTCGGTCGCGAGCTCGTCGAGCAGGCGCGCATCGCCGACGAGGCGGGGCTCGACGCGGCGATCGCGCGCGGCGTCGACGCCGCGCAGGCGTGGCGCGACCTCGGTGTAACCGAGCGCACGCGCATCCTCCACCGCGCCGGCGAGCTGCTCGAGGCGCACCGCGGCGAGCTGCTCGAGGTCATGGGCTCGGAGTGCGGCAAGACGCTCGACCAGGGCGACCCCGAGGTGAGCGAGGCAATTGACTTCGCGCACTATTACGCGGCCCTCGGCCAGGAGCTCGAGCGCGTCGACGGCGCGAAGTACGAGTCGAAGCGGCTCATCGCGGTGATTCCGCCGTGGAACTTCCCGACCGCGATTCCCGCGGGCGGCGTGCTCGCGGCGCTCGCGTCGGGCGCGAGCGTCATCTTCAAGCCGGCCTCGGCCGCGGCCCGCACGGGCGCCGTCGTTGCCCAGGTGCTCTGGGAGGCCGGCGTGCCGCGCGACGTGCTGCAGTACGTGCAGTTCGGCGACCGCCAGCTCAGCACGAAGCTCATCGCCGACGAGCGCGTCGAGCGCGTCATTCTCACGGGTGCCTACGAGACGGCCACCGCGATGCGCGAGGCCCGCCCCGACCTGCCGATTCTCGCCGAGACGAGCGGCAAGAACGCGATCATCGTCACCCCGAACGCCGACCTCGACCTCGCGGTGAGGGACGTCGTGAACTCGGCCTTCGGTCACGCCGGCCAGAAGTGCTCGGCGGCATCGCTCGTCGTGCTCGTTGGCTCGGTGGCGAAGTCGCCGCGGTTCCACCGGCAGCTGCTCGACGCCGTGCGCTCGCTCAAGGTCGGCACCCCTGACCGTCTCGAGAGCCAGATGGGCCCGATCATCACTGCCCCCAGCGGCAAACTGCTGCGTGGTCTCACGACGCTCGGCGAGGGCGAGTCGTGGCTCGTTGAACCGAAGCCGGTGACCGACGCGGGCGAGCTTTCGCGTGACGCGAAGGGCGAGGTGAAGCTCTGGACGCCGGGCGTGCGCGACGGCGTCAAGCGCGGCAGCGAATACCACCTCACCGAGTACTTCGGCCCGATTCTCGGCATCATGACCGCCGACACCCTCGACGAGGCGATCGACATCGTGAACGAGATCGACTACGGCCTCACGTCGGGCCTCCACTCGCTCGACCGCGGCGACCTCGCCACCTGGCTCGAGCGCACCGAGGCCGGCAACCTCTACGTGAACCGCGGCATCACGGGCGCGATCGTGCGCCGCCAGTCGTTCGGCGGCTGGAAGAAGTCGGCGATCGGCCCGGGCACGAAGGCCGGCGGCCCGAACTACCTGCACGCGCTCGGCGAGTGGTCGGATGCGCCGGTCACCTCGGCGTCGCTCGCGCCGCGCCCGCACGTGGCCGAGCTGCTCGCGGCGGCCGAACGCGCCGGCGTCAGCGGCGGCGACCTCGCGTGGCTGCACGACGCCGTGTCGTCGGATGCGCACGCCTGGGCCGACGAGTTTGGCATCGCCCGCGACGCGTCGCAGCTCGGCGTCGAGCGCAACCTGCTGCGCTACCGCCCCGTTCCCGTGACGATCCGTCTCGCCGCCGACGCGCCGCTGCACCATCGCATCCGCGCGATCGCCGCCGCGCTCGCGGCCGAGTCGACCGTGACCGTCTCGGCCGCCGAGGCGCTGCCGACCGAGGTGCAGCAGCACCTGCGCGGACTTGGCGCGACCGTCGTGGTCGAAGACGCCACGCTGTGGCGCAGCCGGGTGACCCGGCTCGCGGCGCAAGAGGGGCCCGCGGCCGGGGCGCGCATCCGCCTCGTCGCCGGTGCCTCGCGCGACGCCGAACACGCCGCGATCGTTGCGGCGAGTTCGGGCAAGCCCGACATCGCCGTCTACGCTGGGGAGGTTGTGCGCGCGGGTCGAGTCGAGCTGCTGCCGCACCTGCGCGAGCAGGCGGTCTCGATCACGGCACACCGTTTCGGCACTCCGAACCACCTGTCGGAGGGGCTCATTTAGTCACGAATCGGTAGCAACCCCGCGGGGTAGTCGACCTACGCCGCGGGGTCTGCCAGGTTCATGGTGTGCGACCTACGCGCACCTCCGCGTCAGCGCCGGGAGCAACGTCCGACACTGACTTCAACGAGAGAAAGGGGACAACGGTGTCTGACCAGGTGTATCTCTACATCGCCCTCGGTATTTATTTCGCCGCAATGCTGCTCATCGGCTACCTCGCGTTCCGCAAGACGAGCGACCACGAGGACTACATGCTCGGCGGGCGCGGCCTGCCGCCGTGGGTCGCCGCGCTGAGCGCTGGCGCCTCCGACATGTCGGGCTGGCTCATCATGGGTCTGCCCGGCGCCATCTTCGTGACCGGCCTGCTCGAGAGCTGGATCGCGATCGGCCTGCTCATCGGGTCGTACCTCAACTGGCGCCTCGTCGCGCCGCGCCTGCGCGCGTACACCGAAGTCGCCCGCAACTCGATTACGATTCCGAGCTTCTTCGAGAACCGTACGCGCGACCGCTCGCACCTGCTGCGCAGCGTCTCGAGCGTCATCATCCTCGTGTTCTTCACGCTCTACGCCTCGAGCGGCATGGTCGCCGGCGGCAAGTTCTTCGAGTCGGCGTTCGGCGGCGACTACATGCTCGGCATGATCCTCGTCGTTGTCGTGACGCTCGCGTACACGCTGTTCGGCGGGTTCCTCGGCGCCTCGCTCACCGACGTGGTGCAGGGCCTCATGATGGTCATCGCGCTCATCGTCGTGCCGGTCGTCGCCCTGTTCACGATCGGCAACTTCGATGAGACGGCGACGCGCATCAACGACGTCAACCCGGCGGCGCTCTCGCTGTTCGGCGACGGCTCGCTCTCGACGGTCGCCGTCGTGATGTTCATCGTGTCGGGCCTCGCGTGGGGCCTCGGCTACTTCGGCCAGCCACACATCATCGTGCGCTTCATGGCGCTGCGCACGCCGCAGGAGGCCGCTTCGGCCCGCCGCATCGGCACGAGCTGGCAGTTCCTCTCGCTGCTCGGCGCCGTCGTGAGCGGTCTCGTGGGCGTCGCGTACTTCTCGAAGTTCGGCGACGGCCCCTCCGACCCCGAGACCGTCGTGCTGCTGCTCTCGCAGGTGCTGCTGCACCCGCTCGTTGCGGGCCTCGTGCTCGCGGCCGTGCTCGCGGCGATCATGAGCACGCTCTCGAGCCAGCTCATCGTCTGCTCGTCGGCGCTCGTCGAAGACCTCTACCGGGCGGTGCGTAAGGAGGTGCCGGGCCAGAAGACGCTGCTGTGGCTCGGCCGCATCGGCGTGCTCATCGTCGCCATCGTCGCCGGCATCCTCGCCGTCAACCCGAACGACACGATCCTCGGCCTCGTGAGCTTCGCGTGGGCCGGCTTCGGTGCCGCGTTCGGCCCGATCGTGCTGCTCAGCCTGTACTGGCGCAAGCTCACGAACTGGGGCGCGCTCGCCGGTATGGTCGTCGGGGCCGTCACGGTGTTCGTCTACAAGGCGATCGACTCGGCACTCGAGATCGGCCTCTACGAGCTGCTCCCGGCGTTCATCCTCGCCCTGCTCGCGGCCATGATCGTGAGCCTCGTGAAGCCGAACACCGACCCCGAGATCGACCGCGAGTTCACCGAGACTGGCGCGATCGTTGCGGTGAAGGGCACGAAGGCCGGTACCGAGGCGACCGCGGCGCGTGCGGAGGCGCGTCGCGTCGCCGCCGAGGAGGCCAGCGGCAAGTAGGTTCGTCGCCCGCTCGCGGTGCGCTCCCGGCTACGCAATCGGTAGTCGGGCGCGCACCGCGAAGCCGTTTTCCGGCTCGGGCGCGGCGGCGAAGGTGCCGCCGAGTGCCTCGGTGCGGCCGCGCAGGCCCGCGAGACCGAGCCCCGCGCCGGGGCTGGGATGCATGGGTCGCGACTCGTCGGCCGGCCCGTTCACCACGTCCACCTCGATCGCCTCGGATGCGCGCCGCACCTCGACGCGGATTCTCGCGCCGTGCGCGTGGCGGAGCGCGTTGCTGATGCCCTCCTGCACGATGCGGTACGCGGCGAGCGCGACGGTCGCGGGGATCTCCCGGGCGGCCCCGTCGCCGACCCCATCGACATAGTCGACCTCGGCGCCGCTCGCCCGCGACGACTCGATGAGCTGGGGGAGGTCGGCGAGCGTCGGCTGCGGGGCGAGGTCGGCATCGCCGTCGCCGCGCAGCAGCCGCAGCAGGCCCCGCATCTCGCCGAGGGCGCGGCGCGACGAGTCGGCGATCGTGTCGAACTCGTCGACGACCTCGGGCGCGAGTTCGGGGAGCCGGTACTTTGCCGTGGTGGCCTGCACGCTCGTCACCGAGAGGCTGTGCGCGACGACGTCGTGGAGCTCCTGCGCGATGCGGTTGCGCTCCTCGAGTTCCGCGCGCTTGCGCTGTTCCTGGGCCGAGAGCGCGCGCACCTGCTCGATTTCGCCGCGGCTCGAGCGCAGCTGGCGCACGACCGCTACGAGCACAACGACGCCGAGGCCAATCGCGGCGAAGGTCGTGAAGTTCGCCATGGCGCCGCCGGTGCCGCCGGTTCCGATGAGCGCACCGGCGAGGCTCGCGCCCGAAATCACGGCCCACGCGAGCACCGCGAGATACCAGCGGTGCCGAAGCCCGATGATCGCGATCACGAGCACGCCCGCGACGATGCCGGTCGCGGGCACCGGCCACGGCAGCCCGGTTGCCGGTGCCGACGCGATCGCCGTCGCGAAGAGTCCGAGCGAAGCGACGATGGTGGCGGTGATCGGAAGGCGCACGGCCACCACGACGGCGCCAGCCGTCGTCAACGCGAGCGCCCCGGCGAGGGCGACGTGCACACCGTAGACCGCCGCGAGCACCGGCCACGTCGCGGCGAGCAGCGCGACGCCGGCAATGCTGCCGAGCAGCCAGAACCACTCGACCCGGCCGAGCACGAGCTTCGTGACGCGCGCATCCAGCCAGGCGAGGCCGTGGAGCCCCGCGGGCATTGTCACGAGGGCGACGGCGCCGAGGAGGAGGTTGACGATGATGTCGAAGAGGTTGCCGTCGAGCCAGGGCGCGAGCTGCGCGCTCGGGAACGCGAGGTGGAACAGCTCGGCGAGGCTGCCCCCGCCCTTCGGCAGCGACCAGCTCCACACCCAATAGGTGAGGCCGCCGACGGCGATGAGTGGCCAGCAGAGGGCAAGCAGCCCCGTCGTGAAGCGCAGCGGCAGCGCCACGAGCAGCTCGAACACGAGGTCATGCCACGCGCCGGGGCGCCGTATCTCGCGCAGGAGTCCGCCGAACCCGGACTCGCGAGGCGGCACCTCGTGCTCGGGTAGCTCGAGCCCCCACTCGCGCGCACGGTGCCGCGAGATGTCGGCGAACCGGGTGGCGACGCGAAGCGTGATCAGCAGCAGGGCGGCGCCGACCCAAATGATGAACGTGCCGAGCGAGAGCGAGAACAGCGTGATCAGCGTCGTGAATGACGCGAGGGCAAACAGGGGGCCGGGGAGGAGGTAGGCGAAGTCGCGGCGCAGGGTGGCGGTGAATTGCTGACGCGATTGCATGAGAGTCCTTTTCGTTGGCGGCGGGTCGTGCGTGACGTGCCCCGGCAACGTACGGGCGAGTCCACCGCGCCCACGTCACTGTACGGAGTGATCGTGACGGCTACCTTTGGGGGAGCCCGCGCCACCTATGGCCGACCTACGCTGGGGGCATGCAGCAGAACCCGGCCGAACCCCGCATCCGCGTGCTCATCGTCGACGACCAGGCGATGGTGCGGCAGGGCTTCGGGGCGCTGCTCGACGCGCAAGGCGACATGACGGTCGTCGGCAGCGCGGGTGACGGCAGCGAGGCCACCGAGGTCGTGCGCCGCACGCAGCCCGACGTCGTGCTCATGGACATTCGCATGCCGAACATGAACGGCCTCGAGGCGACGCGGCAGATCCTCGCAATGCCGGGGGAGCGGCATCCGCGCGTGATCATGCTCACGACCTTCGACGCCGACGAGTACGTGTTCGAGGCGATCCGCGCGGGCGCGAGCGGTTTTCTGCTCAAGGACGCGACGGCGGATGCGCTCGTCGAGGCCGTGCGCGTCGTCGCGGGTGGCGACGCCCTGCTCGCGCCCGCGATCACGCAGAAGCTCATCGCCGACTACGCGGCCCGCCCCGCGGCGCCCCGCGACTCGGCACGGCTGAACGACCTCACTGCCCGCGAGCTCGAGGTCATGCAGCGCATCGCACGGGGCATGTCGAACGCCGAGGTGGCGGGCGATCTGTTCCTCGGCGAGCAGACCGTGAAGACGCACGTGTCGCGCGTGCTCCAAAAGCTCGGGCTGCGCGATCGCACGCAGCTCGTCGTCGCCGCGTACGAGTCGGGTCTCGTGCGGGTCGGCGACGCGCCCAGCGCGCCTCAATAGTCGGGCGCATTCCCAAAGGCCCGACGTGCCCCAAAGGTAGGGTCACCGGCCACCCGATCGGGTGGCGCGCGGCCCGTGACCGCGGCCATACGTTCCTCGCACATCGAGACGAGGAGCACCCCATGTACGCCATCATGACGAAACCCAGGCCGGCGCGGGCCAGCCACCGCGACGGCGCGATCGACCTGATTCGCGCCCTAAGCCTCATCGCGGTGGTGGTGCTGCACTCGCTCATGGTCGGCGCCGAGGTGACCGCGACCGGCGAGCTGCGCACGAGCGTCGCGCTCTCGGGCGAGCCGATCTTCGTGCCGATCACGTGGGTCACGCAGGTGATGCCGCTGTTCTTCATCGCGGGCGGGTTCGCCTCGTTGAGCCAGTGGCGGCGGATGCGCGGGCGCGGTGAGGGGTGGCAGGCCTACGTCGCGGGCCGCACGCGCAGGCTCGTCGTGCCCGCCGCCGTGATGATCGCCGTGGTCGGCATCGCCATCACGATCGCGAAACTCGTCGGTCTCGCACCCGAACTCGTCGACGAGGCGAGCCTGCGCGCTGGGCAGCCGCTCTGGTTCCTCGCCGTCTATCTCGGCGTCACCGCACTCGTGCCGGTGACGAGCTGGCTCCATGAGCACCATCGCGTCATCACGCTCGTCGCGTTCGCCGGCGGCATCGTTGTGGTTGACGCGCTCGCGGCAGTGACCGGGATGCCCGGCCTCGGCTACGCGAATCTCGCGTTCGTGTGGCTCTTCGTGCACCAGCTTGGTTACCTGCTGCTCGACGGCGGGGGCCGACGAGTCGCGCGGGGGAGCGTCGCGTTGCCGGTCGCCGCGTTCGTCGGTCTGCTCCTCTGCCTCGCGACCGGCGCCTCTCCCGACATGTACGAAAACCTCAATCCGCCGAACGTCGTGCTGGCCCTGTACGGGGTGCTGTCGTTCGGGCTCGTGCGGCTGGGCAAGCCGTGGCTTGACCGAGTCGCGTCGCGGCCCGGTGTCGCCCGGGTCTCGAGCGCCCTCGGTTCCCGCTCGATGACGGTATATGTGTGGCACATGCCGGTGCTGCTCACGCTCGTCGGCGTCGGCTTCGCCCTCGGCGCGCCGATGCCCGAGGTGCATTCGCTCGCGTGGTGGGGCACTCGTGTGCCGTGGCTCGTGACGGTCGCCCTCGTCGTGTTCCCGATCGCGAGTCGGCTCGCGCGGCTCGAGCGCTGGACACCCCGCCTTGTGCTGCCCGCCGTGCGGATCGGCGAACCTGTGCTCGCGGCGGTGAGCGTCGTCGCCGGCATAGTCGGAATCGGGGCCGTGCTCGTGCTCGGGTTCTCGCAGCCCATCGTCGTCGGCGCAGCGTTCACGCTCCTGGCGCTGAGTGTCGCCGGAGCCAACCAGCTCGCAACGTCGAAACCCACAGTTCGCGTTAGGCCGACGGCCGACGCGGCACCACCTCGATGGTGACGTCGCTACACTTCGAGAAATTGGCCTCGTGCCGTCTCGTGAGACCTTGGGGTCCTGCTGATCGCTGTGCTCCGGCTCGACTAGGGGCGGAGAGCGTGTCTGGCTACGCGATCCAAGATTCATTCGGCAGCGTGCAAACTTCAGGTAACTGACGGCGGTCCAACGGAATCAGTCGTTGACCCGACTGTAGGAATGTGACACTGTATAAACGTAGGTAGTTGCGACCTTTGAAGGTATATGGAGCATGTGTGCCCGAGGCGAATCCTACGCGCAGGGGGAATTTCATGAAGTCCATTGTTCGGCAATCGTGGGCATTGATTGGTGCGGCGATCTTGATTGCGGGCGGGGCTGTTTCTGCGACTGCTGCCGAGAGCGACGGAGGCGAGAGTGCCGTTGGGCAACTCTCGGATATCGAAACGCAGAACGAATCTGAGAGGCAAGCAATCCTCGAGTAACGCAGTGAGTTGCAGACCTCGGACGAGATTGAGGCGATTCTGTACGCGGATGTCCCCGTGGCTACGCTCATCGATGCCGAATCGCTTGAGATTCTTGCTGCAATTCCGATCGACGAGGACGGTGCGGAAGTGCAAATTGAAGTCAGCCCTTTCGCGCAGTCAATCGAGCCCTCTGTTTATATCGAGGAATCCAACTAGACGACCCAGGCGACTCGGATAGCGAGGCCAGTGCGCTTACGGCGGCCAAGCTATTCGTAAATTAGGCTATTTCTGGTTTTGGTCACTGGTGGTAGTAGTCTTAATCTTGGGCGGCGGATTGCAATTCCGACAAGAATTGGAGCGAATATGTCAGACGTAGCAATCGGATGGATATTCGGGGTCGGGGTGCTGGCGGTCCTCGTCGCACTCGCTGTTGTGGCGGGGCGCATGGTGTGGGGTCGCTATCGATTTGACCCCTTGCCGCTCACGGCTTGGATGGTCGTGCTGATCTGTGTGCCGTTCCTTGGAGTTGTGAGCTGGCTCATTTGGAGCTTCTGGATTTCGCCGGTGCGTGTGTCGCACTTAAGTCAGTAGCGCCCAGTTTTGCCGATATCTCCGCGTCAAATCAGCGGAAGCGGTCCCTGCGTACGCCGCGCGTATGCAGGGACCGCTTCTGTGCGCAATTGCGCACAGCTTTCGGCAGGCGCTCAGCTTCGGTCGATGCGCGGCCTCCCGACCTGACTGTGGATGCGCGGTCATCCACAGGCAGGGACGGAGGGGCAGCATTGGGCGTAGCGAATCGTGAGACTTGCCCCGCGACCCGGCGCGGAATCCCCAACCCTTGCACGGCACCTTCGCGCCGGGGCGCGCCCAGCACTCGAACGAAGGAGCATCATGTCTGACCACCTCACGATCACCGGCACCCTCGGCACCGACCCCGAGCACCGCACCGTCGGCAACAACCTCTCGCGGCTCACGTTCCGCGTCGCAACGTCGGAACGCCGGCAGACCCCGGCAGGCGAGTGGGAAGACGCCCACACGAACTGGTACAGCGTGACCGCGTTCGGCCGGCTCGCCGACAACGCCCGAGGTGTTCTGCGGAAGGGACAGCGGGTCGTCGTGACCGGCAAGTTCCGCCTCAGCAACTACGAGCGCCAGGACGGCTCGACCGGCACCTCCGCCGAGATCATCGCCGCACACCTCGGCCCCGACCTCGCCTACGCGAGCCGGCCACGCGACGAGGCCACGCCTGCCGCCGCATCCGGGCAAGCGCGGGCGGAGCCGACCGAGTTCGATCGGCCCGCGTCGACACCGACTGCAGGGACCGACGGTGCTGGTGCGCCCGCACCCGAACCCGCTGCCGAGTATCCGAATCTGCCGCACGACCTCGCGCCCACCTTCTAGCGCGGACCGCGGCGCGTGGCACCTGCGGGTTCGGGCCATGACTCCCGCGTACGCTAGGGGAGTCATGGCCGCCCGTCGAAAGGACGCACGTGCGCACGTCTCGTACGCCCGGCGTATCCCGCCTCATCGCCACCGCGTTCGCCGCAACCGTGTTGCTCGCTGGCTGCTCGTTCGGCGGGGATGGCCCGGGCCCCGATGAGACGCAGCAGGCAACGCAGACGCCCGACCCCACCTTCGATCCGTCGGGCGGCGCCGAGGCGAACAAGGCGTACTTCGACATGACGCTGCGCGACCTGCTCGCCGACGACGACAAGGCGAGCTCGCACGACTTCGTCGACACGCTCACCGACGCCGGCTTCGACAAGTCGCAAATGGAGGTCACGTTCGATCGCACGACGATCGATCTCGAGGCCGACTACATCATCGTGTCGGTGAAGATGCCCGACGGGCAGTGCCTCATCGGGCAGCGCAGTAGCAAGGGATACGCCTCGATGGTGGCCGAGCCGATGAGCACTGGGAAGTGCCTCATTGGGAAGACGCAAGACATCGACTGGTAAGTAGACTGGGGCGCATGGCCGAGTACATCTATCAAATGGTCCGCGCCCGCAAGAAGGTGGGCGACAAGCTCATTCTTGACGACGTGACCATGTCCTTCTTCCCCGGCGCCAAGATCGGCATGGTCGGTCCGAACGGTGCGGGGAAGTCCACCATCCTCAAGATCATGGCGGGCCTCGACGAGCCCTCGAACGGTGACGCGAAGCTCACCCCCGGGTTCACGGTCGGCATCCTGCTGCAGGAGCCGCCGCTCAACGAGGAAAAGACCGTGCGCGAGAACGTCGAAGAGGGCGTTGGCGCGATCAAGGGCAAGCTCGACCGCTTCAACGAGATCTCGGCGGAGATGGCGAACCCCGACGCCGACTTCGACGCGCTCATGGAAGAAATGGGCGCGCTGCAGACCGAGATCGACGCGGCCGACGCGTGGGACCTCGACAACCAGCTCGAGCAGGCGATGGATGCGCTGCGCTGCCCGCCCGCCGACGAGCCCGTCACGAACCTCTCGGGTGGTGAGCGCCGCCGCGTCGCCCTCTGCAAGCTCCTGCTCGAGAAGCCCGACCTGCTGCTCCTCGACGAGCCCACGAACCACCTCGACGCCGAGAGCGTGCTCTGGCTCGAGCAGCACCTGCAGAAGTACCCTGGCGCCGTCATCGCCGTCACCCACGACCGGTACTTCCTCGACCACGTCGCCCAGTGGATCGCCGAGGTCGACCGCGGTCGCCTCTACCCCTACGAGGGCAACTACTCGACCTACCTCGAGAAGAAGCGCGAGCGCCTGCAGATTCAGGGCAAGAAGGATGCGAAGCTCGCGAAGCGCCTCGCCGACGAACTCGAGTGGGTTCGTTCGAACTCGAAGGGTCGCCAGGCGAAGTCGAAGGCCCGTCTCGCCCGATACGAAGAGATGGCTGCCGAGGCCGAGCGCACCCGCAAGCTCGACTTCGAAGAGATTCAGATTCCGCCGGGGCCGCGCCTCGGCAACGTCGTGATCGAGGCGAAGGACCTGAAGAAGGGCTTCGGCGACCGCGTGCTCTTCGACCACCTCTCGTTCTCGCTGCCGCGCAACGGCATCGTCGGCATCATCGGCCCGAACGGTGTCGGTAAGTCGACGCTCTTCAAGACCATCGTCGGATTCGAAGAGCTCGACGGCGGCGACCTGAAGATCGGCGAGACCGTGAAGATCTCGTACGTCGACCAGGGCCGCGCCGGCATCGACTCGCAGAAGTCGGTGTGGGAGGTCGTCTCCGACGGACTCGACTACATTCAGGTCGGCCAGGTTGAGATTCCCTCGCGCGCGTACGTCTCGTCGTTCGGGTTCAAGGGCCCCGACCAGCAGAAGAAGGCCGGCGTGCTCTCGGGTGGTGAGCGCAACCGCCTCAACCTCGCGCTCACGCTGAAGCAGGGCGGCAACCTGCTGCTCCTCGACGAGCCGACGAACGACCTCGACGTCGAGACCCTCTCGAGCCTCGAGAACGCGCTGCTCGAGTACCCCGGCTGCGCCGTGGTCATCACCCACGACCGGTGGTTCCTCGACCGCGTGGCCACGCACATCCTCGCCTACGAGGGCACCGAAGAAGACCCGTCGAAGTGGTACTGGTTCGAGGGCAACTTCGAGGGCTACGAGGCGAACAAGATCGAGCGGCTCGGCCCCGACGCGGCGAAGCCGTCGCGGGTCACGTACCGCAAGCTCACGCGCGACTAATGTCGACCCTCTACGACTGCTGGTCGACCGGCGATGCCGACGGCGAGCGCCGCTTCCACGTGCCGATTCAGGTGCGCTGGCGCGACCTCGACGGCTACGGCCACGTGAACAACGCCACGATGTTCACGCTCCTCGAAGAGGCGCGCGTGCAGGCCTTCTGGGTCGTGCCCGAGGGCAGTGACGAGCAGCCCCGACCCCTCGCCGTTGTTTCGGCGGGGGTCGGGGCCGACACCGCGACGCTCATCGCGGCGCAGCAGATTGAGTACCGCGCGCCGATTCCACACCTGCACTACCCGGTCGACGTGCAGCTGTGGATCAGCAAGATCGGCGCCGCCTCGGCCGAGGTGTCGTACGAGGTGTGGAGCCCCGTCACCGACGAGTCGCGCACGCTCTTCACGGTCGCGCGAAGCACCATCGTGTTCATCGACACGACGACGGGGCGCCCGCGACGCATCAGCGACGCCGAGCGCGAAGCGTGGCAGCCCTACGTCGGGGCGCCCGCCCCCATGCGAAGCGAGGCGAAGCCGGCCGAATGACCGCCACGTTGCAGCTCGCGAACCCGATCGCGAGGGCCGACCTCGCGACCTACCTCGGTCGCGCGGGCCGCATCGAAGACTCCGGCGTGCGCATCCAGCAGGTGGGGGAGTCGGGCGTTGCGCTCTGGGTGCCCGTGCTGCGGCCAGCCGGAATCCTCACCGACTCGCCGCTCGTCATGGCGGTGCGCGCGATCCCCGGCAGCGTGCTCGACGTCGAAGAGCGCGATCGGCTCGACGGCGGCTTCGACGCCGTCGTGCCGCTGCGGGGGATGCTCGACCGGCTCGCGCGCGAACCCGCGAGCGACGACGAAGCGGTTCGGATTCCGCTCCCGCGCGAGCGGCTTCACGAGTCGTGGACCGGGAACTGGCCGCCCCTCGGCGGCTGGGAGCGCGTGACGACACTCGACGTCGCGCAGCTCACGGCCGTCGCCGACGACGGCATCGGCCAGATCGCGCAGGCGACCGAAAACCAGCTCGGGCAACTGCTCGCCGAGCGCATCCGAACCGATGTCTGGACCCGCATGCTGCCCGAGTCGGTCGTTTCGGCCGATATCGCCCCGAGCGACGCGCCCGACCGCCTCCCTCCCGCCGGAAGCGCCTTCGCCGCGCACGCACTCGGGTTCCTTCGCCCCGGCGACACGGGTACGCTCTCAACCGTGTCGGGCTGGTGGCGGCTCGCATTTCCAGCGGGCCAAGTGCTAATTCGACGTAGAAAATTCGTCAGCGCGCAGTAGGCTACAAAGGTTGGTTTCACCTGATCGAGAGGATCACCACTTTGACCACGATGCACGCAACGATCGAGACGCTCAAGAACGATGTCTTCGAACGCAATGCCGGTGAACCCGAGTTTCATCAGGCGGTTGCCGAGGTGCTCGACTCGCTCGCGCCGGTGCTCGAGCGGCACCCCGAGTACCTCGACCAAGACGTGATTCGCCGACTTTGCGAACCCGAGCGCCAGATCATCTTCCGCGTGCCGTGGACCGACAGCGAGGGCAACGTCAACATCAACCGCGGGTTCCGTGTCGAGTTCAACTCGGCCCTCGGCCCGTACAAGGGTGGCCTGCGGTTCCACCCCACCGTGAACCTCGGCATCGTGAAGTTCCTCGGCTTCGAGCAGACCTTCAAGAACTCCCTCACCGGCCTGCCCATCGGCGGCGGCAAGGGCGGCAGCGACTTCGACCCCCACGGCCGCAGCGACCGCGACATCATGGCCTTCTGCCAGTCGTTCATGACCGAGCTCTACCGTCACATCGGCGAGCACACCGACGTCCCCGCCGGTGACATCGGCGTCGGCACGCGCGAGATCGGCTACATGTTTGGCCAGTACAAGCGCATCACGAACCGCTTCGAGGCGGGCGTGCTCACCGGCAAGGGCCTCACGTGGGGCGGCTCGCTCGTGCGCCCCGAGGCGACCGGCTACGGCACCATCTTCTTCGCCCGCGAGATGCTCGCCACCCGCGGCGAGACCTTTGAGAACAAGCGCGTCTCGGTGTCGGGTTCGGGCAACGTCGCGATCTACGCGATCGAGAAGGCGCAGGAGCTCGGCGCCCTCGTCGTCACTGCATCCGACTCGTCGGGCGCCGTGTACGACCCTGACGGCATCGACCTCGAACTGCTCAAGCAGATCAAGCTCACCGAGCGCGGCCGCATCGGCGAGTACGCGGAGCGCCGCAGCTCGCGCGTCGAGTACTTCTCGAACCGCAACGACGTGTGGCAGGTGCCGGTTGACGTCGCGCTCCCGTGCGCGACGCAGAACGAGCTCGACCTGCGCTCGGCGCAGGCGCTCATCAACAACGGTCTGCAGGTCGTCGCCGAGGGCGCGAACATGCCCCTCACCGCCGACGCCGCGTCGCTCATGCGCGAGACCGAGAGCGTGCTGTTCGGCCCCGCGAAGGCTGTGAACGCCGGCGGTGTCGCCACGAGCGCCCTCGAGATGCAGCAGAACGCCTCGCGCGACAAGTGGCAGTTCGACTACACCGAGACCCGGCTCGAAGAGATCATGGTCAACGTGCACGAGACCTGCCGCGCGACCGCGCAGGAGTACGGCGCCCCCGGCGACTACGTGCTCGGCGCGAACGTCGCGGGCTTCACGAAGGTCGTTGAGGCGATGATCGCCCAGGGCCTCGTCTAGCCCGACTCACTGCGTTTTAGCCCCGCGCATCCACCCCGCTATCTCCGCGAACTGACGGCAATTTGCGGCTTTTTCAACAGAAAAGCCGCAAATTGCCGTCAGTTCGCGTTGGTGGGGTGTCGAGAGGGTCGAGTGTCGAGAGGGTGGGGCGTCGCGGGCGCCGGGAGCATGACGGCGTCGACGCTGGGGTAGGCTCGTGAACTACGACAGGGGAGCGCCGAGCGGCGCTGAGAGTGCCACACTGGCAGACCCTCGAACCTGATCCGGCTCGTACCGGCGAAGGAAGTCGAGTTCTCTCCCCGCGCGCCCACCACCGTGGCACGCGGGCCCTCCATGCGAATGGAGGAATCATGCAACGATCCGTCACCCGCGGCCTCTTCGCGGTCACCGCGGCCGCCTCGGCCCTCGCCCTGAGCGGATGCACGCTCGCCGCGACCGGCACGGGCGGCGGTACCAGCGCGACCGAGTCGGGCAGCGCATCCGGCACCGTCACCTTCCTCACGCACGACTCGTTCGGCGTGAGCGACGAGCTCATCGCACAGTTTGAGGAGTCGACGGGCTACGACCTCGTCATCACGTCGCCCGGCGACGCCGGCGTCATCACGAGCCAGCTCCTGCTCGCCGGCGATGCGCCCGGCGTCGACGGCGTGTACGGCATCGACAACTATTCGGCCGCGACCGTGCTCGACGCGGGCGTGCTCGCGCCGTACTCGTCGCCGAACCTGCCCGCATCCGCCGAGAGTCTCGCGCTCGGCGACGCGCTCACCCCGATCGACCAGGGCCAGGTGTGCGTGAACATCGACCACGCCTGGTTCGAGGAGCAGGGCATGGCCGAGCCGACGACCCTCGACGAGCTCGCGCAGCCCGAGTATGCCGAGCTCCTCGCCCTCACAAACCCGACGACCTCGTCGCCCGGCCTCGCGTTCCTCGTCGCGACCGTGGGCGAGTATGGCGACGGCTGGCAGGACTACTGGCAGCAGCTGCTCGACGGCGGCGCGAAGATCGAGGCGAGCTGGTCGGACGTGTACTACGTCGACTTCTCGGGCGCCGAGGGCGAGGGGGAGTTCCCGCTCGTGCTCAGCTACTCGTCGTCGCCGGCCGAGGCGGGCGGCGCGACTGGCGTGCTCGACGCAAGCTGCACGACGCAGGTCGAGTACGCGGGTGTCACCGCCGGCGCCGAGAACCCCGAGGGTGCGCAGGCGTTCATCGACTTCATGCTCGACACCGAGTTCCAGCAGGCGCTGCCCGAGGGCATGTACATGTATCCGGTCGATGAGTCGGTCGAGCTGCCGAGCGAGTGGGCCGAGCACGCCTCGCTCGTCGACGACCCGATCGACGTCGACCCGGCCGAGGTCGCCGAGCACCGCGACACCTGGCTTGAGGAGTGGACCGCCCTGTATGAGGCTCGCTAGCTGGGTCGCGGGCGCCTGCGTCCTCGCCTTCCTCGCCCTGTTCTTCGGCTGGCCCGTGGCCAGCATGCTGTGGCGGGGCATCTCGGGGGAGTCGGGGCTCGACCTCTCGGGCTACGGCGAGGTACTCGGCAGCACCCGCACCTGGCGGCTGCTCGGCAACACCGTCGGCATGGCGCTCGCCGCCGCGGTCGGCGCCGTGTTGCTCGGGGTGCCGACCGCGAGCATCCTCTACCGCCGCCGCGTGCCCGGCCGGGCGCTGCTGCGCGGCATCATCACGGTGCCGTTCGTGCTCCCCACCGTGGTCGTCGGCGTCGCGTTCCGCTCGCTGCTCGGCACGGGCGGGCCGCTCGGCTGGCTCGGCATCGACGGCACGACCGCGGCGGTCGTGTTCGCGATGGTGTTCTTCAACGTTTCGGTCGTCGTGCGCCAGGTCGGCACGTTCTGGCGCAGCATCGACCCCGGGCTTGGCGAGGCGGCGCGAACCCTAGGCGCCTCACCGGCGCGTGCATTCCTATCCGTGACGCTGCCGCAGCTCGCGCCCGCGATCACTGCTGCGGCCGGGCTCGTGTTCCTGTTCTGCTCAACCGCGTTCGGCATCGTGCTCACGCTCGGCACGCCGGCCCCCGGCACGCTCGAGACCGAGATCTACACGGAGACCACGGTGTTCCTCGACCTGCGCACGGCCGCCGTGCTCTCGACGCTGCAGCTCTTGATTGTGGTCGCGGCGCTCGTCGTCTCGTCGCGCCTGAACCGGCGCACCGAGACCGCGATCAAGCAGCGCGACACCCGCGACCGGCCGCTGCGGCGGGCGGATGCCCCAGCGCTCATCGTCACGCTCGTCACGGTCTTCGGGGTCGTGCTGCTGCCGCTCGCGACGCTGCTCGTGCGCTCGGTGCTCGTTGACGGCGAGTGGAGCCTGCACAACTACGAGGCGCTTTCGACGAGCGGGATGGGCTTCGCCGGCGGCATCACGCCCGCGCAGGCGCTCGCGCACTCGCTGCAGGCGGCCGTCGACGCGACGTGGATCTCGCTGCTGTTCGGGATTCCGCTCGCGCTCCTGCTCTCGCGGCGCACGCGCGGCGCCGCGGCGGGGGCCCAGCGGCTGCTCGACGTCGCGATCATGCTGCCGCTCGGAGTGTCGGCCGTCACGCTCGGCTTTGGGTACGTCGTGTCGCTGCAGGCGCTCGCACCGCAGCTCGCGCACTCGGGCGTGCTCGTGCCGCTCGCGCAGGCCGTCGTCGCGCTGCCCCTCGTCGTGCGCTCGCTCGTGCCGGCGATGCGGGCGATCGACCCCGCCCTGCGCGAGGCCGCCCGCACCCTCGGCGCGGGCCCCTGGCGCGTGCTCGCGACCGTCGACGGGCCCGTGCTCGCCCGCGCCCTCGGGGTGGGGGCCGGCTTCGCGTTCGCGATCTCGCTCGGCGAGTTCGGGGCCACGAGCTTTCTCGCGGCGCCCGACCGCGCGACCCTGCCCATCCTCATCGCGCGCCTGCTCGGGCGCCCCGGCGGCGACAACTACGGCATGGCGCTCGCCGCCGCCGTCGTGCTCGCCGTGGTGTGCGCGACAATCATGCTGCTCAGCGAGTGGCTCCGGCCCCGCGGGGCGAAGACGACCATTGGAGGCGCCTGGTGAGCAACACCGAACTCGCCCTCGAACTGCGCGGCGTGAGCATCGCGTTCGACGACGACACCGAGGCCGTGCACGACCTCGATTTCGAGGTGGCCGACGGCGAGGTGATTGCCCTGCTCGGCGAATCGGGCTCGGGCAAGTCGACCACGCTGCGCGGCATCGCCGGGCTCGAGCGGGTGACGAAGGGTGAGATTCGCATGCGCGGCCGCGTCGTGAACGACGTGCCGACGCACCGGCGCGACTGCGGCATGGTGTTCCAAGACGGCCAGCTGTTCCCGTATCGCACGGTCGGGCGCAACATCGCCTACGGGCTCGAGGCGCAGCGGGCCCCGCGCGCCGTGATCGCCGACCGGGTCACCGAGATGCTCGAACTTGTTGGGCTCGAGGGGTTCGCCGACCGGCCCGTGCAGACCCTGTCGGGTGGCCAGGCGCAGCGCGTCGCGCTGGCCCGGTCGCTCGCGACGCGGCCGCAGCTTCTGCTGCTCGACGAACCGCTCTCGGCGCTCGACCGGGGGCTGCGCGAGCGGCTCACGGGCGATCTGCGGCGGATTCTCACGACGACCGGCACGAGCGCGGTACACGTGACGCACGACGAGGGCGAGGCCGCGACGATTGCCGACCGCATCCTCTACCTCCACGAGGGCCACCTCGTCACGCGTTAGTCGCGCTCGCGGAGCACGAGCGCCGCGACGATGCCGCCGATCGCGCCCGTGAGGTGGCCCTGCCACGAGACGCCAGCGCCGGCCGCGAAAATGCCCGCGAACATGACGCCGCCGTACGCGATCGCGACGATCACGGCGATGGCGCCGAAGAGCAGCCGATGGCGCACGCCGGGCACGACGACGACGCGCGTCATGACGTACGCGAAGTAGCCAAACACGAGCCCCGAGGCGCCGACCGTGAGCGTGCCCGGCGCCGTGAGCAGCAGTGGCCCGATTGCGCCGACGAGGGCGATGAGCGCGGTGACGAGCCAGTACCGCCGCGCCCCCTCGATCGCGACGAGGGCACCGAGCACGACGAACGGAACCGAGTTCCCGGCGAGGTGCGCCCAGTCGGTGTGGAGGAGCGGCGCGAGCACGATGCCGCCGAGCGACGAGAAATCCCAGCCGCGCAGGCCGAAGCGTTCCCACTGGCCCGGGAGTATTCGGTCAAGGAACTCGATCGCCCACATGAGCGCGACGAGCACCACCGGATGCAAAACCGCAGGCCAGCGGCGAGGTTGAACATCATCGTGAATATGTTCATGCGCGCTCATGCAGGTAGTTCATCACAGTCGGTTTTTTGAACGCTCCACGAGTTGCTACTGTCTAGGGGTGCATTTCAGGCGAGGGGTGACCGCGATGGCCGGTGCACTGCTCTGTCTGGCGGTGGCCGGATGCTCGCCGGTAGTCACCCAGAGCGCGGGCGAATTCGCCGCCTCGGGCCCCGAAACGCACGAGGTCATGACCGAGACGGTTTCGGTCGCAGCCCTGCACGTTGAGGTGCCGGCCGACTGGACCGACGTGAGCGCCACGCGTGGCAGCGAAGTGTATCCCGTCGCCTATGCGCTCGACTCGAGCAGCACGACCTCGTCGCTGCGGTTCTCGCCCGACTACCACGACGCGACGACCGTGTCGGAGGCGGTGGACCAGGTCACTGACGGCGACGAACCGGGCCCGACGGTTTCGGGCTATGTGAATGGCGGCAGCGCGACCGCGCAGCCGTACCCCGGCGTCGCGTCGGCGCGCACCGCCGAGCAGTCGTACGAGACCGAGTCGGGCGTACCGATGTTCGTGCACTACTGGTTCCTCGAGGACGCGTCGACCGGCACGATCTACGCCGTCGAGTTCCGTGGCGAAGACATCGCCGAGAACGCCGCGCTCGTCGAGACGATCGACGCGTCGATCGCGCTCGGCGACGCCTAGCACCAACACATCAACGAATCTGCATGCGTTTCTGACGTTCGAGGAGTACGGTCACTCCTGTCAGAAAAGAGGAAAACGCATGCAAATTAGCGCAGCAGTCGTTTCGGCGGCCTCCGCCGACTTTGAAATTCAGCCCCTCGAAATCGAGGAGCCTCGCGCGGGTGAGATTCGCGTGAAGCTCGTCGCGACCGGCGTGTGCCACACCGACGCGTTCATTCGCGACGGCGGCTACCCCACGAACTTCCCGGTCGTGCTCGGGCACGAGGGCGCCGGCGTCGTCGAGTCGGTCGGCGAGGCCGTGACCTCGGTGAAGCCCGGCGACCGGGTCGTGCTCGGCTTCAACTCGTGTGGTCACTGCGAAAACTGCCTGAGTGGCAAGCCCGCCTACTGCCTCGAGTTCAACGCCTACAACTTCGGCGGCGGCCGCACCGATGGCACGAGCGTGCTCAGCAGTGACGGCGAGCGCATCGACAGCAACTTCTTCGGCCAGTCGAGCTTCGCGACGTACGCGATCGCCACCGAGCGCAACGTCGTGAAGGTTGACGACGACGCGCCGCTCGAGCTCCTCGGCCCGCTTGGCTGCGGCCTCTCGACGGGCGCCGGCGCGATCATCAACTCGCTGCAGGTCGGTGCCGGCGCGAGCGTCGGTGTTTTCGGCACCGGTGCGGTCGGCTCGGCCGCCATCATGGCCGCCGCGGCGATCGGCGCCACGACGATCGTCGCGCTCGACCTCAACGACGACCGCCTCGCGCTCGCGAAGGAGCTTGGCGCCACGCACAGCATCAACTCGGGGAACGAGGATGTTGCGGCTCGCGTCGCCGAGATCACGGGCGGCCGCGGGCTCGACTTCGTGCTCGACACCACCGGTGTCGCCGCCGTGACGAGCTCGGCCGCGCCGCTGCTCGCCGTGAAGGGCACGCTCGGCCTCGTCGGCGCCGCGAAGCCCGGCGACGAGGTGAAGTTCGAGGTCGGTGCGTCGCTCATCAAGGGCTGGACGTTCAAGACCATCGTCGAGGGCGATGCCGTGCCGCAGGACTTCATTCCGCGCCTCGTGCACCTGTGGCGCCTCGGCAAGTTCCCGATTGAGAAGATCTCGAAGACGTTCTCGTTTGAGCAGATCAACGAGGCCTTCGAGGCGTCGAAGTCGGGCGAGGTCATCAAGCCCGTGCTCGTCTTCGAGTAGGCACACCACACCACGGCGCAGCGCCCCGGTCGCACGACCGGGGCGCTGCGCTGCTTTCCGCGGATGCTACCGCTCGGGTGTCGGCTCGAACGTATTCACCATCGCGGTTGCGGCACGATCGAAGTAGTCGGCCATCGTCGTCCGCACGATCGGCGCGAACTCCATCGAGTCGAGCGCCGCGGTCATGTGCCGCAGCCAGCGATCGCGCGCGTCGGGGTTGACGTGAAAGTCGACGTGGCGCATCCGCAGGCGCGGATGCCCGCGCATCGACGAGTACGTGGTCGGGCCGCCGAAGTACTGGCCGAGGAATCGGCTGAGGCGCCAGATCGCGCCCTCGAGGTCGTCGGCGGGATACATCGGCCAGAGCACCTCGTCGAGCTGCACCCGCGCGTAGAAGCGTCGCACGAGCTCGTCGAAGGTGGCCATGCCGCCGACCTCGTCGTACACGGTCGGCTGCGGCGCGGGGGAGTTCATGTCTCGAGCCTATCGGCGGCTCGACGTCGTGGCGCCGCATACCGCATACCGCATACCGCATTTCGCGGGCGGGCGCCACATTTGTGAACACATATGTGGCACATCGTCGCTTCGTGTCAGCTCGTGAAGCGATGTGACCGGCGACCTTCCGTACCTCCTCGGGCGGCCAACAAACTTCTCCAGAGCTGTTGCCCAAGCAGCGCCGTTTCCAGGTGGCGCTGTCTCCCCACGAGAAGGAGCCCCACATGTCGACCACCGCACCCGCGCTGCCACAGGTCAGCACCGCGACACCCGACGATGTCGCCGCGCTGGTCGCGCACCTCGCCGAAGCGCACCCCGACCTTGATGTGCGCGCCGCGTCGACCGAGACAGCCGGGTACGCGTACGACCAGGGCACCCTGCCAGCGCGGCTCGCCGACGAGGTCGGCCCGGCCGTCGCGCTGCCCGACACCGTCGAGCAGGTGCAGGCGGTCGTGCGCGCGGCCGCCGAGTACGGCGTCGCCGTCGTGCCGCGCGGTGCCGGCACGGGGCTGTCGGGCGGCGCCGCGGCGACCACCGCGGAACTCGTCGTATCGACCGAGCGGCTCACGCGCATCCTCGAGGTGTCGCCCGACGACGAACTCGCCGTGGTCGAGGCGGGGGTGCTCAACGCTGACTTGAGCTCCCACGTCGCGCCGCTCGGGCTCTTCTACGCGCCCGACCCCGCGAGCTGGGACATCTCGTCGATCGGCGGCAACGTCGCGACGAACGCCGGCGGACTGCGCTGCGTGAAGTACGGCGTCACGCGGGAGTCGGTGCTCGCCCTCGACGTCGTGCTAGCCGACGGCGAGCTCGTGTCGGTGGGCAGTCGCACCCTGAAGTCGGTCACGGGGCTCGACCTGCGCGGGCTGTTCATCGGCGCCGAGGGGATACTCGGCATCGTCGTGCGCGCGACCGTGCGCCTGCGCCCGGTGCCAGTCGCCCGACGCACCGTCACCGCGTTCTTCGACACGGTCGGCGCGGGTACCGCGGCGCTTGCCGCCATCACCCGCAGCAGCGTGCGCCCGAGCATCACCGAGTTTCTCGACGGCGGCACGCTGCGCAACATCGACGCGCACAACGGGACCGACCTCGCGGGCCGTGGCGATGCGCTCCTGCTCATCGAACTCGACGGCTACGGCATCGACGAGCAGTACCGCGACCTCGACGCGGCGCTCACGGCCGTCGGCGGGCGCGTATCGGCCGTCGACGACGCCGAGGCCGAGCGGCTGTGGGAGCTGCGTCGCTCGGGCCGCGGATTCCCCGCCGACCAGTGGTTCGCCGGCGGCGACGTCGCGGTACCGAAGTCGACGCTGCCCGAGGTCTACGCCTACTTCGACCAGCTGCGCGAGCGGTACGGCGTCGACGTGAGCGCGGTCGCGCACGCGGGCGACGGCAACCTCCACCCCGTCATCACGCTGCAGATTCCCGAGGGCGCCGACCCGAACGTTCCGTCGCCCGCGCTCGCGGCGGCGAACGACGACCTCGTGCGGTTCGCCCTCTCGCTCGGCGGCACCGTCACCGGCGAGCACGGGCTCGGCTCGACGAAGCGGGGCGCCGCCGCGCTCGAGCTCTCGAGCCGAAACCTCGAGGCGCAGTACGCGGTGAAGGCCGCGCTCGACCCGCACGGCCTGCTCAACCCAGGCAAAGCCATCTAGGCCACGGACATCTCGCCCACGCCGCAGCCGGAACATCCGCAACTTTTCGCATTTCCAACCCCAAGGAGCACCACCATGACCACGTCACAACCGCCCCGGCGGCGCCGAGCCCGCCGCCTCGCGACCTCGATCGGCGCCCTCGGCGCCGTCATCGCCCTCGCGGCCGGCTGCGCCGCCGCCCCATCGACCGGCAGCGAGGGCAACGGCGAGCCCAAGTCGGGCGGCGACCTCGTGTTCCAGATCGACTCGCTCGGCGACTCGTGGGTGCCAAACACGAGCTCGATCTCGAGCTTCCAGGGCAACGTGTGGGGCGAGATCACCGACAAACTCGTCTACGTCGACGAAGCCGGTGAGCTGTCGCCGTGGCTCGCCGAGAGCTGGGAGCAGTCCGACGACGCGACGAGCTTCACCCTCCACCTGCGCGAGGGCGTGACGTTCTCTGACGGCAGCGCGCTCGACGCCGAGGCCGTCGCCACAAACATCGACTTCTGGGCGAACGGCGACCCGAGCGACGGCATCGCGCGCGTCGGCCTGTTCCCCTCGGCGAACTATGAGGGCGCCGAGGCCGTCGACGCGACCACCGTCGAGGTGACCTTCTCGCAGCCGACGCTCGCGTTCATCCCGACCCTCGCGTATCACGGCTCGATCATCGTCTCGCCGAAGACCCTCGAGCTGCCCGCCGAAGAACAGGCCGACCTCTCGAACGCGATCGGCACCGGGCCGTTCGTCGTCGAGTCGTGGGCCGACGGCGACCACGTCACGATCACGAAGCGCGAGGACTACAGCTGGGGCCCCGATGCCCGCGGCCACACGGGCGCGCCGTACCTCGACTCGATCACCTACAAGGTCGTGCCCGAGGCGTCGCTGCGCACCGGTTCGGTGCAGTCGGGCCAGGCCGACGTCGTCTACAACATCTCGCCGCAGGAGCTCGGCGGGCTGAAGGATGCGGGGCTTACGGTCGCCGCGCCCCGGTACCTCGGGTTCGTGAACGGGTTCGCGCTGAACACGAGCATCGCGCCGTTCAACGACAAGAACGTGCGGCTCGCGCTGCAGCACGGCATCGACCGCGACGAGATTCTCGACACCGTCTACACCGAGGACTGGGAGCCGGCGCAGTCGTTCATCCAGAGCAACGTCGCCGAGAGCACCGACCACTCCGACGCCTTCGAGTACGACCCCGAGCTCGCGCAGGAGCTGCTCGATGAGGCCGGCTGGAAGCCCGGTGCCGACGGCGTGCGGGAGCGCGACGGCGAGCGCCTCGAGCTCAAGCTCTACCCGAACCCGTACCTCACCACGTCGCAGGCGATCGACGAGCTCATCGCGCAGCAACTCGCCCCGCTCGGCTTCGACGTCTCGATTCAGACGCTCGACGTCGCGAGCTACACCGAGCAGGTGCTGAACAACCGCGCCGAGGTGCAGACCAACGAGATCACCCGCAGCTTCATCGACGCCGCGACCGTCGCCGGCGTCATCGTCGGCGCCGAAGAGGGCGACGAAGACTGGTTCTTCGTCGGCACGAGCGACGAGACCCTGAACCAGTACTCCGAGGAGATCCTCAGCGCAGACGACCTCGACGCGCGCGCCGAGACACTCGACAGTCTGCAGGAGTACGTGCTCGAAGAGGGCTACTTCGTGCCCGTGACGCAGATCTCGCAGCGCATCTACGTGCTCAGCCCCGACCTGCACGACGTCACCTACAACGGGCTCGCCTACGCGAGCTTTGCGACGGCGTGGCTCGACCGCTGATGTCTCGCAGCTACTTCGCGTTCACCGCGCGCCGCGTCGGCCAGGCCGCGCTCGTCGTGCTGCTCGCGTACGTGTTCACGTTCACGGTTATCACGATCCTGCCGGGCGACCCGATCTCGTCGCAGCTGCGGAACCCCGAAAACGGGTTCAGTGAGGCTGAGATCGCCCAGCTCGTCGCGTACTACGGCCTCGACCGGCCCGTGCTCGAGCAGCTCGCGCACTCGCTCGGCGGGTTCCTCGTGGGCGACCTCGGGCTCTCGCTGCGCACGCAGCTGCCGGTCTCGCAGCTCATCGCAGATGCGGTGCCCTCGACGCTCGCGCTGGCCGGCAGCGCGCTCGTGCTCGCCTGCCTCATCGCCGGCCTCGTCGCGTTCGGCAGCCAGGTGCTGCCCGCGAAGTACGGGCAGGGGATCGTGCGGTCGTTCCCGTCGCTGTTCCTCTCGGTGCCGAACTTCGTGATTGGCCTGCTGCTCATCAACCTGTTTGCGTTCGGCCTCGGGCTGTTCCGCATCATCGAGCCCGAGTCGCCGTGGGGCACCTTCTTCGCGGCGCTCGCGCTCGCGATTCCCGTGTCGGCCCAGATCGCCGAGGTGCTCATCGCGAACCTCGACCGCGAGGCCGGGCGTGAGTACGCGACCGTCGTGCGATCGCGGGGCGTGACGCAGGTGCGGGCATTCTTCGTGCACCTGCTGAAGCCCGCGTCGCTGCCCGCCGTTACCGTGCTCGCGCTCACGGTGGGTGAGCTCCTCGGCGGCTCGGTGATCACCGAGTTCGTCTTCGGCCGCAACGGCATTGGCTCGCTCATCGAGAAGTCGGTCGTGTCGCAAGACCTCCCGACGCTGCAGGGCGTCGTCGCGCTCACGGCCGTCATCTTCGTGGTCGCGAACCTGCTCGCCGACCTCACGTATCCGCTGCTCGACCCCCGCGTCGACCTCGCCCAGGCCGGCCGCAAACTCCGCGTCAGCCAGCCCCAGACCACGGAGGCCATCGCATGACCGTGCTCACCGCCCGCCGCACGGGCGCACCGAAGGTCGCCTGGCGCCGCCCCGGCGGCCAGCCGCTCACGGTGTGGCTGTCGGCCGCCGTGCTCCTGCTCGTCGTCGCCTGGGCGATCTGGCCGGGCCTGTTTACGGGGCTCGCCCCCGACTTCGGGGTCACGAGCGAGAAGCTGCAGGCGCCGAGCCTCGCGCATCCGTTCGGCACCGACCACCTCGGCCGAGACCTATATGCTCGCGTCGTCTACGGCACGCGCTCGTCGGTGCTGAGCGCGCTCGTCGCCGTCGCGATCGGGCTCGTCGTCGGCAGCCTCGTCGGCCTCGTCGCCGGATTCTTCGGGCGGCTCATGGACTCGGTGCTCTCGCGGTTCGTCGACGTGCTGCTCGCGATCCCGAGCTTTCTGCTCGCGGTCATCATCGTCTCGTCGCTCGGGTTCCAGACCATCAACGCCGCCATCGCGACGGGCATCTCGGCCGTCGCCGTGTTCGCTCGCGTCATGCGCGCCGAGGTGATTGCCACCCGGCAGTCGGTGTTCGTCGAGGCGTCACGCGTGCTCGGTGGCACCCGCCTGCAGAGCCTCGTCTGGCACGTGCTCCCGAACGCCTCGCGCTCGGTGCTCACGCTCGCGGTGCTGCAGTTCGGCCTCTCGATTCTCGTCATCGCCGGGCTCTCGTTCCTCGGTTACGGCGACCCGCCGCCCGCGAGCGACTGGGGCCTGCTCATCTCGCAGGGCAAGGACTACACGACCGCGACCTGGCTCGTGTTCTGGCCCGCGCTCGTCACCGTCGTCACGGTGCTCGCCGTCAACCGGCTCAGCCGGTCGCTGCGCGGCAGCAACTGACTCACCACCAGGCCGAAGGAGGCCAGCATGACCACACCAGCGCATCCGCTCATTCGCGTCGAGCAGCTCAGCGTCGCGTACGGCGATACCACCGTGGTGCACGACGTGAGCTTCGCGCTCGAGCGCGGCCGCAGCCTCGCGATCATTGGCGAATCGGGCTCGGGGAAATCGACGATCGCCCGCGCCGTGCTGCGGCTGCTCCCGACCGGCAGCGCGTCGGTCGGCGGCAGCGTCTACCTCGAAGGGCGCGAGGTGCTCGGGCTGCGCGAACGGGAGTTTCGCGCGCTGCGGGGGCGGCAGCTCGGGTTCGTGCCGCAAGACCCCGCGCACGCCCTCAACCCCGTGCGCAAGATCGGCGCACAGGCGCACGAGGCGGCGGCGCTCCTGCCGGGCCTCGACCGGGCCGCGCAGCGCGCCGAGATTCTCGAGGTGTTCGAGCGGGTCGGGCTCGCCGACCCCCAGCGCGTCTACGACGCCTACCCGCACGAGCTCTCGGGCGGCATGCTGCAGCGCGTGCTCATCGGGCTCGCGGTGCTGCCGAGGCCGAAGCTCATCGTCGCCGACGAGCCTACGAGCGCACTCGACGTCACGGTGCAGCGGCGTATTCTCGACCTCCTCGACGAGCTGCGACGCGACCTTGACCTCGCCGTCGTGCTCATCACGCACGACCTTGCGATCGCGGCCGAACGCACCGACGAGGTGCTCGTGCTGCGCGACGGCGGCGTGCAGGAGTCGGGCCACACGGCCGAGGTGTTCGCCTCCCCGCGCTCCGAATACACCCACCGGCTGCGCGGCGACGTGCCCGCCCTCAACCCCGACCGCTACGCCGAGGTGCGCGCCTCGCGCCCCGAGATCGAGTCGGCGCCCCCGCGCATCGAGCTCCGGCAGCTCACGAAGTCGTTCGGCGACTTCGCCGCGGTACGCGACGTCGACCTGCGCGTCGCGGCCGGCACGACCCACGCGATCGTGGGGGAGTCGGGTTCGGGCAAGACCACCACGGTACGGCTCCTGCTCGGCCTCGAGGACGCCGACTCGGGCGAGGTGCGCATCGACGGCGAACGAGTGGATACGCGCACCGGCCGGGCGCGCACGGCCACGTACCGCGAGCTCCAGGTCGTCTACCAAAACCCGTTCACGTCGCTCGACCCGACGTGGCGCGTCGAGCGGCTCGTGCGCGAGTCGCTCGACCGCTTCGGCATCGGCACGCCGGCCGAACGACGCCAGAAGGTCACCGAGGCGCTCGCGGCGGTCGGCCTCGACCCGACACTGGCGAAACGCAAGCCCGCGGAGCTCTCGGGCGGCCAGCGGCAGCGCGTCGCGATCGCCCGCGCACTCGTGTTGCGCCCGCGGGTGATCGTGCTCGACGAACCAACAAGCGCCCTCGACGTGAGCGTGCAGGCCGACATCTTCGACGCACTCCTCGAGCTGCAGGCGACGCTCGGCATCACCTTCGTGCTCGTGTCACACGACCTCGCGCTCGTGCGGCAGGTCGCCGACACCGTGAGCGTCATGCAGGCCGGGCGAATCATCGAGCACGGCGACGTCGCCCGCGTGCTCCACGACCCCGAGCACGCGTACACGCGCGCGCTCATCGACGCGATTCCCGCGCCCGAGGCGGCGACGACCGTGCTCCAGCCCGCCGCCACGAACGCGCTCGAACCCGAACTCACCCACCGAAAGGACGCCAAGTGAGCCACCTCCTCGCCGACGCGACACGACCCCACACCGACGCGACGCCCGTGCCCGAGCTCATCCGCGCGCTCACCGACCCGAAGGGGTTTGGCGACGCGACGCTCCGCACGCCCCGCGCCGACGCGATCGAGCTGCTCGGGGGCATCCCCGACCCCGACCTGCTGCCCGGGGCGCAGCTCGCCGACGCCTACGCGGCCGCCCTCGCCGAGCCCGGGCTGCCCGCGCTGCAGTACGGCCGCACCGAGGGGGTGCCGGAGCTGCGGGAGTGGATCGCCGCGCGCGAGGCCGTGCCCGTGTCGCGCATCCTCATCACGAACGGCGGGTTCCACGGCCTCGCGCTCGCGATTCAGCTCGTGCTCGAGCGCGGCGACCTCGTCGCGGTCGACAACCCGATCTTCCCGCTGTTCCTGCGCGGCCTCGAACTCGCCGACGCGCGCATCCTGCCGATTCGGGTCGGCGCCGACGGCCTCGACCTCGACGAGCTCGAGGCGCGGCTCGCCGCGGGCGCCCGGCCCGCGGCGCTCTACACCGTGCCCGACTTTCACAACCCCTCGCAGGGCGTGCTGCCGGAGTCGGCCCGTCGCCACCTCGTCGCGCTTGCGGAGCGGTACGGGTTCATCGTGTTCGCCGACAACCCGTACCGCGAGATCGCGTTCGACGGCGTCACCGAGTCGGTCGCCGCGTTCAACGAATCCGACCACGTCGTGCACATCAACACGTTCACGAAGACGCTCGGCCCGGGCCTGCGACTCGGCTGGGTCGTGTTGCCCGAACGGTTCACCGCGAACGCCGTGAAGCTGCGCAGCCGCAACGACTCGCACTCGTCACAGCTCACGCAGCACGCGATCGCCCGCTTCGTCACGTCGCACGAGACCGCGTTCGACGAGGTGCTGCAGCGGGCGCGACCGGTGTACGCCGAGCGCGCGGCGGCGCTCGCGGCGGCGCTCGAGCGCGAGGCGCCGGGCGAGTTCGAGGTGCGCCCGCCCCGCGGCGGCTTCTTTGTCTGGGCGCGGCTGCGTGACGACGCGATCGACGAGGCGCGACTCGCCGCCGACGCGAGTCTCGAGGGCATCGAATACCAGCGCGGCGCGTTCTTCACTTCGGGTGAGGGCACCGATGCCGACCGGCACCTGCGACTCGGATTCTCGCGCGCGAGCGTCGCCGAGCTCGACGAGGCGGCCCGCCGCCTCGCGGCCGCGATCGCCCGACAGCGCTAGCACCATCGACACGGGGCCGCGGTGCGCAACATTGGTTGCGCACCGCGGCCCCGTATCGTTTCGCCGGTTCCGATGCTGTCACCAACCCAGCGGTCTGGCCAGCCGTCGCTCGGCTACTCGTCGGTCGCCGAATTCTTCCGCGGCTCGATGCCGTTCGGGCCGTCGAACGCGATGAGGTTGAGCGGCGGCAGCGAGACATCCTCGGCCTTCAGTGCATCCTGCAGGCGGGCGCGCAGCTCGCGCTCGACACCCCACCGCTCGCCGGGGGAGGTCTTCACCGTGATGCGCATGATGACCGCCTCGGCCGAGAGCGACTGCAGGCCCCAGATGGTGGGCTCCTCGAGAAGTTTCATCATCCAGTCGACGTCTTCGTACATGCCCTTGCCGACGCCCTCGACGATGCGCTGCACCTTCGCGCGGTCTTCGGAGTACGGCACGGGGAGGTCGATGATCGCGCGGTTCCAGCCCTGCGAGTTGTTGCCGACCCGCTGAATCTCGCCGTTGCGCACGTACCAGAGCTGCCCGTAGACGTCGCGCACCTGCGTGACCCGCACGCCGACCGCCTCGACGGTGCCCGACGCGTACTCCATGTCGACCTCGTCGCCAACGCCGATCTGGTCTTCGATCACCATGAAGATGCCGTTGAGCACGTCGCCAACGATCTTCTGCGCGCCGAAACCGAGGCCGGCACCGATCGCGGCCGAGAGCACGGTGAGGGACTGCAGGAAGCTCGGGCTGATGACGCCGATGCACCAGAGCACGGCCACCACGACCACGACGACCGTGACGATATTGCCGAGCACCTGGCCGATCGTGCGGGTGCGCTGCACCGTGCGAACCGACTCGAGCGGGGAACGAATCGCGAGCATCTGCGTGTCGTCGACGCCGCGCTTGCGCTTCACACCGGCGACGATCTGCCCCACGAACCGCTTGATGATCTGCTGGAGCGCCCAGTGCACGACAAAGGCGCCCAGGATGATGAGGAGCACCTGGGCGAGGGGCCAGAACGGGCCCAGGAACTCGATGACGGAATCGAAGAACTGTTGCATATCGACTCCGAGAGTAGGTGCCGAATCGTCGGGAATCCTGCACCGAACATATGCGTCACCGATGTCGCGCCGTAACCTCGCGGCAACCCGCCGTGGCTACAATGCTGTGTTGTTAGGTCACTGGAATTGCTTGTAGCTCAGGAGGAGCGATGTCTCAGCCACACGATCGCGGCGATTACGTCGATATCCCGCCCACCGACGTGCAGGCCCCCGACACCCACGGCAAGTTCTCGCTCAACGAGGACTGGGCCGCGACCGTCATCGGGCTCGTGATTCTTGGGCTCTGCCTGCTTCAGGTGATTCCCGACATCAAGGGGATCTTCCTCTCATGACCGCCACGAACGCCGACCACGCATCCGTCGTGCACGAGGATGCGCAGCCCGAGCCGAAGGGGTCGGGCGCCTGGACGCTCGCGGGCCTCGTCATCGTCGTCGCCCTCGCCTGGGTCGTGCAGGTGCTCACGAGTAACCTGCCTGACTGGACCGCCGGCACCTGGTTTGGGCAGGTCGCAAAGTCGATCGAGTTCCCCGTCTACGCGATCATTCTCGGCTTCGCGTTCAACGGCATCCTCTCGCTGCTCGGGGTGCGCGATCGGCTCTCGGGCGGATTCCGCACCGAGTTCTTCATCAAGATCGGCCTCGTGCTGCTCGGCGCCGGCGTGAACATCACCGTGATCCTCGACATGGGGCTGCCCGCGGTCGTGCAGGCGCTCCTGCTCATCAGCGTCGTGTTCTTCTTCACCTGGTGGTTCGCCGGCATCATTGGCCTCGAGCCGCACCTGCGCGCATTGCTCGCGTCGGCGCTGTCGATCTGTGGCGTCTCGGCCGCGGTCGCCGCGGCCGGCGCCGTGCACGCGAAGAAGGAGCAGCTCGCGTACGTCGCCGGCCTCGTGATCGTCTTCGCGCTCCCTGCGATCTTCCTGTTGCCGTGGCTTGCCGAGCTGTTCGGCCTCTCACCGCTCGTGACGGGCGCCTGGATCGGCGGCAACATCGACACGACCGCCGCCGTCACCGCGGCCGGCGCCGTCGCGGGCGACGAGGTGCTGCAGTATGCGTCGATCGTGAAGATGATTCAGAACGCGCTCATCGGCTTCGTCGCGGTGGCGCTGTCGGTCTACTTCACCCTCAAGGTTGACCGGCAGGCCGGTGTCGACGCGATGTCGGTTACCCGCTCGGGCTGGGGCGAGGTGTGGAAGCGCTTCCCGAAGTTCGTGCTCGGCTTCATCGTGGCTTCGGTGCTCGTGTCGGTGCTCGCCGCGTCGTTCCCCGCCGCGCTCGAGGATGGTGCGTGGCTCGACAACGGCATGAATGCCGCGAAGACGCTCCAGACGGCGTTCTTCACGCTCGCGTTCGTGTCGATCGGTCTCGAGTTCCGGTTCGGTGCGCTGCGCGAGGCGGGCTGGAAGCCGATTCTCGTGTTCTTCGTCGGCACGGTGGTGAACCTCGTCGCGGGCCTCGCGATTTCATCGCTGCTGTTCGGCGTGCTGTTCCCGTAGCGACGGGGCGGGCGCACCCAACTGATCCTCCCTCCCCGGGGTTCCGGGCCCGCAGACCGCCCGGCGCGCGCGATTGCCGCGCGGCGCCGGGCGGTGCCAGGTGCGGGATGCGTCGGTCGCTCCTGGCCAGTCCGTGTTGGTCAGTCGGCGTTCGTCAGGCGCTCGCCGACGTCTTGAGAATGCAGAACTCGTTGCCCTCAGGGTCGGCCATGACCGCCCAGCTCAGGTCGTCGCGGTGGTCGGCAACGATCGTCGCGCCGAGCGAAACGGCGCGATCGATCTCGTCGTCACGGGTGGACCCCGCGGCGGGGCGAAGATCCATGTGCGCGCGGTTCTTCACCCGTTTCGCGTCGGGAACCTCGAGAAAGAGGATCGTGTGCCCGTCGGGGCTCGCGAGGTAGCACTCGTCGGAGCCGGGGTGGTAACAGTCGGGTTCGGCGATCTCCCACCCGAGTAGCTCGCGCCAAAACTCCGCGATGGTGTGTGGGTCGTGGGCATCCCACGTGGTGTGTGACAGCACGAGTGGCATCCGGGCACTTCCTTGGGCTCGTGGGCGGTACCCGTCGTCAGGTCGGGCCCAGCGTACGCCGCCGCGTTTAGCGCAGGTGCTCGACGACCTGTTCGCCGATGACGAGCGCGCCGATGAGGATCATGATGCCGCCCGACACGAGCCGCACGATGCGTGCGGTACCCGGGCGCCGCTCGAGCACGATGCCGGCGCCGAAGCCGAGGAGCAGGTAGACCACGGTGCAGGTGACGAGGTGCACGCCGCCGAGCGCCAGCAGCTGCAGGCTGAGCGGCACGCTGCCGTTCGGGGTCGTGAACTGGGGGAGCAGGGCGAGCAGCAGCAGGAACACCTTGGGGTTGAGGAGGCTGACGCCGACGCCGCGCGCATACAGGCCGCCGGGGTTCACCGAGACGTCCTTCACGTCGGGGTTCGTGTCGGCGCCGGAGCGCAGCGATGAGACGCCGAGGTAGACGAGGTAGCCGCCGCCGGCGACCGACAGTGCGGTCAAGGCAAGGGGGAACGCGGCGACGACTGCGGCGATGCCCGCCGCGACGCCGACGATCACGACGAGGTGGCCGGTCATCATGCCGCCGATTGCCGGGGTCGCGCCGCCGCGTCGGGAGCCCGACGCGAGGATGTACGCCCAATCGGCGCCCGGAAGCAGGATAAACATCGCGGAAACACCCCAGAATGCGATCACGAGCGAACCGTCCACGGCTCGGGCCCCTTCCTCCGTCGTCGGGCGCGCCCGCCGCGCCCCGTCACGCCTGAAGATTATTGAGAAGCACGCGAAATGTGCTTCGATTCTCATCACGTTGGTCGTGCCTCCATGCAAGAATTTCTCGCATGGACGCGATTGACGCGAAGATTCTTTCGCTGCTGCAAGATGACGGCCGCGCGAGCATGACCGAGCTCGCCGCGAAGGTCGGGCTGAGCCTGTCGGCCTGCCACCGACGATTCCGGGAGCTCGAGGCAAGCGGGGTGATTCGGGGCTTCGGCGTCGAGATCGATCTCGAGCGGCTCGGGCTGCCCTTCGAGGCGGTGGTGTTCGTCACGATCGACACGGTCGACGGCACCTCGATTGCGACGTTCGAGTCGGCCGTGGCCGCCCTGCCGAACGTCATGCAGGCGCACCGGCTCTTCGGCGAGCCCGACTACCAGCTCTACGTCGCGACCGAATCGAAGGCACAGTTTCAGCAGCTCTACGACGAGCAGCTCTCGCAGCTGCCCGGTGTGCGTCGACTCAACTCCACCCTCGTGATGAAGACGGTCGTGCCGCCGCGCGCCCCGATCGACTCGCTACCCGCGCGGCGCCGCACGCGCCACGGCTAGCTCGAGCGGTCGGCGCCGTAGTAGAGGTCGATCGCGAGGGCGACGACGGCCGGGGTGAGCGGATGCGCGTCGTCGGCCCTCCAGACGAGGTGCACGGGAATCGGCGGCGCGTCGCGAATCGTTCGGTACACGATGCCGTCGCGGCGGTACTGCGCCGCGGTCGCCTCGGCGCTCACCCCAATGCCCTCGCCGGCGGCGATGAGCGCGAGCCAGTCGTCGATGCCGCCCGAGGGGGCGACCTCGGGCTTCGGCTCGCCCTCCCAGAGCCCCGCGTGGGTCGTGCCCGCGACGCGGTCGACGAGCAGTCGTCGCGTGCGCAGCTCATCCCACCGAATCACTCGGCGCCGGGCCCACGGGTCGTCAGTCGACATGACGGCCGCGCGCTGTTCGTGGCCGACGAGGGCGTGCGGCCAGGCCCTCAGGTCGGTATCACCGCGCACGATCGAGATGTCGCACAGGCCCTCGGCGAGCCCGCCCGAGGGCACGTGATGGTGCACGAAGCGCAGCGCCGTGTCGGGATGCTCCGCGCGCCAGCGGCGCTGGAAGACCGGCGTGCGCGCTCCGAACGACGCCCAGGCGTGCCCGAGCAGGATCGTGCTCTCTCCCGCGGCGGCCTCGTGCACGAGTTCGTCGACGGCCGCGAGCGTGGTGCGGGCGCGCATGAGCACGCGCACACCCGCCGCAGTCGGGCGCACCGTGCGGCTCGTGCGCGCGAGGAGCCGCACCCCGATCGCCTCCTCAAGCGCGCGGACGTTGCGTGAAACGGCGGCCTGCGACACGAAGAGCCGCTCGGCCGCTGCGGTGAAACCGCCGGCGTCGACGACGGTGACGAAGTGGCGTAGGTGGCGCAGCTCGACGCGCTCGGCCCTTGACTCGCGGCTGCGCGGCGCATCCGACTCACGACTTGTCATACGCTCAGCGTATCAATGGGGCGAAATATTCATTTTGCGTAACGATCGAGTCGGCCTAGCGTGGCGATATGGCACGGAACCTCGGCGCACACCACCTCCCGACCGCACCGGTCGCGCAGGTCGGCGAGCCCCGGCAGCGAGACCGGCTGACGGGTGTCGCGCTCATGCTGCTCGGCGGCACATCGTCGCAGTTCGGGGCGTCGTTCGGGGCGATGATCTTCCCCGTGATCGGCCCGGTCGGGGTCGTCGCGGTGCGGCAGTGGGTCGCCGCGCTCGTGCTCGGCTGCATCGCGAGGCCGCGGTTCTGGCGGTTCACGAAGGCGCAGTGGCGGCCCGTCGTCGCGCTCGCCGTCACGTTCGCGACGATGAACCTCTGCGTCTACCTCGCAATCGACCGCATCGGGCTCGGGCTCACGATCACGCTCGAGTTCCTCGGGCCCCTCGCGATCGCGGTGTTCGGGGCGAAGCGCCTCGTCAACGTGCTCTGCGCCATCGCCGCGGGCATTGCCGTCGTCGTGCTCACGCGACCCGGCGCATCCACCGACTATGTCGGCGTGGGCCTCGCCTGCCTGGCGGCGGTGTGCTGGGCGCTCTACATTTTCGCGAATCGAGCCGTCGGGCAGCGGTTACCGGGCGTGCAGGGCTCCGCGACCGCCGCGATGATCTCGGCGCTCGCGTACCTGCCGATCGGGGTGTGGATTCTTGCGAACGCCGAGCTCACGGGGCAGGTTATCGCGTACGCGCTGCTCGCCGGGCTGCTGTCGTCGGGCGTGCCCTACTTCGTTGATGTGCTCGCGTTGCGACGCGTGCCAACCCACATGTTCGGCGTGTTCATGAGCGTGCACCCGATTATTGCGGCGATCGTTGGCTGGCTCATGCTCGGCGAGCGCCTCGACCTCGCCTCGTGGCTCGCGATCGTCGTCATCGTCGCGGCGAATGCGACGGTGCTTATGACGCAGTCCGCGCGCGGGGTACGACGAGCGGTGTCCCCGTCTCTGGATCGTCGGTCACGAGCGCGTCGACGCCGAACACCCGCCGAACGTTCTGCTCGGTAACGACCTCGCTCGGCGCGCCGGTTGCGAGCACCTCACCCTCGCGCATCGCGATCATGTGTGTCGCGTAGCGAGCGGCCTGGTTGAGGTCGTGCAGCACCGCAACGAGCGTGCTGCCCGCGCGGTTGAGGTCTTCGAAGAGGTTGAGCAGGTCGTACTGGTGGGCAATGTCGAGGTAGGTCGTTGGCTCGTCGAGCAGCAGAATCGGTGCCTGCTGCGCGAGCGCCATGGCGACCCACACGCGTTGACGTTGGCCGCCCGAGAGCTCGTCAACTTGCCGACGCCGCAGCTCGGCGGTGCTCGTCACCTCGAGCGCGTGCTCGACGGCCGCGTCGTCGTCGGCGCTCCACTGCCGAATGAGGCCCTGGTGGGGGAACCGGCCGCGGGCGACGAGGTCGGCAACCGTGATGCCGTCGGGCGCGATCGAGGTCTGGGGGAGCAGACCGACGATGCGCGCGACCTCCTTCGCGCCGTAGCTCGAGATCGCCTTGCCGTCGAGCACGACGCTGCCGGCGCTCGGCTTGAGCAGGCGCGAGAGCGAGCGCAGCAGCGTCGACTTGCCGCAGGCGTTCGGGCCGACGATGACGGTAAACGAACCGTCGGGAATCTCAATCGAGAGCTGTTCGGAGATCACGCGGCCGTCGTAGGCAAGCGTGACGTCGTCGGCGCGCAGGCGGGCCGAACCCTTCACGGTGATCGGAGTACTCATAGCTGTTTCCGTGCCTCCTGAATGAGCAGCGCGACGAGGTAGGCGCCGCCGATGACGACCGTCACGACGCCGACGGGAACCGAGCCGCCCAGGACGTGCTGGGCGATGAAGTCGGCCGCGAGTAGCAGCAGCGCACCGACCGCGGCCGAGGTGCCGAGGGGGATGCCCGGGGTCGCGGTGAGCCGCCGCGCGATCTGTGGCGCGGCGAGGGCGATGAACGCGATTGGGCCCGTGATGGCGGTGACGACGGCGACGAGCGCGACGCCCACGGCAAGCACCGTGAGGCGCATCGGCTCGAGCCGTACGCCGTGCGCCAGCGCGGCATCGTCGCCGAGCTCGAGCTGGCGCAGTGACGGCAGGGTGAACGCCGTCGCCGCCCCGAGGAGCGCGAGCAAGATACTCGACACCCCGAGCTCGTCCCAGCCGACGAGCGAGATCGACCCCGCGCCCCAGATGGATGCGGCCATCGCCACCTCGGTCTGGGCGAGGAGCAGCAGGTAGGTGTTCACCGCCTGGAGTACGGCGGTCACTGCAATGCCGACGATGATGAGGCGGAAGCCCTGCACGCCTCCGCGCCACGCGAGCAGGTAGACGACAACGGCCGTGCCGAGTCCGCCGACCAGTGCGCCCGCGGTCGACGAGAACGTGTTCGTGCCGATGAGGGTGATGGCCACGATCGCGCCGGTGTACGAGCCCGAGGCGAAGCCGATGATGTCGGGGGAGCCGAGCGGGTTACGGGTGAGGGTCTGGAACAGCGCACCGGATGCGGCGAGGGCCGCGCCGAAGACGATCGCGGCAATGACGCGCGGCAAACGCCACTCGCGCACGAGCGTTGTGGTGAACCCCTCGTCGCCGAACATCGCCGTGACCACCTCGGGCACCGAGAGCGCATAGTCCCCGAGGCAAAGTGACCAGACGGCGAGCGCGAGCGTCGCGAGCACGACGAGGAGGCAGACGAACACAGCCCGGCGATGAACGCGGAGCATGCCGCCCGGAACCCACAGGCGCAGGTGACCGTCGCGCTCGTGATACTTGCGCGCATCCCGCTTCGGGCGGCGGGCAACGTCGTGGGGCGAAACGTAGCTCACAGGGCGCTCGCTCTCTGTCGGCGCACGAGCGCGATGAGCACGGGGGCGCCGACGATCGCGGTGACGATGCCGACCTGCAGCTCGCCGTTCGGGAGCGCGACGCGGCCGATGACATCGGCCGTGAGCGCGAGAATCGGCGCGAGGAGTGCGGAGTAGGCGATGATCCAGCGCTGATCGGGGCCGACAATCCAGCGGGCGATGTGCGGAATCATGAGGCCGATGAACGCGATGGGGCCGGCCATGGCCGTCGCCGAGCCGGCGAGCAGGGTGATCGCGACGACGGCGAGGATGCGGGTGCGCACGATGTTCGCGCCGAGTGCCTGCGCGAGGTCGTCGCCGAGCGCGATCGTATTGAGCGATGGGCTGAGCGCGAGTGCGAGCACGACCCCGATGCCGACGGACCACGCGGTCGCTGACACCGGCTCCCAGCCGCGATCCATGAACGACCCTGCCTCCCACGCCCGCATCGCGTTGAATCCGCGCGGATTCGTGAGCACGAGACCGGTCGTGATGCCCGCGAGCACGGCGCCGATTGCGACGCCCGCGAGCGTGATGCGGGCGGGGCTCACCGGCCCCCGGCCGACCGCGCCGATGAAGTAGACGAACACGGTGGTAACCAGCGCGCCGAAGAACGCGAACCAGACGTACCCGAGCGGCGCCGTGACGCCGAGCACGCCGACGCCGATCGCCACCGCGAACGCCGCGCCCGAGTTCACCCCGAGGATGCCCGGGTCGGCGAGCGGGTTGCGAGTGACCGACTGAATGAGGGCGCCGGCGACGCCAAGCGCCATGCCGACGAGCAGGCCGAGCACGGTGCGGGGCAGCCGCAGGTTGCGCACCGCGTCGGCGTCGGAGCCGGTTGCCCCGCCCACGAGGGCGTCAACGACGACGTCGGAGGACACGGTGCGTGAGCCGACGAGAAAGCTCGCCATGATCGCAACCGCGAGGCACGCGAAAATGATGAGCAGGCCGAGGAGCCGTCGCGACAGCCCCGCGGGCCGGGTTGCGGCGCGGGCCTCGGCCGCGCTCGCGGGCGGCGTCTCGTGGGCACGGATCACGAGTCGATCTTAGGATAGCCTTACCGGTATCGACGCATCCGTCGGCGGATTTCTGCCCGCGGCGCGAAGAATCTGTTTGCGCGCGCCTCCCCAAGCGCGATATCGAAAGGCGTCTCATCATGCGAATTTCTCGACGGCTCCTGGCGACCGCCGCGGCGGCCGCGCTGCTGCTCACCGGCTGCGCCACCGGCGGTGACGCTGGCTCGACCACCGACACCGACGGCGAGTCCGCCGCGGGCGAGGGCACGTTCCCCCAGACCGTCACGACCGCGTTCGGTGACGTGACGATCGACGAGGCCCCCGAGCGCGTCGTCGCCCTCGGCTGGTCGGACGCCGAGACGGCGCTCGCGCTCGGCGTGCAGCCCGTCGGTGCCTCCGACTGGCTCGGCTTCGGCGGCGAGGGCGTCGGCCCGTGGGCCGAAGGCATGTACGACGAGGCCCCCGAGATCATCGAGACCCTCGAGCCCTCGTACGAGGCGATCGCCGCGCTCGAGCCCGACCTCATCCTCGACGTGCGCTCGAGCGGCGACCCCGACCGCTACGAACGGCTCTCCGAGATCGCCCCGACCGTCGGCGTGCCCGAAGGTGGCGAGAGCTACCTCACGAGCCTCGACCAGCAGGTCACGATGATCGCGACCGCGCTCGGCGTGCCCGAGAAGGGCGAGGAGCTCCTCGCGCAGGTCGAGGAGAGCAACGCCGCGATCGCCGAGGCGCACCCCGAGTGGGCCGACAAGACCGTGACGGTGGGCACGAAGACCTCCGAGGGGTGGGGCGCCTACCTCGCCGGCGACGGCCGACTCGAGCAGCTCGAGGCCTACGGCTTCACGCAGAACCCGTCGGTCGCCGCGCTCGAGGCCGATGCCTCCGGCTTCGCCGCGTCGGTCTCGAGCGAGGAGCTCGACGTGTTCGAGGCCGACCTCATCGTGGCCTTCCCGATCTTCATCGACACCACCGAGATCACCGACGACGCCCAGTGGCAGGCGCTGCAGGCCGTGCAGGACGGCCACGCGATCGTGATCGACGGCGACCTCTCGCAGGCGTTCTCGGCGAACTCGCCGCTGTCGGTGCAGTACACCGCCGACGAGCTCCCGACGCTCATTGAAGAGGCGCTCGGCACCGAATAGCCGCCGTCGCGCCAACGCCCGGCCGCGCATCCCGCGCGGCCGGGCGTTCGCGTCTTCGCCGCAGCCGTCATCTGCCGCCGCCGTCATCCGCCGCAACGGCCGCTTGCCGCGCCTCGCGGCCGGGTTCAGGATTGAGAACAATGCCAGATTCATCACCGCGGCCTGGCCGCCTGCGTTCGCAGCTCCTTCGTCGCCAGCGGCCGCGCGTCGTGTCGGCCGCCCTGTGCCTCATGGGGCACCAGAGTTGCGAGGCGCTCGTGCCGGTCGCGATCGGCATCTCGATCGACACGGCCGTTGCGGGCCGCTCGCTGCCGTACCTGCTCGCCTGCCTCGCGGGGCTGACCGCGCTGTTCACGGCGCTCACGCTTTGCTACCGCTGGTTCGCGCGGTTCGGGCAGGGTGCCGTCATCGACGAGAGCCATCACTTGCGCCGTGAGCTCGCGGCGAGCGCGCTGCGGCCGGGCGGGGCGCGGCGGGCGCACGGCGAACTGCTCACGATCGCGTCGTCCGACGCCGACCAGGCGTCGCGGAGCATCGTCTGGCTCGCGGGGATGTTCGGCGCCGGCGCCGCCCTCGCCGTGAGCTGCGGCGTGCTGCTCACGATCGATCTGCGCCTCGGCGCCGTGCTCATCGGCACGGCCGTGCTCGTCACGCTCGCGCTCGGTGCGCTCTCGCCGCGAATCTCACGCCGGGTCGAGGTGCAGCAGCGCACGCTCGCTGCGGCCTCGGCGCTCGCGACCGATCTCGTGACGGGCCTGCGCGTCGTGCACGGGCTCGGCGCGCAGCGCACCGCGACCGGCCGGTACCGCGAGGTGAGCCGCGCGGCCGCGATGGCGGGCATCCGCGCCGGTGACGCGAACGCACTGCACCTCGGCGCGAGCGTGCTCGCCTCGACCGTCGTGCTCGCCGTGTCGGTCGCGTTCGCGGGACTGCTCGCCCTCGACGGCTCGATCACGGTTGGCTCGTTCATTGCCGCCGTCGGCGCGGCGCAGTTCATCGCCGAACCGCTCGCGGCGATCGGCGAGTACCTGAAGATCGGCGCGGCGGCGAAGGCGTCGGCGGGCCGGGTCGCCGGCGTGCTCGACGACGCGGTCGCCGAGGATGTGTGGCCCGGCACCAGCCGCGACATCGCGGTGGTGCCGGGGGAGTTGCTCGGCATCGTCGCCGAGCCGGCCGCGCAGGCCGAGGTGGTCGCGAGCCTGCGGCTGCCCGACGGGGGCTGGCACGTCGAGCCGCATCGCCCGAACCTCTTCGCCGGTTCGATCGCGCAGAACCTCGCCCTCGGTGGCGCGTCGGGCGACCCGACGGCCGCGATCGATGCGGCGGGCGCCCGCGAGTTTGTCGAGGCGCAGCCCACGGGCATGGACGCGCTCATCCACGACCGCGGCCTCAGCCTCTCGGGTGGGCAGCGCCAGCGGCTCGCCCTCGCGCGGGCGCTCCACACCGACCCGGCCGCCCTCGTGCTGCTCGAGCCGACGAGCGCGGTCGACGCGATGACCGAGCAGGTGATTGCTGCGGGCATTCGCCGACTGCGCCACGACCGCGACGACGCGACGCGCACGACGGTCGTCGTGACCTCGAGCCCGGCGCTGCTCGCGCAAACCGATCGCGTCGTGTTCGTCGGCGCCGACGGGCCCGTGAGCGCGACCCACACCGCGCTGCTCGACGGCAACGCCGACTACCGCGGGCGGGTGCTCGCATGAGCGCCGCGCTGCGCCTGCCGCTCGCGAACGGGCGGGGGATTCGGCGCGCGCTCGGCCGGAGCGTTCGTCGGCAACGCGCGCTCACGGTCGCGACGGTCGTGCTCGCGGGGCTCGCCGCACTCGCCGGCGTGGTCGCGCCGTGGGTGGTCGGGCTCATCGTCGACGCCGTGCAGCGCGGGGGAGACGCTCATGAAATCGTCATCCTCGCGATCTGGGTCGCGGGCGCCGGCGGGCTCAGCGCCGTGCTCAGCGCCGCGAGCGGCGCGCTCGTCGCGCGAATCGGCCAGCGCGTGCTCGCACGGATGCGCGAGGACGTCGTCGGTGCAGCCCTGCGCCTCCCGCCCCGGCGGCTCGAAGAGACGGGGCGGGGCGACCTCCTCGCGCGGGTCGGCGACGACGTCGCCGTCGTGAGCCAGGTCGTCGTCGCCCTGCTCGCACCGTGGGTCGGGGCACTCCTCACGGTGCTGCTTACCATCGCCGGCCTGTTCGCGCTCAACCCGTGGCTCGCAGTGGCGGGGCTCGCGTCGGTGCCCGTCTACGTGCTCTCGCTGCGCTGGTATCTTCCGCGCGCGGCCCCGCGCTATAACGCTGAGCGTGCCGCGTTCGGCGACCGCGCCGAATCGCTCATCGCGTCGCTCGAGGGGTTGCCGACGGTGCACGCGTACGGGGCCGAGGCGGCGCACCTCGACGGCATCGTCGCGGCCTCTGACCGGGCCCGCGGCATCTCGCGCGCCGTGCTGTGGTTCTCGAGCGCCTGGGGCAAATGGATGAACTTCGCCGAGCTCGTCGGCCTCGGCACGATCATTGCGGTCGGGTTCGCCCTCGTGTCGTTCGACGCCGCGACCGTCGGCGCCGTCACCGCCGCAGCCCTCTACTTCCACCGCCTGTTCAATCCGATCGGCATCATCGTCCACAGCTTCGACGAGATGCAGTCGGCCGCCGCGAGCCTCGCGCGCATGGTCGGCGTCATCGAGGCGGGGGAGCGCGAGCGCGTGCTCGCCCCCATCGAGGAGCGGCCGCGCGGCGACGTCCGCGCCGACGGGCTAACGCACCGCTACGGCGACGTGCCCGTCGTGCACGACGTCTCGCTCGAGGTCGCGCACGGCGAGCAGGTCGCCGTTGTCGGCGCGAGCGGCGCGGGAAAGTCGACACTCGCGGTCGTGCTCGCCGGGCTCGTCGAGCCCGCGGAGGGCGCCGTGACGGTGCACGACCGGCCCGTCGAGGAGTTCGCAGGCACGCATCCGCGCCCCGTCGTACTCGTCTCGCAGGAGGCTCACGTGTTCGCGGGCCCGCTCGCGGCCGACCTCCGACTCGCGAAGCATGACGCGAGCGACGCCGAGGTGGCGCACGCGCTCGAGGTGGCCGGCGCATCCGACTGGGTTGCGGCTCTGCCACACGGCGCCGAAACCGTCGTCGGCGAGCTCGGCCACGCCCTCACCCCCGAGCAGGTCGCGCAGCTCGCCCTCGCCCGGGCGGTGCTCGCCGACCCGGCCGTGCTCATTCTCGACGAGGCGACGGCCGAGTCGGGCAGCCGCGGTGCCGCGCGGCTCGAGCGGGCTGCGGCGGCGGCGCTCGAGGGCCGCACGGGCATCGTCGTCGCCCACCGGCTGCAGCAGGCGCAGGTGGCCGACCGCATTCTCGTGATGGCCGAGGGGCGGGTCATCGAACAGGGCACGCACGTCGAGCTCCTCGAGGTCGGCGGTGCCTACGCCGAACTGTGGCGGGCCTATTCGACAGGCGGAGAGACGCGGGGGAGACTGGAGTGACCCACTCGTCGACGAGGGAGGCACCCGATGCGTGAGACCGAACGAGCCGAGGCCTGGAGCCTGCCCGTGCTCGCCGACGACCTGCTCGAGAAGGCACGCGCGAGCCGCGCGCAGCGGGCGGCCGCGACCGTCTTCGGCGATCACGACTCGATTCTGCGGCAGACGGCGATCGCGATTCTCGCCGGTTCGGGACTCGCCGAGCACGACAGCCCGCCCGAGGCCACCCTGCAGGTGCTTGCCGGGCGAGTTCGGCTGCACAGCGCCGAGCACGAGTGGGCGCTCGCGGCGGGCGATCTCATTGCGATTCCGCCGGAGCGCCACTCGGTCGACGCGCTCGACGACGCGGTGCTGCTGCTTACGGTGCGGCGGGCGTCGTAGCCGCGACCGTGCCGATCGTCCACTGATACCCGGGCTCGGTGCCGTTCACCTCGAAGTCGCCGACGGTGCGTGCCTTGTAGAGCCACGGGTTGTGGGATGCGACGGTGCGGGCATTGCGCCAGTGCCGGTCGAGCGCGGCCGACGCGCGCACACCCGACGCCCCGAGCGAGTCGAAGAGCCGGGTCGCGGCCTCGGGCACGAGCCTCGAGAGCGTCACCTGCGCGCGGGCCGAATCGAGCTCCGACGCGACGACGGCGTCATGGGCGGCCTCGACCGCCGCGTCGCCGCCGAGCCCGCCGCGCACCGCATCGGCCGTCTCGTAGGCGGCCTGCACCGACTCCGCGACGCGCTGCACGATTGCGTCGCTCGCGTACGACGTCGCGCCGAGTTCGCCGACGGCCTGCAGAATCTGCGGGTCGTTGCGCACCCGGTCGGCGTTGCCGTGGCTGTAGGTGCGCTCGCGCGCCGCCACCGCGGTTGACGCGTCGCGCAGCACCGCCCGCGCGATACCCGCGTGGGTCGCGAGCAGCACGAGCTGGTAGAGCGCCGTCTGATACGGGAACCGATCGGCAAATGGCACGACGTCGGCGGCGTCGAGCGTCGCGCCATCGAACACGATCGTGCCGGTGCCGGTGAGCTGCTGGCCGAAGCCGTCCCAGTCGTCGCTGATCGTCACACCGCCTTGCGCGAGCGGCACAACCGCGATGTACTGCGTGCCGTCGGCGGCCTCGACCGTCGTGTCGGAGTAGTCGGCGTAGATCGAGCCGGTCGTGTAGAACTTCTCGCCCGTGACGCGCGCCTCGTCGCCGTTGACGTCGATCTTCGTGCCGAGCCGGCCGCGCTCGACCGTGCCGATCTCGCTCCAGGCGTTGCCGAGCACGGCGCCCGCCGCGATGCGGTCGAGCCAGCGCGCCCGGAACTCGCTGCGCCGCGAGAGCAGCACGTCTTCGACGAACGCGATGTGGCCGCGCCAGATCTGCGCGAGGTTTGAATCGGCTGCCGCGAGCTCGACGAGCAGCGCGGCGAGCTGCGGCACGGTCGCGCCGAACCCGCCCGCCGACTCGGGCAGGCGCACTCGGCCGAAGCCCGCCTCGGCGAGCGCCCGCACCTCTGCGACCGGCAGGGCGCGCTCGCGTTCGCGTTCGAGGGCACCGTCGGCGATCGCGGCAAACACGGGCGCGAATCGAGCGAGGAGTTCGGGTGTCGTGGGCATGGGCATCCTTCCGCTGAGTCACCGCAATGCGCACGGCGCGACGCGTGGCGGCCGCGACCGTTCGCCCGGTGGAATGGTCGCGAGCCAAGCTAGGGGGAGTGCCTGCCCCACGACACCCGGCACGTCACACCGGTTCACGTGCCGTCATCTGGCGCACGGTCGCGTCACACACGGTCACCCGTGTTGTCAGGTGGCCCTATTCGGGCGGCAGCGGATGCTCGCCGATCGGTGCCGGCTTCTTCGAGATCCAGACGATGAGTGCTCCGGCGACCGCGACGAGCCCGACGCCACACAGCGCCGTCACGGTCACCGCCTGCCCGAGCACGACGAAGCCAACGAGGCAGCCCATCGCCGGGTCGATCGCGAACAGCGTGCCGATAATGCGTGCCGACGTGATGCGCCCCGCGATCGTGTCGACCGAGAACGGCATCGCCACCCCGATGACCGCGACGAGCACGAGCACGCCCCAGTCAGTAGGCGTGACGCGCGGCACCTGCACGACGGCAAACGGCAGCGTCACGATCGCGGCGACGGTCACCGACAGGGCGACCCCGTCGAGGCCGCTGCTCGCCTTGCCGATGCGGTCGGCACCGATCGTGTAGAGCGCGAAAAAGAGCGCGGCGCCGAGCCCGAAGAGATATCCGGCGAGGTCGAAGTAGCCGGCGGGCCCGACCGAGATGAGTGCGACACCCGCGAGGGCGACGACCGCGCAAATGCCCTCGCGAATGCGACGCGAGCCGAGCAGCGCGACGGCGCAGGGGCCGAGGAATTCGAGCGTCACCGCGATGCCGAGCGGGATGCGATCGATCGCGTTGTACAGGCAGATGTTCATTGCCGCCATCGCGATGCCGTACACCGAGATGCCGAGCCACTGCGCGCGGCTGCGCCCGCGTATCCGCGGCCGTACGAGTACGAGCAGCACCGCGGCGCCCACGAGCATCCGCAACGCCGACGTGCCGTACGTGCCGTAGGCGTCGAAGAGCCCCGACGAGATCGCCGCCGAGGTCTGAATGCCGAGGGAACCGGCGAGTATCAGCAGCAGCGCCTGCAGCACCGAGCGGCGGCCGGGATGCGCGGGCGAGGCCGGGCGCGCATCCCGCGAGTTCGTGGTGGTCACCAGCTCACTCTAGGTCGCTGCGGGCGCGCTCGGGCGCACCGGTGAGGCTGCCCTAGTGGGCCGCCTCACCCGGCTCGGGGTCGGCCGGCGTGAGCAGCGAGGCCGCGTCGTGGTCGGTCGAGTACCGCAGGAAGCTGAGGTGCCCCTCGTACCGGTCGAGCACGTCGTCGATGATCTGCTGCTTCGTGAGCCCCATGAGGTCGTAGCCCTCGGAACCGGTCTGCGTGAACACCTCGAGGCGGAAGTACACGTCGACCTCGCGCGACATGCGGCCGCCGAAGGCCGGCACGGGCGCCTCGACGGCGGCGATGCGGTAGACGAACGCGCGGTACTCGTCCATGCTCACGGTGAGCGTGTGGCTGTCGACGCCCGTTTCGGCGTCGACCTCGCTCGTGAGGGCCGCGGCGTAGCCGAGCTTCTCGAACTCGCCTCGCACGTCGGCGAGTGCGGGGGCCGCGGTGCGCTCGATGTACTGCACGACCTGGCGCTTCGACGGATACGACCGGAGGTTTGCGAGGCGCTGGCGCCAGGTTTTCTCGGGCACGTTCCCGCCCGTCGCGGCGACCGAGCGGCGGCGCATCGCCGTGCCCTCGCGCTCGGCGCGCTCCATGCGCAGCACCTTCGAGAACGCGGCCATGACGAGGTAGGCGATGATCGTCACGGGCAGCGCGAAGATGAGGGTCGCGTACTCCATCGTCGTTACGCCGCCGGCGACGAGCATCGCGACGGTCAGCACGGCGGTGAGTAGCGCCCAGAAGATCCGCAGCCACTTCGGGCCGTCCTGGCCGGGGTCGCGAATCGTCGACGAGAAGTTCGACATGACCATGGCGCCGGAGTTCGCCGAGGTGAGGTAGAACAGCAGGCCCGACAGCGTCGCGAGGCCGATGAGGAACGCCGCGCCCGGGAACATCTCGAGCAGGGCGTACCACCCCTTCTCGGGGCTCTCGACCGCGAGGTTCGCAAAGTCGGTGTTGCCGCCGAGCACGACCGAGAGGGCCGAGTTGCCGAAGATTGAGACGATGAAGAAGTCGCAGAGCACGGGCGCCGTGATCGCGGCGATGACGAACTCCCGCAGCGTGCGGCCGCGCGAGATGCGGGCAAGGAAGAGGCCGACGAAGGGGCCCCAGGCGAGCCAGAACGCCCAGAAGAACAGCGTGGCGCCGCTCATCCACTCCGAGCCACCGTCTTGATACGCCATGGTCTCGAGCGTGCGGCCGGGCAGGGTGACGATGAACTGGCCGATGTTTTCGATGAGCGCGTTGAGCAGGAACGCCGTTTTGCCCGAGAAGAGGATGTAGAGCATCATCGCGGCAGCGCTCCAGAGGTTGAGCTCCGAGATGAGGCGTATGCCCTTGTCGACGCCCGAGGTGCACGCGGCGATGGTCATGATGACCGCGACCGCGACGAGCGCGATCTGCAGCGCGAGGCCCTCCTCGAGACCGAAGAGCCAGGCGAAGCCGATGTTGAGGAGCACGACGCCGATGCCCATCGAGGTCGCGACGCCCATGACGGTGCCGACGAGCGCGAAGATGTCGATCGTGTCGCCGATGCCGCCCTTGACGCGCTTGCCGAGCAGCGGGTAGATCGCGGCACGGATCGACAGCGGCATGCCCCAGCGGTACGCGAAGTAGCCCATCGCCATGCCGAGCAGGGAGTACATGGCCCAGCCGGCGATGCCGTAGTGGAACATCGTCCACACGACCGAGTTCTGCAGTGCAGCCGCACTCTCGGCCGTCGCGTCGGGCGGCGTCAGGTAGTGCTGAATTGGCCCCGTGACCGAGTAGAAGAGCATGTCGATGCCGACGCCGGCGGCGAAGAGCATCGAGACCCACGTGAAGAACTTGTATTGCGGGCGCGAATGGTCGGGCCCGAGCCGCACCGAGCCCTCCTTCGAGAAGGCGACCCAGAGCACGAAGCCGATGACGACCGTGACGGTGAGCACGTAGAACCAGCCGAGGTTCTCCGAGATCCAGCCGACGACCTGCTGCATCGTCGTCTGCGCCGCCGCCGGCGCGAAGATCGCCCAGAGCGAGAACGCGAGGATGATCAGGGCGGCGATGATGAACACACGCCAGTTCACGCGGGGTGCGGAGTCGGCCTCGGTCGTGAGCTCGATGCGGGCCCGCTCGAGCTCGCTGCTCGAAATCGGCGGGCGGCCCTCGTCGGTGCCACTGTTGTGGCGGCGTTCGGTTCCACCGAGTTCACTGCGTCCGGGCGCGCTCGTCATGCATCTCCTTTTGAATTGGGCAGGAAAACTTCGGCCGACGCCCGCGCCGTTGCGGCGGGCGGAGTTCCGTGCGTTCGCACCGGGTGCCGGGAAGTTCGGGGCACCGATCGAGTGGGAGGGTCGGAACTCGTGCGCAGAGAATCGCGCACGACCAACTTTTCAAGGGTAACACTCAGGTTTCGAGCCCGCCGATGGCCCGCGTCGGCGGCAGCGTCAGGCGGAAACGGAGCGCGTTCCCAGCCCGAATGTGCAATATTGAATGTCGTTCACCTGTTCAACGCCGAATGAGAGTTGGAGTTCCCCAAATGACCACGTTCGCAGTCATTAACCCCGCGACTGGCGAGACCGTCGCCGAGTATCCCGACGCGACCGCCGCCGACATCGAGCAGGCCCTCGCCTCGACCCAGAAGACCTACCAGGAGTGGTCGCGCAAGACCACGGTCGCCGAGCGCGCGAAGCTCGCGGTTCGCCTCGGCGAGCTGTTCGACGAGCGCAAGGACGAGCTCGGCGCAATCATCAACCGCGAGATGGGCAAGCCCCTCGACCAGTCGATCGGTGAGGCGGAGTTCTCGGGCGCCATCTCGAAGGCGTTCGGCGAGAACGCTGAAGAGTGGCTCGCCGACGAGGAGCTCAAGGTCGAAGACGGGCTGCGCTCGTTCTTCCGCTTCCAGGGCACCGGCGTGATCCTTGGCATCATGCCGTGGAACTACCCGTACTATCAGGTCGCTCGCTTCGCGGTGCCGAACCTCATCCTCGGCAACACGGTCGTGCTCAAGCACGCCGCGCAGTGCCCCGAGTCGGCGCTCGCGCTGCAGCAGCTGTTCCTCGACGCCGGCTTCCCCGAGGGCGCGTACGTGAACATCTTCGCGACGCACGACCAGATCTCCGACATCATCGCTGACGACCGCGTGCAGGGCGTCTCGCTCACGGGCTCGGAGCGCGCCGGCGCGATCGTCGCCGAGCAGGCGGGTAAGCACCTGAAGAAGTGCGTGCTCGAGCTCGGTGGCTCCGACGTGTTCGTCGTGCTCGAGGGCACGGGCAACATCGACCGCGCCGTGCGGCACGCCGTCGGCGGGCGCATGGAGAACACCGGTCAGGCCTGCAACGGCTCGAAGCGCATCGTGGTGCACGAGTCGGTCTTCGACGAGTTCGCCGAGAAGTTCAAGGCCGCGATCGCGGGCCAGTCGTACGAGAACGGCGACTTCGGCCCGCTCTCGTCGGCCGGCGCGACGTCGACGCTCACGAAGCAGGTGCAGGGCGCGATCGACCAGGGCGCCGAGGTGCTCGTGGGCGACAACGAGCCGAACGGGAACGTCTACACCCCGTCGGTCATCACGGGCGTGACGCCCGAGATGGACGTCTACAGCCAGGAGCTGTTCGGCCCCGTCGCGCAGCTGTACAAGTTCTCGACCGATGACGAGGCGATCACCCTCGCGAACTCGTCGCCCTACGGCCTCGGTTCGGCCGTGTTCTGCGACGACGAGGCGCACGCCGAGGAGGTCGGCAACCAGCTCGACGTCGGCATGGTCTTCATCAACGCGACCGGCCTCGAGGGTGCCGACGTGCCCTTCGGTGGCGTGAAGAAGTCGGGCTACGGTCGTGAGCTCGGCAAGGTCGGCATGCTCGAGTTCGCGAACAAGAAGCTCTTCCGCTTCGCCGCGAAGAAGTAGCGACCAAACCAATCGGCCCCGGGTGGGGTGGATGCGCGCATCCACCCCACCCGGGGCCGTGGTGGTTCCGCCGCTACCGCGCCGGCGTGGGGCTCGCTAGAACCGCACGGGCTCGATGCCGAAGGCGCGGGCGAGCGAGTCGATGCGCTCGGCGCGCTTGAGCCGGGGAAGGTCACTGCCGTCGCGCACGATGCGGCCGCGGGCGTTGAACTCCTCGATGAAGTCGCGCGCCCAGCCGACGTCGGCGGGCGGCGGGCTGAAGCACTCGTTGATGACCGGGAGCTGGTTGACGTCGAGGCAGAGCTTGCCGGTGAGGCCGAGGCTCACGGCGGTCTCCGACTGCTCGCGAATGATCGGGTGGCTCTTACTCACGGTCGGGCCGTCGATCGGGCCAGTGAGGCCGGCGATGGCGCTCGCCGTCGTGAGGCGTGAGCGCGGATACGACATGGCGAGGTCGGTCGCCTCGGTGCCGGTGTCGCGGCGGTAGTCGCCCGAGCCGAACGCGAGGCGGAACACGCCCTTCGCCTTCGCGATGTCGACGGCCGACTCGATGCCGAGGGCCGACTCGATGAGGGGGATGACGGGGGTCGACTCGCCGAGCCGCTCGAACGTCTCGGTGACCTCGTCGGCGTACTCGACCTTCGCGAGCATGACGCCCTGCAGGCCGTCGACCCCGGCGAGGGCCTCGACGTCGGCCTTCCAGAAGTCCGTGCTGCGCGGGTTGATGCGCACCCAGGCCTTGCCGCCCTGCGCGAACCAGGTCAGCACGTCGTCGCGCGCCTCGTCCTTGTAGTTCGTGTCGACGCCGTCTTCGCAGTCGAGAATGACCTGGTCGGTTCGGGATGCGCGGGCCGCGTCGAACTTGTTCGTCGCCCGGGCCGAGAGCAGTAGCCACGATCGCGAGATCTCCGGAGGGACTTCGAGCTTCTGCTTTGGCGATTCCGACATGCATTCCCTTTCGTAGAAACGACCCAACGAGCAAGCCTAGTCCGGTCGGAGCCGCGAGCACGTGCGGTGCGCCACAGCGTTGTGGGCGGGGAATCGACCGGTGTGCACAAGTCAGCGGCGATGACGGGGTTGACGGGGCTTAGGTTCTCTGGTTAGTTAGTTGAGTAATGAACCAGTGCGCCGGACAGCCGGCGCCGCGCATTCCCCAGGAGGCGGCGTGATCGACGACTCGAAGCCACTGTTCATCGCGGTGGCCGAACAGCTCGAGAACGGCATTCTCGACGGCACCTACGCCGAGGGCGAGGCCGTGCCCTCGACGAATGAGCTCGCCGCGTTCCTCCGCATCAATCCCGCGACCGCGGGCAAAGGCCTCAACCGGCTCGTCGACGCCGGCATTCTCACGAAGCGCCGGGGGATCGGCATGTTCGTCACTCCGGGCGCGCTCGACGTGCTCCGTCGACGTCGTCGCGACGCCTTCCGCGTGCACTACATCGAACCGCTGTTGCGCGAAGCCGCCCAGCTCGAAATCCACCCCGACGAACTCGCCCGCATGATTACCGAGGAGTCCACATCGTGACCGCTATCGAAACCCAAAACGTAACCAAGCGGTACCGCGACGTCACCGCGATCGACGACGTCACCATCTCGCTCGAGGCCGACCGCATCTACGGCCTGCTCGGCCGCAACGGCGCCGGCAAGACCACGCTGATGAAGCTCCTCACGGGGCAGCAGTTCGCAAGCTCGGGCACGCTGCGCGTGTTCGGTGAGAACCCGGTTGAGAACGCCGGCGTGCTCAGCCGTACCGCCTTCATCCAGGAGAGTCAGAAGTACCCCGACACCTACCGGCCCCGCGATCTCTTCACGATCGCCGCGGGGCTCTACCCGAACTGGTCGAGCGACCTCGCCGACGACCTCATCGACGCGTTCCAGCTCCCGCTCACGCGGAACATCCCGAAGCTCTCGCGCGGCCAGCTGTCTGCCGTCGGCATCATCGTCGGGCTGGCGTCGCGCGCCCCGCTCACGATCTTCGACGAGCCCTACCTCGGCCTCGATGCCGTCGCGCGGCGCCTCTTCTTCGATCGCCTACTCGCCGACTATTCCGAGCATCCGCGCACCGTGCTGCTCTCGACCCACCACATCGACGAGGTCGCCAACCTGCTCGAGCACGTCGTACTGCTCGACCGCGGGCGCGTGCTCGCCGATGCGCCGGTCGAAGACCTGCAGGACGCCGCGGTCGAGGTCTCCGGGCGGGCCGCCGACGTGCGCGCGTTCGCCGCCGACCGGGAAACCCTGAGCCTGAAGTCCATCGGCTCGCTCGCCACCGCGGCGGTGCTCGGTGACCGCGACGAGAATCGCGCGGCGGCGCGCGCCGCGGGGCTCGACGTCACCCCAATCTCGCTGCAGGACTACGTCGTGCACCTCACCACCCGTGAACCCGCGGCCACCGCCGCCGAGCGCTAAGGAGCCCTCATGCGTACCCGCAGCGTCGTGCAACTGCACACGGCAAACAAACTTCAGATCATCGGCTGGCCGCTCATCACGATGTGCATGGCGCTCGTCATCGTCATCGCCATCGGCTACGCCGTCAACCAGGTCGACGGCGGCAACGGGGTTCCCGGTATGGAGGAGGGGATGCGCTTCAACGGCGCGATCTTCACCGTGCTCGGGCCCGTCGTCGGCCTCGGCTTCATCTCCATGGGGCAGTACTTTCCGCTCTCGCTCGGGCTCGGTCTCACCCGCCGCGAGTACCTCGCCGGCACGAGCCTCGTCTTCGTCGGCTACGCCGTCGCGTTTACCGCGCTCGTGGTCGTCGGCCGCGCGCTCGAGCTGGCGACCGACGGCTATGGGCTGCGGGTGCGGTTCTTCGACGTCGTCTACGTCGGTACGGGCCCGCTGTGGCAAACGGCAATTCAAGCGGCGCTCATCGCCCTCGCCGTGATGTTTGTGGGCGCCGCCTTCGTCGCCGCGCACAGCAACTGGCAGCAGAAGTTCGTCTGGAGCTTCGTGATCGCGGCCGCAGCCATCGTCGCTGCGCTCGCGATCGCGGCGATCGTCTCGCCGACATTCGCCGGCTGGCTCGATGGGCTGTTCGGCCTCGCCTGGTGGCAGTACATGGCGATGCTCGCCGTGATTGCCGCGTTCGGCGCGGCCATCTGGGCGGTGCTCGTGCGCCGCACGCAGGTGCGCTAGCGGCGGGTACGCTTCGAGCGTGACTACGACCGTCGGCGCCATCGAGCACCTGCAGCGCCGCACGATGCTCGTGCTTGTGGTGATGCAGGTGATCGGGATGATCGGGGTCGGCGCGGCGCCGTCGGTCGGCATTCTGCTCGCGACCGAGGTGACGCAGAACGAGGCGATCGCGGGGCTCGCGCGCTCGTCGTCGACGCTCGGCGCGGCGCTCATGGGGCTGCCACTCGGCAGCCTCGCGGCGCGCCGGGGCCGTCGCGTCGCCCTCACGCTCGGCTGGTATGTCGCGGCGGCCGGCGCGGCGCTGCTCGTGTTTGCCGCCCAGTTCTCGCTCGTCGTGCCGCTGTTTATTGGCCTGTTCGCGATCGGCGCGGGCACGGCCGCCGGGCTGCAGTCGCGGTTCGCGGCGACCGACCTCGCGCCCGTCGCGGGCCGTGGCCGGGCGCTCGCGCTCGTCGTGTGGGTTGGCACGCTCGGCTCGGTGCTCGGCCCGAACCTCGGGGTGCCGGGGGAGTGGCTGCACGACCGCATCGGCATCAACGTCTTCGGCGGGGCGTTCGGCATCGCGGCCGTCTGCCTCGCGCTCGCCGCGACCGTCGTGTGGATCTGGCTGCGGCCCGACCCGCTCGTCACGCTGCAGGCGCGCGCAGGGGTCAGCACCGTGCCGGGTGCGCAGCGCCCACGGCTCGGGCAGGCGCTCGCGGAGGTGCGGCGCTCGGGCCCCGGCAGGCTCGCGCTCGTTGGCATTCTCGTCGGGCAGAGCGTCATGGTCGCGGTGATGACGATGACGCCCGTGCACCTCGCGCACCACGGCGACACGATTACGGTCATCGGGCTCACGATCTCGCTTCACGTCGCCGCGATGTACGTGTTCGCGCCGCTCGTCGGGTGGTGCGTCGATCGGCTCGGGCACCGCGTGACGATCGCGATCGGCGTCGCCCTGCTCGCGGCCGCGTGCCTCGTCGGGGCGGCGTGGCAGCACGAGACCGCCGCCATCGTGACGGCGCTCGGGCTCCTCGGCGTCGGCTGGTCGTTCACCTCGGTGGCCTCGTCGGCGCTGTTCAGCGTCGCCGTGAGCGACGCGCACCGGGCGCAGGCGCAGGGCGGCGCTGATGCGCTCTCGAATCTCTGCGCCGCGGTTGCCGCGTTCGCGTCGGGACCGCTCATGGCGGCGAGCGACTTTTCGGTGTTGTCGCTCGCCGCGCTCGTGCTGCTCGTGCCGCTCGCCGTGCTCCTCGTGCCGCGGCGAGCGACAGGCTAGCGTTCGGGCGTGAAGCGGCGCAGCAGCAGGCTGTTGCCGACGACGAACACCGACGAGAACGCCATCGCCGCGCCGGCGAGCATCGGGTTGAGCAGCCCGAACGCGGCGAGCGGGATCGCCGCGACGTTGTACGCGAAGGCCCAGAATAGGTTGCCCTTGATCGTGCCGAGCGTGCGCCGCGACAGCCGGATCGCGTCGACGGCCGCGAGCAGATCGCCCCGCACGAGCGTGAGGTCGCTCGCCTCGATCGCGACGTCGGTGCCCGTGCCCATCGCGAGGCCGAGGTCGGCCTGCGCGAGCGCGGCGGCGTCGTTGACGCCGTCGCCAACCATCGCGACGACGCGGCCCTGCGACTGCAGCTCGACGATGCGCGCGACCTTGTCTTCCGGCAGCACCTCGGCGATGACCGAGTCGATGCCGACCTCGGCGGCGACCTGGCGGGCGCTGCCCGCGTTATCGCCGGTGAGCAGCATCGGCTCGAGGCCGAGCTCGCGCAGACGCGCGACCGCGGCGGCACTCGTCGGCTTCACGGTGTCGGCGACGAGCGCGAGCCCGCGGGCCGCACCGTCCCAGCCGACGACGATCGCGGTGCGACCGGCCGACTCGGCCTCGGCCTGCGCCGTGGCCAACTCGGGGGCAACCTCGTCGAACAGGGCGGCGCGACCGGCGAGAACCTCGACGCCGTCGACCGTGCCGCGCACGCCGCGGCCGGGGAGATTCTCGAAGCCCGACACCTCCGCGAGCTCGCCCTGCCGGGTGGCCCCCTCGACGATCGCCTTCGCGATGGGATGCTCGCTCGCAGCCTCGAGCGCTCCCGCGAGCGCGAGCACTCGCTCGGGTGACTCGCCGGGAGCGGGCACGACGTTGACGAGGCGCATCCGCCCGATCGTCACCGTGCCGGTCTTGTCGAGCACGATCGTGTCGACGCGGCGGGTCGACTCGAGCACCTCGGCGCCCTTAATGAGCACGCCGATCTGCGCGCCGCGGCCCGTGCCCATGAGCAGGGCGATGGGGGTTGCGAGGCCGAGCGCGCACGGGCAGGCGATGATGAGCACCGCGACGGCAGCGGTGAACGCCGACTCGACGGGCTCGCCGAGCAGGAGCCACGCGGCGAGCGTCACCGCCGCGATGCCGAAAACGATCGGCACGAAGATCCCGGCGACCCGATCGGCGAGCCGCTGCACGGGCGCCTTTCCCGACTGCGCATCCTCGACGAGCTTGGCGAGCTGCGCGAGCTTCGTGTCGGCGCCGACGCGCGTCGCGCGCACGACGAGCCGGCCGCTCGTGTTCACCGTGGCGCCGGCGACGGCGTCGCCCTCGGCGACCTCGACGGGCACCGACTCGCCCGTGAGCATCGACGCGTCGACCGCGGATGCGCCGCGCACGACGACGCCGTCGGTCGCGATCTTCTCGCCGGGGCGCACGACAAACTCGTCGTCGACCGCGAGCGATTCGATCGGGATACGCGTCTCGCGCCCGTCGCGAAGCACCGCGACGTCGCGTGCGCCAAGCTCCATGAGCGCGCGGAGCGCGGCGCCGGCGCGCCGCTTCGAGCGCAGCTCAATGTATCGACCGAGCAGAATGAAGGTGACGACCCCCGCGCCGACCTCGAGGTAGATGTTCGCGGCACCGTGGCCGCGCTCGATCGTCAGTGAGAACTCGTGCACGAGCCCGGTCGCGCCGGCGGTGCCGAAGAAGAGGGCCCACAGCGACCAGCCGAGCGCGGCCATCGTGCCGACCGACACGAGCGTATCCATCGTCGCCGCGCCGTGGCGCGCGTTGCGAAGGGCGGCGCGGTGGAACGGCCAGCCGCCCCACACGATGACCGGCCACGCGAGCGCGAGCGAGAGCCACTGCCAGTTCGGGAACTGCAGAGCGGGCACCATCGCCATCGCGATGACGGGCACCGTGAGCACGGTCGAGGCGATGAGCCGCTGGCGTAGCGCGCGCACCTCGGGGTCGTCTTGTGCCGCGTCATCGGGCCGGGCTTCGTCGGCCCCGGCGTCGCCGGGCTGCCGCTCGGGCGCCTTCGGCAGGGCGGCGGTGTAGCCGGTCTGCTCGATCACGCGAATGAGCTCGGCGTCGTCGACCGACTCCGGCGCCCGCACGTGCGCCTTTTCGGTTGCGAAGTTCACCGACGCGGTCACCCCGTCGAGCCGATCGAGTTTCTTCTCGATGCGGGCGGCGCACGAGGCGCAGGTCATGCCACCGACTTCGAGCTCGAGTTCACGAATCGGCACCTCGGCGGTCACTGGGAACGCACCGCCTCATAGCCGGCCTCGTCAACCGCAGCGAGTACCTCGGCGTCGGAAAGGTCGGCCGCGCTCTCAATGCGCAGGTGGCCGTCGCTCGCCGCGACGTCGATCGACGTCACGCCGGGCAGCTTGCCGACCTCTTCGCGCACGGCTGCCTCGCAGTGCGCACACGACATGCCCGTAACCTGGTATTCGCTCGTGATCATCGTGCTGCTCCCTCGGTGTTGCGTTGCTGGTACTCGACACAACGCTATACCCCGTGGGGGTATTCCTGAAGTGGCTTCCTCGACGTGCCGCTATGAGGCTCGCTCGAACCCGCTGCCGTCGGGAGCGGCGGTGAAGTTCACGTTCTCGTAGGGGCTGTCGACCGTGATGCGCACGACGATGTCACCAACCGGCGAGCCGAAGTCGTCGCTGTGCACGTCGTTGTCGATCTCCCGCTGGATGTAGATACCGATCGAGTCGACGTCGGAGACTCCCGCTTCGGCGATCGCCCGGTTGACGAGCCCCGAGAGCGCCTCCCAGCGCACCTCGGCGAGCGAGAAGGCCTCGCGAGTAGAGGAGGGCTGTGGCGACGCGGCTCCCTGTCGCTCGACGGACGCGCCGTGCACCCACCACATGTCGGTGTGGGTCGTCTCGGGCGACACCAGCGCATCCACGAAGACTCCCGAGTCGCGCACGTAGATGCTCGTCACTCGGTCGTGCCCGAGCTGCTCGGTGAGCTCGGGAATGGTGACCTCGAGGTAGTAGGGGTCCCAGCCCTGCAGGCGCAGCTCGCCCTGCTGCAGCGCGTGCGCCGTGAAGTCGACGGTGCGGTGATACGGCACGAGCGAGAGCGTCGCCGCGACGACGAACGCCACCGCGTACAGCGCAAACCGCGCGGCACGGCCCTTCCGCCGCAGCCCGAGCAGCGGCTTGCGGCGGGTGCCATCATTGCGCACGATGCCGTCTGGCGGCGTGCGAACGTCGCCGGCGTCCTCCTCCGGCGGCACCGTCACGTCGGCAACCGCGGCGAGAATCTCGTCGGCAAACGGCTGGTTGAGCACGATCGCCGTCTCGGGGCCGCCCTCGGTGAGCATGACGGCGGGGAGCTCCGCTCCCGGAGCGAACACGTGCGCCTGCATCATCGGGATCAGGCGTCGCGCCCGAACTCGATACGCCGGCCCACGCCGCGGCTGCACCGTGAGGGTGAGTACGCACAGCGGACGACCGTTGATCTCGGTGCCGGTCTGCTGCACCTCGTCGACGCGGGCGAGGGCCTGTCGGCCGTGGTCGATCGAGTTGCGGATCAGCTGGTCGTTCGCGGTCGCCATCCCCCGCGTCGAGCGCGAGATCTGGATGAGCACGAGCATGCCCGTTGCGAGCAGCATGCCGATGATGAGGAGGGGCGTGGGGCTCGTCGCACCGACGATTGCGAGCCCGATCCCCGCGGCAGTGATGCCGAGCCCGGCAAAGAAGAGGACCCGGAACATGGCGGCTAGTCGCGCACCGCGTGCTCGCGAATGTACTCGCGGAGCTGGTCGGCGTCGTCGGACATCTCGACGACGCGCTGTGGTCGGTCGAGCAGGTCGGCGAGCTCGGCCGACACCTCGGGGTCGCGGCCGATCGCCTCGTGCACCGTCTCGGCGAACTTCTGCGGCTTCGCGGTCTCGAGCACGAGCATCGGCACGCCCGGGTCGACATACTCCCGCGCGACCTTGAGGCCGTCGGCGGTGTGCGGGTCGACCACGGTGCCCGTGCGTTCGTGCACCTCGCGGATCACCTCGAGCCGGTCGGCGTGCGTGCTCATGCCGCCGACGATGCCGAACTCGGGCGCGAAGCGGCGCAGCTCGGCCGACAGGTCGAGTCGACCGGTCGCGTCGAGCTCCGTCCACGCGGCCGAGAGCCGCTCGGGGTCGCTGTCGAGCAGCAGGTACACGAAGCGCTCGAGGTTCGAGGCCTTCGAGATGTCCATCGACGGGCTCGAGGTCACGAGCGTCTCGGCGCGCGAGCGCGGGGTGTACACGCCCGTGCGGAAGAACTCGTCGAGCACGTTGTTCTCGTTCGTCGCGAGCACGAGCTGCGAGATCGGCACGCCCATGCGCTTCGCGACGAGCCCCGAGCAGAGGTTGCCGAAGTTGCCCGAGGGCACCGAGAACGACACCTGCGCGGCCGAGCCGGGGCGCGCATCCGTCGCCCGCAGCCAGGCCCAGAAGTAGTAGACGATCTGCGCGGCGACGCGGCCGAGGTTGATCGAGTTCACGGTGCCGAGCGTGTTCGCCGCCTTGAACTCGAGGTCGCCGTTGAGCGCCTTCACGAGGTTCTGGCAGTCGTCGAAGACGCCGTCGACGACGATGTTGTGGATGTTCGCGTTGTCGAGCGAGTACATCTGCGCGCGCTGGAACGCGCTCATGCGCCCCTTCGGCGAGAGCATGAACACCGCGATGTGCGGCTTTGACCGGAACGCGTACTCGGCGGCCGACCCCGTGTCGCCCGAGGTCGCGCCGAGGATGTTCAGGGTCTCGCCGCGCTGCTCGAGCACGTAGGGGATCGCCTCGCCGAGGAACTGCATCGCCATGTCCTTGAACGCGAGTGTCGGGCCCTCCGACAAGCCAACGAGGGCGACCCGCTCGTCGAGCGCGGTGACGGGCACCTCGGCAGCGAACTGCGAACCGTAGGCGCGCGCGCAGATCGCGGCGAGGTCGTCGCGGGGAATGTCGGTCCAGAACTGGCCGATCACCTCGGTCGCGAGTTCGGCGTACGCGAGGTCGCGCCACGCCTCGAGCCGGTCGCTCGACACCTGCGGGATTTCCTGTGGCATGACGAGTCCGCCGTCGGGCGCGAGCCCCTCGAGCAGGATGTCGCTGAAGGAAGCGGGCTGCATGCCGCCGCGGGTGGATACGAACTGCATAGGAGTCCTGTTCTGCGTCGCCGACTGGTGCGGCTTATTCTGCCAGGTTGCGGCGACGCGGTGGCGCTCGCGGGTGGCAAGATTGTGCGCATGAGCGCGACGACGCAGCACCCGGCCGACCAGCACGACCTGATTCGCGTGCACGGCGCCAACGAGAACAACCTGCAAAACGTCTCGCTCGAGATTCCGAAGCGCCGCCTCACGGTGTTCACGGGAGTGTCGGGCTCGGGCAAGAGCTCCCTCGTGTTCGACACGATCGCCGCCGAGTCGCAGCGGCTCATTAACGAGACCTACAGCGCGTTCGTGCAGGGGTTCATGCCGCAGCTCGGCCGGCCCGAGGTCGACCTGCTCGAGGGCCTCACGACCGCGATCATCGTCGACCAGGAGCGGATGGGCGCGAACTCGCGCTCGACGGTCGGTACCGTGACCGACGCGAACTCGCTGCTGCGCATCCTCTATTCCCGCATTGCGGAGCCCGCCCTTGGGTCGCCGCAGGCGTACTCGTTCAACGTCGCCTCGGCGCAGGGGCAGGGCTCGGTGTCGGTGCAGGGTGGCAAGCGTGAGGTGCGCCGCTTCGAGGTGCTCGGCGGGATGTGCCCGGCCTGCGAGGGCATGGGGCAGATCAGCGATCTCGACCTGCACCAGCTCTTCGACGAGACGAAGTCGCTCAGCGAGGGGCCGTTCACGATTCCCGGCTACACCGCCGACGGCTGGAACGTGAAGATGCTCATCGAGTCGGGCTTCTTTGACCCCGACAAGAAGATCAAGGACTTCACCGACGAGGAGCGGCACGACTTCCTCTACAAGGAACCGACGAAGATCAAGTTCAACGGCATCAACATCACCTACACGGGCCTCGTGCCGAGCATTCAGAAGTCGTTCCTGCAGAAGGACCGCGAGTCGATGCAGCCGCACATTCGCGCGTTCGTCGACCGCGCCGTCGCGTTCCAGCCGTGCCCCGAGTGCGGCGGCACCCGGCTCGCCGAGCCCGCGCGCAACTCGAAGATCGCCGGCAAGCACATCGGCGAGGTGTGCGCGATGCAGCTCACCGAGCTCGCCGAATGGACCGACGCGCTCGACGCGCCTGAGGCCGCGCCACTCATCGCGACCCTGCGCGCCCTCATCGCGTCGTTCGTCGAGATCGGCCTCGGCTACCTCTCGCTCGACCGCTCGTCGGGCACCCTCTCGGGCGGGGAGGCGCAGCGCACGAAGATGATTCGCCACCTCGGCTCGTCACTCACCGACGTCACCTACGTCTTCGACGAGCCCACCGTGGGGCTCCACCCCCACGACATCGAGCGCATGAACCGACTGCTCGAAGACCTGCGCGACAAGGGCAACACGGTGCTCGTCGTCGAGCACAAGCCCGAGACTATCTCGATCGCCGACCACGTCGTCGACCTCGGGCCCGGGCCCGGCACGCGGGGCGGCACGATCACGTTCGAGGGCACGGTCGACGAGCTCCGCGCGAGCGACACCCTCACGGGCCGGCACCTCGACGACCGCACGCGCCTGAAGGACGAGGTACGCACCGCGAGTGGCCACATCGAGGTGCGCGGCGCAAGCGAGCACAATCTCAAGCAGGTCGACGTCGACATTCCCCTCGGCGTGCTCACGGCCGTCACGGGCGTCGCGGGCTCGGGCAAGAGCTCGCTGCTCACGAGCGTCGTCGAGCGCGACGAGCGCGTCATTCTCGTCGACCAGTCGGCGATCCGCGGCTCGCGCCGGAGCAACCCCGCGACGTACACCGGCATGCTCGACGGCATTCGGAAGGCGTTCGCGAAGGCCAACGGCGTGAAGCCGGGCCTCTTCTCGCCGAACTCCGAGGGCGCCTGCCCGAACTGCAAGGGCGCTGGCGTGATCTACACCGACCTCGCGATCGCCTCGGGCGTCGCCACCACCTGCGAGGTTTGCTTGGGCCGCCGCTTCGACGGCGAGGTGCTGCAGTACCGGTTCGCGGGCCGCGACATCGCCGAGGTGCTCGAACTTCCGGCCGCGGCGGCGCTCGAGTTCTTTTCGGAGGGCGAGTCGCGCATCCCCGCCGTGCAGAAAATTCTCGCGCGCATCGTTGACGTCGGGCTCGGCTACCTCACCCTCGGTCAGCCGCTCACGACCCTCTCGGGCGGCGAGCGTCAGCGGCTCAAGCTCGCGAACGAGATGACCGAGCGCGGCGCGATCTTCGTGCTCGACGAGCCCACGACGGGCCTGCACCTCGCCGACGTCGAGCACCTGCTCGCCCTGCTCGACCGCCTCGTCGACTCGGGGAAGTCGGTCATCGTCATCGAGCACCACCAGGCCGTCATGGCGCACGCCGACTGGATCATCGACCTCGGCCCGGGCGGCGGCAACGCCGGCGGTGAGGTGGTGTTCGAGGGCACGCCCCGCGACCTCGTTGCCGCGGCGTCGACCCTCACGGGGCAGCACCTCGCCGCGTACGTGGGCGGCTGACGTGAGCGCATCGCTGCTGCGTGACCTGCCCGACCTGCTTGCGGCGGCCGAGGCGGATGCGCACACCGCCCTCGACGCGGCCCGCGCCAGGCTCGGCGGTGTGAGCCTGCCTGGTGCGAGCCTGCCTGGTGCGAGCCTGCCCGGTGCCGGGCTGGCTGGTGCGGACGCACCGCTCGTACCACACACGCACGCCGTGCCTGGCCGGCTCGTGTTCGGCGACAACGTGCGCGCCCTCGCCGAACTCGTCGCGGCCGCCGAGCTCGAGCACGCGGCGGGCGGGGCCGCGCGCCCCCGACTCGTCTACCTCGACCCGCCGTTCGACTCGAAGGCCGACTACCGTAGCCGCGTCGTCACGCGGCTCAGCGACGGTCAGCAGGTGGCGCTCGAACACCTCGCCTACTCCGACCGCTGGGGCGGCGGCACCCCCGAATACCTGCGGATGCTCGCGACCCGGCTCGTGCTCGTGCGTGCTTTGCTCGCCCCCGACGGCGCCGTCTGCGTGCACGTCGACTGGCACGCGTCGCACTGGGTTCGCGTCATGCTCGACGAACTGTTCGGCGCCGAGCACTTCGTGAACAACCTCGTGTGGGGCTACCGCTCGGGCGGTGCCTCGCGCACGAAGTCGGTGCCGCGCAAGCACGACGACCTCCTGCTCTACCGCCGTTCCCGCGCGTTCCGCATCCGCCCCCTCGCCGAACGGCAGTACCTGCGCCGCTCATTCATGGGCAGCAAGGTCGACGCTGAGGGCCGGCACTACGCCGACACGCTGCTGCGCGACGTGCTCGAGGGCGCGGTGCACCTCGTCGACGCCGATGGCGGGGTGTGCGAGCTCTCGGTGCGGCCCGTGCTCAACGTCTCCCAGGAGCGCTCGGGCTACGCGACCCAGAAGCCGCTCGGGCTCCTCGAGCTGTTGCTGCGGTGGACGACCGGCCCCGGCGACCTCGTCGTCGACGCGTTCGGCGGCTCTGGCACGACCGCGCTCGCGGCGGCGGCGCTTGGCCGCGACTGGGTGAGCATCGACAGCAACCCGCAGGCGATCGCGACGGCGCAGGCGCGACTCGACGCCGCGGGCGCCGACTACGTTGTCGGGCGCGACACGGCGCAGGATGCGGTGGGTGAGTTGCGCCTCTCGGTTGAGTCGGGCGTGGTGCGGATGCGGGAGTTCACGCCCGCGGCCGACGCGTTCGGGCGACTCCGCCCGGCCCGCGGGGTCGACGACGGCGCGCTCGCGGCCGTGCATGCCGATGCTCTGGCCCCGCTGTTCGGCTGGACGCTCCTGCACCGAGAGGTGCGCCTCGCGAGCGCGTGGCGCGACGTCCGCGGCCAGCTCGACCCGGAGCTCCAACTGCCGCCCGGCACAGAGTCGACCGAGGGGCTCTCGGTGTCGGTGACCGACCTCGCCGGCAACGTCGCCGTTCGGCCGCTCGCTACGCGCTCGGCGTAACCCGCGCTGCCGGGCGAAATCCTCGCCACTTCCGCGCGGTTTCGGCCTAGAGTCGAAGGAGGGCGCCGCCCCATCGGGCGGTCGCGTGCTCGGGGAGGAGACGCCATGCGTAAGGTCAAATCGGTGCTCACGGGAATCGGCACCGTCGTGATGAGCCTCGTGTTGATCCTCACCGGCGTGAGCGTCGCCCACGCCTCCGCCGCCGACGGGGCCGTCATCGCGCAGCCCGAACTTGCGGTCACGGGCGCGAGCGGGTTTGGCATCGCCGCCGGCGTCGTCGCCGCGCTGCTCGTGCTCGGCACGGCCCTCATGCTCATCCGGAACCGTCGCAATCGCGACGAGACCGACGCGTAGGCGCGTCCTGACTCGGTAGCCACGGCGGCCGCGCCCGCTGCCTGGTGCTCTGCCTGCCCCTCAAAAAGAACTTCCAGAAAGTTTGTGACATTGTTCGCCGCACCAACGTCTCACTAGTGAACGACATTCTTCGTTCGCAACCAGGCGCGATGATCGCGTCACGGAACTGGAGGTATCTGCAATGGCTACGGAAGCTACGAACACCACGACCGGAACTGACAACGCGGGCGCCGCCCCCACCCCGAAGACCACCGCGCCCACGTCGCGCGTCGACCGCCCGAAGGTCGGCGGCCAGCCCACCGAGGTCGGCTCGACCGGCGGCACCACGACGATCGCCGAGGGCGTCGTCGCCAAGGTTGCGGGCATCGCCGCCCGTCAGGTCGCCGGCGTCCACGCGCTTGGCGGCGGTGGCGCTCGCGCAATCGGCGCGATCCGCAACGTCGTCAACTCGACCGACCTGACGCAGGGCGTCAAGGTCGAGGTCGGCGAGACCCAGGCCGCGGCCGACCTCACGATCGTCGTCGACTACCCGCAGCCGATTCAGGAGGTCGCGCAGAACGTGCGCAGCGCCGTCGAGCAGGCGATCACCAACCTCGTGGGCCTCGAGGTCGTCGAAGTGAACGTCGAGGTCAACGACGTGCACCTGCCGAGCGACGACTCCGACGACGACACCGAGTCGCGCGTCGCATGAGCCCGACACTCACCGGCGCACTCGTCGGCACCGTGCTCGCATTCGCCGCGCTGATGTTCGGCTTCTGGGGCTTCCTCCTCGTCGCCGTGTTCATGGGCCTCGGCGCCCTCGTCGGCCGCGTCGCGTCGGGTCAGCTCGACCTGCGCGCGCTCGTCGGCGTGTTCTCTGGTCGGCGCACCTCGCTATGAGCGCGTCGACCGCGATTCCCGCCCCGGCGCCGAACTCGGCTCCGGAAGCCGGGGTGAGCGGGCGTATCCATGTGCGTGAACGGGCGATCGAGAAGGCCATTCGCGAGGCGTCGGCCGACACGATCGGCGTGCCCCGTGCTGACGTCAGCGTCGAGGTCTCGGAGTACGGCGGCGGCATCGCCGTGCGAGTCGGGGCCCGACTCCCGATTCCCGACCTCGCCGACACCGAGGCGATCGCCGCAGGCAAGCCGCTCCTCGAGCGCGTGCGCGAGGCGCAGTCCGACCTCGCGTCGATGTTCGCGCGCGTGACGGGCCGTGAGGTCCGCCGCGTCGCCGTCACCGTGACCGGCGCCAGGATTCCCGAGCGAAAGCGGGTGAAGTAGATGACCGCACCAGTACTCAATCGTGTTGTGCGGCGCGAGACCCACTCGCCGCGCACCGTCGCGGCGGTGCTCGTGCTTCTCGTCGCCGTGGTCGCGCTCGCGTATCTCGGCGTCGAGCTCGTGCTCGGGTTGCTCGGCCTCGCGCCACTGCTCGTCTCGCCCGAGGCGGGGCTCGAGTGGCTCGCGGGACTGCCGCAGGCCGAGCCGCAAGCGACGATCGCCGCCGTCGCGGTGCTCGTGGGCCTCGTCGGGCTCGTGCTCGTCGTGCTCGCACTGACCCCCGGCCGCCGGCCGAAGCACCGCCTCGCCGTCACCGAACACGCCGTGCTCGCCGACAACGGCGTCATCGCGACGTCGCTTGCCGAGCGTGTGCGGCGCGAGTTCGACCTGGCAAAGGGCGGCGTCACCGTCGGCGTCGCGCACCGCAGCGCCGACCTCACCGTGCAGCCCGAGCCCGGTCAGGTGCTCGACCGCGACCAGCTGCGCGCCGTCGCCGAGCAAGAGCTCAGCGGCTACGCGCTCGAACCGCAGCTGCGGGTGCACGTGCGCGTTCGCCAGCCGCGCGAGACGGGAGCCGAGTCATGAACAACACCAATCGCGCACTCAACCGCACGGTGCTGCTCATCGCGGGCATCCTGCTCCTCGTCGCGGGCGGTAGCGCCGTCACCGCGCTCGCGTGGCCGAAGGGGGCCGAGCTCTGGCAGACCGGCCTCGACGCCGCGCACAGCTGGTTCGTCGACGTGCAGGAGTGGACCCGCATCAGCGACACAACAACGCTGAGCTGGTTCCTGCTCGTCGTGCTCGCGGTCATCGTGCTGCTGATCGTGCTCGCGATCGGCATGATCTGCCGCCTCGGCGGGGGTCGCAGCTCGGTGGTCGTGCGCGACGAGGGCGGCCCCGACTCGCTCGGGCCGGTGACGATTCGCGAGGGCTTTGCGGCCGACGCGATCACGAGCTCCCTCGCGAACCACGCCGAGATCCTCACCTCGAAGGTCTCGACGCACCGACTGCGCGGCGACGACGTGCTCCACGTCAGCGTGACGCCGCGGCAGAACGTTTCGCCGGTGCAGGTGGCGGATACGGTCGGTCGCCTCGTCGACAACCTCGCGACGCTAACCGGTCGGCAAACACCCACCTGTATCACGATTCATACCGGCGTGCGGGCCCGCCTCGCGGCGGATCAGCCCCGCGTCAGCTAGAAAGTAACTACTCGCGTAATCCCTCGCGGGCGGCACCGTACCAACCAGGCGCGGAGCTGTGGCACCACCGACATCAACGAAAGGCTCCGATCATGGGTTTCTTTAGTTTTCTACTCCTTGGCCTCATCGCGGGAGCGATCGCCAAGCTCATCCTGCCGGGTAAGCAGGGCGGCGGCTGGATTGCGACGCTGATTCTCGGCGTCATCGGCGCGATGATCGGCGGGTGGCTCGGCGGCCTGCTCTTCAACGCGAATCTCCAAGAGTTCTTCTCGATTCAGACCTGGGCGCTCGCCATCGGCGGCTCGCTCATCGTGCTGCTGATCTACGGTGCCATCGTGGGTCGCGGCTCGAAGAAGAGCTAGTTCATTTCGCTCAAGCGACGTTCCCGGCCGGCTGTTCGCAGCGGGCCGGGAATCGTTGGGCCTACACTGAACACCGAACAAACTCGGCCGTTGGGCAGTGCTTGTTCGGTGTTGTGGCCCGCGCCTCACCGGCCTGTGTTCATGGGGGAACCATCGTGGAATCGTCCGCACGTGCCAGCAGCCTTGCCGATGCCGAAGACTCGATCGTCGCGGGCCGCGCGGCCGACGGTGATACCGCCGCATTCGCCGTGCTCGTGCGTCGGTATACCCCGATGATGCGCGCGTACGCCGGGCGCATCCTGCCCGGTTCTGCCGAGGTCGACGACGTCGTGCAAGACGCATTCATCACCGCCTGGCAGCGGCTCGGCGAACTCGACGACCTCGCGAAGGTCAAGAGCTGGCTCATGCGCATCGTTGGCCGCCGGTCAATCGACCGGCTGCGCGCGGCAAAACCGAGCGCCGAACTCGACTCGGTCGCGGCCGAAGCTTCCGCACCCGCCCATGCTGGCCCGGCGAAGGTCGCCGAGGCAAACGCCGAGGCCGCCGCCCTCGCCGCGGTCCTGCAGGAGTTGCCCGACGAGCAGCGCATCTGCTGGGTGCTGCGATCGATCGGCGGCAACAGCTATGACGAGATTGCGACCGAAATGGGGCTGCCAGTCTCGACCGTGCGCGGGATCCTCTCTCGCGCGAGAAAACACATCATCGTACGGATGGAGGAGTGGCGATGACACCGACCTCCCACACCACCGAACAATCAGCCCTCTCACTCGAGCCCGACGACCTCGACGGGCACACGATCGACGAGATCGAGGACTACCTCGACCGCGGCCGAACCCCGAGCGATCCGACGATTGAGGCGTCACCCGGCTGTCGCCTCGCCCTCGACGCGCTCGTGCGTCTTCGCACGGCGGGAGCCGACTTACTCGCGAGCGACACGGCCGCCGAACCGGAAGCGGATGACGACTGGGTGCAGTCGATCCTCACGGGGATTCGCCTCGACGTGAACGCGGGCCGACGAATTCCCGTTGCCTCGCCCGACGCGAACGCTGACCTCGGGGTGACCGAGGGCGCCGTGCGCGCCCTGATCCGCGCCGCGGAGTCCGTCGTGCCGGGGGCCCTTATCGGCCGCTGTCGGCTCGAGGGCGACGTGACGGTGTCGCAGGCGCCGGTGCGCATCCGCATCGACCTGAGCGTTCCCTACGGGGAGCCGGTGCTGCCGCTCGCGACGCGCTTGCGCGCCGAGATCGCCGAGCGCCTCGAACGGCATACCGACCTGAATGTTGTCGAGATCAATATCGACGTGCACGACGTTCGCCCGCGCGCGACCGAAACCGAACCTGAGGAGCAGCCATGACGGCAGGGGAGCAGTCGCAGGCATACGACGAGACGCAAGCGGTGTCGACTGACCCGAGTTCGATCGACGCGGGCGAACTCGCGGCCGAGATCGAATCCGCCGTGCGCGCGGTGCCGGGCGTGACGATCGTGTTCCGCAGCGGCTCGGCGCTTTCAAAGCTCGTCGAGGCGGGGGCGCAGGCGCTCGGCCTGCGCGACGAGGCGTCGCTCGTCGCGGTCGAGGCCAATGACGCGGGCGTTCGCGTGACGGCCTCGCTCGGGCTCGATGCCGGCCTCAGCGTCGCCGAGACGCTGCGCCGCGCCCGCGAGGTGATCGCGACACTCCTCGAGGCACGTGGCCTGCGCGAGCCCGAGATTCGGCTCACCGCCGTCTACATCGAGCACTGAACGCAGTCGAGCACTGAGCGCAGTACCGCGGACGCGTACCGACCGCGGAAAGGAGTACCGCCGCCGAGCGCCCGTGGAGGGCGGCCGGCGGCGGTGTCGCGTTGGGGCCAGGCGAGGGCCGTGAGACTACGCGTTCTTCGCGGCCTCGTCGTTCTTCCAGCGGCGAGCGTTGATGAACGAGCGCACGCCCGCACCGATGTACCCGATGAGCAGGATAAAGGTGATGGTGCTCACGATGACGGCGGCCGGGCGCTCGGCCGTGCCGGCGAACACGTCGCCGAGCTTCATGACGTTCATGAACGTACCGACGAGGCCGAGTACCGCCACGAGCAGCGCGATGTGAATGCCGAGCATCGGCTTCTTGATGCCGATCCAGCCGCACACCGCGATGACGAGACCGAGAATCGCGGGAATCAGGGCCGTCCAGCTCGTCATGCCCGTCACGAGCCACGACACGACGCCGAGAATGATGAGAATGACGCCGAGGCCAATAGAGATCTTGGGCATGAGGGTGCTCCTTCGAATCGGGGGGCAAGCGGCCAGTCGGGCGGATGCTGGAGACGCCCGGCCGGGTGACGCCGAGGGGATCGGCGCGCGGTCGGCGAGATCGGCTGCACGGGGAGGACTCGCCATGCCCAGTCTAGCCGCGACCCGCAGGCGGGCGGCGGGCGCGTATCCACCCTGCGGCCCCGTACGCACAGCGAACCGGCCGCCGCGATGTCGCGACGGCCGGTTCGGAGAATCGTGCGGAGCTGCTCGCTACGCGGGCTGCTTGCTAGACCTGGGCGCCGTCGGCGCGCGGGCCTTCGGTGCCCGCCTCGGCGGCGGCCTTCTGCTGCTCGATCTCGGCGCGTACCTCGTCCATGTCGGCGGCGGCGACGGCCTCAATGACCTGCTCGACGCCCGCCGCGGGCATCGCACCCGCCTGGTTGAACATGAGCACGCCGTCGCGGAACGCCATGAGCGTCGGAATCGAGCGGATGCCGAGCTGCCCCGCGAGGGCCTGGTTCGCCTCGGTGTCGACCTTGCCGAAGGTGATGTCGGGGTGCGACTCGCTCACCTGCTCGTAGATCGGGCCGAACTGCTTGCAGGGGCCGCACCACTCGGCCCAGAAATCAACGAGGTGGATTCCCTCGCCGGTGACGGTTTCGAGAAATGTCTGCTCGGTGAGTTCGGTGGTTGCCATGTGGTTCCTCCTAACGCCGCGGATGCGGCGGGATCAAAGTTGATGTCGGATGCAACACGGCGCCGGGTGGGGCTATTCCGAGCGGCGCGCTGCCGCGGGTTGGCTCCACCCGGCGCCGGATGCGCGGGGTTACTTGTCGGTGGGGCGCTCGAAGGGCGAGGCGCCGTCGTCCGAGGCGCCGTCATTGGCGTCGTCGACGAAGGCGTCGAAGCTGAGGGCATCCGAGTCGCCGTGCTCGGGCACCTCGGCGGCCGCGTCCTGCTGGAGCGACTCGAATGGGGAGGCCCCGTCGGTCGTCTCGGGTGCCTCGACGTCGGCTTCTGCGGGAGCGTCGGCGACGATCGCATCGAAGGCGCTCGCCGACTCGCTCTGGCTCGCGTCGTCGTTCGTGGTGTCGCCGTCGGTGAGCGAGTCGCCGCTCGACGGCGTGCCGAGGGGCGCGATCGTCTCGGGCTCCGACTTGCGCTTCGGCTCGTCGACCTCGTCTTCGACGAGGCTCGAGTCCTGCGTCGTGCGGCCCGGCACCTCGTAGTAGTTGTAGAGCTCGTCCTCTTCTTCGGGGGAGAGATTCTGGTCGATCTCGGTGAACGGGGCGCCGAGCACGGTGTCTTTGTCGTACGGCACGGTGATGCGCTTCTCGACGGCGTCGGCCTCGTCGAGGGGAACGAAGTACTCCTTCGTGCCGAACAGGCCGGTCTTCACCGTCACCCAGTTCGGTTCCTGCGTCTGGTCGTCGAGGTAGACCTGGCCGACGCGGCCAATCTTGCTGCCGTTCTTGTCGAAGACGGTCGACTGGAAAATCAACAGCAGCGCGGCTTCGGCCTCGCGGGCGGCGAGCTCCTCCTCGGTCGGTGCGTTCTGCTCGACCTCGGCGGGAGCGACCGAATCGCCCTCGGCTACGGCCTCAGCCGCGTCGACGTCGCCGGTCGCGTCGCTGTCGGGCGTCAGGTCTGCGTCGTTCGGGGTCGACTGCGCGTCGCCGGCTGCGTCGGCGACGTTGTCGTCCTGAATCTCGTTCGAATCAGCCATTGCTTTTCCTCTGCGCTTGGACATTGCACGCGATTGCGCACCGTGCAGCCTATCCAATCACGCACACAGTTCCCTGCCCGCGCGCTCCGTGCCGCAGCGCTCGAAGTGCTGTGGTTTTCTCGGAGCGCTGCGGTGAGAACCGTCGCGCTCCGAGAAAACCGCATCGATCGGGTGCTCGTGAGCTTCTTGCTTGACACCGGCTACTGCGTGGGCGGCAGCGGCGGGAGACCGTCGGCGAGGCGCTGCTGCGGGCTCGGGGCCTCGTCGCGGGCCTCGGCGCCCGGTTCCGCTTCGTGCGGTCGCTCGGTCGCTGGCCGCGGGGCTGCCTGGTGCGGGCCGGCCTGGTGGGGTCCGGCCTGGTGCGGGCCGTCGTTGCCCGGGCCCGGCTGCGGGGTCCAGCCGGCGGGGCCGTTGTCGCGGTTGCCAGGGCGGCGGATGCGTCGCCACAGCTTTCGCAGGCCGAGGAACCAGGCGGCGACGAGGATGACCGCGAGGAGCACGAGGCCCGGGATCGCGTAGCCGAGCCCCTGCACGAAGCGCCCGAGCGACTCAATGAGGTTGTTCCAGCCCTCCGCGAGGCCCGCGAAGAAGCCCTTGGGCTCGTCGTCGGGCGCGACGTACTCAGTGCTGAAGTTCACCGTGACGGTCGACATTGCGACGTCCTCTTCGAGCACCTCGAGCTGGCTCTCGAGGCTCTGCAGCTCGCCCTGGCGCGACGAGAGTTCCTGCTCGATCTCGAGCATCTCCGACACCGTCGTCGCGGCCTCGAGCATCGACTCGAGCGACGTGATCGAGGCCTCGAGCGCCGAGATGCGCGACTCGAGATCGACCTTTGTCAGCGTCACGTCTTCGGACGACGACTCGACGCTCGTCACCTCGCCAAAGCCGTCGAGGTCGGCGACGAACGCGTCGTGCGTGTCGGCCGGCACCCGCGCCTGCATCCACGCATCGGGGCGGTCGCCCGTGAGCGACTCGTTGCGCGACTCGAGGTAGCCGTCGTACTCGTCGACGAGCTGCTCCATCGCGTCAACCGCGCCGCCGACGTCGTCAACGGTCACGTAGACATCGGTGGTCGTGATGATCGCGCGCTCGGAAACCTCGCCGCCGTCTTCGGCTTGATGCTCGGGCGCGGCCTCGCTGTCGGGTGCGGCGCCCGAGCCGCCCGAGTCGCCCGACTGCTCGTGCGGTTCGTAATCAACGCTGGTGGCGGAGCCGCCCGAGCCGCCCGCGCATCCGGCCACGAGACCGATGAGCGCAAGCGCGCACGTCAGTGTGGCAATGAAGCGTGCTGGCAGTCGTGTCGTAGTCATGCTCCCAGTGTCGCCTCGCGCGACCGTGCGGTCGTCAGACTGCGGGGCAATTGTGACCTGACTCCGGCGCGACCAACGGTGCGACCGTGCGCGACCCGAGGGGGATCTTGCCTTCGCGCGGGAACTTTCCGCCGGTGAGCGGCCGTTATTCGAACTCGTCGGGGTCTTTGCCAGCGCGGACGCCCGTGTCGATCGCCGCGATCGCCGCGAGGTCAGCCTCGTCGAGCGCGACGTGAATTGCGTCGAAGTTCTCGCGCTGGCGCTCAGGGCGTACCGACTTCGGAATCACGACGTTGCCAATCGCGAGGTGCCACGCGATGATCGCCTGCGCGGGCGTGCAGCCGTGCTTGCCCGCGACTTCAAGCACGGCCGGCTGGTCGAGGTCTTTGCCCCGGCCGAGCGGCGACCACGCCTGCGTGAGAATGCCGTGCTCGCGGTGGAACTCGCGCAGCTCGGGCTGCTGAAACCGCAGGTGCAGCTCGACCTGGTTCGCCTCGGGCGCCTCGCCGGTCTCGTCGATGAGCCGCTCGAGGTGGTGCTGCTTGAAGTTCGCGACGCCGATCGAGTGGGCGCGGCCCTCATCGCGCAGTCGCAGGAGCGCGCGCCACGTCTCGACGTACCGGTCTTGGAGCGGCGCCGGCCAGTGAATGAGGTAGAGGTCGACCTCGTCGAACCCGAGGGCCTCGAGCGAGTCGTCGAACGAGCGCAGCGTCTCGTCGTACCCGTGCGCGTCTTGCCACACCTTCGTCGTCACGAACACGTCGCCGCGGTCGATGCCGCTGCGGCGGATGCCCTCGCCGACACCCTGCTCGTTGCCGTAGAGCGTCGCGGTGTCGAAGTGTCGGTAGCCGATCTCGAGGGCGGAGGCGACGGCGTCGGGCGCCTCGTCGTTGCTGATCTTGTACACGCCGAGGCCGAGCTGCGGAATCCGGCTGCCGCCACGGAGTTCGAGGGAGGGCGAAAGTTCAGTCACGGCATCGACCCTAACCCCGCCCGGCGGGGCGTGCATCCGCCACGCGGACGAGCGCGCAGGCGCGACGGCTAGATCTCCTGGCGGAGGTCGATGATCGGCATCGCGCCGGTGTCGGCCTGCGGTTCGAGGTCGGCGCCGCGCAGGTCGGGATGCCAGCGGAACGTCGCGAGCGTGAACATCAGGGCCGCCGTGATGAAGCCGGCGGCAACATACATGCCGCCCATCGCGCCCACCTGGTCGATGACGATGCCGGCGAGCGCGCTCGCGAGCGACGAGCCGAGCATAAGTGCGGTCGCGAGCCAGCCGAACGCCTCGGCGGTGTCGCTGAAGCGCACGCGGGCGCTCACGCTCGCGTTCGCGACCGCGATGACCGGCGCGCACGAGGCGCCAGCGATGAACAGCGCAATCGAGAGCAGCCACGGGTTCGCTGCGACGAGGAGCGCGAACCAGACGCCGACGACCGCGAGCAGTACCCGTGCCGTGAGCGATGAGCGTCGCATTGGGAGGTTGCCGGTGAGGAGTCCGCCCGCGAACGAGCCGACGGCCGAGACCACGAGCACGGCGCCGGTGATGGGGGAATCGTGGCCGTAGTGCGCGACGATCGAGGCGTCGATCGCGCCCCAGATGCCGAGCGCGAGCATGAGCACGATCGCCATGATGACGACGACGGGGTTCCGCAGCACGGCGCCCATGCGTCGCGGCGAGGCCGGAATCTTCACGAGGCCGATCTCGGGGGCCGAGGCGAACCAGACGCTGCCCGCAAGCAGCACGACCGCGGCCACGAGCACCGTGATGCTCGGGTCCCAGATCGCCCCGATGCCGATCGTCGCGAGCGGGCCGATGATCCAGACAATCTCTTGCAGTGTCGCGTCGAACGAGAAGAGCGTGACGAGCTTCGGGCCGCGCGCGAGGGTGGGATACACGGTGCGCACGGCGGGGGAGACGGGCGGCACCGTGAGGCCCGCCACGAACGCGACGACGGCCGTGAGCCACGTCGCCATCGGCACAAGCGCGATCACGGCGAGCGCCGTCGCACACACGAGCATCGTGGGCACGAGCACGCCGCGCATGCCGAACCGGCTCATGAGCCGACCGCCGAGCGGGCTCGCGATGCCCTGCGCGATGCCGAATGCCGCGAGCACGGCACCGGCCGACGTGTAGTTGCCGAGTCGCTGTTCGACGTGAATCAGCAGCCCGATCGCGAGCATGCCGGTGGGGAATCGCGCCGCGAGCTGCGAGAACAGCAGGCGGGCGACTCCGCGGGTCCGGAGCACCTCGAAATAGTGACGCACGCTGCGAGCCTACTGCCGCGCGCGCCCGGGCATTACGCCGACCAGCCCTCGGCGCGCAGCGCGTCGCGCACGGCGTCCTTCACCGAGTAGGGCACGAGGGCGCCGCGCACCTCGACGTCCTGGCGGTGGCCGTGGCCGCCCACGAAGATGATGTCGTCGGGCGTCGCGAGCGAGACCGCCTTGCGGATCCCCTCCGCCGAGTCGCCGATCTCGTAGACCTCGCGGTCGGGGAACTCGGTGTGGAGCGTGTCGACGAGGGTCTTGCGAATCGCCGCGGGGTCTTCGAAGCGCGGGTTGTAGTCGGTGACGACGACGACGTCGGCGATCGCGGCGGAGCGGGCCATGTCGGGGCGCTTCGTCTGGTCGCGGTCGCCGTCGGCGCCAAACACCATGAACAGACGGCCCTTCGTGAACTGCCGCAGCGTCGTGAGTACGGCCGCGAACGACGCGGGCGTGTGCCCGTAGTCGACGTAGACGCGCGGGCCGTCGCCGCCCGGGTTCACGGGGTCGAGGCGGCCGGGCAGCGCAAACTCGAGGCCGCGCTCGGAGTCGAGCGCCGTGAGGAACCGGTCGAACTCGAAGCCCGCGTCGACGAGCGCGACAACGGCGAGGGCGACGTCGACGGCGACGAACGCGCCGGGCTGGTTCACCCAGCTCGTGAGATCGCGGCCGTCGGGCGCCGTGAGCGTGAACTCGGTGCGGTCGAGGTCGACCTCGCGGGTCGTGACGTGCCAGTCGGCCTCGGTGCGCGCATCCGTGCTCAGCGTCGTGACGGGCACCTCGGCCTCGCGGGCGAGGCGAGCCCCCCACTCGTCGTCGACGAGGGTGACCCCGCGGCCAACCCGGTCGGGAGTGAACAGCGCGAGCTTTGCGGCGAAGTACTGCTCCATCGTGCCGTAGTCGTCGAGGTGGTCTTGCGCGAAGTTCGTGAAGATCGCGGTGTCGAAGAAGAGGCCGGCGATGCGGCGGTGCGTGATCGCCTGCGCCGACACCTCGATGACGGCGGCCTCGACCCCGGCGAGCCGGAAGGCGGCGCTGAGGGCGTGCAGGTCGTCGGCCTCGGGCGTCGTGAGCCGGCCCGAGTCGCGGGTGGTGATCGACTCGTCGCCGATGCGGCGCTCGACCGTGCCCGAGAGGCCGCTGCGCACGCCGAGGGCGCGCAGGAGTGCGTCGGTCACGTATGCCGTCGTGGTCTTGCCGTTCGTGCCGGTGACGCCGACGAGCACCGGGTTGCTGCGCTCGGTGCGGTAGACGAGCGAAGCGACCTCGCCGAGCACGCCGCGGGGGTCGGGATGCACGAGAATCGGCAGGTTCGCGGCCTCGGCGAGCTCGACGCCGGTCGGGTCGGTCAGGATCGCGGTCGCGCCAGCTTCCGCGGCGCGTTCGGCGAACTTCGCCCCGTGGGTTCGGGCGCCCGGAATCGCGACGAAGAGCGTGCCCGCCGTGACGGTGTTCGTCGAGCTCGAGACCCCGTTCACCTCGGCCTCGGGGCTCGCGGCGGCGGTTGCGGCGAGGGTCGCGGAAACGTGTTCGGCGATTGCGTCGAGGCGGGTCGAGGGAAGACCTTCTGGGCGTGCGGGGTTGTAACTCATGGGTGCTCCGTCTGACGGGATGTGGCCGTACCGAACGCTAGTGGATCGGGCGGGGAACGTGCGGGTGACACGGTGAACGTCGCTAATTTTTGGCGCTCGTCGGCGCGCATTTTTGCATGTCGGAGGCTCGTGTTCCACTCGTGGCAGCACTGTGTATCGAACTGTGGAGGCCTTGTGGAAAAGCGGCGAAAACCTGTGCAGACACGCCGTGTGTCTGTGGATGCACATGTGGATAATTACACGCTTGTAATCCGAGATGTAGTGGTGTTAGATTCTTGCAACACAACATCTAGTGGCTCGGCGGGTTCGCCGGCACAGTGCCACTTCCCCAAGATTTCACCTCGTTGATCCCAACAGATCCCGTTTAGATAGGCAGTAGCGATGACCGTTTCCGTGTACAGCAAGCCGTCGTGCGTTCAGTGCACCGCGACCTACCGGGCCCTCGACAACCAGGGCATCGAGTACGAGGTGTTCGACGTCTCGGCCGACGACAAGGCGCTCGAGGCCGTGAAGGCCCTCGGCTACCTGCAGGCCCCCGTTGTCGTCACCGAAGACGACTCGTGGTCGGGCTTCCGCCCCGACAAGATCACCGAACTCGCGCAGCTGCGCACGGCGTAGCTCGGGAGATGATCGTGTGCCCGCCCTCATCTACTTCTCGAGTGCATCGGGAAACACGCACCGGTTTGTGACCAAACTGGGGCGCGAGGCGAGCCGCATCCCGCTCTACACCTACGAACCCACGATCCTCGCCGACGAGCCATACGTGCTCATCGTTCCCACCTACGGCGGGGGTACACCGAAGACCGCAGTCCCGAAGCAGGTCATTAAGTTCCTCAACGTCGTTGAGAACCGTGACCTGCTTCGCGGCGTCATCGGCGCCGGGAACACCAACTTTGGGCGAGCCTACGGACTCGCGGCAGACGTCATTGCCGCGAAGTGCGGGGTGCCCGTGCTCTATCGCTTCGAAGTCTTCGGCACGACCGAAGACGTGCAGAACGTTTCTCAGGGATTGGACCAGTTTTGGCAACAACAACCGACACTCGCGACGACGTGATCACGATCGAGGCGCCGAAGAAGGGCCAGAGTTCGGGCATCGACTATCACGCGCTCAACGCGATGCTCAACCTCTACGACGCTGAGGGGCGCATCCAGTTCGACAAGGACCGCGAGGCGGCGCGGGAGTACTTCCTGCAGCACGTGAACCAGAACACGGTGTTCTTCCACGACCTCGAGGAGCGCCTCACCTACCTCGTCGACAACGAGTACTACGAGCGCGAGGTTATCGAGCAGTACTCGATCGACTTCATCAGCAAGCTGCGCGACCGCGCGTTCAAGGCGAAGTTCCGCTTCCCGACGTTCCTCGGCGCGTTCAAGTTCTACACCTCGTACGCACTCAAGACGTTCGACGGCGGCCGCTACCTCGAGCGCTTCGAAGACCGCGTGCTCATGGTGTCGCTCGGCCTCGCGCAGGGTGACGAGCAGCTCGCCACTGCGCTCCTCGACGAGATGATTTCGGGCCGCTTCCAGCCGGCCACCCCGACCTTCCTCAACGTCGGCAAGAAGCAGCGCGGCGAGTACGTTTCGTGCTTCCTCCTGCGTATCGAAGACAACATGGAGTCGATCGGTCGCTCGATCAACTCGGCCCTGCAGCTCTCGAAGCGCGGCGGCGGCGTGGCCTTCAGCCTCAGCAACGTGCGAGAGGCCGGCGCCCCGATCAAGCAGATCGAAAACCAGTCGAGCGGCATCATCCCGATCATGAAGCTGCTCGAAGACAGCTTCAGCTACGCGAACCAGCTCGGCGCGCGTCAGGGCGCGGGTGCTGTCTACCTCAGCGCGCACCACCCCGACATCATGCGGTTCCTCGACACGAAGCGCGAGAACGCCGACGAGAAGATCCGCATCAAGACGCTGTCGCTCGGCGTCGTCGTGCCCGACATCACGTTCCAGCTCGCGAAGCGCAAGGAGCCGATGTACCTCTTCTCGCCGTACGACGTCGAGCGTGAGTACGGCAAGCCCTTCGGCGACATCTCGATCACCGAGCACTACTACGAGATGGTCGACAACGCGAACATCCGCAAGCAGAAGATCGACGCGCGCCAGTTCTTCCAGACCCTTGCCGAGATCCAGTTCGAGTCGGGCTACCCGTACATCGTGTATGAGGACACCGTGAACCGCGCGAACCCCATCGAGGGCCGCATCAACATGTCGAACCTCTGCAGCGAGATCCTCCAGGTGAACTCGCCGTCGACCTACCACGACGACCTCACCTACGACCACGTCGGTGAGGACATCTCGTGCAACCTCGGCTCGATGAACATCGCGCTCGCGATGGACAGCGACGACCTCGGCAAGGCGATCGGTACCGCGATCCGCGCCCTCACCGCAGTGAGCGACATGTCGAGCATTGACTCGGTGCCGTCGATCCGCGAGGGCAACGACGGGTCGCACGCGATCGGCCTCGGCCAGATGAACCTCCACGGGTACCTCGGCCGCGAGCACGTGCACTACGGCTCCGAAGAGGGCCTCGACTTCACGAACATGTACTTCTACACGGTCGTCTACCACGCGATCCGTGAGTCGATGGAGATCGCCCGCGAGCGCGGCGTTCGCTTCCGCGGCTTCGAGAACTCGAAGTACGCGTCGGGCGAGTTCTTCGACAAGTACACTGACGGCGAGTGGGCCCCGAAGACCGAGCGCGTGCGCGAGCTCTTCGCGAACCACCACATCCCGACGCAGGACGACTGGCGCGAGCTCAAGGCGCTTGTGCAGCAGCACGGCATGTACAACCGCAACCTCCAGGCTGTGCCGCCGACGGGTTCGATCTCGTACATCAACAACTCGACGTCGTCGATCCACCCGATCGCGTCGAAGATCGAGATTCGTAAGGAAGGCAAGATCGGGCGCGTGTATTACCCGGCGCCCTTCATGAACAACGAGAACCTCGACTACTTCCAGGACGCCTACGAGGTCGGCCCCGAGAAGATCATCGACACCTACGCCGAGGCGACGCAGCACGTCGACCAGGGCATGTCGCTCACGCTGTTCTTTAAGGACAGCGCGACCACGCGCGACATCAACCGCGCGCAGATCTACGCGTGGACGAAGGGCATCAAGACGATCTACTACATCCGCCTGCGTCAGCTCGCGCTCGAAGGAACCGAGGTCGAGGGCTGCGTGAGCTGCATGCTGTAGCTCGCCGACCGGCGGCCGAACCTGGCCAACGCAGTGAGGCGGCACCCCAACCGGGGTGCCGCCTCACTGCGTTGGTGCCAGTGGTGCTGGCTGCTCGGCTCAGCGCAGCGTCCAGGGGAACGCGCGAGCCTGTTCGCTCAGCGCGCCGCCGAGCACGCGGGCGCGGTCGGCCTCGTCGAGCGTCGAGGTGAGCTCCTGGCCGAGGCGCACGAGCTCGGCGAACGACTCGGGCGTCGCCCAGCCGGGCCGCAGCCCGAACGCGAGGTCTTCCGTCGCGGTGTTGCCGGAGGCGCCGGGGGCGAACGGGCAGCCGCCGAGCCCGCCGAGCGCGCCGTCGAGCGTCGTCGCGCCCGCCGATACCGCGGCGAGAGCGTTCGCGACGCCGAGGCCCCACGTGTCGTGGCCGTGGAACACCACCGGAAGCCCCCGGCGTTCGGCGGCGAGGCCCACGCGTTCGCGCACGTCGGCGGGGTGCGCCTGGCCGAGCGTGTCGGCGATCACGACGTGGCTCGCGCCGTCAGTGCGCGGGTCGTCGACAATCGCGGCGACGCGCTCGATCGGCACGACGCCCTCAAAGGGGCACGTGAACGAGGTCGCGATGCACAGCTGTACCTGGCCGTCGTCGCCGGCCGCCGCCATGGCGTCGGGCATCGCCGCGAGGGAGGCCTCGGTGTCGCGGCCGATGTTCGCGCGGTTGTGCGAATCGGATGCGCTGAAGCAGTACTGAAAGCGGGTCGCGCCGGCCGCGCGGGCCCGCTCGACGTGCCGGGGCGTCGCGACCCAGATCCAGCAGCGCTCGAGTTCCTCGGTGGTCAGCGCGGCGACGACGTCGAGAGTGTCGGCGACGGCGGGCACGAGGTCGGGGCGTGCCATCGAGCCGATCTCGAGCTCCTCGACGCCGAGCGCGAGCAGCTCGCGGACGAGCCGCACCTTGCGTTCGGTGGGAAGCGGCTTGCCGGTGAGCTGCAGGCCGTCGCGCAGCGTGACGTCGCGGATCCTCGCGGGCGCAGGTTCGGCGGTCGGGGTCGGGGTCTCGGCGGCGATGGTCATCGGAGCTCCTCGAGCAGGTCGGCGATTTGGGGCGCATCCCAGCCGAGCCAGTCGCGCAGCACCTCGCCGGTGTCCGCGCCGAGGTCGGGGCCGGGATGCGTGATGGGAAGCGACCGCTCGCTGAGTACGGGCACGATGCCGGGCAGCCCGACGCCCTCGCGCACGGCATCACCGTCGTCGATGTCGAAGCGCTGAATCATGTCGCGGGCGGCGAACTGTTCGTCGGCCGCGATGTCTTCTGCGGTCGAGATGGGGCCGGCGGGGACGCCCGCGGCCTCGAGCTCGGCGAGGGCGTCGGCCGCGGCGCGTGCGCCGGTCCAGGCACCGATCGCCTCGTCGAGCTCGTCGCGGCGGGCCCAGCGGCCCTCGTTCGACGCGAGCCGCGGGTCGTCGGCGAGGTCGGGCCGCCCGATGACGCCCATGTACCGGCGGAAGATGCCGTCGCCGTTCCCCGCGACGACGATCGACCGGCCGTCGCCGCACAGGTAGGCGTTTGACGGGGCGATGCCCTCGACGCGGCCGCCCGTGCGCTGCCGACGCACGCCGTACGCCGTGAAGTCGGGCACGAGCGATTCCGTGAGCGAGAGCACGGCCTCGTTGAGGGCAACGTCGACGAGTCGCCCGCCACCGTAGGCGGCCGCGGGGTCGGCGGTGCGCTGGCGCTCGAGGAGCCGCATGACGACCCCGAACGCGGCGTAGATGCCGGCAACCGAGTCGCCGATCGAGAACCCCGTGCGCGACGGGGGACGGTCGGGCTCGCCAATGAGCTCGCGCATGCCGCCGTACGCCTCGGCAACGGCCGCGAACCCCGGCCGGGGCGCCAGCGGACCGGTCTGCCCGAATGCCGAGACGCGAGCGATCACGAGCCCGGGATTCTCCTTCGCGAGCGTATCCGGGTCGAGGCCCCACTTCTCGAGCGTGCCGGGGCGGAAGTTCTCGATGAGTGCGTCGGCTTCGCGGGCGAGACCGAGCACGGCCGCGCGGCCCGACTCCGAGCGAAGGTCGAGCTCGATCGAGCGCTTGCCGCGGTTGAGCGTGCGGTAGAGCATTGAGGTCGAGCCGGCCTCGAGCCGCCACCGGCGCAGCTCGTCACCCGTGCGCGGGCGCTCGACCTTGACAACGTCGGCGCCGAAGTCGGCGAGCAGGCGGCCCGTGGTCGGCGCCGCAATATAGTTGCCGAGCTCGAGCACCTTGAGGCCGGCGAGGGGGAGGACGGACACGATGTTGAAGCTCCTTCGCTCTAGATGAACACCGACAGCGCGAGCACGCAGCCGAGGGCGACGACCGACGACACCGAGACGCCGAACGTGACGCTCTTCAGCGCGCCGCGCACCGACTGGCCGAGGAACGACTGGAGCAGCCAGAACGTGTTCGAGGTGACGTGAATGAGGAACAGGGCACCGGCGCCCGCGGCGAGGCCGATGAGCACGGGGTTGATGCCGAGCGTCGCGGCGACCGGCGCGAGGATGCCCGCGGCGGTCATCGCCGAGAGGGTCACCGAGCCGACGGCGACGTGGAGGATCGCGGCAATCACCCACACGAGCAGGATCGGGGCGAACGAGCTCGCGCCGAACGCGTCGGTGAGCAGTTCGCCGAGCGGGGTCGCCGCGATGATCGCCGCGAGCGCACCGCCGACGCCCGTGAGCGCGAAGATCTGGCCCGCATCCTTGAAGCCGTGCACGAGCGTGCGCTCGAGCTCGTTCTTCGGCAGGGCCCAGCGGCAGATGAGCGCCGTGCCGATGACGCCGAGCAGCAGCGCGATTGCGGGCGCGCCGAGGAACTGCATGACGGCGATTTCGATGCCGAGTACGTCGAGCACGGCGCCGGCCGCGATGAGCAGCAGCGAGACGACGAGGGGGAGGAACTGCACGAACAGCGAGAGCTCGCGCGAGCGGTCGGCGGATGCGGGCTCGAGCTCGTCGACGTCGACGCCCGTAGTGGTATCGGCCGGGTTGTCGTGCTGGCCCTGGCGTGCGGCGACCGGCACGGCGCGGGTCGCACCGGCAACCGAGCGCGCCGTCTCGCGCGCCTCTTCGACGACGACCGACTCGTCGTCGATCATCGCGAGCTCATCCTTCTCGGGGTTCCAGAAGCCGGCGCGCATGAGGATCGTGAGGATCAGCGTCGTGATGAGTACGGTCGGGACGACCGCGACGAAGCCCCAGAGCATCATCTGGCCGATCGGGATGCCGAGGGCACCTGCGATCATGACGGCGCCGATACCGGGCACCATGAGCGCGATTCCGGTCTCGAGGCTCACGGCGAAGACGGCGCTCATGATGCCGACGCCCGCCTTGCCGAGGTGCGGCGCGATGCGTCGCGCGAGGGGTGCCGCAATGACGATCATGACGTCGACGAAGATCGTCTGCAGATACGTCGCGAACGAGGCGGCGATCGCGTACGGCACACCCTTCGGCCCGAATATCCGCAGCAGCGACTCGACGAGGCGTTCGACCGCGCCGAGCCGGTTCAGCATCGAGCCGATGAGCACGCCCCACGCGATGAGGAGGCCCGCCTCGGCCATTGTTTCGCCGAAGCCCGCCGCCATCGTGTCAACCGTGGTTGTCGCGCCGAGGCCGCTGCCGAGGCCGATCGAGGCGGCACCGATCGCGAGCGCGATGACGGGATTCACGTGGAAACGCACGATGAGCAGCACAACGCCGACAATCGCGACGCCGACGACGGCGAAGATCGTCCACTCGGGCATAGCAGGCCTCTCCGTTGAGGGGAACAGAATGTTTCACATCGTAAGGGCAATTCCGCCATGTGGAAATCTCGGGTGCCGCGTAGGGTTGGCCGCATGCAAGAAGCGCCACTGCTGGTGCTCGGGAAGATCACCGCGATTCTCGACGCCTTTTCGCTGCGGAACGACTCGCTCACGGGGGCCGAGATTCGCCGCGCCACGGGCATCCCCGCCTCGACGGCGCACCGCCTGCTCGCGAATCTCGTCGCCGAGGGCTTCCTCGACCGCACCGATGACCGTTACTCGATCGGCGCGCGCATGGCGTACTGGGCCGCACCGGCCGTGCGCCGACTCGACATCGTCGACCTCCTCTCGCCCGCCCTCACCGAGCTTCGCGACGAGACCGAAGAGACGGCGGTGTTCTTTCGCGTCGAGCAGCGCCAGCGCGTGTGCATCGGCCTCGTCGAGACGCGGCACGAGCTGCGCCGCGAAATGCGCCTCGGCCGCGTCATGCCGCTCCACGTCGGCTCGACCGGCCGCGTGCTGCTCGCCTGGACACCGGGGCTGCTCGACGACGTGCTCGCCGAGCCGCTGGAGCCGCTCACGCCCGACACGATCGTCGACGCCGAGTCGCTCCGCCGGGTCGTCGACGCGACGCGGGCGCAGGGCTTCGCGATCACGACGGGGGAGCGCGAGAGCGCGGCGAGCGGCATCGCGGCTCCCGTGTTCGACCGCCGCGCCGAGCTCGTCGGCGCGATCAGCGTGCAGGGGCCGACGCTCCGACTCACTGAGGCGCGGCTCACCGAGCTCATCGACCCCGTCGTCGGCGCGGCCGACCGGCTCACGCAGGCGCTCGCCGGGCGCGCGCCCTGAGGTCTCGGTCGTAGGCTGCCGTTGCCGGTTTGTACAAACGACTATGGCTCGGATGCTCGCGGTCGGCAGACTGAGTCGTTGCGACGGCCAGTGGCCGTGAAACCGATGCCCGCGGCGAAGATGCCGCCCAACGAGAGGTGACAGATGACCAACCCACTCGCCGAGTCGAGCGACTACTACGCCCTGTTCCGCGACGTGTCGGGCACCGACGCCGCCGCCTGGCAGCGCGCACGCGACCTCGGCACCGAGGCGCTCGGGCAGATCAACGGCCTGTGGGAGTCGGCCGACTACTCGCTCGAGCTCGTGCGGCGCATGGGCGAGCTCGACCTCTACACCGACGGGCTCGACATTCCGGGGCACGCGAAGCTCTCGCCGCTCGGCGCCGGGCTCGTGAACATGGAACTCTGCCGCGCCGACGGCTCCATTGGCACGATCGCGGCCGTGCAGGGCGGGCTCGCGCTGCGCACGATCGCGCTGTTCGGCAGCGACGAGCAGAAGGAGGCGTGGCTCGAGCCCCTCGCGAGCGGGCAGGTGCTCGGGTCGTTCGCGCTCACCGAGCCCGACCACGGCTCCGACTCCGTGAGCCTCGCGACGGCCGCGCGCCGCGACGGTGACGAGTGGGTCATCACGGGCGAGAAGCGCTGGATCGGCAACGGCGCCTCGGGCGGCATCACGATCGTGTGGGCCCGCGCCGACGACACGGGCGAGGTGTCGGCGTTCCTCGTGCCGCAGGAAACGCCCGGCTACGACGCCGAGGTGATCGAGGGCAAAGCAGCCATGCGCGCGATTCACCAGGCGCACATCCGCCTCACCGACGTGCGCGTGCCCGTCGCCAACCGCCTCCCCGGCGCGAAGTCGTTCAAGGACACGACCCGCGTGCTCTCCGCGACCCGCTGGGGCGTCGCGTGGGGCGCGCTCGGGCACGCCCTCGCCTGCTACGAGGCCGCCCTCGAGCACGCGACCACGCGCATCCAGTTCGGCCGCCCCCTCGCGAAGTCGCAGGTGGTGCAGCAGCGCCTCGCAAACATGTCGATGCAGCTCACGACGATGCAGCTCCACTGCGTGCGCGCGGCCGAGCTCGAAGCGGCCGGGCAGCTCGACGCGACGCAGGCCTCCATGACGAAGGTGACCTGCACGCGCCTCGCCCGCGCGATCGCCTCCGACGCCCGCGACCTACTTGGCGGCAACGGCATTCTGCTCGAGCGCGACGTCGTGCGGCACCTGCTCGACATCGAGGCCATTCACACGTACGAGGGCACCGACACGATGCAGTCGCTCATCATCGGCCGCAAGATCACGGGCATGAGCGCGTTCGTGTAGGGGCCCGGTGGTGTGGACGCGCGTGGAGCGCGTCGGTGCCGGCCGATACCATGATGAGTCGGCAGGAGGTGCTCGATGGCACAGCGCAAGACCGCATCGCGCGGCGCACGATCGCAGAAGGCGTCGCTCGTAGGGTGGCGCGAGGTTCGGCCCGCGCCGATCGTGCTCGTGAGTGGTGCCGAAGACTTCTTCGCGTCGGAGGCAATCGGGCTGCTGCGCACCCACCTGCGCACGGAAGACCCCTCGATTGAGGTGCACGAGTTCAACGCGAAGGAGTACACGCCGGGCGAACTCAGCACCGTGGTGACGCCGTCGCTGTTCAACGAGCCCCGCCTCGTCATCGCGCAGCAGGTGCACGAGTCGGTCGACGCGTTTCTCGAGGAGGCGCTCGCGTTCGTTGCGGCGCCGATCGACGACACGACGCTCGTGCTGCGGCATCGCAACGGCAACCGCGGCAAGAAGCTGCTCGACGCCGTGCGCGCGAACGAGGCGGCGATCGAGGTGCCGTGTGCGCCGCTCAAGGCGAACGAACTGCACGACTTCTTGCGCGACGAGTTCCGCGCGCGCCGGCGCAAGGTGTCGCCCGAGGCGGCGCAGGCGCTCGTCGCGGCGTTCAACACGAGCATCGAAGAGCTCGCGGCCGCGGCGCGACAGCTCATGAGCATTGCGCCCGACGACGAGATCACGGGCGAGATCGTGAACCGGTACTACGGCGGCCGGGTCGAGACGACGGGCTTCAAGATCGCCGACGCGACGATCGCCGGGCGGCTTGCCGACGCGCTCATGCTCGTGCGCGCGGGCTTCGACACCGGCCTGAACTCGGTGCCGATCGTGCTCGCGATCGCGATGAAGCTCCGCACGATGGCGAAGGTGTCGGGCCTGTCGGGGTCGGATGCGCAGCTCGCGGGCCAGGTCGGCGCGGCGCCCTGGCAGGTTGGCCAGGCTCGGCGGGAGCTGCGCGGCTGGAGCGATGAGGAGCTCGGCCGGGCGATCCGCCTCACGGCCGAAACGGACTTCCTCGTGAAGGGCGGCTCCCGCGACCCCGAGTTCGCGACGGAGCGCCTCGTGCGCCGCATCGCCACCCGCGACCTCTAACCCCGTTCCGTCGCAGTTCAGTGGTCGATTGTTGCTGTTCTGCGGCCGCAGAACAGCAACATTCGACCACTGAACTGCGGGGTGGCAGCCCTGTTGCGGGGAGGGAAAAGCGATGTGCCCCGCACCGTGAGGCGCGGGGCACTTCGTGAAGACTGTCGAGGCTAGGCCGCGATGCCGTTCACAAGCTTCGCGAGGGCCGACTTGCGGTTCGCGGCCTGGTTCTTGTGAATGACGCCCTTCGAGACGGCCTTGTCGAGCTTCTTCGACGCGAACGCGAGCGCGGTCGCGGCCTGCTCCTGGTTGCCCGCCGACGCGGCCTCGCGCACGCGACGGATCGCGGTGCGGAGCTCCGACTTGTAGGCGCGGTTGCGCTCGGTCGCCTTGCGGTTGGTGCCAATGCGCTTGATCTGCGACTTGATGTTTGCCACGTAACTACTTTCGTGAAAAGAAAACGGATGGGTTTTGCCTCGAGCGGGTAGAGGGGCCGCCGTCAGCATCGCGTCGAGTGGGGTACGCGTAAGCCAACGCAAAACTTTACCAGGAATCGACCGCCCTCGCGCCCCGAATTCCGCACAGACCCGCATCCGCCGCCCGCGCATCTGCCGCCAGCGCATCCACCCGCATCCGTCCGCGTCGCCGCCAGCGCATCCGCCGTGCCCCGCCACTCCTGTCGGCACCCTTCATCCGCCAACTGACGGCAATTTGCAGGAAATCCCGCGGAATCGTTGCGAATTGCCGTCAGTTCGCGAAGAGCCGGGCACGGGATGAGCGGGGTGGGGAAGCGGGCGCGCAATCATGGGAGAATGGCCGGTACCATGCCGAACACGCCTCAGATCCTGCAGCCGCTCGCGACTCCCGCCGAGCGCATCCGCAACTTCTGCATCATCGCGCACATCGACCACGGGAAGTCGACGCTCGCCGACCGGATGCTGCAGCTCACGGGCTCCGTCGAGGACCGCGTTATGCGCGCCCAGTACCTCGACAAGATGGATCTCGAGCGCGAGCGTGGCATCACGATCAAGTCGCAGGCGGTGCGGATGCCGTGGCACACGGCCGACGGCGGCGACTTCATCCTCAACATGATCGACACGCCGGGCCACGTCGACTTCTCGTACGAGGTCTCCCGCTCGCTCGCGGCGTGCGAGGGCGCGATTCTGCTCGTGGATGCGGCGCAGGGCATCGAGGCGCAGACGCTCGCGAACCTCTACCTCGCGATCGAGAACGACCTCGAGATCATTCCCGTGCTGAACAAGATCGACCTGCCGGCGGCCGATCCCGAGCGGGTCTCGCTCGAGATCGCGAACCTCATCGGCGGCGACCCGGGCGACGTGCTGCGAGTCTCGGGCAAGACTGGCGCGGGCGTGCAGGAGCTCCTCGACCGCATTGTCGAGCGCATCCCGGCCCCCGCCGGCGATCGCGAGGCGGCGCCCCGCGGCCTCATCTTCGACTCGGTGTACGACACGTACCGCGGCGTCATCACCTACGTGCGCATGGTCGACGGCTCGATTTCGGCCGGCGAGAAGATTCAGATGATCTCGACCGGCGCGACGCACGACCTGCTCGAGCTCGGCGTCTCGGCGCCCGAGGCGAAGCCCGCGAAGGGCCTCGCGGTGGGCGAGGTCGGCTACCTCATCACAGGGGTGAAGGATGTTCGCCTCTCGAAGGTCGGCGACACGGTCACGGCCTCGAAGCGGGCGGCCACCGAGGGGCTGCCGGGCTACATCGACCCGAAGCCGATGGTGTTCTCGGGGCTCTACCCGATCGAGGCGGGCGACTACACGGCTCTGCGCGAGGCACTCGACAAGCTCAAGCTCGAGGATGCGGCGCTCACATACGAGCCCGAGACCTCGGTCGCGCTCGGGTTCGGCTTCCGCGTCGGGTTCCTCGGCCTGCTCCACCTCGAGATCATCACGGAGCGCCTGCAGCGCGAGTTCGACCTCGACCTCATCACGACCGCGCCGTCGGTGACCTACGACGTCGTCACGGAAGACGGCGAGACGCATCACGTGACAAACCCGTCGGAGTTCCCCGAGGGGAAGATCTCCGAGGTGCGGGAGCCGATGGTGAAGGCGTCGATTCTCGTGCCGAAGGACTACATCGGCAAGGTGATGGAGCTGTGCGAGTCGCGCCGCGGCCGCCTCGAGTCGATGGACTACCTCTCGGAGGAGCGCGTCGACCTGCGCTACCAGCTGCCCCTCGGCGAGATCGTCTTCGACTTCTTCGACCAGCTGAAGTCGCGCACGCAGGGCTACGCGTCGCTCGACTACGAGCCGATCGGCGACCAGTCCGACGACCTCGTCAAGGTCGACATTCTGTTGCAGGGTGAGAAGGTGGACGCGTTCAGTGCGATCGTGCACCGCGATTCGGCGTACAGCTACGGCACGATGATGGCCGAGCGTCTGCGCAAGCTCATCCCTCGCCAGCAGTTCGAGGTGCCGATTCAGGCGGCGATCGGCGCGCGCATCATTGCCCGCGAGACGATTCGCGCGATTCGCAAGGACGTGCTCGCGAAGTGCTACGGCGGCGACATCTCGCGCAAGCGGAAGCTGCTCGAGAAGCAGAAGGAAGGCAAGAAGCGCATGAAGATGGTCGGCCGCGTCGAAGTGCCGCAGAAGGCCTTCATCGCGGCGCTGTCGGGCGACGTCGAGGAGTCGAAGAAGTAGGTCGGCAGCGGCTTGCGGCTGAGGCGTGGGTGTTTGCCCGCCGGTAACTCGCGCTTGCTAGGTTCGCGCGCATGCGGCTCGGCATCGACTTCGGCACGACGCGCACCCTCGTGGCAATGGCCGATCGGGGGAACTACCCGGTGCTCGGGGTCGTGGATGCGCAGGGCGACCCCCACGAGCACGTCCCGTCGGTCGTGGGGCTCGCGGGCGACGGCTCGGGTCGGCTCGTCGGTGGCTGGGATGCGCTGGCTCAGTGGGATGCACCGGCTGGGCGGGATGCACTGCCCGGCTCCGATGGCGTGAACGCCTCCGCCGCGCTGGCGAGGTCGTTCAAGCGCCTGCTTGCGCGCCCCGACGCGTCGGCGGCCACGCCGGTGGCGATCGACGCCGAGCATCGTCCGCTCGGTGAGGTGCTCGCGGCATTCGCCGCCCACGTCATCGCGGGCGTGCGGCGGCATCCGCTTGTGCGGGAGCGCATCGCGGCCGGCGACGCCGTGCTCGAGGCGGTCGTCGGCGTGCCGGCGAACGCGGGGAGCGCGCAGCGCCTCCTCACACTCGACGCGTTCACTCGCGCGGGCGTGCGGGTGCTCGCGCTCGTGAACGAGCCGAGCGCGGCCGCGTTCGAGTACAGCCATCGGCACGCGCGCACGCTGAACTCGCGCCGCAGTGACGTCGTCGTGTACGACCTCGGCGGCGGCACGTTCGACGCGTCGCTCGTGCGCATCGACGGTGCCGAGCACGCCGTGCTCGCGACCTCGGGCGACCCGCACCTCGGTGGGGACGACTTCGACGAGCGCCTCGTCGAGCTCGCCCTCAGCGGGGCGGATGGGCTGGGGAATGTGGGCGGGCACGGCGCGGTCATCCCGGCCGAGCTCGAGCGGCTGCGCGAGACGGCCCGCGCGGCGAAGGAACGCCTCACACCGCAGACCCGACGCGTGCTGCTCGAGCGCGGCGACGACGACCTCATCGTGTTGGTCGATGACTACTACCGCGCGGTCGCGCCGCTCGTCGAACGCACCCTCGAGGCGATGGGGCCATGTCTCGCACGGAGCATCCCGGCGGGCAGGCGTAGCGCCAAACCAACCGATTTCACCGACTCCGAGATCGCGGGCATCTACCTCGTCGGCGGCGCGAGCGCGCTTCCGCTCGTGCCGCGGCTCCTGCGCGAGCGATTTGGCCGTCGCGTGCACCGCTCGCCGTATCCCGCCGCCGCCACCGCGATTGGCCTCGCGATCGCCGCCGACCCGGGCTCCGACTACTGGCTGCTCGACCGCTCGTCGCGCGGCGTCGGGGTGTTTCGCGAGCGCGCGGCGGGCGCCGAGGTCGACTTCGACGTGCTCCTCGACGCGGGCGAGGGAGCGGCGGGAGCGACGGCCGTGCGCGAATACCGGGCGGCGCACAACGTCGGCTGGTTCCGGTTCGTCGAGTTCACGCGCGAGGGCGCGGGCGGCATCGGCAACCTCACGGTGCTCGCCGAGGTCGTCGTGCCGTTCGAGCGCGGCCTGGTCGGCGTATCCGATCTCGAGCGCGTCGCGGTCGAGCGCCGCGACCCGGGCCCACTCGTGCGCGAGACCGTGCGGCTCGACGCGAACGGTATCGCGAACATCCGCCTCGAGGTGCCCGATCTCGGCGTCACAATCGACCGCGCGGTCGGCGCCCGCGACCTACCGCGCCAACGCTAGGCCACCACTAGCTGACGCGAACGCCGACGATGTCGTGCGGCGGGCGATCGGCGAGCCGGCCGCGCTCCTCGAAGTGCGTCAGCAGCCGGCCCTCGAAGCGGGGCGCGAAGCCGCCGCGCTCGGGCTCCGGATCGGCCGGGTCGGGCCGCTCGCCGGCGTGCGGGTTCGTGAAGTGCGGCGACGCCTCGACGACGTCGCGCATCTGCCACGCGTAGTTTTCCCAGTCGGTCGCGAGCCGCCACGTGCCGCCGGGCTCGAGCACGCCCGCGACCGTCGCGGCGAACAGCTCGTTCACGAGGCGCCGCTTGTGGTGCTTCGCCTTGCGCCACGGGTCGGGGAAGAAGGTCCACAGCTCGTGCGCGAGTGGGTTCGACGAGTTCGGATGCGCGGGGTCGCGCCGACCGGTCGTGCGGCCCGTGCCGTCGACGCCGACACCGTAGCCGCCCTGCACGTCGTCGGCGTCGCGCGCGATCTCGAGCCCGAACACGATCGGCACCGCCTGCGCCGCGTCGGCCTCGATGACGCGCACGTTCGTGACGCCCGCGCGCGCGAAGTTGCCGACGCACCGGGCCGCGCCGGGGTGCCACGCCTCGAACGCGAGGAAGTTCCAGTCGGGATGCGCCTGGGCCGCGTGGGTGAGCTGCTCGCCGTTGCCGGGGCCGATCTCGACGACGAGGGGCGCCTCGCGGCCGAACTCGGCGGTGAGATCGACGCGCGCGTCGTCGGCGATCGTCGCGGTCGCCCCGCCCGCGGGGAGGTCGATGAGGTAATCGTCGCCGTGGCGCTCGAGAATCTCGTCGAAGTCGCGGGCCATACGGTTGTGTCCGCGCATCGAGAACGACCGCACGCGGAACTTCGCGCGCGACTCGGCCGACGACTTGGCGGCGCCGCGAGCGGGCGCGTCGGGGGTATCAGGCTGTTCGGGCATGAGCACTATTCTCTCGGTTCACGGCCGCCGGGGCGAACTCACGCCGCACCGTGGGCTGGGGCAGCGGCGGCGTCGTAGCCTGGCGTCGCACTCGACGCGGGTTCACCGCATCACGGTAGGATTACAGAGTGACTGCAAACAACCCTTTCGGCCAGGTACTCGTGGCGCTCATTACGCCGATGGATCACGATGGCGAGGTCGCCTGGGGCGACGTTGAACGCCACGTCGACTACCTCGTCTCGAACGGTGCCGACGGCATTGTCGTCTCGGGCACCACCGGCGAGACCTCGACGCTCACCGACGCCGAAAAGCTGCAGCTCATCAAGGTGTCGAAAGAGGTCGCGGGGAACCGCGCGAAGATCATCCAGGGCGGCCCCTCGAACGAGACCGCCCACGCCATCCAGCTCGCAAAGCAGTCGGAAGCCGCTGGCGCCGACGCGGTGATGGCCGTCACCCCGTACTACAACAAGCCCACACAGGCCGGTCTGCTCACGCACTTCCGCATGATTGCCGACGCGACCGACCTGCCGATGATCATCTACGACATCCCCGGCCGCGCCGGGGTGCCCGTGCGTCGCGAGACGATCACGCGGCTCGCGAAGCACCCGAACATCCTCGCCGTGAAGGACGCGAAGGGCGACCTCGCCGAGGTGTCGCAGGTGCTCAACGAGACCGACCTGCTCTACTACGCGGGCGATGACGCAATGGCCCTGCCCGAGCTCGCGATCGGCGCGACCGGGCTCATCGGCGTCACCGCGAACATCGCGCCGCAGCCCTACCGAACCATCGTTGACGCCGTCAACCGGGGCGACCTCGCCACCGCGACGGCCGAACACAAGCTCCTCGAGCCGCTCGCCCGTGCGACCATGACGCACATCCCCGGCACCGTCTCGACCAAGTACATCCTCCACGGCCTTGGCCTCATCTCGAGCCCCCGCGTGCGTCTGCCGCTCGTCGGGCCCGAAGAACCCGAGGCCGAGGTCATCGAGAACGACGTCGCACAGGTGCACGGGCTCGCCGGCGTCGACTTCTCAAACTTCCGCCCGGATCGCAACGCCGCCGCAGGTGGCGCGCTGCCGAAGATCGCGGGCACGACGCGCTAGGCGTCTCCACCGCGGCCGCCGCACCGGGAACATCCCGGCCGCGACGCGGCTGCCCAATCGACAGGCAACAATGACTCAGACCACAACTGAATCAATCCCGGTCCAGCTTCCGACCCTCGCGCGCGACACGATGCGCATCATTCCGCACGGCGGACTCGGCGAGGTCGGCCGCAACATGACCTCGTTCGAGCTCAACGGCAAGATCTTCATCATCGACGTCGGCGTGCTCTTCCCCGAGTCGACGCAGCCGGGCGTCGACCTGATCCTGCCCGACATCGAGATCATCCTCGACCGCCTCGACGACGTCGTCGGCATTTTCCTCACGCACGGCCACGAAGACCACATCGGCGGCGTGCCCTACCTGCTCAAGCGCAAGCCCGACATTCCCCTCATCGGCTCGCCGCTCACGCTCGCGCTCGTCGAGGCGAAGCTCAAGGAACACCGCATCACGCCGTACACCCTCACGGTGCACGAGGGCGACGTCGAGGAGTTCGGCCCCTTCAAGTGCGAGTTCTGGGCCGTGAACCACTCGATTCCCGACTCGCTCGGCGTGCACGTCACGTCGAAAGCCGGCAGCTTCATTCACACGGCCGACCTGAAGATGGACCCGACGCCGCTCGACGGCCGCCTCACCGACCTGCGCGCCCTCGGCCGCTTCGGCGAGCAGGGCGTCGACCTGTTCCTCTGCGACTCGACGAACGCCGAGGTGCCGGGCCACTCGGGCTCCGAGGCCTCGGTCGGCCCCGCGATTCACGAGGCCGTGCGCACGAGCACGGGCCGCGTCATCGTCTCGAGCTTCGCGAGCCACGTGCACCGCGTGCAGCACGTCATCAACGCCGCGGCCGAGAACCGCCGCAAGATCGCGTTCGTCGGTCGCTCGATGGTGCGCAACATGGGCATCGCGCTCGACCTCGACTACCTGCGCGCTCCCGACGGCGTCATCGTCGACTACAAGAAGGCGCTCGGCATGCCGCGCGACAAGGTCGTGTTCGTGTGCACCGGTTCGCAGGGCGAGACGCTCGCCGTGCTCAACCGCATCGCGCAGGGCGACCACGCGATCGAGGTAGGCGAGGGCGACCGCGTCGTGCTCGCCTCGAGCCTCGTGCCCGGCAACGAGGTGCCGGTGTCGAACATGATCAACAACCTCATGAAGGTCGGCGCCGACGTCGTGCACAAGGGCAACGCGAAGGTGCACGTCTCGGGCCACGGCTTCGCCGACGAACTGCTCGCGGCGTACAACGTCATCAAGCCGAACTACGCCATGCCGGTACACGGCGAGTGGCGTCACCTCACGGCGAACGCGAAGATCGCCGTGAAGTCGGGCGTGCGACCCGACCACACGATCATCACCGAGAACGGTGGCGTCATCGACCTGAAGAACGGCGTGCCGACCAAGGTCGGCGAGGTGCCGGTCGGGTTCGTGTACGTCGACGGCAAGACCGTCGGCACGGTGACCGAAGATGACCTCAAGGACCGCCTGACGCTCTCGTCGGAGGGCTTCATCTCGATCTACACGGTCGTCGACCCGAAGACCGGCAAGATCATCGCGGGCCCCGAGTTCCACGCCCGCGCCTTCGCGCCCGACGACCGCGTGTTCGAGCCGCTCGTGCCGCAGGTACGCAAGGCCCTTGAGGATGCGCTCGACGACGGCGTGCGCGACACGTACCGCCTCTCGCAGGCCGTGCGTCGCGTCGTGGGCCGCTGGGCGGGTACGAAGCAGCGCCGTCGGCCGATGATCGTGCCGGTCGTGACGTTCGCGAACTCCGCCGAGTAGCCGACCCCCGGCGGATACGCGAGGCAATTCGCGGGCACTCCGCGGCGAACCCGGGCAAATCCGGGCCTGGGAAGTACCTTGGTATCCATGCCGAATACTGCCTCGAACCGTGGGAAGAAGGAGACCGCTGCCAAGAGCGGCCGGTCTCGCGGCGCCGCGAAGAACGATACGAAGGTCCAGTTCACGAACGAAGAGCTGGGCTGGGGCGCGCGCGCCTGGAACGGCTTCGCACACCTGATGGGCGGCGCCGCGCGCTCGCTCGGCCGGGATGATCTCGCGAAAGAAGACCGTCGCGACACGTTCCCGACCGTGCTCGTGCTGCTCGGCGTACTCGGGGGCGTGACGCTCTGGTTCTTCCCGGGCAACGTCGTCGCCGAGAACCTCAACGCCTTCAGCTTCGGCGGCCTGTTCGGCCTCGTCGCGTACGCGATGCCGGTTGTGCTCGTCGGCCTCGCGCTCTGGCTCTACCGCCACCCGGCATCGGTCTACGACAACGGCCGCGTGTTCACGGGCCTCGCGATGGCCCTGTTCACGGCGTCCGGCATTTGCCACCTCCACTCCGGCCAGCCGCAGCCCGCCGAGGGCATGCCCGCCCTCGCGCGCTCCGGCGGCATTTTCGGCTGGATGGTCGGCGGCTCGCTCGGTTTTCTCATCACGGTCATCGGCGCGACGGTCGTGCTCGCGCTCATTTTTGTGCTCTCGCTGTTCGTGCTCACGAAGACGCCGCCGCGCCAGCTCCCCACCCGCATCGTGCAGGGCTGGAACTGGCTCGTCGGCGCCGAGAAGCCCGAGGGCGAAGCGAGCAAGCCCGCCACGGCCACCGAGTCGGCGAAACCGCGCGACGCGGCCGACGATGACCTGCCGTGGTGGCGCCGCAACGACACGGGCCGAGAGGAAGACCCGGCCTACGACTCGCCGCTCGTCGACCCCGACAACCGCGAGGGCACCGCCGAGACGCGCGTGCTCGACGACGGCAAGAAGGGGCGTCGCGGCCGCAAGCGCCGCCGCGACGAGGCGACCGAGGTGTTCGGCACCGAGATCTTCGACGACGTGCAGGCGCCGAGCGACGACGCGTCGCCAATTGGAAACTTCGCCGATCCCGCGCCCCTCGAGAACCCGACCGAGGTGCTCCCACCCCTGCGGTCGAACACGCAGCCGCTGCCCGAGCAGGCCGCGAGCCAGTCGAGCTCGCAGTCCGCCCCGGCACCGCGCCCCGGTGCATCCGCCGCGCCCGCTCCGGCCGCGTCGTCGGAGCCGAGCGAGGCCGACGCGCTCGCCGCGGTTGAAGAAGACGAGACCGCGAACTGGGATACGCGCACCGAGGCGGGCGCCGACGAGGCGCCCTACGCGCTGCCGGCCCAGCGGATTCTCGAACGGGGCGCCGCGCCGAAGTCGAAGACCGAGGCGAACGAGACGACGATCGAGGCGCTGAACCAGACGTTCCAGTCGTTCAACGTCGACGCGAAGGTCACGGGCTTCTCACGGGGCCCGACCGTGACGCGCTACGAGGTCGAGGTCGCGCCCGGCACGAAGGTCGAGAAGGTGACGAACCTCTCGAAGAACATCGCGTACGCGGTGCGCTCGAACCAGGTGCGCATCCTCTCGCCGATTCCCGGCAAGTCAGCGATCGGTATCGAGATTCCGAACACCGACCGCGAGACCGTGCAGCTCGGCGACGTGCTCGCCTCGCAGAAGGCGCTCAAGGCGCACCACCCGATGACGATCGGCGTCGGTAAGGACGTCGAGGGCGGGTTCGTGCTCGCGAACCTCGCGAAGATGCCGCACCTGCTCGTTGCCGGTTCGACCGGTTCGGGTAAGTCGAGCTTCGTGAACTCGATGATCGTGTCGCTCCTCATGCGCTCGAAGCCGTCGGAGGTGCGCATGGTGCTCGTCGACCCGAAGCGCGTCGAGCTCACCCCGTACCAGGGTGTGCCCCACCTCATCACGCCCATCATCACGAACCCGAAGAAGGCCGCCGAGGCGCTGCAGTGGGTCGTGAAAGAGATGGAGATGCGGTACGACGACCTCGAAAACTTCGGGTTCCGCCACATCGACGACTTCAACGCGGCGATTCGTGCGGGCCAGGTCGAGGTGCCCGAGGGATCGAAGCGCAAGCTCAAGCCCTACCCGTACCTGCTCGTCGTGGTCGACGAGCTCGCGGAGCTCATGATGGCGGCGCCGCGCGACGTCGAAGACTCGATCGTGCGCATTACACAGCTCGCCCGTGCCGCGGGAATCCACCTCGTGCTCGCGACCCAGCGCCCCTCGGTCGACGTCGTCACGGGCCTCATCAAGGCGAACGTGCCCTCGCGCCTCGCGTTCGCGGTGACGAGCTCGACCGACTCGCGCGTCATTCTCGACCAGACCGGCGCCGAGACGCTCATCGGCCAGGGTGACGCGCTGTTCTCGCCGCAGGGGTCGAAGCCCATTCGCGTGCAGGGCGCCTGGGTGAGCGATAACGAGATTCACCAGGTCGTCACGCACGTGAAGTCCGAGGCGAAGCCCGAGTACCGGGCCGATGTCACGGCGCCGGCAGAGAAGCGCGAGATCGACGCCGACATCGGCGACGACCTCGAGCCGCTGCTCGCGGCCGCCGAGCTCGTCATCACGTCGCAGTTCGGGTCGACCTCGATGCTGCAGCGCAAGCTTCGCGTCGGCTTCGCGAAGGCGGGCCGGCTCATGGACCTGCTCGAGTCGCGCGAAATCGTCGGACCCTCGGAGGGCTCGAAGGCCCGCGACGTGCTTGCGTCACCCGAGCAGCTGCCCGAGGTGCTCGCGATGCTCCGCGGTGACGGCCCGCCGCCCGCGGCGCCGAGCGACGACGGCGACGACGACCCCTACGGCAGCGACCCGATCGCCGCCGAGTACGAGGGTCTCGAAGAGGTCGAGTCGTCGGAGTCCGAGGACGCGTGGGAGCTGACCGGTCGTGACTGAGTCTTCGAACGCGGCGGGCGGGGCGGATACGCGCCCGCGCGTCTGGCGCGCCGGCGACGGCCCCGTGAGCAACTGGGCCGTGCCGAACCTCATCACGATCGTGCGCATCCTGTTCGTGCCGGCCTTCGCGTGGGCTATGCTCGCCGACGCGGGGGAGCACGGCGCGCTGCGCTGGGTTGCGCTCGCGCTGTTCGTCGTCGGCATCGGCTCGGATGCGATCGACGGCCACCTTGCGCGCAGCCGGAATCTCATCAGCGACCTCGGCAAGCTGCTCGACCCGATCGCCGACAAGGCACTCACCGGCGCCGCGCTCATTCTGCTGAGCCTGCTCGGCGAGCTGCCGTGGTGGGTCACGGGGCTGATTCTGCTGCGCGAGCTTGGCATCACCGTGTGGCGCCTCGTCGAGGCGCGTCGCATCGTGCTGCCGGCGGGGCGCGGCGGCAAGCTCAAGACGGTCATGCAGGCGATCGCGATCTCGCTCGCGATTGCGCCGCTGCCGGCGCTCCTCGGCGACTGGATGCACTGGGTCAACGGCATCACCATGGCGGCCGCGTTCGTTCTCACCATCTGGTCGGGAATCGACTACCTCGTGCGGGCATACTGGCCAAAGAAGACCGACGCCGATGGCGCGTCGGCGCAGGCCTCGGGGGAGCACGCATGAGCGACCGCAACACGAACGACGACCGCACGCAGCCCGTTGAGTACTGGGAGGCCGAGGTGCTCGAGCCCATCAACTACGAGGGTGACGAGAACGCCGTGCGGGTGAGCGACGAGGTCGTCGCCGCCGCGGAAGCGGAACGCGCGGCCGGCGACACCGAGCCCGAACCCGACATGCCGGGCCTGCCGCCCGTCGAGTCGGAGGTCAACGCAATCCCCGCGCAGACCGCCGAGCTCGGCGACTTGCTGCTGCGGGCCGACCTCACGATCGCGGTCGCCGAGTCGCTCACCGGCGGCGAGCTCGCCGCCGAGCTCGTGCGCGTGCCGGGTATTTCGGCCGTGTTCCAAGGGGCGACGGTCGCGTATCAGTTCGCGGCGAAGCGCGAGCTGCTCGGCGTCGAGCAGTCGCTGCTTGGCGCGGTCGGGGCCGTGCACCCAGAGGTCGCGCAGCAGATGGCGGCCGGCGTGCGGCGACAGTTCTCGTTCAAGCACGAGCGCGAGGTCGACATCGGCATCTCGACGACCGGGGTCGCTGGCCCCGAGCCCTCCGACGGGAGCGCTCCGGGCCGCGTGTTCATCGGCATCGACTCAATCTTTGGCGACCGCGTCGTCGAACTCGACTTCGGGAACCTCGTGCGGGCCGACGACCCGATCGGCTCGCGCCACCGCATCCGTATCGCGACCGTCGAGGCCGCGATCTTCAATCTGCTCGAACATCTCGCGGAATTCGCGGGAGCCTGAAGATTTCCCGACAGCATTGCCGAACTCGGGAATGCGATCGCGGAGGCTTCGGTTGTAGACTTCAAGGCTCACGAACCGTGCGAGCCACGAACTTATTAGGAAGGGAGGTTCCGTATGGTGCTGGTACGACATGAAATGGGCGAGGTGCTGCGGGACGTCCGTCTACGTCGCGGCGACACCCTCCGTCAGGTGGCCGGTCGCGCTTCGGTGGCGCTCGGATACTTGTCGGAAATTGAGCGAGGGCAGAAGGAAGCATCGAGCGAGATTCTCGCCTCGGTTGCCGAAGCGCTCGACACGCCGCTGTCGACGATCTACCACGAGGTCGGCAACCGTCTCGCGAAGAACGAGACGCTGCTCGCACGCGAGCACGGCCTCACGCAGGTGATTCCCGACACCGTCCCCGACAACCTGCTCGCTGGCGCGGCGCGCCACGAGCCGGTGGTCACGACGCACTAACCCGCGTCGCTTCACCGAAGCGATGGCCCTTTATACCTTCGAGCCCTCGGCCCCGATCGGATTCTCCGGTCGGGGCCGAGGCCGTTAGGCTGTGCGACATGCGATTGAGCGAGTTCCAGCGGGCAGTGCGCGACGAGTTTGGCGAGGCCTATGGCACGTCGGTCGTGCGCGATGTCGTCATCGGCGCCCTCGGCGACCGCACGGCGCGCCAGGCGCTCGACGACGGCGAGGATGCCCGCTCGGTGTGGCTCGCGGTGTGCTCGGCGATGGATGTGCCGCGCGAGCGCTGGTACGGCGTCGGGCTGCTCGACCCGAAGCGGTAGGGGGTTGAAACGGTAGGGGTCACGGCCTGAGCTCGTCGGCCTCGCTGCCCGCGCGGTCGGATCGGAGCGCGCGCACGACCTCGGCGATGACGAGGTCGGGATCGGTGATCGGGAGCAGGTGTCCCGACGACTCGGCGCGGATGAGTCGGACACCGGATGTGTCGCGGGCGCTCGCCTCGTGGGCCCGGACCATCGCCTCGCGCCGGGCCCGAACGCGGCCCGAACGGGGGAGTAACTGCCCCGAAACGAGCGTGATCGGCACGTCGCCGAGCGGGAGCGGGGCGGCGATCAGCGCATCCAGCTCGCGCTCGTACTCCGCGAGCTCGGCGAGGTAGGCGCGCTGCGCCCGCGCGGAGAGGTCGACGGCCCGCAGTTCGGCGAGCACGGCGGGGTGGTACCCGCGGGCACACAGCAGCCGAAGCTGACCGAGCATCCCGGCAAGCCGCGTCGCGCGGGCGAGGGCCGCGCCGCGCCGACGATGCGCGAGTAGCGCGCCCACGCGGGTGTGCTCGTCGCTCGGGTCGAGTAACACAAGCGCGCGCACTCGATGCGGCACCCGCGCCGCCGCGACCCGGGCAATCGGCCCACCCCAGCTGTGCGCGACGAGCACGGCGTCGTCGAGTTCGAGTGCCTCGAGGACGGCGATGACCTCATCCGCCGCGCGTTCGAGGGTGCGCGGGCGCGTGTCGGGATCGCTCCGCCCGAGTCCCGCGCGGTCGAACAGTACCGAGCGAGTCTCGCGCGCGATGCGTTGGTGGAGTGGCGCGAGATAGTTCGCCGACATCCCCATTCCCGCGAGCCAGAGCACGCTGCTACCCGCGCCGGGGGCACCACCGGTGGCGCCACCGAGCGAGCGGACACTGAGGCGACGGCCGTTGTGGTCGATGTCGGTACGCGCGCCGACGAGCTCGTCGAGCGTGGCGACTGTCGATCTCGCCGCGCTCATCCGTGCACCGCCATGGCGACTACGACCGTGACGCACCAGCCGAGCGCGAGCAGTACCGCGTCAAGCGCCCTCGGTGCGACCGCGTAATGGAGCGTCCGGTCAGGCAGCGCCGCGAACCCGCGGGCTTCCATCGCGACGCTGAGTTCGTCGGCGCGGCGGAACGACGCCATGAGCACAGGCACGGTCAGCCTCGCGCCGATTCGCGCAGCTCCCATCCCTCGGCCGCGTGCCCGCAGCCGGGCGATGGCTCGGGCGGCGGCAACGTCGCGGCGAATACCGACGGCGAACTGCGCGCCGAGCGCGATCACGTCGGCGACGCGATACGGCACGCGCACATAGCGGATCAGCGAATCGGTGAAGACGGTGCCGCGAACGTGTGCCGAGCCCGCCACGAATAACAGCATGACCACGACGACCCGCAGGGCACCCCTGAGCGCCGCGAGCGCCTGATCGACCGTCGGCCGCAGCGGGAGCCAGTCGACGGTCGCACTCGGCGTGCCGAACGGCTCGGCGGGAAGCGACATGGCGAACCCGAACCACAGGATCGCGGTGCCCAACACGGCCGTGGCCGCGGCGACAAGCGCGAGCCGCCAGCTCTTCGCCAGGATCGCGACCACCGACGCCGCGGCGCAGATGAGCCCGAACGTGACGCCGGGCGCGACGAGCACCGCGACGATTGCTGGCACCGGCAAGAACGCGACCGCGAAGGGGTGCGGCCGCCACCGCGGGGTCATGCGTCGACCTCGGCGGGGATGCGATCGAACGCGAGCAGGTGCGTCGCGAACGATGCGAACGCGGCGGGTTCGTGCGTCGCGATGATGGTGACGCGCTCTGAAGCGTTCGCTTGGATGAGCGCACACACGAGGTCGGCGCCCGCGCGATCCTGGGCGCTCGTCGGCTCGTCGAGCAGCACGAGCGCTGGCGGGGTACCGGGCGCGGCGACGGTCGCGAGCAACACCGCGAGCCGCTGCCGCTGCCCGCCCGAGAGCCGAAGCGGATGCGTGTCGGCCTCGGCCGCGAGGCCAGCGCGCTCGAGGTGGCCGCGAGCGAGGCCGCGCAGCTCGCCGGAGGGGCGTCGCCCGCGAGCGAGCACCGTGCCGACCTCGTCGATGACGCGCTCGGTGAAGAACAGGTCGGCGGCGTGCTGCGGTGCGGCGCCGATACCGGCGCGGGTTCGCGCTCGTCCACGCGGTGCGACCCGGCCCGCCGCCGGGCGAAGCTCGTCGGCGAGCAGTCGCAGGAACGTGGACTTGCCCGCCCCGTTGTCTCCGGTGACGAGGGCGACAGCGCCCGTCGGCAGGGCACAGGTGAGGTCGTCGAGAATCGCCGAGTCGCCGAGCCGCACGCCGACCCGGTCGAGCCGGAGCGTCGCGTGCGCGGGATCCTCGGTTCGGGCGTCGGCGAGCGTCGGCAGCGTGCGCGAGCGTTCGCCGGGGCGGCGCAGCCCGAGCTCGCCCGCGTGTGGCTCGGCGAGGACGCTCGCGGGCGTCCCGTCGAGCGCGACCCGCCCGGCCTCGAGCACGACGAGGCGGTCGGCCGCCTCGAGGTGCGCGTCGGGGCGATGGTCAATCGCGATGACGGTGAGGTCGCGGGTCGCGCGGGCGCGTTCGAGCGCCGCCACGAACAGGTCGGTCGCGGCGCGGTCGAGGGCGCTCGTCGCCTCGTCGAGCACGAGCACCGGGGCTTCTTGCAGGAGTGCGGCCGCGAGTGCGAGCCGCTGCCGTTCCCCGCCCGAGAGCGTCGCCGGGTGCCGCTCCTCGTCGATCGCGTGGAGCCCGACGAGCCGCAGCTGTTCGCGAGCCCGCGCATCCGCCTCGGCCGCCGGCACGAGTCGGTAGTCGAGGGCCGATCGCACCTCATCGAGTATCGTCGACCGGAACAGCTGCGCCTCGGGACGCTGCCACACCGCGCTCACGAGGCGGGCCCGCGTGAGGGCGTCGGCCTCGGTCATGACGGTGCCGTCAACGAGCACCTCGCCCTCCACGTCGGCGCGGGCGACGTCTTCGAGCGCGCCGAGTATTGCGAGCGCGAGCGTGCTCTTGCCGGAGCCGGTCGGCCCGGCGATCAGCGTGTACGTGCCGCGCTCGAAGCTGAGGTTGAGGCCATCGAGCACTGCGGGCCGCCCGGCGAAGCTAACCCGGAGCCCCCGGACGGCGACCGCGGCGGTCAGATCGGCTCCCCGGGGAAGTCGGATGTGCTGCTCGCGGTGGCGGGGCGTCGCCGCCGGGTTCCCTCGAGATTCAGGCCGGCCCGAAGGAGTGCCTTGGCAAGGAGGTAGGCGATAACGCCCCAGGCGGCGCCCGCGACGAGCCGGATGCCGAGTGCGAGCAGCATGAGGTCGGACGACAGTAGGCGGAACTCAGCGACGGTGAACATCATGCCGTAGCTCACGAGTCCGATCGCGATGCCGGCAACGATGCTCCAGACGAGCCAGCGTCGGTCGCCGGCTGGCGCGGACTCCGTGCCGCGTCGGCGCTGCTGTGCGCGTGCGACGGTGAAGACGATCTCGGCGACGATGCCCGCGACGAACGCCATCGACCCGATGCCGACCACCGCGCCGATGAGCGACGTGATGAGGGCCGAGCCGAAGCGGGGGATGAGGATGCCCGCCAGGATGATCGTGAGGAACCACGGGATAAATGGCGCCGGGGCACCGAGCCACGGGGCCGTTGACCACAGGAGCACCCCGAACACGCGTGAGAGGTGTACGAACGCGGCGGTGAACGCGCCGAGCACGACGCAGGCGAGGAGGCTGCGGGTCGTGAAGCCCGCGAAGGGGCGTTGCATTCGCTCAGCCTCCCGTGACGATGCGAGAGGGGTGGGCAGACGAACGAGACAATCGCGCTCCTGACGGTCGAGATCCAGGCAATTTAGTTAGGTTAGCCTAACTCTCAAATCTGGTGGCGGTGCTGCCGTCGACCCCGGTCGTTCGAACTCGAATCCTCGTCTCAGCGTGAGGCTGACACGACCCGCAGCCATCGACCTGACCCGACCGGCTCGGTCGCGGCCAGTGACCGGCGCGTCGTGAACGGCCAGGTCATGAGTGCCCACACGACGGCGACGAGTGCGAGCTCCCACAGGAGGTAGGTGGGCCACGGGCCGAGGGCATCGAGCAGCGACGCGCCGCGCGGCGCGTGCGCGAGATAACCGTAATTCGCGCCCGTGAGGGAATTCACGAGCATCGCGAGCGCAGCCCAGCCGCACGTGAGTGTCAGGGTGAGTGCGTATCCGCGCCAGGTCGGCCGCAGGCCGACGCCGACCATGAGTACGAGCGGAACGAGGAGTACCGCGACGTGGAGCACCCAATAGAGCGTGAACTCGAGCGCCGGGGCGACGAAGTAGTTGAGGTCGGGCGTGAGGAGCGACATGAGGTTGAGGGTGAAGCCCCAGTAGTAGGCAATCAGCACGGCCCACGGCGCGCGGGTAATGAGCGCAACCGCGGCGAAGATCCGCAGGCCATCCGAGAAATGAAATGGGAGGGATTCGGCGAGGTTCCAGTTGGCCGGGAGGAATCCCCAGGCGAGCCAGAACACGGCGACGACGAGGAGTGCCCAGCCGGAGGCGGTCAGTGCGCGGTCGAGCCGCGGTGCGCGGCGTTGTCGGTCTGCGAGCAGGGGGAGTGCGACGGCGAGCACGACGGTGATTGCGAGTACCGAGAGGTGCTCGGCGCCGTAGGCCGGCATGTGTCCGATTGGCGCGGGTGCCATGGTGCTCCTCCCTGGTGGTCGGCGGGTCGTCGCTGAGTCCAGCGTAGGTGGATGCGCGCCTGGCAAGTTCGAATCTTCGTCGCGACACGCCCGATATCGTTCGAATCATTGTTCGAGTCCGTGTAGTGTCAACCGTGCGACCTGTGGAGGAGACCTTTTCCACATCAAACTGGCCCGCCGCCGGAAATGTCGGAGGCACAACCTAGCTTGATGGCATCAGGTTCACACCCGGTCGCAGCCCTGTCGCGGTGCTCTCTATCAGCGCACGACAGCCTGTGGGCAACAACATCACCGACTCTCAAGGAGCACCCATCATGCCAGCACCGAAAGACCGCGAGAAAGCCCTCGAAACCGCCCTCTCGCAGATCGACCGCCAGTTCGGCAAGGGGTCGGTGATGCGACTCGGCAGCGAGGAGCGCGCCCCCGTCGACACGATTCCCACCGGTTCGGTCGCACTCGACGTCGCGCTCGGCGTCGGCGGCCTGCCCCGCGGCCGCGTCATCGAGATCTACGGCCCCGAGTCGTCGGGTAAGACGACGCTCACGCTCCACGCGATTGCAAACGTGCAGAAGCAGGGCGGCATCGCCGCGTTCATCGACGCCGAGCACGCGCTCGACCCCGAGTACGCGAAGAAGCTGGGCGTCGATATCGACCAGCTCCTCGTCTCGCAGCCGGACACGGGTGAGCAGGCGCTCGAGATCACCGACATGCTCGTCCGTTCGGGTGCTGTCGACCTCGTCGTCATCGACTCGGTCGCGGCCCTGACTCCGAAGGCCGAGATCGAGGGCGAGATGGGCGACGCGCACGTCGGTCTGCAGGCTCGCCTCATGTCACAGGCGCTGCGCAAGCTCACCGGTGGCCTGAGCCAGTCGAAGACCACCGCAATCTTCATTAACCAGCTCCGCGAGAAGGTCGGCGTCTTCTTCGGCAGCCCCGAGACCACCTCGGGCGGTAAGGCGCTGAAGTTCTATGCATCGGTGCGCCTCGACATTCGTCGCATCGAAACGCTGAAGGACGGCACGAACGCGGTCGGTAACCGCACCCGCGTCAAGGTCGTGAAGAACAAGATGGCCCCGCCGTTCAAGCAGGCCGAGTTCGACATCCTCTTCGGCGAGGGCATCTCGCGCGAGGGGTCGCTGCTCGATTTCGGCGTCGAGCACGGCATCGTCACGAAGTCGGGCTCGTGGTTCACCTACGAGGGCGACCAGCTGGGTCAGGGTAAAGAGAACGCCCGCCGCTTCCTCAAGACGAATGCCGAGATCGCGGCCGAAATCGAAGACAAGATTCTCGTGAAACTCGGCGTGCGCGAGGGCGACGAGGTCGAGGCCGACGAGCCCGTCTACGACGAGGCGACCGGCGAGATCATCGAACGCATCGCGTAACGAACCGAGGGCAGGCGCCACAGCTGAGGCGCCTGCCCTCCTTCGTTGTCCCCGCGAACCTTCGAGACGAGGAGTTGACACATGTCGACCGACCCCACCAACACCGAGCCAGACCGATCGAACGTCATCGCGTTTCCGGGCGGTCGGGATTCGGCACCCGCGAGCACCGCTGACGCGCTGCCGACGGCCGCCGAGAAAGCCGAACGGCTGGCGCGCCTGCGCACAAAAATTGCAGAGGTCGAGGTCGAGGCTGAATCCGAGCCGAGTGGGCAACCAGCCGACCCGGCGCCCGCCGCGAGCGCGCCGCCGAGCAACGTGACGGCGCTGCCCGAGCCTGCCGACGAGGCCTCCGCGCTGAGCGCCGACGAACTGCTCGACGACGCCGTCACCCGGCTCACGAAGTGGCTCGCGCGCAGCCCGAAGTCCGAGCGCGAGTGCGACGCCTACCTCGTCGAGCAGACCGAGCTCGATGCCTCGCAGCGGGCCGAGGTGCTCGAACGGATGCGCGGCTACGGCTACCTCGACGATGCGCGCCTTGCCGAGCAGCTCGTGAACGGGCGGCTCGCGCGCAAGGGGCTCGGCAAAGCGGGCATGGCGCGCGAGCTCCGGCAGCGTGGGCTCGACACCGAGACGATCGATGACGCCCTCGACGAGAGCGATGCGAGCGAGTTCGATACGGCGCTCGAACTCGCGAACAAGCGGGCGCGGAGCCTCCAGGATCTCGAGCCGGAGGTCGCCCGCCGCCGGCTCTACGGCTATCTGGGTCGCCGCGGGTTCTCGGGCGCGGTCGTCAGCCAGGTCGTGGACCTCGCGCTGCAGCCGCAGCGCCGCTCGGGCCCGTACTTCAAGTAGGTCGTGGCGTGCGCATCCTCGTGACCGGATTCGAACCGTTCGGCGCCGACACCGAGAACGCGAGCGCCGAGGCGGTCGCCCGACTCGCTGTCGGCTGGTCGCAACTCGGCCTCGAGCTTTCGACCGCGACCCTGCCGGTCGTGTTCGGCGAACTCGAGTCGGCCCTGTCCCGTGCGGTCGCCGAATCGCGGCCCGACCTTATCATCGGGGTGGGGGAGGCCGGTCGCCGCGACGAGCTCACCCCCGAGCGGTACGGTCGGAACCGCATCGAGGCCCGCATTCCCGACAACGCCAGGGCGTCACCGAGCGGGGCGATCCGCGAGGGCGGGCCCGAGCGGCTCACGACCCGCTTTGCGGTCGAGTCGGTCGTCGAAGAGCTCCGCTCGGCTGGCCTGCCCGCGAGCGTGAGTGACGACGCGGGCGGCTTCCTCTGCAACCACCTCGCGTACCTGCTCTACGAGCGAGCCAAGCCAACCCTGTTCGTCCACGTTCCCGCGGCGCGCAGCGGCGCGGCGGCCACGGTCGGCGGCGAGACCGACGTGGCGGGTGGCCCCGAGCATCCCGCCGGCCTCGGTTCCGCCCTCGACTTCGACGGCATCGCGACCGGCCTCGCGCTCATCGTTCGGCACTGCGCAGCTGCGGCGGCCCGTATGGGCTGAGTCGCAGCTCGTCGTGCCGCCAGCGCTCGCGCAGCCAGCGGTCGTGCGACGCGATCACGATCGTGCCCGGGTACCCGTCGAGCGCGGCCTCGAGCTGCGTGACGAGATCAATCGCGAGGTGGTTCGTCGGCTCGTCAAGCAGCAGCAGCGCGGGCGGCTCGGCAATCAGCGGCGCAAGCGCGACCCGACGACGCTGCCCGTACGACAGTTCGCCGAGCGCCCGCCGCGACGTCGGCTCGTCGAGCAGGCCAAGGTCCTCGAGCGTCGGCGCCGCGCTCGGTTGCCGCAGGCCGCGCCGGTACGCCTCGGCGGCCGACACCCGAAGGTCGGGCCAGACGTCTTCCTGCCCGAGCATCCCGACGCTGCGCGTCACCGCAACCTCGCCTGAGGTCGCGCGCACGTGACGTGCGAGCACACCGAGCAGCGTCGACTTGCCCACGCCATTCGGCCCCGTCACGAGCGTGCGGCTGCCCGCGACCAACTCGAGCGAGACGGGCCCGAGTCGCCGCTCGACCGCGGCCTCCGTGAGCTGCGCGGCGGTGCCGCTCCCGAGCGCCCGACCGCGCGCGAAGCCGCCGAACTCGAGCGGCCGCGGCGGCACGGGCACCGGATGACGGTCGAGCTCGGCGAGGGCGGAGCGCGCCTGCCGGAGCCGCGAACCAACCGTCTTCGCCGCGCGGTCGGCCTCGAACTTCGCGGCCATGCGCGACTCGCTGCGGGGCTTTGTCGTGTGAAAGATGTTGCGCGCATCCACGCCAATCACCCGCTCGAGCCGTGCTCGTTCGGCGAGCTCGTCGTCGTAGTTTCGCCGCCACTGCTCGAGGTCGCGCCGCCGCGCCGCGAGGTAGTCGTGCACGTTACCGCGGTAGCGCCGACCGCGCACCATGCCGTGGGCGATGCCCTCCTGCGCGGGTGACTCGTCGAGGTCGACGATGACGTTCGCCACGTCGTCGAGAAAACTCCGGTCGTGCGACGCGAACAGCACCGGTCCGCGCCACCGTCGCAGCTGCTCGGCGAGAAACTCGAGGGCCGCGTCGTCGAGGTGGTTCGTCGGCTCGTCGAGAAGCAGCGCCGTCGGCTGCTCGAGCAGCAGCGCCGCGAGCGCGAGCCGGTGCCCTTGCCCGCCCGAAAGCTCCGCGATCGGACGGTCGCGGTCGAGCCCGCCGAGCTGCAACCCGGCGAGCACGGCCTCGATGCGTGCGTCGAGCTCCCAGAGCCCACGTTGCTCGGCCGCATCGAGCAGCCGCGCGTATTCGTCGGCGACCGCGGCGCCGCCGTCAGCGAGCGCCGCACCCGCGACCTCGAGCTCGTGTTCGAGCTGGCGGATCGGCGCGACGGCCCCCGCGACGACGTCGTCGATGGTCGTGTCGCCGGGCAGCTCGAGCTCCTGCCGCAGAAAGCCGAGCTCGGCGGGGGAGGTCACCTCGCCATCAGTCGGCTCGAAATCCCCCGCGAGCGTCGAGAGCAGCGTCGACTTGCCAGCGCCGTTCGCGCCGATGAGTCCCGCCCGCTCGCCGGGGCTGACTCGAATATCGAAGCGGTCGAGCACGCGCCGCTCGCCACGAAGTACCGTGAGCTCGCGCGCCTGCAGATGAGCGCCCCGGCGGCGCGCCGAATGAAGTGTGGTTGTGTGTGCCAATTTCCTGTGCCTTCCGCGCAACGATCGCGCGACACGTCGACGCGATGCGTCGAACGAGAAGGTTCGCCGGGCCAGCCGCCAATCGGGGCGCCGCACGCGAACCGGGACACTAGGAGATCTTCATAATCGGCAACTGTACGGCCCGCGGCTCCCGAAAACAATGCCGCCGCCCCGAGGTGCGGTCGGGACGGCAGCATCGGTCGCGCGAGGCTCCGCAGCTACGCGAGGTGCGGCGCATCCCACAGATTGAGCTTGGTGCCGAGACCCTGCTTGCAGGCGTTCTCGTACACCGTCTTGCCCCACGCGACGTCTTCAACCCCCATGCCGCCGACGCTAAACAGCACCGGCTGCTCGGGGAACTCCCGGCCCTCGGCGGTGCCCTCGAGCACATCGCCGATGTTCACGACCCGCGCCTCGTCGAGCTCGCCGAGGTCGATCAGGTCTTGCCAGTAGAGCCCGATCATGCCAAACGCGGTCTCGTGCGAGGGTGCCGGGTACTCCTCGGCCCACGCCTCGTAGATCGCCTTCGCGTCGGCGACGAGACGGGCCTTGCCGCTCAGCGTGTAGTCCTTGTCCATCTTCAGGTTCGCGGGGAGGCTGAGGAACGCGCCCGGCTTGATCCAGTCGCCGTTGATGTACGGGTAGTTCTCGGAACCGACGAGACCGGTCACCGCGACGCTCACGATGTCGGAGTCGCGCACGGCCTCCTCGGCGGTGTCGACGACCTCGATCGTCGTGAACTGCGGGAAGTTCTCGCGCACGAAGTCGGCAAAGCGCTCCGAGGTGACGCGGCGGCGGCCCTGGATGCGCACGGTCGTGAGGCTCGGGCGCACCTTCACGAAGGTGTCGAGGGCCGACTTGTTCATGGCACCGGGGCCGATCAGGCCGATCGACTCGGCGTGCTCGGGCGCGAGTTTGCGGGCGGCGGCGCCGGGCACGGCGGCCGTTCGGTAGGCGCTTTCGAGGTTGCCCGACATGATCGCGAACGGCGCGCCCGTGGTGGGGTCGTTGAGCACGATGAGGTGGATCGACCGGGGCAGGCCCTGCTCCCGGTTGTCGATGTTCGAGCCGTACCACTTCACTCCGGCGACGTCGAAGCGCCCGCCGAGGTACGCATCCATGGCCATGAAGCGACGGTCGGCCGCGTCAGTCGGCATCTCGGGGAACGGGGAGCTCTCGGGGAACGTGATCATCGCGCCGTGCGAGTTCGCGGTGTTGCCCGCCATGCGGTACGCGCCCTTGGCGACGAGCACGAGCACCTCTTCCATGACGTCGATGCACGCGTTGATGTCGGTGACGCCGGCGGCGATCATGTCGGGTTCGTTGAGGTAGAGCATGTCGATGCGGGTTGACGAGGTCATCGGGGAAATCTCCTGGTGTTGTTGGTGCGAGTTTCGCGGTGGCGAGTTTGGCGGCGGTGCGGGATGCGGTCGGCTAGTTGATGGCGTCGTCGCCGGTCTCGCCGGTGCGCACGCGCACCACCGAGAGCACGTCGGTGACCCAGATCTTCCCGTCGCCGATCTCGCCCGTCTTGGCGGCGTCGGCAACGTTCGCGACGACGGCGTCGACGGTCTCGTCGGTGACGACGATCTCGAGGCGCACCTTGTCGACGAACTCGACGGTGTAGGTCTGGCCACGGAAGAACTCGGTCTTGCCCTCTTGCGTGCCGCGGCCGCGGGCGTCGGTGACGGTGACGCCCTTGACGCCCTGTTCGGCGAGGGCGAGCTTGACGGGAACGAGCACGCTCGGCTGCAGAATTGCGGTGATGAGTTTCACTGGGGTGTCCTTTGCTTGAAGGGTCGGGCCGGCGGCTTAGCGCTCGTCGCTGCCGACGTAGGCGGTTTCGGCGTGGATGGGCTGGTCGAGGCCCGAGATCTCGGTCGCGTCGGGTACGCGCAGGCCGATGGTGCGCTTCAGCACGGTGGCGATGAGGTAGGAGATGACGAAGGTGTAGATCGCGACCGAGGCCATGCCGATGAGCTGCGAGCCGAGGAACGACCAGCTGCCGCCGTAGAGGATGCCGACGAACTCGGTGTTCGCGCCGCCGCCGGCGGCCGGGTCGGCGAGGAACGCGAGCAGGGCGCTGCCGACGAGGCCGGGCACGAGGTGCACGCCGACGGCGTCGAGCGCGTCGTCGTAGCCGAAGCGCGCCTTGAGGCCGACCGCCCAGTAGGCGACCGCGGCGCCGACACCACCGACGATGAGTGCGCCGACGGGGGAGAGGATGTCCGCACCCGGCGTGACGGCGACGAGGCCACCCAGCAGGCCGGTTACGGCGCCAGCGGTCGTGGTAGCGCCGCGGTGGCTGCGCTCGATGACGAGCCAGACGAGGAGGCCGGCGCAGAGCGCGGCGAGGGAGTTGAGGATCGCGAGCGCGGCGAACTCGTTCATCGCCCCGGTCGAACCGGCGTTGAAGCCCATCCAGCCAAACGCGAGCAGCCAGGCGCCGAGCACGATGAACGGCACGTTGCCGGGACGCCCGGGGGTCGGGAAGCCCTTGCGGCGGCCGAGCACGATCGAGAGGGCGAGGGCCGCGGCGCCGGCGTTCGTGTGCACCGCGATGCCACCGGCGAAGTCGTGCACGCCGAGGTTGTTGACGATCCAGCCGCCGATGTGGCTGCCGTCATCGGAGCTGAACGAGAACACCCAGTGGGCGACGGGGAAGTAGCCGAGGGTGACCCAGAGGCCGGCGAAGAGCAGCCAGGCGCCGAACTTCATGCGGCCCTCGATCGCGCCGGCGACGATCGCGGTGGCGAGGCCAGCAAACATGAGGTGGAACGCGGCCGTCGCGACCGCCGAGGCGACGCCCTCGTCGGGAGTGCCCGCGAGGATCGACTGGATGCCGAGGGCCTCGGTCGCGTCGCCGATGATGCCGAGGCCGCCGACCGAATTGCCGAGGATCAGGCTGTAGCCGAACAGCACGAACAGTACCGCGCCGACGGCGAAGCCGCCGAGCACGATCATGATGCTGTTGAGCACGTTCTTCGTGCGGGACATGCCGCCGTAGTAGAGCGCGAGCCCCGGCACCATGAGCACCATGAACACGCATGTCACGAGGACCCACATGGTGTTGATCGCTGACGTTGTCTCCATGACCAATCCGCCTTTGCTGTGCGTGAATACTTGAAGATAGTTTGCGTGGAACAGCAAGTTATGACCAACTCGAAATGGTAACGAAATGATCACAATGATGGATGAAAATACGTTCTGATCAGGGAAAAGAAAAGCGCATCGGGACGACCTTTTGCCGATCTGGCGAAAGGTCGTCCCGGTGCGCTTGCGGGAGTGGCGCGGCTAGCGCATGAGGGCCTCCAGTGCGGTCGCGAGCGCGACCGAGCCGGCCTCGGCATCGTCGTCCGAGGCGCCCTCGTCGGGGGCGTGCGAGGTGCCCGAGGGGTTACGCACGTAGAGCATCCCGGTCGGAATGACGCTCGCGAGCACGCCGGCGTCGTGGCCCGCGCCGGTGTCGAGCACGGGCGCGTCCGGGAGCGCCGCCTCGAGTCGGGTGCGCAGCTGTGGGTCGAACCGAACCTCGCCGCTGAACGACTCCTCGTGCACCTCGACGGTGCAGCCCTCGCGCTCACCCGCGGCGCGGATGCGCTCGGTGATGCGGGCGAGAAGCTCGCGCACGACCGATTCGTCGCGGTGGCGCAGGTCAAACCAGAGGTCGGCCCTCGAGGCGATGACGTTCGTGCCGCCGGGGATCGCGCGCAGGCGGCCAACGGTGCCGCGCGCCTCGTCGACCTGTTCGGCGGCCTCGCGCACCGCGAGAATCGCGTCGGCGAGCGCCACCATCGGGTCGTGGCGATCCTGCATTCGCGTCGTGCCGGCGTGGTCGCCTCGGCCGTGGATCTCGACGTGCCAGCGGCCGTGCGCGAGGATCGAGCGGCCGATCGCGACGGGCTGACCGAGGTCCTCGAGCCCGCGGCCCTGCTCGACGTGGAGTTCGACGAACGCGTGGATGTCCGCGAAGCGCTCCGGGTCGGGGCCGATCGTGTCGGGGTCGATGCCCGCGGTGCGAGCCGCCTCGGGGAAGGTCGCACCATCCGCGTCTGTGAGGCTGCGTGCGCGCTCGGGCGTCAGCGCGCCGGTGACGAGCCGGCTGCCGAGGCAGGGCACGCCGAAGCGCGAGCCTTCCTCCTCGGGAAACACGACGAGCGCGAGTGGCCGGGTCGGGAACTCGGCCCCCTCGCGCAGGAGGTCGAAAGCGCGCAGCGCGCTGACGACGCCGAGCGGGCCGTCGTACGCGCCGCCGCCCGGCACCGAGTCGAGGTGGCTGCCGGTGATCACGGCACCGCTGCGGTCGCTGCCTTCGGGGAGCCACCAGGCCCAGACGATCCCGTTCCGGTCGAGCTCGACCTCGAGGCCGCGTCGGGCGGCCTGTTCCATGAACCAGGCGCGCAGCTCGAGTTCGGCCTCGCCGAGGCCGGGGCGCGTGTAGCCGCCGCGAACGGGGTCGCGGCCGATGTCGGCGAGCTCGGCGAGGAGGTCGGCGGTGGGCGTGCTCATCGGGCCGCCGTCCAGGCCGGCGAGGTCACGGCGAACCGCGGATGCGCGGCCGCGCCCGCGACGAGCTCGGCGATGAACTCACCGATGAGCGGGGCGAACTTCGCGCCGTGACCGGAACACGGCGAAGCGATCACGAGGCCCTCGGCGGCGTCGAGCAGGAAGTCTTCCTCAGGCAGCATTGTGAACAGGCACGTCGTCTCGGCGTAGGGCTGGGGCACGAGGCCCGGCACTTGCTCGCGCACGTACTCGATGATGCGCTCGCGGTTCGCGGGGTCGATCGTGCCCGTCTGCGCGCTGCCGTCGGCGATCGGGGTGCCGCCGAGAAACTCGGCGAGCTTTTGGCCGCGGAAGTCGGCGTCGCGGCCACCCGGCAGGCTGTAGGTGAGGATGTGCTCCGACTTGTGGATGAACGTCGGCCAGCTTGTCGCGCTGCCCGGCGTGGGCTCGCCCGGGTCGGCCGGATCCCGGTAGGCGAAGTGGTAGGCGTTCTCCTGCGTCACGACTGGCCGGGGGAGCCGGTCGACGAACGCGCTCGGCAGGTCGGTCTCGGCGAGCAGCTTCGACAGCCACGCGCCCGCGGCAACGACGACCTGTGCGGCGCGGATCGTGTCACCCGTCGTCGACGTGACGACGTAGCCGGTGCCGTCGCGGCGCACGCTCGCGGCCTCCCAGTGTTCGTGCACGCGGGCGCCAGCCTCGGTGGCCAGGCGCAGCTGCGCGAGCACGGTCGACTCGGCATCGATGACGCCGCCGCCCGGCTGCCAGAGCACGTCGGTGTCGAAGTTGATGCCCGGCCAGCGCTCGGCCGCGACCGCTGCGGGGAGGAGCTCGTGTTCGATGCCGACCTCGTCGAGCACCCCGGCGAGCTGGCGCGGGTCGCGTCGCGCGCCGAAGTCGAGGGCGCCGCCGGGCGTGATGAGCTGCTGGCCCGCGAGGCGCTCGAGCTCCGAGAACCGGGCGCGAGCCTGGTCGACGAGGCCGGTATAAAAGGGGTCGGGATAGGCGTAGCGGAAGATGCGCGCCGAGCCGTGTGAGCTGCCGTGCTCGCTCGGCGCGGTGTCGCGCTCGACGACCGCCACCTCGGTGCCGCGGGCCGCGAGCTGATGCGCCGCGGCCGACCCCATCAAGCCTGCGCCAATAATCAGCACCTGCGTCGAGTCCAGCTCTGTCATCGTGTGTGCCCACCTGTCTCGGCCCATCGCGACCACCGGGCGTGGCCGTCGCGGCTCGTGGGTCAAGTACAGCCGCCGATAAGTTCGATGTCCAATACCTATGTCACGGTTATTCATAGCGTTCGGCTATCGTGCTGCAATGGAATTGCGGCAGCTTCGCTACTTCTCGGTGCTCGCAGAGGAGCTCCACTTCGGCCGCGCCGCCGAACGCCTGCACATGTCGCAGCCGCCGCTGAGCGTGCAACTGCGCAAGCTCGAGGACGACCTCGGGGTGTCGCTGCTCGACCGGTCGACGCGACGCGTCGAACTCACCGCCGCCGGGCTCGAGCTGCAGCAACGGCTCGCACAGGTGCTGCCGCTGCTCGACGAAGCCCTGACCGGGCTCGACGAGGTGCGGCTCGGGATGCGCGGACGCGTGTCGATCGGCTTCGTCAGCTCGGCGAGCTACACCGTGTTGCCGGCTGGGCTGCGGCGCTTCCGCGAGCTGCGACCGCACGTCGAACCGCGGCTCCAGCCGCTCACCACGTCTGAGCAGATCGAGCGCGTGCAGGAGGGGCAGCTCGACGTCGGCGTCGTGCGCGACCCCGCCGAGAGCGCGCTCTACGCCTCGACCCCGCTGCGCTCCGAACGCCTCGTCGTTTGTGTCCCTCGCGACCACGCGCTCGCGGCCGCCGACCTGGTGACGCCGGCCGAGGTGGTGGCGCATCCGCTCATCGGCTACCCGCGCCACCTGATGGCGGGGTTCGTCGACCTCGTGCACGCGGCCCTCGCGGCGGCTCGCGCGCAGCTTCGCTACGCCCACAAGGTCGTGCACGAAGAGACCGCGCTCGGTTTCGTCGCCGCGGGCGAGGGGCTGACCGTGTTGCCCGAGACCGTGCGAGAACAGCTGCCGGCGTCGATTCGCGCCGTGCCGATCGACACCGAGCTGCGCTCGCGACTCGTCGCGGTGACGGCGCCGAGCGGCGGCGAATCCTCGGCCGCGACCGCGTTCGTCGAGTGCCTCGTGGAATCCGCGCGCGGCTAACGCTCGGGCGTGGCCTCGGCGCTGACCGAGCGTCGGTCGAACCACCACACGGCAACGCTGAGCGCCGCCGTCGCCGCGGCGAGCACGAGGCGAGGCCGGGTCACTCGGCCGCGGGCCAGGGCGTCGACGAGCTTCGCGTCGAGCCGTTCGGAGACCGGCGAGAGGGCCGCGGATGCGACACCGACGGCCCCGGCCACGGAAGCCAGGGTCTTGCCGGTCATGGGCCGCGAGGATTCGGTGCGAGCCGCGGCGATGGCCGACCAGGCGGCCACGGCGCCGATCGCGCCGCGGTAGAGCAGCTTTCGGGTCGAGGATGCGCCCCGTGGCTCGACGAGCGCGAGGGCGGCGAGCGCGGCCGATGAGGTGACGCCGAAGAGCGTGGAGCGGGAGTTGCCGAGCTGGTCAAGCAGAGTGCGGAGCGATGCGGCCATGCCGTCAAAACTACGGGCTCAGCGTGCCGCGAGGCTGGGCGAGCCGTGCACCGCGCATCCAGCCCCGAGGGCTAGTTTCTCGGCCATGAAGATCACGCAGCACTACGTCGCGCTCGATGCCGTCGACTACTGGGCCGAGGCGGAGTTTTGGGCCGCCGTGTTCGGTGGCGAAGTGCGCGACGAGTTCGACTGGGATGACTGGCTCACCGTCGCGGTCGATGGTCGCACGGTCGTCGCGGTGCAGCACGCCCCCGACCACGTCGCGCCCGACTGGCCGAGCGATGACCCCGGCCGTCAACAGCTGCAGGCCCACCTCGACATCTACGTCGAGCAACGAGAGGTCGCCGCGGCCGAGGCGGAGGTGCTCGCGCTCGGCGCGCGCCTGCTGCAGGCGCACGAAGAGGTGACCGAGCCCGAGGGGTTCCGTGTCTATGCCGACCCGGCCGGGCATCCCTTCTGTATCTGCTGGTGAGGGTCTGCGGTGGGGCGCCCAAAGAAGGCTGCACCCGCCGGTAGAATTGCCGAATCATGACTGAAACGGCCACCGCAATCGCTCCGTCCGACGCCTCCCGCAATGCCGATGGCTCGCAGCGGAGCTTCTACGTGCGCACGCTCGGTTGTCAGATGAACGTGCACGACTCCGAGCGCATCACCGGCTCGCTGCTCGCCGCCGGCTACGTCGAGGCGGAGTCCGATGACGCCGACGTCATCGTCATCAACACGTGCGCCGTGCGCGAGAACGCGGCGAACAAGCTCTACGGCAACTTGGGCCAGCTCGCGAGCCGCAAGCGCGAGCACGAGGGGATGCAGATCGCGGTCGGCGGCTGTCTCGCACAGATGGAGCAGCAGCAGATCGTCGAGCGCGCGCCGCAGGTCGACGTCGTCTTCGGTACCCACAACATGGGCTCGCTGCCGGTGCTGCTCGAACGCGCCCGCCACAACGAAGAGGCGCAGGTCGAGCTGCTCGAATCACTTGAGACGTTCCCCTCGACCCTGCCGACGAAGCGCGACTCGACGTACTCGGGCTGGGTGTCGATCTCGGTCGGCTGCAACAACACCTGTACCTTCTGCATCGTGCCCGCGCTGCGCGGCAAAGAGAAGGATCGCCGCCCCGGCGACGTGCTGCGTGAGGTGCGCGCCCTCGTTGACCAGGGTGCGATCGAGGTGACGCTGCTCGGCCAGAACGTGAACTCGTACGGCGTCGACTTCCGCGACCGGCAGGCGTTCTCGAAGCTGCTGCGCGCCACCGGCGAAATCGAGGGCCTCGAGCGCGTGCGCTTCACGAGCCCGCACCCCGCCGCGTTCACCGACGACGTCATCGACGCGATGGCCGAGACCCCGAACGTCATGCCGCAGCTCCACATGCCGCTGCAGTCGGGTTCCGACCGAATCCTGCGCGAGATGCGCCGATCGTACCGGTCGAAGAAGTTCCTCGGCATCCTCGACCGAGTGCGCGACCGCATGCCGCACGCGGCAATCACGACCGACATCATCGTCGGATTCCCGGGTGAGACCGACGAGGACTTCGAAGAGACGATGCGGGTCGTCGAGGCATCGCGATTCTCGAGCGCATTCACTTTCCAGTACTCGATCCGCGAGGGCACGCCCGCCGCGACGATGCCGAACCAGGTGCCGAAGGAGGTCGTGCAGGAGCGCTTCGAGCGCCTCGTCGCGCTGCAGCACCGCATCTCCCTCGAAGAGAACGAGAAGCTCGTCGGCACGACGCAGCAGGTGCTCGTCTCGGTCGATGAGGGCAAGAAAGACGGCGCGACCCACCGACTCACGGGCCGCGCCGAAGACAACCGACTCGTGCACTTCGCCCTGCCCGAGGGCCAGCTCGCCCCGCGCCCAGGCGACGTCGTCACGGTCGAGATCACGCACGGCGCCCCGAGCTACCTGCTCGCCGACAGCGACGCGCCACTGCGCATCCGCCGCACGCGCGCCGGCGACGCGTGGGATGCCGCGCAGTCGGCCTCGTGCGGCACCGGCATCGAGACGCCCGGCGGTGGCCGCGCCGTGAACCTCGGCCTGCCGACCATTCGCGTCGGCGCACCGTCGTCGCCATCGAAGTGGCAGTAGCGAACCGCGAGCCCGCCGAGCTCATCGTGATCGGCGGGGCGACGGGCACCGGGAAAACGGGGCTCTCGCTCGAGGTCGCCGAGCTGCTCGCGCGGTCGAGACGCCCGGCCGAGATCGTGAACGCCGACGCGATGCAGCTGTATCGCGGAATGGACATCGGCACGGCGAAGCTCCCGCCGCTGCAGCGCCGGGGGATTCCGCACCACCTGTTCGACGTGCTCGACGTCACCGAGCCCGCGACGGTCGCCTGGTATCAGCCGCTCGCCCGCGAGACGATCGAGGCGGTTCGCAGCCGCGGCGCCGTGCCGATTCTCATCGGCGGCTCGGGGCTCTACATCGCGTCGGTCGTCTTCGACCTCTCGTTCCCGGGGCGCGACCCCGAGGTGCGCGCCGAGCTCGAGGCCGAGCTCGAGCAGTGGGGGCCAGGAATGCTGTTTCGGCGGCTGCAGGAGTTTGACCCCGAGGCCGCCGCGCGCATCGACCCGAAGAACGGGCGCCGCGTCGTGCGAGCCCTCGAGGCGATCAAGGTGACGGGCGAGAAGTTCTCGGCGCAACTGCCCGAGCAGGACTCCTGGTGGCGCCCGACCGCGATGGTGCTCGCCGAGACGCCGCGAGCGGAGCTCGTGCAGCGACTCGACGCGCGCGTCGACGACATGTGGCGCGATGGGCTTCTCGACGAGACGGCCGAGCTCGTGGCACAGGGTCTGCGCGACGACACGACGGCGGGCAAGGCGATCGGCTACGCGCAGGCCGCGGCCCAGCTGCGCGGCGAGCTAACGCGGGCCGAGGCGATTTCGCGGGCCCAGGCGCTCACGCGCAAGTATGCGCGTCGCCAGGTCTCGTGGTTCCGCCGCTACGACTCAGCGCTGCGCCTCGACGCCACCGCGCCGGGCGCCGCCGCCCAGGTGCTCGCGCACGCGGGCATCGGTGAGCCAGCTTGACCCACGACGTTCCAACCGAATACGAGAGAATGACCGCATGACGCGCATCGAATTCACGAAGGCCCAGGCGACCGGAAACGACTTCGTCATCGTCGCCGACCCAGACGGCGCGCTGCAGCTCACCGCCGACGAAATCGCGCGACTGTGCGACCGCCACTTCGGCGTCGGCGCCGACGGCTACATCCGCGCGGTGCGCAGCGAACGGCTGCCCGAGGGCGCCGCGGTGCTCGCCGACGCACCCGAGGCCGAGTGGTTCATGGACTACTACAACGCCGACGGCTCGGTCGCCGAGATGTGCGGCAACGGCGTGCGCGCCTACGCGCGGTTCCTGACCGAGCGCGGGTTCGCGCAGCTCGAGCCGGGTGAGACCCTCGCGATCGCGACCCGCGCCGGGGTGAAGGATGTGCAGCGCACCGGCACCGGCGGGTTCCAGCTCGACCTCGGCCGCTGGCGACTCGCGGGCGGCGAGCCCGTCGTCGACGCGAGCCGCCTCGACGTCGCACGGCCCGGCCTCGGCATCGACGTCGGCAACCCGCACGTCGTCGTCGCGCTCGCGGGCGCCGACGAACTCGAGCAGCTCGACCTCACGCGTCGCCCCGAGCTCGACCCCGAGCCGGTCGCGGGCGCGAACGTCGAGTTCGTCGTGCCGAGCGATCCGCTCGTGCGCGACGGCGTCGGCCGGGTGCGGATGCGCGTGTACGAGCGCGGCGTCGGCGAGACCCTCTCGTGCGGCACCGGCATCGTCGCGACCGCGCTCGCGGTGCGGCACTGGGCTGGCTCCGGCGCCCCGAACTTCTGGCAGGTCGAGGTGCCCGGCGGCACGCTCCAGGTGCGGATTTTCCCCACCGAAGAGGGCGAACACGTCGGCCTCGCGGGCGCCGCCGAACTCGTCTTCGACGGCGTGGTCGACCTCTCGGCATAGCCTGCGCACTCGGCCGACCCGCGTATCCGCCCGGCTCTGGGGAGCGGGAGCGCCTCACCGTTTACCGGTGCGCCATATCCCGTTGCCCGACGGCGGCTACGGTGACGGAATCACCACGCCGAAAAGGAGAATCCGTGCGCACCTCAGCCAAGTTCGCTTCGGGCCTGTTCGCGGCCGCCCTGCTCGCGGGAAGCTTCCCCGCGATCTCGCAGGCCGCCGAGCATCCCGCCGCCACGACCGTGAATGACGACGGCACCGTCACGGTGCAGCTCATTTCGATCAACGACGTGCACGGCCGCATCGGCGGCATGACGGTGCCGTGGGCCGGCACGATCGAGGAGGCGCGTGCCGAGAACCCCGACTCCGTGCTCATCAGCGCCGGTGACAACCAGGGCGCAAGCCTGTTCGCGTCGTCGATCGCCGACGACGAGCCGATCATGGACGTGTTGAACGCGATCGGCGTCGACGCGACGGCCGCGGGCAACCACGAGTTCGACAAGGGCATGGACGACGTCGCCCGCATCGAGGAGTACCTCGGCCAGCCGCTGCTCGCCGCGAACCTCTACGACGCCAACGGCGACACGGTGCTCGACGAGTACCGCATCATCGAGCGCGGCGGCCTGCGCATCGGCGTCATCGGCACCGCGCCGGCAGATCTCGCGACCCTCGTGTCGGCCGACGCGATCGACGGCCTCACGGTCGGCGACGAGGTCGAGGCAGTCAACCGCGTCGCCGAGCAGATCAAGGACGACGTCGACATTCTCGTAGCCGACTTCCACGACGGCGCGACCGCGGGCGAGCCCGACGGCGCGACCTGGGACTCCGCCCGCGCGAACCCGGGCCTGATGCAGGACATCGACACCGAGCTCACCGCTGACGTCGACGTCGTGCTCAACGCGCACACGCACCGCGTCTACAACTGGGTCGACACGGTCGAGGAGACCGGCGCGACCCGACCCGTCGTGCAGACCGGCGAGTACATGAACAACATCGCGGTGATCGAGGTCACGTACGACCCGGCCTCGGGCGAGGTCGTCGACTTCACGAGTGAGCTGCGCCCGCGCACCGACACCCCGGTCGACGAGCTCATTGCGACGTATCCCGTCGTCGCCGAGGTGGACGACATCGTCACCGCCGCGCTCGACGAGGCCGCCGTGCTCGGCGAGGTGCAGGTGGGCACGATCGGCGCCGACATCACCCGCGAGGGCGTGGCGGCCGACGACACGACCTACCCCGGCGAGTCGGCCCTCGGCAACCTCATCACCGACCTCATGCTCGAGCAGGGGGAGCAGTACGGCGCCGACATCGGCATGGGCAACGCGGGCGGCGTGCGCGCCGACCTCATGGCCGGCGCCGACGGGGTCGTGAGCTACTCGGAGCTCCAGTCGGTCATGCCGTTCGTGAACAACCAGTTCGTCGTTGAGCTCACGGGCGAGCAGGTGCGCACGCTCATCGAGCAGCAGTTCCACGACGACGGCAGCTACAGCCACATCTCGTTCTCGAGCAACCTCACCTACACGTACGACCCCGAGGCTGAGGTCGGGAACAAGGTCGTCGATCTCTACTACGAGGGCGCGCCGATCGACCCCGACGCGACGTACGGCATCATCACGTACGGCTTCCTCGCGAGCGGCACGACGGGCTTCCCCGTGTTCCAAGACGCGGTGTCGAGCACCGACACGGGCCGGATCGACCTCGACATGCTCCGCGACGCGTTCGAGGCGTCGATCGACGGCGAGCCGTTCCTGCCCGACTTCGCGCGCCGCACCGCGCAGGTGAGCGGGACCCCGGATGCGCCGCTCGCGCCCGGCGCGCAGGTCGAGTTCACGCTCGGCGACCTCGACCTCACGTCGGCCGGCACGCCGCTCGCGACGTCAGTGACGGCGGAAATCGTGTCGGCCGATGGTGAGCGCGTCGAGGTCGGTATGTTCGCGGCCGCCGATGGCGCGGCGCAGGTCTCGTTCGAAGTGCCCGAGGTGGCCGCCGGCGACTGGACGATCGAGCTCACCGTGGCCGAGGCCGGCACGGTCGTGCGCGTGCCGCTCGCCGTCGAGGCGGGCTCGGCACCGACTGCACCCGCGCCGCCGACCGACACTGCCGAGCCGACCGCCACCGCGGGCGCGAGCGACGCTCCGGAAACCACCGACGACGTGGCAGCAACGCAGCCGGCGAACGGCAAGAATGACGCGGGCGACTCGCTCGCCTCCACTGGCGCGCAGGTGCTGCCGCTTGGGCTCGCCGCCGCAGCGGTGATCGGTGTTGGCGCGCTGCTCCTGCTGCGCCGTCGCACCACTGCGTAAGCGCACCAACGGGCCCACCGCGCCCGCGGAAATTCCATAACTGCAACTGCTTCCGTCCGGCCGGAAATTCGAAACTTGAATTGTGTGCCAAGTTGACAGCGGTTCGAATCGTGGAATGGCAAGGTCGTGATGGGTCGGGACATGAGCGACAGTTCGGGTCCCGCCTCATTGCGTTTTCGCCCCTGCCACTCGCCCCTCGACCCATCCCTACCTCCGCTAACTGACGGCAATTCGCAACGATTCCGCTGAAATCGCCGCAAGTTGCCGTCAGTTCGCGATGAGGGTGGCCGGGTTTCCCACTGCATCTGCGTGTATCGGATGCGGAAGTGTCGCCGATGTTCCGACCCGGGTGTCGCGTTCAAGTTGTCGCTTATGTCGTGAACCCGGACATTGGATTGGTGAGCTAATGAATTGGTCGAGAATGCCCTCGGCAGGAGAGCCGTCATCAATTGGGGCCGAGGTGGGCAATGGCGTTTAGCGTGGTCTGGGTTGTTCGATGCCGGTAGGTGACAAGCCAATTGCACTTGGTGCGAGGTGTGAATTGGGGCGACAGGTTGAGGGGGAGTTGCTCAGTGTGAGCATTACCGAGTTCCTCGCCTTCGCATCGGGTGACCGCGCTGATGTTGATGAGACTCGAGGGTTCACCGTTTCGTCGCTCGGAGAACCACTCACCCTGCCGGAGGCGGTCGAGCATGCCGTTGGAGCGCTGCGCGCCGAGGGGGACGCAGAGGTCGGAGAATTCCCTGACCGGGGTCGGATTGCTCGGGCGGCCTCGGAGCGTGGTCTCGTGTTGGCTGAGGAGGAGCTCGCGGAGCTGCCTTATCAGCTCGAGTTCTCGAGCGCCCTCCTGCGATTGTTGCTTTGAGTGCTGCAGGACGCACGAGGCGCGGCGGCCGCAGCGGCTCCGCTTGACTGCCGTCGTACAGGGCATTGCCAGCAACCGGCGCTTGTGGGCCGACGGGACACAACCTAATGTGAAACCAAATGGTTGTATATTCCGCTCTCGACGATGCGCACCTCGATCGCATTTTCCACGCACTGTCGCAGCAGACCCGGCGTGACATTCTTCGGCGCACCCTCGCCGAGGAGCAGTCGGTCTCGCAGCTCGCGGGGGAGTACTCGATGTCGTTCGCGGCCGTGCAGAAGCACGTCGCGGTGCTCGAATCGGCCGAACTCATCATCAAGCGCGCCGAGGGGCGCGAACGACGCATCCGAGCGAACCCCGACCTGATCGCGAACACCCGTGCCCTGCTCGCCGAGTACGAGCGAATGTGGCGCGACCGCATCGACCGCCTCGACGCGCTGCTCGCCGAGGCGCCCGACTCGACCGCATCCTGAAACCACCGCATCCTGAACCCAACGCGCGTCACCGCCGACGCTGAACAAAGGATCCGCAATGCCCGTCACCAACTTCATCACCGACGCCGAGGCACTCACGACGACGCTCGAGGCGGAATTTGACGCCCCGGTCGCCCGCGTCTGGGCTGCCTTCACGACACCCGAGCAACTCAGCCGCTTTTTCGGCCCGCCGACCTGGCCCGCCACCTTCACCGAGTTCGACCTCCAGCCCGGAGGGCGCGCCCGCTATCACATGACCGGTCCGAACGGAGAGCTCGCGGCGGGGCAGTGGGAGTTTGTCGAAGTGAACGAGGGCACGAGCTTCACCGTGCTCGATTCGTTCACCGACGACAGCGGCAACGTCAACACCGAGATGCCCCAGATGCGCGTCACATACGAATTCGCGCCGATTGGCACCGGCACGAAGTTCACGAACGTAACGTACTTCGAGTCGGTCGAAGCGCTCGAGCAGGTCGTTGCGATGGGTGCCATCGAAGGATCGACGCTCGCGTTCAACCAGCTCGACACGGTGCTCCACGACCTCCGCGAGTTTTTCACAGGCAAGGGCACGCAGCACGAGCTGCTCAGCGACACGCTCGTGCGTGTGCAGCGCCTCATCAACGGCCCCGCCTCGGCAGTGTGGCGCGCGTACACCGAGCCGGAACTCATTCGAAAGTGGATGTACGGGCCCGACGGCTGGGAGGTTGACGAGGTCGAGTTCACGACCACGGTCGGCGCGAAGTACCTCACCTCGTGGAAGCCGGTCGGCGACACGGAAGGCGAGCCGTTCGGTTTCGAGGGCGAGCTGCTGTTCATCGACCCGCAGCACCGCCTCGTCACAACCGAGCGCATGGTCGGAATGCCCGGCGAGGGCACGGTGAACGACCTCACGTTCTATGAGGAAGACGGCGCCACGCTGCTCACGCTCATGATCGAGTACCCGAACAACGAACTGCGCGACACAGTGCTCGCCACGGGCATGGTCGACGGCATGGAGGCGAGCTACGCCCGCCTCGAATCCGTGCTCACAACCTAGGAGCCAGGGCGGCGGTGTTCCCTACGGGTTCCGGCTACGCGTCGCGTTCGACGAGCAGGATGCGGAACCCGCCCTGCGTCGTCGGTCGCGACACCGTGTAGCCGTCGCCGAGTCCGTCGGCGAGGCGGCGCTGCAGCGAGTCGGCGCCGAGATTCTTGCCGACGACGAGCCACGCCTGGCCGCCCGGGGCAAGCCGCGGGAGCCACTCGAACATGAGGGCGTCGAGCGCCGCCTTGCCGATGCGAATCGGCGGATTCGACCAGATGACGTCGAATTCGAGGTCGGTCGGCACGTCGGCCGCCCGGACGGCGCGCACGCGCTCGAGCCCGAGCCGGCGCGCGTTCGTCGCGGTGAGCTCGAGGGCGCGCTCGTTCACGTCGAGCGCCCACACGTCGAGGTCGGGCGCGGCGAGCCCGAGGCTCAGGCTGATGGGCCCCCAGCCGCAGCCGATGTCGAGGGCCGCGCCGGTCGCGGGCGGCTCGGGCACCTCGTCGAGCAGGATGCGCGTGGCCTTGTCGAGCCGGTCGGCCGAGAACACGGCGTTCGCGGTCGCGACCGTCACGGCGTGCCCGCGCAGGGTGACCTCGATGTCGCGCTGCTCGGCGTTCGCTGTGGGCTGCTCGGCGAAGTAGTGCTCAGACATATCTCGAACGTAGCGCAGCGCCTATGCTGGCAGGAGCATGCACGACGATGTTTCCGGCGCCAACGGCGCAACGAGTCCCGAATTCGACCGCGACGATGCGGCCGCGGGCGACCACGAGACGGCGGCGTTCCGACGTCCGCCGCAGGCCGACCCTGCCCCCGAGGCTGATGCGGTAATCGCGCGCCTTGCCGGCACCGACCCCACCGAGTCACTCCTCGATCGCGTGCTCGCGAGCGGCGAACCCAATCGCGCCCGTACGACGATGTTCCGCGACGACCGCCGCGCGACGTCGCTCCAGGACGCGACGACAACCTCGTCGTCGGATGCCGACGGCCTGCAGCTCGAGCGCGAGGAACGGCGCTCGCTGCAGCACCTCGACGGGCTGTCGACCGAGCTCGAAGACGTCACCGAGGTCGAGTACCGCCAGGTTCGCCTCGAGAAGGTCGTGCTCATCGGCGTGTACCGCGCCGGCACGATCGACGACGCCGAGAACTCGATGCGCGAGCTCGCGGCCCTCTGTGAGACGGCCGGCGCCGTCGTGCTCGACGGCGTGCTGCAGCGCCGCCCGAATCCCGACGCGGCGACGTATCTCGGCCGCGGCAAGGTCGACGAGCTCGCCGACATCGTGCGCGAGGCGGGTGCCGACACCGTCGTTGCCGACACCGAGCTCGCACCGTCGCAGCGCCGCGCGCTCGAAGACCGTGTCAAGGTGAAGGTCATCGACCGCACTGCCGTCATTCTCGACATCTTTAGCCAGCACGCAAAGAGCCGCGAGGGTAAGGCGCAGGTCGAGCTCGCGCAGCTCGAGTACATGCTCCCGCGCCTGCGCGGTTGGGGTGAATCGATGTCGCGCCAGGCCGGTGGCCAGGTGGGTTCGGCCGGCGCCGGTATGGGTTCGCGCGGCCCCGGTGAGACGAAGATCGAGCTCGACCGCCGCCGCATCCACACCCGCATGTCGAAGCTCCGGCGGCAGATCGCCGGTATGAAGACCTCACGCGACACGAAGCGCGCCGAGCGTGGCCGCAATCTCGTGCCGTCGGTCGCGATCGCGGGATACACGAACGCCGGCAAGTCGTCGTTGCTCAACCGCATCACGCGCGCCGGCGTGCTCGTCGAGAACCAGCTGTTCGCGACGCTCGACGCGACCGTGCGCCGCACGGAAACTCCCGAGGGGCGGCCGTACACGCTCGCCGACACGGTCGGATTCGTGCGCAACCTGCCGCACCAGCTCGTCGAGGCGTTCCGTTCGACGCTCGAGGAGGTCGCCGACTCCGACGTGCTCGTGCACGTCGTCGACGCGAGCCACCCCGACCCCGCGGGGCAGATCCGCACGGTGCGCGAGGTGATCGCCGAGATCGACTCTCGCGACATTCCCGAGCTGATCGCCTTCAACAAGGCCGACCTCGTCGACCACGACACCCGGCTTGCGCTCCGCACACTCGAGCCGAACTCGGTGTTCGTCTCCGCGCGCACGGGCGAGGGTATCGAAGAGCTGCAGGAGCGCATCGCCGAGATGCTGCCGGTGCGCGAAATCGAGGTGGAGCTCGTGCTGCCCTACGGTCGCGGCGACCTCGTCTCGCTCCTGCACGATCAGGGCGGTGTGCTCCGCGAGACGCACGACACCGACGGCACGCACCTGCGCGCCCGCGTGCATCCCGACCAGATGGGCATGTTCGAGCCGTATCGCGTCGCGGGTCGGTCGGCGCCCGAGGGCAAGAAGCCGCCCGTGCGGCACAAGCCGAAGGGCCGCGGCGACGAAGCGCCCGAGCGAGTGCTCGCGCTGCCGCGGCACGAGCCCGACAACTAGGCCCGACCGGTAACGAGTTCGCCCCGGCGTTCGCACTCATGCGAACGCCGGGGCGAACTCGTTGGCGTCGGTGCGGCGCTAGACCGAGCGGAGCACGGCTACGACCTTGCCGAGCACCTGGGCCTCGTCGCCGAGGATCGGCTCGTAGTTCGAGTTGCGGGGGAGCAGCCACGTGTGGCCGTCGCGCTGGCGGAAAACCTTCACGGTCGCCTCGCCGTCGAGCATCGCCGCGACGATGTCGCCGTTGTTCGCGGTGGGCTGCTGGCGCACGACGACCCAGTCGCCGTCGCAGATCGCCGCGTCGATCATCGAATCGCCCGAGACGAGCAGGAGGAACAGCTCGCCATCGCCGACAACCTGGCGCGGCAGCGGGAAGATCTCTTCAACCTGCTGTTCGGCCGTGATCGGCACGCCGGCGGCGATGCGGCCAACGAGCGGCACGTTCACGGCGGGGCCGGGGGAGAAGAGGGCACCGGGCTCCTCGGGCACATCCATCTCGACGAGCAGCTCGATCGTGCGCGCCTGGTTCTGCGAGCGTCGAATGTACCCGCGGTTCTCGAGCTGCGTCAGCTGATACGCGACCGACGACGAGCTGCCGAGGCCGACCTCGTCGCCGATTTCCCGGATGCTCGGGGCATACCCGTGGCGGTACTGAAACTGCGCGATGAACGAGAGCACCTTTCGCTGCCGTTCGGAGAGGGACTTGCGTCGCATGGCCATCGGGTCCTCCTGGTGTGCACGAATCCATGTCGCAGGCTCGTGGTCAGCTGTGTTCCGTTGCAGCCAGAGTACGTGGCAGCAGCGCCCGACTCAAACACCTTTTCGAGCGTGTCGAGCGATTCTTCGAAAAAGTGTTTGCTTTCCGGTTTTCTCGAATCTATATTCGGAACAGATGTTCGCATGCGAACCGCGTGCGAATCGAAAGGAATCGATCATCATGACTGCACTCACCGCAAGCACCGGCGCCACTCGCCAGCCCCGCATGCGTCTCACCGTGCGTGGTCGACGTCTCCTCACGGCGCTCCTGCTCGCCCCCGTCGCGCTCGGCGTCGGCGTCGGCATCGCGCAGGTACCGGCCGCAATTGCCGGACACCAGGCCAGCGCATCCGCTGAAAGTTTCGAAACGCACACCGTGCTCGCCGGCGAGACGCTCTGGAGCATCGCCGAAAGCATCGCGGGCGACCACGACGTGCGCGACGTCGTGCACGAGATCATGCGCCTCAACCTGCTCGACAGCTCGTCGCTGCAGGCGGGCCAGCAGCTCGCGCTGCCGAACCTCTAGGGCATCCAGAGGCCTTCCGGGTAACCGGACATTGCGCCACTCAAGCTCCCCGGGACGCGGACACGGCTGCGTCCCGGGGCCCACGCACCACCACCAACCGTGCCGGGCACGGCATCCGCTCCGAATGGGTGCCGTGCCCGCGGTGCGCCTGTGGCGTCGCGCACGGTCATCCGGCGCGCCCGCGAGCGACGGGCCGATCTAGGATGGCCGGGTGACCTCCATCGACGACCTCCCCATTCGCGACGACCTGCGCGGACTCTCGCCCTATGGCGCGCCGCAGGAGCCGCTGCCGATCACGATCAACGTGAACGAGAACCCCTTCTCGGTGCCCGAGGAGGTCGCGCTGTCGATCATCGAGCGCATCTCGCGGCAGCTGCCGGGGCTCAACCGCTACCCCGACCGGGAGTTCGCTGAACTGCGGGCGGGCCTCGCCGAGTACCTCGGTCACGGGCTCACGCCCGAGCACATCTGGGCCGCGAACGGGTCGAACGAGGTGCTGCAGCAGCTGCTGCAGGCGTTCGCGGGCGCCGGCCGCAAGGTCATGAGCTTCGCGCCGACCTACTCGATGTATCCGCTGCTCACCCAGGGAGTCGGAAGCGAGTGGGTCGCGGCCCCGCGCGATGCGCGATTCGAACTCACTCCGGATGCGGTGCGCACAGCAATCGAGGCTGGGTCGCCCGACGTCGTGCTCCTGTGCACCCCGAACAACCCGACCGGCACCCCGCTCGACCTCGAGACCATCGCTGCCGCCTACGACGCAACCAGCGGCATCGTGATCGTCGACGAGGCGTACGCCGAGTTCCGCCACGACGGCACGCCCTCGGCGCTCGAGCTGCTCGAGGGGCGCCCGCGCCTCGTCGTGTCGCGCACGATGTCGAAGGCGTTCGCGTTCGCCGGGGTGCGGCTCGGCTACTTCGCGGCCGACCCGGCCGTGGCCGACGCCGTGCGGCTCGTTCGCCTGCCCTACCACCTCTCGGCGCTCACGCAGGCGGCCGCGATCGCGGCCCTCGAGCACCGCGACACGATGCTCGCGCAGGTCGACCGCATCCGCACGCAGCGCGACCGCATCGTCACCGAGGTCGAGCGCCTCGGCTACCGGCCGTATCCCTCCGACGCGAACTTTGTGCTTTTCGCGGGGGTGGCCGACCCGGCCGCGATGTTCGACGAGTTCGCCGCCCGCGGCATCCTCATTCGCAACACCGGCCCGGCCGACTGCGTGCGCGTCACTGCGGGCACCGAGGCCGAGACCGACGCCTTTCTCACCGCGCTCGCCGAGATCACGGCGCAGCGACCCGAACTGCAGCTCACCGAAGGAGTCCGCGCATGACCGCGCCCCGTACCGCCACCGTCGAACGTACGACGAGCGAGTCGTCGATCCGCCTCAGCGTCAACCTCGACGGCACCGGCGCGTCGACGATCTCGACTGGCGTACCGTTCTACGACCACATGCTCACGGCGTTCGCGAAGCATTCGCTCACCGACCTCACGGTTGAAAGCTCGGGCGACGTGCACATCGACGAGCACCACACGATCGAAGACACCGCGATCGTGCTCGGCGAGGCGATCCGCGAGGCGCTCGGCGACAAGCGCGGCATCGCCCGCTACGGCGACGCGCTCGTACCGCTCGACGAGGCGCTCGCGCAGTGCGTCGTCGACATCTCGGGGCGCCCCTACCTCGTGCACTCGGGCGAGCCCGAGGGCTTCGAGCTGCACCGCATCGGCGGGCACTTCACGGGCTCCATGGTGCGGCACGCGTTCGAGGCGATCACGTTCCACGCGGCACTGACGGTGCACCTGCGCGTGCTCGGCGGGCGCGACCCGCACCACATCGCCGAGGCCGAGTTCAAGGCGTTCGCCCGCGCGTTCCGCGCCGCGAAGCGCCTCGACCCCGAGGTTGACGGCATTCCGTCGACCAAGGGTGCCCTGTGATGGGTGCGCGGCCGAGCGTCGTCGTGTTCGACTACGGCTTCGGCAACGTCCACTCCGCGGTCAAGGCACTCGAGCGTGCTGGCGCCGACGTCGAGCTCACGGCCGACCGCGACCGCGCGGTCGCGGCCGACGGCCTACTCGTGCCCGGCGTCGGCAGCTTTGCGAGCGTCATGGAGGGCCTCGCACGCGCCGACGGCCCCCGCATTATCGGCAGTCGCCTCGCCGGCGGTCGTGCCGTGCTCGGCATCTGCGTCGGCATGCAGGTGATGTTCGAACGCGGCGTCGAGGGAATCGATCTCCCCGAGGCAGGCGAGACGACGGAGGGCGCGACTGACGCCGCCGAGCCCGAGGCCACCGAGCGCATCCACGCCCACAACGCTGACGAGTTCTGGTGGAACGAGGATGCGCCCGACACGGCGGCCGGCACGCCGGGCCTCGCCGAGTGGCCGGGCGTTGTGCGCGAGCTGCGCGCTCCCCGGCTCCCGCACATGGGCTGGAACACCGTGGATGCGCCCGAGGGAACGCGCCTGTTCGCGGGCATCGAGGCCGAGCGCTTCTACTTCGTGCACTCGTACGCCGCGACCGAGCTCGACATTCCCCAGCTCGTGCCGAGCGCGGCACCGCCTCGGGTCACGTACGCGACCTACGGCGAGCGCTTTCTCGCGGCGGTCGAGAACGGGCCGCTCTCGGCGACCCAGTTCCACCCCGAGAAGTCTGGCGAGGCTGGCATCCAGCTGCTGCGCAACTGGCTCGGCACGCTCTAGCATCGCCAGCGACCGCCGGAACGCGTGGCGGGCCCGCTTTCGGAACGGTCGGCGGATATCCCCTAGGCTGGTCAGCGCGAACGGGCCCGCTGTGGCCCGAAATTATTGAGTGACCAAGGAAGTCAATTGAGTGAATTCAGTGCGCAGCCGGAGCTGACGCTGTTCCCCGCCGTCGACATCGCCGATGGCAAGGCCGTACGCCTCGTGCAGGGCGAGTCTGACTCGGCCACCACGTATGGCGACCCGGTTGATGCCGCCGCCGACTTCGCCGAACAGGGCGCCGAATGGATTCACCTCGTCGACCTCGACGCGGCGTTCGGCCGCGGCGAGAACCGCGCCGTCATTCGCCGCGTCATTCGTTCACTGCGCGACAAGGTGCAGGTTGAGCTTTCCGGCGGCATTCGCGACGACGCCTCGCTCGAGCGCGCCGTCGACATGGGCGTGAAGCGCGTCAACCTCGGCACCGCAGCGCTCGAGAACCCCGAGTGGGCGGCGAGCGTCATCAGCCGCTACGGCGAGCTCATCGCGGTCGGCCTCGACGTGCGCGGCACGACGCTCGCGGCTCGGGGCTGGACCCGCGAGGGGGGCGACCTCTGGACCGTGCTCGACCGCCTCGAAGACGCAAGCTGCGCGCGCTACGTCGTGACCGACGTTACGAAGGACGGCACGCTGAAGGGTCCGAACCTCGAGCTGCTCAAGCAGATTATGGAGCGCACCGACCGTCCCGTCATCGCGTCGGGCGGCGTCGCGAACCTCGACGATATCGCCGCGCTGCGCGAGCTCGTGCCGCTCGGCCTCGAGGGCGCGATCGTTGGCAAGGCGCTCTACTCGGGCGCGTTCACGCTTCGCCAGGCACTCGACGTCGCGAGCGACTGAGCCGCGTCGTGCCCGAGCTTCCCGAGCACCTGCGGGGTCACCTGACCGACTCCGCGGGCCAGCCATGGGCCGGCCGCAGCTTTAGTGAGAACCAGTGGTCGAACGACGACGGCACGGCGCCCGAGGCCCTCGCGCAGGCGCTCGAGGACTTCCGCACCCGCCGCGTGCCGGTCACCGCGGTCGTCGACGCCCTGCGCGATACGCGCCTGCTCATCCCGCTCGTCGCCGAACTTGGCGAAGAGGGCGAGAACGAGGCCGGCGTCAAGGTCGACAAACAGGCTGACCTCTCGATCGTGACGGTGCGCGCGCCCGATGGCCGCGGCATCGTCCCGATGTTCACGTCGGTCGCGGCGATGCAGGCCTGGAACGCCGAGGCGCGCCCCGTACCGGTCGGCTCGCGGCAGGCCGCGCTCGCCGTGGTCGATGAGGGCAGCGAGCTCATCATTCTCGACCCCGGCAGCGAGACCGAGACGGCAATTCGCCGCCCCGGCGTCTGGGCGATCGCCCGCGACGTCCCGTACGAGCTGCCGTGGCAAGACGAGCGGGTCATCGGGTTCGCGAACGCCGTGCTCGCGGCGAATCCCGAGCTCGTGAGCGTCGATCTCGTTCCGGGCGACGTCGAGTCGCGACTCGCCGGCCCCGAGGTTCGCCTCGGGCTCGTGTTCCCGCACGACGTCGACGAGACGACCGTGCAGGGCGTCATCGCGCGGGTGCAGGCGAGCGTCGCCGAGCGGCCCGAGCTCGTCGAGTGTGTCGACACCCTCGAACTCACCCCGCTGCGGGCCGCGGCGACCCCCGCGCCAGAAGATTCGATACCTTCGGCGGATACTCGACCACCGAAGGCAGGATTGTTCCGCCGACTCCGGCGTCGTTAATCTCGCCGAGTGACCCCGAACACGACGCCATCGCCCCTGCGCGATCTGACGAACACCGAGGACTCCGTGGAGCAGCCCGCCACCGCAACCGTCGCCCCGACCCGCCTCGAGGGGCTCACCACGGCAGAGGTCGAGCGCTCGCGCGCTGAGCACGGACGCAACGAGCTGCCGTCGACGTCGAGCCGGTCGATGTGGGCGATTCTGCGCACGCACGTCTTCACGCTCTTCAACGGCATCGTGGTCGCGTCGTTCGCGCTGCTCGCGGTGCTCGGTCGGTGGCAAGATGCGATTTTCGGCTTCTCGGCCGTCGCGAACTCGATCATCGGCATCTGGCAGGAGTACTCGGCGAAGCGCCAGCTCGACAACCTGCGCGTACTCAACGCGCCGCACGCGCGGGCGATGCGCGACGGTGAGCTGGCCGACCTCTCGCGCGAGGACCTCGTCGTCGACGACGTGATCGTTGTGCGCTCGGGTGATCAGGTGCCGGCCGACGCGATCGTGCTCACGAGCTCCGGGCTGCAGCTCGACGAGTCGCTCCTCACGGGCGAGGAGGATGCGGTCGACAAGGCCGCGGGCGAGGAACTGCTCTCAGGCGCCTTCGTTGTCGCGGGCTCTGGCCACGCGCGCGTCACCCGGGTCGGTGCGCACTCCTTCGCGGCGAAGCTCACGGCCGAGGCGAAGCGGTTCTCGCTCGTGAACTCCGAGATCCGCTCGGGCATCAACCGTGTGCTCCGCATCGTCGCCTGGCTGCTGCTGCCGGCGATGCTCGTGTCGATCAACGGCCAGGTCATGGCGTTCGGCGGCTGGGAGTACGCGATCGAGTCGGGCGCGTGGCGCGATGCCGCCGTCGGTGCGGTCGCGGCCGCGATCGCGATGGTGCCGCTTGGGCTGCTGCTCATGACCTCGGTCGCGTTCGCCGCCGGCGCGCTCAAACTTGGGCGCCGGAAGGTGCTCGTGCAGGAGCTCCACGCCGTCGAGGGCCTCGCTCGGGTCGACGTGCTCTGCTTCGACAAGACCGGCACGCTCACCGAGGGCGGCGTCGCGTACGACTCCGCGCATCCGGCCCCGCAGGCAGCGAACGGCTGGCAGCGGGCCCTCGCGACGATCGCCGCGGGCGACGACGCAAACGACTCCGCAAACTGCCTTGCGACCGAATATCCGGCGCACCTCGCGGCGACCGTCGAGCGCGAGGTGCCCTTCACCTCGCAGCGCAAGTGGTCGGCGATCTCGATCACCGAAGAGGACGCGGCGGGCACGTGGATTCTCGGCGCGCCCGACATCATCCTGCGCCCTACTACCGACGCCGATCTGCTCGACCGCGTCGCGACGCTGAGTGACGAGGGCCAGCGCGTGCTCGCGCTCTGCCACAGCGAAGCGCCCCTCACGGCGGCCGAGGCACGCGACTACGTGCTGCGCGACGACCGAGTCGGCGTTGCGATCATCGCGCTCCGAGAGCGGGTGCGCGAAGACGCCGCCGACACCGTGCGGTACTTCACCGATGAGGGCGTTTCGCTGCGGGTGATCTCGGGCGATGACCCCCGAACGGTGACCGCGGTCGCCCGCCGCGTCGGCCTCATCGGCGACGACGATCACGGCATTGACGCGCGCACGCTGCCCGACGACCCGGCCGAGCTCGGCGAGATCATGGCGAACAACCGCGTGTTCGGGCGGGTGACGCCGGCGCAGAAGCGCCACATGGTGCACTCGATGCAGGCGCAGGGTCGCGTCGTCGCGATGACCGGCGACGGCGTGAACGACGTGCTCGCGCTGAAGGATTCCGACCTCGGCATCGCGATGGGCCACGGCTCGGGCGCCTCGCGCGCCGTGTCGCGCATGACGCTGCTCGACAACCAGTTCCAGGCCATGCCGAGCATCGTCGTCGAGGGCCGCCAGGCCATCGCGAACATCGAGCGCCTCGCGAAGCTCTACCTCTCGAAGACGTCGTGGGCCGTGCTCATCGCGCTCGTGTTCGGCGCCCTCGCCTGGCCGTATCCGTTCGAGCCACGACAGATGGCGCTGCTCGACGGCATCTCGATCGGCTGGCCCGCGTTCGTGCTCGCGCTGCTGCCGAACTCGCGTCGCTACGTTCCCGGGTTCTTCAGCCGGGCGCTCCAGTTCGCGGTGCCCGCCGGCATCGTCATCACGCTCGCCCTGATCGCGTCAACGCTGCTTGGGCGGCACTTCGAACAAGACCTCGCGGAGCAGCAGACCGCGAATGCGCTCGTGCTCGCGGTGACGAGCCTGTGGGTGCTCGGCCTCGTGTGCCGACCGTTCAAGCCGCTGCTCGCGCTCGTCATGCTCGGCAGCATCGCGGTGTTCATCGCCGCGCTGTTCTTCCCCCTCACCGTCTGGTTCTTCGGGTTCGCGTGGCCCGACGCCCCCGTGCTCATCGGCGTCGGGATCATCGCCGCGGTCGGCTGTCTGCTGCTCGAGGCGCACGGCCAGTGGCGCCTGCGGGCTGAGGCGCGCGCGTTCGGCTGATCCGACGGGCGCGCGTCCGGCCCCTGCTAATCGCTACGCGAAGACGGGGCCGGTGAGGTCCTCGCCCGGGCCCTTGCCGACGGCGTCGGGCCGCGGCGATGCCTCGCGGAACGCGAGCTGCAGCGAGCGCAGGCCGTCGCGCAGCGGGCGCGCGTGCTGGTCGCCGAGGTAGGGGAGGGATGCGGTGAGCAGGCCCGCGAGCGCCTGAATCACCTTGCGCGCCTCGTCGAGGTCGACCGTGGGCTCCTCTTCCTCGGCGAGGCCGAGGTGCACGGCGGCGGCGCTCATGAGGTGCACCGCGACGGTCGTGATGAGTTCGACCGCCGGGACCTCGGCGATGTCGCGCACCTGGGTGTCGAGTTCCTCCTGCAGGCCCGTCGTGGGAAGCGCAGCGTCGAGGTGCTCGTGGCCCTCGTGCGCGTCGGGCGTTGCGGGGGAGGTTGAATCGGTCACCTGGGGTTCCTTCCGAACAAAACTGCTGATAAGCTATTCGCTGGTGTCTGCCTGGCAGACTCTGAGACAAGAGGATTCGTCCCACCCGCGCATACCGCCCAAGGTTACCGGGTTTCCCACTAGCCCCGTGCGAACGCATTGCGATGCGAACGCCGCGAGCACCGCGCAGTAGCGCAGCGATTCGTGAGGGGAGTGGCCGTGTGTGATCGCGGTGTGCACTGGTGAGACGATCTGAAGTTTCACCCAACCGTGAAGTTATTCACACGCGAACAGAGGAGCCATCCATCAGCGAACCACGCACCAACGACCGAATTCGTGTGAACGAGGTCCGGCTTGTCGGGCCCGGCGGCGAACAGGTCGGTGTCGTCAAGATTGAGATCGCGCTGCGCCTTGCGCAGGAAGCAGACCTCGACCTCGTCGAGGTCTCTCCGAACAGCAACCCACCCGTGGCCAAGATCATGGACTACGGCAAGTTCAAGTACGAGAACGCGCAGAAGGCGAAAGAAGCCCGGCGCAATCAGGCGAACACGGTCCTCAAGGAGGTCCGTTTCCGTCTCAAGATCGACGATCACGACTACGAAACCAAGCTCAAGCGGGCCATCGGCTTCCTTGAGTCTGGGGACAAGGTCAAGGCGATGATCCAGTTCCGCGGTCGCGAGCAGTCGCGTCCCGAGCTCGGTATCAAGCTGCTGCAGAAGTTCTCTGAGGATGTCGCCGAGTTCGGCACCGCCGAAAACCGTCCCAAGCAGGACGGCCGGAACATGGTCATGATCGTCGCCCCGGTCAAGAACAAGTCCGAGGCGAAGGCAGAGCAGAACGCTCGCCGTACCCAGCAGAAGCAGGCCGCTCGCGCCGCCAAGAACGCCGCAGCCGAGGAGAAGTCGAACGACTCCGCCGAGGCCGCAGCAACGGAAACCAAGGAGAACTGATGCCGAAGCAGAAGACCCACTCGGGGTCGAAGAAGCGCTTTAAGCTCACCGGAACCGGCAAGGTCCGGAAGCAGCAGGCGGGCATGCGCCACAACCTCGAGGTGAAGTCGGCCAAGCGCAAGGCTCGCCTCAACAAGGACCAGGTCCTCGCTCCGCAGGACGCGAAGGTCGTCAAGAAGCTGCTGGGCAAGTAAGCCCGCCCGTTCCGAACTTAGAACTTAGGAGAACACTGCAATGGCACGTGTGAAGCGGGCAGTCAACGCCCAGAAGAAGCGTCGTACTATCCTCGACCGCGCCTCGGGGTACCGTGGCCAGCGGTCGCGCCTGTACCGCAAGGCAAAAGAGCAGGTCATCCACTCGTTTGTCTACAACTACGACCACCGCAAGGACCGCAAGGGTGACTTCCGTCGCCTCTGGATCCAGCGCATCAACGCCGCGGCCCGTGCGAACGGCCTCACCTACAACCGGTTCATCCAGGGGCTCAACCTGGCTGGTATCGGTGTTGACCGCCGCATCCTCGCCGACCTCGCGGTGAACGAGCCCGCGACCTTCGCCGCGCTCGTCGCGTCGGCCAAGGCCGCGCTGCCCGAGAACACCTCGGCGCCGAAGACCGCCGCGTAGTTCGCGCATCGCATCGCCGAAGGGCGGTCGACCCCACCCGGTCGGCCGCCCTTCGCGCATCCCACCCGCTTACCCCGTACCCACGTTCTTCTCGAAGGAGCCCCGCATGATCGAATCGGCCAAGAACCAGCGCGTGCGCGACGTGCGTCGCCTCTCACAGAAGAACGCCCGCACCGAGCGGGGCGAGTTTGTTATCGAGGGGCCGCAGGCGGTGCGCGAGGCGCTGCTCGCGCGCCCAGACCTCGTCACCGAACTGTTCGCGACGCCGACCGCCCTCGAGCGGCATGGTGACGTCGCCGACCTCATTCGCGAGACCGGCCACGAGGTCGTGTTCGCGAGCGAAGAGGCGGTGGCCGCGATGAGCGACACGCGCAGCCCCCAGGGCATCGTTGCGGTCGCCAGGCAGTTCCCGACCGCGCTGAAGCGCGTGTTTGAGGGTGCCCCGAAACTCGTGGCGATTCTCGAAGAGGTGCGCGACCCCGGCAACCTCGGCACGATCATCCGCGTCGCCGACGCCGCTGGCGCCGATGCCGTTGTGCTGACGGGCCGCACGGTCGACCTCTACAACCCCAAGGTCGTGCGCGCGAGCACTGGGTCGATCTTCCACCTGCCGATCGCCGTCGAGGCCGACTTTGACGACGCCGCGGTGCGGGCGAAGCAGGCGGGGATGCGCGTGCTCGCGGCTGACATCTCGGGTCGCGACCTCGTCGAGGCGCGCGAGTTGCTCGCGGAGCCGACGGCCTGGGTCTTCGGTAACGAGGCGCACGGCCTGCCCGACGAGGTGCTCGCGCAGTGCGACGACACGCTGATCGTGCCGATCTACGGTCGGGCCGAATCGATGAACTTGGCTACCGCCGCGAGCGTCTGCCTCTACGAAACCGCGTTTTCGCAGCGCGGCCGCTGACACTTTGTAATCGGAATTCCGCAAACGTCTGCGCAACTGCGGTCACAAGTCGATAACGGCAGGCGGCCGATTCCCGTTGGGCAACCCTGAGGCCGTAGTGTTGTGCCATGACCTCGGGTTCAACGAAGAACAACGAAGCACCGCGCGAAGCACTGGTGCAAATGCGCGGCGTCAATAAGTGGTACGGCGAAAACCACGTACTCAAAGACATCAACACCACCGTGAACCGTGGCGAAGTTGTCGTGGTGATCGGGCCGTCGGGCTCCGGAAAGTCCACGCTGTGCCGCACCATTAATCGCCTCGAAACTATTCAAGAGGGCGAAATTCTCATCGACGGCGTTAAGCTGCCCGAAGAGGGCGCGGGGCTCGCGAAGCTGCGCAGCGACGTCGGCATGGTGTTCCAGTCGTTTAACCTCTTCGCGCACAAGACCGTGCTCGAGAACGTCACCCTCGCGCAGATCAAGGTGCGCAAGACCTCGAAGGCCGAGGCCGAGAAGCGCGCGAAGGAACTGCTCACCCGCGTCGGTGTGCAAGACCACATGCAGAAGATGCCCGCGCAGCTCTCGGGCGGACAGCAGCAGCGCGTCGCGATCGCCCGCTCGCTCGCAATGAACCCGAAGCTGATCCTCCTCGACGAGCCCACGAGTGCGCTCGACCCCGAGATGATCAACGAGGTGCTCGACGTCATGGTCGCCCTCGCGAAAGAGGGCATGACCATGGTCGTGGTGACGCACGAGATGGGCTTCGCCCGAAAGGCGGCCGACCGAGTCGTGTTCATGGCCGACGGCGCGATCGTCGAAGAGGCGTCGCCCGACGAATTCTTTACGGCGCCGAAGTCGGATCGCGCGAAAGACTTCCTTTCGAAAATCCTGCCGTAATCGCGGGCGCAGCACAGAGGCTGCGCCAACCACAAACTCAATTTCGCACTATCGCAATCCCCTCACTCGAATCACGACCTCACCGACGTGACTGACAAAGGAGTACCAGTGAGATTCAAGAAGGCATTTACCGCATTCGCCGGTTTGGCAACGGCAGCACTCGTGCTGACGGGATGCTCGGGCGGTGGCAGCGAACCCGAGGTTGAGACCGACGTCACGTTCGACGAGGGCACGACGATGGCCGAACTCAACGCGGCCGGCAAGATCACGATCGGCGTGAAGTTCGACCAGCCGCTGTTCGGTCTGCAGGGCCCCGACGGCACCCCCGAGGGCTTCGACATTGAGATCGGCAAGCTGATCGCCGCGAAGCTCGGCATCGACCCGAGCAACATCGAGTGGAAGGAAACGGTTTCGCAGAACCGCGAGCCGTTCATCGAGCAGGGTCAGGTTGACCTCGTCATCGCGACCTACACGATCAACGACGAGCGCAAGGAAGTCATCGACTTCGCGGGCCCGTACTACGTTGCCGGCCAGTCGTTCCTCGTGCCGACGGGTAACCCGCTCGGCATCGACGGCGCCGACCCCGAGTCGGTTGGCGACGCGACGATCTGCACCGTCACCGGGTCGACCTCGGAAGACAACATCCGTGAGTACACGGACAACGTCATCACCGTCGACAAGTACTCCGACTGCCTCGAGCCCATCCGCACCGGTGAGGCCGACGCGCTCACGACCGACAACGTGATCCTCGCCGGCCTCGTCGACCAGAACGAGGGCGAGTTCGAGGTCACCGAGGGCACCTTCACCGAGGAGCCCTACGGCATCGGCCTCGAAAAGGGCGACGATGACTTCCGCGGCTTCATCAACGACACGCTCGAAGAGGCGTACGGCGATGGCGCCTGGGAGGAAGCCTGGACCTCGACCGTCGGCGACATCCTGCCGACGCCCGAGCCCCCGGCCGTCGACCGCTACTAGCCCAAGCATCCGGGTCGCGACCTCGCTGACGCGACTGCGACCCGGAGCCTGATCTGCACGGGGCGGCGCCGAACACGGCACTGGCGCCGCCCCGCGCATCCACCACCGAGAAGCTCCGAACGGGAATCGATGGAAGCCATACTCTCGAACTTCGGCTACGTGCTCGAAGGCTTCAGCCAGACGCTCCTGCTGCTGATTTACGGCGGCATCGGCGCCTCGCTCATCGGCATGCTGATCGCTTTCATGCGCATCTCGCCGATCGGCGCGCTGCGGGTGACCGCGACCGCCTACACCGAGCTCGTGCGCAATACGCCGCTCACGCTCGTGTTCTTCCTCATCATCATCGTGCTGCCGGTGCTGCAGCTCGGGGTACCGTCGTTCCTCGGCGCCGTGATCGCGCTCTCGGTGTACACCTCGCCGTTCGTCGCCGAGGCGTTGCGCTCGGGTATCAACGGCGTGCCGCTCGGGCAGGCCGAAGCGGCTCGCTCGCTCGGACTCAACTTCTCGCAGACGGTCGTGTCGATCGTCATGCCGCAGGCGATGCGCATGGTCGTGCCGCCGCTCATCAACGTCTTTATCGCGCTCACGAAGAACACGTCGGTCGCCTCGGGCTTCCGCGTCGTCGAACTCGTCGCGGTCTCGAAGGTGCTCGCCAATCAGAACGGTGACCAGGTCGTACCGCTGCTCGCGGGCATCGCGCTCTTCTACCTCGTCATCACCATTCCACTCGGGCTCGCGGCCGGGTACATCGAGCGAAAGGTGGCGGTGCTGCGATGAGCGCCTCAGTTCTCTACGACGCCCCCGGCCCGAAGACCCGCCGCACCTCGCGGCTCATCTCGGCGATCGTCAGCGCCGTCATCGTCATCCTCCTCGGCTGGTTCATCTTCACGCTCGGCCAACCTCGCACGACCGCGAGCGGCGCCGTGCTCGACGGTCTCTGGGACGCCTCGCGCTGGGACATCTTCGTCGACCCCGACGACGCCGGCGAGGTCTGGGAGGGCCTGCTCTGGCGCGGCCTCGTGCTCGGAACACTGCGGGCCGCCGGCCTCGCCGCCGTGCTCGCGCTCATCTTCGGCGTGCTGCTCGCGCTCGGCCGCATGGCCCGCTCGCCCTGGATCCGCATTCCCGTCACGGTCGCCCTCGAGTTCCTGCGCGGCATGCCCGTGCTGCTCATGATGCTGTTCATCATGCTCGGCCTTTCGGTCGGGGCGTACCCCGCCGTCGTCGGCGCGCTCGCGATCTACAACGGCGCGATCATCGGCGAGGCGCTGCGAAGCGGCATCGCGTCGCTCCCGCGCGGCCAGGCCGAGGCGGCGCTGTCGCTCGGAATGACGCGCCTGCAGACGCGGTTCCTCATCGAATTCCCGCAGGCGTTCAAGCAGATGCTGCCGATCATTGTCGCCCAGCTCGTCGTGCTGCTGAAGGACACCTCGCTCGCGTACATCGTTGCGTACCCCGAGCTGCTGCGAACCTCGACGACGATGAAGGACTACTTCGGTTCGGGCAAGTACTCGTTCTCGTTCTTCTTCGTCACGCTCGTGATCTACCTCGCTGTGAACCTCACGCTGAGCTGGTTCGCGCGACGCCTCGCCCGCGGCAATGCACAGCAGGCCGTCGGCGCGAAGCGCAAGGGCAACAAGCGCGGCGGCCCGAAGCAGACGCCGCCCCCGGGCCAGATCGGCGTCGACACGTCGCTGCTCTCGATCGGTCAAGCCGACGGCATGACCGGTCGCGCGGCCGAGGGCAAGGCGCCCAGGTAGCGCGGCCGGACGATGCGCGCCTGGCTGGGCTGCGCATCCGCTCATGCTCGCCCGGACGCGCCCGTGCGTGCGGCCCGCGGGCCTATAGGATTGCCGGGTGAGTCAAGAACATCCGATTACCCCAGAAGCGGTCGGCTCCGCCGAGACCGCGGCCCTCGAGGCGATCGCGGCGGCTGCCGACGCGGCCGCGCTGAAGCAGGTTCGCTCGGCGCACCTCGGCGAGGGCTCGGCGCTCGCGACGCTCAACGCGTCGATGCGCGACGTGCCGAACGACCAGAAGAAGGCAGCGGGCCAGCTCATCGGGCAGGCGCGTGGGCGCGTGAACCAGGCGTTTGCGGCGCGCGAGGCCGAGGTCGCTGCGGCCGAGGCTGCCGAGCGGCTCGAGGCGGAGCGCGTCGATGTGACGGCCTTCCACGCGCGCGAGCGTTCGGGTGCGCGCCACCCGCTCACGATGCTCCGCGACCGCGTGAGTGACATCTTCATGGGCATGGGCTGGGACATCGTTGACGGGCCCGAGCTCGAGAGCGAGTGGTACAACTTCGACTCGCTCAACTTCGACGCCGATCACCCCGCGCGGGCGCTGCAGGACACGTTCTTCGTCGACCCCGTCGACCGCCACCTGCTCATGCGCACGCACACGTCGCCGCTGCAGATGCGCTCGCTGCTCGAGCGGGGCGCGCCGCTCTACGTGCTCGCGCCCGGCCGCACGTACCGCACCGACGAGCTCGACGCGACGCACACGCCCGTGTTCACGCAGTTCGAGGGCATTGCGATCGACCGCGATCTGTCGATGGCCCACCTGCGCGGCACGCTTGAACACTTCGCGCGCCAGATGTTCGGCGACGAGGCGAAGATCCGCCTGCGCAACAACTACTTCCCCTTCACCGAGCCGAGCGCCGAGATGGACATCTGGCACCCGCTCGCGAAGGGCGGACCCCGGTGGATCGAGTGGGGCGGCTGCGGCATGGTGCATCCGAACGTGCTGCGCGCGGCGGGGCTCGACCCCGAGGAATTCCGCGGCTTCGCGTTCGGCATGGGCGTCGAACGCACGCTCATGTTCCGCAATGACCTCACCGACATGCACGACATCGTCGAGGGCGACGTGCGCTTCAGCGAACAGTTTGGAATGGTGATTTAGGGATGCGTATTCCCCTTTCATGGCTGCGCGAGTACGTCGAGGTTGCCGACGAGGCGACGCCGCAGGACGTGCTCGACGCGTTCGTGCGCGTCGGGCTCGAAGACGAGGCAATCCACGGCGGCGAGCTGTCGGGCCCCATCGTCGTCGGCGAGGTGCTCGAGCGCACGCCCGAGCCGCAGAAGAACGGCAAGACGATCAACTGGTGCCAGGTGCGGGTCGCCCCCGACGGGCAGCCCGCGGCCGACGGCGGTGCCGACGTGCGCGGCATCGTCTGCGGCGCCCACAACTTCGAGGTCGGCGACCGCGTCGTGGTGACGCTGCCCGGCTCGGTGCTGCCCGGCGACTTCCACATCGCCGCCCGCAAGACCTACGGGCACACGTCCGACGGCATGATGGCGTCGCAGCGCGAGCTCGGCCTCGGTGACGACCACGACGGCATCATCGTGCTGAACAAGCTCGGTCTCGGCGGCGAGATCGGTGAGCCCGCACTGCCGCTGTTCGGTCTCGACGACGTTGCGGTCGAGGTCAACGTGACGCCCGACCGCGGCTACGCGATGTCGATGCGCGGCCTCGCCCGCGAGTACTCGCACGCGACCGACGCCGACTTCCACGACCCGGCGCTGCGCGACGAGCTCGCGGCGATCGCGAGCGCCGCGCTCGCTCCGTCGCCCACCGACGTGCGCGTGCCGGTGACCGTCGCCGACGAGCGCGCCGTGCGTGATCAGCCGCTCAGCGAGGTCTTCGCCGGCATCGTCGTCACGGGCGTCGACGGCACCCGCCCCACGCCGAGCTGGCTGTCGGGCCGCCTTCGGCTCGCGGGCATCCGCTCGCTCGGGCTGCTCATCGACATCACGAACTACGTCATGCTCGAGCTCGGCCAGCCGATTCACGGCTACGACCTCGACCAGCTGCGCGGTGGCATCCACGTGCGTCGCGCGACGGCGGGCGAGCGGCTCACGACGCTCGACGGTCGCGATCGCGAGCTCAGCGACGAGGACATCCTCATCACCGACGACCGCGGGCCGATCGGTCTCGCGGGCGTCATGGGTGGCGCCGAGACCGAGCTCACGAACGAGACGACCAACGTGTTCATCGAGGCCGCGACGTTCGCCTCGGTGTCGATCGCGCGCACGGCCCGCCGGCACAAGCTGCCGTCGGAGGCGTCACGCCGCTTCGAGCGCGGCGTCGACCCGGCCGTGACCCAGCTCGCGGCAGCGCGCGTCGCCGAGCTGCTCGTCGACCTCGCCGGCGGCACGCTCGCCGCGGCCGGCTCGCTGCTCGGCACACCCGAACAGCCCGAGTCGATCGACCTGCCGCTGTCGCTGCCGAGCCAGCTCATGGGCATCGACTACTCGCGGGCCGAGATTGTCGACGCGCTCCTCGCCGTCGGCTGCGACGTCGAGGGCGACGACGTGCTCACGGTCACGCCGCCGACCTGGCGCGGCGACCTCACCGAGCCCGTCACGCTCGTCGAGGAGGTCGGCCGCCTGCGCGGGTTCGACCGGATTCCCTCGGTTGTGCCGCAGGCGACGAGCGGTCACGGCCCGAGCCGCGAGCAGGCGCTTCGCCGCCAGCTCAGCGACGTGCTCGCCGCGGCCGGCGCGGTCGAGGTGCTCTCGTACCCGTTCGTCACCGAGGCCGAGAACACGCTGTTCTCGTCGCCCGACGGCACGCCGCTGCCGTCGGTGAAGCTCGCGAACGCGATGGACGCGAAGACCGCCTGGCTGCGCCGGAGCATTCTGCCCGGGCTCGCCGGCGTCGCGCACCGCAACGTGTCGCGCGGTCGCCCGAACGTTGCGGTCTACGAGCTCGGACGCGTGTTCCGTCCCGAGCCTGGCCGAGAGTACGGCGTTGCCGAGCTGCCGCCGGTCGCGGAGCGCCCGAGCGACGAGAAGCTCGCAGAGCTGAACGACGGGATCCCGCCGCAGCCGTACTCGCTTGCCGTCATGCTCGTCGGTGAGCGCACCGAGAAGCAGCCCGGCCTCGACGCCGTGGCGTTCGGGTGGCAGGACGCGCTCGAGGTGCTTGACCGGGTCGCGCTCGCGACCGCGGCGACACTGCGGGTGCGACAGGGCACGCACGGGGCGTTCCACCCCGGCCGCTGCGCCGAGGTGTTCGTCGTTGATGCGGCGGGCGCCGAACACTCGATCGGCTTCGCCGGTGAGCTGCACCCCGAGGTTGCCGAGTCGCACGACCTGCCGCGGGTCGTCGGCGCGGTCGAGCTCGACGTCGACGCCCTGCTCGCGCACTCCGAGCGTCACGTCTCGGCCGGCACGATTGTCGGCTTCCCGGCCGCGACGCAGGACCTCTCGCTCGTGGTCGACGCCGGGATCGCGGCGGCCGACGTGCGCGACGCGGTCATCGCCGGGGCGGGGGAGTTGCTCGAGCACATCCGCCTCGTCGACGACTACCGCGGCCGCGGGCTCGAGGAGGGCGAGAAGTCCCTCACGTTCGCGCTGCGGTTCCGCGCCGACGACCGCACGCTCACGGCCGCCGAGGCGACCGAGGCGAAGGAAGCCGGCGCCGCCGAGGCTGCGACCCGCTTCGGTGCGACGATTCGCGCATAGGCCGCCTTCCGTCCCGAAACGGACGCAAACCCCAAAATGGGTGGGGCATAACCGACCAGGTCGGTTATGCCCCACCCATTTTGGGGTTTCCAGCAGCGTTGGCCTACCCGGCCTCGCGGAGGGCGGCTTCGAGCGCGACCCACGCGAGCATCGCGCACTTCACACGCATGACGTACTTGCCGACGCCCTCGAATGCAATCGCGTCGCCGAGCAGCTCTTCTTCGTCGTCGGTGAGCGTCGCGTTCCCGCGCGAGCGGAGCATGCCGCGGAGCACCTCGACGCCCTCGCGGGCGCGCTCGACCGAGGCACCGGTGAGCTGCTCGACCATGATCGCGGCCGACGCCATCGAGATCGAGCAGCCGTCGCCGACCCAACCGACCTCGGCCACGCGGCCGTCCTCGACTCGCACCCGCAGGCGGAGCTCGTCGCCGCACGACGGGTTTTTCTCGAAGTGCTCGGCATCGAACGGCTCGATCTCCCCCTCACCCGTGCGCCGTTTCGACGCGTCGAGAATGAGGTCTTGGTACAGCGAGTCGAGCCCGCTCATCGATTGGCCCCGAAGTAGGCGCGTACGTCGCCGAGGGCGTCGATCAGCGCGTCGATCTCGTCGGTCGTAGTCGTGAGGTAGGTCGAGGCGCGGGTCGATGCGGTGAGTCCGAGCCGGCGGTGCAGCGGCTGGGCGCAGTGGTGTCCGCCGCGCACGGCGATGCCGCGCGCGTCGAGGAACTGCGACACGTCGTGCGAGTGCACGCCGTCGACCGTGAAGGCGGCGAGGCCCGAGCGGGCCACCGACGCGTCGTCGCCGAGCACCCGCACGCCCTCGAGCGCGCCGAGGCGTTCGACCATGAGCGCGCCCAGCGCTTCCTCGTGGTCGCGAATCGACGCCATGCCGACGCGGTCGAGGTAGCGGCACGCGGCGGCGAGGCCGACGACCTGCGGCACGGCCTGCGTGCCGGCCTCGAAGCGGGTCGGCGGATCCATGAAGGTGGTCGCCTCCATCGTGACGACCTCGATCATCGAGCCGCCCGTGCGGGCGGGCGGGAGCTGCGCGAGGCGCTCGCGGCGGCCGTAGAGTACGCCGAGTCCGTTCGGGCCGGTCATCTTGTGGCTCGAGAACGCGGCGAAGTCGACGCCGAGCTCGTGCAAGTCGACGGGGCGGTGCGGCACCGACTGGCACGCGTCGAGCACGGTGATCGCTCCGACCGAAGCGGCGAGCTCGACGAGCTCGGCGACCGGGGCGATCATGCCCGTGACGTTCGAGACGTGCGCGAACGCGAGCACCCGGGTCGCGGGGCCGACGACGGCGCGGGCGTCATCGATCGACCAGGTGCCCCGCTCGTTCGCGGGAATCCAGCGCAGCGTCGCGCCCGTCGCGAGCGCGAGCTCCTGCCAGGGCACGAGGTTCGCGTGGTGTTCGGCCTCGGTTACGACGATCTCGTCGCCGGGGCCGAGCCGTAGCGGCACCGAGTCGTCGCCGCCCCGTCCGCGTGACGCCGCCGCGATGCCGAGGGCAACCGTGTTGAGCGCATCGGTCGCGCCGGCCTGCCAGGCGATCTCGTCGGCGTCGGCGCCGACGAAGCGCGCGACGATGTCGCGGGACTCCTCGTAGTCGCTCGTCGAGAGTGCCGCGAGCTCGTGGGCGCCGCGGTGGACGGCGGCGTTGCGGTGCTCGAGGAACTCGCGCTCCGCCTCGAGCACGGCGCTCGAGCGCTGCGCGGTCGCCCCGAAGTCGAGATAGACGAGCGGGTCGCCGTGCACCTGCTCGTGAAGAATGGGGAAGTCGCGGCGCAGTTCTCGGGCGCGCGCGTCGCTAATTACCGAGGAAGTCATCGCTCCCTAGCCTAGGCGCCGCCCCGCGTAGGATGACGACTATGACGTATTCGGTAGCGGTCGCTGGGGCCAGTGGGTATGGCGGAGGCGAGCTCCTCCGGCTGCTCGCGAATCACCCCGAGTTCGACGTGCGCACGGTCACGGCGCACCAGCAGGCGGGTCAGTCGTTGCGTGCGGTTCACCCGCACCTCTTCTCGTACGGCGACCTCGAGCTGCAGCCGACCGACGCCGAGCACCTGCGCGGCCACGACGTCGTGTTCCTGGCGCTGCCGCACGGCAAGTCCGCGGCGATTTCGTCTGAGCTCGGCGACGACACCTCGCTCGTCGTTGACGCGGGCGCCGACCACCGCCTCGAGCGGGAACAAGACTGGGTCGACTACTACCCGGGCGAGTTCGCGGGCACCTGGACCTACGGCATGCCCGAGTTGGTACTCGACGATGGCAGCAAACAGCGCGCCAACCTGCCGGGCGCCTCGCGCATCGCGGTGCCGGGCTGCAACGTCACGGCCGTGACGCTCGCGCTCGCCCCGGCGCTGCGCGCTGGCCTCGTTGGGGCGATCGACCTCGCCGCGGTGCTCGCGGTCGGCCCATCCGGCGCTGGCAAGAAGGCGTCGGTGGGCATGCTCGGCAGCGAACTCATGGGCAACATCGCCCCGTACAACGCCTTTGGTGGCCACCGCCACAACCCCGAGATCCGGCAGAACCTCCGCCGCGCATCCGGCCTCGACGTGCGCCTCGCGTTCACGCCCGTGCTCGTGCCGACGGCCCGCGGGATTCTCGCGACGGTCTCGGGCGCGCTCGCCGAGGGTGTTGACCAGTCCCGCATCGACGACGTGTACCGCGAGGCCTACGGCGACGAGGGCTTCATCGAGTACCTCACCGACGGCCGCTACCCGCGCACGGGCGATGTGCTCGGTTCGAATCGCACGCAGCTCGCCGTCGGCATCGACGAGCGCGCCGGCCGGCTCGTTGCGATCAGCGCAATCGACAACCTCGGCAAGGGCACCGCCGGCGCCGCGATCCAGTCTGCCAATCTCGCGCTCGGCCTCGACGAGGCGACCGCCCTGCCCGTGAACGGAGTTGCCCCGTGACCATTACCGCGCCAAAAGGATTCCGTGCCGCCGGGGTTGAAGCCGGCCTGAAGGCGAGCGGCGGTCGCGATGTCGTCGTCGTCGTAAACGACGGCCCGTCGGCGGCGGCCGCGGCGGTGTTCACGAGCAACCGCTGCGAGGCGCACCCGGTCACGTGGTCGCGCCGCATCGTCGCTGACGGTGCGGCCTCGGCAATCGTGCTCAACTCGGGTGGCGCGAATTGCTTCACGGGCGAGTTCGGCGCCGACACGACGCGGCTCACCGCGGAGCGCGCCGCCGAACGGCTGCAGCTGCAGCCCGACGACATCATCGTGTGCTCGACGGGACTCATCGGCTCGGGCGACGAGACGTTCCGCGCCGGGGTGCTGCGGGGAGTCGACGCCGCGGTGGCCGAGCTCGCGAGCGACGAGGCCGCGTCGGCGAACGCGGCCGCAGGCATTCTCACGACCGACTCGGTGCCGAAGACGGCGCTACGCGAGGGTGATGGATACGCGATCGGCGCGATCGCCAAAGGCGCGGGCATGCTCGCGCCCGGCCTCGCAACGATGCTCGTCGTCGTGACGACCGACGCCGACCTCGAGTCGCCGGCACTCGATGCCGCCCTGCGCGAGGCGACCCGCCTCAGCTTCGATCGCCTCGACTCCGACGGCGCGATGTCGACGAACGACACCGTCGCGCTGCTCGCGTCGGGTGCGAGCGGAGTGACGCCCGACACGGCCGAGTTCACGGCGCTCCTCGTCGACCTCTGCCAGGACCTCGCGCGGCAGCTGCAGGCTGACGCCGAGGGAGCGAGCCATGACATCACGATCACGACGGTCGGGGCCGCGACCGAAAACGAGGCCGTCGCGGTCTCGCGCGCGGTGAGCCGCTCGAACCTCTTCAAGGCCGCGATTTTCGGCAACGACCCGAACTGGGGCCGCGTGCTCGCCGCGATCGGCACGACCGACGCGAAGTTCGAGCCGCAGGTGATCGATGTCTCAATGAACGGCATCATGGTGTGCCGCGCGGGTACGCCCGACGCACCGGTCGACACGGTCGACCTCACGCCGCGCGCGACCGAGGTGCGCATCGACCTGCACGCGGGCGACGCCTCGGCGAGCATCCTCACGAACGACCTCACGCACGACTACGTGCACGAGAACAGCGCCTACTCGTCGTAGGCAGAAAAGGCAGCATGGCTTCCAGCACCCTCCCGTGGCTCGCCGCGTCGACCGCGAAGGTCGAGACGCTCATCGAGGCGCTCCCGTGGATGCAGCAGTATCGCGGCGAGATCGTCGTCGTGAAGTTCGGCGGCAACGCGATGATCGACCCCGAGCTCATCGAGGCGTTTGCGCAGGACATCGCGTTCCTGCGCTACGCCGGCGTGAAGCCCATCGTCGTGCACGGCGGCGGCCCGCACATCTCTCGGATGCTCGACCGCCTCGGTATCGAGTCGGAGTTCCGCGCCGGGTACCGGTACACCTCCGGTGAGGCGATGGAGGTCGTGCGCATGGTGCTCGGTGGACAGGTGGCCCGCGAGCTCGTGTCCGCGATCAACGACGTCGCGCCGGTCGCGACCGGCACGTCGGGGGAAGATGCGGGGCTGTTCCAGGCGCGCCGCAAGACGACCGACGCGGCCGGTAACCCGGTCGACCTCGGCCACGTCGGCGAGATCGTCGCCGTGAACCCGCAGGTTGTCGCGGCCGACATTGCCGCGGGGCGCATCCCGGTCGTGTCGACAATTGCGAGCGACGTCGACCAGCCCCGCAAGGCGCTGAACATCAACGCTGACCGCGCCGCCGCCGCGCTCGCGGTAGCGCTCGGCGCGCGCAAGCTCGTGATGCTCACCGACGTTGAGGGGCTGTACCGCAACTGGCCCGACCGTTCGTCGTTCACGTCGACGATCACGAGCGACGAGCTGCGCGAACTGCTGCCGTCGCTCGAGTCGGGCATGATCCCGAAGGCGCAGGCCTGCCTCGAGGCGGTCGACGGCGGGGTCTCCCGTGCGACGATCATTGATGGCCGCGTCGCTCACTCGACGCTCCTCGAAATCTTCACCACCGACGGGTTCGGCACCGAGGTCTCCTCGTAGCCGCGCCACCCAACCCGAAAGGCTCCCTATGATCCGCCACTTCCTTCGCGACGACGATGTCACCGCCGCCGAGCAGTCGACGATTCTCGACCTCGCGGCGAAGCTCAAGCGTGACCGATTCCTCGCGCGCCCGCTCGAGGGGCCCCAGTCGGTGGCCGTGATCTTCGACAAGAGCTCGACCCGCACGCGTGTGTCGTTCCACGTCGGGGTTTCGGAGCTCGGCGGCAGCCCGCTCATCTTCACGACGGCGTCGAGCCAGCTCGGTGGCAAGGAGACCCCGTCGGATACGGCGCGCGTGCTTGAGCGCATGGTCTCGGCGATCGTGTGGCGCACGTACGCGCAGTCGGGCCTGGAAGAGATGGCTGAGGGCGCGCGAGTGCCGATCGTGAACGCGCTGAGTGACGATTTCCACCCGTGCCAGCTGCTCGCCGACCTGCTCACGATTCGTGAGCACCGCGGCGCGACGGCCGGGCAAAAGCTCGTGTTTGTCGGCGACGGCGCGAGCAACATGGGCCACTCGTACCTGCTTGCCTGCGCGCTCGCCGGCATGCACGTCGCGGTCGCGTCGCCCGAGGGCTACCTGCCCCGCGAGGACGTCGTCGCCCGGGCGCGCGAGATCGCGGCCGAGCAGGGCGGTTCGGTCGAGGTCGGCACCGACGCGGCGGCGCTCGTCGCGGGCGCCGACGTCGTCGTCACCGACACCTGGGTGTCGATGGGGCTTGAGGAGGAGCGTGCCGAGCGCGTTGCCGCATTCGAGTCGTACCGCGTGACCGCGGAGCTCATGGGTCACGCGAAGGACAACGCGATCTTCCTCCACTGCCTCCCTGCCGATCGCGGCTACGAGGTCGACGCCGACGTGATCGACGGCCCGCAGTCGGCGATCTGGGACGAGGCCGAGAACCGCCTCCACGCCCAGAAGGCGCTGCTCGTGTGGCTGCTTGCGCAGGCGCGCGGCGTCGAGCTTCCGGCCTAGCTGCCGATTTGGCGCCGGGCAGATCACTGCCCGGCGCCTAGACTTATGCCAGACCACCCCATCCAGAAGGAGCAACATGACTGAGCGTATTGTGCTCGCGTACTCGGGAGGCCTTGACACCTCCGTCGCCATCCCGTGGATCAAGGAGCGCACCGGCCGAGAGGTCATCGCGCTGGCGATCGACGTCGGGCAGGCGGGCGAGGACCTCGAGCAGATTCGCCAGCGTGCGCTTGACTGCGGCGCCGTCGAGGCCGTCGTCATCGACGCCCGCGACGAGTTCGCCGACGACTACCTCGTGCCTGCCCTCAAGGCGAACGCGATGTACCAGCGTCGCTACCCGCTCGTGTCAGCACTCTCGCGTCCACTCATCGCCCGCCACCTCGCGCGCACCGCTCGCGAGCTCGGCGCGAACTCGATCGCGCACGGCTGCACCGGTATGGGCAACGACCAGGTGCGCTTTGAGGCCGCAGTCGCGGCCGTCGCGCCCGAGCTCACGTCGATCGCGCCGATCCGCGACCTGTCGCTCACGCGCGACGTCGCGATCGAGTACGCCGGCGAGCACAACCTCCCGATTCGCCAGTCGAAGGCGTCGCCCTACTCGGTCGACCAGAACGTCTGGGGCCGCGCGGTCGAGACCGGGTTCCTTGAGGACCCGTGGAACGGCCCGATCGAAGACCTCTACGAGTACACGCAGGACCCGACGACCCCGCGCGAGGCCACCGAGGTGACGCTCGCGTTCGAGTCGGGCACGCCCGTCTCGATCAACGGTGAGCGCCTCAGCATGCTCCAGATTGTCGAGCGCATGAACGAGCTCGCCGGCCAGCACGGCGTTGGCCGCCTCGACATGGTCGAAGACCGTCTCGTTGGCATCAAGTCGCGTGAGATCTACGAGGCTCCCGGCGCGATCGCGCTCATCGAGGCGCACACGCACCTCGAAGACCTCGCGCTCGAGCGCGACGTGCACCGCTACAAGCGGGGCGTTGAGATCGAGTGGGGCAACCTCGTGTACGACGGCCTCTGGTTCGGCGGCCTCAAGCGCGCGCTCGACACGTTCATCGATCACACGCAGGAGAAGGTCACGGGCGAGGTGCGCATGACCCTCCACCAGGGCCGTGCCGTCGTGACGGGTCGCCGCTCCGACGAATCGCTCTACGACTACTCGCTCGCGACGTACGACACCGGCAACACCTTCAACCAGGACGCCGCGCGCGGCTTCATCGAGCTGCACTCGCTGCCCTCGAAGATCGCTGCCCGCCGCGACCAGCCCGAGCTGTAGGGCATGAGCGACTCGACGTCACGGGCCGGCGAAGACGGCGCCCTCTGGGGTGGCCGCTTCGCCGGCGGCCCGTCGCCCGAGCTCGCGCGGCTGTCGAAGTCGACGCAGTTCGACTGGAAACTCGCGCACTACGACCTCGCGGGCTCGCGGGCGCACGCGAACGCGCTCGCGGCAGCGGGGTACCTGACCGAGCAAGAGAACGCCGACATGCACGCGGCGCTCGACGAGCTCGAGGCGCGCGTCACCGACGGCCGCTTCGTCGCCGCCGAGGCAGATGAGGATGTGCACTCGGCGCTCGAGCGTGGCCTCATGGAGGTCGCGGGGCACGAGCTCGGCGGCAAGCTTCGTGCCGGCCGGAGCCGAAACGACCAGATCGCGACGTTCGTGCGCATGTACATCCGCGACGAATCGGCGAAGCTGCGGCAGCTGCTGCGCGACCTCGTCGAGGCGATTTCGGGGCAGGCCGAGGCGAACCTCGACGTCATCATGCCGGGGCGCACGCACCTGCAGCACGCGCAGCCGGTGCTGCTCGCACACCACCTGCTCGCCCACGCGTGGCCGCTCGTGCGCGACCTTTCGCGTCTCGACGACCTGGGGGAGCGGCTCGCCGACTCGCCGTACGGGTCGGGCGCGCTCGCGGGCTCGACGCTGGGGCTCGACGCCGACGCGGTTGCGACCGAGCTCGGCTTCTCGGCGGCGGTCGAGAACTCGATCGACGGCACGGCAGCGCGCGACCTCGTGAGCGAGGCCGCGTTCGTGCTCGCGCAGGTGGGGGTCGACGTGTCGCGGTTCGCCGAGGAGGTCATCCTCTGGAACACGCGGGAGTTCGAGTTCCTCACGCTCGACGACTCGTACTCGACGGGTTCGAGCATCATGCCGCAGAAGAAGAACCCCGACATCGCCGAGCTCGCGCGCGGCAAGTCGGGCCGACTCATCGGCAACCTCACGGGCCTGCTGTCGACGTTCAAGGCGATGCCGCTCGCGTATAACCGCGATCTGCAGGAAGACAAAGAGCCGCTGTTCGACTCGTTCGAGCAGCTCGAGGTGCTGCTGCCAGCGTTCACCGGCATGGTGCGCACGATGGTCTTCCACGGTGAGCGGATGCGCGAACTCGCGCCGCAGGGCTTCTCGCTCGCGACCGATGTTGCCGAGTGGCTCGTGAAGCGGCACGTGCCGTTCCGCGACGCCCACGAAATTTCGGGCAGCCTCGTGAAGCTCGCGGAGTCGCGGGGCGTTGATCTCGACGGTCTCAGCGACGCCGACTTCGCGGGCGTCTCGGCGCACCTCACTCCCGAGGTGCGCGAGGTGCTCACGATCGACGGCTCGGTTGCGTCGCGCAACGGCGTGAACGGTACGGCACCTGAGTCCGTGCGGGCGCAGCTCGAGAAGCTGCGGTTGCGGCTCGCGTAGCCCATCCGTCGCGGCGCCCCGAATCCTCGGATCCGGGGCGCTCGTCGTTTCCTCGTGGGGCGGCGAAGTTGGTAGCGTTAGCGCCGTGACCAAACGTGATCTCTCCTGGCAGCAGAACGACCCGTCGTTCGACCACATCCTCGACGAGCTCGAGTGGCGCGGTTACCTCCACGTCCACACCGACCTCGACGCGCTCCGCGAACGGATGAACCAGGGCCCGATCACGTATTACTGCGGTTTCGACCCGACCGCACCGAGTTTGCACCTCGGCCACCTCGTGCAGCTGTTGCTGCTTCGGCGCATCCAGCTCGCCGGCAACCACCCGATCGGCCTCGTTGGCGGGTCCACGGGCCTCATCGGTGACCCGCGCCCGACGTCGGAGCGCACGCTGAACTCGCGCGAGACGGTTGCCGAGTGGGTGAACGGTCTGCGCGACCAGATCGAGGGCTACCTGTCGTTCGAAGGCGAGTTCGCCGCGCGCATGGCGAACAACCTCGACTGGACGGGTGACCTCAGTGCGCTCGACTTCCTTCGCGATCTCGGCAAGTACTTCCGCGTCGGGTCAATGCTGAAGAAGGATGCGGTGTCGGCGCGGCTCAACTCCGAGGCGGGCATCTCGTACACGGAGTTCAGCTACCAGATTCTGCAGGCGTTTGACTTCCTCGAGCTCAATCGCCGGTACGGGCTCGAGCTGCAGACGGGTGGCTCCGACCAGTGGGGCAACCTCGTCGGCGGCGTCGACCTGATTCGTCGCGCGGAGGGTAAGCCGGCACACGCGCTCGGTACCCCGCTCATCACGAACTCCGACGGAACGAAGTTCGGCAAGTCCGAGGGCAACGCCATCTGGATCAATGCCGAGCTCACGTCGCCGTACGCGTTCTACCAGTTCTGGCTCAACACCGATGACCGCGACGTCGTCGACCGGTTGAAGATCTTCACGTTCTACAACCGTGAGGAAATCGCGGAGTTTGCGCAGCAGGTTGCTGACGAACCGTTCCGCCGCTCGGCGCAGCGCGCGCTCGCATCGGCGGTTACCCGACTGGTGCACGGCGATGAGGCGACCGATGCGGCGATCGACGCGTCGGAGGCGCTCTTCGGCAACGGAGATCTCGCCGCCCTCGGTGAGGATGTGCTGGGTCAGGCAATCGCCGAGCTCCCGCACGTCGAGGCGACCCTCGGGCAGTCGGTCGCCGAGCTGCTTGTCGCGACCGAGGCAGAAAGCTCACTTTCGGCAGCACGCCGTGCGATCAAGCAGGGCGGGGTGACGATCAACAAGGCGAAGGTCGACGATGAGCACGCGGTGCTCGGTGAACAACATCTGCTCGCCGGCGGCGCCGTGGTGATTCGGCGCGGCAAGAAGACGCTCGTGGGTGCCATCGTTCGGTAAGTTTTCCGACGATATCGACGCGGGGCGGGGGAGCAGCGAGCTCTCCCGCCCCGCGATCGTTTTCCGTCGAAATCACGCCTTCCCAGGTAAACACTGGCGACACGCCCGGGATGCTGGAGCGATTTGCGCGACCCCCGGGATCTCCGTAAAGTATTCATCTGTTGCCACCGCAGCGAAAGAAACACCATCTGGTGCGAATCGCGAAGGGGGCAGCGGTCGCAGCCAGAGCGACGCAGTCGATCAGACTACAACGCTCGGGCCACTTGCGCGCCACGGCGCGCCGGGGTAAGGTTGCAGACCTAACAACAGATCGGCTCGCGAGCCAAGTCAGACATCGTCCGACACGCAAGCAAGTCGACACCGAGGAGCTCTTAGTAGCAGCGATGCAATGCGTCGTGAAAATGAGAAGCGAACGGTCTTTGAGAACTCAACAGTGTGCACTTTAAATTGTCATATGCCATTTTTTTGGTTACCTCGTGACTAGCCCTTTTGGGGGTTGGTTATTTTGGTTCCTTTTATATTTTGGATAATGATCGCCAGATTGATTTTGGTGTTTTGTTGTCTGGGTTGAACTCAGCTTGCCTGCGCTTTTGTGGTGTGGGTGGGTGTTGTAATTTTTTACGGAGAGTTTGATCCTGGCTCAGGACGAACGCTGGCGGCGTGCTTAACACATGCAAGTCGAACGATGAAGCTCCAGCTTGCTGGGGTGGATTAGTGGCGAACGGGTGAGTAACACGTGAGCAACGTGCCCGAGACTCTGGAATAACCACCGGAAACGGTGGCTAATACTGGATATGTGCCAGGGAGGCATCTCCTCTGGTTGGAAAGATTTATCGGTTTCGGATCGGCTCACGGCCTATCAGCT
>NZ_KB907079.1:69441-218030 GCF_000381765.1 [Zimmermannella] faecalis ATCC 13722 | reverse complement strand
CGGGCGTCGGCTTCGAGCCCGTCCTCCCCGCGGCGCTCAACTGCTTCGGCTTTCGCGACCTCGGCCATCGCCTGCGCGTCACGTGACAGTCGTTCGTGGATCGCTGCTGCGGTCGCCGCGGGGAGGTACGCGGTGAGGTAGGTCATGCCGTAGTCGTCTTGGTCGACGAGGACGCGTCGTTGTGCGAACGCGGCTTTGTGGGCGCGTTCGAAGTCTTCGCGCGCGAGTTTCGCGGCGAGTTGTTTCGCGAACGACTCGGTTTGCGGCACGGTGTGGGTCTTCGCGTACCGGAGGACTTCCTTGCCGTATCGCTCGTAGTGCCGCTCCGCTACGGGCGTGTGCTGTCGGAGCATCGCGTTGACGTGCCCGACCTGCACCGCAGCTTCGGAGAGCGCGTCGTGCCAGTAGGGGAACTTCGTGAACAGGTCGTTCGCGTTGTGCGCGCGGTTCATGAGGGAGTTGTCGGTGAGTTGCGCGTCGCACGCGAATTCACCGGCGACGGATCGCAGGTGCCACCGGAACGTCTGATCACGCTTCGTTGCGGCGACCGCCGGCCCGCAGTCACGCTTCGTGTAGGCCTGCGCGGTGCGGTAGATCGTGGCGTACGTCGTGAGGTCTGACGCATCAACGGCGGCGCGCGTGCGCAGGTCGGCGTGGAAGCGTTCGAGCGCCGCGCGCAGGCTCTCGTCAGAGAGGTCATCGCCGTACTCGGGTGCCGTGTTGGTCATCTCGGTCGCCTCCTTCCGCTCCTGTTTGCCTTGCTTGTAGTCGACCACGACCCTGCGACATTTCCTGACGTCGCCGCATCCGCGCGCCCATCCCTCTGATCTCCGCTGACTGACGGGAATTTGCGGCTTTCGCGCTGGAAATGTCGCAAGTTGCCGTCAGTCGGCGGTGAGGGGTGGGGTGGAGGCGCTGGATCGTCAGCTCACCGTGACCGTGCGACATTCGCTGGCGTCGCCCCCCATCCACTCGCGCCCATCCGTTTGATCTCCGCTGACTGACGGGAACTTGCGGCTTTCGGCTTGGAATAGCCGCAAGTTGCCGTCAGTCGGCGGGGGCGGGGCGCGGTGAGGGAGAAGGCGTTGGAACCTCGACACACCACGAGCCTCGGACATGGAATCCGACGAGTTTGCCCGAGTGTTCGACGCGTATGTCGCGCCTCCCGCGCCCTGGCGCGGCGAAGTGCTACGCTCGGGGCGTCTGGAGTTCGATGCACAGTCCGAACTCCCACTTGCGATTCCACGGAGCGCCAGCCTATAGTTGAAAGTCGGCTTGTCGCGCCTGCTTCCGGTATGTCTGCGGCAGAGTCGATTTCCGCATGACTGGCATGCGGCGAACTACAGCAAGCGACAGTGAGGCTATGGCCAAAAAAGACGGCGTCATCGAGATCGAAGGCACGGTCATCGAAGCATTGCCGAACGCAATGTTCCGTGTCGAACTTTCCAATGGACACAAGGTCCTCGCACACATCTCCGGCAAGATGCGGCAGCACTACATCCGCATCCTCCCCGAAGACCGAGTCATCGTAGAGCTCAGCCCCTACGACCTCACGCGTGGCCGCATCGTCTACCGCTACAAGTAGCCTGCAGTTCGTCTCGGCCAGATAAGGAACGGCCGGCGCACTTCCGCGTCGGCACGAGGCCAGCGAAGAAAGAAGAACAGACATGAAGGTCAAGCCTTCGGTAAAGAAGATGTGCGACAAGTGCCGTGTGATCCGTCGTCACGGCCGCGTCATGGTCATCTGCGACAACCCGCGTCACAAGCAGCGCCAGGGCTAGTCGCGGGCGGTCCAGCCGCCGCGCATCCCACCGCTTCGGCGGTGAAGACAACTCAATATTGCAATCGCAACGGCGAGAACCGATCGCACCGCGGTCGGGGACACCTCCGGGCACGAGGCCGGGGCCCAGCTGTTGCACCACACCTCTCACCATCTAGGAGCACACTCCAATGGCACGTCTCGCAGGCGTAGACCTCCCGCGCGAAAAGCGCGTCGAGGTCGCACTCACCTACATTTACGGCATCGGCCGCACCCGGGCGCTCAAGTCGCTCGAGGTCACCGGCGTCGACGGCAACACCCGCGTGAAGGACCTCAGCGACGAGCAGCTCGTCGCCCTCCGCGACCACATCGAAGGCACCTACCAGGTTGAGGGTGACCTTCGCCGTGAGGTCGCCGCCGACATCCGCCGCAAGGTCGAAATCGGAAGCTACCAGGGTATCCGCCACCGTCGTGGCCTCCCCGTGCACGGTCAGCGCACGAAGACCAACGCGCGCACCCGCAAGGGCCCGAAGCGCACCGTCGCCGGCAAGAAGAAGGCGAAGTAACCCGTCCGCACCGCGGATGTGAGTGAACCGAATTTCGTAGGAGAGAAGAATTGGCTACCCCCAAGAGCGCTGCGCGCAAGCCGCGCCGCAAGAGCAACAAGAACGTCGCCGTCGGCCAGGCGCACATCAAGTCGACGTTCAACAACACCATCGTGTCGATCACTGACACCACCGGCGCCGTGATCAGCTGGGCATCGTCGGGTGCCGTCGGCTACAAGGGCTCGCGCAAGTCGACGCCCTTCGCCGCGCAGCTCGCCGCCGAGTCGGCTGCCCGCCAGGCGCAGGAGCACGGCATGAAGAAGGTTGACGTCTTCGTGAAGGGTCCGGGTTCGGGCCGCGAGACGGCAATCCGTTCGCTGCAGGGCGCGGGCCTCGAGGTCGGTTCGATCACCGACGTCACCCCGCAGGCGCACAACGGCGCCCGCCCGCCGAAGCGCCGTCGCGTCTAACGCCCCCGGTCGCCCTCCCTCAACCGAGGGCAGGGCGACCTTCCGGCGCACGCCGGACACTGCCTGTCTTTCGCACAACTACCTACCTGAAGTGAGGCACCTCCTCACGATCACGCCAAGCGTCATATAGCGGACGCTTTGCCGAAAGGAACCACACAGTGCTCATTGCACAGCGCCCCACCCTCACCGAGGAAAACGTCTCGGAGTACCGTTCGCGCTTCGTCATCGAGCCGCTCGAGCCCGGCTTCGGCTACACGCTCGGCAACTCGCTTCGTCGCACCCTGCTCAGCTCGATTCCGGGCGCGGCCGTCACGAGCATCCGCCTCGACAACGTGCAGCACGAGTTCACGACCATTCCGGGCGTGAAAGAGGACGTCACCGAGATCATCCTCAACATCAAGCAGCTCGTTGTTTCGAGCGAGCACGACGAGCCGATCACCGCGTACCTGCGTAAGACGGGTGCCGGCGAGGTGACCGCTGCCGACATTTCGGCTCCGGCCGGTGTTGAGATTCACAACCCCGACCTCGTGATCGCGACGCTGAACGACGACGCGAAGTTCGAACTCGAGCTCACGGTCGAGCGCGGCCGCGGCTACGTCTCGGCGCAGCAGAACCGGAACGAGTACTCGGAGGCCGGCCAGATTCCGGTCGACTCGATCTACTCGCCCGTGCTCAAGGTCACCTATCGCGTCGAGGCCACCCGTGCCGGCGAGCGCACCGACTTCGACCGTCTCGTCGTTGACGTCGAGACCAAGCAGTCGATGCCCCCGCGTGACGCGGTTGCGTCGGCTGGCGGTACGCTGGTCGAGCTGTTCGGGCTCGCGCGCGAGCTCAACGTCGAGGCCGAGGGCATCGAGATCGGCCCCGCGCCGGTCGACCAGGTCATCAACGAAGAGCTCTCGATGAGCATCAACGACCTCGACCTGTCGGTGCGTTCGTACAACTGCCTCATGCGCGAGGGCATCACCACGGTGTCGCAGCTCGTCGCACTGAGCGAGACGCAGCTCATGAACATCCGCAACTTCGGTCAGAAGTCGGTCGATGAGGTTCGCGACAAGCTGTCGAGCATGGGCCTGAGCCTCAAGGACTCGGTTCCCGGTTTCGAGGGCACGCACTTCTACGGTGCCGGCGAAGATAGCGGCGAGTACATCTAACCCGCGAAGTCGCGGAAACAAAGTTTCAGAAAGAGATCACGAGAATGCCTAAGCCTACTAAGGGTCCCCGCATCGGCGCCGGTCCCACCCACGAGCGCATGATTCTTGGCCAGATGGCCGCGCAGCTGTTCACGCACAAGCGCATCCAGACCACCGAGACTCGCGCCAAGCGCCTCCAGCCCGTCGCCGAGCGCCTCATCACGCAGGCCAAGCGCGGCGACCTGCACAACCGTCGCAAGGTGCTTGAGACGATCACCGACCGCGGTGTCGTGCACGAGCTCTTCACCGAGATCGCGCCGCTCGTTGCCGACCGTCAGGGTGGCTACACGCGCGTCATCAAGACCGGCTTCCGCAAGGGCGACAACGCGCCCATGGCGGTCATCGAGCTCGTGCTCGAGCCCGTCACGCCGAAGACCAAGGCCGCTCCGGCGACCGAGGCACCCGTCGTCGAAGACGACGTCGTGACCGAGGACGTCGAGGCCGAGGCCGCCGTCGAGGCGGAGGCCGCTGAGGCTGCCGCCGAGGTCGAGACCGACGAGACCGTCGACGCCGACGTCGCTGACGAGGCCGTCGAGGCCGAGGCGACCGACGAGGCCGCCGACGAGACCAAGTAGTTCGTCGCGCACGCAAACAGGGCGGGCCCGGGAGATCTCCCGGGCCCGCCCTGTTTGCGTGCGCCGATGAGGCAGGATGGATGCATGACGGTACGCGTACGCCTTGACATCGCCTATGACGGCACGGCGTTCAGCGGCTGGGCCACGCAACCCGGGCTGCGCACCGTGCAGGGCACGCTCGAGGAGGGCCTGCGCATCCTCTACCGCAGCCTGCCGCCGCAGGGCCCGCTGCTCACGGTCGCGGGCCGAACGGATGCGGGGGTCCACGCGACGGGGCAGGTCGCGCACCTCGACCTCGACGACGAGGTGTGGGCCGGCACTGCTCGCGGCCGCGACAACGACGACCCCGCGGCCGCGCTCGTGCGCCGCATCGCGGGCATCCTCGGCGCCGAGAGCGACGTCGTCGTGACCGGCGCGCGCCACGTGACCGGCGACTTCGACGCCCGCTTTTCGGCGGTGTGGCGCAGCTACGAGTACCGGCTCGCCGACGCGACGTCGCGCCCGAACCCGCTCGAGCGACACCGCACGACGGTCGTGCGCCGCGAGCTCGACCTCGAACGGATGAACGCGGCGGCAGAGCTCCTGATCGGGCTTCACGACTTCGCGGGCTTCTGCCGCCCACGCGAGGGCGCGACGACGATCCGCACGCTCGAAGAGTTCCACTGGGACGAGCTCGAGCGGGGCGTCTACCGGGCACACATTCGCGCCGACGCGTTCTGCCACTCGATGGTGCGTTCACTGGTCGGGATGTGCGCGGCGGTGGGGCAAGGGAGGCTCGGGCTCGACCGCGTGCCCGAGATTCTTGAGGAGCGCACGCGTTCGAATCGGTTCACGGTGCTCGCGGCGAAGGGCCTCACGCTCACGGAGGTCGGGTACCCCGACGAGTCGCAGCTTGCCGCGCGACAGGAGCAGACGCGCGCAAAACGGCCGGCGGAGGTCGTCGACATAGCACGCTATCGACGCCAGTAACTGACAATTCGCAATATTCACTACACTTGTGGTCGCGCCGGGTACTTCGGCGTCGAATCGACTCAATTTCTGAGACAACGTCGTACTGAGAGCGAGATGACATGACTGCGATCGATGAATCGCGCGCCCACGAGCCCGGACAAAATCCGGTTGAGTGGGACGAAACCAAGCTCGAAACCCCGAGCGGATATCCCGTGGCCGGCGCCGACGCCGCCGCGCTCGACCGGGCGAAGAAGTGGACCCCGGGCAAGATCGCCACGTGGGTGATCATTGCCCTGCTCGGTGGGCTCGCCTGGACCATGCTCGCCGTCGTGCGCGGCGAGACCGTGAACGCGATCTGGTTCGTGTTCGCCGCCGTGTGTACCTATCTCATCGGCTACCGCTTCTACGCGAACTACATCGAGAAGCACCTGCTGCGCCCGAACGACCACCGGGCGACGCCCGCCGAGTACATGGCGAACGGCAAGGACTTTGTCGCGACCGATCGCCGCGTGCTCTTCGGCCACCACTTCGCGGCGATCGCCGGTGCCGGTCCGCTCGTCGGCCCCGTGCTTGCCGCGCAGATGGGGTACCTGCCCGGCACGATCTGGATCATCGTTGGCGTCGTGCTCGCCGGCGCGGTGCAGGACTACCTCGTGCTGTTCATCTCGACCCGCCGCCGCGGCCGCTCGCTCGGCCAGATGGCGCGCGATGACCTCGGTCGCGTCGGCGGCATCGCCGCGATCCTCGCGACGCTGAGCATCATGATCATCATCGTCGCGATCCTCGCGCTCGTGGTCGTGAACTCGCTCGGCGACAGCCCCTGGGGTGTCTTCTCGGTCGGCATGACGATTCCGATCGCCCTCTTCATGGGCGTCTACCTGCGGTACCTGCGCCCGGGCAAGATCATGGAGGTCTCGCTCATCGGCTTCGTGCTGCTGCTCGCGGCGATCATCGGCGGCGGCCAGATCTCTGCCACCGAGTGGGGCGCGGAGTTCTTCCACCTCGACCACGCGACGATCGCCTGGGCGATCATCATCTACGGCTTCGTCGCCGCGATTCTCCCCGTGTGGCTGCTGCTCACGCCTCGCGACTACCTCTCGACGTTCATGAAGATCGGCGTCATCGTCGTGCTCGCGATCGCGATCGTGGTCGTGCGCCCCGAGATCGAGGTGCCGGCGATCAGCGAGTGGGCGGGCCGCACCGACGGCCCCGTCTTCAGCGGCGCGCTGTTCCCGTTCCTCTTCGTGACGATCGCGTGTGGCGCACTCTCGGGCTTCCACGCGCTTATCTCGTCGGGCACGACCCCGAAGATGGTGCACAAGGAGCGCCAGACGAAGTTCATCGGTTACGGCGGCATGCTCATGGAGTCGTTTGTCGCGATCATGGCGCTCGTCGCCGCGGTGTCGATCGACCGCGGCCTCTACTTCGCGATGAACTCCTCGGCCGCGGCGACCGGCGGCACAATCGAGGGCGCGGCGGCATTCGTGAACTCGCTCGGCCTGCAGGGCGTGCACGTTGACGGCTCGTTCCTGCAGCAGATGGCGGAGGACGTCGGTGAAGAGACAATCGTCTCGCGCACGGGTGGCGCGCCGACCCTCGCGATGGGCATCGCGCACATCATGCACAACATCACGCCGGGGCTCATGGGCTTCTGGTACCACTTCGCGATCATGTTCGAGGCGCTCTTCATTCTCACGGCGGTGGATGCGGGCACGCGCGTCGCGCGCTTCCAGCTGCAGGAGGCGCTCGGCAACTTCTGGCCGCGCATCAAAGACAACAACTGGCGCATCGGAGTGTGGCTCACGACCGCGATCATGGTCGCGGGCTGGGGCTACATCCTGCTCCTCGGCGTCACCGACCCGCTCGGCGGCATCAACACGTTCTTCCCGCTGTTCGGTATCGCGAACCAGCTGCTCGCGGCGGTTGCGCTCGCCGTCGTCACGGCGGTGCTCGCGAAGCGTGGCCGCAAGATGTTCAAGTACCTCTGGATTCCGGGCATCGCGCTCGTGTTCGACCTCGTCGTGACGATGGTCGGCTCCTGGTACAAGATCTTCTCGCCGGTGCGCAACATCGGCTACTGGGCGAACCACTTCGCGACGAAGGCCGACATTGACACGGCGCTCGCGGCCGACCCGAACGCCGACGTCACGGCGCTCGAGGCGACCGTGCGCAACACGGCGGTGCAGGGCTCGCTCTCGGTGCTGTTCGCGATCCTGACGCTCGTCGTCGTGGGTGCGGCGCTCGTGAAGATCGTGCAGGCGTGGCGAAACGACGGCCTACCGACGACCGAGCCGAAGCCGACCGCCTCGAAGACGTTTGCTCCTGCGGGCATCATCGCGACGGCGCCCGAGAAGGAGCTCATGGCCGAGTGGGATGCGCTGCCCGAGAGCAAGCGGGATCGGACCCTCGAATGAGTTCGGCATCGACGCAGGCGAGTGGCCTCGGGCGCATCCGCGCCTGGGTCGCCGCCGCGGGCTGGTACCTCAACGGCATGATGGGCGGGCACGCGTACGAGCGCTACGTGAACCACCTGCGCCGCGAGCATCCCGAGGCGGAGCCGATGACTGAGCGGGAGTTCTGGCGCGCGAAGGCGCGCGAGGAAGACGAGAACCCCTCAGCCCGCTGCTGCTAGCAGCCCCTCGCGGCTCCCCACGAAACCCCCGCGGTTTCCCACTCAACTGCGGGTGGCAGGATGGGAGCGTTCGGCAACCTGAAGGAGCGGGCATGGCTACAGTGGCGCAGAATCTCGTCGACAACCTTCGAGCGAACGGCGTGCGGCGCGTCTACGGCGTGCCGGGCGACTCGCTGAACGGCTTCACCGACGCGATCCGCAAAGACACCGAGGTCGAGTGGGTGCACGTGCGGCACGAAGAGGCCGCCGCCTTCGCCGCCGCGGCCGACGCCGAGCTCACGGGTGACCTCGCGGTCTGCGCCGGCAGCTGTGGCCCCGGCAACCTCCACCTCATCAACGGGCTCTTCGACGCGCAGCGCTCGCGCGTGCCCGTGCTCGCGATCGCCGCGCACATCCCGAGCGAAGAGATCGGCTCGAACTACTTCCAAGAGACGCACCCGCAGGAGCTGTTCCGCGAGTGCAGCGTCTACACCGAGCTCGTGTCGTCGGTCGAACAGATGCCGCGCGTGCTCGAGATCGCGATGCGCGCCGCGGTCGAGCAGCGGGGCGTCGCCGTCGTCGTCCTGCCCGGCGACATCGCCCTGCAGCAGGCGGTCGACGAGAGCGAGCGCCTTGTGCGCGCGACGACTCCGCGCATCCTGCCGAGCGAGGCCGAGCTCGATGAGCTTGCCGAGCTGCTGAACGGCGCGACCCGCCCGACGATCCTCGCGGGCGCCGGTGTCGCGGGCGCGCACGACGAGGTCGTGGCCCTCGCCGAGACGATCGGGGCGCCGATCGTGCACGCGCTGCGCGGCAAGGAGCACATCGAGCACGACAACCCGTACGACGTCGGCATGACCGGCCTGCTCGGCTTCAACTCGGGCTACCGGGCGATGGAAGACTCCGACGTGCTGCTCATGCTCGGCACCGACTTCCCGTACCAGCAGTTCTACCCGAAGCGCGCGAAGATCGCGCAGGTGGATATTCGGGGCGAGCAGCTCGGTCGGCGCACGCCGCTCGACCTCGCGCTCGTCGGCGACGTGGGGGAGACGCTGCGCGCGCTGCAGCCGCTGCTGAAGCGCAATCGCAAGCGGGCGCACCTGAACGACGCGGTGAAGCACTATCAGCGCACGCGCAAGCAGCTCGACGACCTCGCGACCCCGTCGCGCGGCAAGCGGCCGATTCACCCGCAGTACGTCGCGCGCCTGCTCGACGAGCTCGCGAGCGACGACGCCGTGTTCATCCCCGACGTCGGCTCGCCCGTCGTCTACGCCGCACGCTACCTCGGGTTGAGCGGCGACCGCCGCCTCATCGGCTCGTTCAGCCACGGCTCGATGGCGAACGCGCTGCCGCACGCGATCGGCGCCCAGGCGGCGTTCCCCGACCGGCAGATCATCGGGATGGCCGGCGACGGCGGCCTGTCGATGCTCCTCGGTGAGCTGCTCACGGTCACCCAGAACAACCTTCCTGTGAAGCTCGTCGTCTTCAATAACTCCTCGCTCAACTTCGTCGAGCTCGAGATGAAGGCGGCCGGCTTCGTCACGTTCGCGACCGATCTCGAGAACCCCGACTTCGCGAAAGTAGCCGAGGCGGTCGGGATTCGCGCCTGGCACGTCGAGGAGTCGAAGGACCTCGAGGGTGCGCTCCGCGAGGCCCTCGCGCATCCCGGCCCCGCGCTCGTTGACGTGGTCGTCGAGCGGCAGGAGCTCTCGATGCCGCCGGCGATCACCGCCGAGCAGGTGAAAGGGTTCTCGCTCTACGCGATTCGCACCGTGCTCTCGGGCCGTGGCGACGAGCTGCTCGACCTCGCCCGCGCGAACTTCCGCCAGCTGTTCTAGCCGCTGCGCATATCCGCTCCCGCTGCGACCATTGCAAATGCTTGTCGGCGTGTCGTAACATGGTCAGGTTGCCCGTTCGCGCGGGCATCGAAGTGGACCCTCAACAGGGGAGTTCGCGCGGGTTCACCGCACGAACTGCTCGACCGAGTGGGACTCACGAACAATCCCTTCGAACGAAAGATGCATTGCTATGCGTACTTACACGCCCAAGGCAGGTGAGATCGCCCGCGAGTGGTTCGTCATTGACGCAACCGACGTCGTGCTCGGCCGTCTCGCCTCGCACGCTGCCACGCTGCTGCGCGGCAAGCACAAGGCAACCTTCGCTCCCCACGTCGACACCGGCGACTTCGTCGTCATCGTGAACGCCGACAAGGTCGCGCTCACCGGTGCGAAGCTGGAGCAGAAGAAGGCCTACCGTCACTCGGGTTACCCGGGTGGCCTCCGCGCCGAGAGCTACACCGAGCTCCTCGAGAAGCGCCCGGAGCGCGCCGTTGAAAAGGCGATCCGTGGCATGCTGCCGAAGAACTCGCTCGGCCGTGACCAGCTCAAGAAGCTCAAGGTGTACGCGGGTCCTGAGCACCCGCACGCGGCTCAGCAGCCGAAGCCCTACACCTTTGACCAGGTTGCCCAGTAGCGGCACAACGACGAAGGACTGAGATAGTGGCGACCATCGCAGACTCCCTGGAGGAGCAGCCCACCAACTTCAGCACCGAGACTCCGGCCTCGGAAGCTGTTGACACCACCCCGCGCCCCGCACTCACCGTGTCGGGCCAGGCCGTCGGCCGTCGCAAGCAGGCAGTTGCCCGCGTGCGTGTCGTGCCCGGCACCGGCAAGATCACGGTCAATGGCCGTGCCCTTGACGCGTACTTCCCGAACAAGCTGCACCAGCAGCTCATCAACGACCCGTTCACCGTGCTCGAGCTCGGTGGCGCGTACGACGTCATCGCGAAGATTCACGGCGGCGGCCCCTCGGGCCAGGCCGGTGCGCTTCGCCTCGGCATCGCTCGCGCGCTCAACGAGATCGACCGTGAGCACAACCGCCCCGAGCTGAAGAAGTCGGGCTTCCTCACGCGCGACCCGCGCGTCAAGGAACGCAAGAAGGCTGGTCTCAAGAAGGCCCGCAAGGCTCCGCAATACTCGAAGCGCTAACGAGAAGGGCCATCATGGGTCGACTTTTTGGGACCGATGGCGTTCGCGGGCTTGCCAACGAACGCCTGACAGTAGAACTCGCAGTCGGCCTGGCCCAAGCGGCCGCCGTCGTGCTCGCGCGGGAATCGCGCGAGCGCGGCGAGCGGCCCGTTGCGGTTCTCGCGCGAGACCCGCGTGTCTCGGGCCAGTTCATTGGCGCGGCAGTTGCCGCAGGGCTGGCCTCCGCCGGTGTCGATGTCTTCGACGCCGGCGTTATTCCGACGCCGGCGGCGGCATTCCTCACCGCTGACGTCGACGCCGACTTCGGCGTCATGATCTCGGCGTCGCATAATCCGGCGCCCGATAACGGCATCAAGTTCTTTGCCCGCGGCGGCAAGAAGCTCGCTGACGACCTCGAAGATCAAATCGAGGCCCAGCTTGAGCTCGAACAGCTCCGCCCGACGGGTGACGGTGTCGGCCGCATCGAGCGATTCGCCGATGCCGAAGACCGCTACGCACTGCACCTGCTCAGCTCGCTGCCCGTCGTGCACGACGACGGCCGGCCCCCGCTCGACGGCCTCCACGTCGTCATCGACGGCGCGAACGGCGCCGCCGCGGGCGTTTCGCCGCAGGTGTTTGCCGACGCCGGCGCCGAGGTGACGCTCATCGGCGGCGAGCCCGACGGGCTCAACATCAACGACGGGGTCGGCTCGACGCACCTCGACAAGCTTCGCGAGACCGTGCTCGCGCTCGGCGCGAACCTCGGCATCGCCCACGACGGCGACGCCGACCGCTGCCTCGCGGTCGACGCGAACGGTGAGGTCGTCGACGGCGACCAGATTCTCGCGATCCTCGCGCTCTGGCTCAAAGAGCGGGGGATGCTCAAGGACGACACGCTCGTCGCGACGGTCATGTCGAACCTCGGCCTGCGCCTCGCGATGAAGGAGCACGGCATCACGCTGCTCGAGACGAAGGTCGGCGACCGCTACGTGCTCGCCGAGCTCAACGAGCGCGAGCTCGCCCTCGGCGGCGAGCAGTCGGGGCACGTGATTCTTACGCGCCACGCGACCACGGGTGACGGGGTGCTCACGGGCCTCCTGCTCGCCTGCGTCGTCGCCTCGACGGGCAAGCCGCTGCACGACCTCAAGCAGGTCATGAAGGTGTATCCGCAGGTGCTCGTGAACGTTCGCGGCGTGCGCAAAGACGAGTGCACGACGAACGACGCCGTGCAGGCGGCGGTGCAGAGCGTGTCAGAGACCCTCGGCGAAACGGGCCGCGTGCTGCTGCGCCCCTCGGGTACCGAGCCGGTCGTGCGGGTCATGGTCGAGGCCGAGACCGACGAGGCGGCGCGCGAGCACGCCGACACCCTCGCGAAGGTCGTGAAGCTCGAGCTCGCGCTCGCCTAGGCGCATCCAAACCACATACGACCGCGGCCCGGCAACTCGATGTTGCCGGGCCGCGGTCGTTCGGACGGGTGCGGGGTTCTACTCCTCGAGACCTACTCTTCGAGGTCACCCGAGACGAGCGCGAGCTCGTTGCTCGCGTGGGGGAGCGTCGCGGTCTGCGTGACCTCGCCGCTCGTGTAGTCGACGACGCTGACCTCGCTCGTGTCGGGGTTCGTGACGTAGACGTAGCCGCGGTGCTGGGTGATGGCGGGATGCGCGGTCTGCCACTCCTCGGGCACCTCCCACTCGTCGGTCACCTCGATTTCGCGGATGAGCTCGCCCGAGTCGGCGTCGAACACGCGCAGCACGCCGTCGGTGCCGAGCACGAGCGCCTCGCCGTCCTCGCCGCGGGCCAGGCCGCGCCACGTGTAGGTGCTGCCGGTGTCGACGAGCTGGATCTCTTCATCGACCGTGTCGATGAGCGAGATCTGCGTGAGGCCGTTGCCGCCGTCGGGGTCGGTCTTGTAGTCGCCGAGCACGACGTTCGAGTCGGTGGCCGTGAAGGCGTTGCCGATGCGGCCGAAGTCGTCGGGCGAGGTGATCTTGTGGAAGTGGTCGCCGTGCGAGAGCAGGGCGCCGTCTTCGCAGCCCGCGAGCACGAGGTCGCTGCCGACCGTCGTCTCGCCGTGAATGCCGGGGCACTCGTCGCTCGAGGCGATGACGTTGCCGTAGGCGTCGATCACCATCGCGCCGCTGCGCGACTCCTCGTCGCCGACCGTGACGAACATCGTGTCGTCGGCGAGGGGTACGGCGACGCCGTGGTGGGCCTCGTCGGTCGTGTACGTGCTGAGCGGGTCGAGCGACCCGGCCTCGACCTGCTCGGTGAGGGCGGCCGTGTCGAGCACCGTGACGTTGCCCGTGCCGTCGTCGAACAGGGCTGTCTTGCCGTCGTGGTTGACGACGTGGCCGGGGGTGTCGGCGTCGACGAGCACGTCGGTGAGCTGCGGCTCCGACGTGTACGAGTGCGTGTGGTCGCCGTGCGGCTGCGTGTACGTGCCGAGGTCGAGCACCGCCCATCCGCCCGTCGTCGAGACGTAGACGTGCCGGCCGTCACCGGCGGGGTTGACGCGGTTGAAGCCCTCGATCGGCAGGTCGGCGACGACCTCGAGGCTCGTCGCGTCGACCACCATGATGCCGCCATCGTAGGTGAGGGCGAGGCGCGGCTGCGGGCCCGAGGCCTCGGTCGCCGCGTCGTCGTGGCCGTGCTCGTCGTGATCGTGGTCGGCGTGCTCGTCGTGCGCGGCGGTGGATGCGGTCGTCGCGGGCTGCGCGGCCGAGCAGCCGGCGAGTGCGAGGGCCGCGAGCGCGGCCGCCGCGGCGAACGGGGCGCGCTTCGTAAGGAATGCTGCCATCGAGGCGGGTCCTTCCTAGGACATGTGTCGGGTGGATCTGCCGCGGGCGCGGCTTCGCACAGCCTATTCACAAGTGATAATCGTTATCAAATAAAGAAACGACTATGTCCCCGCCCACGTGACCCCACCTGAGCGCCGCGCGCCTAGTTCTTGCGCAGCAGCACCTTGTGAATCGCGTGGTCGGCCGACTTGCGCAGGATGAGCTTCGCGCGCGAGCGGGTCGGCAGCACGTTCTGCTCGAGGTTCGGGAGGTTGATCGAGTTCCAGATCTCCGAGGCGGTTGCGAGCGCCTCGGCGGGCGAGAGGTCGGCGTACTTGCGGAAGTACGACGACGGGTTCACGAACGCGCCGCGCTGCAGCTGCTGGAACCGCTCGAGGTACCAGCGCTCGATGTAGCTCGTGCGCGCATCCACGTAGATCGAGAAGTCGAACATGTCGCTCACCGCGAGGCCGCCGCCGCGCGAGGGCGGCTGGAGCACGTTGAGCCCCTCGACGATGAGCACGTCGGGGGAGTGCACGACGATCTCGGCGTTCGGCACGATGTCGTACACGACGTGCGAGTAGAACGGCGCGCGCACCTCGGGAGCCCCCGACTTGATCTGCGTGACGAAGCGCAGCAGCGCGCGGCGGTCGTACGACTCGGGGAAGCCCTTGCGGCTCATGAGACCGCGCCGCTCGAGCTCGGCGTTCGAGTAGAGGAAGCCGTCGGTCGTGACGAGCTCGACGCGGGGCGTGTCCTCCCAGCGGCGCAGAATCTCGCGCAGGAGCCGCGCGACGGTCGACTTGCCGACCGCGACCGAACCGGCAACGCCGATGACGAACGGCGTGCCCGAACCCCGCTCGCCGAGGAACGAATTCGTTGCGCGGCGCAGCTGCCGCGCGTTGTTCACGTGGATGTTCAACAGCCGCGACAGGGGCAGGTACACCTCGCGCACCTCGTCGATGTCGATGGGGTCGCCGAGGCTTCGCAGCCGGGCGACGTCGCCCTCGTCGATCGTCAGCGGCGTGGCCGGCGCGAGGTCGGCCCAGTCGGCGCGATCGATCTCGTCAAACGGCGTCGACCATTTCGGCGCGACCGTTCGATGTGCTGCTGTCGTGAGCATCCGCCTAGTTTACGGGGCGCGGCGCGCGGGCCCGGAATTTGGCGATCACCGGCATATTGGTGAATCGCTCCACCGAGTACGCTTAACGAACGATGTGCCGCATCGCCGCGGTGCGCTCCCCGCAGTTACTGAACCTCAGGAGGCAGTGGTGTCTGCTACTACCGCGTCGCCCACCGACCAATCGTCGGGCGGCAAGAATCAATTCAGTGTTGGCGTCCAAAAGTTCGGCACATTCCTTTCGGGAATGATCATGCCGAATATCCCCGCGCTTATTGCGTGGGGTCTGTTCACGGCATTCTTCATCGAAAAGGGCTGGACCCCGAACGCGAGCCTTTCGGAGCTTGTCGGGCCGACCATCCACTACCTCCTGCCGCTGCTGATCGCGAACACCGCGGGCCGCATGGTCTACAAGGAGCGCGGCGGCGTCGTCGCGACCGTCGCGACGATCGGTGTCATCATCGGCAGCGACCACATCGTCAACGAGTTCAACGCGACGCTGCCGGAGGGCTCGGCGGAGCTGCCGCAGGTGCACATGTTCATCGGCGCGATGATCATGGCGCCGCTCGCGGCCTGGATCATGAAGCAGCTCGACCGGCTCTGGGACGGCAAGATTCGCGCCGGCTTCGAGATGCTCGTCAACCTGTTCTCGGCCGGAATCCTCTCGTTCGGCCTCGCGATCGCCGGGTTCTACCTGCTCGCGCCCGTCGTGAACGGCATCATGACGGTGCTCGGCAACGCGGTGGGCTGGCTCATCGACCACAGCCTGCTGCCGCTCACGAGCCTGCTGATCGAGCCGGCGAAGGTCTTCTTCCTCAACAACGCCATTAACCACGGCGTGCTCACGCCGCTCGGCACGCAGATGTCGTCGACCGACGGCAAGTCGATCCTGTTCCTGCTCGAGGCGAACCCCGGCCCCGGCCTCGGCATCCTCATCGCCTTCGCCGTGTTCGGCGTCGGCATGGCCCGCGCCTCGGCGCCCGGTGCCGCGATCATCCACTTCATCGGCGGCATTCACGAGATCTACTTCCCGTACGTGCTCATGAAGCCCGCGCTGCTGCTCGCCGTCATGGCGGGTGGCGTCACCGGGGTCACGACGAACATGCTCTTCGACGCCGGCCTGCGGGCACCCGCCGCGCCGGGGTCGATCATCGCGATCCTCCTGCAGACCGCGAGCGACAGCTACCTCGGCGTGATCCTCTCGGTCGTGCTCTCGGCGACCGTGTCGTTCCTCATCGCCGCCGTGATTCTGCGCGCCTCGCGCAAGCGTGACCTCGCCGCGCTCGAGCGTGGCGAAGACGGCATGAGCGCCGCGGTCGCGAAGACGCAGCGGAACAAGGGCAAGGAATCGGCCGCGCTCTCGGGTCTCGCGGGCCAGGCGCAGGGCGCGTCGCTGCGCGACGAGATCGCCGACCCGAACCGCGACATCTCGTCGGTCGTGTTCGCGTGCGACGCCGGTATGGGGTCGAGCGCAATGGGCGCGAGCGTGCTCCGCAAGAAGGTGAAGGATGCGGGCATCACGGGCGTGAAGGTCACGAACGCTGCGATCGCGAACCTTGACGAGACGGCCGACCTCATCGTGACGCAGGAGGAGCTGACGCCCCGCGCGAAGCAGCGCCGCCCCGACGCGATCCACATCTCGGTGGGCCAGTTCATGAACTCGCCGAAGTACGACGAGGTCGTCGACCTGCTCAAGCAGCGCCAGGAGGGCTCGCTCGAACCGGCCGAGGCTCCTGCCGAGGCCGCTGCAGCGGCAGAGCCCGCAGCATCCGGCACCGCGGCCGCGCCTGCAGCATCCGACACCGCGACCGCCTCGGCGGCGACCGCGACGGCTGCGGCACCGGCAACCGACGCCGACGTGCTCACCCTCGAGAGCATCACGACCGCGCCCGCCGCGACGAACCGCGACGACGCGATCCGCGAGGCGGGGGAGCGACTCGTCGCCCGCGGCGCGGTGACGCCCGAGTACGTCGACGCGATGTTCGCCCGCGAGCGCGAGGTGTCGACCTTCATGGGCAACTTCCTCGCGATTCCCCACGGCACGAACGAGGCGAAGCAGGCCGTGCTCGCCTCCGGGCTCTCGGTTGCGCGGTACCCCGAACCGATTGACTGGGACGGCAACGAGGTGCGCTTCGTGATCGGCATCGCCGGGAAGGACGGCGGCCACCTCGAGATCCTCGCGAAGATCGCGCAGATCTTCGCCGATGAGGCCCAGGTCGAGCGCCTGCTCGCGGCCGAGACCGACGCCGAACTGTACGAACTACTGAGCGGAGTGAATAACTGATGACCCAAACCGCGGTGCACTTCGGTGCTGGCAATATCGGCCGTGGCTTCATTGGCCTCGCGCTGCACGAGGCCGGGTACGACCTCGTCTTCTCTGACGTGAACGCCGAGCTCGTCGACGCCCTCAACGCGGCCGACAGCTACGCCGTGCACGAGGTGGGGGCCGAGGCCCGCACGCACACGGTCGACCGATTCCGTGCCGTGAACTCGGCGACGAACGAGGCCGACGCCGTGGCAGCGGTCGCGGGCGCCGACATCGCGACCTGCGCGGTCGGCGCCGGCGTGCTGAAGTTCATCGCGCCGGTGATTCGCGAGGGCCTGCGCGAGCGGGCCGCCGACGCGCCGAAGCTCGTCGTGCTCGCCTGCGAGAACGCGATCAACGCGACCGACACGCTGCGCGACTTCGTGCTCGACGGCGCGCCCGAGCTCGCCGACCGCGCGATCTTCGCGAACACGGCAGTCGACCGCATCATCCCGGCCGTGCACGCCGAGGGCCTCGACGTCGTCGTCGAGGACTTCAGCGAGTGGGCGATCGAGCGCGGGCCGTTCGCGGGCGCCGAGCCGAGCATCCCCGACGCGCACTTCGTCGACGACCTTGCCCCGTACATCCGCCGCAAGCTGTTCACCGTGAACACGGGCCACGCCACGGCGGCGTACTGGGGGAGCCTCGCGGGCGAGGAGTCGATCGCGTCGGCCCTCGGCAACGCGAAGGTGCGCGAAGAGGTGGATGCGGTGCTCGCCGAGACGAGCGAGCTGCTGATCGCGCAGTTTGGGTTCGGCAAGGACGAGCACGCGGCGTACGTCGCGCGCACGATTCAGCGGTTCGAGAACCCGGAGCTGCCCGACACCCCGACGCGCATCGGCCGGCAGCCGCTGCGCAAGCTGAGTCGACACGAGCGGTTTATCGAGCCGGCGTTCGATCTCGCGACGCGCGGCCTCGAGCACGGCGCGCTGCTGCGGGCCGTTGGCGCGGCGCTGCAGTTCCGCAGCGACGACGACGAGCAGTCGCAGGAGCTCGGCCGCCTGCTCGAGACGCTCGAGCCCGAGCAGGTCGTTGCCCAGGTGATGGGAGTCGAGCCGGGCGAGGTGCTGCACGACGAGCTCGTCGAGGTCGTGCGCGGCGTCGACGAAGCGTAGGCGCGCCCGCAGCCAACCAAGTGGCCACGTGAGCGACAACTGGCGCCGTCCTGACGGCGCCAGTTGTCGTCTGTGTCGTCGATGGTGGCGCCAGTGGCGACGGGCCCGGACACGCGCCGCGGCCAGCGATGTCGTGCGGATGCACGCGCGTGTCGCCGACATGGGGCAGAATTACCCCCATGTGTGGAATCGTTGGATACGTCGGTGACCGCCCCAGTCAGCAGATCCTGATCTCGGGCCTCGCGCGACTCGAATACCGGGGTTACGACTCCGCAGGAATCGCCGTCGTTGATGGCAACGGCGAGCTGCACGCGCGCAAGCGTGCGGGCAAGCTGCAGGTGCTCGTCGATGACCTCGACGCCCACGAGATGGCCGACGGCACGATCGGCATCGGGCACACGCGCTGGGCCACGCACGGCCCCGCGAACGACCAGAACGCGCATCCGCACCTCTCGGACGGCGGGAACCTCGCCGTCATTCACAACGGCATCATCGAGAACTTCCACGAGCTGCGCGAAGAGCTCATCGCCGAGGGCGTCGAGTTCCAGTCGGAGACCGATACCGAGGTCGCCGCCCACCTGCTCGGTCGCGACTACGCGGCCACGGGCAACCTCGAGCAGACCTTCCGCAACGTTGTGCCCCGCCTCGAGGGCGCGTTCACGCTCATCGCGGTGCACGCCTCGCAGCCCGACGTGCTCGTCGGCGCGCGCCTCAACTCGCCGCTCGTGATCGGCCTCGGCGAGGGCGAGAACTTCCTCGGCTCCGACGTCGCGGCGTTCGTCGAGCACACCGACCGCGCGATCGCGGTTGGCCAGGAGCAGATCGTCGTCGTGCGCAAGGACTCGGTCGAGATCACGACCTTCGCGGGCGAGCCCGCCGAGGGCGACGAGTTCCACGTGAGCTGGGATGCGTCGGCCGCCGACAAGGGCGGCTGGCCGTCGTACATGGCGAAGGAGATCTCCGAGAACCCCGAGTCGATCGAGAAGACGATCCTCGGCCGCGTCGCCGACGACCACGTCAAGCTCCCCGGCCTCGAGGCGCTCGGTGACGACTACTTCCGCGACATCGACCGCATCCTGCTCGTCGCCTGCGGCACGGCCTACTACTCGGGCCTCACCGGCGCGTACGCGCTCGAGCAGTGGGCGCGCATCCCCGTCGCCGTCGAGCTCGCGCACGAGTTCCGCTACCGCGACCCCGTCGTGAGCGAGCGCACGCTCGTCGTCTCGCTCTCGCAGTCGGGCGAGACGATGGATACGCTCATGGCCGTGCGCTACGCGCGCGACCTCGGCGCGAAGACAATCTCGATCTGCAACACGCAGGGCGCGTCGATTCCGCGCGAGTCCGACGCGGTCGTCTACACCCACGCCGGCCCCGAGGTCGCCGTGGCGTCGACGAAGGCCTTCACCGCCCAGATCGCCGCGATCTACCTGCTCGGCCTCTACATCGCGGGCGCGCGCGAGACGCTCACGCGCCAGCAGATCAGCGAGCACCTCGCCGAGTTCCGCACCCTGCCCGAGAAGATGTCGCAGGCGCTCGAGCAGCACGACCGCATCCACGAGCTCGCGACCTGGATGGCCGACACGCGCTCGGTGCTGTTCCTCGGCCGCTCGACTGGCTACCCGATCGCGCTCGAGGGCGCGCTCAAGCTCAAGGAGATCGCCTACATTCACGCCGAGGGCTTCGCCGCCGGCGAGCTGAAGCACGGCCCGATCGCCCTCATCGAGCCCGGCCAGCCGGTGTTCGTGGTGGTGCCGAGCCCGCGCCACGACAACACGCTGCACCCGAAGGTGGTGTCGAACATCCAGGAGATCCGCGCTCGCGGCGCCCGCGTCATCGCGATCTCCGAGGCCGGCGACGCCGCGGTGCTGCCGTTCGCTGACGAGGTGTTCGCGATGCCGGCGACCGAGCACTTCTTCGAACCGTTCCTGCGCGTGCTGCCCCTGCAGATCTTCGCGCTTGAGCTCGCGACGGCGAAGGGGCTCGACGTCGACCAGCCCCGCAACCTCGCGAAGTCGGTCACCGTCGAATAGCGATCAACGTCGATGATCATCGGCATCGGCGTCGACACGGTCGAGCACACGAGGGTCGAGCGCGCGCTGCGCGTGCCCGGCTTCGGGCCGCGAATCTTTACCGAGGCCGAACTCGCGCTGCCGCTCACGAGCATTTGCGCTCGCTGGGCGGCGCGCGAGGCCGCGGTGAAGGCCCTCGGTGGGCTGCACGGCATCGCGCTGCGTGACCTCGAGGTGCACCGCGAACACCTCGGCGCCCCGAGCTTCGTGCTCGGCGAGGCGCTCGAAGGTGTGCTCGCGCGCCTCGGCGTCGCGCGCCTCCACCTGTCGCTGTCGCACGACCGCGACGTCGCGACCGCGTTCGTCATCGCAGAGGGAGCCTCGTGACCGCCCCGGCGCCCGCCCCGCGCATCCACGTAGACCTCGACGCGATCGCGCACAACCTGCGGGCGTTCGCCGATGCGGTCGGCGTGCCGGTCATCGCGATCGTGAAGGCGAACGCGTACGGGCACGGGATGCTCGAGGTCGGCCGCGCGGCCGTCGCGGCGGGCGCGGCGGCGCTCGGCGTCGCCGACGTTGACGAGGCGCTGCAGCTGCGTGCGGGCGGCATCACGGCCCCCGTGATCGCGTGGCTCGATGCGCCGAGCATCGATTTTGGCGCGGCGGTGCTCGCCGGGGTCGAGCTCGGACTTTCGAGCCCGCAGCACCTCGCGATGCTCGCGAGCTGGGCCGAGCGAAGCGGCCGCATGGACGAGCCGGTGCCCGTGCACATCAAGGTCGACACTGGGCTCGGCCGCAACGGCACGCGTGAGGCCGACTGGCGGCCGATGTTCGCGCTCGCCCGCGACTACGAGCAGCGCGGGCTCGTGCGGGTTCGCGGGCTCATGAGCCACTTCTCGGGCACGAGCGACGACGACGACCGCGCGCAGCTTGCCGCCTTCGAGCGGGCGCTCGGCGCCGCGCGGGCGGCGGGCCTGAAGCCGACCGTGCGCCACCTCGCGGCGACGGCCGGTGCGCTGCGGCTGCCCGAGGCGCGCTACGACGCGACCCGGCTCGGCATCGCGCTCTACGGCCTCGACCCGCTCGCGCCGGGTGCGCACTGCGGCATCGAGCTGCGCCCCGCGCTCACGCTCACGGCGCACGTGCGTCGCCGCGACGTCGACGAAATGCCTCGCTGGCTGCTCGACGTCGGCCAGGTCGACGGCCTGCTGCCGGTCGCCGAGGGCGAGCTCACGCTGCACGACGAGGCGGGCGACGCGTGGCGGCTCGAGCGCGTCGACGCGACCCACTGCATCGTCACGCCGCTCGGCGACGTCGAGCGGAGCGAGGTGCGCCGCGTCACCGTCATCGGCGGCACCGCGACGGCCGACGACTGGGCCGCCGCGTCGGGCACGATCAACTACGAGGTCACGACGCGACTCAGCTCGCGCCTGCCGCGCGAGTTCCACGGGGGCCACGCCTCGCATCCGGCCGGCGCCCGGCGCCCGCGGGCCGTCGCGCCCCAGGTCGCGTCGCCGCTGCCCGAGCTCGTGATCGACGACGCCGAGCTCGCGGCGCGGCTCGCCGAGCTCGCGCGCGACGGCGTGCCGCTCGATCTCACCGCGGACGCGTACGGCTTCGGCCTCGAACGGATGCTCGGGCTCGCGTCGGGCCTGCGGCTCGAGTTGCTCGTGCGGCGCGAGCACGATCGCGCGGCCCTGCGCGAGTACGGCGTGACGGCGCGGGTCGAGCCGAGGGCCGGACTCGCGTCGCGCGCGATCTACGGCTTCGGCGGCGACGCCCCATCACCGACCGTGCTGCGGAGCGAGCTCGCGCAGATCAAGCGGGTGCCGGCGGGACAGGGCGTGAGTTACGGCTACGAGTGGCGCGCGCCCGCGCCGACGACGCTCGGGCTCGTCGCGGTCGGCTACGCCGACGCGATTCCGCGCTCTGCCCTCGGCCGCGCATCCCTCGTCGTCGACGGCGTGCCCGCGCCGATCGTCGGGCGGGTCGCGATGGATCAGGTCGTCGTCGACCTCGGCGACCGCGAGAGCCGACCGGGCGCGCCCGTGCGCTTGTGGGGCTGGCGCGCGAGCGACGCGACGCTCGACGACTGGGAGACCTGGACCGGGCTGACGGGCGAGGGGATCGTCGCGGGGCTCGGAGCCCGGGTGCGGCGCCGCAGCCGCGTCGACCTCGAAGACGTGTAGCGCCCGGTGGGTTTGTAGGCTTTGCACGTGACTTCGACCACCCTGCGCATCTCGACCGCCGCCGATATGGAGCGCCTCGGCGCCGCCCTCGGCCGCGTGCTCGGCCGCGGCGACGTGCTCGTGCTGAACGGCCCGCTCGGGGCCGGGAAGACGACGCTCGTGCGCGGCCTCGGCGAAGCGCTCGGCGTGCGCGGCGCGGTGTCGAGCCCGACCTTCATCATTGCCCGCACGCATCCGCCCCTCGCCGACGGCCCCGCGCTGATTCACGTCGACGCGTACCGGCTCAGCTCGGCGCTCGAGCTCGACGACCTCGACCTCGACCTCGATTCCGCCGTGACCGTCATTGAGTGGGGCGGCGACGTCGTCGGCGCGATCGCCGACGAGTGGCTTGAGCTCGAGATCGCCCGGCCCCGCGCTGGCGAGGGCGACGCTGCCGATGGAGACGACGCCGACGCCGAGGTCGACGAGCCGCGCGACGTGACGCTCCGCGCGGTCGGTGACCGCTTCGCCGCGCTCACGCTCGCGGGCCTCGTCGGCGACGAGGCGTGAACTCACACCCCGCCGCCGCGCGTAGAATCGGCTCCATGCTGCTCGCGATCGACACCTCCGCCGGCTGCGACGTTGCGGTCGTGAGCGACCAGGGGCGCGTCCTCGGCGAGTACCGCGAGCCGAGTGCGCGCCACCACGCCGAGGCGATCGGCCTCGCGATCGCCGGCGCCCTCGAGGCAGCCGGAATCGGCCCCGCCGACGTCACTGGCGTCGTGTGCGGCATGGGCCCCGGCCCCTTCACGGGCCTGCGCGTCGGCGTCGCCGCCGCCCGCACGTTCGCGTTCGCGCACCGACTGCCGCTCCACCCCCTGCCGAGCCACGACGCGATCGCGCACGAGTGGCGCCACGCGCATCCGGCCGACGAGGGCGAACTCATCGTCACGACCGACGCGCGCCGCCGCGAGCTCGCGCTGAGCCGCTACGCCGCGGGCTCGCCCGTCGCGGCCTCGGGCTTCACGCTCGTCGCACCCGACGCGGTGCCCGACGACGCGACGCGCGCGGATGCGCACGAGGTCTCGGCCGCGCACCTCGCGCTCGCGTGGCTCGAGCGTCGCGAGCGCGGGCTGCCCGAGGCGACCGACGAGATTCTCTACCTGCGCGCGCCCGACGCGAAGCCCGGCGCGGTGCCGAAACGAGTCACGGCATGAGCGGCGAGATCCGGCTGCGGCCCGCCGACGTCGCCGACCTCGAGGCGATGGTCGCGCTCGACCACGAGATGTTTCCGCTCGACCACTGGAGCGCGAACGGGATGCGCGACGAGCTCGCGAGCGAGCACACCGGCTACTGGGTGCTCGACCGCGACGGCGAGCTGCTCGGCGCCGCCGGCGTGCTCGCGGCGCGCGGCGCGGGCGAGGCCGACGTGCAGACGATCGCGGTGCGCCCCGAGCTGCGCCGCTCCGGCTGGGGCACGCGCCTGCTGCGGCAGCTGCTCGAGTGGGCGGGGGAGCGCGGCGCGAAGCGCGTGTTCCTCGAGGTGCGCGAATCGGGCGCACCCGCCCGCGCGCTCTACGACTCGCTCGGATTCGAGGAAATCGGGCGACGCGACAACTACTACCGGCAAGAGGGAGAGGCGGCGATCGTGATGCGCGCCGACATCGAGCTCGCGCTGCGGCACGCGGATGCGCGGCTGCAGCCCGCGCGCGAACCGCTCGTGCTCGGCATCGAAACGAGCTGCGACGAAACGGGCGTCGGCATCGTGCGCGGCACGACCCTGCTCACGAACGCGGTCGCCTCGTCGATGGACGAGCAGGCGAAATACGGCGGCGTCGTGCCCGAGGTTGCGGCGCGCGCGCACGCCGACTCGATGGTGCCGGTGCTGCAGCAGGCGCTCGACGAGGCGGGCGTGACGCTCGACGACCTCGACGCGATCGCCGTGACGGCGGGGCCCGGCCTCGCCGGGGCCCTCATGGTCGGCGTGGGCGCGGCGAAGGCGCTCGCGGTCGCGACGGGCAAGCCCCTCTACGGCGTGAACCACCTCGTCGGTCACGTCGCCGCCGACCTGCTGCGCGACGGCGGCTCGAGTGTCGAGTTCCCGACCGTCGCGCTGCTCGTCTCGGGCGGACACACCTCGCTCATCCGGGTCGACTCGCTCGCGGGCGACTCCGAGCTGCTTGGCGAGACGATCGACGATGCTGCGGGCGAGGCGTTCGACAAGGTCGCGCGCGTGCTCGGGCTGCCGTACCCCGGGGGCCCGCAGATCGACCGGGCCGCCGCCGATGGCGACCCGAAGGCGTTTCGATTTCCGCGCGGGCTGTCGCGCGCATCCGACCTCGAACGCCACCGCTACGACTTCTCGTTCTCAGGGCTGAAGACCGCGGTTGCCCGCCAGGTCGAGCGATTCGAAGACGCGGGGGAGCCCGTGCCGGTTGCCAACATCGCCGCGTCGTTCCGTGAGGCCGTCGCCGACGTGCTCGTGACGAAGGCGCTCGCGGCGTGCCGCGACCTCGGCATTCCTCGGCTGCTGCTCGGCGGCGGCGTCGCCGCGAACGCGCGCATCCGTGAGCTCGCGGGGGAGCGCTGCGCCGAGGCTGGGGTGTCGCTGCACATTCCGCCGCTGCGGCTGTGCACCGACAACGGGGCGATGATCGCCGTGCTCGGCGCGCAGCTGGTCGCCGCAGGGCACGAACCGTCGCCCGCCGACTTCGCGGCCGATTCCACGCTGCCAATGACGCAGGCGCAACTCACGGAATCTTCGAGTCGTACGCCTAGGATGATCGCGGGTTTGAAGGGAGCGCATCGATGACCGACACCGAGGGTGCAAACACGAAGCGGCCGCAGGGCGACGACCACGAGGTCGTGCCCGCGGCGGGCGGAACGTTCGGCGTCACCGACGATCAGTCGGAGTTCGGGCGCGGCCCGGTCGAAGACCGCAGCGATGTGGGCGACGACGACACCGGCACCCTCGACGTCGAGGGTCTGACGAACGACGACTACGCCGACCGCGTTCGCCACGAAGACCACGTCGAGTACGAGGCCTACGGGAATGGTGGTGAGCCCGCCGTGCGCGAGTCGCACACGCCCGGCTCCGTGCCGCAGGGCGCGGGCTTCGGCGTGCCCCCGGCGCAGCAGCAGGGCTACGGGCAGCAGCGCGAGCAGGAGTTCGCGCCCACGCAGTTCGGCGCGCCGTCGCAGGGCGCGAAGCCGAAGTCGACGTACTCGATCATCGCGCTCGGGCTCGCGGTCGTCGCGCTCGTGCTGCTCTGCTTCCCCGGCTGGACATGGGTCGCCGCCGGCATCGTCGGCGTGCTCGGCATCGTCACCGGCGTCATCGCGCTCTCGCGCGAACCGAAGGCGAAGGCGTTCTCGGGCATCGGTATTGGCGGCTCGGCGATCGCGATCGCACTGTCGGTCGCGACGGCGATCGTCGTCGCGCTCTAGCTGACGCAGGCGCTATGCCGCGCTAGCAGCGGTCGGCGAGGATGGCGACGCGACGGTCCTGCACGCGCGTGCAGATGAGCGTCGCGGCCTCGTCGCCGCGCGGCTGCAGCTCTTTGCGGAGCCGCGCGGGGTCGATGTCGACGCCCCGCTTCTTGATCTCGAGGCGGCCGATTTCGAGGGCGCGCAGGCGCTTCTTCAACTGATTCGGATGCAGCGGCAGCACCTCGCGCACGCGGAACGACTGCGCGAACGGGGTGTCGTGCGCCGAGTCGGCGGTCACCCACGCGATCTCGCGCGAGATCATGTGGCCGCCAAGCTCGCGGGCGAGGTCACCAATGAACCGGCCGCGGATCACCGCGCCGTCGGGCTCGTACAGGTAGTCGCCGAGCTCGCCGATCGGCGCATCCTCGCTCGCGAGCGTGCTCGAGACGAGCTCCCGCGCGGAGCCGTCGCGCAGCACGAGTGCGCTCCTCGCGACGCCCGGTCGCGCCGTCGCCCCGAGCCACACGGAACATTCGACGAGCTCGCCGCCGACCGACAGCCACTGCGCCTCGATCGGCTGCGCCTCGGTCGCCTCGGGCAGGAGCTCGTGCGGCATTGCGGGGCCGAGCTTCACGCCGGTCGTGCGGGTCTCGGTCGCGGTGCCGAAAGCGAAGTCGAGGGATGGGCGCCAGTCGTTGGGGTCGGCGAGCCGCCGGGTCGTGCCGCGCAGTTCCGTGCGACGGGCGGGGTCGAGAAACGCGCCATCGAACTCCGCGAGGTCGAACTCCTCGGCGACGCTGTGCTCGACGCGGGCGTTCGAGAACGGCGCGAGATTGAACGTCGCGAGCGCAGCGGTCGTCTCGTCGGCATCGACCGCGACGACGTCGAACCCGAGCGACGCGAAAGCGAGCGAGTCGGCGCCGATTCCGCAGCCGAGGTCGGCGACGCGGCGAGCCTCGGCGCGGCGAAAGCGTTCCGCGTGGCGGGCGGCGACCTGCAGCCGGGTCGCCTGCGCGAGGCCAGCTTCGGTGAACAGCATGTTCGTCGCAAATTCGCCGAACTTCGCCCGGGCACGGCGCCGCAGCTTCAGCTGCGTGAGCACGACGGCGCTCGTGCGCGCATCCGCCCCCGCCTTGCGCAGTGCGGTGACGGCACCCACCGAGTCGGCGATCGTATCGAGATCGGCGAACTCATCGAGCAGGCGCATCGCCTGGGGCGTCAGCAGCGCCGAAACGTCATCGCGGTTCATCCGGATAACGCTACCCAGTCGAGCGTCGCGGCGAGCCCAGGGGAGTTTGAGGGTCGCCTACTCCGCGCGGCGGGGTCGGCGGCGCGAGTGGCATTCGCTGTGGGCGGACGCGACCCGGCGCGGGTGGCACCATCAGGCACGTCGGCATACACTCGTGTTAGCACCCTCAGGGTGAGAGTGCTAACTTCAAACTTGCACAGCTCGTCAAGAGAAAGAGGATTGCCGTGTCGGTGAACATCCAGCCGCTCGAAGATCGCATTGTCATTCAGCAGGTTCAGGCCGAGCAGACCACCGCGTCGGGTCTCGTGATTCCTGACACCGCGAAGGAGAAGCCCCAGGAGGGCGAGGTCGTGGCCGTGGGCCCCGGTCGCTTCGACGATGAAGGCAACCGCATCCCCATGGACGTTGCCGTCGGCGACAAGGTCATCTACTCGAAGTACGGTGGCACCGAGGTGAAGTACGGCGGCGAGGAGTACCTGATTCTCTCGGCGCGCGACGTGCTCGCGAAGATCGCCTAGGCGACCGCACCAAGGCTTGACGGGCTCCCGGAATACCGGGGGCCCGTCAGTCTTTTCCTGCTGGCGCTTCCCGCTTGCGGAGGGTTCGCTGCGGGTGTCGTCGTGGCGGAGTAGGCTAGCGCTTCGTGACCCCTCCTGCCTCGCCGACCGCATCCCGTTCCGCTTCGGGGCAGACGACGGGGCTCCTGCTCGGCATCCTGTCGTTCGCGACGTGGGGGCTCCTGCCGCTGTATCTGCAGACGGTGAAGCCGACCACGACGCTCGAGATCATTGCCTGGCGCATCCTGCTCTCGGTCGTGTTCTGCCTCGTCGTCGTGCTCGTCGCGCGGCGCTGGAAGGTGCTCGTCGCCCTCGTGCGCGACTGGCGCTCGACGCTCTGGCTCGGGGCCGCGAGCATCGCCGTGTTCCTCAACTGGACCATGTACGTGCTCGCCGTCGAGCTCGGCCGGTCGCTCGAGGGCTCGCTCGGCTACTACCTCAACCCGCTCGTGTCGATGCTGCTCGGCATGGTCGTGCTCGGCGAGCGGTTGCGGCCCCTGCAGTGGGTTGCCGCCGGGTTCGCGGTGCTGTCGTTCGGCACGATGGTCGTCGCGTACGGGGAGCCGCCGTGGCTCTCGCTCGGCGTCGCGGTTTCCTTCGCGCTCTACGGACTCATCAAGAAGCGGGTGAGCACGAGCGCCGACCCGATCGCGGGCCTCACGGTCGAGACGATGTGGCTCGCCCCGGTCGGCGGCGCGCTGCTGCTCGTCGTCGGGCTCACGAGCGGCATCACGATGGGCAACGTGGGCGCTGGCCACACGACCATGCTGCTGCTCGCGGGCGCGATGACGAGCGTGCCGCTGCTGCTGTTCGCCGCCGCGACGGCCCGGCTCACGCTCGTCGAGGTCGGCATTGTGCAGTACGTCGCGCCGACCATGCAGTTCATCTTCGGCATCACGTTGCTGCACGAGCCGATGCCGGCCGAGCGCTGGCTCGGCTTCGTGCTCGTCTGGATCGCCCTCGTGTTCTTCACGATCGACCTCGTGCGCGACGTTCGCCGTCGCCGCCGCGCCGCCCGCGCGGCCGGCAAGCCCGTGATCGAGCGCGACCCGACCGGCGAAATCAACGTCGTGTAGCGCCCCCGCGGGCCGGTGCGGAATGCGTCGGCGCGCGCGGGCGTTCACCCCTAAAATGGAGGCCACGGCCCGTCCGTATCCACGCTGGGCCCTTCCCACTGGGGCCTTCCCCCCAACCGCCTTTGCAGGAGCGAAATGACTGAGCACGACCCCTTCGGCTTTACCGGACTCACCTACGACGACGTGTTGCTGCTGCCGGAGGAGACCGACGTGATTCCGTCGGAGGTCGACACCACGACCCAGCTCACCCGCAACATCTCGGTGCGCGTGCCCCTCGTCTCGGCGGCGATGGATACGGTGACCGAGTCGCGCCTCGCGATCGCGATGGCACGCCAGGGCGGCCTCGGCATTGTGCACCGCAACGCGTCGGTGCAGGACCAGGCCGAGATGGTCGATCGCGTGAAACGCTCGGAGTCGGGCATGATCACGAACCCGATCACGACCTCGCCCGACGCGACCGTCGCCGACGTCGACGAGATCTGCGGCCAGTTCCGCATCTCGGGCCTGCCCGTCGTCGACGAGGCCGGCAAGCTCGTCGGCATCATCTCGAACCGCGACATGCGCTTCGTGCCCGAGAGCGAGATGCGCACGACGAAGGTGCACGAGGTCATGACGTCGGAGTCGCTCGTGACGGCACCCGTCGGCATCGACGGCGAGTCGGCGTTCCGCCTGCTCGGCCAGCACCGCATCGAGAAGCTGCCGCTCGTTGATGACGACGGCGTGCTGCGCGGCCTCATCACGGTGAAGGACTTCGACAAGCGCGACAAGTACCCGCTCGCGACGAAGGATGCGCAGGGTCGCCTGCGCGTCGGCGCCGCGATCGGCTTCTTCGGCGACGCCTGGGAGCGCGCGGGCGCGCTGCGCGACGCGGGTGTTGACGCGATCGTCGTCGACACCGCGAACGGGCACTCGCGCGGCGAGATCGAGATGATCCGCAAGCTCAAGAACGACCCCGCGTTCGCCGACGTCGACATCATTGGCGGCAACATCGCGACCCGCGAGGGCGCGGCCGCGCTGATTGAGGCTGGCGCCGACGCGGTGAAGGTTGGCGTGGGGCCCGGCTCGATCTGCACCACCCGCGTGGTCGCGGGCGTCGGCGTGCCGCAGATCACCGCGATCTACGAGGCGGCGAAGGCCGCCCGCGGCACCGGCGTGCCCGTGATCGCCGACGGTGGTCTGCAGTACTCGGGCGACATCGCGAAGGCGCTCGTCGCCGGCGCGAACGCGGTCATGCTCGGCTCGCTGCTCGCGGGCACCGACGAGGCGCCCGGCGACCTCATCTTCGTGAACGGCAAGCAGTACAAGCAGTACCGCGGCATGGGCTCGCTCGGCGCGATGCAGACCCGCGGCAAGAAGACGTCGTACTCTCGCGACCGCTACTTCCAGGCCGACGTGCCGAGCGATGACGAGCTCATCGCCGAGGGCATCGAGGGCAAGGTGCAGTACCGCGGCACGGTGCGTCAGAACGTTTTCCAGCTCACGGGCGGCCTGCACCAGTCGATGTTCTACGTCGGCGCCCGCACGATCCCCGAGCTGCAGTCGCGCGGCCGCTTTGTGCGCATCACGCCCGCCGGGCTCAAGGAATCGCACCCCCACGACGTGCAGATGGTCATGGAGGCCCCGAACTACAAGAAGTAGGTCGCGCGCCGCGCGCGTCCCCGCGCATCCGTGCATCCGTGCATCCATCGCATGGGTTGTCAGAAAGGCCCCGTCACACGAGTGTGTGACGGGGCCTTTGCGACAACCCATGGGCGGCCATGGGCAGGGGAGTGCAGCTAGTTTTCGGCCTTGCCGAGGCGCCAGTAGCCCATGAACGCGACCGTGCGCTTGTCGATGCCGCGCTCGCCGACGAGGTGGCGCCGCAGCGTCTTCACCGACTGCGACTCGCCCGCGAGCCAGGCGTAGAGCGTCGTGTGCTCGAGCGCCGCGCCGCCCTTCGCGGTGCGCGGCACCTCCCAGAGCAGGTCGGTATCAATGTTGATCTCGGTGACGGTCTGCGGCTCGCCCTCGGGCGCGAGCTCGGCCGTCGCCTCCTTCACGGCGGGCACGAGTGCGTCGCCGTGCGGGCGGCCCTCGCGCGCCACGACGCGCACCGAGAAACCGGGATGCGCGGGGAAGTACTCGGCGTCGGCCTCGTGCTCGACCTCGATGACGGCGACGCCCTGCGCGTCGTCGGGCAGCTGCTCGAGCATGACGGCGATCGCGGGCGCGGCGGTCTCGTCGCCGACGAGCAGGAACCGCTCGGTGCGGGCGGGCGGCACGAAGTCGACACCGCCGGGCTCGCCGTCGTAGCGGGCGTTCGGGCCGAGAATCACGAGCTCGTCGCCGGGCTGTGCGGTCTCGAGCCACTCCGATGCGGGCCCGGGCTGCACGCCCTCGGGCGTCGGGTGCACGACGAGGTCGACGTCGATCTCGCACGCGTGCTGCCGCACGTAGCGGGTGGTGTAGGTGCGGATGGGCGGGCGCGCCTCGTCGGGCAGCTCGCGCCAGTCGGTGAACCAGTCGGTCGAGCCGAGGAGCTTGCGCGGGTCGGCGCCCGGCTTTGCGAAGAGGAGCTTGATGCGCTGATCCCAGCCCGGGTCGGCGAAGTGGGCGAGTGATTCGTCGACGAACGTCACGCGCCGGAACCCGGGCGTGAGGTCTTGGACCCGGCTCACTCGAACCGGAAAGAATGCGAACGGCGTGATGTCCGTGGTCAAAAGGGGCCTCCGAAGCCTTCGGCGATGGGGATGCGGCGAGGCGCGCACAACCAGGTAAGGCTACCCTAACGACACCCACTCGACGGCGGCGCGGGCAACTGCACGACGCTCGATCCTCGCCGGAACGCGACCCGGCGAAATGTCAAGTTCGCGGCGACTCAACGCGGCAATTGGTGAAGTTCGCACACCAGAGTGCAACAAAGTGGCAAAGATTTGGTGCCAGGGGAGAAGCGAATCTGTGCAACAGGTGAACAACGTCCTAGAGCTGACAGTCAAAGAACCGGCTCTCGATGCGCAGCGTTGCGCTTGAGCAGCGGGAGCCCCCTCACACATATCGAAATGAGGAAACATGTCGAGACGACCACGACTCCTTCGCGGGTCGATTGCCATCGCCGCTTCGGGGATGCTGCTGCTCGCGGGTTGCGCCGGTGGCGGCGGTGAGACTGGTGCCACTGGTGGCTCCGGTGACTCGGCCGCCATCGTCACCACGAACGGCAGCGAGCCCCAGAACCCCCTGATCACCTACGCGACCACCGAGACCGGTGGCGGCAAGATTCTCACCGCAATGTACGCGGGTCTTGTCAGCTACTCGGCCGACGGCGAGGTCGAGAACGAGCTTGCCGAGTCGCTCGAGAGCGACGACAACATCACCTGGACGATCACGCTCAAAGGTGGCGCAACGTTCACGAACGGTGAGGAAATCACCGCGCAGACGTTCGTCGACACCTGGACCCACGCGGCCCAGGACCCGAACGGTGCGTACTGGTACGGCAACTTCAAGGGTGTCAGCGAAGACGGCAGCACGGCGCCCGAGGGCCTCGAGGTGGTCGACGACACGACCTTCACCGTGACCCTGAACACGCCCGAGGCCGACTTCCCGATGCGACTCGGCTACACGGCCTACATGCCGCTGCCCTCGGTCGCGTTCGAAGACATGGATGCGTTCGGCGAGAGCCCGATCGGCAACGGCCCCTACATGCTCGAGAGCGAGGACGCCTGGCGTCACGACGAGGGCATCACCCTCGTGACGAACCCCGACTACGAGGGCAACCGCACGCCGGTCAACGGTGGCATCGAGTTCATCTTCTACACCGGCCTCGACGCGGCCTACGCCGACGTTCAGAGCGGCAACCTCGACGTGCTCGACGCGGTGCCCGACACGGCGTTCGGCACCTACGAGACCGACTTCCCCGACCGCAACGTGAACCAGGCCGCGGCGATCTACCAGGGCTTCAACATCCCCTTCTACCTCGAGCACTTCGGTGACGACGAAGAGGGCAAGCTCCGCCGCGAGGCCATCTCGCTGTCGATCAACCGCCAGGAGATCACCGACACGATCTTCCAGGGCACCCGCACCCCGGCGAGCGACTTCACCTCGCCCGTCGTTGAGGGCTGGAGCGACAGCCTGCCCGGCAGCGAGGTGCTCGAGTACGACCCCGAGAAGGCACAGGAACTCTGGGCCGAGGCCGACGCCATCTCGCCGTACGACGACACGTTCACGATTTCGTACAACGCCGACGGTGGCCACCAGGCCTGGGTCGACGCGGTCGCGAACAACATCTCGAACACCCTCGGCATCCAGGCAGAGGGCAAGTCGTACCCGACCTTCGCCGCGGCGCTTGAAGACCGCGCCAACGCGACGCTGACCGGTGCCACCCGCGCCGGCTGGCAGGGCGACTACCCGTCGCAGGGTAACTTCCTCTCGGGCCAGTACCAGTCGAACGCCGCCTCGAACTACGAGCAGTACGACAGCGAGGCCTTCGACGCGAAGATCGCCGAGGCCGCGCAGGCTCCCTCGGTTGAAGAGGCGACGAAGCTCTACGCTGAGGCGCAGGAAATCCTCTTCGAGGACCTCCCCTCGATCCCGCTCTGGTACTCGAACGCGGTCGGCGTCTGGGCCGACACGGTCGACAACGTCGTGTTCGGTTGGGACTCCGTGCCGATCTACGACCAGATCACCAAGGCGTAGCCACTCATCCGCACCCCGGTTCGGCGCCGAGCGAGCTCGCTCGGCGCCGAACGCGGGGCTCACCCATGTGTGCGGGGTGGCGACCCTGCCCCGCGCGCAGGACCTGTCATAAGGAGTAGCCGATGCTTTGGTATCTCGGCCGGCGCCTGTTGCAGCTGATTCCGGTGTTTTTTGGGGCAACCTTCCTCATCTACAGCCTCGTTTTCTTGCTGCCTGGCGACCCCATCGCAGCGCTGTTCGGCGACCGACAGCCCTCGCAAGCCGCGATCGACGCGATCCGCGCGCAATATCACCTCGATGACCCGTTCATCGTCCAGTACTTCCACTACATTTCCGGCCTCGTCGTCGGCGACTGGGGCACGACCTTCTCGGGCCGCCCGGTCACCGAGGTCATGGCGAACGCCTTCCCGATCACCGCGCGACTCGCGATGCTCGCCCTCGCCATGGAGGCGATCGCCGGCATCACGATCGGCCTCGTCGCTGGCCTTCGCAAGGGCAAGCTCTTCGACGCGAGCGCCCTCGTGGTGAGCCTGCTGCTCATTTCTGTACCGACCTTCGTGATCGGTTATGTGCTGCAGCTCATCTTCGGCGTGCACCTCGGCTGGGCCCGCACGACCGTGAGCTCCGAGGCGCCCTGGAGCGAACTCATCCTCCCCGCGATCGTGCTCGCGAGCACGTCGTTCGCGTACATCGTTCGACTGACCCGCGCATCCGTTGCCGAAAACATGTCGGCCGACTTCGTGCGCACCGCGAAGGCGAAGGGCCTGCCGCGGCGTCGCGTCATCACGGTGCACGTGATGCGCAACTCGCTCGTGCCCGTCGTCACGTTCCTCGGCATCGACCTCGGCTCGCTCATGGTCGGCGCGATCGTCACCGAGGGCATCTTCAACATCAACGGTGTCGGTGGCACCGTGTTCCGCGCGGTCACGATCGGCGAGGGGCCAACCGTGGTCTCATTCGTCGCGATCATGGTGTTGATCTACATGTTCGCGAACCTGCTCGTCGATCTGCTCTACGCGTGGCTTGACCCAAGGATCCGCTATGCCAAGTAACTCGCTTCCCAAGCAGCAACGCTTTGTCGCACCGCTCGAGGACGCCCCGCTGCAGGCGATCGACGCGGTCAAAACGAGCGACAAGCCCCGCACCACCTGGGGCGACGCCTGGAAGTCGATGCGCAGCCGCCCGATGTTCTGGGTTTCGTCGGTGCTGATTCTGTTCATCCTCTTCGTCTCGGTCGCACCAGGCGTGTTCACGAACGAATCGCCCAACCAGGGGTGCCTGCTCGCGAACAGCGACGGCGCGCCCGTCTCGGGGCACCCGTTCGGCTTCACCCGCCAGGGCTGCGACGTGTTCGCCCGCGTGCTCTACGGCGCGCAGGCCTCGGTGATGGTCGGCTTCCTCGCGACGATCATCGTCGTCATCGCCGGCGTCATCATCGGCTCGCTCGCCGGCTACTACGGCGGCTGGCTCGACAGCGTCGTGTCGCGAATCGGCGACATCTTCTTCGCGATTCCGATCGTGCTCGGCTCGATCGTCATCATGTCGACCGTCGACAACCGCACGCCGCTGCTCGTCGCCCTCGTGATCGCGCTGTTCGCCTGGCCACAGATCGCCCGCATCATGCGCGGCGCGGTCATGACCGCGAAACAGGCCGACTACGTGACCGCCTCGATCGCCCTCGGGCTCTCGCGGTTCCGCATCCTGCTGCGCCACGTGCTGCCGAACGCGATCGCCCCGGTCATCGCGGTCGCGACCGTCTCGCTCGGCACGTACATCGTGGCCGAGTCGACGCTGTCGTTCCTCGGCATCGGCCTGCCACCGAGCACGATGTCGTGGGGCAACGACATCTCGCAGGCGCGCACGTCGCTCGCGACGAACCCGCTCGTGCTCGTGTTCCCCGCGGGAGCGCTGTCGATCACGGTGCTCTCGTTCCTCATGCTCGGTGACGTGGTCACCGACGCGCTCGACCCGAAGGAGCGTGCTCGCCGATGACCACCACAACGAACCCCGCCGCCGAGGCGTCGACCGCGACCTCGGCACAGCCGCTGCTCGACATCCGGAATCTCGAAGTGAACTTCGAGACGAAGGAGGGCTCGGTGCCCGCCGTGCGCGGCATCGACCTCACGATTTATCCCGGCCAGTCGGTCGCGATCGTCGGCGAGTCGGGCTCGGGCAAGTCGACGACCGCGCAGGCGATCATTGACCTCCTGCCCGGCTCGGGCCACGTGACGGGTGGCGAGATCCTCTTCGAGGGTCGCGACCTCTCGAAGCTCCCGGCCTCCGAGCTCACGAAGATCCGCGGCGAGCGCATCGGCTACGTGCCGCAAGACCCGATGTCGAACCTCAACCCCGTGTGGTCGATCGGCTTCCAGGTCGAAGAGGCGATCAAGTTCAACAACGTCGCGACCGGCACGCGGGCGATCCGCAAGCGCGCGATCGAGGTGCTCACCGAGGCGGGCCTGCCCGACGCGAGCAGCCGTCTGCGCCAGTACCCGCACGAGTTCTCGGGCGGGATGCGCCAGCGCGCGCTGATCGGTATCGGCATGTCGGCGCGGCCCAAGCTGCTCATCGCCGATGAGCCGACCTCGGCCCTCGACGTGACGGTGCAGCGGCAGATTCTCGACCACCTCGAGACGCTCACGAGCCAGTACGGCACGTCGGTGCTCTTCATCACGCACGACCTTGGCCTCGCCGCCGACCGTGCCGAGCACCTCGTCGTCATGTACCGCGGCAAGGTCGTCGAATCGGGGCCGTCGCGCGAGATTCTCACCGACCCGCAGCATCCGTACACGAAGCGCCTCGTGGGCGCTGCCCCGAGCCTCGCATCCAAGCGACTCGAGGTGCTGCGGCAAGACAACGACCTTCCGACCGAGCTCACGGGCGCGATCGAGCAGCAGATGCTCGAGCACGCCCAGGAGCGCGAGGAGGTCGCCGATGAGACGCCCGCGCACAGCGAAGCGCTGATCAACATCACCGACGCGCGCAAGGTGTACCGCCTGCGCACCCGCGGCTTCCAGAAGAAGGAGGTCGTCGCGGTCAACGACGTGAGCGTGCAGATTGAGCGCGGCACGACGACCGCGATCGTGGGGGAATCGGGCTCGGGCAAGTCGACGCTCGCGAAGCTGTTCCTGCAGCTCGAGCCGGCGACGAGCGGCAGCATCAAGTTCGACGGCGTCGAACTTGCGGGCCTCGGCAAGCGGGAGCTGCTCGCGTTCCGTCGCCGGGTGCAGCCGGTGTTCCAGGACCCGTACGGCACCCTTGACCCGCAGTACTCGGTGGGCAACACGATCGCCGAGCCGATGCAGATTCACGGCGTCGGCACGCCGGCCGAGCGCCGCAAGCGGGTCGAGGAGCTGCTCGACCAGGTGGCGCTGCCGAAGGGCCTGCGTGACCGCTACCCGAGTGAGCTCTCGGGCGGCCAGCGGCAGCGTGTTGCCGTCGCGCGTGCCCTCGCGCTGAAGCCCGAGGTGCTCGTGCTTGACGAGGCCGTTTCGGCGCTCGACGTGCTCGTGCAGGGGCAGATTCTGCAGTTGCTTACGCAGCTGCAGACCGACCTCGGCCTGACGTACATGTTCATCACGCACGACCTCGCGGTGGTGCGACTTGTCGCCGACAACGTCTGCGTGATGCGCAAGGGCGAGATTGTCGAGCGGGGCACGACCGATGCGCTGTTCGACAACCCGCGCGAGGAGTACACGCAGCAGCTGCTCGCGGCGATCCCGGGCGCGAACTTCGAGTTCGGAGCCTAGCCGCCGGCCCGCGCATCCCCCCTCTACCCCCCCCAGTTGAGTGGTCGATTTTTGCTGTTTTGAAGCTTCAAAACAGCAAAAATCGACCACTCAACTGGGGTTTTTTGGCGGCGGTGGGGTTAGGGGTGGCGCTGGAGGAACTCGAGCACCGCGACACGGTCGACGCCCGTGAACGTACCCGAGGGCATCGCGGCGAGCAGCGACGAGTTGAGCCGCGCCGAGGGCCACGCGTGATCGCCCCAGCGCTCGACGAGCTCGGGGTCGGGCTCGCGGCAGCAGGATGGGTCGGGGCAGTCAGAGCGCAGGCGCACGTCGGTGTCGCGGCCGCGGAACCACTTCGCCTCCGAAAACTTCGTGCCGACGCTGATCGAATACCCGCCGCCGGGGCCCGGCTCGACCTGTGACGTGCACCAGTAGCTGCCGGCCGGCTTGTCGGTGTACTGCGAGTACGTGCCGATGCGCTCGTCGGTCGTGAACACCTGGCGCGCGCTCCACCAGCGGCACACGATCTGCCCCTCGACGTTGCCGAGCGCATCCGTCGGAAACTGCACCGCGTCGTTCTCGTACGCCTTCAGCAGCGTGCCCGACGCGTGCGCCTTGAGGAAATGCACCGGAATTTCGAGGTGCTGCGTCGCGAGGTTGCTGAACCGGTGCGCCGCCGTCTCGTACGTCACGCCGTAGTGCCCGCGAAACTCCTCGATCGACAGGTCGCGCCGCTGCTTCGCCGCGCGCAGCAGCGGCACCGCCGACACCTCGGGCAGCAGAATCGCGCCCGCGAAGTAGTTCGTTTCAACGCGCTGCTGCAGCAGGTCGCCATAGTCGACCGGCTCGCGCTTGTCGAGCACGTACGCGGCGAGCGCCTGCAGCACGACCGAGCGCGATTCGTTCACGCCGCTCGCGGGCAGGTACACGCGCATCCGCTCGCTGTCGGTGATGCTCTTCGTCGTGTGCGGCAGGTCGTCGACGGCGTGCAGCGTGAACCCGAGGTGGCCGGCGATGCGCTTTACGGTGTCCATCGACACGGGCCCATCGCGGTAGCCGATCGCCGAGAGAATCGCCTGCGCCTCGTGCTCGAGCTCGGCGAAGTAGTTGCCGCGCTCGCGCTGTTCGGCGCGCAGCTTGAGGTTGGCGCGGCGGGCGACCTCGGGCGTCGCGGCCCGCGACGAGTGCAGCTGCGTGAGCTCGCCGAGCAGCTTCAGCTGCGTGCGCATGACGTCGTCGCTGAGGCTCTTGCGCACGGGAATCTCGGGCAGCCCGAGGCTCGCGTAGAGCGGAGTGCGCTGCGCCCGCAGAAACTCGACCTCGAGCGCATCCCGTTCGCTCAGCTCGCCGCGCTGATACAGCGCCTCGGGCGTCGTGCCGAGCGCCTCGGCGATGCGCTGCAGCTCACCGAGGCGCAGGTCGCGCTGTCCGTTCTCGATGACCGAGACGCGCGAGGGCGCCTTGCCGAGCCGGTCGGCGAATTCCTGCAGCGACATCCCGCGCTCGACGCGGCGGGCACGGATACGCCTGCCAAGGTCGAGCGGGTCGGGCGCGGCTGAGCGCTCGGGTCGGGTCGTGGTGGTCACGTCATCGGGAGCCATGGCGTAATCATGGCCGAGGTTCTGTCGCGCAGCAACGCGAGAAATTCTCGCCAGCGGAAAAACCGCGAAACTTCCGCCTCGGATTCGGGCTCGACCCGGCGCATCCACCCGCAGGCTGGATGCACAGGCCGCAGCACCGAAGCTCGGCACCGAACGAAGGACGACGCGATGACCTCGACCAACGCCGCATCGAACCACCCGCTGCCGGGTGACCAGACCCAGACCGCCGACGACCTGCGCCTCGACTGGGAGTCGAACCCGCGCTGGCACGACGTCGCCCGCGGCTACACGGCCGAGGACGTCGTTCGACTGCGCGGCCCTGTGCGCGAAGAGCACACGTTCGCCCGCCGCGGCGCCGACCGCCTCTGGAACCAGATTCAGCGCAACCACGACGACCCGACGGCGTGGACCTACGCGCTCGGCGCCCTCACCGGCAACCAGGCCGTGCAGCAGGTGCGCGCCGGCCTGCAGGCCGTGTACCTCTCGGGCTGGCAGGTCGCCGCCGACGCGAACCTCTCGGGCGAGACCTACCCCGACCAGTCGCTCTACCCGGCGAACTCGGTGCCGCAGGTGGTGCGCCGCGTGAACAACGCGCTGCAGCGCGCCGCTCAGATCGAGTTCGGCGAGACCGGCACGAACGAGCGCGACTGGTTCGCGCCCGTCGTCGCCGACGCCGAGGCCGGCTTCGGCGGCCCGCTCAACGCGTATGAGCTCATGCACCAGATGATCGCGGCCGGCGCCGCGGGCGTGCACTGGGAAGACCAGCTCGCGAGCGAGAAGAAGTGCGGCCACATGGGCGGCAAGGTGCTCGTGCCGACGAGCCAGCACATCCGCACCCTGAACGCGGCCCGCCTCGCCTCCGACGTCGCCGAGGTGCCGACGATCATCATCGCCCGCACCGACTCGCTCGCCGCCACCCTGCTCACGAGCGACGTCGACGAGCGCGACCGCCCCTTCGTAACGGGCGAGCGCACGGCCGAGGGCTTCTACGAGGTGCAAAACGGCATCGAGCCCGTCATCGCCCGCTGCCTCGAGTACGCGAAGTACGCCGACCTGCTCTGGGTCGAGACCGCCGTGCCCGACCTCGAGCACGCCCGCACAGTTGCCGAGCGCGTGCGCGCCGAGCATCCGAACCAGCTGCTCGCGTACAACTGCTCGCCGAGCTTCAACTGGCGTCGCCACCTCGACGACGACCAGATCGCCCGGTTCCAGCGCGAGCTTTCGGCGATGGGATACGCGTTCCAGTTCATCACGCTCGCCGGGTTCCACGCGCTCAACCACTCGATGTTCGAGCTTGCCCGCGGCTACGAGTCGCGGCAGATGGAGGCGTACGTCGAACTGCAGGAGGCGGAGTTCGCGTCGGAGGCCGACGGCTACACGGCGACGAAGCACCAGCGCGAGGTCGGCACCGGCTACTTCGACCTCATCTCGACCGCGCTCAACCCCGACTCGAAGACGCTCGCGCTCGTGGGCTCGACCGAGTCAGAGCAGTTCCACTAGGCCGGCACCCGGCTCAATGCAGTTCCGCTAGGCCGGCACCCGGCCCCATTGACGACGCCGCCACGCGGCATAAGCGCGAAGGAGCGCATCATGACCACGATCCTCACCACCGACCCGACCACGACGCAGACGACCGGCCGCATCGAGGTGCGCGGCGAACTGCATCCCCGCTTCGACGAGGTGCTCTCGCCCCGCGCGCTCGAGTTCCTCGCCCAGCTGCACGACCGTTTCGGCCACCGCCGATGCGAGCTGCTCTCGGCTCGCGACCGCCGTCGCCGCGAGATCTCCGAGGGCGCGAACCTCGACTTTCTCGACGAGACGCGGCACATTCGCGAGGATGCGCAGTGGCAGGTCGCCGGCACGGCGCCGGGCCTCGAAGACCGACGCGTCGAGATCACGGGCCCGACCGACCGCAAGATGACGATCAACGCGATGAACTCGGGCGCGAAGGTGTGGCTCGCCGACCACGAGGACTCGCTGAGCCCGACCTGGTTCAACGTCATCAACGGGCAGCTCAACCTCGCCGACGCGATTCGCCGCCGCATCGACTTCGTCGCCGAGAACGGCAAGGAGTACCGCCTCGGCGAGGAGGTGCCGACGATCGTGTTCCGCCCGCGCGGCTGGCACCTCACCGAGAACCACCTTCGCTACGTGGATGCGCAGGGTCGCGCCGGCGTCGTGTCGGCGTCGCTCGTCGACTTCGGGCTTTACTTCTTCCACAACGCGAAGCGGCTGCTCGCAACGGGCAGCGGGCCGTACTTCTACCTGCCGAAGCTCGAGAACCACCGCGAGGCGCGTCTGTGGAACGACGTGTTCACGTTCGCGGAGCGATTCGTCGACGTGCCGCACGGCTCGATTCGCGCGACCGTGCTGATCGAGACGATCACGGCGGCGTTCGAGATGGACGAGATTCTCTACGAGCTGCGCGACCACTGCGCGGGCCTCAACGCGGGCCGCTGGGACTACCTGTTCAGCATCATCAAGACGTTCCGCGACCGCTCGAAGCGCTGGGTGCTACCGAACCGCGGCCAGCTCACGATGACGCAGCCGTTTATGCAGGCGTACACCGACCTGCTCGTGCAGACCTGCCACAAGCGCGGGGCCTTCGCGATCGGCGGCATGGCGGCGTTCATCCCGAACAAGGCCGACCCGGCCGCGACCGAGGTCGCGCTCGAGAAGGTCGCCGCCGATAAGCGACGCGAGGCCGGCGCTGGCTTCGACGGGTCGTGGGTTGCGCATCCTGGCCTCGTGTCGACCGCGATGGCCGAGTTCGACGAGGTGCTCGGCGACGCGCCGAACCAGATCTCGCGGCAGCGGCCCGACGTGCACGTGACGGCGGCCGAACTGCTCGACCTGCGGGTGGAGGGCGGCGAGATCACGGTTGAGGAGGGCCTCAAGGTGAACATTCGCGTCGCCATGCTCTACATCGCGAGCTGGCTGCGCGGCAACGGTGCGGCGGCGATCTACGGCCTTATGGAGGATGCGGCGACGGCCGAGATTTCGCGCTCGCAGCTGTGGCAGTGGATTCACCAGGGCGTTGTGACGCAGGACGACGGGATTCCCGTGGTGCGGCACCGTATCGAGGGCTGCATCGAGCGGGTGCTGCGGGAGGATCTCGACCGGTTCGAGGGCGACCGGCTTGACGAGGCGGCGGCGCTGCTCGCCGAGATCGTGCTCACCGACGACTACCCGGCGTTCCTCACGACCTCGGCCTACAAGGTGCTCACCCGCGACACGGTTCGCTAATCTGCGCTATCAACCAACCCCAAAACCCCCAGTTGAGTGGCCAAAAGTTGCTGTTCTGAAGCTTCAAAACAGCAACTTTTGGCCACTCAACTGAGGGATGGAAGGGGGTTAGGCGAGGTGGGCGAGGATCTCGTTGTACGCCGAGTTCGGGCGCATCACCTGCGTCGCCTTCTCGTCGCTCGGGTGGTAGTAGCCGCCGATGTCGACCGGCTTGCCCTGCTCGGCGATGAGCGCCGCGGCGATCTCATCGATCTGCTCGGCAAACGCCTCGGCGACCGGCGCGAACGCCGCCGCGAGCTCGGCGTCGACCGTCTGCTTCGTGAGCTCCTCAGCCCAGAACTTCGCGATGAACAGGTGCGAGCCGCGGTTGTCGTGCTCGCCCGTCTTGCGGCTCGGCGAGAGGTCCTCGTCGAGCAGACGCTCGGTGGCGGCGTCGAGCGCGTCGCCAAGCACGGCGGCGCGGGCGTTCCCGCGGTCGGCCTCGTGGCGCAGCGACTCGGCGAGCGCGAGGAACTCGCCGAGCGAGTCCCAGCGCAGGTGGTTCTCGTTCACGAGCTGGTCGACGTGCTTCGGCGCCGAGCCACCCGCGCCGGTCTCGAACAGGCCGCCACCGTTCATGAGCGGCACGACCGAGAGCATCTTCGCCGAGGTGCCCACCTCGAGAATCGGGAACAGGTCGGTGAGGTAGTCGCGCAGCACGTTGCCCGACACCGAGATGGTGTCGAGGCCCTCGCGGATGCGGTCGACCGACACCTTCGTCGCCTCCTCGGGCGAGAGGATGCGCAGGTCAAGGCCCTCGGTGTCGTGGTCGGCAAGGTAGGTGCGCACCTTCTCGATGAGGTTGCGGTCGTGCGCGCGGGTCTCGTCGAGCCAGAAGATCGCGGGCGTCTGCGAGGCGCGAGCACGCGTCACCGCGAGCTTCACCCAGTCGCGGATCGGCGCATCCTTCGTCTGGCAGGCGCGCCAGATGTCGCCGGTCGCGACGTCGTTCGACAGCAGCACCTCGCCGGCCTGGTTGACGACCTCGATGCGGCCGTCGCCGGGCGCCTGGAAGGTCTTGTCGTGCGAGCCGTACTCTTCGGCCTTCTGCGCCATGAGGCCGACGTTCGACACCGAGCCCATCGTCGCGGGGTCGTAGGCACCGTTCGCCTTGCAGTCGTCGATGACGACCTGGTAGATGCCGGCGTACGACGAGTCGGGCAGCACCGCGAGGGTGTCGGCCTCGTTCCCGTCGGCGCCCCACATCTTGCCGCCGATGCGGATCATCGCGGGCATCGAGGCGTCAACGATGACGTCGCTCGGCACGTGAAGGTTCGTGATGCCCTTGTCGGAGTTCACCATCGCCAGGCTCGGGCCCGACTCGTAGCCCTTCGCGATCGCGTCGAGAATGCCGTCGCGCTGGGGGAGGTTGTCGGCGCCCTTGATGATCGCGGCGAGGCCGTCGTTCGGCGAGAGGCCCGCCTCGGCGAGCACGTCGCCGTAGGTGTCGAAGAGGTCGGGGAAGTAGGCGCGCACGACGCGTCCGAAGATGATCGGGTCGGAGACCTTCATCATCGTCGCCTTGAGGTGCGTCGAGAACAGCACGCCCGCATCCTTCGCCGCGGCGATCTGCTCGCGCAGGAACGCGTCGAGGTCGGCGAGGTGGAGCACGGTCGAGTCGACGACCTCGCCCTCGAGCACCTTCAGGCCCTCCTTGAGCGCGCGGCTCGTGCCGTCGGCGCCAACGAAGCGAATCTCGAGCGTGTCGTCGGCGGGCAGCACGACCGACTTCTCGTTGTGGCGGAAGTCGCCCTCGGTCATCGTCGCGACGCGGGTCTTGCTGTTGGCGCTCCAGGCACCCATCGAGTGCGGGTGCTTGCGCGCGTAGTTCTTCACGGCGGCGGGGGCGCGGCGGTCGGAGTTGCCTTCGCGCAGCACGGGGTTCACGGCCGAGCCCTTGATCTTGTCGTAGCGGGCGCGCACGTCGGCGGCGCTCGCGTCGTCGGACTCCTCGGGGTAGTCGGGGATGTCGAAGCCCTGCGCCTGCAGCTCGGCGATCGCGGCCTTGAGCTGCGGCACCGACGCCGAGATGTTCGGCAGCTTGATGATGTTCGCCTCGGGGGTCGTCGCGAGTTCGCCGAGCTCGGCGAGGGCGTCGCCGACGCGCTGCTCCTCGGTGAGCTTTTCGGGGAAGGCGGCGAGGATGCGCCCGGCGAGCGAGATGTCGCGGGTTTCGACGTCGACGCCAGCGGTCTTCGCGTAGGCCTGCACGATCGGCAGGAACGAGTACGTCGCGAGGAGCGGGGCCTCGTCGGTGTGCGTGTAGATAATCTTCGCCATGCGCGGCACTCCCTTGTAGTTCTCTCTACTTCAAGATTTCGTGCCCAGTCTACGTTGCGCGGGTGACCGCCCGCCGCGTGCCCCGGCGCATCCTGACCTGACTACTCCGACGAGACCTGACGGTATGCCATCAGGTTTCGTCGGCTAGGTCAGGGATTGGATGCGCGCGAGGCCGGTCGCGTGCGGCCACCCGTTCCGCGTGGCTCAGTCGAAGACGACGACGACCTTGTCGGCGGCGCCGGGCGTCTTCGCGAGCTCGAGGGCCTCGAGTGCGTCGGTAAAGGGGAAGGTGTGGCTGATGATCTTCGCGTACTTCTCGGGGCTCGTGATGATCGCGTCGGTGACCTCGAAAATCTCGGTCGGGTAGCCCATCGAGAGTCGAATATCGAGCTCCTGCTGAAGCAGCTCGCCGAGGTCGAACTCGACCGGGCGCTTGTGCACGGCGGGAATCGTCACGACCGCTCGGTGCTTCGCCGAGGCAAGGATGCTCGCTATCACCGGCGGCGCGCCCGCGGCATCGAGATACACGTCGGTGCCCGAATATCGACCCCGCCCGAGTCCGTTCCGCGCCTCGCCGTGGTGGGCGATGAGCGCATCCGTCACCGTCTGCCCGTCGGGGAGTTCGGCGGAGTTGATGACCGCGTCGGCGCCGACCTCGAGGGCCACCTCGAGCCGCTGTGGCTGAATGTCGACGACGACCACGTGTGCCACGCCCTTCGCCTTGAGGCTGAGCACCGCGCCGAGGCCGATCGGGCCGGCGCCAAACACGACCGCCTTGTCGCCCTCGCCCGCGCCCGAACGGTTCACCGCGTGGTGGGCGACGGCCATCGGCTCGTTGAGCGCCGCGACGTGCCAGGGGATCTCCTTCGGGATCACGCGAAGCTGCGTGTTCGGGGCGAAGTCGCGCACGACGACGATCGGCGTGAGCGCGCCCTGGGCGCCGCCCGATCCGAGCAGCCCGTCGGTGAACGCCATCGTGTCGATGACGACGTGGTCGCCGACCGCAATCGCGTCGGCCTCGACCTCGCTGCCGACCTCAATCACCTCGGCGGCCGGCTCGTGGCCGAGCGGCGTCGCGCCCTGGCGCGGTGGGATGCCGCCGACGGCCGAGTACATCGCATCCGAACCGCAGATGCCACAGGCGCGGATGCGCAGCAGCACATCGCGTGGCCCGCACTCGGGTTCGGCGATCTCGGTCCAGGAGTTTTCGTTGGGACCTGCGACGATGACGGATTTCATGGGAAGACCTTTCGGGAGGGGTGCCCGGCGACTGCGGCGGGATGCGCGCAATAATATCGGAACAAGGTTCGGAAATACCGTGACAGGGCATACTGGCACTCGACGCACGGCCATCACGACGAAAGCGAGCGGGCGAATGGGGCGAACGGCAGGACGGCCGCGCCACACGACGCACGCCGCGATTCGCGACACGGCGAGAGCGCTCTTCACCGAGCACGGCTTCGACAACGTCTCGCTCGCACGCATCGCCGCGGCGGCCGGCATCGGGCGCACGACCCTGTTCGCCTACTACCCGGCGAAAACCACCCTCATGAGCGAAGAACTCGAGGCGCACACGAACGCCGCGATCGCGTATCTCGACACCGACCCCGAAGGGTCGGCGCTCGACGTGGTTGCCGAGGCGATTCGCCGAGCGACCGACTACTCGATCGCCGAGCACGACGACTTCGCCCGGCGCCGGGCGATCGTGCGCGACTCGGCCGAACTGCAGGCCGCGGTCGCGCGTCACGCCGAGACGATCACGGCCGCGCTCGCGGCGGCCGCCGGGGAGCGGGTGCCCGAACCGAACCGGATGCTCGCCGGCGACCTAGCGCGCGCCCTGATGGCCGTGGCGTCGCGGGCGATCGATGACTGGTCGGCGCAGCCACCCGAGGTGGCGCTCGACGAGTACGTCGCGTTGCGCATCGCGCCGCTGCGCGCCGCGTTCGCTGCGCTGCTCCCTGCCTGACCAGCCCATCCTGGCGGCCAGCTACGCGAGGTCGAACGACCGCTCGACCGCGCGCCGCCACTCGCCGCGGAGCTGCTCGCGCGCATCCGCACCCATCGCCGGCTCGAAGCGCCGCTCCTCGCGCCAGAGCGCGGCGAGCTCGTCGCAGCCGCCCCAGAACCCCACCGCGAGGCCGGCCGCGAAGGCCGCGCCGAGCGCCGTCGTCTCGACGATCTCGGGCCGCACGACGGGCGTGCCGAGTAGGTCGGCCTGAAACTGCATGAGTGCGTCGTTCACCGACATGCCGCCGTCGACGCGCAGCTCGCGCAGCGGCTCGGGGGGCGTCGGCATTGCACGCCTCGAGCACGTCGCAGCTCTGGTACGCGGCGGCCTCGAGCGCGGCGCGGGCGATGTGCCCGGCCCGCACGTAGCCGGTGAGCCCCACGATGACGCCGCGCGCGTCGGGCCGCCACCACGGCGCGTAGAGCCCCGAGAACGCCGGCACGATGTAGCAGCCGCCGTTGTCGTCGACGGTCGCGGCGAGCGTCTCGATCTCGGTCGACGTGCGAATCATGCCGAGGTTGTCGCGCAGCCACTGCACGAGCGATCCGGTGACCGCGATCGAGCCCTCGAGCGCGTAGTGCGGCGCCTCGTCGCCGAGCCGGTACGCGACGGTCGTGAGCAGCCCGTGTTCGCTGTGCACGATGCGTTCGCCCGTGCCGTACACCAGGAACGAGCCCGTGCCGTACGTGTTCTTCGCCTGCCCCTCGCCGAACGCGGCCTGCCCGAACGTCGCGGCCTGCTGATCGCCGAGCATGCCGGCGACGGGCACGCCGGGCAGGGGAGTGCGCTCGGCGCACTCGCCGTACACCTCGCTCGACGAGCGGATCTCGGGCAGGCACGCCCGCGGGATGCCGAAGGCGCGCAGCAGCCCGTCGTCCCACTCGCACGTGTCGAGCCGCATGAGCAGCGAGCGCGAGGCGTTCGTCACGTCGGTGACGTGCACGCCGCCGCGCGGCCCGCCCGTGAGCTGCCAGGTGAGCCACGTGTCGATCGTGCCAAAGCAGAGCTCGCCCGCCTCGGCCCGCTCGCGGGCGCCCGGCACCTCGTCGAGCAGCCACGCGAGCTTTGTCGCCGAGAAGTACGGGTTCAGCGGCAGCCCGGTCGCCTCGCGGAACCGATCGACGCCGCCGTCGGCCGCGAGCCGGTCGACGATCGGCTGCGAACGCGTGTCTTGCCACACGATCGCCGGATGCACGGGTCGGCCGGTCGCGCGCTCCCAGAGCACGGTGGTCTCGCGCTGATTCGCGATGCCGACCGCGGCGATGTCGCCGGGCGCGAGCTGCGCCTCGGCGAGCGCCGTGCCGAGGCAGGCGCGGGTGTTGCGCCAGATCTCAACGGGGTCGTGTTCCACCCAGCCGGGCCGCGGAAAGTGCTGGGTGTGCTCGCGCTGCGCCGAGGCGACGATTCGCGCATCCGCGTCGAAGATGATCGCGCGCGTCGATGTCGTGCCCTGGTCGAGCGCGATGATGAATTCGGCCACGGTGCCTCCGTTCGTTGTGACTCCATTGTCACGCGCAATCGACCCGGCGTGGATGCACGCCCCGGTAGGCTTGGACGCGTGACTGAGATTGAGATTGGCGGCACGAAGCGCGCCCGGCACGTGTTCGGCCTCGACGACGTGGCGATCATCCCGTCGCGGCGCACCCGCGACCCCGAGGACGTCTCGACGACGTGGAAGATCGACGCGTTCACGTTCGATGTCCCGTTCCTCGCGGCGCCCATGGACTCGGTGATGAGCCCGGCGACGGCGATCGCGTTCGGCCAGCTCGGCGGCCTCGGGGTGCTCGACCTCGAGGGCCTGTGGACCCGCTACGAGAACCCCGAGCCCCTGCTCGCCGAGATCGCCGACCTGCCGCAGCGGCAGGCGACCGCGCGCATCCAGGAGATCTACCAGGAGCCGATCAAGGGCGAGCTCATCAAGGCGCGCCTGCAGGAGATTCGCGACGCCGGTGTCGTCGTCGCGGGTGCCCTGTCGCCGCAGCGCACGCAGGAGTACTACGAAGACGTGCTCGCGGCGGGCGCCGACGTGTTCGTGATTCGCGGCGCGACGGTCTCGGCCGAGCACGTCTCGCAGAACCGCGAGCCGCTCAACCTGAAGAAGTTCATCTACGAGCTCGACACCCCGGTGATCGTCGGGGGAGCGGCGTCGTACTCGTCGGCCCTGCACCTCATGCGCACGGGCGCGGCGGGTGTGCTCGTCGGCTTCGGCGGTGGCGCGGCCTCGACCACCCGCCGCGTGCTCGGCATCCGCGCACCCATGGCGACGGCGATCGCCGACGTCGCTGGCGCGCGCCGCGACTACATGGATGAGTCGGGCGGCCGCTACGTGCACGTGATCGCCGATGGCGGTTTCGGCACGTCGGGCGACATCGTGAAGGCGATTGCGTGCGGCGCCGACGCCGTCATGCTCGGCGCGGCCCTCGCCCGGGCGACCGACGCTCCCGGCCGCGGCTGGCACTGGGGCGCCGAGGCGCGCCACCCGCGCCTGCCGCGCGGCAACCGCGTCGAGATCGGCCAGGTCGGCAGCCTCGAAGAGATCGTGCGCGGCCCGTCGGCCACCGCGGTCGGCGCGGCGAACCTCGTCGGCGCGCTGCGTTTCGCGATGGCGACGACCGGCTACACCGACCTCAAGTCGTTCCAGCGTGCCGACCTCGCGGTGAGCCCGATCCGCGACCACGCCTAACCGCGCAGCCGATGCTGCGCACGATGCTCAAGCCCAAGTGGCTCGCGTTTCTCGCCCTTGTGCTCGTGGTGGTCGTCGCGTTCCTGCTGCTCGGGCGCTGGCAGCTCACGGCGGCCTTCGAGTCGTCGGGCGCGGCGGCCGACGCTGAGGAGTACCTCGAGCCCGTGCCGCTCGGCGACCTGCTCGAGCCTGACGCGTGGCTCACCGAGGAGGCGGCCGCGCGGCCCGTCACCGTTTCGGGGTTCCTCGTGCCGGGCGACTTCGGCGTGGTCGAGGGGCGGCTGCAGGATGGCGTGAGCGGCTTCTGGGTCGTCGGCCACTTCGCGGTCACCAGCGACGGCAACGAGCCGAGCGCCGACGCGACTAACGCGGCCGACCTGCCGGGCATCCCGGTCGCGCTCGGCTGGACCTCCGACGAGGCGAGCGCGCAGCAGGCGATCGACTCGCTCGAGTCGGCCGATACGAACCTCGGCAGCGCGGGGGCGCCCCTGTCGGTGCTCGCGAAACTCGAGGTCGGCCAAGACCCGCTGCCGGCGCGCGATGGCGACCCGCTGCGCATCCTGTCGATGTCGCCCGGGCAGCTCATCAACACGTGGCAGACCGGGGCGTCGGACTACTACGCGGCATGGCTGCTCCACACCGAGGGCCTGCCGGTGCCCGACTCACTCGAGTCGATCGCCGCGGTGCCGATCGACGAGTCGACGCGCGTCGACCTGCTCAACATCTTCTACGCGATCGAATGGCTCGTGTTCTGCGCCATGGCCATCTACATCTGGTGGCGCATGGTGCGCGACGACTACCTCAGCGACCTCGCCGAGCGGTCGGATGCGCGCCTCGCCGAGCGCGTGCGTCGCGAGCTCCTGCTCGAGCTCGCGAACGAGCGGGACGCATCGGGGCACAACCGCTGACCAGGCCGTGGAACGTCGCGAATCGGGCCATTGTCACGATTCGTGTTACGTAATACGATGAGTGCATGGGTAAGCGCGTTATTCAAGGGCGGGAAGTGAGCGACTCGCAGGTGCAGGCCTGGGCTGACGAGGCCGAGGCTGGCTATGACGTTGACCAGCTGCGAAAGCGGTGGGGGAGGCGTCCGCGTGCGGAGCAAGCTTCGCGGGTTGTCACGACGCGCTTTTCCGAAGCCGAGCTGGCCGAGCTCATGGAACGCGCCGATCGCGAAGGGCTGGATCGCTCTGCGGCAATTCGTGTCGCCGTGCGGGAGTGGGCTCAAGCGTGATCGTTGCGCCGTCGGCGCGCAAACACGGTGTTCGAGATGAAGACGCGCTCGCGGCTGCACGATCAGTGCTCGGAGGAGCCCGCTCGACGATGAGAACCCGCAGCGGGAGCTGCGGCTCGGGCTCGACACCGCTGGGCGGCTGCTCGAAATTGTTGTGTTGCTTTGGGATGACGGCGAGGTCGAAATCATCCATGCGATGAAGGCGAGGCCGGAGTATCGCAGGCTCGTGACTCGGCAGTAGCCCAGGCGCGGTGGCGTCGAGGATGCGGTGCGCGCCGAGGCCTAGACTGGCAGGGCCATTTCGACCGTTCAGGAGCATCCGTGGCCCGCATTCCCACCCCGTCCGAGTTTCCGACGATTCGCAAGCGCCTGCGCTTCTACCAGACCACCTCGGTGATCACGGGTGTGCTGTTGCTGCTGCTCGTCTTCGAGATGCTGCTGAAGTACGTCTGGCACCTCGAGATTGAACTCGGCGGGCCGTTCGGGTTCCTCTCGCTCGTGCAAGAAGACACGGTTACGGCGATCAACCTCTCGCGCTGGATCCTCATCGTGCACGGCTGGTTCTACGTCATCTACCTCATCAGCTGCTACCTGCTCTGGCAGAAGATGCGGTGGGAGCTCGGCTGGCTGCTCGCGCTCGCCGGCGGCGGTGTCGTGCCGTTCCTGTCGTTCATCACCGAGGCGCTCATCACGCGCCGCACGAAGCGCCTGCTCGACGAGTACCAGGAGATCTGGGATGAGTCGGAAGACGACGAGGCCCGCGCTGCCGCCGTCGAGGCGTCGCTGACCGACGCCGAGCGCGCCGAGGTCGACGCCCGGGTCGCCGACGAGGTGCGTCGCCGCCAGGCTGAGCAGTAGCCCGCACGCACGCAGAACGGATGCGCGTGGCGGGAGTTCCCGCGCCCTAGAATGGCGGGGTGACAGAAACCGTGACTCAGGCCCGGCCCGTGCTGGTCGTCGACTTCGGTGCGCAGTACGCGCAGCTGATCGCTCGACGCGTGCGCGAGGCAAACGTCTACTCCGAGATCGTTCCCCACACCATCACGGCGGCCGAGGTGCGTGAGCGCAACCCGCTCGCGATCGTGCTCTCGGGCGGCCCCGCGAGCGTGTACGCCGACGACGCCGCGAGCTTCGATGCCGAGGTGTTCGGCCTCGGCGTGCCGACGTTCGGCATTTGCTACGGCTTTCAGACGATGGCGATCGCGCTCGGCGGTGAGGTCGCGAAGACCGGCAAGCGCGAGTACGGCGCGACGTCGGTCGCACTGAGCGACGCGGCGGCCGACTCGACGATCTTCGACGGCCAGCCCGCGCAGCAGACGGTGTGGATGAGCCACGGCGACTCGGTCGTGCGCGCGCCCGAGGGCTTCGACGTGCTCGCGTCGACCGAGGCGACCCCGGTCGCGGCGTTCGCGAACCCCGAGCGTGGGCTCTACGGCGTGCAGTGGCACCCCGAGGTGCTCCACTCCGAGCAGGGCCAGGCGCAGCTCGTCGCGTTCCTGCACCGCGCCGCCGGCATCGCCGACGACTGGTCGAGCGCATCCATCATCGACGAGCAGGTCGCGCGCATCCGCGAGCAGATCGGTGACGACCGCGTCATCTGCGGCCTCTCGGGCGGCGTCGACTCGGCCGTCGCGGCCGCGCTCGTGCAGCGCGCCGTCGGCGAGCAGCTCACGTGCGTGTTCGTCGACCACGGCCTGCTGCGCAAGAACGAGCGCGAGCAGGTTGAGAAGGACTACGTCGAGGCGACCGGTGTACGGCTCGTGACGGTGGATGCGCGCGAGCAGTTCCTCGGGCACCTCGCGGGGGTCACCGACCCCGAGCAGAAGCGCAAGATCATTGGCCGCGAGTTCATTCGCGTGTTCGAGCAGGCCGCGGCCGACCTCGTCGCCGAGGCGCGCGCCGATGGCGAGGCGGGCGAGATCAAGTTCCTCGTGCAGGGCACGCTGTACCCCGACGTCGTCGAGTCGGGTGGCGGCACCGGCACCGCGAACATCAAGTCGCACCACAACGTCGGCGGCCTGCCCGAAGACATGACGTTCGCGCTCGTCGAGCCGCTGCGGGCCCTGTTCAAGGACGAGGTGCGCGCGATCGGCCGCGAGCTCGGGGTGCCCGAGGTCATCGTTGCGCGCCAGCCGTTCCCCGGCCCGGGGCTCGGCATCCGCATCATCGGCGAGGTGACGCAGGAGCGGCTCGACCTGCTCCGCGACGCCGACGCGATCGTGCGCGAGGAGCTCACCGCGGCGGGCCTCGACCCGCAGATCTGGCAGTGCCCCGTCGTGCTGCTCGCCGACGTGCGCTCGGTGGGCGTGCAGGGCGACGGCCGCACCTACGGCCACCCGATCGTGCTGCGCCCCGTCTCGAGCGAAGACGCGATGACCGCCGACTGGACCCGCCTGCCGTACGACGTCACGGCGCGCATCTCGAACCGCATCACGAACGAGGTGGATGGGGTGAACCGCGTCGTGCTCGACGTCACGTCGAAGCCGCCGGGGACCATCGAGTGGGAGTAGCGCTCGTGGGAGTAGCGCTCGCCTGAGCCCGGCGCCCCGAGACCGCGAAGAGGCCCGGCCCCGATTGGGGGCCGGGCCTCTCGGCGTTGCGGCAGACTACGCGTCGTGCTGCTGGCGGCGGCGGATCACGAGGATCGCGGCGCCGGCGAGCAGGAGCACGCCCGCGGCGATCGCGATCGGGCCGAACATGTCGGCACCGGTCGTCGCGAGCGAACCGTCAGCGTCGTTCGAGCCCTGGTTGCCGTTCGCGGCGTCGCCCTTGCCCTGGTCGCCCGAACTGTCGGTCGAGGTGGGGTCGGTCGGCGCGTCCGAGGTCTGGGTCGGCTCGGTCTGGGCCGGGTCGGTCTCGGTCGGCTCGGTCTGGGTGGGCTCGCTGGGCTCGGGGTCGGCTGTGGGCTCCGGGTCGGTGGTCGGGTCGGTCGGCGCCGCGTTCGCAACCCAGGCGTCGTCGAGCAGCCAGTTCGCCATGTCGACGTTGCTCAGGTAGTTGCCGCGCACGAGGTCGTGACCGGTCGCGTATCCGAGCAGCGTGTCAGCCCCGGCGCCCTTCACGAAGTAGGGCACGAGCATCGTCGTGTGGTTGTCCGAGAACCAGTCCTGCGTCGGGGCCGAGCCGGCCTCGGTGGGCTCCATGGGGCCCCAGTCGCCGAGCACGTAGTCGGTCGAACCCTCGACCGGAATCTGGTTGCCGTCGGCGTCGAGCTCGTAGTTCGCGCCCGAGAGGTAGCCGGTCTCGTGGTCGGCCGTGACGATCACGAGGGTCTCGTCCCAGCTCGAGTTCTGCTCAACCCAGTTCACGACCGAGTCGATCGAGTTCGAGAAGTCGATGGTCTCTTCGATGTTGCGTTCGGTCTGGTTTGCGTGACCGGTCCAGTCGATCGCGCCGCCCTCGACCATGAGGAAGAAGCCCTCGTCGTTGTTGTCGAGCACGTTGAGCGCGCCCTCGGTCATCGTCGGCAGGTCGACGACGTCGTTGAGCGTCGCGTCGTCGGTGCGGTTCTGCTGCAGCGTCGAGCCGACCTGCGGGATGCCGAAGACCTGGTCGGGGGTGTCGCCCGTCGTGAGCGCCTCGAAGTCGGCGTTCTCTTCGATGTAGGTGAAGTCCGACTCGCCGTTGCGAAGCTGCTCGAACGACTCCTCCGAGATGTAGCTGAAGTCACCCGTTTCGGTCGGCTGGTGGTCGTCGTTGTAGTACGGGTGGCCGGCGCCCATGACGACGTCCATGTACTCGCTGTTGACCTGCTCGGCGGCGATGCCCTCGTAGTCGTTGCGACTCGTGTTGTGCGACGAGAAAGCCGCGGGTGTCGCGTGCGAGAACGGTACCGAGCTCACGACGCCGGCCGACTTGCCGAGCTCGTGCGCGCGCTCCGAGACGTTCTCGACGACGTTTTCGTTGTAGTCGACGCCGATGCCGGCGTTGTAGGTCTTGTGGCCGGTCGCCATCGCGGTGCCCGCGGCGGCCGAGTCGGTCGGGTTGTCCTTGACCTGCTCGAAGTCACCCCACGCGGCCTGCGTGTCGTACGGGTCCTGCTCGTACCATGCGGTCTCCATCGAGACCTGGTCCCAGGCCTGGAAGCCCTCGGTGGGGGTCGAGTTGCCGCCCCACGGCTTCACCTTGTTGTCGCCACCGCGGTCGACCTGCCAGTACACCTCACCGTTCTCGTAGGCGTTCATGTTGTCGAGGTGGTTGTAGCCCATGCCATCGCCGATGAGCAGGATGACGTTCTTCGGGCCCTCGGGCGCGCTCGTGGCGGCCGAGGCGGGGGTCGCGAATGCGAAGCTACCGAGCGCAACGGTGGCGGCGGCGCCGCAGGCCGAAAGCGTCTTCGTGAAGCGCTGTGACTTCATGGGGTCCTCTCAAGGAGTGTGCGGGTGTTCGTGGCTTGCGCGCTCGAAGCTACGGAGCGGTCGTCTCGGCGAGGTCACGAACGGGTTACCGGCGGATGACGAACTGGCGAAATCGACGTGTGTCGGCGAGGTGGGTGCTGGCGAAGTCGGCTGCCGGTGCGGCGGGCGCCGGTGCGGCGGCATGGATGCGAGCCGGGGTGGATGCGCGGCCGCGATATTCTTGGGGCATGCCCGCTCCGACCGATCGCCCCGCTGCCTGGCCGTTCCTGCTGCTCGATGCGGTGCTCGTGGTCGCCTTCGCGGCGATCGGCCGCGCCTCGCACGCTGAGTCGCTCGCGCCGCTCGAGGTGCTCGCGACCGCGGGCCCATTCCTCGGCGCGCTGCTGCTCGGCTGGCTCATCGTTCGGCTCATCGGCAGCAATCACGCGGCCGTGTGGCCGGCGGGCGTGCTCATCTGGGCCGTGACCGTGTCGAGCGGCCTGGCACTGCGCATCCTGTTCGGCGACACCGCGGCGGTCGCGTTCATCATCGTCGCGACGCTCACGCTCGCGGTGTTCCTGCTCGTGCCGCGCCTCGTGTGGCAGCTCATCCGCCGGTTCCGCGCTCGAACGCCCGCAGCGAACACCCCGCAGTAGCGGCAAAAACTGAGTGCGATTCCCGCGCGATTGTCAAGTGGCGTCCGTACACTTGCTGCAAGCGCACGACCTAGAGGAGAAATGATGTCGAGCTCTGCACTTCAGCGGAACCCGTACTTCAATGGCGAATATCAGCGACGTAACCAGCACGCGGGCGCAGCCCAGAATGCACGGGCGCAATACAACCAGGCGTACGGCAACCCCCAGTCCGGCCAGCAGTTTGGCGGCCAGCAGTTCAACCAGCAAGCCCCCGGCCAGCAGGCGCCGGGTTACCAGCAGGCCTACGGCCAGCAGGGCTACCCGCAGCAGGGCCAGTTCCAGCAGGGTTACCCACAGCAGGGACAGCCTGGCCAGTTTCAGCAGCCGGCGCCGTCGCCCGACCAGCTGAACCAGCAGTACGACCTGCCGTCGCCCTCGAACGACCAGCTTGACCGCATGACGGTCGAAGACTCGATCGCGAAGACCGCCGGCATGTTCGGCATTCTGCTCGTGACCGCGGCCGTGACGTGGTTCGCCACGGCGGCATCGCCCGGTATTGGCTACGCCCTCACCGGCATCGGCGCGATCTCGGCATTCGTGCTCGCGCTCGTCATGACCTTCCGCCGCGAGCCGAGCCCCGTGCTCACCGTGATCTTCACGGTCGCCGAGGGCCTCGTCGTCGGTGGCTTCTCGGCCCTGCTCGAGGCAGTGTTCCCGGGCATTGTGCTGCAGGCGACGCTCGCGACGGTGATCGTCATCGGCGTGACGCTCGCGCTGTTCACCTCGGGCAAGGTGCGCACGTCGCCGAAGGTGACGAAGTTCTTCATGATCGCGATGCTCGCCTACGCGGCGTTCTCGCTCGTGAACCTCGTGCTCATGTGGACCGGCGTTGTGACCGACCCGTGGGGCATGCGTACCGGCATCGAGATCTTCGGCATCCCGCTCGGCGTGCTCCTCGGTATCTTCGCCGTCGTCATGGGCGCCTACATGCTCATCATGGACTTCGAATTCATCGAGAACGGCGTGAAGGCTGGCGCACCCCGCAAGTACGGGTGGATCGCCGCGTACTCGATCATCTCGACCGTCGTGTTCATCTACATCGAGATCCTCCGCCTCATCGCGATCTTGCGCGGCAACGACTAGCGTCGACCGCCCTCCACGCACCCCGCCTCGGGCATTGCCCGGGGCGGGGTGTTCGTTTCCGAAAGTTCACGCATCGGGCGCATGATTGGCGCATGACGAACGGCACGCCCCTCGTGATCGGCCATCGCGGCGCACCCGCGCACCTCCCAGAACACACCGCCTCGAGCTACCGACTCGCAATCGCGCAGGGCAGCGACTTCGTTGAGCCCGACCTCGTGCCGACCGCCGACGGCGTGCTCGTCGTGCGCCACGAACCCGTGCTCGACGGCACGACCGACGTCGCCGCGCATCCGGAGTTCGCCGAGCGGCGCCGGGTGGGCGTTCCCGGCATCGAAGACGGGTGGTATGCCGAAGACTTCACGTGGGCCGAGCTGAGCACGCTGCGCGCGGTCGAGCGCCTGCCGGAGCTGCGGCCGGCGTCGCACGCGCACTCGGGCACCGAACCGCTCTTGCGGTTGCGTGACCTCGTGCGGCTCGTCGACGAGGCGGCGCACGAGCGCGGTCGCGGCTGCGGGCTCGTGCTCGAGCTGAAGTGGGATGCGTGGATGCGCGCCCGCGGGTTCCGCTACGAGGAGCTGCTCGCGCGTGAGCTCGCACCCGTGCTCGATGCCGACTGCCTGCTCGAGGCCCGCATCGAGAGCTTCGAGACCGGCGCCCTCGATCGGCTCGCCGGCACCCCGCTCGTGCGGGAGCTCGACGCGGGGCTCGTGGTGCTCGTCGAGGACGAGCCGTGGCTGCGCCCGGGGTCGGGGGAGGAGGGGCCGGAGCGCTGCACCGACGAGGGCCTCGACGACGCGGCGCATCGCTACGACGGCATCTCGGTGCGAACAACGCTGCTCGACGCCGACCTCGTCGAGCGCGCCCACGCCCGCGGGCTCGAGGTGTTCACGTACACGCTGCGCGGCGAAGAACAGCACCTGCCGGGCGCGTTCGCGGGGCGCGCCGACGACTACTGCCGCGCGCTCGCGGCAACCGGCGTCGACGGGATCTTCGCCGACGACCCGGCCGCGGCCCGCGCCGCGCTCCTGGCCGATGACCCGGCCGCTGCTGTACCCCGCGTATCCGTCTCTTTCGCGAACTGACTCCTTCGCTGACTGACGGTAGTTTGCGGCATTTCGCTTGGGTTTGCCGCGATTTGCCGTCAGTCGGCGGAGATTAGCTGGATGGTGTCGTGGTACCGCCCGCGGGGTGTCGGAGGCGGCACCTAGGATGGACGGGTCATGACGAACCTGCCGCTTTCCCCGATTCCCGCCGACCTCGTCGAGGGGCTCAACCCGCCGCAGCGCGCCGCCGTCGAGTACCGCGGCGACGCGCTGCTCATCATCGCGGGCGCGGGGTCGGGCAAGACCCGCGTGCTCACGCACCGCATCGCGGGGCTCATCGCGACACGCGAGGCGTGGCCGAGCCAGATTCTCGCAATCACGTTCACGAACAAGGCCGCGGCCGAGATGCGCGAGCGCGTCGGGCACCTGCTCGGCGAGACGGTGCAGGGCATGTGGATCTCGACGTTCCACTCGGCGTGCGTGCGCATCCTGCGCCGCGAGGCCGAGAAGTTCGGCTACCCGCAGGGCTTCACGATCTACGACTCGGCCGACTCGAAGGCGCTCGTGAAGCGCATCGTGAAGGCGCTCGAGGCCGAGTCGCTCGGGGTGACGCCGTCGCACGCGCTCAACCGCATCTCGGCGCTGAAGAACGAGCTCATCGACCCCGACGGCTTCGCCCGAAAGGTTGACGCGACCAACCCGCGCGACCAGCTCGTGCTCGAAATCTACCGGCAGTATCAGCGCGAGCTCGAGCGCAACCGTGCCTTCGACTTCGACGACCTGATTACGCAGACGGTCTGGCTGTTCCGTGCGTTCCCCGACATCGCGGCGCTCTACCGGCGCCGGTTCCGGCACGTGCTGGTCGACGAGTATCAGGACACGAACCACGCGCAGTACGCGCTCATCCGCGAGCTCACGCGCGTGACCGAGGCGCAGCACGTGCCGATCGACACCCGCATCGAGCTTGCGGCCGACGGCTCGATTCCGGCGGCGTCGCTCACCGTCGTCGGCGACAGCGACCAGTCGATCTACGCGTTCCGCGGCGCCGACATTCGCAACATCACCGAGTTCGAGCACGATTTCCCCGGCGCCGAGACGATTCTGCTCGAGCAGAACTACCGCTCGACCCAGAACATCCTCGATGCCGCGAACGCCGTCATCGGCAACAACTTCGACCGGCGCGAGAAGAACCTCTGGACCGCCGCCGGCTCGGGCGAGAAGATCGTCGGGTTCGCTGGCTTCTCGGCGCACGACGAGGCGCAGTTCGTCGCCGATGAGATTCACAAGCTGCACGACTCGGGCACGAGCTTCAACGACGTGGCCGTGTTCTATCGCACGAACGCGCAGACCCGTGCGCTCGAAGAGATTCTCATTCGCTCGGCCGTGCCGTACCGCCTCATCGGCGGCACAAAGTTCTACGAACGCGCCGAGGTGAAAGACGTGCTCGCGTACCTCATGAGCGTCGCGAACCCGAACGACGAGCTCGCGCTGCGCCGCATCATCAACGCGCCGAAGCGGGGCATCGGCCCCGCGACCGTCACGGCCATCTCGAACTTCGCGGCCGACCACGACATCACGTTCCGCGAGGCGCTGCGGCGTGCCGACGACCTCGGCGTCGGGCCGAAGCTGCGCGGCAAGATCGCCGAGCTCGCGCTGATTCTCGACGAGGCCGAGGCGTCGATCGACCCGCAGCGGCCCACCGGCCCTGTCATCGTCTCGAAGATGCTTGAGACGATCATCGAGGCCACCGGCTACGTCGAGGCACTGCGCGCGACCGGCAACCCGCAAGACGACGCGCGCGCCGAGAACGTCGAAGAGTTCATCAACGTCGCGAAGGAGTTCGACAAGCAGCACGCCGACGGCACGCTCGTCGATTTCCTCACCGAGGTCGCGCTCGTCGCGGCGGCCGACGACATCGATGACGAGTCGGGCGCCGTATCGCTCATGACGCTGCACACCGCGAAGGGGCTCGAGTACGAGGCCGTGTTCCTCACCGGCGTCGAAGAAGAACTGTTGCCGCACCGCATGAGCGCCGACGAGCCGGGCGGGCTCGCCGAAGAGCGGCGACTGTTTTACGTCGGCATCACGCGAGCCCGCAAGGTGCTGCACATCTCGCTCGCCGTCTCGCGCACGCAGTATGGCGAGGCATCGATCGCGATGCCGAGCCGCTTCCTCGACGAGGTGCCCGCCGAACTCATCGCCTGGCGGCAGACCCCGGCCGACGTCTCGACCAGGCCGACGATGCGGGCGACGGGGTCGGCCGGATACGGCCGCGGCGGTTTCGGCGGCTCGGGCGGCTTTGGCGAGGTGCGTCGCAGCAACGTGCTCGAGGGCGCGCGCGGGCTGAAGGAGCCGTTCAACCCGCGCCGCGAAAAGCGGCAGTTTGACAACACCGTCACCGGTGCAGTGAAAGACAACTCGGCGCTCGAGCTCGCGCACGGCGATCGCGTGAAGCACACCGACTTTGGCGAGGGCACCGTGCGGGCCGTGCTCGGCACCGGCACGAAGCGCGTCGCCGAAGTCGACTTCGACGGCGTCGGGCGCAAGAAGCTGCTCATCAAGGTCGCGCCCCTCGAAAAGCTGTAGCCCGCGGCGGGTGCCGGGTCGCGTATCCGGTCGCGCGCGTTCGTCGGCGTGCTGGTGTGGCGGTGGGCGGTGCTGAGTGGCGCTGCTGGCGACGTTTGGCGCTGCTGACGACTGGCGCCGCGAGCGACGAACGGCGCCGACAGCGACAACTGGCGCCGTGGTGACGGCGCCAGTTGTCGCTGGCAGCGCCGGTTGCGGTGTCGCGGGATGCGGCGCCACGCAGCAGCGCGGCGTCAGTAGCGAATCGCGTCGATGATCTGGATACGCATGGCGCGCAGCGCGGGCAGGGCACCGGCGAGCGCGCCGACGGCCGTCGAGGCCGCGAGCCCGATGAACACCGCCGACAGCGGGAACGGTCGCGGCTCGTAGACGCCGATCGTGCGCAGCCAGTCGTGTAGCCACGGGCTCTGAATTACCGCGACGGTGAGCACGACACCGACGACGCCAGCGACGAACGTTGCGAGCACCGACTCGAGCAGCACGCCGAAGAAGATGCGCGCCGACGTCGCCCCGTAGCTGCGACGGATGCCGATCTCGCGCACCCGGTGCTGCATCGTCACGAGGTTGATGTTCACGAGGCCGAGGGCGCCGAGCGCGAACATGCCGACGGCGGCGCCAATCACGAACCACTGCACGACGTCGAACGAGCCGCTCGTCATCGCGGCCCAGTCGTTGCGATACGCCATGAGTCCCGACGTACTGAGCTGCTCGTTGAGCTGTGCGGCGAACTGGTCGGCCATGTCGGCCGGCACCCACATCGACAGCTGCGTCGAGCTGCCGTCGAGGTGCACGCCCGGCACGCCCTGCAGACTCGCGTAGGGAATCCAGGCCGAGGGCGAGTCGTACTCGCTCTGGTTCGGCGCGACGCCGACGAGCGTGTACGCCTGCTGGGTTCCGTCGCCGACGAACTGGATGCGCGCGTTCGTCGCGAGGTCGGGGCTGCCGATCGCCTCCCACAGCTTCTCGTTCACGACGATCGCGGGCGCGAGCAGGTCGGCGTCGCGCTCGTCGATGAAGCGGCCCTGCGCGACGATCGAGCGGTAGATCTCGCCGTAGGCCGGTTCGACCGCCATGAGTGCGACCGGCACCTGGGCGACGGGCGTCCACACGGTGGCGTTCGCGCTCGCCGAGAGCGCGTGCTGCTCGACGCCGAAGTCGTTCGGGAGTCGTTCGAGCCGCTCGAGCACCTCGGGCGACGTCTGGCCCTCGACGATGACCGTCGCGGTGCGCCCTCCCTGGCGCTCGCTCGTCTCGGTTTGCACGTCGGTGAGGAGCTGCCCGAACCCGAGCGCGCCCGTGAGTCCGACGACGGCGACCGTGATGCCGACGAGCGCGAGCAGAATCCGCAGGCGGTTCACGCGCAACTCGTGCCACGCGTCGACGAGCATTGCGGCGGCGTTGGTCACGGCGCGGCCGCGGTCGCGCGCCTCGCGCTCGGTGCCGGTCATCGGCGCACCGCCTCGGCCATGAGCATCCGCTCGGCGTCGGCGAGCGTGCGCTCGTGCAACAGCCCGTCTTGCAGCACGAAGATGCGCTCGGCGAGGGCCGCCACCTGCAGGTCGTGGGTGATCGTGATGAGTGCCGCGCCGGTCGACTCGCTCAGGCTCGCGAGCACGCCCATGATGTCGTGGCCGGTGCCGACGTCGAGCGCGCCGGTGGGCTCGTCGGCGAGCACCACGGCGGGCTCGCGCACGATCGCGCGGGCGATCGCGACGCGCTGCTGTTCGCCGCCCGAGAGTTGGCGGGGGAGCTGGTCGGCGCGGTCGGCGAGGCCGACCTTCGAGAGCGCGGCGAGCGCGAGCTGCCGGCGCCGCCAGAACTGCGCGGGCGCGCCGTAGAGCAGCGGCATCATGACGTTCTCGAGGGCGGTGCGGTTCTCGAGCAGGTTGAACTGCTGAAACACGAACCCGACAGCGCGACCCCGCAGGCGCGCGAGCCGGTTCGCGGACAGCCGCGCCGCATCCTGCCCGCGGAACACGACGCTGCCGCTCGTCGGCTGGTCGATGAGCCCGAGCAGGTTGAGCAGCGTCGTCTTGCCTGCGCCAGAGCGGCCGAGCACGGCGACGCGTTCGCCGGGCAGCACGCGCAGGTCGACGCCGCGCAGGATGCGCAGGGTCTCGCCGCTCGGCAGGGGCACCTCGCGCGTGACGTCGCGCACCTCTAACACTGCGGCAGCGTCGGGCGCCGGGGGAGTGCCGCCGGCCGCGGCGGTCGCCCGCATCAGTAGCCGCCGTAGATGTCGTCTTCGTACATCGGCACTTCGCTCGGCACGTACTCGAGCAGCAGCTGACCCTGGTCGAGGCCCGAGGTGACCTCGATGACCATGCCGTCGGTGATGCCGAGCTCGACCATGACCTCCTGCGGCTCGCCGCCGGGCGCATCCACGACGTAGACGATGCCGGTCGCGTAGTCGCCGCGCACGGCGGTGGTCGGCACGAGTAGCGCGTCGTCGACGCTATCGGCGACGACCGCGACCTCGGCGCCGAGCCCCGCGAAGACCGCCTCGCCGTCGGGCACGGCGCAGCGCACCTGACCCGTGACGGTTCCGCCCTCCGAACCGCTCATCGCGTACGGGTCGGTGTAGGGGTCGACGGGTGTCTGCGGCTGCTCGGCGTCGTCGTCGGGCGCACCGATCTCGAGCGACGAGCACTCGAACGGTGCCGGACCGCCCGTGATCGTGACCGTCGCGGTCGCCGGCTTTTCGAGCATCCGGTACTGGAGGTCGGCCGCGAGGTCGGCGACGACGGTGAATGTGCCGGGGCCGACCTCGCCGATCGTCTCGCCGATCGCGACCTGCATCTTCGGCAGGGGCGTGAACTCGGTGACGGTGCCCGAGGCCTGCGAATAGATCACGTGGTACTGGTAGACCGGCTCGGGGTCGGTCAGCTGCTGCTCGCCGGTTTCGGGGTCGGGCTCGCCGACGGGCTGTGGGTCGGTCTGGCCGACCTCCTCGCGCACCTCGAAGAGGGCCTGGCCGTATTCGACCCGGTCGCCGACCTGCACGTAGGTGACCGTGACGGTGCCCTGCTCGGTCGCGCGCTGCGGCACGCCGGCGTCGGCGGTGACCGACCCGGTGACGACGAACTCGTTCGTGACGGGGCCGCGGGTGGCCTCGACCGTGGGCGACTCGAGCTGCCCGGTCGGGGTCCCCTCTTCGGTCGACTCCTGCGAGAAGAACGCGACCTTCGCGAGCGAGGCGGCGACCACGACGCCGATGACGAGCCAGATGCTGCCGAACACGGCCTTGCGCACGCGGCCGCGTTGGCGCGGCGGCTTGGGCGCCTTCTGACGCTTCGAGGCGGCGGATGCGCCGGGCTCGGCCGCGTCGCTCGGGGCACTCTCGTCGAAGAGTTCGGATTGCTCGAGACCGGGGTCGTCGTCGGGGTGCTGCGGCATCGAGTTCCTCTCGGGGAAGGCGGGCTCACTGATCACACCAACGTTCTTGCACGATGTCCACTCTGGAAAACCCGACGCTTTTCGGGTAGTTAGGGCCGGGCAGTTAAGGGGCCGGGTAGCGAGTTGGGCCGGTCAGCTAGTGGGCGTCGTCCATCCCCGTGACGTGCACCGCATAGCCGTCGCAGCCCGCCGTATCCCAGCTGTAGACGTAGCTTTCGTCGTCGAAGTCGTTCTCGCCCCAGAGCGCCTCTTGGAACCCCGGCGTCGGGTCGTCCCAGGTGCCCGGAATCACGTATCCCTCGGGCCAGATAGCGTCTCCGAGCTCGCTATACGACTCGTCGCCGTAGGTCCATCGCCACTCGAACCCGGCCTCGGCCATGCAGTGCGCGAGGTAGTACTGCTGCAGATCCCAGACATCGACGAGCCCGTTCTCGTCGGCGAGCTCTTGCCCCGCAAGCGACGGGATACTCGGCAGCTCCGGGAGGGAGTCGAGCGGCTCGGAGAGGAACTCGTCGGGGTCTTGCGGCAAGTCGGAGAACGCGACCGCATCGCTGTAGATCCACACACCGGTGACCGGGTCGACCGTGGCGCCGGCGGGCAGGCCCTCGGGCGTCTCGATCGGGGTTTCGGCAGGCGTCGAGGGCGTTCCGGGCCCGGCCGTGGAGAACGTCTCGGTCGACGTGGCGATTGGGTCGCCGCCCGAACCAGTCGCGGCGGCGCAGCCGAGTAGCGTGACCGCCACCGTGGCGACGAGGGCGAGCGGGGGAGCGACGCGACGGGCGTTCATGGGGCAACCTTTCGGCAAGCGTCATACGACTTCGGTCTTGATTGGACCGATCATCGCATCGGCCTACGACACCCGCGTTGCCGACCCCGCGTATCCACTGTTTGCAACCTGCAAACAACTGAAATATCCGACGAGAGGGTCGGTTATGCTAGCCCACGGATGTGCGCCGCGGCGCTTCGTTTGGCGAGTCTGACACTCGGCCCCGTCCCCGCGGTCGCTCCGAAACCAATTTCGTGCTCGCGAGAGCAATTCAAACGCGGCATCGCCGCGGATGGGAAGAAACGTGGATCTTTTCGAGTATCAGGCGCGCGACCTGTTCGAAGCACACGGGGTACCGGTGCTCAAGGGCATCGTCGCAGACACCCCCGAAGACGTGAAGGCGGCTGCCGAGCAGCTCGGCGGCGTGACCGTCGTGAAGGCCCAGGTGAAGACCGGTGGCCGCGGCAAGGCCGGCGGCGTGAAGGTCGCGAAGACGGCCGACGACGCGTTTGAGGCGGCGAAGTCGATTCTCGGTCTCGACATCAAGGGCCACGTCGTCGAGCGCGTCATGGTCGCCGAGGGCGCCGACATCAAGGAGGAGTACTACTTCTCGGTGCTGCTCGACCGCGCGAACCGCAACTACCTCGCCATGTGCTCGGTTGAGGGCGGCATGGAGATCGAGCAGCTCGCTGTCGAGCGCCCCGAGGCGCTTGCCCGCGTCGCCGTCGACCCCATCGTCGGTATCGACGAGGCGAAGGCTCGCGAGATCGCCGAGGCCGCTGGCTTCTCGGCCGAGCTCGTCGAGAAGGTCGTTCCCGTCTTCCAGAAGCTCTACGACGTCTACGTCGGCGAAGACGCCACGCTCGTCGAGGTGAACCCGCTCGTGCTCACGGGCGAGGGCAACGTCATCGCCCTCGACGGCAAGGTGACGCTCGACGACAACGCCGAGTTCCGCCACGAGGCGCACGAGGCGCTCCGCGTCGCCGCGGGTGGGCTCGACCCGCTCGAGGAGAAGGCGAAGGAGAACGACCTCAACTACGTCAAGCTCGACGGCCAGGTCGGCATCATCGGCAACGGCGCGGGCCTCGTCATGTCGACGCTCGACGTCGTCGCCGGCGCCGGCGAGCGCCACGGCGGCGTGAAGCCCGCGAACTTCCTCGACATCGGTGGCGGCGCCTCGGCTGAGGTCATGGCGGCCGGCCTCGACGTCATCCTCGGCGACGAGCAGGTGCGCAGCGTGTTCGTGAACGTCTTCGGCGGCATCACCGCCTGCGACGCGGTCGCGAACGGCATCGTTGGCGCGCTCAAGCAGCTCGGCGACTCGGCCTCGAAGCCGCTCGTCGTGCGCCTCGACGGCAACAACGTCGACGAGGGTCGCGCGATCCTCGCCGACTTCAACCACCCCCTCGTCACCGTCGTGGCGACCATGGACGAGGCCGCCGACAAGGCCGCTGAACTCGCGAACGCCTAGGGCTCGGAAGGACAAGCACAAACATGGCAATTTTCCTCGACGACAAGTCGGTCATCATCGTTCAGGGCATCACGGGTTCGGAGGGCTCGAAGCACGCGACCCGCATGCTCGAGGCCGGCGCGAACGTGGTGGGCGGCACCAACCCCCGCAAGGCGGGCCAGACCATTGAGCTCGCGGGCAAGGAACTCCCGATCTTCGCGACCGTGAAGGAGGCCATCGAGGCCACCGGCGCGAACGTGTCGGTCATCTTCGTGCCGCCGGCCTTCGCGAAGGACGCGATCATCGAGGCAGCGGAGGCCGAGATCGGCCTCGCCGTCGCGATCACCGAGGGCATCCCGGTCAAGGACGCGGCCGAGGCCTACACCCGCGTGACCGAGCTCGGCAAGACGCGCCTCATCGGCCCGAACTGCCCCGGCATCATCACGCCCGAGGTGTCGCTCGCGGGCATCACCCCCGCGAACATCACCGGCAAGGGCCCGATCGGCCTCGTGTCGAAGTCGGGCACGCTCACGTACCAGATGATGTACGAGCTGCGTGAGATCGGCATCTCGACCGCGATCGGTATCGGTGGCGACCCCGTCATCGGCACGACGCACATCGACGCGCTCGAGGCGTTCCAGAACGACCCCGAGACGAAGGCGATCGTCATGATCGGCGAGATCGGTGGCGACGCGGAGGAGCGCGCGGCCGACTTCATCAAGGCGAACGTCACGAAGCCCGTTGTCGGCTACATCGCCGGCTTCACCGCGCCCGAGGGCAAGACCATGGGTCACGCCGGCGCGATCGTGTCGGGCTCGGCGGGTACCGCGCAGGCGAAGAAGGAGGCCCTCGAGGCCGCCGGCGTTCGCGTGGGCACCACCCCCACCGAGACCGCGAACATCATGAAGGAGATCTTCGCGAGCCTCTAAACCCGCGTATCCCTTCCGGGGCCCGACGCCGCGTGCGCCGGGCCCCGCCCCGTTTCCGGCCCCGCGCATCCGCCTCGCTTAGCTGCCTTCGCACCCTCAGTTGAGGGGTCGATTGTTGCTGTTCTGAGCGCTCAGAACAGCAACAATCGACCACTCAACTGGGGTGGTGTGGGGGTGGGAGCGCGGGAACGAGAGGCGCCTCGACTACGCTCGGATCGCTATGTCACGCCTCGCCACGATGCTCGCCGCGCTCGCCGACACCGCCCTCGCGGTCGTCGTCGGTATCGTCGCCCCAATCGCGGTCGGCACCGCCGGCTGGCTCATCTCGGGCGGGTTCCAAACCACGCAGTGGGAGGTGCCGCTCGCCGCCGCGATGGCAATCTGGACGCTCGGCCTCACGAGTTCCGTCGGCTTCACGATCACCCCCGCGGCGTACCCGGCCCTGCAGCTCGCCGAGCCCTTCGCGTTCGTCGTCTCGCTCGCACCCCTCGCCGTGAGCGCCTACGTCATCTGGTTCGCATGGCGCACCGGACGCCGCATCGTCGACGCCGACGAGGATGCGCCGTGGCTCGCGCTCGCGGTGAGCGCGGTCGCGTTCATCGTCGCGAACCAGCTCGCCCTCACCCTCGGCGGCACACACCTCGCGCGCCTGGAACCCGGCGGGGTCGCCGCGGGCGGCACGCTCCTGTGGGTCGTCGGCCTGCTCGCCGGCGCGAAGGCCTGGGAGTACGTGCCCTGGACTCGACTGCTCGGCGACCGCACCGACACGATCATGCTCGCCGCCGGCCGCGCCGTGCGCCTCGGCCTCGGCCTCGTCGTCGGCATGTTCGCCCTCGCGAGCGCGCTCGTGCTCGTCGGCCTCGCCCTGAACATGGGCAGCATCGTCGGGCTCACTCAGCTGCTGCAGCTCGACGCGTGGGGCAACATCGCGGTCGGCCTCACCGAGCTCCTCTACGTGCCGACGCTACTCGTGTGGGCGATCTCGTGGCTGCTCGGCGCGGGCGTGCAGCTCGGCGCGGGTGCTGTCGCGACGCCCGGCGCGACCGACGCCGGCCCGCTCCCGATTCTGCCGCTGCTCGGCATCATCCCCGAGCCGCAGGGCGCGATGCTGTGGGCGCTCCTCGCGCTGCCGGTGCTGCTCGCCGCCCTGTGCACGGTGTGGCTGCGCTCGACGACGCGCGACGCGGAGGCGGGGGTCTGGTGGCAGCGCCTGATCGTGCCGGCCGCGGGGTCGGCCGTCGCGGCGCTCGTGCTCGCCTGGCTCGCGCTGCTCTCGCGCGGCGCGGTCGGGCCCGGCCGCCTCACGGAGTTCGGTCCCGTGCCGTGGCTCGTGCTGCTCTGGGCGCTCGGCCTCTTCCTCGTCGGTTCGGCCGCCGGCGCCTTCGTGCCGGTCACCGCCCGCGCAGGCGCGGAGGACGACGACGAGTCGTTCCGCGACTTCGCGACCGAAGACCTCGACGACGTGCGCGCGGCGCGGCCGCTGCGCGCGGTCGAAGACGACGATTACGGCCTGCCCGAGTACGACCTGGATGCGCCGGCTCGCGACCCGTGGTGGCGTCGCGTCGCCGACTGGGGCGAGGACCGCTACTACGACCTCACCGCCCGCCGACACTCGCGCGCCGCGGAGCGCCTGGCGAAGGGCAGCGACGCAGCGGAGTCGGGCGACGATGACGCGGACGCGCTCACGTGGGAATCGCGCGAGGCTGGCGGCCGTCGCGATTCGGGCTCGGATGCGCGCGACGACGAGCAGCGCGGGGCCGACATGCACGGTGCCGACATCTCCCGTGCCGAGCATCACGCCGCAGATGTGCGCGGGTACGAGGCCGACGCGGACGAGACGCCCGGCGGCGAGCTGCCCGACGACGCCGCGTTTGAAGAAGCCGAGGACGAGGACGCCCCGCTGCGCGTCGTGCGCCGACCCGCGGCACCACCGGCCGCCACGGCCGATGACGCCGAGCCCGACGAGGCCGACACGATCGACCTCACCGATATTGCCGACGCGGCGGATGCGCGCGACGACGAGCGCAGTCTGCTCGACGAAAACGGCGATGACGACCGCGACGGGCGCGCATCCGCCCGCGCGAAGCGCAAGAAGCCCGCACCGCGCCGCGACCTCGGCAACCTCGCCGACGCGCTGCACCGCCCCGACGAACCCGACATCTACGGCGACCTCGACCTCGACCTCGACGGCGACGCTCGCCCCCTGACCTGACTCTCACTCTGGCCGCTGACCTGCCAGCCCAGCCCAGACCTGACGGGCCCGACGAGACCTGACAAAACGGACGAGACCTGATGGTGCACCATCAGGTCTCGTCCGTTTGATCAGGTCTCGCCCCGAGGAGAACGTCTCAGGGGCGAGAACCGCACTAGCTTCGCGGGCTGTTCGGCTGGTCGCCGAAGTTCACCTCGGGCTGCGTGGTTCCGTTGGTTTGCTCGGCGCCGCCTGCCTGCTGCGCGCCCTGGTCGCCGTACTGGAACTGCTGGCCGAACTGCGTATCCGCCGCGCCCTGCTGGCCAGCGCCGTTCTGGCCCGCGCTCGGCTGGGTCCACTCCTGCGGCTGCTGCGCCTGCGCCCAGTCCTGCTGCGACTGCTGCGGTGCCTGCGACCACTCCTGGCCCTGCGTCTGCGCGGGCGCCTGCTGCGACCACTGCTGACCACCCTGGGCCTGCCCACCCTGCACCGAGGCGTGCTCGCCGACAAACCCGGCCGCCTGACCCTGTTGGGCCTGGCCGTATCCGCCCTGCGCCTGCTCGGGCTTCTTGCCGGCGTTCTTGCCGACCGTGAGGCCGAGCGCGACGAGCACCAGGCCGATGATCGGCAGCACGACGCCGCCCCACACCTGCACCCAGAGGCGGGCGTTCGCGCGACCGCGGCCGCTCGAGCTCTCGGTGATCCAGAACACGTCCATGAAGTTCACGCCGGGGTAGTCGCGCACCGCCTGCCACGTGTTGAAGATGTTCAGCCCGAGCAGAATCAGGCCGATAACGAGCAGACCGAGCCCGATGCGGAGGAACGGGTTGGTTTGTTTGCGGAACATTCGAAGGTCTCCCTGGAACTCGGGGCCGGCCCACGCCGACCTCAACGCCATCAAATCTGCCAGGCGCGGGCCGGGCGCGGATCGACCGGCGGATGTAGCCGACCGGCTACTCCTGCAGCATCCGGCGTACGCCAACCTCGCCAGCTCGACGACGCGTAGAATTACCGGGTGCTTAAGGTCGTCGTGCTCATCTCCGGTGCCGGATCCAATCTTCGGGCGCTGCTCGAGGGCATCGACGACGCTCGCGACACGGCCAGCCCGGTCGGTGCCGAGGTCGTCGCGATCGGCGCCGACACCGAGCGCGCGAACCTCGACCTCGCGCACGACCGGGGCATCCCGTCGTTCGTCGTGAAGCCGGGCGACTTCGGCTCCAGGGAAGAGTGGGGGGATGCGCTGCTCGAGCGGGTGCGCAGCTTCGCGCCCGACGTGACGCTGCTGTCGGGCTTCATGCGCCTCGTGCCGCCGCGGTTCGTCGACGCGCTCGCCCCGAACCTGCTCAATACGCATCCGGCCTACCTGCCCGAGTTCCCGGGCGCCCACGCGGTGCGCGACGCGCTCGCGGCGGGCGCGACCGAGACCGGCGCGACCATCATGATCGTTGACAACGGCGTCGACACTGGCCCCATCATCGACCAGCGCCGCATCCCCATCGCCCTCGGCGACACCGAGGCGACGCTGCATGACCGCATCAAGGTCGTCGAGCGGCAGCTGCTGCTCGACACGATTCGGAACCTCGCCGCCGGCACCCTCACCCTCAAGGAGACCACCAACTCATGAGCGCCCCGAAGATCACCGAGCCCCGTCGCGAGCGCGACCGCGTCGCAGTTCGCCGCGCCCTCGTCTCGGTCTCTGACAAGACCGACCTTGAGCGCCTCGCGCGCGCCCTCGGGGATGCGGGGGTCGAGATTGTCTCGACCGGGTCGACCGCGCAGCGCATCCGCGACCTCGGCGTGGCCGTGACCGACGCCGCCGACGTCACCGGGTTCCCCGAGATGCTCGACGGCCGTGTCAAGACGCTCCACCCGGCGATTCACGGCGGGCTGCTCGCCGACCTCCGCCTCGAGTCGCACGAGCGCCAGCTTGGCGAGTTCGGCATCGCGCCGTTCGACCTTGTAGTCGTGAACCTGTACCCGTTCGCCGAGACCGTCGCGTCGGGCGCGCAGGGCGACGATGTCGTCGAGCAGATCGACATCGGCGGCCCGGCCATGGTGCGCGCGTCGGCGAAGAACCACGCGAACGTCGCGATCGTAGTCTCGCCCGCGAGCTACGACGAGGTCATCGCGGCGGTCGAGGCCGGCGGCACGACGCTCGAGCAGCGCCGTCGCCTCGCCGCGGCCGCGTTCGCGCACACCGCCGAGTACGACGCGAACGTGTCGGCCTGGTTCGCGGCCGAGCTCGCCGAGGCAGCCTCGAACGACGAGGCCGCCGCCACCGACTTCCCCGAGCGCCTCGAGGTCGTCGCGGCCGAGCGCACCCCGCTGCGCTACGGCGAGAACTCGCACCAGCCCGCCGCGCTCTACCGCCTGCCCGAGGGCCGCGGCATCGCCCAGGCGACGCAGCGCCACGGCAAGGAGATGTCGTACAACAACTACGTCGACGCCGACGCCGCCGTGCGCGCCGCCTACGACTTCGCCGAGCCCGCCGTCGCGATCATCAAGCACGCGAACCCGTGCGGCATCGCGATCGCGCCCGCGGGGCTCGACGACGCGGCCGCCATCGCCGCGGCCCACCGCCGCGCCCACGAGACCGACCCCGTCTCGGCCTACGGCGGCGTCGTCGCCGCGAACCGCGAGGTGTCGGCCGAGATGGCGCAGACCCTGAGCGACATCTTCACCGAGGTCGTCGTCGCCCCCGGCTTCGCCGACGAGGCACTCGAGATCCTCACGCGCAAGAAGAACCTGCGCCTGCTCGAGCTCCCGGCCGGATACGCGCGCGAGGACATCGAGCTGCGCCAGATCTCGGGCGGCCTGCTCGCGCAGACCCCCGACCGCTACGAGGCGACCGGCATCAGCGCGAGCTGGGAGCTCGTCGCCGGCGACGCCGCCGACGAGGCGACCCTGCGCGACCTCGAGTTTGCGTGGAAGGCCGTGCGCGCCGTGAAGTCGAACGCGATCCTCCTCGCGCACGACGGCGCCGCCGTCGGCGTCGGCATGGGCCAGGTCAACCGCGTCGACTCGTGCCACCTCGCCGTGAACCGGGCGGGGGAGCGCGCGGCCGGTTCGGTCGCCGCATCCGATGCGTTCTTCCCGTTCGCCGACGGACTCGAGACGCTCATCGCGGCCGGCGTTCGCGCCGTCGCGCAGCCGGGCGGCTCGATTCGCGACGACGAGGTGAAGGCCGCCGCCGAGCGCGCCGGCATCACGATGTACTTCACCGGCGAGCGCCACTTCTTCCACTAGGCCGCCCGCCCCGCCGGCGTGCCCACGCGTATCCGGCGCTTGTTCTCACCCCTCAACCAGAAGGCCTGTTTTGTCACAGACGTCCTCAACGCAGTCGCGCACCGCGACGGTGCTGCTCGCGGCCCTTGCCGCCTCGGCGGTGACGCTCGCGGCGACCCTGTTCAAGACGAACGAGCGCGACCTCACGTTCACGCTCCCGGTGTGGGACACGTTCTCGAACGCGTTCGGCATCGCGATCGTGCCGGTGCTGCTCTACTTCGTCGTGCTCGCGGCCGCCGGCATGTTCGGCTGGCTCGGCACGTGGTGGAAGGCGCTCATCGCGGGCGCGGTCGGCGTGCTCATCGGCGGCGCGCTCGGCTACCTGCTGCAGATCGTCTCGAACGGCGTCGCGCTTGACGGCGCCGCGTGGGCCGCGATCTTCGGCGAGTTCCTCGGCCTGAACTTCCCGCTCGTCGTGAGCGGCCTCGTGTCGGCCGCGTTCGTCGCGCCGGCGGCCCTGCACACGCTCGAGGGCACGACGGTGGTTGCCGCGGGCCAGCCCGCGCGCGCCGAGGCGGCCCCGCAGTCGGCTCCGTCGACGTGGGACGAGGGCTCGGCGTTCCTGCGCATCCCGTCAGACGAGCTGCTTGAGCAGCTCGGCGACGACGCCGACGACGCGAACGAGCAGTGGGAACAGCTTGTCGCGGTGTTTGAGGAGCACGGCTGGGGCACCGAGGCGGTCGGTGGCGGCGAGGGGGATGCCCGCTCGACGCTGCTCGGCGACGCGGCGCTCGTGCTTGGCGAGCAGGTCATTATGGCGAAGCCGAAGGATGCGTCGGGTGTGGCCGGCCTGCAGTCGGTGCGCGACACGCTCGAGAACGCCGGCGCGGTGTTCGATGAGCTCGAGGCGCCCGCAGTCTTCCACCCGGCCGACGTCGTTGAGGCGCCGGGCGTGCTCTACGTCGGCGTCGGCGGCACGACGAACGCGTCGGCCGTGCGCGGCCTGCGCCGCCTGCTCGGCGACCGCGGCTACCGCATCGTCGGCGTGCCCATGGCCGGCCCGGTGCCGCTGAGCGAGGCCCTCAGCGTGCTGCCCGACGGCACGAAGCTCATCTGGCGCGAGGCGATCGCGAACCCCGAGGTGCTCGGGCCCGTGCTCGTTGTACCCGAGCCGCGCGGCGCCGCCGTCGTCGCGCTCTCGCCCGACGTCATCGCCGTCGCGTCGGCCGCGCCCGACACGGCGCAGCTCGTGAAGTCGCTCGGCTACGAGGTCGAGCAGGTCGACATCAGCGCGTTTGCTGAGATCGGCGGCACCCTGCCGCGGCTCTCGCTGCGCTCCCGCGACTAGGCGGATGCGCCCGGCCGCGCGGTGCGCGGTCGGGCCGGAAACGCAGGAAGCCCCGTCTCACGACGGGGCTTCTTACGTGTGCGGGCTACTTCAGCTTGCGGATGCCGATGACCTCGCCGTACTGCGTCTCGCCGACGATGTCGAAGCCCATCGCGGTGAAGAACTTGCCGGGGCCGAGCTCGCCGTCTTCCCAGATCGCGACGACCTCGTCGAAGCCGCGGTTGACCGCCTCGTCGACCACCGCATCCACCGCGAAGCGCCCGACGCCTTTGCGCTGGTGGCCCGCGTCAACGTTCATGCGGAGGATCGTCGCGCGGTACAGCTCGTCGCCCGCGTCTTCGTTAAAGGTCGCCATGATGAACGCGACGACGTGGCCGTCGGACTCGACGACGCGCGGCCACATCGTGTCTTGGTTCACGTAGGCCTCGGCGATTGAGTGTGACACGGGGGCGACGAACGCCTCCTGCCCGGGCTTGAGCGTGAGGGCATTGGCGGCGACGACGTTGTCGGCGGTCAGGGGGGCGATGCGCAGCTCAGTCATGACGGAAGACTACCGCCCATGCTTGGAAAGCCCCGGGGTGTTTACCAGGATGCCGCCAAGCTCGCGCCTGCGCGCAACCTACACTTGGTGCAGATCTGTTCTTCGCGCGTTGGCGACGGCCGCGCGCACGACTGGAGGTCGGTATGACTCAGGAGTCCGCGGGCAAGCTGCGTGAGATCGGCGTGCTGGTACGCGCCGACGGGGTCGGGGAGTTCCGCGACGGCGGCAAGGTGACGCGGATGCGCGCCTCGGGCCCCGACGAACTCCGCGGCATGCTCATGGAACGGGCGCTGCAGGTCGCCGCCGACGAGGGCGTCGACGTGCACGTCACGACGATCGACGTCGACGGCGTCTACGACCTGCTCTGCACGTCCGACGGCCAGGTCGACGAGGTCGGCGACATGCGGCCGCTCGCCGACGGCGACACCGAGCTCACCCCCGAGGAGGCGCCGGCGACTCGCCAGGCCGACGGCGGCTACGCCGCCCTGTTCGGCATCGACGTCGACGAGCCCTCGACCGAGGTCGACGCGCCGAGCGTGCCCGTGCACGAGACCGAGCGGCTGCCGCGCGAGGCGATGATGGCGAAGCTCGACTACGACGACGTGTTGCGCGGCGAAGAGGTCGCGCAGGACGAAGACGAGGAGCTCTCGACGAGCGGCCTCTTCGACGCCGAGTCTGACCCGGCCGACGCTGACGCGGCTGACGCGGATGCGGTGGTCGACGCGGCCGAAGACGACGACGCCGACGACGACTACCACGACGAGGCGCTCGACCACGACTTCGACGATGTCGAGGATGAGGTGGCGGACGAGGCCGCAGAAGAGGAAGTCGAGGATGAGGATGTGGCCGACGAGCCTGGCGCTGACGAGCCCGTGGCCGACGCCGCCGCCGCCGACGAGCCTGCCGAGCCCGGCGCATCCGAGCCCGCCGACAACGCCGACGCCAATGCCGACGCCAATGCCGAAGCGATCGCGCAGACCGCACAGGCCTCGTCGCTGCCGTGGAAGAACCACGACCTCGGCGCCGGCGACGAGGGCACCGACACGGGGGAGTGGCAGCCGAACTTCCTGCGCGGACGCGGCGGCGAGCAGGCCCCCGAGCGCGGCCGCCGCAGCCCCGCCGCGGAGCGCGCCGCGCAGGCCGCCGCGAGCTCGGCCTCGGAGCACGGCTCGGCGCCGACCGGCGGCATCGCGGTGCCGCCGAAGCCCGCGCACCGCCCGAACACTGAGGGCGTGCCGACGCTCGACGACTTCTTCGCCGAGAAGCTCACGGCCCGCAAGCGCCCCGCGGAAGAGGGGTGGCGCGCGAACCTGCGCCGCGCGACGGGCGGGCTCATCAAGCTCGGCCCGGGCCAGCGCGAGCAGCAGCGTCGCGACGAGCTCGCGGCAATTCAGCGCACGTTCCGCGGCCCGCGCACGATCGTCGTCATGAACCCGAAGGGCGGCGCCCACAAGACCACGACGACGCTCATGATCGCGGCGACGTTCGGCACGCTGCGCGGCGGCTACACGCTCGCGTGGGACAACAACGAGACCCGCGGCACCCTCGGGTGGCGCTCAAAGCCGGGCGTGACGAAGAACACCGCCGTCGACCTGCTGCGCGAGCTGCCGCGCTTCGAGATCTCGGGCGGCATGACGATCGCCGACGTCGACCGATTCGTGCGCAACCAGGGCGACGCGAAGTTCGATGTGCTCGCGAGCGACGACGACGCGGCGAGCGCCGCGATCATCGACGACGACGCCTTCAGCCGACTCCACACGGTGCTGTCGCGGTTCTACCGCATCATGGTCATCGACACGGGCAACAACATGCGCGCCTCGAACTGGGAGGCTGCGCTCGACGTCGCCGACCAGCTCGTGATCGTGTCGACCGCGCGCGAAGACACCGCCGCATCCGCCGCGTGGCTAGCCGACGGCCTGCGCGAGCGCGGCTACGGGCAGCAGCTCGCGAACGCCGTAACGATTCTCTCGTCGCCGTCGGAGAAGGAAGACCCCGAGCTCACGCAGAAGCTCACGTCGCACTTCCAGCAGCTCACGCGCGCCGTCGTCTCGGTGCCGTACGACCAGGAGTTCGTGGGCGGCGGCGAGCTCGACATCCCGAGCCTGCACCCCGCGACGCTCGCCGCGTGGCGCCGCGCCGCCGCGGTCATCGCCGAGGGGCTGTAGCCCGGGCGCGCGCATCCGCCCCAACCTGCCGAGCGCGCCCAAACCTGACGAGCCCGACAAGACCTGATGGCATGCCGTCAGCTCGTCGGGCTGATCAGGTCTGGTCGGGATGAACGGGGCGTGGGATGAACAGGGCGCGGTGCAAGGGCAGCGGCGAGCGTGCGCAAGCAAGCAGCGCGTGGCCGCGCCGCGCCGCGACGATAGGCTTGAGGGTATGTTGCGTGTGATTGCCGAGGAGCAGTCGGCCACCCCGGCCGAGATGGATGCGATTGTCGCGGGCCTCGACGAGCGGGCGGGCGTTGTGCTCGCGTCGGGCGTCGAGTATCCGGGCCGGTACACGCGCTGGGACATCGGTTTCATCGACCCGCCGCTCGCGCTCGAGGGCCGCGGCTTTGAGCTGCGGATGCGCGCGCTCAACTCCCGCGGGCTCGTGCCGCTGCGCGCGTTCGCCGACGCGCTCGAGGCGACCCCGGGCATCCGCCTCGAGCGGGTGAGCGACACCGAGGCGACGATCTCGGTCACCCCGCAGCGCGACGAGCTGCTGCCCGAGGAACAGCGCACGCGCCGCCGCTCGAGCTTCACGGTGCTGCGCACGCTGCTCGAGCAACTGCCGCAGGATTCGGGCCGCCACTTCGGCCTCTATGGCGCCTTCGGCTACGACCTCGTGCGCCAGATCGAGGCGCTCGCCGAGCCCGCGGGCGGCGACCAGCGCGACCTCGCGGTGTACCTGCCCGACAGCATCCTCGCCGTCGACCGGCAGCGCGGCGACGCGCGCCGCTACAACTTCGACTTCGCCTACGAGGGCGAGTCGACCGAGGGCGTCGAGCGCACGCCGACGTCGTCGCCGTTCGTGCCGCCGGCCGCCGACGCGACCGACGGCCGCGATCACGCGCCGGGCGAGTACGCCGCGCTCGTGCGCGAGGCGAAGCACTCGTTCGCGCGCGGCGACCTGTTCGAGGTCGTGCCGGGGCAGGCGTTCCGCCGGCCCGTGCGCACGTCGCCCGCGCAGGTGTTCCGCAACCTCGTGCGCGACAACCCGGCCCCCTACGGCGCGCTCATGAACCTCGGCGGCAACGAGTTTCTCGTCACCGCGAGCCCCGAAATGTTCGTGCGGGTGCAGGGCAGTCGCGTCGAGACCGCGCCGATCTCGGGCACGATTGCCCGCGGCGCCGACGCGATCGAAGACGCCGACAACATCCGCACCCTGCTCAACTCGGCGAAGGACGCCTCGGAGCTCACGATGTGCACCGACGTCGACCGCAACGACAAGTCGCGCATCTGCGAGCCCGACTCGATTCGCATCATCGGCCGCCGCCAGGTGGAGCTCTACTCGAAGGTGATCCACACGGTCGACCACGTCGAGGGCACGCTGCGCGAGGGCTTCGACGGGCTCGACGCGATCGCGACCCACATGTGGGCGGTCACGGTGACGGGCGCGCCGAAGATCTGGGCGATGCGGTTCATCGACGAGCACGAGCGCTCGCCGCGCACCTGGTACGCGGGCGCGCTCGGCGTGCTCTACGCCGACGGCACCGTGAACACGGGGCTCACGATTCGCGCCGCGATGATCCGCGAGGGCATCGCCGAGGTGCGCGCGGGCGGCACGCTGCTCATCGACTCGACGCCAGAAGACGAAGAGCGCGAGACCGAGATGAAGGCGCAGGCGCTGCTCGAGGCGATCGCGAAGCCTGCGGAGGCGCCGACCGAGGCCCAGCCCGAGGCCGAGGCCGAGCCCGGCTCGGGTGCCGGCCACCGCATCCTCATGTTCGACCACGAGGACTCGTTCGTGCAGATGCTCGCGGGCTACCTGCGGGCCACCGGCGCCGACGTGCAGACCGTGCGCGTTCCGCGCGGCGGGCTGCGCGACGAGCAGATCGCGCAGGCGCTCGACGAGGCCGCGCCGACGCTCGTCGTCATGTCACCCGGCCCCGGCAATCCGCGCGACTTCGAGGATGCGCGGATTCTCGCCGAGGTCGACCGCCGCGGGCTCGCGGTGTTCGGCGTGTGCCTCGGCCAGCAGGCGATCGGCGAGTACTTCGGCGGCAGCCTGGGGCAGCTCGGGTATCCGCTGCACGGCAAGGAGCGCGAGTCGGTGCGGGTCGCCGACGGATTCCTGGATGCGCTGCCCGAGCGGGTCACGATCGGCCGCTATCACTCGCTCTACGTCGACCCGGCGACGATGCCCGACGAGCTCGTCGTCGTCGCGTCGGACGACGACGGGATCCCGATGGCGCTGCAGCACCGCACGAAGCCGTGGTTCTCGGTGCAGTTCCACCCCGAGTCGCTCATGTCGCTGCGCGACGCGGCGGGCCACCGAATCATCGACTCGGTGCTCGAGCGCGTGCCCGTGCCGCAGCACTAGAACGCGCGGTAGTCGACCTTTTCGAGGCGGGCGCCGCGACGGGGGCGCCGCGGCCCGGCCGCGAGCAGCAGCCGCACGGCGCGGAACCGCTGCCCGCGCCACGGCTCGAGCGCCGCGAGCATCTCGGCGTCGCTGAAGTCGCGCCCCTCGAGGGCGTGGCCGACGTGCTTACGCAGGTGGTAGTCGCCGACCGACACGGCGTCGGCGTCGCCGAGCGCGCGCTGGGCAACCTCGGCGCTCGTCCACACGCCGACGCCGGGCAGCGACTCGAGCCGCTCGCGGGCCTCGGCGGCGGGCAGCCGGGCGAGCCGGTCGAGGGCGGATGCGCGCTCCGCGAGCCGCACGACCGTTCGGCTTCGCGCCGGGTCGACGCCCGCGCGGTGCCACTCCCAGCTCGGGACGCGCCGCCACTCCTCGGCGGCGGGGCTCACGCGCATGCGTCGGGCGACGGCCTCGGGCAACGGCCCGGGCGCGGCCTCGCCGTGCCGGTACACGAGCTCACGATACGACGCCTTCGCCTGGTCGACGATGACGCGCTGCTCGAGCACGACCGGCACGAGCTCGGCGAACACGGCGCCCGACCGCGGCGTACGCATGCCGGCGCGGCGCCGATGTGCTGCCGCGATCTCGGGCAGGAGCGGCGCGAACGCGCGGTCGTCGTCGGCGTCGCCGCACAGCGCCGGGGCCTGGGCGACCGCCGCGGCCGCGCCGGGGCCCCACGCGGTCGCCCGCAGCTCGCCGCCGGGCAACGACCGAACCCGCAACGTCGCCGGGCCGCCGTCGAAGCGGCGCGCGAGCAGGGCATCCGCCCCCTTCGTCAGCCAGAGGAACGTCGGGTCGCCGGCGCCGTGCTGCAGGCTCGACAGCGTGAGCCCGAGGTCGGTCGGGTGCGGCGGCCGCCACGTCAGCTCGGCGTCGGATACGTGCATGGAGCGATCTTCCCGCGGGCCTGCGACATCGGTGCGTAGGATCGCGGGGACGGCGTGAGATTACCGCGCGCCGATTCGACCGTCGACGCGCACGAGCGGAACAGGGGACCATCGATGACCAGCCAGAGCACGACCGACGCACGCACCGGCACCGCGAAACCGTTCATCGCGCTCGCGACCGGTGCGATCGTGGCGCTCGCGCTGAGCGGCTGCACGCTGATTCAGGAGCTCAGCGACGACGACCAGCAGGTCGAACAGGAGCAGGTCGACGACGGCGACGAGGGCTCGGGCGACGAGGGCGACTCGGGCGACGAAGGCGACGACGCGGCGCCCGCCCCGTCCGGTGCCGTGCCCGAGCCGGGCCCTGGCGGCGATTCCGACGACGACTCGGCCGACGACGCCGGCGCGAGCGAGGAGTACACGCTCGACGTGCGCGGCGAGGGTTGCTCCGGCACCGTCGAGCTCGCGGGCACGCCCGAGTGGACGTACGTGGGGGAGGGCAACCAGCAGCTCGACTTCACGCCGTCGAGCGACGCACAGCCGAAGTGGGCGGCACACGTCGTCGCGCTCTGCTCAACCCGCGAGGCGCTCGAGCAGTCGCAGGGGAACCTCGAGTGGTCGCTCGAGGCCGCGGTCGGCGACAACTGCGTCGACAGTCGCGAGGTCGAGGTCGAGGGCTACGACGCGATGACGTGCCTCGTCGAGACGAGCGACGGGAACTTCCAGCTCCTCCTCGCGGCGATGGACGACGACGTGCTCGTCTCGGTGAATTCGGCGATCATGCGCGACCTCACCGACGACCGCTCGGAAGAGCACAGCCGCGAGCAGGCCGCCGAGGCGCTCGCGCAGACCGAGGTGCTGTTCGAGCACGTCGAGCTCGACGTCAACTAGGTGGTCGGGGCGCTGAGCCCGCGCTGGTGCGCGAGCCCGCGTATCCGCCCCCTACTCGGCCTTACTCGAAGACGATCGTGCGGTGCCCGTCGAGCAGGATGCGGTGCTCGGCAAACCACTTGACGGCCTGCGTGAGCGTGCGCGACTCCTCGTCTTGGCCCATCGCCTGCAGTTGCGCCACCGTGTGCGCGTGGTCGACGCGGCGCACGTTCTGCTCGATGATCGGCCCCTCGTCGAGGTCGGTCGTCACGAAGTGCGCCGTCGCGCCCACGAGCTTCACGCCGCGGCCGTGCGCCTGGCGGTACGGGTTCGCGCCCTTGAAGCCGGGCAGGAACGAGTGGTGGATGTTGATGAGGCGACCCTCGAGGGCCGCGCAGAGCTCGGGCGAGATGATCTGCATGTAGCGGGCGAGCACGACGAGCTCGATGTCTTCGGCCTCGACCACCTCGAGCACGCGGCGCTCGAACTCGGCCTTCTCTTGCGGGTTGCGCACGGGGCGGAACTCGAACGGCACGTCGTAGAAGCCCGCGAGCTTGCCGAGCACCTCGTGGTTCGCCATGACGCGCGGCACCCGAATCGGCAGGTAGCCGGCGCGCTGGCGGAACAGCAGGTCGTTCACGGCGTGCTCGGCCTTCGACCCGAGAATCAGCGTGCGCAGCGGGCGGCCCGCGACGTCGAGCTCGACGTCGGCGCCGAGCGCGTCGCGCACCTCGGCGATTTCGGCCTCGAAGTCCTCGCGGCTGCGGTCGGTCGCGACCTCACAGCGCAGGAAGAACCGGCCCGTGTCGAGCGACGAGAACTGCTGCAGCTCGGTGATGTTGCCGCCGCCGCGCTTGATCGCTCCCGTGAGCTGGTGCACGATTCCCGGCTGGTCGTCGCACACGAGGGTGAGCACGAGGCGGGTCGACGGGGCGGATGCGGCTGGGTTCGAAGACGAGTCGGTCACCGCACCAGCGTAGCCTCAGAGGGTGCCAGATTCCTCGACGCGCGCCCCGGAGCGCCCGTTTCCGCTCATCCCGCTGATCATGCTCGCTGCGGCGACATTCCTGTCGGTGTCGGTCGAGATGCTGCCGACGGGGCTCATGCCATTCATGTCGGAGGATCTCGGGGCGAGCGAGTCGCAGATCGGCCTGCTCATGACGATCTTCGCGTTCACCGTCGTGCTGCTCTCGACGCCGATCGTCTACCTGCTGCAGCGCGTGCCGAAGCGGCTCATGCTCGTCGGCGTGCTTACGGCGTTCGCGATCGGCACGATCGGCACGGCGCTCGCGCCGACGTACTCGCTCGTCGTGATCTCGCGCATCTTTACGGGTGCCGCGCACGGCGTGTTCTGGGCGACCGTGACCTCGTACACGGGGTCGCTCGTGACCTCGAGTCAGCTCACGAAGGCGGTGTCGATCACTGGTGGTGGCGGCGGGCTCGCGTTCGTGCTCGGCGTGCCCCTCGGAACCCTGCTCGGCCAGATCTTCGGCTGGCGCACATCCTTTGTCGTCGTGGCGGTGATCTGCCTGATGGTGGCTGCCACGCTCTGGTTCGTGCTGCCGAAGCAGGTCGAGGAGGCGCCCGAGACCTCGGCGATCGAGGTCGTCCCGGCGCCCGGCGCGATCGGCGACACCGAGCGCACCGGTTTCGACGGCCCGCGCGTGCCGCGACCGAAGCGCTCGATGTACCTCGTGACCCTGCTCATCCTCATCGTCGCGATCACGATGGCCGGCAACTACTCGTTCTACTCGTACATCTCGCCGTTCCTGCTCGGCATCGTCGAGCTGCCGGCCGAGTGGCTCGCCGCCGCGCTCTTCGCGTTCGGCATCATGGCGGCCGCCGCGACGTTCGGTACCGGCATGCTGTTCTCGAACCGGTCAACGCTCGGGTTCGCGGTCGCCTACAGCTGCATGCTGCTCGGCGCCGGGGCGCTCGCGTTCGTGCCGCAGGTGCTGCCGCTCGTGGTGGTCGGACTCGGGCTCTGGGGTGTCGGGATGGGGTTCCTCCCGACCCTGCTGCAGTCGCGGCTGCTCGTGGTTGCGCCGCGCAAGCACCGCGACCTCTCTAGCGCGCTGTACACGTCGGGGTTCAACCTCGGCATCGGCGGCGGTGCGTTCATCGGCGGGCTGCTGCTCGACGACTACGGGATCTGGTCGGTCGCGCCGAGCTTCCTCACGCTCGTCGGCTGCGCGTTCGTCGGCATTATGGTGATGGACTTCCGGCAGCGGCGCGCCGTCAAGTAGCCTGGGCTGAAAGACACGGGGTGCCCCGCCAGGGGCTGAGATCACACCCGAGAACCTGAACGAGTTCGTACTCGCGGAGGAATGTCGCGATGGCGCCGTTGGCGTCGGCCCGCACGGGCGTCGCACGCTTCCGCGGCGCGGGCGGAGAGCCGAGGCTACCGATGATTCCGAACGTCCTGTCGATCGCGGGCACCGACCCCACCGGCGGTGCCGGTATTCAGGCCGACCTCAAGGCGTTTGCCGCGCAGGGGGCCTACGGCATGAGCGTCATCACCGCCGTCGTCGCGCAGAACACGGTGGGGGTGCGGCGGTTCGTCGCGCTCGACGCGTCGTTCGTCGGCGAGCAGCTCGCCGCCGTGTTCGACGACGTGCGGGTGGATGCGGTGAAGATCGGCATGGTCGCGAACGCCGACATCGTCGCGGCGATCGCGCGGGCGCTCGACGCGGCGCCGGGGGTGCCGGTCGTGCTCGACCCCGTCATGGTCGCGAAGAGCGGCGACCACTTGCTCGAAGACGACACCGTCGCGGCGATTCGTGAGCTGCTCGTGCCGCGGGCGACCGTGATCACGCCGAACCTGCCGGAGGCGGTTGTGCTTGCTGGTGGCGCCGGGGCGGGTGGGGCGGGTGGCGCGTTGTCGGAGCCTCGGAGCCTTGCCGAGATGCACGAGCTGCTGCCGGTGCTGCGATCGCTCGGGAGCGAATGGGTGCTGCTGAAGGGCGGGCACCTCGGTGGCGAGTCGAGCAGCGACCTGCTCGTGCAGGGCGACGACGAGCCGCTCGAGTTCTCGGCGCCGCGCGTCGACACGGTGAACACGCACGGGACCGGATGCACGCTGTCGGCCGCGATCGCCGCGCGACTGCCGCGAGCGGATGTGCCCACGAGCATCCGTGCCGCGAAAGAGTACCTGACGGGGGCGCTGCGCCACGCCGACGACCTCGACGTCGGCGCCGGCCACGGTCCGGTGCACCACTTCCACGAGCTCTGGCCCGCTGACGCCCTCGCGCGGGCGTGACCCCGCGTATCCGCCCTTCGCGTCGCGGCGGCCACTCCTCTCCTTCCGCCGCCGCTGGCTCTTCTCTGTCCGCCGCCGCCTGATCTTTCCTCCGCCGCCCATCCGCTGCCTGACGGCAATTTGCGGCTTTTACGCCGGATTTGTCGCGATTTACCGTCAGTCGGCGAGAAAGCCTGCCGGCGCCTCTCCTCCCCTCTGCCCCGCCCATCCGCAGCTCGGCCCATCCGCTGACTGACGGCAATTTGCGGCTTTTACGCCGGATTTGTCGCGATTTACCGTCAGTCGGCGAAGGTGGGTTGGGTCGTGAGCGCGGGCGTCCGTGCGAGCTTGGGCATCCGTGTGAGCGTGGATCCTTGCCATCTCTCCGCGAACTGACGGCAATTTGCGCCTCTTCGCCCTGATTTGTCGCAATTTGCCGTCAGCTAGCGAGAGTGCCTGCCTCCGCCCATCAGCCCCTCGGCCTATCCGCCCATCCGCTGACTGACGGCAATTTGCGGCTTTTCGCCGCGGTTCGTTGTGAATTGCCGTCAGGCGGCGGAGGCGGTAGGCGGCGGATGCGGGGGCGGATACGGGGCGGAGAGGCGGGCGGATGCGCGGGCGGGTAGGCGGGCGGATACGCGGGCTACGGCGCGGCTAGGGGCGCGGGAGGCCGAGGTGGTCGCGTAGGGTCGCGCCCTCGTACGCGCGCCGCATCCGACCGCGCCGCTGCAGTTCAGGCACCACCGTCTCGACGAAGTCGTCGAGACTCCCCGGCAGCGCTGGTGGCATGAGGTTGAAGCCGTCGGCGCCACCCGCATCCACCCACCGCTCGATCTCGTCGGCGACTTGCTCGGGCGTGCCCACGAACGTCGCGTGGCCGCCACCGGCCGCGAGCGACGACAGCAGCTCGCGCACCGTCGGCTGCCGCTGCGCGATGATGCGCAGCACGGTCGCATAGCGTCCCTTCGGTCCCGTGAACTCCTCGAGCGGCGGCAGCTGCGGAACGGGGGCGTCGAGGTCCCAGCCCGAGGTGTCCTGCCCGACGAAGAACGCGAGCTGCTCGAGCGCATCCGCCACCGGCACGAGCGAATCGAGGGCCTCGCGCCGCTCCCGCACCTCGCGCTCGGTCGAGCCGACGTAGGTGACGAGCCCGGGCATCACCGCGATGCCGTCGGGGTCGCGGCCTGCGCTCGCGGCGCGCGCCCGCACGTCGGTGCGGTAGTCGCGCGCCTGCTCGAGGTCCCACGCCACGGCGTAGATGCCCTCGGCGTAGCGCGCCGCGAGGTCGCGCCCCGGGCCCGACGCACCCGCCTGAAACAGCACGGGCCGGCCCTGCGGCGACTCCGGAACGTTGAGCGGGCCCGCCACCTGAAAGTGTGGGCCGAGATGCCCAACCGGACGCAGTCGCGACTCGTCGACGTACTCGCCCCGCGTATCCCGCACGATCGCGTCGCGCGGCCACGAATCCCACAGGCCGTTCAGCACGCGAATGAACTCGTCGGCGCGCGCGTACCGCTCGGCGTGGCCGGGCAGTGCGGTGAGGGAGTGGTTGCGCGCCTCGTCGTCGGTCATCGAGGTGACGACGTTGACGCCGGCGCGGCCGCCCGAAATGTGGTCGAGGCTCGCGAGGAGGCGGGCGGCGTGGAACGGATCCCAGAACGTGCTCGACATCGTCGCGACGAGTCCGATGCGCTCGGTCGCGCGGGCGATCGCCGTGAGCGTCGTGATCGGTTCGAGTACCCAGCGCGGGCCGCGGGCGACGCCGCCGAGGCCGATCGACTGCCCGTCGGCGAGGAAGAACGCGTCGAAGCAGCCGCGCTCGGCGGTGCGGGCGAGCCCCTCCCAGTACGTGACGTCGCCGAGGCGGTCGGCGGCGGTGGGGTCGGCGCGCCACGCGGCGGTGTGGTGACCGGCCGCGAACGCGAAGAGGTTGAAGTGGATGCGCGCCGGCATCAGTTCTTGACCAGCCCGCCGTCGACCACGAGGTTCTGCCCCGTCACGGCCCGCGCCCACGGCGAGGCGAAGAACACGGCCGCGTCGGCGAACTGTTCGGGCGTCGTGACCGAGCGCAGGGGCGTGCCCTCGGCGATCGCGTCGAACACGGCGGCGGGGGTCGCGGCGCTCGCGTCGGTCGTGCGCAGCAGGCCGCCGCTCACCATGTTCACGGTGACGCCGCGCGGGCCGAGGTCGTCGGCGAAGGTGCGCGTGAGCGAGAGGAGCGCCGCCTTCGCGGCCGTGTAGTCGTGGTAGGGGACGACCGGGTACTGGAACAGGTTCGTGCCGACGTTGATGACGCGGCCCGACCCGGCGCGGTCGAAGTGGGGGAGCGCCGCCTGGATGACGTTGAGCGCGCCACCCACCGCGCCCGTGAACTGGCCGTTGAACGCGGCGAAGTCGATCTCGTCGGCCTTCGCGCGGGCGTCGCCGTCGAACGAGAAGTCGACGAGTGCGTTGTTCACGACGGTCGTGAGCGGTGCGCCGAACGCGTCGTCGGCGGCCGCGACGAGCGCTGCGACTTCGTCGGGGTCGCGCACGTCGGCGCGCACGGCGACGGAGCGGCCCGGATGCGCGGCGGCCAGCGCCTCGGCCGCGTCGCGGCTGAGGTGGTAGTTGATCACGACTCGGGCGCCCTCGCGCAGGAACGCCTTCGTGAGCGCGCGCCCGAGTCCGCGGGCGCCGCCCGTGATCAGGACGACCTGGTCGGCGAGGGGGATGGCGGGTGCGGTGGTCGGTTCGGTGATGGGTTCAGTGGTGGTCATGCGGGGTGCTCCTTTGTTGTGGGTTGGGTTGGTGGTCGTGGTCGTGGTCGTAGTCGTGGGGTCTCGCTGCCTGACGGCAATTTGCGGGTTTTCGGCCGGTTTTGTTGCGAATTGCCGTCAGTTGGCGGAAGTAAGTTGCGGCGTGGTGCGGGAAGGTCGTGCGGTGCGGGAGGCGCATCCGTGGGTCTTTCCCTTCGCTGTCTGACGGCAATTTGCGGGATTTCGCGCCGATCTGTTGCAAATTGCCGTCAGTTCGCGGAGATGAGTGTGGGGTGGTGCGGGTGCGCCGGTGCGGTGCGGTGCGGTGCGGCCAGCCAAGGTGGTGCGGGAGGCGCATCCGTGGGTCTTGCCCTTTTGCTGTCTGACGGCAAATTGCAGGGTTTTCGCCCAGAACGTTGCGAATTGCCGTCAGTTGGCGGGGGTTGGGGCGGTGGCAGCAGCCGTGGCGGAGGCCGCAGCAGCGGCGGCGGGGGATGCGCGCCACGCGGCGGTGAGCCCGCGGGCGGCGAGCTCGGGGTCGGCAGCCGCGCAGATCGCCGACACGACCGCGACCCCGGCCGCACCCGCGTCGCGCAACTGCGGCACGTCGTCGAACCGGATTCCACCGATCGCAACCGCCGGCACAACGGCCTCGGCGGCGAGGCGGGTGAACCCGTCGATGCCGAGCGCGGGCGGATGGTCGGGCTTCGTCGACGTCGGACGAACCACCCCAATGCCCAGGTAGTCGACCGTCCCCGCGGGCAGCGCCGCGACCGTGGCAAGGTGGTCGTCGGTGTTCGCGGTGAGTCCGATGATCGCGTCGTCGCCGAGCTGTTCGCGCGCGGCGAGGACGCCGGCATCGCCCTGCCCGAGGTGCACGCCGTCGACGCGCACGCCGAGCCGCCGGGCCGCGAGGGCGACGTCGACGCGGTCGTTGATGAGCAGCGTCGCGCGGCCGGCGATCACCTCGGCGAGGTACGTGACCTCCCGCAGCTGCGCATCCGCCGATCGCACCTTCTCGCGATACTGCACGACTCGCACGCCGCCCTCGATGGCGGCCTCGACCGTCGCGGCAACGCCGCGGGCGCAGGTGAGCTCGCGGTCGGTGACGAGGTAGATGCCGCGCACGGCGTCGGCGCGATCCCGCGCGGCCCACGGGGCCTGGATACGCCGGCTCACGCCACACCGCCCGCGGGCTCTGCGACGCGGTCGGGGTCGTTGGCTGGCCGGTCGTCGGCGGCGCGGCTCGAGTCCACGCCGCTGGCCGTACCGCTCGCGTCCATGGCATCGGCCGCGTCGCCAACCACCGCATCCTTGCCCGCGTCGCCTGCATACTCGGCGCGAATCCGCGCCGAAGACGCAACCTCCGCGGGCGAAATCGTCGCGAGCGCGTCGAGGAGCGCGACGGCGAATGATCCGGGACCCGCCGCATCCGCCGCCGCTCGCTCGGCCGCAGCCGCGTAGACCGCGTGGGCCGCGACGACGGCGTCGAGCACCGAGGCGTCACCGCGGCTACCGAGGAACGCGGCGACGATCGCGCCGAGCGCGCAGCCGCCGCCGGTGACCTTCGTGAGCAGCTCATCCCCGCCCTCGACCCAGACGACGCGGCGGCCGTCGGTGATGCAGTCTTCCGCACCCGATACCGCCATGACCGTGTCGAAGCGGCGCGCGAGGGCGACCGCGGCGCCGAGCGCGCTCGCGGCGGAGTCGGTCGACTCGACGCCCCGGCCGCCGGCGCCAGTGCCCGCGAGGGCGAGAATCTCCGAGGGGTTACCGCGCACGGCCGACGGGCCCTCGGCCACCAACTCGTGCGCGAGTCCGGTGCGAATCGGCAGCGACCCGATCGCGACCGGGTCGAGCACCCACGGCGTGCCCGCGTCGTTCGCTGCCGCGACCGATTCGCGCATCGCCTCGCGCTGCTCGGGCGCCGGCGTGCCGAGGTTGACGAGCAGCCCGTTCGCGACGCGCGTGAACAGGCCCGCCTCGCCGACGATGTCGACCATCGCGGGCGCGGCGCCGAGCGCGAGCAGTGCGTTCGCCGTGAAATTCATGACGACGCCGTTCGTGATGCAATGCACGAGCGGGGCGGATGCGCGGAGCGAGGCGAGTCCGCGGGCGACAGTCGCCGCGGTGGGCGCGGCTTCTGGGTTCGCGGAGTCGGGCTGCTGTTGGCCGGAGTGCGTGGGGCCGGGATGCTGGTGGTCGGGATGCGCGGCGTGAGATTGCGGGTCGGCGAGTTGGCTCATCGGTGTTCCCTTCGTCGGCGAAGGGCACCGCGGCGCCGCCCCGAGCGCGCGCGAAGTCGGGCTTCGAGCGGCACTCGGCGAGGATTCGGACGATCCCTTCGCCAGTACTAACTGGATCAGGTTCGACGGGTGTGATCTCAGCCGATCGCTCGGCACCCCGTGTCACTGCGGCCACCCTAACGCACCCGGTTCCACGGATGCGCGCCGCGTGACGCCCCGCGACGGTGCCGGGCTGCGTCGGTGCCGTCGTCCCGGTCCGCCCGCCCGGCCATCCGCCCCGCCTGCGCCGACTGACGGCAATTCGCAACGATTCGGCTCGAATTCCTGCAAGTTCCCGTCAGTTAGCGATGTGGTGGCGGCAGCGTTCGTAGCCACCCCACCTCCGCCGACTGACGGCAATTTGCGACGATTCGGGCCGAGAACCTGCAAGTTCCCGTCAGTCAGCGATAAGTGGGATGCGAGGGCGGAGGAAGCGAAGGCGGGCAGTGAACGCCAGGCCGGGCAGGATGCGCGAAGCCGGGTTAGGCGTTTTCGTGGGCTTCGGCGCGGGCACGATCCCGGGTGACACGCACCTGCAGGATGGTCGAGCTCGCGACGGCGGGGATCCCGATGAGGATCGCGCTCAGCACAACGCTTTCGCCGAACCACGTGGGATTCGGGTCCGCGGGCAGGAAGAATCCGTTGGCGGCGAGCAGCACAAGCGCGTAGACGAGCATTGCCGGCAGCCAGATCGCGACGACGCGCGGGAACCACCGCAGCCCGGCCCAGTAGATCACCGTGAACAGCACTGCGGCGACAAACCCCACGACGAGGAATGCGGGCGAGAACGCGAAGTAGAGCAGCGGACTCCCCATCTCGATCGCGAACCAGACCATGCCGGCGACGACCGAAATCGCCCAGAAAATGCTGCCGATGCGAAGAGGAGTCACCCGCCGAGCGTATCCGTGCCCGCGCGGCACCACTACCCCTCCCCGCCGGTGCTGACCCCGACCCCCACGCCCGCGCATCCGCCACCACCTCCGCTGATTGACGGCAGTTCGCGCTAAATCGCGCCGAAAAGCCGCAATTTGCCGTCAGTCGGCGAAGGAGGGGCAGCGATGGATGCGCAAACTCGCGTTGGTCGCGCCGTGGCTATCCGCCTGGCCCCAGCCGCCCGTCTGGACCTGCCCATCCACCTCGCTCGCCCGCCTCATCCGCCTCCGCACCTTCGCTAACTGACGGCAATTCGCGCGAAATCACGGCGAAAAGCCGCAATTTGCCGTCAGTTCGCGTAGAGAAGGGAGCCGAAGGATGCGCGACCTCGCCCATCCACTCACCTACCTCCGCTGACTGACGGCAATTCGCGCGAAATCGCGCCGAGAACCCGCAAATTGCCGTCAGTTCGCGAGAGGTGCCGATCACGCACAACCGCCAACCGACATCCAGCGACGCACGCAGGATCCACCGGCGCGCATCCGTTTAGACTGGCGGAGTCGCGACTGGCGTCGGATGGGTCACCATCGGGGAGCGGCAACCGGAGCACGAGCCGCACGCCTGGGCTCGCCGACACGAACGACCGATTCGAATCCGCGAATCCTGAAGGAGTCCCAGTGTCCGATTACCAAAACCTCCCGCTGTCGCAGGTCGACCCCGAGATCGGCCAGGTGCTGGCCGATGAACTCGAGCGTCAGCGCAACACCCTCGAAATGATCGCGAGCGAGAACTTCGTGCCCCGCTCGGTGCTCGAGGCGGTCGGCAGCGTGCTCACGAACAAGTACGCCGAGGGCTACCCCGGCCGCCGCTACTACGGCGGCTGCGAGGTCGTCGACGTCGCCGAGAACCTCGCCCGAGACCGCGCGAAGGAGCTGTTCGGCGCTGAGTACGCGAACGTGCAGCCCCACTCGGGCGCGAGCGCGAACGCGGCCGTGCTGCACGCCCTCGCGAAGCCGGGCGACACGATCCTTGGCCTCTCGCTCGACCACGGTGGCCACCTCACGCACGGCATGAAGATCAACTTCTCGGGCCGCCTCTACAACGTCGCCGCGTACGGCGTCGACTTCGAGACGGGCCGCATCGACATGGCGCAGGTGCGCGAGCTCGCCGTCGAGCACAAGCCGAAGGTGATCATCGCCGGCTGGTCGGCCTACCCGCGTCAGCTCGACTTCGCCGAGTTCCGCGCGATCGCCGACGAGGTCGGCGCGTACCTCTGGGTCGACATGGCGCACTTCGCGGGCCTCGTCGCGGCGGGCCTGCACCCGAACCCGGTGCCCCACGCGCACGTCGTGTCGTCGACCGTGCACAAGACCATCGGCGGCCCCCGCTCGGGCTTCATCCTCACGAACGACGCCGACATCAACAAGAAGATCAACTCGGCAGTGTTCCCCGGCCAGCAGGGCGGCCCGCTCATGCACGTCGTCGCGGGTAAGGCCGTTGCCTTCAAGGTCGCGCAGACCGACGAGTTCAAGGACCGTCAGGCGCGCACCGTGCGCGGCGCCCAGATTCTCGCCGAGCGCCTCACCGAGCAGGATGTGCGTGACGCGGGCATTGCGCTCACGACCGGCGGCACCGACGTGCACCTCGTGCTCGTCGACCTGCGCAACGCCCCGATCGACGGCCAGCAGGCCGAAGACCTGCTGCACGAGGTCGGCATCACGGTGAACCGCAACTCGGTGCCCGACGACCCGCGCCCGCCGATGGTCACCTCGGGTCTGCGCATCGGTACGCCGGCGCTCGCGACCCGCGGCTTCGGCGACGACGAGTTCCGCGAGGTTGCCGACGTGATCGCGCAGGCGCTCAAGCCCGAGCCCGAGATCGAGGCGCTGCGTGCCCGCACGAAGGCGCTCGCCGACAAGTTCCCGCTCTACCCGGGCCTGGTGTACGCGTGACCGCGGTGCGCCTCGACGGCAAGCAGGCGGCAGCGCAGATCAAGGCCGAGCTCGCCGAGCGGGTCGCGAAGCTGCGCGAGCGCGGCATCGTGCCGGGCCTCGGCACAGTGCTCGTCGGCGACGACCCGGGGTCGAAGCTCTACGTCGCGGGCAAGCACCGCGACTGCGCCGAGGTCGGCATCGAGTCGATTCAGGTCGAGCTGCCCGCCACCGCGACGCAGGAGGAGGTCGGCGCGGCGCTCGACGCGCTCAACGCCGACCAGGCCTGCACGGGGTACATCCTGCAGCTGCCGCTGCCGAAGCACCTTGACCAGGATGCGCTGATCGAGCGCATCGACCCCGCCAAGGATGCCGACGGACTCCACCCGACGAATCTCGGCCGCCTCGTGCTCAACGTGCGCGAAGAGATCACGACGCCGCTGCCCTGCACCCCGCGCGGGTGCGTCGAGCTGCTGCAGCGAAACGGATACTCGCTCGACGGCAAGCACGTCGTGGTCGTTGGCCGCGGGGTGACGGTTGGGCGCCCGATCGGTGCGCTGCTCACGCGGCGCGATCTCAACGCGACGGTGACGCTTACGCACACCGGCACGCGCGATATCGAGGCGATCGCCCGCACCGCCGACGTGATCATCGCGGCGACCGGCGCGGCGCACCTCGTGAAGCCCGAGTGGGTGCAGCCGGGTGCGGCCGTGCTCGACGTGGGTGTTTCGCGGGTGACCGACCCCGAGACCGGCAAGTCGCGCGTGCTCGGCGACGTCGACCCGGCGGTCGCCGAGGTGGCGGGCTACCTGTCGCCGAACCCCGGCGGCGTCGGCCCGATGACCCGCGCGCTCCTGCTCGCGAACGTCGTCGAGACCGCCGAGCGCCAGGCCTAGCCCGCCCCGCGTATCCGCCCGCTCATCCGCGCGCGTATCCCCGCAAAACCCCGCAGTTGAGTGGTCTGAAGTTGCTGTTCTGAGCGCTCAGAACAGCAACTTCAGACCACTCAACTGCAAAGCAAAAGGCCGCGGATACGCGGGGTTACGCGTCGCGGCGGGGCCCGGCGGCCGACGAGGTCTCGACGATTTCGAGGCCGTCCCAGCCGTACTCGCGGAACGCCTCGGTGAGGTTCGCCCGCAGCTCGTCGACGCGGTCGCTCGGGATCAGCACGAACACGCTGCCGCCGAATCCGGAGCCGGTCATGCGGGCGCCGAGCGCGCCCGACGCGGCCGCGAGCTCGGTGATGAGGTCGATGCGCTGCGTCGAGGCGCCGAAGTCGTCGCGCAGCGCGCGCTGCGACTCGGTGAACAGCGGCCCGGTGTGCGCGGCGCCCTCGCTGCGGAGCACCCGCGCGAGGTCGAGCACGCGCTGAATCTCGGAGCTCACGTAGGCGGCCCGGCGCCGGTCGACATCGTCGAGCCCGGGCGCCTGCTCGATCTCTTCGAGCTTCGCCTCGCGCAAGAACTGGTAGCCGAGGGCCCGCGCGACGCGGTCGCACGACTCGTGCCGGTCGGCGACGATGCGCTCCCAGTTGCGGTGGTGCTCGCCCGAGCTGACGAGCAGTTGCGTGAGGCCGAGCTCCGCGAGCGGCGGCGCGTCGAGCAGGGTGACGTCGTTGCCGCGGGCGTCGTAGAAGACGTCCTTGCCCGCGGCCGCGGTAAGGCACGCGATGTGATCGGCCAGGCCCGCGGACGCGCCGACGTAGGCGTTCTCGACGCGGTAGCCGAGCCGGGCGAGCCGCTCGGGCTCGAGGCCGAACTCCCAGAGGTCGTTCAGCGCGAGCGACACGGCGGCGCAGATCGACGCGCTCGAGGCGAGGCCGCCGCCGATCGGCAGGTCGGTCGTGAGAAAAATGTCGAGTCCGGTCGGCGTGAGGGGCGCGGTTTCGTCGCCCTCGACGAGCTCGCCGTTGAACAGCGCGATGTGCTCGAGTGCGGCCCAGACGACGCCGAGCGGATAGTCGTACCAGTTGTGGTCGGCGGGCGGCACGAGGGCCTCGAGCGAGGTCTCGATGACGTCGCCGGCGAGGTCGGTGCGCACCCGGATCGTGCCGTCACTGCGGCGCGACACCGCGGCCGCCGATCGCCGCTCCGTCGCGTGCGAGAGGGTGAGCCCGTCTTCGATGTCGGTGTGATCGCCCATGAGGCTCACACGACCGGGAGCCGACCAAACGCCTTCGGGCGGTGCCCCGAACGCTGCGGTGAACTGTTCGGCGACGAGTCGGCTCGTGTCTCGAATCATCAATCTTCCTGGGGCTCGGGATCAGGGCATGCCTGCGGCACCTCGACTCTACGATGACTTGCTGAATCCGACCGCAGACGCGAATGTGCCCGAGCCGATCGTGCGCGCCCCCTTCGCCTCGACGCGGGCGCGCAGCTCGCGGTCGCTCGTGACGACGAGTGTGGCCGTGTCCGACTGCACCGCGTCGACGATCGCGTCGTCGCCGCTGCCAGCCGCGCGAAGGATGCGCACGTCGGGATGCGCGTCGGTCGCGTCGGCCGCGCGGGCGGCGCCTTCGAGCACGAACGTCACGCGTGGCCAGGCCCACTCGGCGTCGACACCGAACAGCTCGGCGGCGCAGCCACGGTCGCGCACGGGGGAGAGGTCGCGAATGAGCCGCTCGGCGGCACCCGCGCGGTCACGCCACCAACCGTCGGGCCGCGAGCCCATGAGGTTCGCGACGTCGACGACGAGTTCAGTGCGGGTCGCGAGCAGTCGGCGCAGGCCCGGCCAGGCGCGGCCGAAGCCCGGGTGGAGGTCGAGCCGTTCGACCTCGTCGACCGCAACCCACGCGAGCTGGTGCGATTCGGCGTCGTTCATCCGCGCCTCGAACGGACGGGCAACGTCGGCGACGACGGTCGAGTAGCTCCAGAAGTCGAGGCTGCGCACGATCGAGAAGCGCAGCCGCAGGGCGTCGCCGGGCACGGCGGCCTCTTCGAATGACTCGCGCAGCGCGGCCTCGACCGTCGTCTCGTCGCGATCGCGGGCGCCGCCCGGAATTCCCCATGTGTTGCCGTGGTGGCTCCACGCAGCGCGGTGCTGCAGCAGGATCCCCCGGTCGGGGTCGTGCGCGAGCAGACCGGCGGCGCCGTAGAGGCCCCACATCCGGGTACCGTCGGGCCCGGTCGCCCAGCCGTCGCCTGAGTTGCTCACGCGCGAAGTCTACGAGCCGGGCCTGGGGCGGCGCCCCTCGGCCGACTCGCGAGGTCATGCCGCGCGCCCAGGCTCATGTGATGAGTCGGGACATCCGCGACAGTTTGTGCCTCGACTCAGTGCGTTTGCGCCCTGGCCCTCGACCGACCTGCTTCTTGCCCATCCGCGCATCCCGCGCTCGCCACTTTCGCTGACTGACGGCAATTTGCAGCTTTTCGGTTGGAAAAGCCGCGAGTTGCCGTCAGTCGGCGGGAGAGGCGGATGCGTTCGGGCAGTACTCTCGCGTGGTCGCGTGGTCCCGTGGTCGCGTGGTCGCGTGGTCGTCGGGGCGAAGCCGAGTTGGCCTCGCTCGTCCGCGCATCCTGACCGCCCCCGCATCCTCGACTGCGCATCCCGATCGCCGCCAACGCCTCGTCGACTGCACCCACCTCCGCTAACTGACGGCAATTTGCAGCTTTTCGGTTGGAAATGCCGCGAATTGCCGTCAGTCGGCGGGAGAAGCGGATGGCGTGAGGCGGGTGTCGCGGATGGCGCGGGGGAGGCGCGGGTGTCGCGGGGCGTGCCGAGCGCGTCAGCTCATGACGACGAGGGCGTACACCGCGAACACGACGAGGTGGATCGCGCCGTGCGTCGCGGTCACCCGCTTCGCCGCGAAGGTCGCGACCGACAGCAGCAGCGAGCCCCCGAGCAGCAGCAGGTTCGCGGGCGTCTCGGCGAGCACGACGGTTTGTCCGGTGAGCGTGCCGATCACGAGCACCGCCGGAATCGTGAGGCCCACCGTCGACACGAGCGCGCCGTGGCAGAGGTTGCTCACGCGCTGCCCCTCGCCGGCGAGCGCGGCCCGAATCGTCGTGATCGACTCTGGCAGAAACACGATCATCGCGATGAGGATGCCCGAGAGCGCGACGGGCGCGCCGAGCCGGTCGAGCCCGTCATCGAGCAGCGTCGCGAGGTCGTGCGAGAGCAGCACGATCGGGAGCACCGTGACGACGAGCAGCACGAGCCGGGTCAGCACCTCGCGGCGGTGGATGCGCAGGGTCTCGCGGATGTCCGCCCGGGCGGGGTGCGTATCCGGGTGCTCGCTCGTCGCGGCGTCGTGTGGTGGCTGCGTTGCAGCTTCCCCCGCAGGCTTGCGCGGTGCCAGTTTCGCCGCGTCGCCCGCGACCTCGCGGAAGTCACCCGCCTGCGCGCCGAGCTGCCGCGCGAGAAAGAAGCCGTAAAGCGCGACGGTGAGCACGACGATGAATAGCCCTTGTCCGCTGCGATACGCGCCGCCGTCGCCGATGAGCGCGGGCAGCGCGAACGCGAGCGCCGTGAGCGTGACGAGCATCGCGAGGTACGTCGAGGTGCCGTTGGGGTTGTGGCGGAGTCCACCGTGGCGGAGCCCGCCGACGAGCAGCGCGGCGCCGATCACGAGGTTGAGGATGATCATCGACACCGCCATGACCGAGTCGCGCGCGATCGTCGCGTGGTCGCCCGGTCCGAGCATGACGGCCGAGATGAGGATCACCTCGATGAGCACGATCGAGAGCGTGAGCACGAGCGAACCGTACGGATCGCCGAGCCGGTGGGCGAGCGCCTCGGCCTGCTGCACGACGCCGAAGGCGCACACGAGAATGACGGCGATGATCGCCGCGAGGGCGCCGACGAGCACCGGCGCCGGCACGGGCGGCTCGAGCAGCGAGCCCGAGAGCGCGAGCGCGGCGAACGCGCCCCAGCCGAGCAGGATGCGCGCGAGGTCGGTGCGCGTGACGATGCGGGCTTCGCGGGTGGTCGTGGCGCGAGTGTCGCGGGTGGTGACGTGTGGCATGGCGTGACTCCGTGCCGAGGCCGTCCCCGGAGGCGTGGTGCGGTCGGGTCGTCCCGGCCGGCGCGCGACGCGTGCGCGCGCTCCTCCAATGTAGCGAATTTTCTGCGCGGTGGCAGGGCGCGGTGGCAGGGATGCGCTGGCCGGATGCGACGGCAGGGTCGCGGCGCGCGGTCGTGCCCCCGCGTATCCGCCCCGCTACGCCGGCGTTACGACATCGGCCGAACCGTGAGGATCTGGTTCATCGCGCCGAACGGCCCCGCGGCGTCATGGAGGATGCTGTGGGTGAGGCCCGCGCCGGTCGGCCCGAACGTCGCCGTCGTGTCGAAGCCGAGCCAGCCGGGTTCCGGGGTGCGGAACAGGTGCGCCGTGAGGTCGAGGTTCGGGAACGCGACCTCGTCGATCGGTGCCGGGTCGGTGAGTCCGTTCGCGACGTCGATGAGGCCGAGCACGCGCGCCGTTGTGCTGACGGGCTCGTTGGCGATGAGGTCGATGCCGGTGCGTACCCACGCGGATGCGCGGCCCCGCTCGGCCGGCAGGCGGCGCGCCTCGAGCGACGCGATGAAGCCGCCGGGCCAGGTGTCGGCAGCCGCCCACTCGGGATGCGCGTCGGGCGGCGCGATCGCGGGCAGCGGCGAGAGCGCGCGGTCGGCCGTGTCGAACGTCTGCGCGCACCAGGCGCGGGCGATCGCGGCGGTGCGGCCGTCGTGGTCGACGCGGGCTTCGATGAGCTCGATCGTGCGGCCGGGGCGCAGCACCGTGACCTGCACGTCGACCGCGTCGATCGGGATCACGCCGAGAATGTCGCACGACATGCGGGTGAGGGGGAGCGTGTCGGCGCCGCGGCGCTCGCGGTGGTCGGTCTCGATGACGTGCGCGAGCAGGCCGATCACCGGCGCGATGTGCTGCTCGCGCGGATTCCAACCGCCGCCGACGTGCTCGGTCGCGCGGAATCGGGTGGCGCCCTCGCGCACGAAGTACGACGTTGCGGCGGTCATCGTGGGTGGTCTCCCTCTGGGGTCGGGTTGGTGGGGCGTGCTCGGCGGGGCTGGGGTTGCTCGCTCCGGATGGGCTGGGCTCGGATGGGCTGGGCTCGGATGGGCTGGGCTCGGATGCGCTGGGCGGGGCCGCGCTCGGCGTTGCGAGGCTCGGCTCTGCAGCGCTCGGCGTGCGCGCCCTCGTGCGATTGTTGCGGCGCGGCGACGGCCCCGCAAATCGATGTGTGCCGGGTGACCAGCGGTCGTGCCGCTGCGCTGGTGCCGCGTTGTGCGTATCCGTGCCGCTGCGCGCACCGACTGGCGCCGGTGCGAACAACTGGCGCTGTCAGGACGGCGCCACTTGTCGCTGGCGGCGCCGCTTGTCGTTGGCAGCGCCGACGCCGTCGCGGGGGTGCTGATCGCGGCCCTCGCCTCGAGCACCGACATTGGCGTGGCGTTCGGCGACGCGGTGCTGCAGGCCGTCGTGACGATCCCGGCCGTGTGGATGATCACCGCGGTGTCGGTCGCGGTCGTCGGCGCTCGGCCGCAGGTGCCGCTTGCCGCGTTGGTGGGCGTCGTCGCCGCGTTCGGCCTGACGCTGCTCGGCCCAACCTTCAAACTCTGGGACTGGGTGCTCGCTATCAGCCCGTTCTGGCACATCCCGAACGTCGCCGAGGCCGGCGCCGACTGGTCGGGGCTCGCCTGGGTGAGCCTCGTGACCGTCGTGTTCGTGGTCGTCGGGTTTGCGGGTTTTCGGCGCCGCGACCTCGCGACGACGTGAGGGGGCGGATGCGCGGGGTCGGGTCGCGCTCGACGCGTGCGCGATCGTCGAGGCAGTTTCGCCCTGGTCCGGCTGACGCAGCAGCGCCAGTTGCGGATGCGCGGGGCGGATACGCGGGGTGGGATACGCGCGGGGACCCTAGCGGGTTCTTCGCCACTGTTAGGCCGACAAATGAGGAGTAGCCCGGCGGGGCTCGACGCCCCACTCGCCACTCCACGCGCGGCGGGTTTCGGGGTACGTCACGCGGGTGCGTGGGTGCCGCGCGTGGAGCCTCCGGCGAGCGGGGACCCCGGCGGGTTCTTCGCCACCGCTCCTCCTCATTGGTGGGCCCAGCGGGGCTCGAACCCGCGACCCATGGATTAAAAGTCCACTGCTCTGCCAACTGAGCTATAGGCCCGCCCGAAAGTCTAGCGGCTACTCGCGGCGCGAATCGTCGCTTGCGGCGGACTCGTTGGCGGACGCGTCGTCGGTGGTCTCGTCGGCGGCACCAGCGTCGGCGACCACCTCGTCGTCGACCACCAGGGGCTTGTCGCGAGCCACCGTATCCGCCTCGCTGCTGTCGATGCCGAACAGGGAATCCATTTCGGCGTCGCTCGCGGCGGCCCGGCGGCGGCCACGCGCGGGCCACAGGCCTTTCTCGCCTCGGCGCCACCAGTTCATGAGCGTCACCGCCGAGTAGACGGCCGCCATCGTCGAGGGCAGCATGCCCCACAGCGTCGGGAACTCGCCGAAGCTCGCGTTGAGGCGCGCCCATCCGAGCGCGACGAGCCAGAGCTGGCACAGCAGCGAGAAGACCGCCCACAGCGCGATGTTCGGCGCCGGAATCGCCCGGGGCCGCGTCGCACGCACGACGAGCAGCACCGCGAGCAGCAGCCCCGCGACGGTCGGCACGACGCCCCAGAGCACGTTGCCGAACGCCGAGAAGTTCGTCTGCGACGCCCAGTCACCGAACCCGAGCCCGAGGCCGAGCAGCTGCCAGCCCGTGAGGAAGTCGGCGTCGTTGCGAATCGGATACGTCGTCAGCCACCACGGCAGGAACATCGACACCACAATGAGCGCCGCCGCGATGAGCGCGGACCAGCGCTTCTCGGGCGTATCCGGCCGCACACGCTGGCTTTGCGACTGGCCGAGCGACTCGTCGGCCGCCTCGGGGGTGCTCGCGGCGGCGGGGGAGGAAGAGCGAAGTGCCATGCCGACAACTGTAATCGTGCGCGCCCACGCGGCGGCCGCGCGCGGTTCGCGGTGGGCGCATCCGCTCGCGTCGGCGCCGTGAACGCGAGAGACTAGAGGGCGTTGTCAGCTCAGCCGTCACCCGAAGGGAGCCACGTGGACCGCTTTCACCGACCCGTGCGAATGCCGATCAGCGCGTTCGACACGTTTGAGGGCGCTCCCGATCCCGCTGCGGTGAACCGCGTGGCGCACGACACCGCGCATGCGCTGCTCAACGGCGTGCGCACGAGCGACGATCCCGACGTCGTCGAGCGCACCGTGTCGTACGCGAACAGCAACGGGCTGGATGATCTGGTGCAGCTCTGGGCGCCGGCCGCGGCCCACAGCCTGCCGGGCTCCCTGTGGCGGCTGTACCTCGTGCACGCCGCCGTGACGCAAGACCCGACCACCTCGAGCTACCTCTACCGCCGCGGGGTCGAGGTCGACGTGTCGATCTCCCGCGTCGTCGCGGGCGCCGTCGAGCCGACCGGGCCCGACGAACTGTTGACGCTCATCGAGCAGATTCTGCGCGGCGCGTTCACCGGTGACTTCGCGGATGCGCTCGACCGCGCGGCCGCCTTCTGCGCCGTCATGTCGCAGGGAGCCGCCTCGATCGCCGAATCGGACGAGCACATCAACCCGGCGCGCGCATCCGCCGCCCTGCGCCGTGGCGCGCGGTACCTCGACTTTGCCCGCGATCTTTCGGCGAGTGCGAAGCTCTGGTGTGCGGGGCAGCTCGAGTAGGCGGGCGGCCTGCGTCGCTGGCGAGCTCGAGTCGGCGCCGCGTTTCCGTACCAAATTCAGCGCGTTCGCGGGGTGATTCATTCCCGCGCTCGCGAGTGGCGAACACGGGTTGCGACGTCGACGTGCGGCCGTAAACTTGTGGTCGCCGGGCCGCAGTAACCCCGGGCTCCAATTTTTGCCGCTTCGAGCGGCCTTCCGCCGAGAGGCGTTCTGCGGTCCGGCACTTTTTCGTTTCCGGCAGCCTTCCTCGCAGCGCCGCCCTGCGCCCTGCCTGCCGTGTCTGCCTTGCCTTGCCTGCCGGTCGCCCTGGCGCCCACGCCCATCCGCCCGCTTCCGCTGCCTGACGGCAATCCGCAACGTTTTCGCCGGCAATCCCGCAAATTGCCGTCAGGCAGCGGAAGAGACGGATGCGCCTGTGGACAACGGCGGCGGGCTCCCGTCGACCCCGGCTACGTTGCCCGCATGAATGCAGACGACCTCCCCGCAGCCATTTCGCGAGACCCGTTCTCGCTCGCCTCGGGCACGGACGCCGGACTCTCGCTGCAACAACTCCGAAGCCGCCGATTCTCGGCACCGCGATACGGCGTGCGGGTGCTGCCGGGCCCAAGCACCGATCGACTCCGCGACCTGCGCGAGTACGCGGCACGGATGCCCGAAGGCGCGGCATTCTGCGGTGCGACGGCGGCGCGAATCTATGGACTCCCGCATCCCGAGCTGAAGGCGAAGCCGGCCACCGACCAGCAGCCCGAGCAACACTATGACTCCACCGAGGAATCCACTGACACAGAACTGGTCAAACCAGCGGCCCCGCAGCCGCTCCACGTCGCCGTTCCAGCGGGCCGCTCGCAGCCGATCGCCCGCGATGTGCGGGGCCACAGGATTGACGCATCCCTCCTCCCCACGACGACGTTCGAGGGGCTGCCGGTGCTCTCGCCGCTCGCGACCTTCGTCGCGTGCTGTCGCGAACTCTCGCTGACCGACGCCGTCGTCATGCTCGACGCCTTGCTCACCGACAAGGCGCACTATCCGGGCCTGCAGCTACTCGACCGGCCGGTTACTACCCGCTACGAGGTCGAGCGGATGCTCGAAGACCTCGGGCCGCTGCGGGGCATTCGAGTTGCGCGCGCCGCCGCCGAACGGGCGCGGCCACGGGTCGCGTCGCCGATGGAGACCCGGCTGCGCCTGCTGCTCGTCGACGGCGGGTTGCCGGAGCCCGAGGTCAACGTCGAGCTGCGCGGTCGGGCGGGGGAGCGCCTCGCCGAGGTCGACCTGCTGTATCGCGAGGAGCGGCTCGTGATCGAGTACGAGGGCGACGGGCACCGGACCAGCAGCACGACGTTCCGCAATGACCTTGAGCGCGAGCGCCGTCTCCGCGCCAACGAATACGAGTACGTGAGCGTAACGGTCGAGGCGATGCGCGACGCGGGCCTGGAGCTCGTGGCGGACATCCGCCGCCAGCTCGACCGCCGCATCCGTACCCTTCGACACCCCACCAACTGACGGCAACTTGCAGCATTTCGGCCCGAAACCGCGCAAATTGCCGTCAGTTAGCGGATGGGTGAGGGAGCCGGGCGGTGCCTCTCTTCGCTGACTGACGGGAACTTGCAGGATTTTGGCCCAGAACGACGCGAATTGCCGTCAGTCAGCGGAAGAGAGAAGAAGATGCGCGGGGAAACGCGACGGCGCCCCACACGCTCGTGTGGGGCGCCGTCGCGAAAGAGCCGCCGACCTAGCCGAAGCGGCCGGTGACGTAGTCCTGGGTCTGCTTGTTCGACGGGTTGTCGAAGATGGTGCGGGTGTCGTCGAACTCGATGAGCTTGCCGGGCTTGCCGGTGCCGGCGATGTTGAAGAAGCCGGTGCGGTCGCTCACGCGGGTCGCCTGCTGCATGTTGTGGGTGACGATCACGATCGTGTACTCGGTCTTGAGCTCGTGAATGAGGTCTTCGATCGCGAGGGTCGAGATGGGGTCAAGGGCCGAGCAGGGCTCGTCCATGAGCAGCACGTCGGGCTTCACCGCGATCGCGCGGGCGATGCACAGACGCTGCTGCTGTCCGCCCGAGAGGCCGCCGCCGGGGGCGTCGAGGCGGTCCTTGACCTCTTCCCAGAGGTTGGCGCCGCGCAGCGACTTCTCGACGAGCTCGTTCGCCTCTTTGGTGCCGATGCGCTTGTTGTTGAGGCGCACGCCGGCGAGCACGTTCTCTTTGATCGACATCGTCGGGAACGGGTTCGCGCGCTGGAACACCATGCCGACCTGGCGGCGCACGTTCACGGGGTCGACGCCGGTGCCGTAGAGGTCGTCGCCGTCGAGGAGCACCTCGCCGTCGACCCACGCCTTCGGAATGACCTCGTGCATGCGGTTGAGCGTGCGCAGCACGGTCGACTTGCCGCAACCCGACGGGCCGATGAACGCGGTGACGCTCTTCGGCTCGATGGTCATGTTGACACCCTCGACAGCCTTGAACTTGTCGTAGTAGATGTCCAGGTCCTTGATTTCAATGCGCTTCGACACTGTGAAAGATCCTTTGTTTCGAAGTTGAGGCCCGACCTAGCGGTCTTTCTTGGGCGAGAAGTAGTAGCTGATGACGCGGCCGATGACGTTGAGCGCCATCACGATGAGGAGCAGGGCGAGCGCGCCGGCCCAGGCGAGGGCGTCGGCCTCCTCACCGTTGAAGCCCCACTGCTGGTAGACGAGCGTCGGCAGGGTGGCCATGGCCCCGTGGAAGGGGTTGTAGTTCATGTTCACCGACATGCCGGCGGCGACCATGAGCGGCGCGGTCTCGCCGATGACGCGGGCGATCGCGAGCAGCACACCGGTGACGAGACCGCCGAGGCAGGTGGGGAGCACGACCTTGACGATCGTGCGCCACTTCGTCACGCCGAGCGCGTACGAGGCCTCACGGAGGTCCATCGGCACGAGGCGAATCATCTCTTCGGCCGAGCGCACGACGGTGGGAAGCATGAGTACGAGCAGCGCGATCGAGCCGACGAAGCCGCTCTTGATCTGCGTGATGTCGCCGCCCGAGAGCTGCGTGAACAGCATGAACAGGGCGAAGGCGAACAGACCGGCGACGATCGAGGGGATACCCGTCATGACGTCGACGAAGAAGTTCAGCAGCTTGCTCAGCCAGTTGCCGCGGCCGTACTCGACGAGGTAGATCGCGGTGAAGATACCGATGGGCACGGCGATGAGCGAGGTGATGCCGGTGATCCAGAGGGTTCCGATGATCGCGTTGAGCGCGCCGCGCTGGCCGGGACGCGAGGCGTCGTACATCCAGAAGTTCGGCTCAATCAGGCCGGGCAGGCCGTTCACGACGAGCGTGAAGATGAGCGAGAGCAGCGGCACCATCGCGAGCACGAACGCGACGAGCAGCAGGCCCGAGATGAACCGGTTGGTCGCCTGGCGCGGCCCTTCGATCTGGCGCGAGATGAAGTAGATGCCGAGCAGGTAGAGCACGGCGGTGAGCGCGAGCCACGCACCCCAGTTGAAGTTGAGAGTGAGCTTGCCGGTCTGCTCGGTGAAGATGTACAGCGGGTCGCCGCTGAGCATCCAGAGCAGGCCGAACACGATCGTCGAGATCACCAGCGCGCCGAGCGCGATGCCGGTGACCTGGCCGCGCGAGAGGTGGCCGGCGGTGAGGGCGTTCTTGACGCGGGGCTTCGCTGGGGCAGCGGGGGCTGTCGTGGTGGTTGACATGTTTCAGTACCTCACTACTTCTTCACGCTGCGGCTGATGATCCAGCGGCCGATCGAGTTGACGATGAGGGTGATGGCGAACAGCACGAGGCCGCCGGCGATCAGCGTCGACGAGTTCTGCCCGGAGGCTTCGGGGAACTGCAGGGCGATGGATGCGGCGATGGTGGTCGGGTTCTGCGACTGCAGCAGGTGGAAGGTCACGGCACCGGTGGCCGAGAGCACCATGGTGATAGCCATCGTCTCGCCGAGCGCGCGGCCGAGCGCGAGGATCGCCGACGCGAACATGCCCGAGGAGGCGTAGGGGAACACGGCCTGGCGCACCATCTCCCAGCGGGTCGCTCCGAGGGCGAGCGACGCCTCTTCGTGCAGGCGGGGCGTCTGCAGGAAGATTTCGCGGCTCAGCGAGGTCATGATCGGCAGCACCATGATCGCGAGCACGATCGCACCCGTGAGCATGTTCTTGCCGGTCGGCGTGACGGGGCCCTCGAACAGCGGGATCCAGCCGAGGAACTCGCCGAGCCAGGCGTAGAGCGGGCCGGCGATCGGCGCGAAGACGAGGATGCCCCAGAGACCGAAGATGACCGAGGGCACGGCGGCGAGCATGTCGATCACGAACCCGAGGATGCCCGTGAGCTTGCGGCTCGCGAAGTGGCTGATGAACAGCGCCACCGCGACGCCGACGGGGAACGCCATGATCATCGCGAGGAACGATGCCCAGATGGTGCCGAACACGAGCGGGAGGATGTACCCCGCGAATCCGCCGTCGTGGCGGAAGGAGTCAGTGCCAAGGTCCTCGTTCACCGGCGTCGCGATCGCGGGGAACCCCTGCACGAGCAGGAAGAAGAACACCGCGGCAAGAATCGCGAGGATCAGGGCGCCGGAGGTCGTGGAGATGGTCTGGAAGATGGTGTCGCCAATGCGGCGTACCGCTTTCGGCGTGGACGACTGCGCCCGCGCAGTCGTGTCAGTGTTGCTCATCTGACATGCCTTCCTCGGTGATTCGTGGGGGTGAGGTAAGTCTCAAGATCGGAATGCTCTACGCAGACGGTGCCCGGGCCGGCAAAATGCACGGCACCGGGCACCAATTATTGCGTACGCAGAAGCGCGTTTCGTTACTACTGGATGCTGTCGATCGCGGTCTGGGCCTGCGTGCGGATCTCGTCGGAGATCGGCGCGTTGCCCGCGGCAGCGGCGGCGGCGTCCTGCGCCTCGGCGGTAATCACGTAGTTGAAGTACGCCTTCACGAGCTCGCCCTTGGCGTCGTCCTCGTAGTCGGCGCAGCCGATGAGGTACGAAACGAGAACGATCGGGTAGGCACCCTCAACACCGGTGTAGTCGAGGTCGTACGCGAGGTCGGTCTCGGCGCGGCCGTCTTCGAGCTGCGAGCCGGCGACGACCGCGGCGGCGGCGTCAGGCGTGTAGGGCACGAAGTCCGAGCCCGACTTGATCGCGGCGGTCTGGAGGTCGGTTGCGGCCGACGCGTCGAGGTACCCGATGGTGCCCTCACCCGCGGCAACGGCCTCGGCGACACCGGCGGTCTTGTTCGCGGCCTCGCCACCGAGGTCACCGGGGAACGCGTCTTCGGCGCCGTAGGTCCAAGCGTCGGGCGCGGCGGCCTCGAGGTACGAGAGGAAGTTGCCGGTGGTGCCCGACTCGTCGCCGCGGTGCACGGCGGTGATCGCGGTGTCGGGGAGGTCGACGCCCTCGTTGAGCGCGGCGATCTTCTCGTCGTTCCAGGTCGTGATGGTGCCGTCGAAGATCTGCGAGATCGTCTCAGCGTCAAGGTTGAGGGTGTCGACGCCCGGGAGGTTGTACGCGATGGCGATCGGGGAGATGTAGGCGGGGAACTCGACCAGGTCGGAGCCCTCGGCGCACAGCGGGAAGGTGCTCTCTTCGATCTCGTCGGTGTGGAAGGGGCGGTCGGAGCCGATGAAGTCCGAGGTGCCGGCGACGAAGTTGTCGCGGCCGACGCCCGAACCGGTGGCCTCGTAGTTCACGGTGACGCCCGACTCGACGCCCTGGAATCCGGGGACCCAGGCGTTGAGCTCGGCCTGCTCCTGCGAGCTCGCGCCGGTCGCGTTGAGCTGGCCCGACAGCGAGCCGCTGTCAGCCGCGGCGGTCGAACCTGCGGTGTCGCCACCGGCGCAGCCGGCGAGGGCGAGCGCGGCGATTGCGGTCATGGCGACCGAGGCGCCAACACGCGAAAGCTTCATTGAGTTTCCTCCGTAAGAAACGTTTGTGGTTTTCGAACCAGATGTGGTTTCTCGAACCAGTGGTTTTCCGAACCAAGGGGGGTTCGTGCTCAAAACGTAGGGTCGTGCGGTGACGCGTTCGGGCATGGAGTGTGAACGCGAAGTGAACGATCCCAGATCACTTGCGGGAATGAACAGCGGATGACGGTGTCGCGCCTAGCGCGTGAATTCGCATGAACTCGCCGGGAAACGGCGTCACCCCCCCCTCAGCGGAGGATGAAGGGCCACCGGAGGACGGAGGACCAACGGAGGATGAAGCTAGATGCGGGGCCCCTGCGACTCGACGGCGACGAGCCCGCGGCTGGCGCCCTCGGCCGGAACGTGCAGCAGCGTGAACTCCGCGGTCGACAGCATCGAGTACCGCGAGAGCGACGTCGGCTCGTTGCCGCACGCCCGCGCGACGGCGCGCACGATGTCGGGCATGACGGGGGAGTGGCTGCAGAGCACGACGGTGCTGCGGTCGGCCATCGCTTCGGCGATGACTTCGGCGATGTCGTCGTCGCCGGGCGCAGCCGACTGCGAGATGGCGCGCTCGCTCACGGGCGTCACGTCGAGTTCCTTCGAGATCGGGCCGACGGTCGTGAGGCAGCGCACCGCCGACGATGAGACGAGCCGCTTCGGGCCGAACGCGCGCAGAATCGGCATGACCTGCTCGGCCTGCTCCTGGCCGCGCGAGGTGAGCGGCCGCGAGTCGTCGTCGCCGGGCCACGAAAGGGGCGGCACCGCCTGCGCGTGCCGCAGCGCGATCACTGCGAAGGTGCGGGCGGTACCGGCGTCGATGCGCTCGCGCAGCACCGCGAGCAGCTCCTTGTCACGCGCGTAGGTGAGGTGCTTCGCGGCCTTCTTCAGGCCCATCCACTTCTGCTCGTCGACTTCTTCGTTCGGGGCGAACTGCACGCGCTCGAACTCGGCCTGCGACACCTCGGCGGCCCAGTAGTGCACCTCTTTCTGGCGCCCGCTCGGCAGCTGGTACTCGATCGACCCGAGCGGCGCGTCGAGCGTCACCCGGTAGCCGGTCTCCTCCTCGATTTCCCGCACCGCCGTCTCGGGCAGCGTCTCGCCCGGGTCGACCTTGCCCTTCGGGAACGAATAGTCGCCGTGGCGGTCGCGGTGAATGACGAGAACGCGCGGCTTCTCGCCGTCCATCCGCCAGAGAATGGCGCCAGCGGCGTAGACGGTGTCGTCGCGCAGTGCGGTGGTCATCGAGGTGGTGCTCCAGAAAAATTGATCGGATGCGCGGCGTCGACCGCGTCGTCGTGCTCCCGAATGCTAACGCAGCGCGTGCGCTACCGCAGGGCGGTGTGCCGCATGGGGCGGGCCGCGATGCGTCGCATGAGCTCGTCGTGCACCTCGGGCAGCGGCTGGCCGTCTTCGTCGAGCCGGTGGCGGGTCCACTTGCCGTCGGCGCCGAGCCACCAGGTCGCGAAGTGCTCCGACATGCCGATGTCGAAGTAGTCCTCGAGCTCCTGGATGTGGCTCGGGTCGGTGAGCCGCACGAGCGCCTCGATGCGGCGGTCGAGGTTGCGGTGCATCATGTCGGCCGAGCCGATGTACGTGTGCGTGTCGCCGCCGTTGTGGAACGTGAAGATGCGCGAGTGCTCGAGGTAGCGGCCGATGACCGAGCGCACGCGAATCGACTCGCTGAGCCCCGGCACGCCCGGCCGCAGGCCGCAGATACCGCGCACGTAGATGTCAATCGGCACGCCAGCCTTCGACGCCGAGTAGAGCGCGTCGATAATCTCTTCGTCGACCATCGAGTTCACCTTGATGCGAATGCCGCTCGCCTCGCCGCGCAGCGCGGCCTGACGCTCGCGCTCGATGAGGTCGAGCAGGCCCTTGCGCAGGTGCAAGGGCGCGACGAGCAGGCGCTTGAAGTCGCGCTCGATCGCGTAGCCCGAGAGCTGGTTGAACAGGCGCGTGACGTCGCCCGACACCTCGTCGTCGCAGGTGAACAGGCCGAGGTCTTCGTAGATGCGCGAGGTCTTCGGGTTGTAGTTACCCGTGCCGATGTGGTTGTAGGCGCGCAGCCGGCCGTCTTCGCGGCGCAGCACCTGCAGCAGCTTGCAGTGGGTCTTCAGCCCGACGAGGCCGTACACGACGTGCACGCCCGCCTTCTCGAGCTTGCGGGCCCACACGATGTTGTTCTGCTCGTCGAAGCGCGCCTTGATCTCGACGAGGGCGAGCACCTGCTTGCCCGACTCGGCGGCCTTGATGAGCGCCGCGACGATGGGGGAGTCGCCCGACGTGCGGTAGAGCGTCTGCTTGATCGCGAGTACGTCGGGGTCGGCGGCGGCCTGCTCGATGAACTCGACCACGCTGGTCGAGAACGACTCGTACGGGTGGTGAACCAGCACATCCTTCTCGGCGATGGCGCGGAACACGTTCACCTTCTCGTCGGAGTCGGAGGTGCGGAACGCGCCGTGCGTCACCGGCACGTGCGTCGGGAACTTCAGGTCGGGGCGGTTGATCTTGCCGAGCGCGAACAGCGACGAGAGGTCGAGCGGGCCGGGCAGCACCGTGACGGCGTCGTCGGTGATGTCGAGCTCGTCCTTGAGCAGGTTGAGCGTCTCGTCGTCCATGTCTTCCGACGCCTCGAGGCGAATCGGCGGGCCGAAGCGGCGGCGCAGCAGTTCCTTCTCGAGCGCCTGCAGGAGGTTCTCGGTCTCGTCTTCTTCGATCGTCACGTCTTCGTTGCGGGTGACGCGGAACGCGTGGTGGTCGAGCACGTGCATGCCGGGGAACAGCGAGTCGAGGTGCTGCGCGATGAGGTCTTCGAGCAGGATGAACCAGGCCTCGCCCTCGGGCGCGTCGAGTGGGTAGAGGCGCGGCAGCATGGGCGGCACCTTGAGGCGCGCGAAGTCGGTCTTGCCCGCGGTCGGGTTCTGCACGCGCACCGACAGGTTGAGCGAGAGGCCCGAAATGTAGGGGAACGGGTGCGCCGGGTCGACCGCGAGCGGCATGAGCACGGGGAAGATCTGCGTCGCGAACACCTCGGTGAGCTTCGCCTGCTGGTCGGCGCTGAGGTCGGCCCAATCGAGAATGTGGATGCCCTCGGCGGCGAGCGCGGGCCGCAGCGAGTCGCGGAAGTGCTCGGCGTGCCGCACCTGCAGTTCGCCGGCGAGGGCGCGGATCGTCGCGAGTTCCTGTCGCGGCGGCACGCCGGCGGGCGTCGGCACGGCGAGCCCGGTGTCGATGCGGCGCTTGAGGCCGGCAACGCGCACCATGAACCACTCGTCGAGGTTGGATGGGAAAATCGCCATGAAGTTCGCGCGCTCGAGCAGCGGCACGGCCGGGTCTTCGCCGAGTTCGAGCACGCGCTGGTTGAACGCGAGCCAGCTCGTCTCGCGGTCGATGAACCGGTCGAGGCCGATCGTGTCACCCGTCAGGGGCGTTTCGTTTTCCATGGGGCGAATCTTTCCTATCGACGGTGAACAACAAGTAATGCGTGGCGCGGATGCGCGTGGGTCGCGCGGCGGCGCGGCTAGCGGTACTGCACGTCTAGCGGTACTGCACGTCGACCGACCGCTCGGTGAACCCGAGCTTGCGGTAGAGCTCGACGGCACGGTCGTTGTCGCCGTCGACGTAGAGCACGGCGGTGTCGGCGCCAGAGTCGCGGAGGCGGCGCAGGCCCGCCTGCATGAGCGCCTTGCCGAACCCCGTGCCGGCGGCCTCGGGGGCGACGCCGATGACGTAGATTTCGGCCTCGTCGTCGGTCACTTTGAGCCAGTTGTAGCCGAGCATGACGCCGCCGGCGCCCTCGAGCACGAGGAAGTCGTCGGCGTTGAACCATGGCTGCGCGATGCGGTCGTCGAGGTCGTCGAGCTGCAGCGCGCCCTGCTCGGGGTGGTCGGCGAAGACCCGCGCGTTGAGTTCGACCCAGTCTCGGGCATCCCGTTCGCGGTTGAAGGGGCGGATGCGCGCGCCCGACGGCAGCTGCGTGGCCGGGAACTCGTCGTCGGTGAGGGGCCGCTCGAGCACGTAGAGGCGGCGGGATGCGGTGAGGCCGGTCGCGGAGGCGAGGCGCTGGGCGGGCGGCAGGTCGCCGTGGGCCCAGAAGACGGCGGCGCCGGCGGCGCGAACGCGGTGCACGAGTTCTTGCCCGAGTCCGAGGCCGCGGGCGTGTGGGGCGACGGCGAGTTCGGCCTCGACTCCGCCCTCGTCGAGGGTGCGTACGAGGGCGAGGGCGTCGAGGTCGCCGCTGTCGCCGCGGATCACGCGCGCTTCGCGCTCGGCGGGGTTGAGGAGGGTGGCTTCGTTGAAGGGGGCGACCCCGTCGGCTTTGGTGATGAGCGCGGCGAACTCGGGGAGTTCGTCGCCGAGGTCGGCGCCGGTGAGTTGCGGTGTTGCCATGCTGTGATCCTAGGCCGCGCGCCTGGCCGAATCGTGGCACGTCGGGCGGGTGCTGCGTAGACTGTCGGCCATGTCGCAAGTGCCGCCGAATGCCGAGCCCGCCGAGGGCGCGCTCGCCGAGCCCGCTTCGAGGGCGACGCGGCTGCGCATCGTCGCGGTGTGGTTCGCGGCCGTGCTCGCGGCGCTGCTCGTGGGGCTGCTCTCGTCGCCCGAGCGGCAGCTGACGTGGGTGCCGATTGCGATGCTCATGCTCCTGTTCTTTACCGCGCTGATGCAGCTCGTCGAGGGCCGACCCGAGGGCTTCATTCACCGCTTCGCACTGAGCCTCACGGGGGCCGGCGTCGTGATGGCGATTGCGTCGGGCATCTTCGTGCTCATGGGCGCGAGCGCGTCGGTCACCCCGTAGCGCAGTTCGGGTGACAGCTGGCCGGGTTAGGGCTGGGCGGCGAGGTAGGTGTCGGACTCGTAGAGGTCGAAGCTCAGCGTGGTCGAGATGCTCTGGATGGTGCCGGTCACGGTGATCGTGCGGCCGGCGGCGGCGACGGTGGCCGAGTAGTTGATGATGGCGCTGACGGTGACGGGTGCGTCGACCGAGTAGCGGTGGCTCGTGTGGGTGTCGCTGAGTTCGGGCAGGCCCTGATCGGCCCACGATGCGCCGGGGGTCTCGAGGGTCTGCGAGGTGCCGTCGCCGTAGTCGTAGGTGGTGGAGACGGGTGTGAACGTGACGGTCACCGAGTGGCCGAGCACGGTCGTGTCGACGGTGTGGGTGGATGCGCTGGTCCAGAAGTTCACCGGCTGGCCGAGAATTGCCCAGCCGTCGGGCTCCATGAAGAGCTCGGCCTGCGTTGGCGCAACGTTGGCGAGGTCGCTCGCGTTGAGCGTCGCCGGCAGGGGAGCGGGGCCCGGATCAGCCGGGTCTGCGTCTCCGAAGATGAGCTCGCCCATGCAGCGCGAGTCGGACGAACCTCCCGCACACGCGCTCGGCGGTGCATAGCCCGTGCCGCCGGTCCAGTCAGCGCCGCCACCGCCACCACTGCCGCCCGACCCGCCGCCGCCCGAGCTGTCGATCGAAATATCGACCGAGTCTCCGCCGTTGCTGCAGTTCATTTGCCAGGTCACTTGAGCGGCGCAATTGTCGGCGACGGCAGGTGCTGCGGGAGACAAGACGGCGAGCGCTACGAGTATGAGCGCTACTGACAGGCGCTTGAGTCGTTCCATGATTCGTGCTTGTCGATCTTGGGCTGTGTTGATACTTGGACTACTCGAACCTCGACAGCTTGTATTACATCTTGACGATTCGGATCGAGAGGCTTCCCGTCTTCATCGACGAGCTGGCTATCGCCAAAGTCAAGGCATGCATAGTAGGTGACAGTGTCGAGAGAGTACGACTGGATGCGAGTCCCGATGATGCTCATCTCGCCCTCTGGCGTGAATGTGCCTTCCGTGGCCAGCGCCATGAGCTCGTCGCGATAGTCGCCCATGTTGTCCGTGATGAGTGCGTCCATCGTGGCGATATCCTCACCACCCGAGGTAATGACATCGCGTTCGGCTTCGAGGAACTTCTCGTACGTCGCGACGCCGATCTCCAGCGCCTCGGCCTCGCTCAGCGCGGTCGGCGTCGGCGTCGCGACCGACTCGGCCACAGTCTCGCTCGGCGCGGGTTCCGCCTCGACATCGCTGCATCCGGCAACCAGCGCCGCAACCACCGCCGCGGCGCACACCGCGCGAACTACCGACCTGCGCATCCGACCTCCCGATTCACTCACCATCGCGAGCGTACGGAACTTTCGCGGCCCGCGGCGCAGTTATCCACAGGCCGCGCTGCCGCCCAGGAGCCGGTAGGATAGCGGTATGGAAATGTTCTTCGAGATTCTCTTCCTCGGCCTGCTCGGCGCCGCCGTTATCGGCATCCTCGGCGTCAGCGTCACGGTGCTTCGCCGCCTCTTCAAGGGCCAGAGCTAACCCCAATGATCGAACTCCCGGTCGGGCTGCAGCCCGAGCTGGTTCCGCTCTCATGGCTCATTGGGTCGTGGGAGGGCACCGGCATGATCGAGTATTCGGTCGACGGGAACCTCCGCGAACACGCGTTTCGACAGCGCGTGGAGTTCGCGCATCGCGACCTGCCGTTTCTCGAGTACCGCTCGCAGATCTGGCTCGTCGACGACACGACGGGCGACGAGACGCCCCTCACCGGCGAGAGCGGCTACTGGCGCCTCGCCCGCCCGCGCAGCGACGGCGATGTCGGCCCGGGCATGCTGCCGCCGTCGGCAGGGCCCACCGTGGCGACCGTCGACGATGTTGAGGCGCTCCGCACCGAGGCGGGCGCGTTCGAGATCGAGGTGACGCTCGCGCATCCGACCGGCGTGGCCGAGCTCTACACCGGCACGATCGCCGGACCCCGCATCGACCTCGCGACCGCCGGCGTCGAGCGCGCCGAGGGCTCGCACGACTACGAGTCGGCCACCCGCATGTACGGCCTCGTGAACAACATGCTGTTCTGGGCCTGGGACATCGCCGCCCTCGGCCAGGAGCTCGCGACGCACGCCTCGGGCACGCTCAGCCGCGTCGCAGCGCCTGAAACAGAGCCGGCCGCAGAGCCGGCAACCGAAGCCGCGCCCGACCCCGCCGCCGATCAGCCGAGCCAGGCATGACCTCCCCGTTCCTCGCGCGCCCCGGCGCCGTCGCGGTCGAATCGGGCCCCGACGTCGGCGTCGCCGCCCACTACGGTCAGCCGCTGCCCGAGCAGCGCGCGCTCGCGGCGGGCGACGCGATCGTCGACGTCTCACACCTCGGTGTCGTCGAGGTGCGCGGCGACGACCGCCGCAAGTGGATCGACTCGCTCACGAGCCAGCACGTCGCCGACCTCGCCCCGGGCGAGAGCGCCGACAACCTGCTGCTCACGCCGCAGGGCCGCATCGAGCACGAGTTCGGGATGCTCGACGACGGCTCGAGCTCGTGGCTCATCACCGAGGCGGGCGCGGCCGCCGGGCTTGCCGAGTGGTTCGCGAAGATGCGCTTCATGATGCGCGTCGAGGTGCTCGACCGCAGCGACGAACTGTTCCCGGTCGCGACGCTCGGCGACCACGACCTCGGCGCCGCCCTCGTCTGGCGCGACCCGTGGGCGACCGGCGCGCTCGGCGGCGTCACGTACTCGACCGCGGCCCCGCATCCGGGCGAGGGATACGCGCCCCGGCTGCACCTGCTCGACGCGGATGCGCTCGCTCGCGTCGCCGAATCGTTCGACTCGGTCGCGGGCATCGACGCGCTCGAGGCGCTGCGAATTGCCGCCTGGCGGCCCCGCGAGGCGCGCGAGTTCGACGACCGCGCCGTGCCGCACGAGTTCGACCTGCTGCGCAGCGCGGTGCACCTCACGAAGGGCTGCTACCGCGGGCAGGAGACGATCGCGAAGGTGCACAACCTCGGGCATCCGCCGCGCCGCATCGTGCGGCTCGACCTCGACGGGGTCGTGCCCGAGCCCGGCGCCCACATCTACGTGCCGGGGAAAGACCGGCCGGTCGGCCTCGTGACGTCGGCGGCGAACCACTACGACGACGGCCCGATCGCGCTCGCAGTGTTGAAGCGCAACACCGACCCCGAGGCGCAGCTCGAGGTCGACGGCGGCGACGAGACGCGCATCGGTGCCGCGCAGACCGTGATCGTGCCGCAGGGCGCGGGCAGCTCGGTCGACCTCAGCGCCTTCCGCGGCCGCCGCTAACGCTGCCACTCCGCTACGCGGCACCCTCCCGCCGCCCGCACTCGGCCGGATGCGGTGGGCGGGTCTGCGCGTCGTGGCCACACTTGCCCATGGCGTTTGGGCGCGCCCAGGTCATTCGCGGCAGTGCGCTCGCCCAGGTCGTTCGCGGCAGCGCGAGCGCCAACGCACCCGTGACGAATGTCACGGCAACACCGTGACGTTGCAGCGAGCGCCGCGAACCTGCCCGCGCGCATGCTGAATGCATGAGTCAACGCAGCCCCGCCGAACCAGCCCTCGAACTCTCTAACGTCACAAAGTCGTTCCGCTCCGGCGGCGACACGGTGCGCGCGGTGCGCGGCATCGACCTCACGATCGGCCGCGGCGAAATCGTCGCGCTCCTCGGCGCGAACGGCGCCGGCAAGACAACGACGCTCGACATGGTGCTCGGCCTGACCGCACCGACGACGGGCACCGTGCGCATCCTTGGCGGCAGCGCCGAGGATGCGGTGAGCGAGGGCCGCATCTCGGCCGTGCTCCAGACCGGCGGCCTGCTCCACGACCTCCGCGTCGGCGAGACGGTCGAGCTCATCGCGCGCACCTACCGCCACCACCTCGACCCCGCAGAGGTGCTGCGTCGCACGGGCCTCGAGCGGCTCGCGAAGCGGCGCGTCTCGAAGTGTTCGGGCGGCGAACAGCAGCGCCTACGCTTCGCGCTCTCGCTGCTCTCGGAACCCGAGCTGCTCATTCTCGACGAGCCGACTGCGGGCATGGACGTCACCGCCCGCCGCGAGTTCTGGGCGGCGATGCGCGGCGAGGCGAGCGCCGGCCGCACGATCATCTTCGCGACCCATTACCTGCAGGAGGCCGACGAGTTCGCGCAGCGCATCGTCATGATGGCGGGCGGCGAGATCGTCGCCGACGGCAGCGTCGCCGAGGTGCGCGCCATCGCCGGCCGCAAGCACGTCTCGGCGCGCTGGCCGGGCGCATCCGACGCCGACCTCGCCGCCGTGCCCGCGAGCGACCGCGCGACCCGCACCGATGAGCGGGTCACGTTCGAGTCGTCCGACGCGGATGCGACGGCGCGGCACCTGCTCACGGCCACCGACGCGAGCGACCTCGAGATCGTCGCGGCGAGCCTCGACGATGCGTTCGCGAACCTCGCCGACGAGGCGAACGCCGCGGCGACGACCGCCGCCGCGTCCGAGCGCCGTGCCGCGGCGCACGCCACCGCATCCGTCACCGAACCCCGCACCCGCTAGGAGCCAGGCGCATGACTACCGCAACCGCATCCACGACCCAGCCCGCCCCGAAGGCCCCGAGCCGCGCGCGCCCTGCCGCGGGACCGATGATCGCCACGTACGTGCGCATCGAGCTGATCCGGCAGCTGCGCCAGGTGTCGAACCTCGTGTTCATGGTGGGCCTGCCGCTCATGCTGTTCCTTATTTTTGGCGCGATGCAGGAGTACTCGACGGTCGAGCTCCCGAACGGCAACGGCAACATTTCGGGGTCGATCATGATTTCGTTCGCCGCGTACGGCGCGATCACCGCGACCGCGGGGCTCGCCGGCTCGGCGGCCATCGAACTCCAGCAGGGCTGGGGCCGCCAGCTCGGCATCACGCCGTTCCGCGGCGGCCACTTCATCGTCGCGAAGACGATCGTCGCGCTCGTGCTCGCGCTGCTGCCGATCGCCGCGATCTACGCCGCTGGTGCCCTCACGACGGCACGCCTCGACGGCTGGGTGTGGCTCGCGACGGGCGCGCTCGTGCTGATTCCCGCGATCGTTTTCGCGCTCTACGGGCTCGCGATCGGCACGCTGTTCCGCAGCGAGACCGCGGTCGGCGCCGCGAGCGGCATGATCGTGATCTTCATGTTCCTTGGGAACGCGTTCGTGCCGCTCAGCGGATTCCTGCTCGACTTCGCGCCGTTCACCCCGGTGTGGGGCGTCATGCAGCTCGCGCTCTGGCCGCTGCAAGAGGGGGTGTCGGTCGGGTCGGACGGCAGCCTGATGGAGTACGCGCTCTGGCAGCCGGTCGCGAACGTCGCCGTGTGGGCCGTCATCTTCGGCGTGCTCGCGGTGCTCGGCTCGCGCCGCGGCACCGACCGGCGCTAGCGCTGCCAGGTGCCCAGCGCCGCACCGTCACTAGGCTGAGAGCACTTTGACGCAGGAGGAACTGTGAGGCTGGAGGAACTGTGAAACTCTTTCGCGCCGACGACCTCTACGCGGGGGTCTGGACGATCTTCCTCGTCATCCCGGTGATCCTCGTCGCCCTCTACTCCGAGGCGGGGATCGCCTGGGATGTCGCGGCCTACGTCGCGGTCGCGGCCTTCGCGGTGTCGTACCTCGTGATCTTCCGGGCGCTCATCTCGAACGAGATGCCGGCGTTCATCGAGGGCGCGAAGCCGAACTTCCGCGTCGCGATGCTCGGCACGCTCGTGCAGCTCGCGCTCGCGGCGGTGACGGTGCCATCGCTCGGCGTGAACGTCATGAGCTTCACGCCGTTCCTCGCGGCGATCTGGCTCTGGTCGCTGCCGCTGCGGTGGGCGCTCGTGTCGGGCGTGCTCTGGTGGGGCATCAGCGTCGGCGTCATCGTGCTCGTCGTCGGCCGCCTCGAGCCTTCGTACATCCTCGGCCCGAGCATCGCGCTGCTGTTCGTCTGCTTCTTTCGGTTCTTCAACGAGCTCGCGGCCCGCGAAGAGAGCGTCGCCACCGAGCTCGCGACGGTGCGCGAGCGCGAGGAGATCTCGCGCGACGTGCACGACCTGCTTGGCCACTCGCTCACGGTTGTCGTGCTCAAGGCGCAGCTCGCCCGCAAGCTGCTGCGCGACGACCCCGACCGCGCCGAGGCCGAGCTCGACGAGCTGCTGCGGCTCACGCACGACTCGCTCGGCGAGGTGCGGGGCGTCGTGGGGCGGATGCGCACGCCCGACCTCGCGTCGCAGGTCGAGGCGGCCCGCACGGCGCTCACCGCGGCCGACGTGCAGCTGCATCTGAAGGGGAGCCCGCACCACGTGCCGACCTCGCGCCGCGCGCTGTTCGCGTGGGCGATCCGCGAGGGCGTCACGAACGTCGTGCGGCACGCCGGGGCCGAGGCGGTGACGATCTCGCTTGCCGCCGAACGGCTCGAGATCGCCGACGACGGCCGCGGCCTCACGGGCGACGAGGGGCACGGGCTCACGGGCCTGCGGCACCGCATCGAAGACGCCGGCGCGACCCTGCGCATCCTGCCCCTCAACCGGGTGGGCGACCGGCCCGGCACGCGACTGATCGTGGAGTACCCCGCATGAGCATCCGAATTCTGATCGCCGACGACCAGCAGCTCGTGCGGGGCGCGCTCGCCGCGCTGCTGCAGCTCGAGGGCGACATCGAGGTCGTGGCGCAGACGGGCCGGGGCGACGAGGTCGAGGCGCTCGTCGCCGAACACGGTGTCGAGGTCGCGCTGCTCGACATCGAGATGCCGGGCCGTAACGGCATCGAGGTGGCCGAGCGGCTCGCCGCGAGCGGGTCGGCATGCCGCTCGCTCATCGTCACGACGTTCGGGCGACCCGGGTACCTGCGCCGCGCGATGGCGGCGGGCGCGCTCGGGTTCGTGGTGAAGGATACGCCGGCCGAGCAGCTCGCCTCGGCGATTCGCGACGTCGCGGCCGGCAAGCGCGTCGTCGACGCGCAGCTCGCGGCCGAGTCGATGGGGATGGGGGAGAGCCCGCTCAGCGAGCGCGAGGCCGAGGTGCTCGGCGCGGCGCTCGGCGGCGCGAGCGTGCGCGAGATCGCCGCGATCGTGCACCTTTCGCCCGGCACGGTGCGGAACCACCTCTCGGCGGCGATCGGCAAGACCGGCGCCTCCAACCGCGCCGAGGCGGCACACATCGCGCGCGAACGCGGGTGGATCTTCGGCGAATGACGCAGGGAAACAACACGCGGCCAACTCGTCACGATCGCTCGGTACGCTGAACCCATGAACGCACCGCTTACGCTCATTCTTGTTCGCCACGGCCAAAGCGACTGGAACGAAAAGAACCTGTTCACCGGGTGGGTCGACGTCGACCTCACCGACAAGGGTCGCGCCGAGGCCACGCGCGCAGGCGAGCTGATCCGCGACGCGGGGCTCGCGCCCGACATCCTCTACACGTCGCTGCTCACGCGCGCGATCGAGACCGCGAACATCGCGCTCAAGGAGGCCGGCTTCAACTGGATTCCCGTGAAGCGCGACTGGCGCCTCAACGAGCGCCACTACGGCGCCCTGCAGGGCAAGAACAAGACGCAGGTGCGCGACGAGTTCGGCGAGGAGCAGTTCATGACCTGGCGCCGCTCGTACGACACCCCGCCGCCCGCGATCGACGACAACGACGAGTTCTCGCAGGCGCACGACCGCCGCTACGCCGACCTCGGCGACGCGGCTCCCCGCACCGAGTGCCTGAAGGACGTGCTTGAGCGCCTGCTGCCGTACTGGGAGTCGGAGATCACCGGCGACCTCAAGGCGGGCAAGACCGTGCTCGTCGCGGCACACGGCAACTCGCTGCGCGCGCTCGTGAAGCACCTCGACGGCATCTCTGACGACGACATCGCCGGCCTGAACATCCCCACGGGCATCCCGCTCGTGTACCAGCTCGACCCCGAGACGCTGCAGCCGGTCGCGGCAGCCGAGTACCTCGACCCCGAGGCCGCGGCCGCCGGCGCCGCCGCCGTCGCGAACCAGGGCGCGCAGAAGTAGGTCGCAGCACCACCAACGCGGCGGCCCGGCACACGAATCGTGTGCCGGGCCGCCGCGTTGGTGCCTCCGGGAGGTGGCTCCGTGCTTACGAGTTGGCCTCGGGGCCCTCCTGCTGGAAGCGGATGCGGCGCGCGATCGACACCGCGTGGTCGCTGAAGCGCTCGAGGTAGCGGTTCGCGAGCGTCGCGTCGACGATCTTCGTGGTCGTCGTGTCGTCGTTCTTCTCGAGCTCGCCGAGGGTGTCGAGCACGCTCTTGTGCTTCGCGTCGAGCTCGTCGTCGGCGGCGATGATCTCGTCGATGAGGGCCGGCTCTTCGGTCTCGAAGAGGCGCACGAGGCGGTCGGCCTGCGCGACGTCGAGCGCGCCCATCTCGAGCAGGGTGTTGCGCACCTGCAGCGGGCCCGACTGCTCGGGGTAGCGCATGCGGGCGAGCTGCGCGATGTGCGCGGCGAGGTCGCCCATGCGCTCGAGCGAACCGCTCATGCGCATCGTCGAGACGATGAAGCGCAGGTCGTTCGCGACCGGGGCCTGCATGAGGAGGATCTCGAGCGTGAGGTCGTCGAGCTTCGCCGTCTGCTCGTCGATCTTCAGGTCGTCGCCGATGACCTCGTCGGCGGTGGCCACGTCGGAGTCAGCGAACGCGGCCAGCGCGCGGGTCATCGCCGACTGCACGTGCTTGGCGATGTCGATGAGCCCGGTCTGTACCTGAGCGAGCTCCTGCTGGAAGATTTCACGCATGCTGTGTCCTTCGTCGGGATGAATCTTGGGGGCCGAAGCCGTCACGGAAGGGCTGATGAACCCACGGTTCGTTGCAACGCTAGTCGGCGCAGTTGACTACGCGGTAAACGGCGGGCGGCATTTCGCCCCCAGCGTTCTCGACAGGGGCCGGATGCCCGGGGCTCGTATGCTTGGAAACCGTGAGTCACGGCCTCGTCTTCTTCCTCGCTCTGCTCACCGGCCTCGCCGTCGGTGTCGTTGCTACGGCGGTCTACTTTATCGCGCGACGCAACCGGGCCGAGATCGAGGCGCTGCGCCACCCGCACGTGCCCGGCGGAATCGAAGAGGTGCTCCACGCGCTGCCGCACTCCGCGATCGTGGCCGACCCCTCGCACAACGTGATTCGCGCATCCGAGAGCGCGTACACCTCGGGCCTCATCTCGAAACCGGGCCGCCTGTCGACCGTCATTCATCCCCTCGCGGCGCGCACGTGGCGCACGGGGCAGCCGGTCGAAGAGGTGATTCAGGTGCCGCGCGGGCCGTTCGGGTCGGCCGAGCTCTCGTTTCGCGTGCGGACGTCGATGCTCGAGCCGCGGTGGGTGCTCGTGCTCGCGACCGACGTCACCGAGTCGGTGCGGGTCGAGGCGACGCGTCGCGATTTCGTCGCGAACGTGTCACACGAGCTGAAGACCCCGATCGGCGCCGTGACGCTCCTCGCCGAGGCCGTGAAGGAGGCGGCCGATGACCAGGAGCAGGTGCAGTACTTTTCTGACCGCATGCTCGTCGAGGCGGGCCGCCTCGCGAGCCTCACCCGGGAGCTCATCGACCTCTCGCGCCTGCAGGCGATGGACACGCTCGAGGACGCCGAAGACGTCGACCTCGCCGACGTCATCGAGCAGACGCTTGAGCTCACGCGCGTGACCGCCGAGGCGAAAGACATTCGGGTGCACGCGAAGGTCGACGACGACTTCATCGTGTGGGGCGACGAGCGGCTGCTGCTCATGTGCTTCCAGAACCTCATGACGAACGCGATCACGTATTCGCCGGCCGGTTCGCACGTCGGCGTCGGCGCGCGGCGCCTCGGCGACGTTATCGAGGTCTCGGTGGCCGACCGCGGCATCGGCATCTCCGAGAGCGACCAGCGCCGCATCTTCGAGCGGTTCTACCGCGTCGATTCGGCGCGCTCGCGCAACACGGGCGGCAGCGGGCTCGGCCTCAGCATCGTGCGGCACATCATCGAGAATCATGGCGGCGAGATTCGCGTGTGGTCGAAGCCCGGCTCGGGCTCGACGTTCACGGTGCGGCTGCAGTCGGCCGAGGCGCGGCTGCGCGGGCGCGATGAGGCGACCGAGGGCATCCGCACCATCGCCGCGCCCTCGCCCGCGCCTGACGCGGCGGAATAACACCGAAAGATTGGGCCCGGCTGCGGGTTCACGAATTGTTTCCCCACCGTATGCACAATGGTGAGGTGACCCGAATCCTCATCGTCGAAGACGAATCCTCCCTGAACGAACCGCTCGCATTCCTGCTCAAGCGCGAGGGATACGAGACCGCGATTGCCGAGACCGGCACGGATGCGGTGGAGCAGTTCGAGCGCGACGGGGCAGATCTCGTGCTGCTCGACCTCATGCTCCCCGAGATGCCCGGCACCGAGGTGTGCAAGCGAATCCGCGCGACCTCGACCGTGCCGATCATCATGCTCACCGCGAAGGACTCGGAGGTCGACATCATCGTCGGCCTTGAGCTCGGCGCCGACGACTACGTGACGAAGCCGTACTCGACGCGCGAGCTGCTCGCCCGCGTGCGCGCCGTGCTTCGCCGCAGCGAGGTCGAGGGGGACGACGAGGACGACAGCATTGTGCAGGTGGGCGACATTCGCATGGACATCGACCGCCACACGGTGCTCGTGCGCGGCGAGCTCACGCAGATGCCGCTCAAGGAGTTCGAACTGCTCGAATACCTCATGCGCAACGCTGGCCGCGTGCTCACCCGCAGCCAGCTCATCGACCGCGTGTGGGGCCCCGACTACTACGGCGACACGAAGACGCTCGACGTGCACATCAAGCGCATCCGCTCGCGCATCGAGCAGACGCCGTCGTCGCCCGAACTGCTCGTGACCGTGCGCGGCCTCGGCTACCGCTTCGAGGGCTAAGGCCGCTCGCCCAGGCTGCAACGAGAAGGGCCCCGACGAGTTGAACTCGTCGGGGCCCTTCTTCGTGGTCGGCTGTCGTGGTCGGCGCTACTCGCCGCCCTCGGTGGTCGTGCCGTCTTCGGGCGTCGCGGCGGGGAGGTCGGCCGGGTCCTGCGGCACCAGCGTCTGGTACTCCTCGAGCACGTGCTGCGCCTCTTCGTCGCCGAGAATCGGCACCCTGTGCGTGTCGGTCACGGTCTGGCGGGTGCCGTCGGCGGCCGTGTAGGTGGCCTCGAACTCGACCTCGACGGTCGTGCCGGTCTCGAACGAGCCGCTCACGAGGTGCTCACCCTCTTCGCCGAAGCCGACCTCGGTGATGTCGCTCTCGGGGTTGTAGGTGAGCGGGAGGTTGACGGCCGTGCCGTTAATCGTGAGGTTGAGCTGCGCGCTCTCGGTGGTGCCGTTCACCGCGGCGAACACGACGTTCGCCTGCGAGCCATCGGGGTTCGCGAGCAGCAGCATGTTGCGCACGTGCACCTCGCCGAGGTCGACGTTGATGCCGTCGCTCGCCGCGTACTCCATCGTCGTGCGCTGCGGGCTGATCATGTTGCATCCAGTCAGGCCCGCGGCGAGCGCGAGGGCGAGGGCGGATGCGGCAACAGCACGGATCTTCACTGCAGAGGCCTCCCGGTGTGGTTGCGAACCGTGCGCGGCTCGCCAAATAGCTCCACTTAGCCTAACCGATTTCGGGGTCACCCCAGTGCACGCCGGAGCGGGCCGGAATCGTAGCACTAGTTCGTGATAGAATTGGTATTTGGCGAAAGGGGCCTTATCCATGAATCTTGAGGTCGGCGAAACTGTCGTCTACCCGCACCACGGCGCGGCAACGATTGAAGAAGTGAAGATCCGCACGATCAAGGGTGAAGAGCGGACCTATCTCAAGCTCAACGTTTCGCAGGGCGACCTCACGATCGAGGTTCCGGCCGAGAACGTCGAACTCGTCGGCGTGCGCGATGTGATTGACGAGCACGGGCTGAAGGAGGTCTTCGACGTCCTCCAGGCGCCGATCACCGAAGAGCCCACCAACTGGTCGCGCCGGTACAAGTCGAACCAAGAGAAGCTCGCCTCGGGCGACGTGCTCAAGGTTTCCGAGGTCGTGCGCGACCTCTGGCGCCGCGACCAAGACAAGGGCCTCTCGGCGGGCGAGAAGCGGATGCTCGCGAAGGCGCGTCAGGTGCTCGTGAGCGAGCTCGCGCTTGCCGAAGAGATCAACGAAGACGAGGCGAACACGCACCTCGACAAGGTGCTCGCTTCCTAAGACAATTCACGCCGCGCTGCCCGGCAGCGCGCGCGTCATGTCGGCGAGGCGTTGGGCCGCGACAACCTAGGATGGGTGCGTGACTCAGCGCCTCTACGACACTCGACAGCAGACCCTCGTCGACTTCGCGCCCCTGCGCGCGGGCGAGGTGTCGCTCTACGTCTGCGGGCCGACCGTGCAGTCGGGCCCGCACCTCGGGCACCTGCGTTCCGCGCTCGTCTACGACCAAATGCGCCGCTGGTTTACGCACGAGGGCTACCGCGTGACGCTCGTGCGCAACGTCACCGACATTGACGACAAGACGCTCGCAAACGCGACCGATGAAGAGCCCTGGTGGGCGCTCGCGTACCGCGTCGAGCGCGAGTTTGGCGAGGTCTACTCGGCCCTGCGCATCCTTGCCCCGACGTACGAGCCGCGCGCGACCGGCGCGATTCCCGAGATGCTCGACCTCATCGCCCGCCTGATCGAGCGCGGCCACGCGTACGCCGCCGATGACGGCTCGGGTGACGTCTACTTCGACACCGCGAGCTGGGCCGACTACGGCGAGCTAACGCATCAGCGCCCCGCCGACATGGCCGGCGCCGACGACGGCCCCGAGCGTGCGAAGCGCAACCCGACCGACTTCGCCCTCTGGAAGGGTCGCAAGCCGGGCGAGCCCGCCTCGGCCGCGTGGCAGTCGCCGTGGGGCGAGGGGCGTCCCGGCTGGCACATCGAGTGCTCGGCGATGTCGACGAAGTACCTCGGCACCGAGTTCGACATTCACGGCGGTGGCCGCGACCTGCGGTTCCCGCATCACGAGAACGAGCTCGCGCAGTCGCGCGCGGCCGGCGACGCCTTCGCGCGGTACTGGCTGCACAACGGCCTCGTCTCGCTCGGCGGCACGAAGATGTCGAAGTCGGTGGGCAACATCATCTCGGCGACCGAGCTCGTGCGCACGCGCCGGCCGATCGTCGTGCGCTACCTGCTCGGCACGGCGCACTACCGCTCCACGGTCGACGCGAGCCGAGAGGCGTACGACGAGGCGGCGGCCGCGTTCGCGCGCATCGAGAACTTCCTCGCGCGAGCAACCCGACTGACCGGCCCCGTCGACGCCGCAACCGAGCTGCCCGACGCCTTCGCCGCGCACATGCGCGACGACTTCGGCGTGCCGCAGGCGCTCGCGCTCGTGTTCGACGCGGTCTCGGCCGGCAACATCGCGATCGAGGCGGGGGAGACCGACACCGTGCGCGATGCGGTCGCGCAGGCGCGGGGGATGCTCGGCATCCTCGGCCTCGACCCGCTCGCCGACGAGTGGGCCGACGAGGCCGCGGGCGACTCGCTCGAGCCCGTGCTCGACCGGCTCGTCGGCGAACTCGTCGAGCAGCGGGCCGCCGCGCGCGAGGCGAAGGACTGGGCCGCGGCCGACCGCATCCGCGACGGCCTCGCGGCCGCCGGCATCACTATTGAAGACAGCCCGCAGGGAACACACTGGAGCGTGAGCGAATGAGCAAGGCAAAGAAGAAGGGCCCGCAGAAGGGCACGGGCGGCCTCGGCCGCAAGGCCCTCGAGGGCAAGGGGCCGACGCCGCGCGCCGAGGACCGTCACTGGGCGAAAGACCGTCGCCGCCGCCAGGCCGCCGCGGCGAAGGCGCAGGGGCGTCCGCAGCAGCGCCAGCAGCAGCGCCGCTCGTCGGCGCCGACCGACCACGAGATGGTGACCGGTCGCAATGCCGCCGTCGAGGCGCTGCGCGCCGAGATTCCCGCGACGACCGTGTACGTCGCCCAGCACATCGAGGTCGACGACCGCATTAAAGAGATCATCCAGCTCGCGGCGAAGCGGCAGATTCCGATGCTCGAGGTCACGCGCCAGGAGCTCGACCGCATGGTGCCGTTCGACGCCGTGCACCAGGGCGTCGCCCTGAAGGTGCCGCCGTACGAGTATGCCGACCCGGTCGAGCTCACCGAGCGCGTCATCTCGCGCGGCGAGACGCCGCTGTTCGTGGCGCTCGACGGCATCACCGACCCCCGCAACCTTGGCGCGATCATCCGCTCGGTCGCGGCGTTCGGCGGGCACGGCGTGATCGTGCCGCAGCGCCGGGCCGCGGGCCTCACCGCGACCGCGTGGCGCACGTCGGCCGGTGCGGCCGCGCGCCTGCCCGTCGCGCTTGCGACGAACCTCACGAACACGATCAAGGCGCTGAAGCAGCAGGGCGTGTTCGTGATCGGCCTCGACGGTGACGGCGACGTCGACCTTCCCGGGCTCGACCTCGCCACCTCGCCGCTGCTCGTCGTGGTCGGCTCCGAGGGCAAGGGCCTCTCGCGCCTCGTCGCCGAGCAGTGCGACGCGATCGTCTCGATTCCCATCGACGCCGCGACCGAGTCGCTCAACGCGGGCATCGCCGCATCCGTGACCTGCTACGAGATCTCCAAGCTGCGGGCGGCCGCGGCCGCCGCGAAGGAGTCGCTCCTCTAGCTGGCCTGTTCTTGGTGGCCCCGCGCGAGGGGTACAGCTAGCGGCGGGTGCCGTCGTCGGCGCGGAACCGGTGGATGCGCTCGCGGTTCGGCACGAGCACGACCTCGTCGCCGATCTGCGGGTGGCTGCGGCCGTCGACGCGGGCGACGAGCTGGAGCTCCTCGCCGCCGATCGTGCCAGTGCAGAAGAGGTAGCCGTCGGCGCCGAGCTCCTCGACGAGCGTGACGCGCGCGGGGATGCCGCCCGGCGTATCCGCCCCGGGCTCGGCGAGGCGCAGGTCTTCTGCCCGCACGCCGACGCGGTCGTCGCCCTCGTTCCAGAAGTTCATTGCCGGCGTGCCGATGAAGCTCGCGACGAAGTCGTTCGCCGGGCGGTCGTAGAGCTCCTGCGGCGTGCCGAGCTGCTGCAGCTTGCCCTCGTTGAGCACCGCGATGCGGGTGCCCATCGTCATCGCCTCGGTCTGGTCGTGCGTGACGTACACGGTCGTCGTGCCGAGCCGGCGCTGCAGCGACGCGATCTGCGCGCGCGTCTGCACGCGCAGCTTCGCGTCGAGGTTCGAGAGCGGCTCGTCCATGAGGAACACCTGCGGCTCTCGCACGATCGCGCGGCCCATCGCGACGCGCTGGCGCTGCCCGCCCGAGAGCTCCGACGGGCGTCGGTGCAGCAGCGGCTCGAGGTCGAGCAGCTTCGCGGCCTCGCGCACCTTCTCGACGCGGGTCGACTTCGCGACACCGCGGGTCTTCAGGCCGAAGCCCATGTTCTGCTCGACCGTGAGGTGCGGGTAGAGCGCGTAGTTCTGGAACACCATCGCGATGTCGCGGTCTTTCGGCGGCACGTTCGTGACGTCGTCGTCGCCGATAAGAATGCGGCCGTCGTCGACGGGGTCGAGGCCCGCGAGCATCCGCAGCGTCGTCGTCTTGCCGCAGCCCGAGGGGCCGACGAGCACGAGAAACTCGCCGTCGGCGATCTCGATGTCGAGCGAGTCGACGGCGTTACGGGTGGCGCCGGGGAAGCGGCGTGAGACGCTCGCGAAGGTTACTGCGGCCATGAGCATCCATCGTAGTGGGGCACGGGATTGGCCTTGCCCGACACGGACGCAAATCAACAACTTTTGTCAGGATGCTGTTGGCTGACGGTGCGACAGTTGCGGCAGCGCTCACGGCCGCACGGTGCGCCCCCAGAGCGAGCGCCGAACCAGGAGGAATTCCATGTCATTCACTGATCGTGTAGCGCTCGTCACCGGCGGTGGCTCGGGCATCGGCGAGGCCGTCGCGAAGGAGCTCGCGTCGCTCGGCGCGAAGGTCGTCGTCGCCGACCTCAACGAGGAGGGCGCAAACCGCGTCGTCTCGGAGATCGAGGCCGCGGGCGGCACCGCGACCGCCGTTGTCGGCAACACCGCCGACCGCGGCGACTCGGAGCGGGCCGTGCAGGTTGCGGTCGAGACCTACGGCAAGCTCAACTACGCCGTGAACAACGCGGGTATCGGCGGCAACCAGGCGCCCGCCGGCGAGACCGACCTCGACGACTGGGACCGCGTCATCGACATCAACCTCAACGGCGTGCTCTACGGCATGCGGTTCCAGATTCCCGCGATGCTCGAGGCAGGCGCGGCAGAGAGCGCGATCGTGAACATGGCCTCGATTCACGGCACGGTCGCCGCGCTCGGCAACGGCGCGTACACCGCCGCGAAGCACGGCGTCGTCGGCATCACGAAGAACGCGGCCGCCGAGTACGGGCCGCAGGGCCTGCGCATCAACTCGGTCGGCCCCGCCTACATCGAGACGCCGCTGCTGCAGGGCCTGCCGAAGGAGGCGTACGACGCGCTCACCGCCAAGCATCCGCTCGGCCGCCTCGGCCAACCGGAGGAGGTCGCGAAGGTCGTGCGATTCCTGCTCAGCGACGACGCCTCGTTCGTCACCGGGGGCTATTACCTCATCGACGGCGGCTACACGACGATCTAACCCTCCCCGGCATCCCATACACCCCGTAGTATGGGGTGCCGTTGCCGACTTAGCTCAGCTGGTAGAGCATCTGTCTTGTAAACAGAAGGTCACGGGTTCGAACCCCGTAGTCGGCTCCATCGCCCTCCGATGCTCGCACGCCGATGCGCGAGCGGGCTTGGGAGCGAAGAACTACCCGCAGAGGCAAGGAACGACCACATGGCAATCGACCCGCTGCTCGCAGGCACCTGGCACATCGACAACGCCCACTCCCGCGTCGGGTTCTCGACCCGGCACGCGATGGTGTCGCGCGTGCGCGGCGCCTTCAACAACGTTTCGGGCCAGGCCGACATCAACGCGGAGTCACTGCCCGAGTCGCGAGTGAACGTCGTCATCGAGTCGGCGAGCATTGATACGCGCCAGCCCGAGCGCGACGACCACCTGCGCAGTGCCGACTTCCTCAACGTGGGGGAGTTCCCGCAGATCACGTTCGTGTCGAGCTCGATCGACGAGATCGGCGACAACCAGTTCATCGTTACGGGCGACCTCACGATTCGCGGCATCACCCGCCAGACGTCGATCCCGCTCGAGCTCATGGGCGTCGAGCACGACCCGATGGGCGCGACGCGCGCGGGCCTTGAGGGCTCGCGCCGCATCGACCGTCGCGACTGGGATGTGCGCTGGAACACCCCGCTCGACTCGGGCGGCGTGCTCGTGAGCGACAAGATCACGCTCGAGTTCGAGCTCTCGCTTGTGAAGCAGTAGCGGCTCGCCCCGCAGTACCTTCGAGAAGTCGGTGCTAGGCAGCTGGGGTGTCTAGGCAGCGGGGACGAATTCGAGGCTCACCGAGTTCATGCAGAACCGGTCGCCCGTCGGCGTGCCGTAGCCGTCGGGGAAGACGTGCCCGAGGTGCGAGCCGCACTTCGCGCAGCGAACCTCGACGCGGCGCATGCCGAGCGTGGTGTCTTCGAGATACTCGACGGCGCCCTCGCGCAGCGGCTCCCAGAAGCTCGGCCAGCCGCAGCCGGCGTCAAACTTCGTCGTCGCGGCGAACAGCTCGTTGCCGCACGCGCGGCACGTGTACGTGCCCGGTCGCTCTTCGTTCAGGAGGGCGCCCGTGAACGCGCGCTCGGTGCCGGCCTGTCGCAGCACCTGGAACTCCTGCGGGTTCAGCAGCTCGCGCCACTGCGCATCCGTTCGCTCGACCTCGTATGCCATGGTTCCTCCTCGATAGACTCGGCCAACTTTACGCGCGCCCTACGGGAATCCAGCCGTCGGCGCGTAGGCTCGCATCCAGTGCACACCGCACTCAGGTCAACGTGAGAGGAGCCTCGAATATGCCGAGCGATTCGGGTGTTCTTCGGCAGCCGGCGCAGCCGCCGCTGCACGACGAAGATCGTGACCTGCTCGAGTTCGAGGCCGAGCATCCGGCCCATAGCCGCGCGAAAGAAGACGCGATTCGGGCTCGCTTTGGCTATTCGGCCGCTCGGTATTATCAGATTCTCGGTACGCTCATTGAGTCGCCTTCGGCACTCGTGGCGTACCCGATGCTCGTTCATCGGCTTCGGCGGATGCGCGAGCAGCGCCGCACGGCCAGCTTCGGCACCGCCGGCGGCCGCCACTAGCCCTACCCCTGCAGGAAGATTCAGCACAACGTGAAGTACCCCAAGGATCGCTTCGACGACTTCCCGAACACGCTCAAGCGTCGCGGCGCGCACCGTGCGCCGCGTACGTGGGCGTCGAAGTTCATGTCGTGGATCGTGGCGATCGTCGCGTTCGTGCTGCTCGTTGGCATTGGCGTCGGCGTCATGTGGATGATCGACCGCCAGGTGCAGTTCACCGCCGACATGGGCGGACAGCAGGAAGAGACGACCGCGCCCGAGGAGACCGGCGGCGCGACCGAGGCCGCCCCGACCGAGACGGCCGCCGAGCCCGAGGCGACGATCGACGCGTCGATCTCGCTGACGGTGCTCAACGGCGTCGGCACTCCGGGCCTCGCGACGGCAGGCACGAACGTCTTTGTCGCCGACGGCTGGACCGTCGGCAGCACGGCCGACGCCGACAGCTACGACTACGCGACGACGAGCATCGTGATCGCGAGCGAAGACCAGCGCGGCGCCGCGCTCGGTGCGCAGGAGACCCTCGGCTACGGCGAAATCACGGTTGACCCGAACGTCGCGCCCGAGGGCACGATGACGATCATTCTCGGCCAGGACGCGGCCGACGCGCTGCTCTAGTTCGGGGCAGCCTCGCTCGGGGCGTTCGCTGCGGTTCGCCCGCGGCGGACGCCCCGCGTCGTTCTTGCACTCTCAGGGTGAGAGTGCCAACATGGGTGTTGGCACTCCAGCACACTGAGTGCTAACACGAAGACCACTCAGGTCCTGAAAGGACGACACATTTATGTCGAAGATGATCGCCTTTGATGAAGAGGCTCGTCGCGGTCTCGAGCGTGGCCTGAACACGCTCGCGGACACCGTCAAGGTGACGCTTGGCCCGCGCGGCCGCAACGTCGTGCTCGAGAAGAAGTGGGGCGCGCCCACCATCACCAACGATGGTGTCTCGATCGCCAAGGAAATTGAGCTCGAAGACCCCTACGAGAAGATCGGTGCCGAGCTCGTCAAGGAGGTCGCGAAGAAGACCGACGACGTCGCCGGTGACGGTACGACCACCGCAACCGTGCTCGCCCAGGCCCTCGTGAAGGAAGGCCTCCGCAACGTCGCCGCCGGCGCCGACCCCATCTCGGTCAAGCGCGGCATCGACAAGGCCGTCGCGGCCGTGACGAAGCACCTGCTCGAGTCGGCCGTTGAGGTCTCGGGCAAGGACCACATCGCCGCCACCGCCTCGATCTCGGCTGCCGACCCGCACATCGGTTCGCTCATCGCCGAGGCGATCGACAAGGTCGGCCGCGAGGGCGTCGTGACCGTCGAAGAGTCGAACACCTTCGAGACCACGCTCGAGCTCACCGAGGGTATGCGCTTCGACAAGGGCTACCTCTCGCAGTACTTCGTCACCGACACCGACCGCCAGGAGGCGGTGTTCGAAGACCCGTACATCCTCATCGTCAACAGCAAGATCTCGAACGTCAAGGACCTCCTCCCGGTCGTTGACAAGGTGATGCAGGCCGGCAAGCAGCTGCTCATCATCGCCGAGGACGTCGAGGGCGAAGCGCTCGCGACCCTCGTGCTCAACAAGATCCGCGGCATCTTCAAGTCGGTCGCCGTCAAGGCTCCCGGCTTCGGCGACCGCCGCAAGGCCATGCTGCAGGACATCGCGATCCTCACGGGCGGCCAGGTCATCTCGGAAGAGGTCGGCCTCAAGCTCGAGAACACGAACCTCGACCAGCTCGGTCACGCCCGCAAGGTGATCATCTCGAAGGACGAGACGACGATCGTTGAGGGCGCTGGCGACGCTGCGCAGATCGAGGGCCGCGTTGCCCAGATCAAGCAGGAGATCCAGAACACCGACTCCGACTACGACCGCGAGAAGCTCCAGGAGCGCCTCGCGAAGCTCGCCGGTGGCGTCGCCGTCATCAAGTCGGGCGCGGCCACCGAGGTCGAGCTCAAGGAGCGCAAGCACCGCATTGAGGACGCCGTCCGCAACGCGAAGGCTGCCGTCGAAGAGGGCATCGTCGCCGGTGGTGGCGTCGCACTCACGCAGGCCGGCTCGGCCATCGAGTCGCTCGAGCTCTCGAGCGACGAGGCGACCGGTGCCGCAATCGTGCGCGCCTCGCTCGACGCCCCGCTCAAGCAGATTGCGTTCAACGCCGGCCTCGAGCCCGGTGTCGTCGCCGAGAAGGTCCGCGGTCTCGACCTCGGCCACGGTCTCGACGCCGCCTCGGGCGAGTACGTCGACATGATCGCCACCGGCATCCTCGACCCGGTGAAGGTGACCCGCTCGGCGCTGCAGAACGCGGCCTCGATCGCCGGTCTCTTCCTCACCACCGAGGCCGTCGTCGCCGACAAACCCGCCCCCGCTGGCGCGGCCCCGGCTGGCGACCCCACCGGCGGTATGGACTTCTAAGGTCCTGCCCGCGGGGAGCATCCCCGCACCCGCGAAGGCGGGCGACTCGGCCGAGTCGCCCGCCTTCGGCGCGTTTCCGGGCGGATGCGGCTACACCGCGAAGAGGCGAATCACGTCGACCTCGGTGTTGCCGTAGTGCGTGCCAGCCGCGGCGAGCGCGCTATTGATCGACTCGATCGACTGCTCGACCTGGCTCTGCGTCGACTTCCACTGCTCGACGACGCCCTGGAACGCGGTCTGCGCCTGGCCCTGCCAGCTCGCCTGCAGGTTGAGCAGCTGGTTCGTGAGGTTGCCGGTTGCGGTGCGCACCGACTCGATGTCGGTCTGCACGGCCGAAACGGCGGACTGAATGAGGTCGCTGTCGACGGTGAACTTGGCCATGAGGGGCTCCCTTCTCGCGGCCCCGCGCAATGGTCGCGCGAGACTCGGCCCCAAAGGTAGAGCCCGGCGCTGCGGGCGCCGGGCTCCAGATCACGAATCTGTGGAGAGCTGTTCATCCACAGGCGGGGCCATCAGTAGGGGGAATCCCAAGCGGAATGTGGCACCGCCGCCCGGCGTCTCGACAACGTCGACGTCGCCCTCGTGCCCCTGCATGATCGCCGAGACGATCGCGAGCCCGAGGCCGGTGCCGCCCGTGTCGCGCGTGCGCGACGTGTCGGCCCGCCAGAACCGCTGGAAGATCTGCTTCCGGCTCTCCTCGGGAATCCCGTCGCCGTGGTCGATCACCTCGACGATCGCGCGCTCGCGCGGCACGTCGACGACGATGCCGAGCTCGAGGGGCGTGCCCTCGGGCGTGTAGCGCAGCGCGTTGCCGACGATGTTCTGAATCGCCTGGCGTACCTTGTCGCTGTTGCCGTAGATCATCGCCGGCACCTCGTCGGCGTCGTCGAACTCGGGCTGCTCCGGGTCCGCTTCGGGCGTCGCGTCGACGGGCTCCTCGGCGTCGTCGGCCACCTGCGTGCGTCGGCGCAGGCCGAGCACGCGCGCGAGCCGAGCCCGCGTCGAGCGCCTGGCCGGCGTATCCGGCTCGTCGTCGCCCTGCTCTTCGGCGTCGGGCTCGCGGGTCACGACGGTCGGGAGCGTCGCGAACGCGCTCTCGCCGGGGCGGTACGGATGCTCGTCGTCGAGCACGAGCACGATCGGATGCACGCGCACGGTGCGGTCGGGGGCCTGCGCCCGCGTATCCATCGCCGCGTCGTCGACGATCGGCTCGAGGTCGAGCACGTCTTTCGCGATCTCGCGATTCTCGTCGAGCCGCGCGAGCTGCAGGAGGTCTTCGACGAGGCCGCCCATGCGCTTCGCCTCGCCCTCGATGCGGTCCATCGCCTGCCCGACCTTCGTCGGCTCGTCGAGGGCGCCCATGCGGTAGAGCTCGGCGTAGCCGCGCACCGTCACGAGCGGCGTGCGCAGCTCGTGCGACGCGTCGCCGACGAACCTTCGCATCTGACTAATGGTGCGGTCGCGGTCGATGAGTGCCGAGTCGATCTGCCCGAGCATCGAGTTGAGTGAGCGCGAGAGCCGGCCGACCTCGGTGTTCGGCGTCGCCTCGGGCAGGCGCTGGTCGTAGTCGCCCGCGGCGAAGTTGATCGCCGTCGTCTCGACCTTGCGCAGCGGCCGCAGCGTCGCCGAGACGAGCATGCGGGTGAGCACGGCCGCGAAGATCAGCACCGAGAGGCCGAAGCCGAAGAAGATCGCGAGGAAGCTCGCCATGGTCGAGTTCACGCTCGACATCGGCATCGCGACGATGAGCGTGCCGAACACCTGATTCGAGTCGTACTGCGACTCGGGAATCACGACCGCGCGCCACGGCGAGCCGAGGCCGTCGGTCAGCTCGTAGATCGAGAATCCCGTGCCGACGGTGCCCTCGTACTTGAGCTCCATCGAGGTGAGGTCAGGCGCGATCGAGCGCGGCTGCCACTCCCAGTTGTCGACCATGATGTCGCCCGAGTCGTCGACGATCGCGACGTAGTACGGCTGCGGGGCGGTGCGGATCTGCTCGAAGCCGAACTCGCCCGTCGAGACGTCGCCGCCGAGCACGAGCGTCGGGTCGGCGGCGATCGAGCGCAGGCTCGCGTCGAGCTGCCCGACGAGGGTTGGACGCAGCAGCAACGTGGTGCCGCTGCCTGCGATCACGAGTGAGAGGGCAAGCAGCACCACGTTGACGATGGTGAGCTGATTGCGGAGGGAGAGTTGATCCCACCGCGAGGGACCGGAGGCCAAACGGCTACGCCTTCACCCCGGGCACCTTGAGCATGTAGCCAAAGCCGCGCTTCGTCTGAATGAGCGACTCCGACGTGTGCGCGTCGAGCTTGCGGCGCAGGTACGAGATGTATGACTCGACGATGCCGGCGTCGCCGTTGAAGTCGTACTCCCACACGTGGTCGAGAATCTGCGACTTCGACAGCACGCGGTTCGGGTTGAGCATGAGGTAGCGCAGCAGCTTGAACTCGGTCGGCGAGAGGTCGACCGGCTCGTCGTTGATGAACACCTCGTGCGTGTCCTGGTCCATCGTGAGGTCGCCGACGCGAATGACGGCCTCCTCTTCGGTGTGCATCGTGCGGCGCAGAATCGCCTTGATGCGCGCGACGATCTCGTCGAGGCTGAACGGCTTCGTGACGTAGTCGTCGCCGCCCGAGTTGAGGCCCTCGATCTTGTCGTCGGTGTCGTCCTTCGCCGTGAGGAAGAGGATCGGCGAGACGTAGCCCGAGGCGCGCAGGCGCTTCGTGACCGCGAAGCCCGACATGTCGGGCAGCATGACGTCGAGCACGATCAGGTCGGGCTCTTCGTCGATCACCGCGGCGATCGCGCCGGCGCCGTTCCCCACGGTGCGCACCATGAATCCTGCGAAGCGGAGGCTCGTCGAGAGCAGCTCGCGAATGTTCGGTTCGTCATCAACTACCAGGATCTTTGGTCCGCCATCAGTCATAAGGCTATTTTGCGGCCAAATTGCTGAATGCCGTCTGATGCGCCGTTATGCGCTCCCTATGCCCGCCAGCCGAGGGCGGGGCCGATGACGGTCGCGAGCTGCGTGAGCATCTGGCGCCAGTCGGCGAGCTCCATCTCGAAGGGCAGCTCGAACAGCAGGTCGTCGGCCGCCTGAATCGCGGGGTCGTTCGTGACGAACTCGAGAATCTCGTCGAGCGAGCCGAGCACATCCTTCGCAATGAGCGTGTTCTTGCCAACGATGCCCTCGGTGCGCGGGTTGCGCGCCTCGGCGTAGGTGCGGTACTTCGCGACCTGCTCGTCGGTCGCGCCGTCGGTCGGCACGATGACGCGCGCGACGGTGACCCACTTGCCGCCCGCCTCGCGGTACGCGTCGATCTGCGCGCGCTGCGCGAGCGAGAAGTCGGTGACGCCGTGCTCGCTCGTCGAGATGTTGCTCACGAGCCAGCCGAGGCCCGCCTCGCCCGCCCAGCGCGCCGACTTCAGCGAGCCGCCGCCGTACGTGAGCCGCTCGGCGAGGCCGGGGGAGTGCGGCTCGACCCGCTCCGAGTCGATGTCGCCGCCGAAGCCGGCGTAGCCCTCGAGGTCGCGCACCCTGTCGCCGGCGAGCAGTGAGCGCAGCCGCTCGATGCGGCCGTAGCCGTAGTCCTCTTCGCGCCAGCCCGTGTCGAACACGAGATCGTTCACCTCGTCACTCGAGTAGCGGGGCGGATGCACGCTGAGGCCGGGCAGCAGGCGGCCGCCCGAGAGCACGTCGGCCGTCGCGAGGTCTTCTGCGAGGCGGAACGGGTTCTCGTACTCGACGGGAATCACGGCGTTGCCGAGTCGGATGCGCTCGGTCGCCTGCGCGAGCGCGCCGAACAGTACGGCGGGCGAGGGCACGCCGTACTGCAGGTGGCGGGTGCGCAGCCAGCCCGAGTCGAGCCCGAGCGCATCCGCGTGCTGGAACAGCTCGATCGCGTCGCGGAACCCTGCCGCCGGCGCCTCACGCTCGAACGGGACGAGATGAATGAAGCCGAGGTGCTGGAAGGTCATGTGCGTGCTTTCGTTAGGCGGCGTTCGCGGCCGCGTCGATATCGTCGGCGTCGAGAATCGAGTACGAGTACCCCTGCTCGGCGAGGAATCGCTGTCGGTTCTGGGCGAAGTCCTGGTCGACCGTGTCGCGCGACACGACCGTGTAGAACGAGGCCGTGACGCCCGACGACGAGGGCCGAAGCAGTCGGCCGAGGCGCTGCGCCTCTTCTTGGCGCGAGCCGTACGAGCCCGAGATCTGAATCGCGACCGAAGCATCGGGCAGGTCGACCGAGAAGTTCGCGACCTTCGAGACGACGAGAATCGGTTCGTCGCCGGTGCGGAACGCCTCGAACAGCTCTTCTCGCTCGGCGACGGGGGTCTGGCCGGTCACCTTCGGGGCCCCGAGCTCGGTCGCGATCGCGTCGAGCTGGTCGAGGTACTGGCCGATGATGAGGATGCGCTCGCCCGCGTGTTTCGCGACGAGACGGCGGGCGACGTCGTGCTTTACCTCGGCGCTCGCGGCGATGCGGTAGCGGTCTTCGTCGCTCGCGCCGGCGTATTCCATGCGCGCCTCGTAGGGGAGGTCGACACGCACCTCGAAGCACTCGGCGGGGGAGATGTAGCCCTGCGCCTCGATCTCTTTCCAGGGTGCGTCGAAGCGCTTCGGGCCGATGAGCGAGAACACGTCGCCCTCGCGGCCGTCTTCGCGCACGAGGGTTGCCGTGAGGCCGAGGCGGCGGCGGGCCTGCAGCTCGGCGGTGAGCTTGAACACGGGCGCGGGCAGCAGGTGCACCTCGTCGTAGATGATGAGGCCCCAGTCGAGCGCGTTGAGCAGCGAGAGGTGGGCGTACTCGCCCTTTCGGCGGGCGGTGAGAATTTGATAGGTCGCGATCGTGACCGGCTTGACCTCTTTTACCTCGCCCGAGTACTCGCCGATCTCGTCTTCGGTGAGGCTCGTGCGGCGCAGCAGCTCGGCCCGCCACTGGCGCGCCGAGACGGTGTTCGTCACGAGAATGAGCGTGTTCGTGCCGGCGGCCGACATGGCGCCCGCGCCGACGATCGTCTTGCCCGCGCCACAGGGGAGCACGACGACACCCGAGCCGCCCGTGAAGAAGTGGTCGACCGCATCCTGCTGGTACTCGCGCAGCGACCAGCCGTCGCTCGTGAGGTCGATCTCGTGCGGCGTGCCGGGCGTGTAGCCCGCGAGGTCTTCGGCGGGCCAGCCGAGCTTCACGAGCTGCTGCTTGAGTTCGCCGCGGGCCCAGTCTTCGACGCGCATGACGCCGCTGCCGGCCGAGCCGCGCAGCATCGGGGCGATCTTCTTGTTTGACGCGACCTGCCGCAGCACGGCCTCGTCGCTCGCGCGCAGCACGAGGCCCTCGTCGTCGCGGTCGACGACGAGCCGGCCGTAGCGGTTCACGGTCTCGCGCAGGTCGATCGCGACCGCGTCGGGCACGGGGAACTTCGCGTAGCGCTCGAGTGTGCCGAGCATCTCCTCGGCGTCGTGGCCGGCGGCGCGGGCGTTCCAGAGGCCGAGGCGCGTGATGCGATAGGTGTGGATGTGCTCGGGCGCGCGTTCGAGTTCCGCGAATACCCCGAGTTCGTGCCGGGCCGCATCCGCGTCGGGATGCGCGACTTCGAGCAGTACGGTTCGGTCGCTCTGCACGATGAGGGGTCCGTCAGCCATACCGATTGAGTTTAGTCGTGTCGGGCGACGCGGGTTCCCTCGACGGCGACGATCGCGCGCAGCGGAACCGTGCGCTCGACCTCGGCGCCGGTGTCGCGGGCGCGCAGCCGCTGGTCGGTGACGGCGATGGGGATCACGTTGAGCTCGGCGGTGCGCTCGTCGCCGAGCGCGATTTCGAGGCGCAGCTCGAGGCGGTCGCGGCGCGCGAGTTCGAGGCGCCGGCGCAGCCAGGTCGCCTCGTCGTCGCGGGGCGGGGCCGAGGCGGCGTGCTCGGCGAGGGCTTCGGCGGCGCTGCGCAGGGTCGCGTTGGGCTCGGGCTCGTAGGGCTCGGCGGTGACACGGCGCAGTCCGCCGCGCAGCTCGCCGTCGACCGTCTCCATCGCCGCGGGGTAGCGGGCCTCGACGAGCGTGAGCAGGGCGGTCTCGGGGCTCGTGACCGAGGCGAGCTCGGCCTCGTCGCGCTGCTCGCCGGCGGGCACGACGCGCAGCGCGAGCGAGCTCAGCGCCGTGTCGATGCGGAGCGTGTCGAACAGCTGCGCCGACTCGGCGCGCACGCGGCTCGTGACCCGGCCGTGGTCGTCGACGTGGGCGCGCACGCGCACGCGGCCGAAGCGCTCGGCCGACGACTCGAGCAGGTAGGCAACGGGCTGCGGAATACCCGTGAGCGAGAGGCGCTCGAGGCGGTCGTGGATGCTCGAGATCGTCGCGCCCGACAGCAGCGCGCGCTCGATCGACGACTGCGTGAGCCGGTACTGGCTCGCGAGGGCTCGGTGCTCGAGCTGCGCGAAGCTGCGCAGGGCGGCGTCGTCGTCACCCGAGAGCGGGCCCGGCGCGACGATCGTCTGGTCGGGCTGCACGTAGACCCCGGTGACGGGCTCGGCGAGCTCGGGGGCGAGCGCGGCGGTCGCCTCGTCGAGCCGGTCGTCGAGCACGAGGCCGCCGAGGCGGGTAAGCGCGGCGCGGGTGGCGTCGGCGAGGCCGAGCGCGACGGCCGGATGCATCGAGCCCTCGGCAGGCTCGTCAAACCACGCGGCGGCGCGCACGTCGGCGATCGTGAGCGAGCGCGCCCACGCGGCGGCAAGGATGCGCCACCGTTCGGTGACGGGGCGGCGCGGGAACTCGCGGCCGGCCTCGGTGGGCGCCCACTGGTCGCCGGCGGTGGGTCCGGTCGGGGCGATGAGCTCGGTGCTCGCAAGCCACTCGTAGACGGCGTCGACGACCTCGACGGGCCGCTCGAGGTCGACCGCGAGGCGCCGCAGCTCGACCGCGCTGAGGCGCACGCCGCTGCGGGCATGCTGCACGGGCCGGTGGTGGGCGTCGAGCAGCCAGAGGGCGTCGCTCGCGAGCTGCGCGGCCTCTTGCGCCCGGTCGGCGCCCGAGGGCACGGGGTTCGCGGCGGCCGCGGCGTCGGCCTCGGCGGTGAAGTCGGGCACCTCGGGCAGCAGTTCGGCGAGGGTCTGCGCGGCGCGGGGGAGCAGCCGCGGCCGCTCGCCGTCGGTCACCGCGAGCTGCAGGCGCGCGGCCTCGGCGAGCGCGGCCTCGTCGCCGAGCCGCAGACCGCGCAGGGTGGGCCAGCGCATCCGCCCGAGCGTCGCGTCGATGTTCGTCGGGTCTTCGAGCCACTCGGCGAGGTCGATCGGGTCGGCGAGCCCGCGCGTCGGCACGCGCCGCTCACGCAGCAGCCACGCAAACCCCGACTCATCAAGCTCCCGCAGGGAAGCAAGGATGCGCATCGAGTCGGGGACGTTCGTCACTTGTGCCTGCGGTTGGCGATGATGCGGGTGATGATGACCGCGGCGACGCCGATCAGCGCGATGGGGAAGCCCCACCAGGCGACGAGGAGCGCGGCCGGCCAGTACCACGATGCGGTGGTCGCGAAGTCGACGCCGAACAGCGGGGCGACGAGCACCGAGACAAGGCAGACGAACGCGATGACGGCGAGCGCGGCAGTGGCGTTCGCGAGAATCTTCTCGCCCCGGCCGACCGGGGCCTGCTCTGGTGACTTGGGCACCGAACTAGCTTAGGCCACGTAGTCGCCGCGGCATGTCGTGATGTCGCTGCCCCGGGTAGACTGGAGCCACCGCGGCACCGCGCGGGGCACACGCCCGCGCGCGAGGGCTCGCCGCGACGGTTTCGATTCGACGCATCCGACCGAGGGTGCAAAGGAGATGTGCCATGCCAACGGGCAAGGTGAAGTTTTATGACGCCGACAAGGGCTTTGGCTTCGTGCAGGGCGACGACGGTCAGGAGGTCTTCCTCCACGCGACCGCGCTGCCGGCCGAGGTGACGCAGCTGCGCGCGGGCACGAAGCTCGAGTACGGCATTGCCGACGGGCGCCGTGGCCCGCAGGCGCTCTCGGTGCGCGTCGTGGATGCGCCCGCCTCGGTCACGCGCATGAAGCGCAAGCCCGCCGACGACATGGCGATCGTGGTCGACGACCTCGTGAAGGTGCTCGACCGCGTGGGCGCGCAGCTGCGCCACGGCAAGTACCCCGAGGGTGCGGCCGGCGCGAAGATCGCGGCGATGCTGCGCCGCGTTGCGGACGACTTCGATGCCTGAGGCCGCCGAGACGACGACTGACGAGGGCCTGATCGGCCTCGCGCTCGCGGCGCTTGCCGAGGTTGCCCCGGCCGAGCAGATCGGCGAGCACCTCGAGACCTCCGAGCCGAGCGACGAGGGCGTGCGCACGCTGCGCTTCGCCGCGAACGTGCCCGGCCACCGCGACTGGTTCTGGACGGTCTGGACGACCGTGGTCGACGACGCCGAGCCGACCGTGCTCGAGTGCGACCTGCTGCCGGGCGAGGATGCGCTGCTCGCGCCGTCCTGGGTGCCGTGGGCTGAGCGCCTGGCCGAGTTCCGCGCGACGCACGATCGCCACGGCAACCTCGTCGATGACGAGGACGACGCCGAGGGCGCGGAGTTCGACGACGAGGACGACGACTTCGACGAGGCGGAGCACGACGACGAAGACGGCGACGACGAGTCGGATGCCGACACCGACGACGCCGACGACGAGTCGGGCGAGTCTGGCGAGTCGGCGGGCTCCGAGGGACGCTCGGGCCGCGGCGGTCGCCGCTCGGGCCGACGCGGGCGCGGGCGACCGAAGTCGCAGCGCACGCAGCGCCGCACGCGCCGTCGCCGCCGCTAGCGCCATCGCGAACTGACGGCTATTTGCAGCATTTTCAACGAAAAAGCTGCAAATAGCCGTCAGTTCGCGGAGGTGTGTGGCGAATGGGGCGGGCGGATGCGCGGGGCAGGCCCGGTCTCCGTCGCTAGTTGGCGAGGAGCCGCTCGACGACGTAGTCGATCGAGGCGGTGAGCTGCTCTACGTCGCTCGTCGGCACCGAGGCGAACGTGCCGACGCGCAGCTGGTTGCGGCCGAGCTTGCGGTACGGGTCGACGTCGACGATGCCGTTCTCGCGCAGAATGCCGCGCAGCACGCCGCTGTCGACGCGCTCGTCGAGGTCGATCGTCGCGATCACCTGCGAGCGGTACTGCTCGTCGCGCACGAACGGCGTCGCCCACTCGCGCTCGGCGGCCCACTGATACATGTGGTCGCTCGAGGCACGCGTACGGGCCGCGACGGTCGGCAGACCGCCGTCGGCGAGCATCCACCGCAGCTGTGAGTCGAGCAGCGAGAGGGTCGCGATCGCGGGCGTGTTCAGCGTCTGTTCCTTGCGTGAGTTCTCGACGGCGAGCTGAAGGCTGAGCGACTCGGGAATGTAGCGGTCGGATGCGGCAAGGCGCGCGACGCGCTCGAGCGCGGCCGGGCTCATGAGCGCGAACCAGAGGCCGCCGTCGCTGCCGAAGTTCTTCTGCGGCGAGAAGTAGTAGACGTCGGCCTGCTCGAGGTCGACCTCGATGCCGCCCGCGGCGCTCGTTGCGTCGATGAGCGTGAGCGCGCCCTCGTCGTTCGCGACACGGGTCGGCGTGACCATCGCGCCGGTGGAGGTCTCGTTGTGCGGCGTCGCGTAGAGGTCGATGCCGGCGGCCGGCTCGAGCAGTGCAACTTCGCCGCCCGGCGCCTCGCGCACATCCGGTGCCTCGAGCCACGGCGCGCCCGCGGCGCGCGCAAACTTGCTGCCGAATTCGCCGAACGAGGCGGCCTGGGCGCGGCGCTCGATGAGGCCGAACGCGGCGGCATCCCAGAACGCGGTCGCGCCGCCGTTGCCGAGCACGACTTCGTATCCCTCGGGCAGGCCGTAGAGGTCGCCGAGCTGTGCGCGCACGCTCGCGACGAGCTGCTTCACGGGTGCCTGCCGGTGCGACGTGCCGAGGACGTCACGACCCCGTCGCACGAGATCATCGAGTTGCGATTCGCGGACGCGCGAGGGTCCGGCACCAAATCGACCGTCGCCTGGCAGTAGATTGGCCGGGATACGAATATCACTCATGCGCTCAAGCCTAAGCCGGGACGCGTGACAGATTCGTTCGCCTAGAACCGATATATTTGAAAATGAACTCGACCAGCGTCGAAAGGGGGTGCACGGTGTCAAACTTGGTGGATACGACGGAGATGTACCTTCGCACGATCATTGACCTCGAAGAAGAGGGAATCACCCCGCTGCGCGCGCGCATTTCGGAGCGGCTTGGGCATTCCGGTCCGACGGTGTCGCAGACCATCGCGCGCATGGAACGAGACGGACTCGTTGAGGTGGCGGCCGATCGTCGGCTCGTGCTGACGACCATGGGGCGCGAGAAGGCACTGCGGGTGCTGCGCAAGCACCGCATCGCCGAGTCGCTGCTCGCGAACGTTATCGGGCTCGATCTTGCGATCGTGCACGACGAGGCGTGCCGCTGGGAGCACGTGATGAGTGACGAGGCCGAAGAGCGCATCTATCAGCTGCTCGGTGGGCCGACCGAGTCGCCGTACGGCACGCCGATTCCGTCGGCGGTTACCGCCGACGTGCAGCCCGAGCAGGCGTTCTTCCGCGGCGTCGTGTCGCTCGACGCGGCCGAGATCTCCTCGGGCGATGTCGCCGAGGTGCGTCGGCTCGGCGAGCCGTTGCAGGCCGATCTCGAGTCGATGCGGATGTTCCGCGAGCAGGGCGTGATGCCCGGCGCCCGCGTCGTCGTCGAGTACCTCGGGGAAGACATTCGGTTGTCGCCGGTCGACTCGACCACGCAGGTCGATGTGCCGATCGAGCTCGCCCGGCACGTCTACATCACCGATGTGTGACCAACTTCGTTACAATTAAAAATCGCGCCTGACCAGGGAATCGTTATCTAAAGTAGTCGAATCTGTTACATAACCGTGACATTTTCGTGATCTTTCGTTACCGTTGGTGGACCGACGAACACATCCGTGTTGTCGTCGAGTCGAGGCGCCGCGAACCCGCCCCCTCGGCTCTGCTTCTCGAAAAGCTCAGTGGGCGGGGGTACTGCCGCGGCGCGGAGGGTCGAATTTGGACAACACCACCCCCGCCGGCGCACTCACCCGCCGAGAGGCTCGTGAGATCGAGCGCCGTACTGGCGTCCGCCCCGTCGCCGTCGCTGCCGCCTCCCCGCAGCACGACGAGCTCGCCGCGTTCCGCCGCGCGCAGCCCGCGACGCCCACCGCATCCGTCGTTACCACCCCGTGGGACACGGGTCGCATTGACCGCAACGAGCTCGACACGCTGCTCTCGGTCATTCCCGAAGACCTCGCCGCCGAGGCGGCCGCGGCCGCTCCGGCCGACCGCCCGAACCGCGGCCTCACCGTGCGTGCCGACCGCCCCGCAGCCCTCGTGGCCCGCTCGCGCCGTCGTGCCGCCGGAGGCTTCGCCGCCGCCGCATCCGTCACCGCGCTCGCCGCGGTCGGCTTCACCTCGGTGATCGGCCAGGGCGCCGTCGTCGCCGACGAGGCGCACCGCGCCGACCTGCTCGGCGGCATCAACGCGCAGGACACCGTCGACGACGTGCTCGCGAGCGACGAGGTTGCTGACGACGCGACCGAGGCGACGCAGCAGGCTGACGCGACGGCAGAGGAGTCGACGACGTCGGCGCCTGCCGCCGAGTCGACCGAGCTCACCGAGATCGAAAGCTTCGACGCCGCGTCGGTGCAGTCGGCCGCCGAGGAGCCCGCCGTAGAAGAGGTCCCCGCCGACGAGACCAGCGCCACCGAGGTCTCGGCTGACGCATCGGCCGAAGCGTCGACCGCGGCGAGCGCGACCGCCTCGACCTCGGCGACGTCGGGCAGCTCGCTGCTCGCGATCGGCGAGCAGTACATCGGCGTTCCCTATGTCTGGGGCGGCACGTCGCCCTCGATGGGCTTCGACTGCGCCGGCTTCGTCGCGTGGGTGCTCAACGAGGCCGGATACGACGCGACCACGTCGATCGCGCAGCTCGCGTCGATGGGTGAGGTCACGACGAACCCGCAGCCGGGCGACCTCGTGATCTACGACGGCCACATCGGTTTCTACGCCGGGCCGAACTCGATGCTGCACGCGCCGTACGCCGGTGACAGCGTTCGCTACGGCACGATCGACTGGGGTTCGCACTACTTCGTGCACCTCGGATAACCCCCGGTGACGGAAGTCGTTATCTTTTCGTGAGATTTCCGTCACTTGAGCGTGACATTGCCGTGATCTTTCGTTACGCTCGAACCTGTCGACGAACACCACCGTGTTCAGGTCACGCTGAGGCACCGCAAACCCGCCCCCTCAGCAGAACTCACAAAGTCTCAGTGGGCGGGGAAATATCAGCGGTGCGGAGGGTCGAAATTGGACAACACCACGCAGATTGGCGCACCGCTCACTCGCCGTGAGGCTCGTGAGATCGAGCGCCGCACCGGCGTCCGTCCCGTCGCGAGTGCCGAGCCCGGCGCCGCGTTCCGCCGTGAGGACACCGGTCGCATCGAGCGCAACGAGATGACCGCGCTCATCTCGGTGCTCCCGACCGAGCTGGTAGAGCAGATCACTGAGCCGGCCGCTGCCGAGCAGGGCGCCGAGGTGCGCAGCCTGACCGTGCGTGCGCCGCGCCCCGCCGCGCTCATCGCGCAGCGTCGTCGTCGTACCGCTGGTGGCTTCGCCGCCGCGGCGTCGGTCACCGCCCTTGCTGCGGTCGGCCTCACCACCGTTGCCGGCCAGGGTGTCGTTGCTGCCGACGCGCAGCACCAGGCCAACCTGCTCGCCGGAGTGAACAGCCAGGTCACCGAGGCGACGCAGTCGGCTGCCGACACCGCCGCGCAGGAGGCCGAGGAGGCCGAGCAGGCTGCCGAAGAGCAGACCGTTGCCGCTCCCGCCGCTGAGTCGACCGAAGAAACCGAGATCAGCACCTTCGACAGCTCGACCGTTGCGTCGGCCGCCGTCGCCGTGCCCGTCGAGGTTGAAGAAGAGGTCGAAGAGTCCTCGACCGGCGGTTCGTCGAGCGAGTCGACCTCGAACGCCTCGGGTTCGACCGAGTCGAGCGACGCCTCGGCACAGCAGGCTTCGAGCAACGCGCCGGCCACCGGCTCTGTGCAGCAGACCATCGTCGCGTACGCGCAGTCGATGCTCGGCTCGTACGGCATGGACTGCACCGACTACGTGCAGAACGCCCTCGCGGCGGCCGGCCTCACGACGCCGCGCCTCAACGGCGGCCCCGACCTCGGTGTCAGCTCGTTCACGCAGTTCGGCACGCAGATCGACCCGAGCCAGGCGCAGCCCGGCGACATCATGATCAAGTACGGCTACCACGTCTCGATCTACGCGGGCAACGGCCAGGCCTACCACGGTGGCTGGAACGGTGCCGCCGACGACAACGTGCTCTCGTCGTACCAGGGTTCGCCCTACTTCTACGACGTGATCATCCGCGTCGGCTAACCGCCGAAGAACGTATGCACCGCCGGGAACAAGCGCAGCTTGTTCCCGGCGGTGTCGTTTTCCCGCTGCGTCGATGTGCTCCGTGTCGGTGCTCACGGGATGCGGCGCCGCGAAGGTTGCCCGCGCGTGAACTCTTGGTAACCGCCGCGCGAGCCGCGGGCGCGAAAGCGCGGTCGCACGCGTATCCCGCAGTACCATCGTCCACAGAACGCCCGACCGGCCCCGCCGGTCGCCGCCTCGAATCGAAAGGAGCAGCCATGGCCTCGCAGCGTCGACAGGTCAGGCCGCAGGTGCGCGCCTGCTCCGGATTCGAGCGCCATTTCCACCACGGAATAGTCGCGCCTGCGTCGTGTGATGGCACTGCCCTGTGGCAGTGCCATTTTTTGTCTGGATATGGGGAGCAATCTCATGCGAACACTCGTACTCAACGCCGGTTTTGAACCGATCGCCGTGGTCTCTGACCGCCGTGCGCTCGTGCTCGTGCTCGGGGGCAAGGCCTCGATGCTCGAGGCCGACGAGGCGGTTCCGCTGCGCTCCCAGACCCGCGAGTACGCGCGGCCCCGCGTGATTCTGCTCACCCGCTACGTGCGGATTCCGATGGCCCGGCGCATGCCGGTGTCGCGCAAGGGCGTGCTGCGGCGCGACGACAACTGCTGCGCGTACTGCGGCCGCTTCGCGAACACGATCGACCACGTGCAGCCGCGCTCCCGCGGGGGACGCGACACGTGGGAGAACCTCGTCGCCTGCTGCCTGCGCTGCAACAACGTCAAGGGCGACCGCACGCCCGAGGAGATGGGCTGGCAACTGCGGCACCGTCCGTCGGCGCCCGTGAGCCACGGCTGGCACGTGCGCGGCGTCGACCGCGAGTCGTCGGCGGAGTGGGCGCCGTACCTCGAGCAGCAAGCGGCTTAGCGGTCGCGGTGGCGTGCCCCGAACGGGAGCACGCCCGACGCGGCGCGCTCGACGAGGTCGGCGTCGAGGGCGGCGGCGCGGTAGTCGAGCATGCGTGCGTCGAGCGTCTGGCGCAGCCGGGGGAGGAGCGCCGCCTCAGCCTGCGGCGCGAACACCGGCAGGCGGTGGCGGAACGTCACCTTCCAAGTGACGCGCGTGCCGCCGTCGGCCTCGGTGAAGTGCCAGCCCTCGCCGAACGCGTCGAGCCACCACGGCCCCTTCACGAGGTGCGTGCTCGAGAGCTGGCCCGGCAGCCAGAGGTCGTACTCGTGAATGAGGCGCAGGCCGTCGGTGAGGCGCTGAAACACCTGCGTGCCCTGGCCGAGCTCGGTCGCGTCGCGCAGCAACAGCTGCTTCTCGACCCGCGTATCCCACACCGTGCGGTCGGGCCCGAGCGTGTGCGCGAGCGCGAACGCCTCGGCGGGGGAGAGCGGAACGGTGGTCGAGGCTTCGTACGACTGCGACATGTGACCAGTCTACGAAGCCGCGGCTACGACTGAATCTGCACCGGCCATCCCTCAGAGGGCTGGATCACGACGAAGCCCTGGCCGTGGAACGCGAGCTGGAACGCCTCGCCCGAGCCGCGGCCGATGAGCGAGCCCATCTTGAAGTCGTTCTTGATGGTCGGCGCGAGCTGCGCCGACCACGCGACGGTCGCCTGCGGGTCGGTATAGATGGGGCCCTGGCTCGCGTCGAGCACAAACGGCGTGCCATCGGAGGTGACCGCGACCGTGCCGCTGCCGCCGATCTCGAGGTTGAACAGGCCACCCGCCATGAGGCCCGCATTGCCGAGCATCTTCGGTTCGTAGCTGAGCTGGTCGTCGAACGCGAGCAGATGGTCGGTGTTCAGCGTGATGCCCTCGTTCTCGAGCTCCATGAGGAACACCTGCTGGGCGCGGTTCGCGAGCCACGCCTCGCCCTGGCCGGTGATGTGCATGAGGTTCTTGCCCTCGCCCGTGAACTGCTTCTTGAAGAACTGGCCCACCGACTTCGAGCCCTGGTGGGCGAAGTCGAGGTTGCCGCGGTACCCGACCATCGCGCCCTTGCGCGAGATCGCACCGGGGCCGAAGCCGATGCGGAGCATCCGGCTGCTCTCGAGCACCCAGCGGTCGGTGGATGGGTCGCGGAAGTTGTCCTTGTCGAAAATGGGGCTGCGCATGGTGGCGTCCTTTCGTTCTGCTGCCAGTTATACGCGGTTGACCGCGCGCGCTCACTGCTTGTCTGCCGGTGCACCCCGTGCGATGTAGGGGGTTTCGTCCGATCGGCGGATCTACTGTGAGAGCACCGACCATCAACGACGATGAAACGAGGGGTCATGTACTCATCAGCCGACGAACTCATTGCCGCAGTGCAGCCCGCCGAGGGCGGCCGTGACGTGATCGACCCGAGCACCGGCGAGGTCTTCGCCCGGGTGCCGGTTGCGACACCCGCCGACCTCGAAGACGCGATCAACCGCGCCGAGGCGGCGCAGGTTGCGTGGGCGAAGCTCTCGCACGCCGAGCGCAGCGACTACCTGAACAAGGCGGCGGATGCGGTTGAGGCGTCGGCCGAGGCGCTGGCGGTGCTGCTGTCGCGCGAGCAGGGCAAGCCGCTGAACGGGCCGAACGCCCGCTTCGAGGTTGGCGCCTGCGCCGGCTGGCTGCGGGCGAACGCCGCGTTCGAGGTTGAGCCCGAGGTGCTCGTCGACGACGACACGCAGCGCGCCGAGCTGCACTACGACCCGATCGGCGTCGTCGCCGCGATCAACCCGTGGAACTGGCCAATGATGATCGCGATCTGGCAGTTCGCGCCGTCGCTGCGCATGGGCAACACGGTCGTGTCGAAGCCCGCGAGCTCGACGACGCTCTCGGTGCTCGCGCTCGCGAAGGTGCTCAACGACGTGCTGCCCGAAGACGTGCTGACGGTCGTGCCGGCCGACAGCAAGGTTGGCGCTGCGCTCACGGGCCACCCGAAGATCGGCAAGGTCATGTTCACCGGTTCGACCGAGGTCGGCAAGATCATCGCGCGCGACGCGGCCGACAACGTCGCCCGCCTCACGCTCGAGCTCGGCGGCAACGACGCCGGCATCGTGCTGCCCGACCTCGACGTGAAGGCGCACGCCGAGAACCTGTTCTGGGGCGCCTTCATCAACACGGGCCAGACCTGTGCCGCGCTGAAGCGCCTCTACGTGCCGGCTGAGATCTACGACGAGGTCGTCGAGGCGCTCACCGAGGTCGCGAAGAACATGCCGATGGGCAACGGCCTCGACGAGCAGAACGTGCTCGGCCCGCTACAGAACCGCTCGCAGTACGAGGTGGTCGACCGCCTCGTGAACGCCGCGCGCGACGCCGGCGCGACGATCAATGTCGGCGGCGACCCCGACGCCGACGCCCCGGGCTTCTTCTACCCCACGACGATCGTGTCGAACATCGACAACGACAACCCGCTCGTCGCCGAGGAGCAGTTCGGCCCCGCGCTGCCGATCATCAAGTACGACTCGCTCGAGCAGGCGATCGAGTGGGCGAACGGCCTCGAGGTCGGGCTCGGCTCGAGCGTGTGGAGCTCGAATACCGATGCCGCGGTTGAGGTCGCGCGCCAGCTCGAGGCGGGCACCACCTGGATCAACCAGCACGGCGCGATCGACCCGCGCGTGCCGTTCGGTGGCGCGAAGGCGTCGGGCTACGGCCTCGAGTTTGGCGTTGCCGGTTTGAAGAGCCTCGGTCAGCCGCACGTCATCACGATCCCGAAGGCGTAGCACCCAGCGTTCCGTATCGACCCGGCCCGGTCACCTCGCGAGGAGACCGGGCCGGGTCGTTTGCGTGTGGTGCCCCACGCTCGCACCCGCGCCCGCATCCGCGCCCTCACCCGCATCCGCGCCCTCACCCGCATCCGCATCCGCGCCCTCACCCGCATCCGCGCCCGCGCCCTCACCCGCATCCGC
>NZ_KB907079.1:0-69356 GCF_000381765.1 [Zimmermannella] faecalis ATCC 13722 | reverse complement strand
CCGCGCCCTCACCCGCATCCGCGCCCGCGCCCTCACCCGCATCCGCATCCGCGCCGATCGACGCGCATCCGCCTGCGCCGCCTCCTTCTTTTCCTCCGCGAACTGACGGCAATTTGCGGCATTTCCAGGGGAAAAGCCGCAAATTGCCGTCAGTTCGCGGGGATGGGGGACTCATCGACGCGAGGATGGGGCATCAACGCGAGGGAGGGGGAACGCATCAGCGTGGTGCCCCCGGCGAGAATCGAACTCGCGCACACCCTTTAGGAGAGGGATGCTCTATCCACTGAGCTACGGAGGCAGCAGTGCAATCGTAGCGGGCCTGTGAATGTGTGAAACTCCCTGACGGCTGCGGCGAAGGCGCGGTTCGGTCGCCTAGGTTGGTGCTCGTGTGGGGCATATTCAAGAGGCAGAGCGCCAAGAACAGCGACGACGAGCGTGACGTCGCGCAGCCCGTGCGCGACGAGAGCGAGACCGCGCCGATCCTTGATCGCGGCGGCGAACGTGACCGCGAGACCGATCTCGACGACGGCGTCGCGATCGGCGACGCGCCCACCGAGTGGATTAACCAGGCGCGCGCATCCCGCTCGAGCGGATCGCGTGACGCCGAGGCGAACGCGTTCGCGCCGAAGGGCGACACGGATGCGGCTCCCGCGGCCCGGCCGGCAGCGGGAGGCGACGACAGCGACGTCGCTGCCGCCAGCGCATCCGGCCCCGCGGCAGACACCGACACGACCGCGCCGGCACCCACCGACTTCGCGCCGCCGCAGCTTCCCGAGGAGGCGGCGCAGCCCGTCAACCTCGCCGACGCGCACGAGCGCTGGCGCAGCGAGCTCGCGACGCTCGGCGGCACGTCGCCGCTGCGCAACTTCGCGGCGCGCCGCGGCACCTACATCGACCTGACGACGGCGCACCCCTCGGGCATCGCGACGCTGCTCGCACGCCGGCCCGTCATGCTCTCGAGCCTGGTGCGGGAGCCGATCGCGTTCCGCACGGCACTCGAGGCCGCGGGCCTCGTCGCGCGCCGCGGCGCCGAGCTCGAGGCCGGCCGCGGTCTCAACACCGTGCACCTCGCGATCGGGTTCGCGAGCTGGCTCGGCGGCGACGGCGAGCTGCACGCCCCGATCTTCCTGCGCACCGCGAGCCTGCGCCGCCTCGGCCGCGACTACGAGATTCGCCTGCGTGGCAAGCTGCAGCCGAACGTTTCGCTGCTGCGGGCGCTGTTCGACGACGGCGCGAAGCTCCGCGCGAGCGAACTCATGGCGAAGGTCGGCGACGAGAGCACGCTGTTCCCCGAGGCCGCGTTCGAGTACGTGCGCGAGGTGGGCGCCCGCCTGCCGAAGTTTGAGGTCGACTCGATGGCCGCGCTGTCGACGTTCGCCGACTTCGCGTCGGCGATGACCGACGACGCGGCCGACCTGCGCCACCCCGTCATCGACGCGCTCGCGGGCGACCGTGATGCGCGGCGGCGGCTTCGCCAGCGCATCCACACTGAGTCGCAGATCAGCCCCGACCGCCGCGACCCCGCGAGCGACCGCCTGCTGCTCGACGCCGACACCGAGCAGGAGCGCGTCGTCGACGCGATTCTCGGCGGCTCGAGCTTCGTCGTTGAGACGCTGCCGGGCACGGGCGTGACGCAGACCGTCGTGAACGCGATCGGCCACCTCGTCGACCGCGACCGCCGCGTGCTCGTCGTGACGCCGCGCACCGCGTCGATTCGCGCGATTCGTGCGCGTCTCAAGCACACCGGCCTCGAGGGCATTGCGGTGACGCCGCGCACGCTGCGCCGCGATGTCATCGCCGGCATCTCGCGCAACGAGCGCGCCGAGCGCCCGAACACCGCCGACCTTGACGACGCGCTCGTGCGCCTGCGCCGCGTGCTCGCCGACTACCGCGGCGCGCTCACGGCCGACCATCCCGAGCTTGGCGTCTCGCCCCTCGACGCGCTCGAGGAGCTCAGCCGCCTCGAGCTGCGCGACGTGCCGCCCTCGACGACGGCGCGCCTCGGCCACACCGAGCTCGTCGCCCTGCGGAACGTCGCGAAGCGGGCCGAGGTCGCCGAGCAGATGCGCGAGCTCGCGGAGCTCGGGGAGTTCCGCTTCGCGAACGACGAGTCGCCCTGGGTTGGCGTTGGCTTTGAGAGCACCGAGCAGGTCGAGCACGTGCACTCGACCGCGGTGCGCCTCGCCGACGGCCGCGTGAGCGAGCTGCTGCGCTCGGGCGAGAAGCTCGTCGAGCAGACGAACCTGCGCTCGCCCGAGACGTTCGCCGAGCTCGGCATCTACCTGCGCCTGCTCGCCGACATTCGCGAGACCCTCGACCGCTTCACCGCCGACATTTTCGACGCCGACCTCGCCGAGCTCATCGAGGCGACCGGTCCGCGCCGCGAGGGCAGCGACATGTCGGCATCCCGCCGCCGCGAGCTGCGCAACTACGCGCGCGAGTTCGTGCGCCCGGGCGTCACCGTGAACGAGCTGCACGACTCGCTGAAGTACGTGCAGCGCCAGCGCATCATGTGGCACCGCTACGTGCGCGACGCGGCCCAGCCGAACGTGCCGACCGGCATCGACGCGGTGCGCTCCCGCTGGCGCGACATCAATACGCTCGTGCAGGTGGTCGACGAGCCGCTCAGCGACGCGGGCAAGCAGACGCTCGCCGACACTCCGATCGGGGAGCTCGAAGACCGCCTGCAGCAGTTCGCCGCGAAGTCGGAGGTGCTCGACAACGCGGTCGACCGGCTCGCACTGAACGAGCGGCTGCGCGGCCAGGGGCTCGGCGACCTGCTCGACGACCTCGGCGAGCGCCACCTCGAGGCGCACGAGGTCGAAGACGAGCTCGAGCTCGCCTGGTGGCAGTCGGCCCTCGAGGAGCTCCTCGCGACCGAGAAGGCCCTGCTCAACGCGAACACCCGCGTGCTCACACGGCTCGAGAGCGACTTCCGCGTCGTCGATGAGGCGCACACCGCCTCGAGCGCCGACCAGCTCGCCTGGCAGCTCGCGCAGGCGTGGAAGGTCGCGCTCGTCGACCGCGCCGAAGAGGCGGATGCGCTGCGCGAGCTCCTGCGCAAGCCCGGCCTCACGTCGCGGCAGCTCGTTGACCAGGCGGCGGGCCTGTCGCGCTCGGTGACGCAGGTGTGGATCACGACGCCGTACGACGTGCCGCGCATCGACCCGCGCCTGAAGTTCGACGCCCTGCTGCTCGTTGACTCGGCGGCGATCTCGACGGCGGAGGCGCTCGGCGCGATCCGCCGTAGCTCGCAGGTGATCGCGTTCGGTGACCCGGTCACGCAGTACCCGACGCCGTTCGACGTCGCGGTGCAGCCGCCGTCGGAGCCGCGCCGCGGCACCGACCGCACCGAGGCCGAGGTCGAGGCGAGCATCGCCGACACCGCGTACGCCCGCCTCGCCGAACTGCTGCCGACCGTCACCCTCACCCGCTCGTACCGGGCCGGCGGCGAAGACCTCACCGAGCTCGTGAACTCTCGCTTCTACGGCGGCCGCCTGCACTCGATGCCGTGGGCCGGCGCGTTCCTCGGCCACTCCTCGCTCACGTACTCGTACGTGCCCGGCGGCACGGGCCTGCCCGACCGCCGCACCGGCACGGTCGAGGCGACCGACGCAGAGGTCACCCGCGTCGTCGAGCTCGTGCTCGACCACGCGATTCACCGGCCCCGCGAGTCGCTCATGGTCGTGAGCGCGTCGTCGGCGCACGCCGAGCGCGTCGAGCAGGCGATCTGGTCGGCCGTGTCGCAGCGGCACGACCTCGCCGAGTTCTTCACGCGCCCGCGCAGCGAGCCGTTCATCGTCGCGACGATCGAGGCGTCGGCCGCGCAGGCCCGCGACCGCGTCATCTTCTCGCTCGGCTACGGCGTCACGCCGCACGGCCGCGTGCTCAGCGACTTCGGGGTGCTCGGCAGCCCGCTCGGCGAGCGCGCCCTCGCGGTGACGATGACCCGCGCGCGCCGCTCGCTCGTGATCGTCACCTGCGTGCGGCCCGAGCAGTTCGAGATGTCGCGGCTCACGCGCGGCACGGTGGGGCTCGCCGAGATTCTCACCGAGCTCGAGGAGCGCACCGAGCAGCCGGGCGGCGCCGACCTCGTCGAGGCCGGCGAGGCGCCGATGCTCGTCGATCTTGCGCGGCGCCTTGGGGCGTTCGGGATGCGCGTCGAGCTCGGGTTCCGCGGCGAGATTCCGCTCGCGGCGTCGTACGACAACCGCGCGATCGTTATCGATATGGACGTCGCGGCGGGCTCGGGCACGACGACGACCCTGCGCGAGTCGCTGCGCCTGCGGCCCGAGCTGTTGAAGCGCCTCGGCTGGTACTACCTGCGCGTGCGCGCGTTCGAGCTGTTCGCGAATCCCGAGGCCGTCGCCCGCCGCATCGCGGTCGCGCTCGAGGTGCCGATTCCCGACGAGACCGGCGACCTGCCCGAGCTCACGATGGGCAAGCCGCAGCTGCCGCCAGCCGCGGCCGCGATCGAGCCGGCGGCGCCGAAGCCTGCCAGCCTGGAACCGGCCAGCGACGCCAACGCGACCGACGACGCCAGCGCCACCGCATCCGACGAGGTCGACAGGGCGTGACCCGCAAGCACCGGCGCGTGACGACCGAGCCCCCGGCCGGGAGCGACCCGCATCCGGCCGAGCTCGGTCGCGTGCTCGCCGAGGAGGATCGCCCCGAGGCCTGGGGTGACGCCCCCGCGCAGAAGGCCGAGGGCGACAATGACGACCGGCTCCGCGAGAACATTCCGCCGCACAGCGTTAATGTATAGCGGGGCGTCGCGGTGGTCGCGCGCCGGAAAGGCTCGGGCGTGACACGGCGCGGCGACGACGACGAGGAACTCGAGCTCGTCGCCGCCGAAACCGGGCAGATCCCCGTCGTCGACCTCGCCGCAGCGGCGGCCGCACGCGACCGCATCCCTCGCGAAATCTGGGTGCTCATCGGCGCGACCTTCTTCGTCGCGATCGGCTTCGCGCTCGTCGTACCCGTGCTGCCGCAGTACGCCGAGAGCTTCGGCGTCGGCGCGTTCCTCGTGAGCGTCGTCGTGAGCGCGTTCGCGTTCATGCGCTTCCTCACGGCCCCGTTCGGCGGCGTGCTCGTCGACCGCTTCGGCGAGCGGCCCATGTACATCGCCGGCCTGCTCATCGTCGCCGCGTCGAGTTTCGCCTCGGCGTTCGCGACCTCGTACGTCGAGCTGCTCATCTACCGCGGCCTCGGCGGCATCGGCTCGGCGCTGTTCACGCTCTCGGCGTCGGCGATGGTCGTGCGCTACTCGCCCCCGCGCATCCGCGGCCGGGTGACGTCGCTGTGGTCGGGCACGTTCCTCGTCGGCAACATCACCGGCCCCGTGTTCGGCGGTCTGCTCGGCCAGGCCGGCATGGCCGTGCCGTTCTTCGTCTACGGCTGCGGCCTCGTCGTCGCGGCCGGCATCGTCGCCGCCCTGCTGCGCGGCGTCGGCACGCGCGGCACCGCGACGACGACGAAGCTGCCTCCCATCAGCTTCGGCGAGGCACTCAAGCTCCCCGCGTATCCCACCTCACTTGCCTTCGGGTTCGCGAACGGATGGGCGGTGCTCGGCATGCGCGCGGCGGTCGTGCCGCTGTTCGTGAGCCAGGTCATCAACGACGAGCCGTACGCGGCGGGCCTCGTCGTGGCCGCGGCCGCGATCGGCATGGTGATCGTGCTGCAGTGGTCGGGGCACGCGAGCGACCGGCACGGGCGACGCCCGTTTATTCTCGCGGGGCTCGTCGTGTCGATCGCGTCGACGCTCGGCATGATCTGGTCGCACGAGCTCTGGGTGGTGCTGCTCGTGAGCCTCGCGGCCGGCGTCGGCAGCGGGCTCTGCGGACCCGTCTCGCAGGCGGCGGTCGGCGACATCATCGGCCCGCACCGCTCGGGTGGCCGGGCGCTCTCGCTCTACCAGATGGTGCAAGACCTCGGGCAGATCACGGGCCCGCTCATCGCCGGCCTCATCATCGACCTCTGGGGCTTCGAATGGGCGTTCGCGGTGGCGGCCCTCGTGCTCGTGCTGCCCGCCGCCGCGTGGCTCGGCACGCGCGACACGGTGCCGCGCGAGGCACCGGGTGCCTAACGCCGGCCCACGGCGAGACGCGGAAACACAAAACGGGCCCGACCAGTGGTCGGGCCCGTTTGCTTCGAGGGAACTACTGCCGCGGGGCGGCGAGCAGGTCGCGAATCTCGGTGAGCAGGTCGGTCTCGGTAGCGGCCGCCTCCTCCTCGTCGGGCTTGTGGCCGTGCTTGCGCACGTACATGGCCTCGTTGAACTTGTTCATCGGCAGGACGATGACGAAGTAGACCACGAGGGCGATCAGCAGGAAGTTGATGACCGCGGCGATGACCTGGCCGACGCCGAAGGCGACGGGGCCGACCTGCCACACGGCATCAGCCAGTGCGTCAGCGTTGAAGATCGCGGCAATAAGCGGGTTGAAGATACCTTCGACAAGCGCGTTGACGATTGCCGTGAATGCGGTGCCAATGATGACCGCGACGGCAAGCTCGACAACGTTGCCGCGCATGATGAATTCTTTGAAGCCGTTCACGGCTCCTCCTTATGGGTCGGAAACATGTCATTGTCCGGCCACTGCGCGGGAACCGCCCGCCGGGTTACAGCGAGCAACTCTCATCGCGGTAGCGTTTTGAGCATATCGTTCACAGGAAATCTCAAGAACAACACGCCAGAAAATTCAGCAAGATTTGTTGTGCCGCTAGCGCGATTCCGAATGCGTTTCGAGATACATCGTCGGCGTCACAATGCCCACGACGGGCACGTCGTGCGGCTCGTGGGGGAGCGCGTCGAAGACCTCGTCGTCGTGCACGAGCGCAAATAGGCGCCTGCGCAGGTCGGGCCGCAGCACCTCGAGCGCGCGGTCGTAGTACCCGCCGCCCCAGCCGACGCGGGCGCCGGTGCGATCGACCGCGGCCGCGGGCAGCACGACGAGCTCGGCGCGGTCGAGCCCGGCGGGGTCGGCCAGGCCCGCGGGCTCGGGCACGCGAAGGCGCGGATGCTCGCGGAGCGTGCCGTCGTCGACGCACCACTCGAGCGCGGTCGCCGAGACGGCGCGGGGGAGGAGCACGCGCACGCCGTGCTCACGCGCCCAGTCGAGGAACGCGCCGGTCGGCGGCTCGAGCGGGGTCGCGGCGAAGCAGGCGATCGTGCGCGCATCGAAGCGGGTCACGAGGCCCTCGAGCTGGTCCCGAACCTGGCCGGCGAGCCGGGCGGTCGACTCGGCCCCGCGCATCCGCCGCCGTGCCCGAACTTCGTCGCGCACCTCCCATTTCGTGAGCATGCGACAACGCTAGCGGTCATGCCCAGTGATTAGGATGCAGATCATGACGTATGAGGTGAAGAAGGCGGTCATTCCCGCCGCAGGGCTCGGCACGCGATTTCTTCCGGCGACGAAGGCGATGCCGAAAGAGATGCTGCCGGTGGTTGACCGGCCCGCGATTCAATACGTCGTCGAAGAGGCCGTGGAAGCCGGGCTCACCGACATTCTTATGGTGACGGGCCGCAATAAGACGCCGCTCGAGAACCACTTCGACCGCGTGCTCGAGCTCGAGGCGGCGCTCGAGGAGCGCGGCGACGAGCACAAGCTCGCGGCGGTGCGCCACGCGAGCACGCTCGCCGACGTGCACTACCTGCGCCAGGGCGCGCCGCTCGGGCTCGGCCACGCGGTGTACCGCGGCCACCAGCACGTGGGCGACGAGTCGTTCGCGGTGCTGCTCGGCGACGACATCATCGCCGACGGCGGCGAGCTGCTGCACGAGATGATCAAGGTGCACGCCGAGACCGGCGCGACCGTCGTCGCGGTGCAGGAGGTGCCGGTCGAGCAGGTGTCGTCGTACGGCGTCGTCGCGCCGCAGCTCATCGACGGCGAGTTCGCGAGCGCCGGCGACTACCGCTGGCCGACGTATTGGGTCGACACGCTCGTTGAGAAGCCGGCCGTCGAGCACGCCCCCTCGAACTACGCGATCATCGGCCGGTACGTGCTGCGCGCCGAGGCGTTCGAGATTCTCGAGCGCACCGAGCCGGGCCGCGGTGGCGAGATTCAGCTCACGGATGCGCTCGTCGAGCTCGCGCAGCGGCGCGAGGAGACCGGTGGTGTCGTCGCGCTCGTCTATGAGGGCCGCCGCTACGACACCGGCAACAAGCTCGAGTACATCAAGGCGAACGTCGAGCTCGCGGTCGCGTCGCACGACCTCGGCGCGCAGACGCGCGAGTGGGTGCAGTGGTACGCGGCGCAGCTCGCCGCGGACGACGCGAACGAGGGCTAGTGGCCCTCGCGGGAAGCGAGCATCCCGAGCTCGTCGACTGTGAGCTCACCCTGCGGCCGCTGCGGATGCGCGACGCGCGGGAGCTCGAGCGGGTGCTGCTCGCAAACCGGCCGTGGCTGCAGCCGTGGGAGGCGACGCTGCCGGGCGGTTCGGGCAACTGGAACGTGCGCGGCGCCGTGCGGTCGCTGCTCGACCAGTCGGCGCAGCGGGTGTCGGTGCCGTGGGTGCTCGAGGTCGGCGGTGCGATCGTCGGCCAACTTACGATGTCGAACATCCAGTGGGGCGCGGTCATGCAGGGCACGATCGGCTACTGGGTCGCGCAGTCGGTCGCGGGGCGCGGCTACACGCCCGCGAGCGTCGCGATGGCGACCGACTACGCGTTCCAGCGCCTCGGCCTGCACCGGGTGGAGATCTGCATTCGCCCCGAGAACGTGCCGTCGCTGCGGGTCGTCGAGAAGCTCGGGTTTCGGTACGAGGGGCGCCGGGCCCGGTACATCCACATCGACGGCGACTGGCGCGACCACTACTGCTTCGGCCTCGTGCGTGACGAGGTGCCGCAGGGTGTGTATCGTCGCTGGCGCGACGGCGAGGTCGACGAGCGGGTCGCCGCGCGGCCCGAGGCTGGGCCGCTTTCGTAGCTCGACGCTGAGCGCTATTGGTGCCCCGAACCTCAGCGCAACCTGGGAAACCACATCCGTCACACGAGACACTCCCGAAACAATCCGGGGCTTCGCTCGTTCTGCCCCATAACGTGAGCGCATGCAGGAATTCGGAGGGGCTAGCAGCATCGCGCTCGCGCTGATTGCGCTGCTCGCCATCGGGTTCTACGTGCCGACGTGGGTGCGCGAGCACAACGCGCGCGCGAGCGACCGCAACGCGGTGCGCCTGCAGCAGACGATTCGTGCGCTCGCCGAGACGGCGGCGACCCCGCAGGTGTACGAGGTCGAGGCGACGGCGCGCGGCGTGCGCACGCAGCAGCGCGAGCTCAAGCGTGCCCGCCAGCTCGAGGCCGAGGCCGTGCGCGAACAGGCACGAGCCGAGGCGGCGCAGCGCGCGGCGGCGGCGAAACTCAAGCTCGCAGAGGCGCGGGCCAACCGGCAAGAACGAGAAGCAGCGGAGGCAGAGATGGCAGACGCGATTGCTCGGCGCGAGGCCGTGGCACGAGCGCGAGCAGCGGCAGCACGAGCGGCACAGCGAGAGGCCGAGGTGCGCGCGCAGGGCGAGACCGCGGCCGAGCGGTGGGCCGGCGGCGAGTCGGGTTCGGAGCGCGCCGTCGAGCGCAAGCTCACGGGTCCGTCGCCGCGCATTGGCGACCCGGCCGAGGCGGCGAAGCGTCGCCAGCGCGGCCGCCTCGCGGCCACCGGTACCGGCGCGTTCGGCATCGTGCTGCTCGTCATCGGCCTCGTGGTGGGCATGACCGGGGTCGGCATCGCCCTGCTCGTCGCCGGTGTTGCGGTCGCGGTCGGGGCGGGGTGGATGCTCACGCGCATCAACTCGGTCTGGCTCGCGCAGCAGCACGCTCCCGTCGAAGCGCCCGCGGCCCCTCAGGTTGCGGAGGAGCTCGAGCAGATCGCCGAGGCGAAGCCGAAGCAGCGCGACATCATCTTCTTTGACCTCGAGACCCCGGCGGCCGACGCGGCCCCGGCGCCCGCAAACTCGTGGACGCCCGTGCCGCTCCCGAAGCCCCTCTACCTCGGCCGCGCGACGGCCGACGAGTTTGCTGGCCCCGACGGCTCGGGCCCCGGCGGCGGCCCCGGCGGCGAGCCCGCCGAGCGCGACCAGATGGACGTCGACCTTGCCCAGCTGCTGCGCGAGGAGTCGGAGCGCTCGACGCAGGCGCTGCGCGACGCGCACCGCGATGTCGCGACCCTGCCGAGTGGTGCCCACCGCATCCGCCCCATCACCGTCGACAGCGCGAGCGGCTGGAGCCGCATGGGCGACCTCGACGCGATTGTCGAAGACGCGGGCGCGGGGGAGTACGACGACCTCGACGCACTGCTTCGTCGTCGCCGCGCGGGCTAGCGGGTACGCTTAGGGGTTGAGCGGCGCCGCCGCGCCCGATATCCCCGTTACTACTTCAAGGTTGGCAGGACACTCGATGGCCAAACGTGTCGGTCCGAACCCGTTCGAGCAGACGAGCAACGAGCAGCTCGAGGTTCGCTCTGGCGTGTTCACGTCGACGGGTCGCGACATGGGGCGCACCGGCGCGACGAACGCGCGCGCCGCGACCGGTGGGTTCGGCGCGAAGTGGAAGAGCTCGTCGCAGCAGCGGCGCGTGAACCTCATCACGCTGCTCTCGGTACTGCTGGTGGTCGTGATCGTGCTGCCGATGATCATCTCGTTCGTCGGCGCGAACCGCCGCGAGGCGATCGCCGCCGCCGAGGCCGCGGGTGTGCAGACCGCGAACATCGTCGTGATTCAGCCCGACGTGCAGGCCGCCGCCGACACCTCGAAGCCCGTGATCGGCGCCTACGCGCTCTCGGCGACGTTCGTCACCGACGACACGAGCGGTGAGATGAAGAACCGCATCGACGCCGTGTCGGAGTCGCTCGTCGACAACAACGCCGGCACGACGCAGCGCCTCTCGGACGACGCGGTGAGCTACTTCGTCGACACCTACGTGCCCGAGCTGCTCTCGCGAGTGGATGAGCTCAAGGGCGAGTGGTCGGCGATGAACTGGGACACCGTAACCGAGATCGACTCGGCCGTGATCGCCGTGCAGCAGAACCTCTCGACCGACAAACTCACCGACCTCTCGGCCGCCGTCGGGCAGCTCGCCGCGGCGCTCGGTAACGCGCGCGACGAGCACTACGCGAACCGCGTCACCTACGTGCCGCCGGCCCCGCCGAAGACGCAGGCGCCGAAGGCGACCGAGGAACCCGAGGAGACTCCGGAGCCCACCGAGGAGCCCGAGGAGACCGAAGACCCCGAGGAGACCCCGGGCGTCATCGGTGGTGGCGGCAGCGGCGACGATGATGATGAGCCGCAGCCGACGAGCCAGCCCGAGCCGACGCAGAACAGCGGCAACGGCGGTGGCGGCAATGGCGGGAACAGCGGCGGCAATGGGAACGGCGGCGGGAACCGCTAGCTCTGCTCCTGGCTCCGGGATTTGCTCGCGCGATTTCACCGAGCGGCCAGGTGCGTGCTAGAGTTTTTCCTTGTTGCAAGGGCCTATGGCGCAGTTGGTAGCGCGTCTCGTTCGCAATGAGAAGGTCAGGGGTTCGAATCCCCTTAGGTCCACCACGATGCTCTTACTCGAACCCTCGACAAGAGCAATGAACTGATCGGACAGTACGTCCAGGGAGAGCCCGCCGATTTCGGCGGGCTTTTTCGTTTGCCCCGTGCCGTCGGGGGTGGCGTCGTGCTGTGCGTGTCGTGCCTCGTGGACGAGTGCTCGGGTGTCTGGGCTGTAGATGACGTCGAATGGTGCCCGGGAGGTTGCCTCGACGTAGTGCTGGCCGTTGTCGTCGGTGGTGACGAGGAGTTTGTCGAAGAGGAGCTGGTTGAACATGCGGCGGATGTGCTCGGGGGCTTGCCGATAGGTGTTTCCGGCGTGCTGGGCGATGTCGAGTGCGATGCTGATGAGTTCGTCGGCTTCGGCGATATCGGCGGTGAGGTTGCTGAGGCTGCGGTTGGTGGCGGCCAGTTCGGTGTCGAGGCGTTTCTGCTCGGTGCGGAGCATGTCGATGGGGATCGCGTCGTTGTAGTGGGCTTCGAGGAGTTTGCGTTGGCGACGCTCGATGGTCTGCTTCGTGGCCTCGAGTTGTTCTCGTTCAAGGTCGGTGTCGGTGCGAAGCTGCTTCAGTCCGTGCCGGAGGAGTGTTTCGAGGTCGCGGCGGAAGTCGGGCGCGAGACTGATGCGGTCGTAGAGATCTTGGATCAGGTCTTCGGCGTGTTCGATCTGGATGGAGCGGAGGGTGCAGTCGGTGCGCTTGGAGTGTCGTCCGAGGCAGGAGTAGTACGGGTAGGTTTCGCCGTGACGGTTCTTCACCACCTGGACGACCATCCGGAAGCCGCAGTGCCCGCAGTACATCGTGGACTTGAGGTAGTGGTCGTGCTTGATCGACCGTTCCCCGTTGATCTTCTCTTTCAGGATCGTCTGGACCTTCTCGAAGGTTTCGCGGTCGATGAGCGGGGTGTGGCTACCGGGGTACTCGACGCCTTTGAACGTGGTGATGCCGGTGTAGTAGATGTTGGTGAGCATCGAGTGGACGTGACGGATCTCGACCGGCTTCTCTGCCAGCCGCGCGGTGGGCACTGTTGTCAGTCCTCGCCGGACGAGTTCTTTAGTGAGAGTGCGCACGGAGTGTTCACCGGTGGCGTAGGCGCTGAACGCCCAGGTGACCAGTGGTGCGCGGTGCTCGTCGACGGTGACGGTGCGGCTCTCGCGGCCGTTCTCGGAGGCGCAACAATCACGTCTGCGACTCTGTCGTCATCGTCTCCAAGGTTGAACGCCGGTTTGTCATCGAGGTCGAAACGAGTCACTCGGTTGCTGTCTACGCGAAGCTGTCATGCGGGCTACTCATCCCGGTGTGGGGAATTGAGGAGGCGAAGATCGAGTGCGCTCGCAAGTTCTTCACCACGGTCAGTGAGAAGAATGGCGATGACATCAAGTACGACGTTGTCACCGACTACACCGAATTGATGCAGCTCGTGACGTCCTAGGAAATCTGAGCCGCCGGCCCACCCCCACGCGCCGCAATATCCCGCGCGACATGCCGCGCCATAGCATCCGCGGCGGCAGCAGCATCCCCCTGCTCAATCGCCAATGCGATCCGCGCATGGTCCTCCCGGCGCAGCTCAGCCCGATCATCGTCCTGAATCAACCCTGCGCCCCGCTTGTCGCGAATCGCCGCGATCGCGGCAACGTACAGGTCGCGCAGCAGCAGGTTCCCCGACGCCTCGACGATCTGCTGGTGGAACCCGCCGGGTGCCTGCCCGTGCGCGCGGGGGAGTGAGGTCTCGGCGCCGGCGTTGTGGGCGTCGCTCAACAGCATCCGCAGCCGCTCCGCCTGCTCGTCGGTCCGGTGCAGGGCGGCCTGGCGCGCGGCCTCGATCTCGAGCGCGGCGCGAAATCCGAGCACATCCTCGACCCCATACGCACCGATCGACGACGCCACGACCGCATTAACCGGCGTGCGCGAACGCACGAAGGTGCCCACCCCGCGAATCGGCTCGAGCATCCCGATGCCCGCGAGCGAACGCACGGCCTCGCGCACGGTCGATTTGCCGACGCCCATGAGCTCCATGAGCTCGGGCTCGCGGGGGATGCGGGAGTTCACCGCCCACTCGCCCGAGGCGATCCGCGCGCGCAGAAAGTCGACGGCGGCGGCGGACTTGCCAGAACCCAGTGCATCGGCCATCGAATCCCCTTCGTCGGCGGCGAAGCCGCACCAAGCTCTCGAGCGCGCTGGCGTCATGCGAGCGCGCACACCAATGCTAACGTACTTAGGCCATCCTTACTTACATCAGAAGAAGGTCACTATGCCACGAAGCCGCCCCGCAGCCATCGCGCTAACCCTCACCGCACTGCACCTCACCGGATGCGCAACGGCGACCGGCGCTACCGACGAGACGAGCGCCGCGTCGGCAATCGACGTCGAGATCCCCGACGCCTGGCACGTCGTCGAGGGGGATGCGCAGCCGACCGCGGTCGCCGACCCGCAGCTTCCCGTTTCGGTCACCGACGCCACCGGCGCCGAGGTCGAGATCGACGACATCAGCCGCATCATCGTCGCCGGTGATGACGTCGCCGAGATTCTCGGTGCGCTCGGGCTCGGCGACTACGTCTATGCCGCACCGGCCGACGGGGCCTCGCAGATCGCGCTCGACGCGCCGGTGCAGTACGAGTTCTCGCAGGCGACCGGCACCGAGGGGCTGCTCTCGATCGAGGGCACCCTGTTCATCGGCAACAACCCGCGCCGCCACGGCGACGTCGCCGAGCAGTTCCGCGACGCGGGCATCGACGCCGTCGTCTACGACGACCAGCAGTCGACCGCCGACAAGATCCGCGCCGTCGCCTCGTACATCGGCGCCCCGGAGGCTGGCGAAGAGATCGCCTCGGCCGTCGAGGAGCAGCTGACGCAGGCGGCGAGCCTCTCAGAGCAGATCGGCGACCTGCGCGTACTGCAGGTGACGTCGAGCGGCGCCGGCGGCGCGAACGCCGTGGTCGGCACGGGCACGGCCGGCGCCGATATCGCCGACGCCATCGGCTTCACGAGCATCGGCGTCGACAGCGGGCTGCGCGGATACTCCGTCGCATACAGCGACGAGGGGCTGCTCAGCACGCAGCCCGACGCGATTCTCGTCGGCACGGCCGACCTCGAAGAGTGGGGCGGCGTCGACGGCTTCATCGAGGCATTCCCAACGCTCATCGACACCCCCGCCTGGCAGAACGACCGCATCTACGTCATGCCGAGCACCCAGATCAAGATCAGCGGCCCCGCCCTCGGTACCGGCGCGCTCGCCCTCGCCGAGGCACTCGCCGCCGACTCGGAATGACGACGACCACCGCACCCGCCCGTCCGGTGCGCCGGCTCCCGCTCAGCGCGGGGCTCGCCGTCGGGCCCGCACTCATCGTCGTCGCGGTCGTGCTCGCCTTCGGCATCGGGCCGATCGAGATCGCGCCCGACCGGGTGATCCGCATCGTGCTGCACGACGTGATCGGCGTCGGCTGCGCAGGGGAGGCGCTCGAGACCACGGTCGTGATGCACCTCCGGATGCCGCGCGTGCTGTTCGGCGCACTCGTCGGCGCGGCGCTCGCGGTGTCGGGCGCCGCGCTGCAGGGACTCTTTCACAACCCGCTCGCTGACCCCGGCATCATCGGGGTCAGCGGCGGTGCCTCCGCCGGCGCCGTCTCAGCGATCGTGCTGCTGCCACCGATCAGCAGTGCCCTGTACGGCTGGCTCGTGCCGGCGAGCGCCTTCGCCGGCGGTGCCCTGGCCACCGTGCTGATCTACGTGCTCGCGCGACCCCGCGCATCCCGCGGCACGGCCCGGCTCCTGCTCGTCGGCGTCGCGGTCGGCGCGGGCTTCGCCGCGTTGACCGGATTTCTCACCTACGTCGCCGACGACGACGAGCTCGAGTCGGTCGTGTTCTGGCAGATGGGCTCGCTCGGCGGCATCGACTGGCTGAAGCTCGCCCTCGTCGCCCCGCCAATCATCGCGGGCCTCATCGTGCTCATGGCGCACCACCGCGCCCTCGACCTGCTCGCACTCGGCGAGCGGGATGCGCGACACCTCGGCCTCGACGTGACCCGCACGCGCGCGATCGTGATCGCCACCGCGGCGCTGCTCACCGGCGCGGCCGTGAGCTTCGCCGGCACGATCGGCTTCATCGGACTCGTGGTGCCGCACATCGTGCGCTTCATGTTCGGGCCGGCCCACCGGGCGGTCGTGCCGATGTCGGCGATCGTCGGGGCCCTGCTCATCGTGGTCGCCGACACGGCGGCCCGCACGATCGCCCCGCCGTCGGAGGTGCCGATCGGGCTGTTCACCGCGGCGCTCGGCGCACCGTTCTTCCTCTGGCTCGTCATGCGGTCGAAGGAGGTGCGCGTGTGAATGCCGAGGATGCGGTGCGCATCGAACAGGTGAGCGTGCGCGTCGACGGCCGCGCGCTGCTCCACGACGTGTCGCTGCGCGCGCAGCCCGGGGAGGTCGTCGCGCTCGTCGGGCCGAACGGCGCGGGGAAGTCGACCCTGCTGCGCGTGCTCGCGGGCGACATCGACCCGAGTGGCGGGGATGCGGCGATCTGCGGCAAGGCACCGCACGCGTGGAAGCCGAAGGAACTCGCGCGCCACCGCGCGGTCATGGCGCAGGACCACGCGGTCGCATTCTCGTTCACGGTGCGCGAGATCGTCGAGATGGGGCGCGTGCCGCACGACCGCTCCGATGACGACGACGCGATCGTCGACGCCGCGCTTCGCGACGGCGACGTCGACGCGCTCGCGGAACGGGACGCAACGACCCTCTCGGGCGGGGAACTCGCCCGCACCGTGTTCGGCCGCGTGCTCGCGCAACGCACCGGCGTCGTGCTGCTCGACGAGCCGACCGCGACGCTCGACCTGCGGCATCAAGAGCGGGCGATGCGCGTCGCCGCACGCCTGGCCGGCGAGGGCTGCTGCGTCATCGTCGTGCTGCACGACCTCAACCTCGCCGCCCGCTACGCGCACCGCGTCGTCATGTTCGCGGATGGGCAGATCGTCGCCGACGGCGCCCCCGCCGACGTGCTCACATCGGAGCGCATCCACGACGTGTACCGGCAAGACGTGCGGATCCTCGCGCATCCCACAACCGGCAGCCCGTTGGTGGTGCCGGTATGACCGCGAGCTTCGAGCGGCTGCAGCCGCTGCCCCGGCCGTCGGGGCACGACCGCACGTCCGTTCCGCGCCTCGGTGAGGCGGTTCCCGCGTATGACGAGCTCGGGCCCGGCTGCCGCGTCGTGCAGCGCGAGGGCGGCGAAGCGATCGTGCGGTTCTGGCATCACGCATCCGCGGCGCGCGCGGTTGCCTTGGCCGTATCAGGATGGTTCGTGCCCGACCAGCCCGATGCCTGCGACCTCGACCCGGCCGGCGACGGCTGGTGGACCGCCGCGTTCCGCGTACCTGACGACTGGCAGGCCGCGTACCAACTCGTTGAGCACGATGGCGATTGGCCGCCGCCGTGGCACACGGATGGGCTGCACCGGCGACCGCGGAGCGGGCCCGCGCGCCCGGGATCGCGGGATGTCGGGGCACGTACCGTCGTGCGGCTGCCCGAGGGGCGGACGTGGGCGTTGGCAGGGGAGTCGGGAGCGCGGGAGGAGGTCGTGACGCTGCTCTGCGAACGCCCCGGCGACCCGCGGGTTCGGCTGTGGCGCTCATCGTCTGGCGACGCGCGCGTGCCGCTCGTCGTGTTCTTTGATGGCGATGCGCACCTCGACCGGATGCACACCCCGGCCGTGCTGCGGGCGGCCGAACGTGAAGGTCTCCTGCCCGGTATTGCGGCGGTGTTTGTTGACGCCGGTGCCCGCCGCGCTCATGACCTTGGGCTTCCCGGTGGGCAGTCGGAATGGGTCGCGTCGCGGCTCGTGCCGCGGCTGCATCGCGAGGGTGTGCTCGGCGAGGTTGCGCCCGAGCAGACCATCGTCGTCGGGTCGTCATTCGGCGGACTGTCGGTGCTGTTCGCCCTCGCGCACGCGCGGGGCACGATCACCGCCGCCGTCGCCCAGTCGACCTCATTCTGGCGGTTCCCCGACGCCCTCGACGACGCACTTGCGCGTGCCTACTCCGGCACCGGGATGCGCGTGCGGCTGCAGGCGGGTAGGTACGAAGGTGCTGGGCCGGCTCGCAGTCGGGCGCTCGCGGAGCGCCTCGCGGACGTCGGGGTCGACGCGTCTGCTCGCGTCGTCAGCGGCGGGCACGACTGGACGTGGTGGGTGCCCGAAGCCGTCATCGATCTTGGTCGGCTGCTGCGGTCGCCCACCGAGGCCCCGGAAGCTGCCCCGCGACCATCGCGATGAGCGCGAGTGCGAAGCCGAGCAGTTGAATAGCCGTGAGTGCCTCGCCGGCGATCGCCGCACCGAGCACCGCCGCGACGAGTGGGGAGAGCGGCCCGAGCAGCGCGGTCGCGGTGACCGGGAGGTGGCGGATGCCCGCGAACCAGATTGTGTAGGTCAGCAACGCGCCGACGATGCCGAGCCAGGCGTATCCGAGCCACGCGGCGCCATCGATGTTCGGCGGCACGCCGTCGATGAGGAGTGCCGGCAGCAGGAGCACGAGCCCAGCCGCGGTGAGCTGCCACCCCGCGAGACCGATCGGCGAGACTCCCTCGGGGCGGCCCCACTTCTTCGTGAGCACGACGCCGGTTCCCATCGACGCGGCGCCACCGATTCCGGCAGCGACGCCGAGCGGCGACATCGCGGCGTCGGGGCCGAGCACGACGAGCGCGACACCGACCATGCCGAGCACGCCCCAGAACACGCGCCAGAGCGACAGTCGTTCGTGCAAAATCGCCACCGCCAAGAACGCGATCACGATGGGCTGTGTCGCCCCCAGAGTGGCGGCGACCCCGCCGGGCAGCTCCTGCGCCGCGAGAAACAGCAGCGGGAAGAACGCGCCCATGTTCAGCGTGCCGAGCACGAGGCTCTTCCACCACCACGACCCGCGCGGCAGCTGCCGTGCGATCAGCAGCGCCATGAGCCCGGCCGGGAGCGAGCGCATCATCGCCGCGAACAACGGATGCCCCTCGGGCAGCAGGTGCGTCGTGACGATGTAGGTCGTGCCCCACACCATCGGCACGATCGCGGTCAGTGCCGTCCAGCCCACGCGGTTGGGGGAGTCTGCCGCGGCGTTCTGCGGTGCCAGGGTCGGCGTCGTGGTGGTCATGTATCCATCGTTGGCCGCGACTGAGTATGCGTCCAACAGATTGCTGCCATAGCAATGATGAACTGCGACCATAGGAGCATGGAATTGCAGCAGCTTCGGTACGTCGTCGCCCTCGCTGAAGAGCAGAACTTCACGCGCGCGGCCGCGCGGTGCTTCGTCGTGCAGTCGTCGCTCAGCCACCAGATCAAGGCGCTCGAAGACGAGCTCGGGGTCAAACTGTTCGCCCGCAGTAGCCGCCGCGTCGAGCTCACCGCCGCGGGGGAGGCATTCCTCGACCACGCCCGCGCAAGCCTCGACGCCGCCGAGCGTGCCGTCGCCGACGCCGCGGCGGCGACCGGACAGATTCGCGGCACACTGACCGTCGGCGTGATCCCCACCGCGACGGCGATCGACGTGCCCGCGCTGCTCGGCGAGTTTCACCGCGCCCACCCGGATGTGCGCATCCGGCTCAGGGGCGGCGGCAGCGACGACTTCATCGCCGCGATCCGCGCCGGCCGCATGGACGTCGCCGTCCTCGGCCTTTCCGACCGCACGCCGCCGACCGGTGTGAACTCGCGCGTGCTCGCGAGGGAGCGACTGGTCGCCGTCGTCTCGGTCGAGCATCCACTCGCTGGGCGTCGGAGACTGCGGCTGGCGGACCTCGCAGAGGAGGCCTTCGTCGACTTTCCTGCGGGATCGCCAGGCCGGGCGCAGTCCGACCTCGCGTTCGACGCAGCGGGGCTGCACCGCGACGTCGCGTTCGAAGTGGCAAGCAGCGAGCTCATGCTCGACCTCGTCAGGCAGGGGCTCGTCGTCGCGCTGCTCCCACCGGCGGTGATTCCCGACTGTGAGGAGCTGCGCACGATCCCGGTCACCGCCGGCCCGACCCGGGTCGAGTATCTCGCGTGGAGCAGCTTCAATCCCTCGCCCGCGGCACGGGCGTTTCTTGACATGGTCGGGCCAGCAATCGGCTAAACGCGTAAGTGGGCTACCGCAACGCTCGCCCCGCCGCCCGCCCGATATCCTGGCGGCGGCGGGTTCACCCTGCCGATCGTCAGAAATGAGGACCTGCCCATGTGCGCCGACCCCGAGACCCACCAGCACGGCTACATCAGCGATAAAGAGCGCTACCTCAGCCGCATGAAGCGCATCGAGGGGCAGGCCCGCGGCATCGCGAAGATGATCGACGACGAGAAGTACTGCATCGACATCCTCACCCAGGTCTCCGCGCTTACCCGCGCGCTCCAGGGCGTCGCGACCGGGCTGCTCGACGACCACCTCAAGCACTGCGTGCTCGACGCCGCAAAACTGAGCGACGAAGCCGGCCTCGAGAAACTTCAGGAAGCCTCCGAAGCAATCAGCCGGCTCGTGCGCTCGTAGGCTCGCCGCGCATCCGTCAGCGCCGGTATCGGCGCAGCTGCAGCTTCTTCGGCGGCTCAGGCGCAGCGGAGCGTGTCGTGCCCGTCGTCGCTCGCGAACGAGCCCGGCCACTCCGCCTCATCCCAAAACGGCTCCGGGGCGACCGCGGTCAGAGGGTCCAGGCCTCGCCGCGCCAGCGCAGCACCTCGGCGAAGCGCAGCTGCCCGACGAGCTTCGCGGGCCGCCGCGGCGTGATCAGCAGGCCCCAGCCGTCGGCCGGTGGGTTCGGCTGCCGCACGAGATAGCCGCCGGTCGCCTGCGGGCCGAAGATTTCCTCCGCGGTCATCACCGTCGCACCGCGCGGCTGCCAGCCGACGTCGCGCGCCGCGATGTCCGCATCCGGGTCGGCCTCGAGTCGAGCGAGCCAGATTCGGAACGCCGTCAGCAGCCGCGCGGCCTGTGCATCCGGCGCCGCCGCGTCGATCGCGACGCACGTGCCGTGGTAGCCGTCGCCCTCGTGCACGTGGAACTTCGAGGTGCGCAGCTCGCAGAGCACGATGCGCACCGGCGGGATTTCCTGCAGGTCGCGGCCGCGTTGCCGCATCCGTCGTACCAACTCCCACACCGTCAGCGCCACGGCCACCACGAGCAGCCCGATGCCGATCGCCCAGAGCGCCGGAGCCGGTATCGCGCCGGCCCCTGACATTGGCAGCACCCCGACCGCGAGCCCGCCGAGGACGATCGCGCCCACCACCGCGGCGACGACCGCGAACGCCGGCAGCATCGACCGCTGCTCGCCGAGCCAGTCGAGCGTCGACGCGAAATCGGCCGACTCGACCTCGGGCGGGTCGGTCAGCCGCGTGATCGGGTCGGGGGAGTGGGTCGCCTCACGCCACGCCGACTCGGGGTCAGCCGGCCAGCGCGGGGCGGCGGGCGCTTGCGGTTCGGTGGTCATGTCGTGCTCCCGGGCGCGGATGCGCGGCTCGGCAGCCCGAGCAGCTGCATGGTTCCCCGCGCGGCGGCGCGCATCGACCACTCGAATCGTGCCTGGGGCGACAGCTCGGCGGCGGCCAGCGCGCCCGCGCGAACCGTCGCAAGACTCGTGCTCAGGTGGTCGGGGCTGCGGCGCTCCCGATGCGACCAGAAATCGAGCGCCGCGAGGGCGATCGCGTGCTCGGCGACGGTCGACACGAGGATGCTCGCCTGTTCGGCTGGGAATGCGTACCGCTCGGCGAACTGGGTCTGCGCGCGGTTGATTCGGTCGACGGCGAGCTGGGTGCGCGGCCCGAGGTTCGCGAGGTAGTCGGCGATGCCCGGATGCTCGAGCACGAACTCGCGCAGCCGCACGGCGAGGTCGACGAGCGCATCCTCGGGGTCGTCGAGGTCGGCAAGCGTGAAGTTGGCGCGGTCGATGATCGCTTCGGCGACGAGGTTTCGCAGCCCCTCGGCATCGCCAGTGTGCCGGTAGATCGACATCTCGCTCACGCCGAGCTCGGCGGCAATGCCGCGCACCGTGACGTTCGGCAGCGTTAGCTTCACCCCCGCGTCGGCAATGGCCTCAGCGGTGATGCGGCGGGGACGTCCGGGGGTGCTCACGCGTTCAGTCTCGCGTACGGGGCTTGTGATGTTCCGGGCATGATTAATAAGGTTAGCCTTACTCACATAATTCACGCACGCAAGGAACGCATGTCGAACTCAGCCGCGCCCTCGAACTCAGCCGCGCAGCAAGCCCAAGCCCAAATGTCGCGAGAAGAAGTGGCCGGCCTGCTGGCCGTACTGCAGCATCCCGACCACAAAACGGGCATCGAAGACCGCTACCTCACCGTCACCGGCATCGAGCGCCGCGCCGCGGGGCTTGTGCGGGTGTCGGCCACCGTCTCGGGCGACGACGACCTCGCGCACTGGGACCTGCCGAACCCCACCGTGCGCATCTCGATGCCGGAGCCGCCCGAGGAGTTCGCCTCGATTCCGGGCGCACCGCAGTCCACCTCCCGCGTGTACACGCTCGCCGACGTCGATATCGCCCGTCGCACCGTGGAGATCGACCTCGTGCGCCACGGTGAGGGCTCCCCGGCGATGCGGTGGCTCGCCGCGCTCGCGGTCGGCGACCGCATCGACGTTGTCGGACCGCGCGAGCACCGCATCCCCGGCCCCGGCTCGCCGCGCGTGCTGCTCGCCGACTCGTCGGCGCTGCCCGCTGCCGCGCGCATCCTCGCCACCACGCCGCTCGCCGAGGCGACGACGATCATCGCCGCGGTGCCCGCCGACGAGTTCGCGCTGCTCGAGGCGCAGCTTGCGGGGTTGCAGGGCGAGGTCACCGCTGAGCGGGTCGACCCCGACGGTCAGCTGCCGCTCGCGACCGCGTTCGCCGCGCTCGACCTCCCCGCCACCGCGAGCGTCTGGGCCGCGGGGGAGCGCGAGGACATTCGCGAGATCCGCCGCCGCTGCAAGCACGACCTCGGGCTGCCGCCCGCACAGACCCAGGTGTTCGGGTACTGGAAGCGCGGGATGACGAACACCCGCCTCGACCTCGCCCGGCTGCGCGCATCCCAGCGGGTGCTCGCGACCGGCGGCGACCTCACCGACCAGGACGACTTCGAGATCGAGCTCTGAGCTGCGGCCTGCGGGCGCCTCGCTAGAATTCGGGCATGAAGACCGACGAGAAGACGCTCAAGCGGGTCGCGAACATGCCGTTCTCGGCCGTGTATCCGCACTACGTCACGAAGGTCGAGCGCAAGGGCCGCACGAAGGCCGAGCTGCACGAGATCATCGAGTGGCTCACCGGCTACGACGAGGCCGCCCTCGCGCAGCACCTCGAGCGGGAGACGTCGATCGAGGAGTTCCTCGCCGGCGCCAACCTCAACGCGAACGCGTCGCTCATCAAAGGCGTGATCTGCGGCGTGCGAGTCGAGGAAATAGAGGAGCCCCTCATGCAGCAGGTACGGTACCTCGACAAGCTCGTCGACGAACTCGCGAAGGGCAAGGCGATGGAGAAGATCCTGCGGTCGTAGCCATCTCGGGCTTCCGCCTCGTTCCGCGCATCCGCTCTTCCCGTGCGCCCCACCTCCGCGAACTGACGGCAATTTGCGGCATTTCCGTTGAAAATGCCGCGAATTGCCGTCAGTTCGTGAGGGACTTTGCGCGTTAGTTGCTGGGCAGCTCGCCGTCGGGGAGCTCGCCGTCGGGTGCGCCGCCGCCCATCGCGCCGGATGCGGTCTCCTGCGTCACGCTGTTCGCGTAGTCGTTCGTAGGGTCGCGGTAGATCGAGTGCACGTGGCCCCAGCCGGAGGTGTTCACGCCGTCGACGTCGGCGCCCGCCGAACCGTTCTGCGCCTGCAGCGCGATGTAGACGTTCGGCCCCGAGATCGAGAACGAGATGCCGTCGCCCGAGGTCATGTCGTACGTCGTCTCGCCCGACCATGCGATGACCGTGTCGTCGAGCGTTGCCTCGATCTCGGCGAGCGCCGCGGCGTTCGTCTCGTCATCGGCCATGCCCACCCAGTTCGCGATGAGCTCGAGCAGCAGCGCGCGCTGCTCGTCGGTGAGGTCGGCGCCCGTGAGGCCGTCGCCCGACTCGAAGTCGCACGTGTCGCCGGGCGCACACATCGTGACGTCGCCCGACGTGAGCGTCGCCTGCTGCTCCTCGGTGAGGCTGTCGTAGAACGCGAACGCGTCGGAGTAGATGCCGTCGAACGTCTGCACCTCTTCGCCATCCTCGTTCGTGTAGACCGCCGGCTGCATACCGAGGTGGGTCGGCGCGAACGTGATCGCGTTCTCGCCGCCATTGAGGTCGGCGTTGAGGCCGAGGTGGTGGCCGCCGAACTGCACCGACCACGCTTCGGTGTCCGACGGGTCGCCGAAGAACGCGATGTAGTACTGGCCGAGCGAGTCTTCGGTGCTGCTGCTGTTCTCGAGCAGGTATTCGTCGCCGCCCATGATGTCGACGACCTGCTGATACGCCTCGTCGCTCAGCAGCGATTCGAGCACCTCGAGCGCGGCGGCCTGCTGTTCCTCGGTGAGGTCGGTGAGGTTGAGCCCCGCGCGCTCGACGAACGTCACCGGGAAGTTCGACCACGAGGTCGATTTCGTCTCGTCGTCGTAGTCGTAGAGCACCGCCTCGCGCTGCTCGTCGGTCAGCGTTTCGAGGAACGCCTCGGCGGCCGCCGCGGTGTCGCTGATCGTCTCGGCGGTCGTCGTCGCCGACGTGCTGCTCGAAGACGAGCTCGAGTCGGATGCGGTGGTTTCGGTCGCCGAGACCGAGCTCGAAGTTGTCGAGTCGGCGGTCGAAGCCGTGGAGGTCACGGCGCAGCCGGTGAGCGTCAGCCCGGTGGCGAGCAGCAGCGCGGCGGCGAGGCCAACGGGGCGGCCACGGCCTCGTCGTCGGCGAGTGGTGTCAGTGGTGTCGTCAGGGTTGGTCATCGTGTTCATGTCGGCGACGCTATGACCGGGGGATTTGCTCACGCCTTGGCGAACCTATGTGTGGGTTGTGGATCGGTGCGTGCCGTACTGTGACCCGCAGAACCAACTCGGGGAGGGCGATGCGGCGGATGCTCTGGGGGATACTCGCGGGCCTGCTCGGCCTCGTGCTCGTCGCGGTTCTCGCGCTCGCGGGCATCCACGCGTACCTGCGCGCGCATCCGCAAGACCTCTCGCGCCTGTCGACGATCACGACGACGCAGGCGGGGGAGCCGCTCACCCTGCTCGTGCCCGAGACCGACGACGAAAAGGGGCACGGCCTCTCGGGCATCGACTCGCTGCCCGCCGACACTGCGCTGCTGCTGCGCAGCGACGACGGTGACACCCGCATCATGATGCTCGGCATGCGCTTCGCCCTCGACCTCGTGTGGCTGGATGCGCACTGCGAGGTCGTGCGGGTCGTGACCGGCGCGAATCCCGGCTTCTGGCCCCTCTTCTACGCGGGCCCTGGTGAGGCGACGGCGGTGGTCGAATTCTCGGTGGGGGATGCTGCGCGCTACGGGGCTGGCGAGGTCGGCGCCACCTTGCGAGGCGCCTGTGGATAACCCTCTGGGGTCGAATTGTGGACAAGTCCCGAGCCTGTCGGGGCCCGCGGATACCTTGCCCGCATGAGCAACGACATCTCTGACGCACAACTCGAAGCCTGGCTCGACCAAGAGGCGCGACGCATCGCCGAAACGATCCGCACGCACCGGTGGGCCGTCGAATACATCATGGGCGAACGCGAGACCCCGCCGTTCGCCTATACCGTCGGCCTCTTCGGCCTCGGGCATCCTGAACTCATCGTGTTCGGGCTCGACCACTCCTCGTCGGGGCAACTGCTGAACTCGTTCGGTGAGCGCATCCTCGAGGGCGGCGACCTGCTGCCCGGCGAGGTCATCACGCCCGAGGGCGCCGACACGCAGGTGCGCGTCGAAGTGTTCCCCGACCCCGGCGCCGCCCTCTACGGCGCGAACGACTTCTACCACCGCCCGCGCGAGTACTCGGTGCCAGCGCTGTAGCTCGTGTGGGACACCGACGGCGCGTTCCCCGGCGAGCCCGGCTACAAGTACCCCGACTGGCTGCAGCCGCTACCCGGCAACTACCGGGAGCCGAGGCATCCCTAGTGCGCGGCCGGCAGGATGCCCGCCTCGAGCCCCGCGATGATGAAGTCGACCTTGCGGTCGAGCCAACCACGGTCGGCCCACGACTCGTCGACGCCGATGATCGCGTCGCCCTCGGCACCGGTACGCGACTCGAGCATCCGTCGCGCCGTGTCGATGCCGCGCTCGCCCGAGTCGCCGCGCCGGCGCATCGGCGCGATGCCGATGTGGGTCACGAGCACGGTGTCGCCGATGAAGTCGAGCACGAACGCGACCGCGTCACCGTCGCCCGGGAACCCGCTCGCGGCGAGCGCATCGCGCAAATCGACGAGGTACTCGTTCACGTGCGCGTGCGCCCCCGGATGCGCGAGAATCGCCGACGCGAGCCCCTCGTGCAACTCGAGCGCGCGCCACATGTCGGCCACGTAGTCGCGCAGCAGCCGCTGCCAGCCGGTGCCATCCCAGCCGCCGGGCGGCTCGACGAGCGAACTCGACGCCGCGAGCTCCCGCGCAACCCGCTCGAGGCACAGGTGCGCGAGATGCTCGCGCGACTCGGTCACCCGGTAGAGCGCCGGCGTCGACACCCCGAGCGCCTTCGCGACCCCCGCGAGCGAGAACCGGTCGAGCCCGAGCGCCATCGCCGCATCCACCGCGTCGTCGACCGTGAAGGTCGGCCGCGGTCCGGTGCGGGATGCGCGTGCGGGAAGCATCCGCCCAGCCTACTTCGCGGGGCCTGCCGCGCCGCGAAGCGACCAGCCGGCCGCGGCCGCCCGACGGTTCCAGAAGTGCCGATACTGGCCTTCGGCATCGAAGAGCTCGTCGTGCGTGCCCCGCTCGACGACCGTCGCGCCGGCCGCTCCCGGCTCGCGGCCGAGCACGACGATCTGGTCGGCCTCGCGCACCGTCGCGAGCTTGTGCGCGATGACGATGAGGGTCGAGGTCGCCCGCAGCCGCTGCATGCTCGCGAGCACATTCGCCTCGTTCTCGGCATCGAGCGCGCTCGTCGCCTCGTCGAACAGCACGATCGGCGCCCGCTTCAGCAGCGCCCGCGCGATCGCGACGCGCTGCCGCTCGCCGCCCGACAGCGACCGGCCGCCCTCGCCCACCCGCGACTGCCACCCGTCGGGCAGGCGCTCCGCGATCTGCGTCACGCCCGCGAGCCGGGCTGCGTCGTGCACCTCAACATCGGATGCGTCGGGCCGGCCCACGCGCACGTTCGCCTCGAGCGTGTCGTCGAACAGGTAGACGTCTTGGAACACCATCGACAGCTGCGACATGAGCTGCTCGGTCGGCTGCTCACGAATATCCACCCCGCCGACGCGGACGCTGCCGCCGTCGACGTCCCAGAATCGGCTTATGAGCCGCGCGATCGTCGTCTTGCCCGACCCCGAGTGGCCGACGAGCGCCGTCATCGTGCCCGGCCGCGCCGTGAACGACACGTCGCGCAGTACGGGCGCCGCCGCGTCGTACCCGAACGAGACGCCGCGCACGTCGACCTCGCCGGGCGTCGGCAGCTCGACCGCCGCGCCCGCCTCGGGCAGCACCTCGGCCTCGAGAATCTCCCGCATCTCGAGCAGGGGAGTGCGGCTCGACTCGAGCCCGATCGACATGCTCGCGAGGTCTTCGAGCGTGCGCATGACCCGCAGCGTGAGGCCGATGAACGCGACCGTCTCGATCGCCCCCATCGTGCCGTCGACCGCGAGGCTCGCGGCGACCGTGATGAGCACGACGACAATCGCCTGCATGACGATGCCGTTGAGCAGCAGCCCGATCGAACTCAGCCAGAGGTCGCGCACCTTCGCGGCGGCGAAGTCGCGGCCCGCCCGCTCGAGCGGCGCGAACCCGTCGGCACGCCCCGCCGCGCGCAGCGCCGGCTGACACACGGCGTACTCGACGATGCGATTTGCGTACTCGCGCTCGGGCTCGCGCACGACGCGGTCGCCGGCGCGCTTGATCGCGCGGGCGACCGCCATGACCGCGACCGCGACCGGTACCGCGACCGTGAAGACGAGGCCGAGCCGGGCATCCCACACCCACGACCCGACGATGATCGTGACGAGCGCCGACGCGTTCACGACGAGCGAGCCGAGCATGTGCGCGAGCACGCTCGCCGCGCTCATAAACCCGTCGGCGACGAGCCGCGACAGCCCGCCCGTGCGCGCCTGCCCGAACCAGCCGAGCGGCAGCCGCGCGAGCCGGTCGCCGATCGCCTGGTGCGAGGTGCGCATGAAGTCGAGCGCGACCGAGTACCCCTTGAGCTCCTCGAAGTAGCGCAGCACGAACGTGCCGGCGGCGAACACCGCGAGCACGACGAGCCAGCCGACAAGCGACAGGCCCCAGGCGGTGCCGCCCTGGGCGAGCACCGTCGCGATCGGCAGCAGCGAGAGCAGCGCGAGCCCCTCGACCACACCGGCAAGGATGTGCAGCCACAGCGCGCGGGTGAGCGTCGCCGAGCCCTCGGGCGTGAGCTGGCGGCGGTACGTGCCGAGCTGCAGCGGGTCGAAACGTGATTCAGGCACGGGCGGCCTCGCTTTCCATGATCCGGTCGAGCGCCGCGTCGGTCACTTCATCGCCGCGCAGGCGCTGCACGATGCGCCCGCGGTCGAGCAGCAGCACCTGGTCGGCGCCGCGCACCGACTCGGGGCGGTGCGCCACGACGAGCACGGTGCGGTCGGCGACGAGCCGGTTCAGCGCCGATTGGATTTCGGCCTCGGCGTCGGCGTCGGTCGCGGCGAGCGCCTCGTCGAGCACAAGCACGGGCGCGTCGGCGAGCACCGCCCGCGCGATCGCGATGCGCTGCGCCTGCCCGCCCGACAGCTGCGTCTCGTCGCCGTACACGGTGTCGAGCCCGCGCGGCAGCGCCTCGATCTCGGCGGCGATGTTCGCGGCCCGCGCGGCCTCGAGCACCTCGGCGTCACTCGCATCGGGGCGGGCGAGGCGGATGTTCTCGCGCACGCTCACGCGCAGCAGCTGCGGGTCTTGCAGCACGAACGACACCGTGCGGTACAGGTCGCGCGTCGTGAGGTTGCGCAGGTCGACCCCGCCGACGCGCACGGCGCCCGACGTCGGGTATTGGAACCGCGCGAGCATCGTCGCCATCGTCGACTTGCCCGAACCCGACTGGCCGATCAGCGCCGTGACCGTGCCCGGCTCGAGCGTCGCGCTCACGCCGTCGAGCGCGAGGCCCTCGCCGTACGAAGACGTGACGTCGTCGAACTCGACGCCCGCCGACTCGGGCGCGTGCGCCGTGCCCTCGTCAAGGCCGGGTGTTTCGAGGGTGTCGCGGATGCGCACCGCCGCGCCGCCCGCGAGCTGGTACGCCCACATCGAGCTGCTGATGACGTTCACGGTGCCCGGAATCACGAGCGAGATGAGCGTCGTCGCGATGAGATCGGCGGGCGCCACCCAGCCCGCGAGCACGAGCAGCGAGCCGAGACCAACGTTCACGAGCACGAGCATCGCGACCGACACGAACGACTGCGCGACCGCCGCGGCGCGGAGCATGGGGGAGCACCAGTCGTAGTAGAAGTCGGCGAACTCGCGGGCCGCCGTCGCGAACCGGCCGTGGGCGCGGCCCACCTGGCCAAACGCCTTCACGACCGCGATGCCGTCGGCAAACTCGACCGCGGTCTGCGAGACCGTGCCGAGCCGCGCATCCATCTCGGCCGTCTTCTCACCCATGCCGCGCATCTGCGACATCTGAATGCCGAGGTAGATCGGCACCATCGCGATCGCGATGAGCCCGAGGCGCCAGTCGATGACGAACGCCGTCACGGTGAGCGCGAGCGGCGTCACGACGGCCGCCATCGTCTCGACCGGGGCGTGCGCGACGAGCGTGTGGAGCGCCTTCGTGTCGTCTTGCACCGCCTTGCGGATGCGTCCCGAGGTCGCCTGCGAGAACCAGGCGAGCGGCGCGTGCGCGATGTGCTCGACGAGGCGCTCCCGCAGGATGCGCGCGAGCCGCAGGTCGCCGAGGTGCGTTATGAGCAGCGCGATAAACAGGCAGCCGAGCTGCGCGAGGAACGTGCCGACGAGCAGCACCGTGACGCCGCGCACCTCGTCGGCGTCGGGTGCGGTGCCAGCCGCCGCGGCGCCGAGCAGCAGGTCGCCAAGCCGCACGAGCGCGAGGTACGGCGCGACCGCGAGGATGCCCGAGGCGGCGGCGAGGATGCGCCCGGCGAGCAGGTGCCCGCGGATGGGCGTCAGCAGCCCCTTGAGTGCGTCGCGGCCATCGGCTGCGGCTTCGGTTGGGCCTGCGGGCCCAGAAGGATCGGTCACGTCGGGTGCCTCACTCTCTCGTTATGAAAGTAAGGTCACCCTAACCATTAATGGGCTTAAGTAATAGGTTCGACTTCGGCGAATTCGGCGCCGAGTTCCCCGACGAGGTTGGCGGCGAGTGCGCGTCGCAGGTCGTCACCCACGAGCCCCGCGCGGCCGAGCGCCGCGAGCTTGCCGAGCGCCGCCTCGGTCGTGAGGTCGCCGCCGCCGGTCACTCCGAGATCGGCGAGGTCGGCGCCCACCGCGTAGCGGCCGAGATCGACGCCGCCGTGCGCGCACTGCGTCACCGCGACGACCGCCTGGCCGCGCTCGGCCGCCGCGCGCAGGGGCTCGCCGAGCCCGTTGCCGCGCACCGGCGCGGTGCCGGCGCCATAGGACTCGAGCACGAGGCCACCGGGAGCCTCCTGGAGCGCTGCCGCGAGCATCCGTGCACCGAGGCCGGGGGAGACCTTCACGAGCCCGACCGCCGGCACCGGTTGGCCCGCGGCTGCACGGAGGGCTTCGGCGAGCGGCGCGGGGAGCGGGTCGCCCGCCGCGGCCCCACCCTTCGCGACATGAAAGCCAAACGGATCAGAGCTTGAACGCTTCGTCGCGCGCACCGCGGGGAGGAGACGACCGTCGAACGCGATCGAGACACCCTGCTCGAGCCCGCCCGCGGCCGACTCGAACGCGAACCGGAAGTTGCCGGGCGCATCGCTGTCGGGTGCGCCGAGCGGCAGCTGCGAGCCCGTGAACACGACCGGCACGGCGAGGTCGGCGAGCGCGAACGCCGCGAACGCAGCCGAGTACGCCATGCTGTCGGTGCCGTGGATCACGACGACCGCGCGCGGGTTGCGCTCGGCGACGAGCCCGCGTACCTGGTCGACGAGCTCGCCGAACACCGCGTACGACGCCTCGGCGCTATCGATCGCCCTCGGCGTCTCGGCGTATGACCACGGAGCCGACGCGCGGTCGCCGACGAGGGCCGCGACCTGCTCGTGCAGGTGCGGATGCGGTGCGAGCCCCGAGTCGGTCGGCACCATGCCGAACGTGCCGCCCGTATAGAGCACCACGACCGGCCGCGCGTCGTCTCCTGTGGTCATGCGTTAGTTCTCTCGTTTCTGCGATTCCGTGCGGTCCGGGCTGTCGACATCGAGCTCCGGGGCGAGGTCGAGCTCGGCGGCAATGTCGATGTTCGACGTGAGGGCCTCGGGGTTGATGCGTCCTCGCACCCGGTACCAGCCAATCACCATCAGCACGACGACGATGACGAACGCGCCCAGCGTGATGCGACCGACCCCCGGATCCAGTGCCATGAGCAGAATCACGACCGCGAGGAACACGAGCGTGACGACGTTCGTCACCGGCGCGAACGGCAGGCGGAACGCGGGTCGCTCGCCGCCCTCACGCTTCGTCTTTCGCACGAACAGCCAGTGCGTGAGGATGATCGACGCCCACACGCCGACGATGCCGAGGCCCGCGAGGTTGAGCACGATCTCGAACGCCTGCTCAGGCACGATGAGGTTCATGATCACGCCGAGCACGCCGAGGCCGGTCGTGATGAGGATGCCGCCGTACGGCACGCCGGCCTTGTTCATCCGCTTCGCGAACTTCGGGCCCGTGCCCGCGGTCGCGAGCGAGCGCAGCGTGCGGCCCGTCGAGTAGAGGCCCGCGTTGAGGCTCGACATCGCCGCGGTGAGCACGACGAGGTTCATGATGTCGCCCGCGTGCGGAATGCCGATGCCCGACATGACCGTCACGAAGGGGCTCTCGCTCGAGTCGTAGGCGGTCCACGGCAGCAGCAGCGTGAACAGCACGACCGAGCCCGCGTAGAAAAGCATGATGCGCCACATGATCGAGTTGACGGCCTTCGGCACGACCGCCCGCGCATCCTGCGCCTCGCCCGCCGCGACACCGACCATCTCGGTGCCGCCGTACGCAAACACGACGCCGAGGGCGATGACGAACATCGCGCCGATGCCGTTCGGGAAGAAGCCGCCGTTCTCAGTGATGAGCGCGATGCCGGGCGTGTGTCCGTCGATCGGGGTCTGCGTGACGATCATGTAGATGCCGAGGATGCCGAACAGGATGATCGCGCCGACCTTGATGAGCGCGAACCAGTACTCGAGCTCGCCGAACAGGCGCGCTGAGGTGACGTTCATCGCCATGACGATGATGAGCGCGACGAGCGCGATGACCCACTGCGGCACGGGCGTGAAGAACGACCAGAAGTGGGCGTAGAGCGCGATCGCGGTGATGTCGGCGATGACGGTCGTGCCCCAGTCGAGGAAGAACAGCCAGCCGACCGTGAACGCGCCCTTTTCGCCCATGAACTCGCGGGCGTACGACACGAATGCGCCCGACGACGGGCGGTACATGACGAGCTCGCCGAGCGCGCGCACGATGATGAACGCGAACAGGCCGCAGACGATGTAGACGACGGCGAGGGAGGGGCCCGCGATCTCCATGCGGCCGCTCGCGCCGAGGAACAGCCCCGTGCCGATCGAGCCGCCGATCGCGATCATGTTGATGTGGCGTCGCTGGAGCGACTTCTTGTAGCCGGAATCGCCCGCGTCGGTCACGGCCGGCGCGGTCGCCTGCGCCTCCGACTCGGGAACACCATTGTTCGTGTGCATTGTGAACCTTTCGTGGTGCTCGACAACCATCCTGAGATCTGTCCAGCTGTCGGACAGCTTAGGGGTGGTGGATGCGCGGCGCAAGATGAAGATTCCGGATGCCCGTCGGCTAGATTAGTTGGACCGATTCCGAACCGAGGCGAGCAGCGTGAACGATTCCCCAACCGCAGGCAAAATCAAGCGCGTGAGCGCCGCGGAGGCGACGTTTCAGGCACTCAAGGAGCTGCTGCTCAGCGACGACGTCGCGGTGGGCGACCGCCTGCCGAGCGAGAACGACCTCGCGAAGCGCTTCGGCGTGAGCCGCTCGATTCTGCGCGAGGCGCTCGGCGCGTGCTCGACGCTCGGGCTCACCGAGACGCGCGTCGGCAGCGGCACCTACGTGCTCTCGAAGCAGGAGCGGCCGCAGCTCACGTTCGGCGGCTACTCGGCCGCCGACCTCATCGAGGCGCGCCCCAACGTCGAGGTGCCCTCGGCCGGATACGCGGCCGAGCGCCGCACCGACGAGCAGCTCGAGGCCCTGCGCGACCTCGTCGAGCGGATGGACGCGAGCGACGACCTGCGCGCCTGGGTTCGCCTCGACGGCCAGTTCCACATCGCGATCGCCGAGGCGAGCGGCAACCCCGTGCTCGCCTCGCTCGTCGCGCTGCTGCGCGAGGGGCTCAACCCGCAGTCGGAGTTCCTGAACCTCACGCGGGCCCGCCGCGTCGCCTCCGACATCGAGCACCGCGAAATCTTCGAGGCGATCGAGGCCGGCTCGGCCGAGGATGCGCGTGCCGCCGTCGCGAACCACATCGCGCAGGTAAGCCGCGCGCTCGGCGAGTAGCCGCCCCGCCTATCCGCCCAGCTGCCTGGCCGCGAGCCGTCACGGATTTCATCGCTGACTGACGGCAATTTGCGTCGTTTTCGGCGGAAAAGCTGCGAATTGCCGTCAGTCAGCGGAGGTGGTGGGGCGGATGCTCGGCGAGTGGCCGGGCGCGCGCTAGGCTGCGAGGCGCTCGATGACTGTTGCGTTGGCCATGCCGGCGCCCTCGCACATCGTCTGGAGTCCGTAGCGGCCGCCCGTCGCCTCGAGCTCGCCGAGCAGCGTCGCGAGCAAGCGCGTGCCCGACGATCCGAGCGCGTGCCCGAGCGCGATCGCGCCGCCGCGGGGATTGAGCTTCGCCGGATCGGCGCCCGTCTCGGCGAGCCAGGCGAGAGGGATCGGCGCGAACGCCTCGTTCACTTCGAACGCGTCGATGTCGCCGATGCCGAGGCCCGCGCGGCGCAGCACCCGCTCGGTCGCGGGAATCGGGCCCGTCAGCATGAGCAGCGGGTCGTCGCCGACGACCGAGAACGCGACGAACCGGGCGCGTGGCCGCAGCCCGAGCTCGTCGGCCCGCTCGCGCGACATGATGAGCGCCGCCGAGGCGCCGTCGGTGAGCGGCGACGAATTGCCGGGCGTGATCTTCCAGTCGATCTCGGGGAAGCGCGCGGCGATGCCCTCGTCGACAAACGACGGGGCGAGCTGGCCGAGCTTCTCGACAGTCGTGCCGGGGCGCACCGTCTCGTCGGCGGTGAGTCCGAACGCCGGCACGAGCTCACCGTCGAACGCACCGCTCGACGCCGCGGCCGCCGCGAGCTCGTGCGAGCGCGCCGAGAACTCGTCGAGCTGCGCCCGGCTGAACCCCCACTTCGCGGCGATGAGCTCGGCCGAAATGCCCTGATGCACGAGCCCCTCGGGGTAGCGGGCGCGCAGGCGCTCGCCGAGGGGATCGCGCCCCATCGTCGCGACCCCGAGCGGCAGCCGGCTCATCGACTCAACGCCCGCCGCGATCACGATGTCCTGGCTGCCCGACATAATCGCCTGCGCCGCGAATGTCGCCGCCTGCTGGCTCGAGCCGCACTGCCGGTCGACCGTCGTGCCGGGCACCGTGTGTGGGAACCCGGCCGCGAGCAGCGCGCTGCGCGCGACGTTCTGTGTCTGCTCTCCCGCCTGCTGCACGCAGCCGGCGATGACGTCGTCGACGAGCTCCGGGTCGAGCCCCGAGCGGCGCACGAGCTCCTCGAGCACGCCCGCGAGCAGATCGACCGGATGCGCGGCCGACAGCCCGCCGCCCGGCTTCCCGCGGCCCGACGGGGTGCGGATCGCGTCGACAATGACGGCTTCGCGCATGGTGGTTCCTCCTCTAGTGACCGACTCAGCCGCGCCCCGCGCGATCGTGCATGAGGTGCACGAACCGCTCGAGCAGCGCATCCTGCCGCGGCGTGCGGCCGAACGACGTGAAGTTGGCGGGCGCGGGCAGCCGCTTTCGCACGACCGAGTGCGCGTAGGCGAACTCACGCAGGCCCTCGGGGCCGTGGATGCGCCCAAAGCCCGACGCGCCGACCCCACCAAACGGGGTGCTCGGCACCTGCGCGAAGCCGAGCGCGACGTTCACCGAGACCATGCCGGAGCGCATCCCGGCGGCGATCTCGTTCGCGCGCCGCTTGCCGAACACGGTGCCGCCGAGGCCGTAGTCGGTCGCGTTCACGAGCCGCAGCACCTCGTCGACGTCGTCGAACTTCGCGAGCGTCACGGTGGGGCCGAACGTCTCTTCGCGCACGGCGGCGGCCGACTCGGGCACGCCCTCGAGTACGACGGGCTGCACGAACTGGCCGTCGGGTTCGCCCACCGCGCCGGCGCGCACCCGCCCGCCCGCGGCGAGTGCCTCGGAGACGTGGCGGCCGACGACCTCAAGCTGCGACGGCATCGTGAGCGGGCCGAGCTGCCCGCCCGCGCCGGCGCGCACGCCGTTCACGATGCCGGCGAGTTTCTCGGCGAACTCGTCGTAGACGCTCGAGTGCACGTAGAGGCGCTCGGTGCCGACGCAGATCTGCCCGGCGTTCGCGAGGGACGTCCACGCGGCCGCCTCGGCCGCCGCGTCGAGGTCGGCGTCGTAGTCGACGACGAACGCGTCTTTGCCGCCGCACTCGGCGACCACGGGTGTGAGCCGCTCGGCCGCCGCCGCCATGACGCGCTTCGCCGTGCGGGTCGACCCGGTGAACGCGAGCTTGTCGATTGCCGAGCGCGCGAGCGCGTCGCCCGTGGCACCCTCGCCCGTGATGACCTGCAGCACCGGATGCTCGGGCACGGCCTCGGCGAACCGCTCGGCGAGCCACACCCCGACGCCGGGTGTGAACTCGCTCGGCTTAAAGACGACCGTGTTGCCCGCGGCGAGCGCGAACGCGATCGACCCGAGCGGCGTCATGACGGGGAAGTTCCAAGGGCCAATCACGCCGACGACGCCGAGCGGCCGGTACTCGACCGTCGCGCCGAGGTGGAAGCTCATGAGCGACGAGCCGCGCCGCTGCGGGCCGAGCACCCGCCGCGCGTGCTTCGCTGCCCACGCGACGTGATCGAGAATCAGTGCGATCTCGAGCGCCGCCTCGCCCGTCGGCTTACCGGTCTCCTCGTGCACGACGCGCGTGAGGTCGGTGAAGTTCCGGGCGATCGCGCCGCGGAACGCGCCGAGGCGCTCGGCCCGGTCGCGATACGACAGCTGCGACCACCAGGCCGCAGCTGCCCGCGCCCGCGCGACCGTCGCATCCACCTCGTCGCGCGTCGTTCGCGGATACGTGCCCACCACCTCGCCTGTGGCCGGGTTCCGAACGTCGAAGGTCGCCTGCGTCTCGGTCGTCGTCATCTCGCTCGCTTCGCAATGTCGCGGCCGATGATCTCTTTCATGATCTCGGTCGTGCCGCCGTAAATGGTCTGCACGCGCGAGTCACGGAACGCGCGCGCGATGGGGAATTCTTCCATGAAGCCGTAGCCGCCGTGCAACTGCAGGCTGCGGGTGACGACGCGCTGCTCGAGCTCGGTCGCCCACCACTTCGCCTTCGACGCCTCGACCGTCGTGAGCTCGCCCTCGTTCAGCGCGAGGATGCAGCGCTCGACGTACGCGCGCGTGATGTCGAGCTCGGTCTCGAGCTCGGCAAGCGTGAACCGCACGGTCGGCAGGTCACCGATCGGCTTGCCGAACGCCTCGCGCTCGAACACGTAGTCGCGGCCCCAGCCGTACGCCGCCTCGGCCGACGCGAGACCCGCCGCCGCGATCGAGATGCGCTCGCGCGGCAGCCGCTGCATGAGGTAGATGAGCCCCTGCCCGGCCTCGCCGATGAGGTTCGCGGCGGGCACCCGCACGTCGCTGAAGAACAGCTCGGCCGTGTCTTGCGCGTGCAACCCGAGTTTGTCGAGCTTGCGGCCGCGCTCGAAACCGGGCATGCCGTCTTCGACCATGAACAGCGAGTAGCCGCGCGAGCCCGCCTCGGGGTCGGTGCGCGCGAACACGAGAATCAGCGAGGCGTGGAACCCGTTCGTGATGAACGTCTTCGAGCCGTTCAGCATCCAGTCGTCGCCGTCGCGCACGGCCGTCGTGCGGATGCCCTGCAGGTCACTGCCCGCGCCCGGCTCGGTCATGCCGACCGCGCTGATGCGGGTGCCGGCCGCCATGCTCGGGAACCAGCGGCCGCGCTGCTCATCGGTCGCGAGGTCGAGCAGGTAGGGGATCACGATGTCGTCGTGCACCCCGAACGCCGCGTTGACGCTCGTCGCCTGCGCCCGCGAGAGCTCCTCGTTAAGCACCATGCGAAAGCGGTAGTCGTCGACGCCCATGCCGTCGTACTCTTCGGGAATCGCGAGGCCGACGAGCCCGGCCGCGCCCATCCTCGCGTAGAGCTCGAACGGCACCTCACCGGCCCGCTCCCACTCGTCGTAGTGCGGCGTGATCTCGCGGGCGACGAACTCGCGCACGCTCTCGCGGAACGCGTCGTGCTCTTCTTCGTAGAACGTTGATCGCATGCTGACCTACCTTGGTGCCATTCGAATCGCCCCGTCGAGCCGAATCGTCTCGCCGTTGAGCATCGGGTTGTCGAGTATTTGGGTGACGAGCAGCCCGAACTCGTCGGGGTTGCCGAGGCGGGCGGGATGCGGCACCTGCTTCGCGAGCGACTCGCGCGCCGCCTCGGGCAGGCCCGCGAGCAGCTGGGTGTCGAACGTGCCGGGGGCGATCGTGTCGACGCGGATCAGGTAGTCGGCGAGCTCGCGCGCGATCGGCAGCGTCATCGCGTGGATCGCGCCCTTCGACGCCGAGTACGCCGCCTGCCCGATCTGCCCGTCGAACGCGGCGACCGACGCCGTGTTCACGATGACGCCGCGCTCCTCGCCGAGCGGCGCGAGCCGGAGCATCCGCTCGGTCGCGAGGCGAATGACGTTGAACGTGCCCGTGACGTTCACCTCAAGCACGCGCTGAAACCGGTCGAGTGGGTACGGGCCGTGCTTCGAGTTCACCTTGATCGCGTCGGCGACGCCGGCGCAGTTCACGACGGCGCGCAGGTCGCCGAGCGCATCCGCGGCGTCGAGGGCGGCCGCGACCTGCGCCTCGTCGCGCACGTCGGCGGGCGCGAACACGGCGCCCTTGAGTTCGGTCGCGGCGTCGGCGGCCGGGGTGCCGGGGAGGTCGACGATGACCACCTTTGCCTGCCGCGCGAGCAGCCGCTTCACGGTTGCGAGCCCGAGCCCCGAGGCCCCGCCGGTGACGAGCGCTACCTGACCGTTGATATCCATGCTGACCCTTCGGTTCGGTTGCCCGCGAGGGTAGCAAGGCACGCTTCGGAATACATTGACATCCAATTAATCGATAGGATGTGCAACGAACGACGACGGGGTCGTTCGGGACCGAAGGGAGCCCGCCGATGAAGATCGTCGTGCTGGTGAAGCCCGTACCCGATACGTTCGGTGACCGCGCGCTGACGCTCGAAACCGGGCTCGCCGACCGGGCGGTGAGCGAGACCGTGCTCGACGAGATCACGGAGCGCGCGCTCGAGGCAGCGATCGCGCACGCCGAGACTGGCGAGAACGTCGAGGTCGTCGCTGTGACGATGGCGCCCGAGTCGTCGCAGGCCGCGCTGCGCAAGGCGCTCGCGATGGGCGCGGCCTCGGCCGTGCACGTCATCGACGAGCGCCTGCTCGGCGCCGACCTCGTGCGCACCGCCGAGGTGCTCGCCGCCGTCGTGCGCCGGACGGCACCCGACCTCGTGCTCACCGGCAACGCCTCGACCGACGGCGTCGGCGGGGTTATGGCGTCGATGCTCGCCGAACTGCTCGAGTGGCCGGCCGTGACGCAGGCCGAGACCCTCACGATCGAGACGGATGCGGTGCGGGCGACGCGCGCGAGCGACGGCGGCACCATGGCCGTGACGGCGACGCTCCCCGCGATCGTCTCGGTGACCGAGTCGCTGCCCGACCCGCGGCTGCCCGCTCTGCGCGGCATCATGAGCGCGAAGAAGAAACCGCTCGAGACGCTCAGCCTCGACGACCTCGCTGACGAGCTCGCGCAGCTCGCGGCGCCGCTCGACGAGCTCGAGGAGCCGCGCTCGATCATGATCGCGGCGACAAAGCGGCCCCCGCGCAAGGCCGGCGAGGTCATCACCGACTCCGGCGACGCGGCCGAGCGCATCGTCGCGTTCCTCACCGAACGCCGACTCGTGGGGGAGCGGGCATGAGCACTTCAGTTCTCGTGCTGCTGCTCGCAGCTCCCGGCGAGGGTGGGATGCTCGCGGCTGGCGCCGCCGAAGCGCTCGGCGCCGCAGCCACCCTCGGCACGCCCGTCGCCGTCGTCGTCGGGCCGGAGGCGCAGCTCGGCGAGCTTGCCGCCGAGGCCGGGCGCCTCGGCGCGGCCCGTGTGCGCACTGTTGGGGCCAACCCTGGCGAGGTCGGAGCCCGGGCCGCCGCCGCGCTCGCGGCCGCCGTCGCCGACGAGCATCCCGAGGCCGTGCTCGTGCCGAACTCAACCGAGGGCGCCGACGCCGCGGGCCGTGCCGCCGTGCGCCTGCGCGCGCCGCTCGCCGCCGACGCCGTCGCCGTGGAGCGCGACGACGAGGGCATCCTCGCGCGGCACTCCGTCTACGGCGGCGCCTACGAGGCGACCTCGGCGGCGACCTCGGGCCCGCTCGTCGTCACGCTGCGCCTCGGCTCGATCGACGCCCGCGCGGAGCCCGCCGCGGGCGAAACCGTGCCGCTCGAGCTTGCGAGTACCGAGCGTCGCGGCCTCGTCGTCGACGGCTTCGAGCCCACCGCCGGCGCCTCGTCGCGGCCCGACCTGCGCTCCGCCAGCCGCGTCGTCTCGGGCGGCCGCGGCGTCGGCTCGAAGGAACAGTTCGTCCTCATCGAGCAGCTCGCCGACGCCCTCGGCGCCGCAGTCGGAGCATCCCGCGCCGCCGTCGACGCCGGCTACGTCGACCCCTCACTCCAGGTCGGCCAGACCGGCACCTCGGTGTCACCCGACCTCTACCTCGCCGTCGGCATCTCGGGCGCGATCCAGCACCGCGCCGGAATGCAGACCGCCACCAACATCATCGCCATCGACAAAGACCCGAACGCGCCCATCTTTGGGATCGCCGACCTTGGTGTCGTTGGTGACCTATTCACCATCGTGCCAAAGGTCATTGAGCTGTTGGGTGGGAAGGGCCCGTCGTCATGACCAGGCAGGGGCTGCCGCGGACTCTTGGTGGGGCGCCGTGGCCGCCGTTGGCGGAAGTGTTGGAGCAGCGACAGGCGCAAGCGGAGGCACCAGTTCCAGCACCAGCGCCGAAGCCAATACCAGCCGCTGTCCCTGGACGCGCATCCAGAGTCGTCGCGCCGCATGGGGCCCGGCAAGGCCTACCGCGAGTGGTCGGCGGCGACCCATGGCCCCCAATCGCGGAGCGAACTGAAACCGTCGAGCGGGTCGCCATCCAAGAAACTTCCGCACCGGCCGAAACCCCCGAACCCGCCGAAACTCAGGTCACCAAATCGGCTCTTGAGATTCCGCCGGTCACGGCCGCACCACCATCCTTCCGCCCCACAACCCGCCGGCAGTGGCTCGCCGCATCCGTGCTCGTGGCCCTCGCGGTCGTAGGTCTCGCGACCATCGTCGTCGCGATCGCCCGCGGCCTCATCGGGTGGGCGCCGATCGCGGGCTTTGTCGAGCGGTTCCCGGGGGAGTACGCGCTGCCCGACTGGGCGCCCGTCGGCCTGCCCGCGTGGCTGAACTGGTCGCACTTCTTCAACCTGCTGCTCATCGCGCTCATCATTCGCAGCGGCCTGCAGGTGCGGCGCGAGCGCAAGCCCGAGGCGTATTTCACGCCGAAGCGCGGCGGCAAGAAAGTGTCGCTCGCGGTGTGGCTCCACACGAGCGTTGACCTGCTCTGGCTCATCAACGGCGCCGTGTTCGTCGTGCTGCTGTTCGCGACGGGCCAGTGGGTGCGCATCGTGCCGACGAGCTGGGAGGTCGTGCCGAACGCGCTGTCGGCGGCGCTCCAGTACGCGGCCCTGCAGTGGCCCGCCGAGAACGGGTGGGTGAACTACAACTCGCTGCAGCAGCTAGCGTACTTCGCGACGGTGTTCATCGCGGCGCCGCTGTCGATCGCGAGCGGATTCCGCATGAGCGAGTGGTGGCCGAGCCACAACGAGCGCCTCAGCGCGCGGTTCCCCGTCGAGTGGGCGCGCGCCGTGCACTTCCCGGTCATGCTCTACTTCGTCGCGTTCATCATCGTGCACGTGTTGCTCGTCGCCTCGACCGGGCTGCTCACCAACCTCAACCACATGTTCGCGGCCCGCAGCGACCACGGCTGGCTCGGGTTCTGGCTCTTCGCCGCCGGGATGCTCGTGACGGTCGCCGCCATGCTGCTCGCGCGACCCGTGTTGCTGCGGCCGATCGCGAACCGGTTCGGCAGCGTGACGGCCCGCTGACCGCGCTACCGTAGCGAGACCGCACCGTAACGAAACCGACGAGAACCGAGGTGATGGGCGTGGCACAGCGCAAACCGCTGCGAGTCGACCCGATCGCGCAGGCGAAGCGCAACTGGCTCGACCACGGCTGGGAGGATGCGGCGCTCGGCATGTCGGTCGTCACCTCGGTCGTGCGCGCGCACCAGCTCATGCTCGGCGAGATCGAGGCGACCCTGAAGCCGCTCAAGCTCTCATTCGCGCGGTTCGAGCTGCTGCGGCTGCTCGCGTTCACGCGCGAGGGGCGGATGCCCACCGCCAGCGTCATCTCGCGCCTGCAGGTGCATCCCACGAGCGTCTCAAGCGCCGTCGACCGGCTCGCGACCGCCGGATTCGTCGAGCGGGAGCCGCATCCCACCGACGGCCGCGCGACGATGCTCGTCATCACCGACTCGGGCCGGGAGGCCGTCGAAGCCGCGACCGCGCAGCTCAACGAGCACGTGTTCGTGCCGCTCGGCGAGCCCGCCGACGACGCGACCGAGCTCGTGCGCATCCTCGCCCGGTTCCGCAAGCAGGCCGGCGACTACCTCGAGCCGAAGCCCCACGTCGAGCCGCTCGCGTAGTTGCTAGGACGTGTCTCTCAAAGCTTGACGAGGCTTCCTGCGAGAGCGGAGATCGTCGCGATCTCCATCGCGGTCTCCATCGCTAACTGACGGCAATTTGCGACATTTTCGGGCGAAAAGCTGCAATTTGCCGTCAGTCGGCGAAGGTGGTGCGGAGGTGGTGGGGCGAATCGCGTGGAATCGCGTGGTGCGGAGGTGATGGGGCGGGGCGAGTCGCGCAGCGGCTAGTCGTGCGTGAAGTTTGGCGGGCGCTTCTCGACGAACGCCGCCATGCCTTCCTTCTGATCGTTGAGCGAGAACAGCGACGCGAACGCCTGCTTCTCGAACCGCAGTCCCTCGGCAAGCCCCGAGTTCTGCGACGCCTTCAGCGCATCCTTCAGCGCGTACACGACTGGCAGCGACTTCGACGCGATCGTCTCGGCGAGGGTCGACGCCTCGTCGAGCAGATCGTCGGCCGGTACGACCCGCGAGACGAGCCCCGCGCGCTCGGCCTCCTCGGCACCCATCATGCGGCCCGTGAGCATGAGCTCGGCGGCCTTGTACTTGCCGATCGCGGCCGTGAGCCGCTGCGTGCCGCCCATGCCGGGAATCACGCCGAGGTTGATCTCGGGCTGCCCGAACTTCGCGCTGTCGGCCGCGAGAATCACGTCGCACATCATCGCGAGCTCGCAGCCGCCGCCGAGCGCGAAGCCCGCGACCGCGGCGATCACGGGCGTGCGCAGCGCCGTGAACTCATCCCAGCGCGCGAACGGCCCGTCGAGGTACATGCTCGCGTAGCTGCGGTCGGCCATCTCCTTGATGTCGGCGCCCGCCGCGAACGCCTTCGCCGACCCCGTGATGACGATCGCGCCGATCTCGGGATCGGCATCGAACTCGAGCGCCGCATCGACGATCTCGTGCGCGAGCTGCAGGTTGAGCGCGTTGAGCGCCTCGGGACGGTTCAGTGTGATGCGGCCAACGCGGCCCTCGGCCTCGGTAAGAATCAGTTCGGGCACGGATGCTCCTAGCGGGTCTGGACGCTCGCTCACGAATCGCTCGCGTCGCGGATCGTATTGATGATTGCCGAGAAATCCTGCGAACCACCCTCACCCGCCGCGAACTCGGCGTAGAGCCGCTGCGCGAGCATCCCGAGCTTCGCGTCGACCCCGCCGAGCTCGATCGCCTTCGCGGCGAGGCCGAGGTCTTTCGCCATGAGCGCGCCCGCGAACCCGGGCTGATAGTCGTTGTTCGCGGGGCTCGTCGGTACGGGCCCCGGCACGGGACAGTTCGTCGAGATCGCCCAGCACTGGGCCGACGCGTTGCTCGTGACGTCGAACAGCACCTGGTGCGTCAGGCCGAGCCGCTCGCCAAGCACGAACCCCTCGGCCGCGGCGATCTGCGTGATGCCGAGGATGAGGTTGTTGCACACCTTCGCGGCTTGGCCGAGGCCGTTCGCGCCGCAGTGCACGATGCGGCGGCCCATGTCCACGAGCAGCGGCTGCACGCGCGCGAAGTCGGCGTCGGTGCCGCCGACCATGAACGCGAGCGTCGCGTTCTCGGCGCCGACCACGCCGCCCGACACCGGCGCATCCATCGCCCGATGCCCAGCCGCGACCGCGAGCTCGGCCGCCCGCTGCGCCTCGTCGACCGCGATCGTCGAACAGTCGAGGAACAGCGTGTCGGGCGGCGCCGCCTCGAGCAGCGACGCCTGCCCCTCGCCCGTGTAGGCGGCGAGCACGTGGCGGCCCTGCGGCAGCATCGTGAGCACGATGTCGGCCCGCGCCGCCGCGGCCGCCGCCGACTCGGCGACCGGCACGCCCGCGTCGCGCGCCCGCTCGGTGAGCTCGGGCACGAGGTCGAACGCGAGCACGTCGTGGCCCGCCCGCACGAGATTGACGGCCATCGGGCCGCCCATATGGCCGAGGCCAATAAACGCGATGGTCATGCTGCCGTTCCCTTCGCTGGCGCCGCGAGCACGGCGCGGCCGACAATCGAGCGCATGATCTCATTCGTGCCCTCGAGAATCTGATGCACCCGCAGATCGCGCACGACCCGCTCGATGCCGTAGTCCTGCAGATAGCCGTAGCCGCCGTGCAGCTGCAGCGCCTGGTTCGCGACCTCGAAGCACGCGTCGGTCGCGAACCGCTTCGCGAGCGCGCACGTCGCCGCGAGATCGGGCGCCTGCGCATCCATCTTCCTCGCCGCCCGCTGCACGAGCGCGCGAGCCGCCTGCTGATTCGCCTCCATGTCGGCGAGCGTGAACACGACCGACTGGTTGTCGCTGAGCGGGCCGCCGAACGCGTGCCGCTGCTGCACGTACTCGCGGGCGCGCTCGAACGCCCACTGCGCTCCGCCGAGCGAGCACGCCGCGATGTTGATGCGGCCACCGTTCAGGCCCTTCATCGCGATGTGAAAGCCGTCGCCCTCGTCGCCGAGTCGGTTCGCGACCGGCACGCGTACATCGTCGAAAATCACCTGGCGGGTGGGCTGCGCGTTCCAGCCCATCTTCTTCTCGAGCGGGCCGAAGCTCAGGCCGGGGGAGTCGCCCGACACGAGCATCGCGCTAATGCCCTTCGCGCCCGGCTCGCCCGTGCGCGCCATCACGAGGTAGACCGCGGCCGCGCCGGCCCCCGAGATGAACTGCTTCGTGCCGTTCAGCACGTAGTCATCGCCGTCGCGGCGCGCGCTCGTCGTGATCGCCGCGGCATCTGACCCCGCGCCAGGCTCGGTGAGGCAGTAGCTCGCGAGATCGGTCATCTCGACGAGGCCAGGCAGCCAGCGGCCCCGCTGCTCGTCGGTGCCGAACGTGTCGATCATCCAGCCCAACATGTTGTGAATCGAGATGTACGCCGCGACCGTCACGTCGCCCTTCGCGAGCTCCTCGAAAATCGCGACCGTGTCTTCGCTCGTGAGCCCCGTGCCGTAGTCGTCGCGCACGTAGATGCCGCCGAGGCCGAGCTCGCCCGCCTGCCGCAGCGCATCCACCGGGAAAGTTTTCTCGGCGTCGCGCTCCGCCGCGAACGGCGCGAGCGCCCGATTCGCGAAGTCCCGCACCGCGCTGACGATCGCCGCGCGCTCTTCAATTGCCGTGTCAGTCATGGTTACTGCATCGTCGGAATGACGAAGCTCGCCCCCTCTCGAATGCCGGTCGGCCAGCGGCTCGTCACCGTTTTCGTCTTCGTCGTGAAGCGAATCGAGTCGGGCCCGTGCTGGCCGAGATCGCCGAAGCTCGAGCGCTTCCAGCCGCCAAACGAGTGATACGCGAGTGGCACCGGAATCGGCACGTTCACGCCGACCATGCCGACGTTGACGCGGGCCGTGAAGTCGCGCGCCGTGTCACCGTCGCGGGTGAAGATCGCGACGCCGTTTCCGTACTCGTGATCGGTCGCGAGCGCGAGCGCTTGCTCGTAGTCGTCGGCCCGCGCGATGACGAGCACGGGGCCGAACACCTCCTCGCGATAGATCGTCATGCCTGAGGTGACGTGGTCGAACAGCGTCGGGCCGAGGTAGAAGCCGCGCTCGTAGCCCGGCACCGTGAGGCCGCGGCCGTCGGCGAGCAGCGTCGCGCCCTCGTCGATGCCGAGCTGAATGTAGCGCTCCACCCGATCGCGCGCCTGCTGCGTCACGAGGGGTCCGTAGTCGACGGCCTCGGCGTCGGCCGGGCCCACCTTCAGCGAGGCGACCCGCTCCGTCAGCTTCGCCGCGAGGGCGTCGGCGGTCTCCTGCCCGACCGGAACCGCGACCGAAACCGCCATGCAGCGCTCGCCGGCCGAACCGTATCCGGCCCCGATCAGCGCGTCGGCCACCTGGTCGAGGTCGGCGTCGGGCATGACGATGAGGTGATTCTTCGCCCCGCCGAAGCACTGCGCGCGCTTACCGTTCGCCGCAGCCGTCGCGTAGACGTACTCGGCAATCGGCGTCGAACCGACGAAGCCGACCGCGCTCACCCGATCGTCGGCGAGCAGCGCGTCGACCGCCTCCTTGTCGCCGTTCACGACGTTGAGCACGCCCGGCGGCAGGCCCGCCTCGAGGAACAGCTCGGCGAGGCGCAGCGGCACCGACGGGTCGCGCTCCGACGGCTTGAGGATGAACGCATTGCCGGTCGCGAGCGCCGGCCCGCACTGCCACAGCGGAATCATCGCCGGAAAGTTGAACGGCGAGATGCCGGCGATGACGCCGAGCGGCTGCCGCATCGAGTACACGTCGATGCCGGTGCCCGCGCTCGTCGAGTACTCGCCCTTCAGCAGGTGCGGCGCGCCCGCCGCGAACTCGATCACCTCGACGCCGCGCTGCACGTCGCCCCGCGCATCCTCGAGCGTCTTGCCGTGCTCGCTCGAGAGCAGCCGCGCGAGGTGCGGCAGGTCGGCCGCGACGAGATCGAGGAACTTCAGCAGCACGCGCGCCCGCTTCTGCGGGTTCGTCGCGCCCCACTCGAGCTGCGCCGCCGCCGCGTTCGCGACCGCCGCATCCACCTCGGCCGCGCTCGCGAGCGGCACGCGCGACTGCACGTCGCCGGTGCTCGGGTTGAACACGTCGGCGAACCTGCCGGACTCGCCGGCCCGATGCTCGCCGCCAACAAAATGGGTGAGGTCGGTCATGGCTGCGCCTCTTTCCGCACGTCGCTGTGCTTGCCGCCTTGGGCTTGCCCTTCTAGGCTTCCCGCCAGACTACGCTGACGTCCATCCATTTCGTCTGTATCCCATCTATTTCTCCGCAGTTCGGTGGCCAAAAGTTGCTGTTCTCAGCGCTGAAAACAGCAACTTCAGTCCACTCAACTGAAGCGGCTGCGAAGATGGGGGCGATGGAATCACGGAGGCAGTGGCGAACGCGCATCGCGAGCGCAATCAGAACCGATCCGGCGTCGCGGCCGATGACCGAGGCGCTCCTCTCAATCGACGAGGTGTACGCCCGCAAGGTCATCGATCTCGCGATGCGCATCGCCGAATCGCTCATCGCGGTCGGCGCCTCGGCGAACGAGGTCGTGCTCTCGGCAATCCGCGTCGCGGCGGCCCTCGGCATCAAGCCGATTCACGTCGAGGTCACCTACAACGCGCTCGGCCTCTCGTACCACCGCAGCGACGCCGACCTGCCGTTCACCCTGATTCGCGTCGTGCGAGCCCCCGTGCCCGACCACGCGAAACTGCAGGCGCTGCAGGCGCTCGTCGCCGAGATCGAGTCGGGCCTGCCGCTCGACAAGGCGCGCGCGAAATTCCACGTCATTCGCCGCACGCCGTTCCAGTACCGCCCCGCCGTCATCGTGCTCATGCAGGGCCTGCTCGCGGTCGGCGTCGGCATGCTCTACGGCGCCTCGTGGCTCGTGCTCTGCATCATCATGCTCGCCGCGTGCTCGGCGGCGATGACGCAGCGACTGCTCTGGCAGTGGCACGTGCCGTTCTTCTTCTCGCAGGCTGCCGGCGCGCTCGTCGTCACCGCCTTCGCGGCCGTCACGAACCTGCTCGGCAACCACGGCGTGCCCCTGCTCGACGAGGCGCGCCCGTCGATCATCGTCGCCGCCGGCATCGTGCTCATGCTCGCGGGCATGTCGGTCGTCGCGGCGGCACAGGATGCGATCGACGGCTTCGCGCTCACCGCGGCCGGGCGCATCCTCGACCTCGCGCTCATGACCCTCGGCGTCGTGATCGGCATCGTCAGCGGCATCTCGCTCGCGCAGGTGCTCGGGTTTGGGTTCACGTTCTCGCACACCGCGCCGCCGCTCGGCCCGGCCTGGATGCAGGCGGTCGGCGTGCTGCTCATCGCCGGCACGGTCGCGGTCTGGAACGGCGCCGGTCTGCGCACCATCGTCGTCTCGCTCGGGCTCGCGAGCATCGCGTGGGGCGGATACGCGCTCGGCACGTTCGCGGGCTCGGGCGTCGCGCTCGCGAGCGGATTCGGCGCGCTCGTGGCGAGCTTCATCGGCACGCTCATCGCGCACAAGTTCCACGTGCCGTCGATCGCCGTGACGACCGCCGCGATCGTACCGATGGTGCCCGGTTCGGCGGTGTTCCGCGGCATCCTCGCCGTCGTCGAGGCCGAGAACGACCCGCTCGGCCTCATGGTCGGCGCCTCGGAGCTCATCGGCGCCGGCGCGATCGGCATCGCGCTCGCGGCCGGCGCGTCGCTTGGTCTCTACCTCGGCGCCCCGCTGCGCGACACGATGCAGTCGGTCGTGCGGCGTCGCCGCCGCATTCGCTAGCGCAACAAAACGCGGGTGCCGCCGGGGGAGTCCCGACGGCACCCGCGTTCGCGGTACCGCGCTACTTCGCGGCGCGCTGCACCCGCAGTGCGCGCTGCGTGTCGTCGAGGCCTTCGACGATCATGCGGCGCAGCGCCGGCGCCGCGTCGGCGTTCGCCGCGAGCCACGCCTCGGCCGAGGTCGCAACCCGGTCGGTCGTCGTCGTCGTCGGGTAGAAGCCCTCGATGAGGTCTTCGGCGATGTGGAAGCTCCGCGAGTCCCAAATGCCGCGCAGCTCGTCGAAGTACGGCGCGACGAACGGGGTCACGAGCTCGTCGTTCGACGTGTTCCAGAACCCGGCGATCGTGGCGCGCACGATCTCGTTCGGCTGCTCGTTGCGCTTCCACACGAGCTCCCACGCGGCCTGCTTCGCCTCGGCGGTCGGCACGGATGCGCGGGCCGTCGCGGCGTGCTTGTTGCCGTTCGAGGTCTTGTCGGCCTCGTTGCGGGCTGCGATCTCGGCCTCGCCGGCGCGGCCGCCCGCGACGAGCGCGGTGAGCAGCTCCCAGCCGAGGTCGGTGTCGATCTCGAGCCCGTCGAGTCGCGTCGAGCCGTCGAGCAGCGCCTGCACGGCGTCGAGCTGCGCGGCCGTCGTCGCGAAGCCGCTGAAGGCGCGCACGAACGCGAACTGCGCATCCGACCCCGCCTCGGCGCCCTGTGCGAGCTCGAGCAGGCGGTCGGCGACGCGCTCGACGGTCGCCTCGCGGTCGGCCTTCGGCGTGAAGCGGTGGGCGGCGGTGGTGAGCTGGCCGAGCTGCTGACGACGCGTCGTCGACTCGGTCTCGTGCCCCACGGTGCGCAGCAGGTGGTCGATGAAGTCGGCCACGGGCAGCTCGGCGTCGCGCGTCGCGTCCCACAGGCTCGCGAGCACGAGGCCGCGGGCCATCGGGTCGGCGATGTCGGCCGCGTGGCCGAGCGCCGTCGCGAGCGAGGCCCCGTCGAACCGGATCTTCGCGTACGCGAGGTCTTCGTCGTTCACGAGCACGAGGTCGCCGCGCTGCTTGCCGACGAGCTCGGGCACCTCGGTCTCGGCGCCGTCGATGTCGAGCTCGACGTGGTCGCGGCGCGTCAGCGCGCCGTCGACGAGGTCGTAGAGGCCAACGCCGAGGCGGTGCGGCCGCAGCGTCGGGTAGTCGGCGGGCGCCGTCTGCTCGATGACGAACTTCGTGATGACGCCCTCGGCGTCGACCTCGATGCGCGGGCGCAGCGTGTTCACGCCGGCCGTTTCAAGCCACTTCTTCGACCAGTCCTTGAGGTCGCGGCCCGAGGCGGCCTCGAGCTCGACGAGGAGGTCGGCGAGCTCGGTGTTGCCGAACGCGTGCTTCGTGAAGTACGCGTTGACGCCCGTGAAGAATGCCTCGCGGCCCACCCAGAAGAACAGCTGCTTGAGGACCGAGCCGCCCTTCGCGTACGTGATGCCGTCGAAGTTCACCTGCACGTCGTCGAGGTCGCGGATCTCGGCGACGATCGGGTGCGTCGAGGGGAGCTGGTCTTGGCGGTACGCCCACGTCTTCTCGGAGGCGAGGAACGTCACCCAGTTGTTCGTCCACTCGGTCGCCTCGGCGGTCGCGAGGGTCGAGATGAACTCGGCGAACGACTCGTTGAGCCAGAGGTCGTTCCACCAGTTCATCGTGACGAGGTCGCCGAACCACATGTGGCCGAGCTCGTGCAGGATCGTCACGACGCGGCGCTCGCGCACGGCGTCGGCGACCTTCGAGCGGAAAACGTACGCCTCGGTGAACGTGACGCAGCCCGCGTTCTCCATCGCGCCCATGTTGTACTCGGGCACGAACAGCTGGTCGTACTTGTCGAACGGATACGCCACGCCGAACTCGCGCTCGTAGAACTCGAACCCGCGCTTCGTGATGTCGAAGATGTACTCCGGATCCATGAACTCGCCGAGCGAGGCACGGCTGTAGACGCCGAGGGGGATCGTGCGGCCGTCGGACGACGTGAGCTCGTCGCGCCACTCCTGGTACGGGCCGGCGACAAGCGCCGTGATGTAGCTCGAGATGCGCGTGGTCGTCGTGAACGCCCACTTCGCCTTGCCCTCGCCGAGCTCGGTGCGCTCGGCGACCGGCTGGTTCGAAACGACCTTCCACGCCTCGGGCGCGGTGACGGTGAAGTCGAAGGTCGCCTTGAGGTTCGGCTGCTCGAAGTTCGGGTACATGCGGCGCGCGTCGGGCACCTCGAACTGCGAGTAGAGGTACACCTCGCCGTCGGCCGGGTCGACGAACCGGTGCAGGCCCTCGCCGGTGTTCATGTAGAACATGTCGGCCTCGATCTCGAGCTCGTTGTGCTCGGCGAGGTTCGGCAGTGCAATGCGCACACCGTCGGCGACCGTGGCGGGGTCGAGCGATTCGCCGTTGAGCTCGACGCGGTGCACGGTCTCGGTGATCGCGTCGATAAAGCTCGACGCGCCGGCCGTGGCCGAGAAGGTGACCTTCGTGACGGTGCGGAAGGTGGTGTCGGAGGTCGTGAGGTCGAGGGTCACGTCGTAGTGGTCGACCGAGATGAGGCTCGCACGCTCGTCGGCTTCGACTCGGGTGAGGTTTTCGCCCGGCATGTGCATCCTTTCGTTCAGTTGTGGTGCCGCTTTTGGCAACCTGCCCAGCCTATCCCCGCAGCGAATCGGCACTAGCTGGACACCATGTTGTTGTATGTAGTGCAGCAAGTGGGTAGGGTTGCCGGGTGCCAATCGAGTTCGTTCACGCCGCAGCCCTGAATCCCTCCACCGAGCTGAACGGCCTCGGCCAAGTCGGCGTCGACGGCGAGTATTTCCGCAACTACGTGCGCGAAATGGATGTGCTCGGCTACGACCACGTGCTGCTCGCGTACGGCGCGGCGACGCCCGACCCCTTCGCGCTCGCGGCGGTCGCGCTCGAAACGACCGAGCAGCTCGGCGCCTTCATCGCGCTGCGCCCGAACCTCATGGCCCCGACGTTCGCCGCGAAGGCTGCGGCGACCCTCGACCAGCTCAGCGGCGGCCGCGTCGCCTACCACCTCATCGCCGGCGGCCGCGCGGCCGAGCAGGCGCGCGAGGGCGACCGCGCCTCGAAGCCGCAGCGGTACGAGCGGATGGGCGAGGCGATCGACATCCTGCGGCGCGCGTGGGCCGACCCGACGCCGTTCGACTACCACGGCGAGTACTTCGACATCGAGGACTTCAACAACGCCGTCGTGCCAGTGCAGTCGCACATTCGCATCGGCGTCGGCGGCGCCTCGCCCGAGGCGCACACCGTCGTCGGCGAAAAGGGCGACTTCTACGGCATGTGGGCCGAGCCGCTCGACGAGACCGAGCGCATCATCGCGCGCATCCGCGACATCGCCGCGGCCGCCGACCGCACCCCGCCCGCGTTCTGGGCGACGTTCCGCCCCATCGTCGCGCCCACCGAGCGCGAGGCGTGGGAGAAGGCGTGGCGCATCGTCGAGGTGCTCCGCAAGCGCACGAGCGCGGGCGTCGGCAACCCGTGGGCGCTCGGCGTGCCGAAGACCGAGAGCCAGGCCACGCGCCGCGTGCTCGAGGCGCACGGCGAGGGCGCGCTCCACGACCGCGCGACCTGGTTCGAGACCTCGGCCGCGGCCCTCGGCATCGGCACGACGACGGCGCTCGTCGGCAGCTATGAGACCGTCGCCGCCGCGATTCTCGACTACGTCGACGCCGGCGTCGAGATCATCGGGATGCGCGGGTACGACAACCTCGCCGACATGCGCGAGTACGGGCGCGAGGTCATTCCGCTCGTACGCGCCGAGCTCGCGCACCGCGAGGCGACGGGGGAGCGCGGCCGCATCGTGCCGCAGCCCGAGTATCAACGCGGCCCCCACGCCGAACCGTTCCCCGACCTCCGCGTCGCCCAGCTCACCGAGCTCGCCGGGCAGCGCTGACCCATGCGGCACACCACGAACCGGGCCCGTCGTTCGGCCCGCGCGCTCATCGGCGCCCTCGCGACCCTCTCGCTCCTCGCCGGCTGCGCGGGCGCCGCCGGCACCGCGAGCGAGGGCGGCGACCCCGTCTCGGGCGGGACACTGCAGCTCGACCTGCCGCAGGACACGAGCGCGAACCCCTGCCTCGACCCCATCCAGTTCTACGGCCGCGAGTGGCAGCTCATCACCGGCAACTCCGCCGAGCGACTCGTCGACATGGACCCGGAAACCGGCGAAATCGTGCCGTGGCTCGCCGACTCGTGGGAGGTCTCGGCCGACGGCCTCGACTACACGTTCGAGCTCAAGCAAGGCATCACGTTCGCGAACGGCGAGGAGTTCAACGCCGACGCCGTGAAGACCGCGTTCGACACCAACCTCGAGTTCGTCGAAGAAAACCCGTCGTTCGGGTGGAACCTCCTCGACATCGACGGCGTCGAGACGAGCGGCGAGCACACCGTGACCATCTCGCTCTCGCAGCCCGACTCGGCGTTCCTGTCGATCCTCACCGAGCGGAACATGGGCATCCTCTCGCCGTCGTCGTACGCGCTCTCGGCGACCGAGCGCTGCCAGGCCGGCATCTCGTCGACCGCCGCCTACCAGGTCGAGTCGTTCGTGCCGTTCGAATCGATCGTGTTCGTACGCCGCGACGACTACGTGCCCACCTCGGCGCTCGCGACCCACGACGGCGCCGGCTACCTCGACCGCATCGAGATCGACTTCGTGAGCGAGCTCAACGTGCGCGTCGGCAACGTGACGAGCGGCCTCACCGACGTCTCGTGGACCCGCAACCCGTTCACGAAGTCGGAGATCGACCAGCTCACTTCCGCCGGGCTCACCGTCGAGCAGAGCCCGCTGAGCGGCCTCACCTACATGTACTACCCCAACGTGCGCTTCGACCGCCCGCTCGGCGACCCGAAGGTGCGCGAGGCCCTGCAGCACTCGATCGACCGCGCGAGCTACGCCGACGTGCTCTACGGCCCCGACTATCCGGTCGCCGAGGGCATCTACCAGCAGGGCACGGCGCTCGCCGAGGCGGCCGACCCCGACCTGCTCAGCTACGACCCCGAGCTCGCCGCGAGCCTGCTCGACGAGGCGGGCTGGAAGCTCGGCGACGACGGCTACCGCTACAACGACGCGGGGGAGAAGCTCACCCTCGTCGCGCTCGGGCACAACACGAACGCCCTCGGCGAAGAGCTGCTGCAGGCGCAGCTTCGCGAGGTCGGCATCAACCTCGAAATTCAGGTGATCACCGTCGCCGAACGCGTCGGCATCGGCAACGCCGGCGACTACGACCTCACGTACACGTTCACGTACACGAACGACCCGAGCGTGATTCGCCGCACCCTCGAGGTCGACCGCGCGAGCGAGGTGCCGCTCGCGCAGAACGCGATGAGCGACGCCGACTACGAGGGGTTCACCGAGATCCTCGGCAAGCTCGTGGTCGAGCAAGACGACGCGACCCGCGCCGAGCTCAGCACCGAGCTGCAGCAGAACGTGCTCGAGCACAACGCCGCGTTCCCGCTCTACGACCGCCAGCAGCAGGCCGCGTTCGCGCCCGACGTGCACGGCGCCGAGTTCACCGCCGACGGCATGATTCGCTTCCACGACCTGTGGCTCGACCGCTGACCGGGGCGCGGATGCGCTGGGTCGGCCGCGTCGCGCAGGCGGGGGTCGTGCTGCTGCTCGCGTACGTCGTCACCTTCGTCATCCTGCGGCTGCTGCCCGGCGACCCCGCCGAGGTCATGCTCGCGGCCGCCGGCGTCGACCCGGCCGCGATCACGCCCGAACAGTACGCGGCGCTGCGCGAGAAGTTCGGGCTCGACCAGCCCGCGCCCGTGCAGCTCGTGACGCAGCTGCTCGCCGCGCTGCGGGGCGACCTCGGGCTGTCGTACGCGTCGGGCCGCCCCGTGAGCGAGCTCATCGCCGAGCGGGCGCCCGGCACGCTCGCCATCGGCTTCGGCGGGTTTCTGCTCGCCGCCGTGCTCGGCGTCACGATCGCTTGCGCGGCGACGCTCGTGCGCGCGCCGTTCCTGCGCCGACTCCTGCGGCGCCTGCCCGCGATCGGCATCTCGCTGCCGTCGTTCTGGACCGGCCTGCTGTTCGTGCAGCTGTTCGCATTCACGCTCGGCTGGCTCCCGCCCTCGGGGAGCCGCGAGCCCGGCAGCGTCGTGCTCCCCGCGCTCACCCTCGCGATCGGCTCCTCGGCCGTCATCGCGCAACTGCTGCTGCGCGGCCTCGACGAGGCGTACCGCGAGGGGTTCGTGAACACCGCGCGCATGAAGGGGCTCTCGCCGCTGCGCGTGCTGCTGCGGCACGGGCTGCCGAACGCGGCCGCGCCGACCCTCACGATGCTCGCGCTCATCCTCGGCAACCTGCTCACCGGCACCGTCGTCGTCGAGACGCTCTTCTCACGCGCCGGCCTCGGCCGGCTGCTGCAAGACGCCGTGCTCAACCAAGACGTGCCCGTCGTGCAGGGCATCGTGCTGCTCGCCGCCGCGATCTTCCTGCTTCTCAACCTGCTCGTCGACCTGCTGTATCCGCTCCTCGACGCGCGCCAGCGCCCCGAGCCGACCGCGGCGGTCGCAGCATGACCGGGATGCTGCGCCGCCCCGGCGTGCTGCTCGCCTCGGCGTTCCTCCTCGCCGTCGCGGTCGCCGCCGCGTGGCCCACGCTGCTCACGCCGCTCGACCCCGCCGTCGTCGACGCGCAGGTGCAGCTCACCCCGCCGAACGCGGCGCATCCTTTTGGCACTGACGAGCTCGGCCGCGACGTGTTCGCGCGCGTCGTGTGGGGCGCCGAACTCACGCTCAAGGCCGCCGTCATCGCGATCGCGATCGGCGTCGGCGCGGGCTTCGTCATCGGCGCCGTCGCGGGCTACGTGGGTGGCCGCGTCGACGCCGTGCTCATGCGGCTCGTCGACGTCGGCCTCGCGCTGCCCTCGCTGCTGCTCGCGCTGCTCATCATCACGGCGATCGGCTACGGCACGGTGCCGGTCGCGATCGCCGTCGGCATCGGATTCATCCCGACCTTTGCGCGCACCACCCGCGCGCGCATCCGCGAGGTGCGGGGCACGCCCTACGTCGAGGCGGCGCGCATCGCCGGCGTCGGCTCGACCGGCGTGCTCGTGCGCCACGTGCTGCCGAACTCGGTCGGGCCCGTCGCCGTGCTCGCCGTGCTCGACGTCGGCACCGCGATCATTTGGGTCGCCGCGCTCAGCTTCCTCGGGTTCGGCGCGCAGCCCCCGCTCGCCGACTGGGGCTCGCTCATCTCCGACGGCCGCTCGCTGCTCGTCAGCGCGCCGTGGGTGCCGCTGCTGCCCGGCCTCGTCGTCGCCCTCACGGTGTTCTCGCTCAACCACATCAGCAAGTCGATCGAGGAGGCCGGCGCATGACCGCGCTCGTCGCGCACGGACTGCGCGTGACCTACGGCGACGGCACCCGCGCAGTCGACGGCATCGACCTCGAAGTGAATCCCGGCGAACTCGTCTCGCTCGTCGGCGCCTCGGGCGCCGGCAAGAGCTCGCTCGTGACCGCGCTGCTCGGCCTGCACGAACCGCCAACGCGCGTCGACGCCGACCGGCTCGAACTCGACGGCGTCGACCTGCGCGGCGCCCGCGAACGCGACTGGCGACGGATGCGCGGCAGCAGGGTCGCGCGGGTGCCGCAAGACCCGCTCGCCGCACTCAACCCGAACATGCGCATCGGCGCGCAGATCGCCGAGGCCGTGCGCTCGCTCACGCCCGACGCCCCCGTCGACGAGACCGTCGCGCGGCTCTGCGACGAGGCACAGCTCGCGGGCGCCGACGTGCTCCACGCGCATCCGCACGAACTCTCGGGCGGGCAGCGGCAGCGCGTGCTCATGGCGATCGCCCTCGCGGGCTCGCCGCGGCTGCTGATCGCCGACGAGCCGACGAGCGCCCTCGACCGCGTCGCGCGCCAGCGCATCCTCGACCGCCTGCGCGCCCTCGCGAGCGACGACGGTCGCGCCGTGCTGCTCGTCACCCACGACCTCGAGTCGGCGCTCGCGCTCAGCGACCGCGTCGAGGTCATGCACGAGGGCCGGCTCGTCGACCCCGTCGCGCATCCGCACGCCCGCGCCCTGCGTGAAGCCGCACGGGCGCTTTCGCTGCGCGACGGCGACCGCCGCGGCGCCCCGAACCCCGACGCGCGCGAGCTCGTGCGCTTCAACGACGTGGCCGTCGTGCGCGCCCGCCGCGGCCCGCGCGGGGCAACCCGCACCGTCGCCGCGCTCGACGGCGTCACGCTCGGGGTGCCCGCGGGCGAGACTCTCGGCATCGTCGGCGAATCGGGCGCCGGCAAGACGACCCTGCTGCGCGTCGGCCTCGGGCTCGTGCCGCCGACCGCGGGCAGCGTCACGTTCGACGGCGTCGACCTCGCCGGCCTCGGCCGCCGGGAACTGCGGGCGCTGCGCCGCCGATTCCAGCTCGTGCAACAAGACCCCGCCGCCTCGCTCGACCCGCGCCGCACCGTTGCCGAGAGCATCGCCGAGCCCCTGCGCGCCCACGGCGTCGGCTCGCGCGCCGATCGCGGCCGTCGCGTCGCCGAACTGCTCGACCAGGTGCGCCTGCACGCCGCGATGGCGTCGAAGCGGCCGCGCGAACTCTCGGGCGGGCAGCAGCAGCGCGTCGCCCTCGCCCGCGCCCTCGCCCTGAAGCCCGAGCTCATCTACCTCGACGAGCCGGTCTCTGCGCTCGACACCGAGGTGCAGGCCGAGGTGCTGCGCCTGCTCATCGAGGTGCAGCGCGAACTCGGCATCACCTACCTATTCGTGTCACACGACCTCGGCGCCGTCGCTCGCATCTCGCACCGCATCGCGGTGTTCCGCGCGGGCCGGCTCGTCGAGGTCGGCCCCGCCAACTGAAAGGACCCGCATGCCGTTCGCCCGCGCCCTCCTCGAAACCGCCGAGGCACATCCCGACCAGCTCGCGATCGCCGACGCCGAGCGCACGCTCGATGCCGCGGGCCTCGTCGACCTTGCCGGCCGCGTGAGCACGCTCGTCGAGACGCTCACCGCCGAGCAGGCGCGCGACGGGCGCGCCGTCGCGCCGCCGCCCGAGGCCGACGGCGTGCCGGTGATCGCGCTCGTCATCGACGACGCGTTTGACCTCGCCCGGATACTCGCGGCCGTCATGTGCGCCCGCGCCGTCGTCACGGTGGTCGACACCGTCTGGCCGTTCGCGCACCGCATCGACACCGTGCGCCGCGCCCAGGCGACCCTCGTCGTCACCGACCAACCGGAGCTGCGGGATGCCCTCGGTGAGCAGGGCGGACCGCAGACGCTGTCGGTCGCCGAGTTCGACGCGCGGGCGGGGGATTCGGCGCTGGCCAGCATCCAGGTGCGCCCCGACGACGAGCCGTTCCTGCTGCTGTTCACCTCGGGCACGACGAACCTCCCGAAGGGGTTCATCAAGAACCGCGCCAACTGGCGCGCCTGCATTCCCGTCAGCCTCGAGCACTTCGGCGCGGCCGAGGGGCTCATCACGCAGGCACCCGGCTCGCTCGCGTACAGCCTCACGCTCTACGCCCTCGTCGAGGCGCTCGGCACGGGCGGCGGCTGCCTCGTCGCCCGCAACTTCGAGCCGTTCGCGGCGGCCGCGCAGCTCGAGGCCGGCCGCGCCGACCGCTTCGTCGGCGTGCCAGCCGCAGTGCACGCCCTCGCCGTGCTCGCGCGCCGCCGCCCCGAGGCGCTCGAGTCGCTGCGCTGGGCAATCACCGGCGGCGCGAATCTCAGCGGCCGCATGCGCGACGAGTTCGCCGCCGCCGTGCCGCACGCGCGACTCGTGAGCTACTTCGGTGCCGCCGAGATCGGCTTCATCGGCTGGAGCGACACCGGCGACGGCACGCGCCTTCGCCTGTTCGACGGCGTCGAGGGCCAGGTGCGCTCGCCAGAGGGGGAGCGACTCCCGTACGGCGAGCTCGGCACCCTGTTCTTGAACGCCCCCGCGAGCTGCGTGCCCGGCTACCTTGCCTCGACCACCGACGTCGTGCTCCGCGGCGAGGATGGCTGGGCGACCGTCGGCGATCAGGCCCGCCAGCTCGACGAGCGCGTAGTGGAGCTCGTCGGCCGCGCCGGTGACGTCGTTGCGACCGGCGGGCACAAGGTCGCGCTCCCCGAGGTCGAGCGCGCGCTCGCGGCCGTGCCCGGTGCCGACCGCTCGTGCGTCGTCGCGGTTCCGCACGACGTGCTCGGCACCGAGCTCGTCGCGCTCCTCGAACCCGCGGCGGGGCCGTGGCCACCCGACAAGGCCGACCTGCTCGCGCGCCTGCGCGACGCCCTCGCGCTGCAGTACGTGCCGCGGCGGTTCTACACCGTCGACGCCCTGCCCCGCACCGCGAGCGGCAAGGTGCGCCGCGGCGAGGTGACGCAGCGCGTCACCGACGACTTCGACGGTCTCGAGGGGGTGACTCGCCTGTGAACACCACCGCCCAGCGCCACGAGCACCTGCTGCTGTTTCTGCTCGCCGAATTCCCGTACACCGAGGCGTTCCCCAAGACGGAAATCGCGCCGACCCGCGGCGTGCGCGAGTACCTCCGGTTCGCCGTCGAGGCCGAGCGGGCCGGGTTCGATGCCGTGTTCGCCGTCGACTTCCTCGGCCTCAAGCGCAACTCGCAGGAGATGTACGACGACGGTCCGTTCCGCGGCCACCGCTTCGAGCCGCTCTCGCGCCTTTCGGCGATCGCTGCCGTGACGAACCGCATCGGCCTCATCGGCACCATGGCGACCGAGTTCGTGCCCTCCTACACGCTCGCCCGGCAGCTCACCTCGCTCGACGCCCTCTCGGGCGGCCGCGCCGGCTGGAACATGGTCACCGCGTTCCGCGGCGAAGAGAACTTCGGGCAGCAGCTCCGACGCCCCGAGACCCGCTACGAGCGCGCCCAGGAACACGTCGACATCGACGTCGCCCTCTGGAAATCGTGGCGCGACGGCTGGGCGCGCGAGCACGAGGGCCGCCTCGTGTTCGACTTCGACCGCATCCACGACCTCCACCACCACGGCGAACACTTCGACGTCGAACAGGCCCTCGACCTCGCGCCGTCGCCCCAGCGCATCCCGCTGCTCATGCAGGCCGGCGCCTCGGAGTCGGGCCTCGCCTTCGCGGCGCGCAACGCCGAGGTCATCTACGCCGCGACGCAGACGCTCGAGGAGTCGCGGCAGTACCGCGCCGACCTCGACGCGCGGCTCGTCGCCGAGGGGCGGCACCCGAACGACGCCCGCGTGCTGCCCGGCGCGCGCATCGTGCTCGGCACCGACGACGCCGACGCGGCCGCTCGGCTCGCGGAGATTCAGGCGCGCCTCGACCTCGGTCAGGCCCGCGAGGGCATCCTGCGCGAGGTCGCCGGGCTCGACCTCGACGGGCTCGACCTCGACGACGCGATTCCCCTCGACCGGTTCCCCGATGCCGCCGCGCTCCGGGCGGGGGAGCGACGCACCTCGCGCGCCGTCATCTACCGCGAGTGGGTCGAGCAGGGCCGGTTCCCGACCCTCGGGGCGCTGCTGCGCCACTACGCGACGACATTCGGACACACGCTCATCGTCGGCGGGCCCGACACCGTCGCCGACGAGCTCGAGCACTGGTTCACAACCGGCGCGGCCGACGGGTTCGTGCTGCACCGCCTCAACGGCTGGGACCTCTTCATCGACGAGGTCATGCCGCGGCTGCGCGCCCGCGGCGTGCTCCCGCCGCCGCCGACCGACGACGAGCTCGCGGGGGAGCCCATCCCGCTGCGCGAGCGACTCCGGTCACAACTGCCGCCGCGGCACCGCTAGGCCGGATCCCTTAGGCCAGAAGCCCGGTCTCGCGCGCCTTCGACACCGCCGCTGTACGGCTCGACACCCCGAGCTTGCCGTAGATCGCCGCGAGGTGACTCTTCACCGTCGTCGGGCTGAGGTGCAGCACCTCGCCGATGCGCTGATTCGTCGCGCCGGTCGCGAGCTGCGCGAGCACGTCGGCCTCGCGCGGCGTGAGGTGCACGCGCGGGGCACGGAGCTGCCCGACGAGCCGCTCCATGATCTCGGCGTCGAGCACGTTCTCGCCCGCCGCGGCCCGCCGCACCGCGCGCACGAGCCGCTCGGGTGGCGCATCCTTGAGCAGGTAGCCGCAGGCGCCCGCCTCGATCGCGGTGAGAATCTGGTTGTCGGTGTCGTAGTTCGTGAGCACGAGCACCGCGGGAGCCTGCTGCAGCGCACGGATACGCCGGGTCGCGTCGACCCCGTCGCCACCGTCGCCGAGGCGCAGGTCCATCGTGACGACGTCGGCGCCCGGCGCGAGCGCGACCGCCTCGTCGGCCGTCGCCGCCTCGCCGACGACCTCGAGGTCGCCGTCGTGCTCAAACACGGCGCGCAGGCCCGCCCGAACAATCGGGTGATCGTCGCAAATCAGTACCCGGATCATGCCGACACCGCCCCCTCCGCGACCGCCCGTGGCAGTTCGGCGCGCACGAGCGTGCCCTCGCCCGGCTCCGACACGACCGAGACGAAGCCGCCGAGCGTGCGCATCCGCCCCTGCAGCCCGCGCAGGCCCGTGCCGCTGCCGTCGGCGCGGCCCGACGCGAGCTCGGGGCGCTCGAACCAGGCGGCGGCGTCGAAGCCGCGGCCGTCGTCATCGACCTCGACCGCGACGGCGTCGTCGGCGAAGACGAGGCGCAGCGCGACGTGCTCGGCGCCCGAGTGCGCCCTGGCGTTGTGCAGCGCCTCCTGCGCCGCCCGCAGCAGCGCCGTGCTCGCCGGCATCGATAGCCGCCACGGCTCGCCCTCGACGTAGAGCGGCGCGAGCCGCTTGAGGGCCGCGGCGAGGTCGGCATCGCGCAGCTCGGCCGGCGTGAGGTCAGCAATGATCGCCCGCACCTCGGCGAGCGCGCCACCCGCCGTGCGCTCGATCTCGCCGAGCCGCTGCCGCCGCTCGGCATCGCCCGTGTCGTCGCGGTCGGCGCTCGCGGCAAGCAGCCGGATGCTCGAAAGGTGCTGCGCCGTCGTGTCGTGCAGGTCGCGCGCGAGGCGGGCGCGCTCGGCGACGACGCCGGCCTGCCGCTCGGTCGCGGCGAGCGCCGCCTGCGTCGTGCGCAGCTCGCCGACGAGCCGGGCATTCTCGCGGGCGGAGCGCACGAACTGGCGGTACCCCCACATGACCGCGACGGCCGCGATCGCGCTGATGACGGGGCCCGCGACCCCGCCGAAGCCAAGCCCGTGATGCACCGCCTGGCCCGCGACGACGCCCGCCGCGAGCACGATGACCGACACGACGCCGGCACCCTCGGGCAGCAGCCAGAGCACGACGAAGAACAGCGCCATCGCGGCGTACGCGCCCTCGGCCGAGAACGCGATCATCGCGGCGACGGGCACCGCGAGAAGCACCGACGCGACGACGCCGATCGGGCGCAACCGCTCTGCGGGCGCCGCGAACTCCTGCGGCCGCCGCACGACGAGCAGCGACACCGCCACCGCGAGCACGCTGCCCGCAGTCGCCGTCGCGAGCATCCACCCGAGCTGGCCGCTCACGGCCGTCGCCGGGTCGGCGACCGCCACGACGATCGGCACCCAGAGCAGCACGGCGAGCAGCATGGCGAGCGGCGTGAGCGGGGACATACCTCGATGCTAGGCGCCCACCCGCCCCGCACCTCCTCCAAACGGAGGGGATGGAATCCGCCCGTTCCGCCGCTGTGGCGAGCGCCTGCGCGACCGACGCTGGAAGCACCACAACGAAAGGACTCGCAATGTTCCTCGCCCTCCGCGACCTGCGTCACGCTCCGGGACGCTTCACCCTCATCGGCGCCGTCATCGCGCTCATGATGCTCCTCGTCGGCTTTCTCACCGGCCTCACCGGCGGCCTCGCGGGGCAGAACATCTCGGGCATCCTCTCGACCGGTGCCTCGTCGGTCGTCGCCGCGACGCCCGACGACGGCGAGTTCAGCTGGTCGACCGCGCAGGTCGACGACGCCCAGGTCACCGCGTGGCAGGATGCGGCGGCCGGCACCGACGCCACCGTCACGCCGGTCGGGGTCTCGACCACGCGGCTCGAGGCCGGCGACGCGAGCGCGGCCGTGACCCTCTGGGCCGAGCCGAGCGGTGACGGCGTCGCCACCGGTGACATCGTGCTGCCCGTCGAGGCGGCCGACCAGCTCGGCCTCGCGGTTGGCGACCAGCTCGAGCTCGCGGGCAACGCGCTCACGGTGACCGAGATCGCCGACACCGGCCAGTTCTCGCACACCGACCTCGCCCGCGTCTCGCTCGACGACTGGCGCGACTACCTCGCCGCCACGATGCAGCCCGAGCGTGCCGCGAGCGTGCTGCTCATCGACGGCGACCTCGCCGACGCCGACGCGCTCGCGGCACAGACCGGCACCCAGCAGGCCTCCCTGCTCGAATCGCTCCTCGGCCTCGAGGCGTTCAAGAGCGAGATCGGCACCCTCGGCCTCATGATCGGCATGCTGTTCGGCATCTCGGCACTCATCGTCGGCGTGTTCTTCCTCGTCTGGTCGATGCAGCGCCAGCGCGACATCTCGGTGCTCAAGGCGCTTGGCGCCCCGAGCGGCTGGCTGCGCCGCGACGCCCTCGGCCAGGCGCTCCTGCTGCTCGTCGTCGCGATCGCGGTCGGCTCGGGCCTCGCGCTCGGCCTCGGCGCCCTCATCGCACCCGTCGCGCCGTTCGTCGTCGCCTGGTGGACCATCCTCCCGCCCGCCATCGCGATGCTCGCCGCCGGCCTCATCGGCGCGCTCGTCTCACTCCGCCAGATCAACCGCGTCGACCCGCTCGTCGCGCTCAACGCCTCCGCCGCCTAATTCCACTTACCTGAGAAAGGGAACGCACATGCTGACGCTCGACCACCTCACCCTCACCTACCAGGACGGCGACGACACCCTCACCGCCGTCGACGACGCGAACCTCACCGTCGCGCCTGGCGAATTCGTCGCCGTCACGGGCCCCTCGGGCTCGGGCAAGTCGAGCCTCCTCGCGCTCGCCTCGACGCTCGTCACCGCCGACGCCGGCAGCGTGCGCATCGACGACACGACCGCCTCCGACCTCAGCAGCGGGCGCGCCGCCGAACTGCGCCGCAACCGCCTCGGCATCGTGTTCCAAGCCCCGAACCTCATCGGCTCGCTCAAGGTGCGCGAACAGCTCGAGGTGATGGCGCGCATGGGCGCGCAGCCGCTCGCCGGCCTGTCGAAGGCCGACCTGCGGGCGCGCATCGACCAGGCGCTCGACGAGGTCGGGATGCTCGACCGCGCCGAGTTCCTCCCGTCGCAGCTCTCGGGTGGGCAGCGCCAGCGCGTCAACATCGCGCGGGCGATCGTGAACGACCCCGACGCGATGCTCGTCGACGAGCCGACGAGCGCGCTCGACGAGGCGCGCTCCGCCGACATCATGCGGCTGCTGCGCGACCTCACGCACGAGCGGCGCCTCGCGACCGTCGTCGTCACGCACGACCTCGCCCAGCTGCCGCTGTTCGACACCGCCTACGAGATGCACGACGGCAAGCTGGGGGAGGGCATAATGGGGTAAATGCGGCGATTGTGGGCAGTGACCAAACCAATCCGGGGCCGAATGTTGCTCGGGTTGCTCGTCGCCCTACTCGCCGCCGCGACCACCCTCGCGATGCCGCAGATTCTCGCCGCCTTCGTGAACGACGCGGTGGGCACGGATGCGACGGTCACGACCGTGCTGATCGCCGGTGTCGCGCTGCTCGGCATCGGCATCTTCGACGCCGTGCTCGTCTTCTTGCGCCGCGTCTTCACCGTCGACCCCGCGATGGGCGTCGAATACCGCATGCGCCGCAGCTTCTTCCGCAAACTGCAGCGCCTGCCGATGAGCTTCCACGATTCGTGGGAGTCGGGGCAGCTGCTGTCGCGCTCAATGAGCGACCACACGAGCATCCGTCGCTGGCTCGCGTTCAGCTCGATCATGCTCGTCAACGACGTCGTCATGCTCGTCGCGGGCATCGTGCTCATGTCACTCGCGAGCCCGTGGCTCGCCCTCATCTACCTCGCGGGCGCCCTGCCGCTCGTCATCACCCTCGCGAACTTCGGCACGCGCTTTCAGAAGATCTCGCGCCTCGGGCAAGACCAGGCGGGCGACCTCGCGACGAACGTCGAGCAGTCGGTGCACGGCATCCGCGTGCTTAAGGCGTTCGGCCGCGCCGAGAGCGCCCTCGACGACTACAGCGAGTACGCGAACCGGGTGCGCGAAACCGAGACGCGCCGCGGCCGCCTCGTCGCGAGCTTCGACTCGATCATCGCGCTGCTGCCCGAGCTTGCGCTCGGCGTCGCGCTGCTCGTCGGCCTGTTCCAGGTCGATGCCGGGGTCACCTCGGTCGCCTCGCTCAGCGCGTTCTTCGCGACCGCGATGCTCATCACGATGCCCGTCGCGATGCTCGGCGTGCAGATCGCCGACCTCATCTCGACCGTCACCTCGCTCCAGCGCATCAACGAGGTCATCGATGAGGTGCCGAGCATCGTCTCGCCGGCGCACGCGACCGCGCCCGAGCGCATCAACGGCGAGGTCGTGTTCGACAACGTCGTGTTCCGGTACCCCGACGCGAGCGAAGACGCGACGCTCATCTCCGGCGTCGACCTGCGGGTGCGCCCCGGCGAGACCCTCGCACTCGTCGGCACGACTGGCTCGGGCAAGTCGACCCTCCTGCAGCTCGTGCCGCGCCTGTACGACGTGACGCGGGGGAGCATCCGCGTCGACGGCGTCGACGTGCGCGACTACGACCTCGAGCAACTGCGCACCATCTCGGCGGTCGCGTTCGAAGACGCGACGCTGTTCTCGGGCAGCGTGCGCGAGAACGTGCTGCTCGGCGCCGCGCCCGGCCTCAGCGAAGAAGAATCGGATGCGCTGCTGCGGCTCTCGCTCGAGACCGCCGACGCGACCTTCGCCTACGACCTGCCCGACGGCATCGACACCCGCATCGGTGAGCAGGGCATGTCGCTCTCGGGCGGGCAGCGCCAGCGCGTCGCCCTCGCGCGCGCGATCGCCGCGAAGCCGAAGGTGCTGCTGCTCGACGACCCGCTCTCGGCGCTCGACACCGCAACCGAGGAGCGCGTCACGCAGCGGCTGCGCGAGGTGCTCCGCGGCACGACCACGATCGTCGTCGCGCACCGCACCTCGACCGTCGCGCTCGCCGACCGGGTCGCCCTGCTTGAGGGCGGCCGTATCGTCGCGGTCGGCACCCACACCGAGCTGCTGCTCAACGATCGCCGCTACGGCTTCGTCATGGCCGACATCTCGAGCGAGGGCTTCGACGTGACGGGCCAGCTCGATCTGCAGGAGCTTCGGGAGGAGGAGAGATGAGCACCGACCAGACCACCGACGATCTCGACGGCGGCCTCGCCGCTGACGCCCTCACCGACAAAGAGAAGCGCCGCCGCTCGCTCGGCCTCCTCGGCGCGCTCATCAAGCCGTACCGCGTGCAGGTGAGCTGGGTCGCCGTGCTCACCCTCGTCGTGCAGGTCTGCACCGTCGTCGGCCCCGCGCTCATCGCGTTCGGCATCGACTCGGCCCTGCCCGCCCTCGGCGAGGGCAACGCGTCGCTCGCGATCGGCGTCGGCGTCACGTACATCGTCATCGCGATCGTGCGCGCCCTGTCGACCTACTGGTACCTGCGCGTATCCACCTGGGCCGGGCAGCGCATCCTCTACAACCTGCGGCGCCGGATGTTCCGGCACACGCAGCGACTCAGCCTCGGCTTCCACGAGCGATACACGTCGGGCCGCGTCATCTCGCGGCAGACGAACGACACCGAGTCGCTGCGCGAGCTGCTCGAATTCGGCGTCGAGACGATCGTCGGCGCACCGATGCTCATGCTGCTCACGGTCGTGACGATCGTGTGGATGGACTGGCTCACGGGCGCGCTGATGCTGCTGCTGCTCGTGCCGGGGCTGTTCATGAGCCGCTGGTTCCAGCGCGCCTCGAGCCGCACGTACCGCCAGCAGCGCACGCACTCCGCGCGGCTCACCGTCGAGTTTGTCGAGACGATGGGCGGGATGCGCGCCGTGCAGGCGTTCCGCCGCGAGGAGGCGAACGACCGCCGCTACGGCGAGGTCGCGAACGACTACCGGGCCGCGTCGCTCAAGGCGGTGCGAATCTGGGGCATCTACCAGCCGAGCCTGCGGCTGCTCGGCAACCTCATCGTCGTCGCCGTGCTCGTCGTCGGCGGCCTGCGCGTGATCAGCGGCAACCTCGAGGTCGGCGTGCTGCTCGCCCTCGTGCTCTACTCGCGCCGGTTCTTCCAGCCGATCGACATGATCGCGAACTTCTACAACGTGCTGCAGTCGGCGGTGTCGGCGCTTGAGAAGATCTCGGCGCTGCTCGCCGAAGATCCCGACATTCCCGAGCCCGAGCATCCGAAGCAGCTCACCGCGAGCGGCGGCGGCGAGGTGCGGTTCGAGGGCGCGTCGTTCCGGTACAGCGACGACGGGCCGCAGGTGCTGCATCCGCTCGACCTCGAGATTCCGGCGGGGCAGACCGTCGCGCTCGTCGGGCAGACCGGCGCGGGCAAGTCGACCGTCGCGAAGCTCATCTCGCGGTTCTATGACGTGACCGAGGGGCGCGTCACACTCGACGGCATCGACCTGCGCGACCTGCGCGACGAAGACCTGCGCCAGGCGATGGTGATGGTCACGCAGGAGTCATACCTGTTCGGCGGCTCGATCGCCGACAACATTGCGGTCGGCAAGCCGGGCGCGACCCGTGAGGAGATCGAGGCGGCCGCCGCCGCGATCGGCGCCCACGAGTTCATCACCCGCATGCCCGACGGCTACGACACCGACGTGCACACGCGCGGCGGCCGGCTCTCGGCGGGGCAGCGGCAGCTCGTGTCGTTCGCTCGCGCGTTCCTCGCTGACCCGCGCGTGCTCATTCTCGACGAGGCGACGAGCTCGCTCGATATTCCGAGCGAGCGGGCCGTGCAGAACGGCCTCGAGCAGCTGCTCGGCGACCGCACGTCGATCATGATCGCCCACCGCCTCGCGACCGTCATGATCGCCGACCGGGTGCTCGTCGTGCACGACGGGCGCATCGTCGAAGACGGGTCGCCGCGCGATCTCATCGAGGCCGGCGGGCGCTTCGCTGAGCTGTATCGCGCCTGGCAGGAGTCGCTGTAGCGGGCACTAGGCTGAGGGCATGGCTGAGAACACCAAGGTTGAGTTTTGGTTTGATCCGATTTGCCCGTGGGCGTGGATGACGTCGCGGTGGATCGAAGAGGTCGAGCGCCTGCGCGACGACGTCGAGGTTGACTGGAACGTCATGTCGCTCGCGATCCTCAACGAGGGGCGCGACATGGACGACGCGCACCGCAAGCCGCACGCATTCTCGAAGCGTTCGTGCCTCGTCGCGGCCGGCGTGAAGGCCGAGCTCGGCAACGAGGCGATGAAGCGCTTCTACGACGCGATCGGCACCATCAACCACCCGGGCGGTCGCTCGGGTGAGGAGGGCACGCTCGAGGAGGCGGCCACTAAGGCCGAGATTCCCGCCGAGCTCATCGCCCGCGCCGACGCCGGCGAGTTCGATGACGTGCTGCTCGCCTCGCACAACGGCGCCATCTCGCGCGTCGGCGACGAGGTCGGTACGCCCGTCATTGCCGTCAACGGTGTTGCGTTCTTCGGCCCCGTCATCTCGCCCGCACCGAAGGGCGACATGGCGCTGCAGCTGTTCGACGGCGTCGTCGCCGCGGCCGGCTACGAGGGATTCTTTGAGATCAAGCGCTCGCGGACGCGCGGACCGGAGTTCAACTAATGCGCATCCACATCGCGACCGATCACGCGGGCCTCGAGTTTTCGCAGCAGTTGCAGGAGCACCTTCGCGGCGCCGGCCACGAGGTCATCGACCACGGGCCGCAGGAGTATGACCCCGTCGACGACTACCCGTCGTTCTGTGTGAACGCCGCGCGCGCCGTCGCGAACGACTGGGCCGCGGGCACCCCCGCCCTCGGTGTCGTGTTTGGCGGTTCGGGCAACGGCGAGCAGATCGCCGCGAACAAGGTTGGCGGCGTGCGCGCCGCGCTCGTCTGGAACGAGTCGACCGCGCGACTCGCGCGCGAGCACAACAACGCGAACGTCATCTCGATCGGTGCCCGCCAGCACACGGTCGAGGAGGCGATCGGGTTCATCGACACGTTTATCGCCGAGCCTTTCCCGGGCGACGAGCGGCACGTGCGCCGAATCTCGCAGCTGCGCGAGTTCGAGGTCGCCGGCACCATCGCCGGCCACGAGATTCTCCCGCCCGCGAACGGTGACATCCCCGCCGTGCTCGGGGCCGAGTCGGAGGCGTAGGGGTGCCCGAGGGGCATTCCGTTCACCGAATCGCGCGGCAGTTCACGAAGAGCTTCGTCGGCGAGATCTGCGAGGCCTCGAGCCCGCAGGGTCGTTTTGCCGAGGGCGCGGCCGTGCTTTCTGGCCGTGAACTGCTGCGCTGTTTCGCCGTCGGGAAGCAGATGTTTGCCGAGTTCGGCGCCGTCGAGGGGATGCCCGGGGCCGCGGAGCCGGTCTGGCTGCGCGTGCACCTCGGCATCTATGGAGCCTGGGACTTCGCGGGCGCCGTGACCGCGAAGCTGGGGCAGACCGGCGAGTACGGCCGCGGCGGCCGACCCGAGGACGCCGACGGCGAGGACTCGCTCACCTCCATCGGTGCCCCGCGTCGCGCGCGTCTGCGCATGGCCGAGAACGAGAAGGAAGCCGAGGTCGTCGAGGGGTGGCCGCCCGAGCCCGTCGGGGCCGTGCGCCTGCGCCTGCTCACCGAGGATTGCGTCGCCGACCTGCGTGGACCCACCGCCTGCGAGTTGCTCGACGAGACCGGGGTGAACGCCGTACTCGATCGGCTCGGCCCCGACCCCCTCGTCGACGACATCGCCGAGGGCGGCCGCCGCTTTGCTTCGCGGGTGGTCGGCCGTCGCGTGCCCATCGGTCAGCTGCTCATGGACCAGTCGGTCGTCGCCGGAATCGGCAACATCTATCGCGCCGAGATTCTCTATCGTGCTCGCCTCGACCCGTACACTCCCGGCACCGAGGTGAGCGAGACGAAGCTCGCCGAGATTTGGGCCGATTGGGTCGAGCTCTTGCGCATCGGCGTCGAGGTCGGCCGAATGATGACCATCGACGGACTCACCGGCGACGACTATCAGGACGCCCTGCGCGATGTCCGGCACCGCCACTGGGTCTACGGCCGCGCCGGCGAACCCTGCCGCACCTGCGGAACGCCCATCGCGCTCGCCGAGATGCAGAACCGCAAGCTCTACTGGTGCCCTACCTGTCAGGTGTGAGGTCGGCCCGTTCCTTGACATACCAACGCCCCAGCGCACTCCGAGTACCGCTTCGGCGGGTGTGCCGGTGCGGTGTCGCCTGCGTGTGCGGGCGTGAATTCGGGATGCGCTGGGGTGCTGGGGCACGTCCACCGGGTGTTGGCGGGTGGTGCCCTTAGAAGGGTGG
>NZ_KB907078.1 GCF_000381765.1 [Zimmermannella] faecalis ATCC 13722 | reverse complement strand
CTTTTCCCGGCAGGTTCGCCTGCGACAGATACGCCGCCGCCCGTCGCAGCACCTCGTTCTCCTGCTCCAGCAGCCGGTTCCGCTTCCGCAGCTCACGGATCTCCGCCGCCTCGGACCGGGACTGACCCGGCGCCGTGCCCTCCTCGACCTTGGCGCGGTGGAGCCACTTCTGCAGCGTCACCGGATGAACACCGAAGTCTTTCGCGATCTGCTCGATCGTGACTCCGGGCTCGCGGTTCTGAGCGACGCGCACGACGTCGTCACGGAATTCACTCGGGTAGGGCTTGGGCACAGCAACATCCTTCCAGGCCCACCACGCGGGCAAGCCAGACCAGATGTCACCTACTCGTGCAGCAGTCCCACGGCAATCTGTTGTTCTAGGCTCTTGGGCTTGATTTTCATGTGGGTCAGCCTAACTGGGCCGCGGAGTCTAGCTGACGAAATCGGCGACGCGAGCACCAACCCCCACGAGCTGCGCGATCGCGGCTACGCTACGGAACGCCGCCTTGCCGTCGCCGTATGGATTCACGGCGTTCGCCATTTCGGTGTACGCGTCACGATCATTAAGCAGTCGGGCAGTCTCATTGACGATTCGTGACTCGTCGGTACCGACGAGCCGCACAGTGCCCGCGTCGAGGGCCTCAGGGCGTTCTGTGTTTGACCGCATCACGAGCACCGGCTTGCCGAGGCCCGGAGCCTCCTCCTGCACCCCGCCTGAGTCGGTGAGCACGATCGTGGCAACCGACATGAGCTTGGTGAACTCGTCGTAGGGGAGCGGATCGGTAACGATCACGTTGCCGAGGCCCTCGATCTGCGGGAAGACCGCGGCACGCACCTTCGGGTTGAGGTGCGCCGGGAGCACGAATGCCGTCTCGGGGTACCGCTCGGCGAGCGTACGGAGCGCCCGTCCGATCGCCGACATCGTGCCGATGTTCTCGCGACGGTGCGTTGTCACGAGCACCATGCGTCGTTCGGAGTCGGCGATTTCTTGCAGCCTCGTGTCGGTGAATTGGGTGTCCCAGCTGGTGGCCTCGAACAGCGCATCGATGACCGTGTTGCCGGTCACCACGATGTTTTCCGCAGGCGATGCCTCGGCGAGCAGGTTTGCCTTTGCAGTCGACGTCGGTGCCAGGTTGAGCGACGAGATGCGGCTAATGAGTCGGCGGTTCGCCTCCTCCGGGAAAGGCGAAAAGAGATTGGCGGTGCGAAGGCCCGCCTCAAGGTGTACAACACGAATCTCGCGGTTGAACGCCGCTATTGCCGCAGCCATGGCGGTGGACGTGTCACCGTGCACGACCACCGCGTCGGGCGCAACTGAGTCTAGTACTGAGTCGAGCTCGCCAATGACTCGCGAGACGATCCCGTTGAGCGACTGGCCGGGACGCATGATGCTGAGGTCGATCTTCGGGGTGATGCCGAACATCGCGTTCACCTGGTCGAGCATCTCGCGGTGCTGGCCCGTCGACACGGCGATTGAGTCGAGCCGTTCGTCAGCCTCGAGCGCCTTGATGAGTGGCGCGACCTTAATCGCCTCGGGTCGTGTTCCGTAGACGGTCATGATCTTGGGGAGAGCCATGGAGACGTGTCCTTTCGACGCCACTTGTGTGCTGGGTGGCTACTGCTTTTTGATGATCGGGTTCGACGCCGTTGCCTCGGCGTAGCTTTTCCGACGTAAGAGTCGCGCGTCGGCGCGAATGTTCTTGCGTCGATCTTCGAGGGACTGTCGAGCTTCCTCGAGCAGTCCCGCGGCCTTGTCGACCTTGTCGAGAGCAAGATTGTGCGCGTACCACCGGTACGAGCGTGCGATGTCGACTGCGGGACCGTCAGCGATGATCTCGCCCTGGTCAATCCAAATTGCGCGAGTACAAAGCTCTTCAATGGTTTGCGCGGCGTGGCTGACGAGGAAGACTGTGCCGGCTGTGTCGATCATGCGTTCCATGGCTTTACGAGATCGTTCCATGAACGACGCATCGCCGGTTGAGAGGGCTTCATCGATCATTAGAATTGCCGGGTCGGCGGCTACGGAGATCGCGAAACGTAGGCGTGCGCCCATTCCCGACGAGTAAGTACGCATGGGCATTCTTAATGCATCGCCAAGGCCGGACAAGTCCGCGATGCGGTTACGTCGTTCCATAACGTCGGCCGGCGAGAGCCCCATCGCAAGCAAGCCGAGGCGGATATTGTCTTCGCCCGACAGATCGGGCATAAGCGCCGCGCTCACTCCGAGTAGTTGTGGCTTCGCCGACGTCACAACTGTGCCCTTCGTCGGCGGTTCAAGGCCCGCGAGGGCACGCAGCAGCGTGCTCTTGCCGGAGCCATTGCGGCCAACCAGGCCGATGAACTCACCCTCTCGGGCTGCCAACGAGACACCTCGGAGGGCGCGGAAACGCATCTTCTGGCGACCGTTGATGCCCTTGCGGCCCTTCCGCGCCCGCTTGTCGGCCATGACGTCGTACGTCATGTGGATGTCATCGGCGAGCACAGTGATACTCGGAGAATCCCGCGGCAACGGACCGTCGAGCACGAGGTTGTGTTTGAAGTTACCGTTCTCGGGCATACGACTCCTCCGCAAACCAAAAGAGCACGAAGCCTACCAATGGTGTCGCTAAGGCCCAGGCGCCGATGAACAGCCAGATCTCGATAGGAGGGATCACGCCGTCGATGAGGATTGAGCGGTATGCGAGCAGGAGCTGGTAGATCGGGTTGGCCTCGATGATCGCGCTGATTGTCGGGTGGTTGATAAAGCGGTCGATTGGGAAAATGACGCCCGAGGCGTACATGAGAATTCGAGAAAAGAATGACATGGCCTGTGAGAGATCCGGGAGTGTCGATCCGAACCTTGCCATTATCAGGTAGACACCAAAATTGAAGAATGCTTGCAGCACGAAGATGGCGGGAAACAGCACCCAGGTCGCCTTCGGCAGGGCGTGCGGCGGGATGGCCATGATCATTATGAACATCACGATCATCGCCGGTATGCGCTGCAATATATCTCGCAGAAGCATCGAAACTAGGATTGACGCCCTAGGAAAATTGAAAGCTCGGATAAGCGAGCGAGAACTTCTGATCGCGGAAGAACCGTTTCCAAATGCCGAGCTCGTGTACTGGAACATGAATATACCGATGATTACGAATGCGACGTAGTTCGGCAGGCCGCGGCTCATATTCAGCAGGAGCCCAAAGATCATCCAGTAGAAAAGCGCATCGAGGATTGGCCGGAGTACTAGCCATGCATTGCCGAGACGCGCGTGTGTGTTTTTCGTCGCTACTCGGCTTCTCGCCTCGCGCCAAACGAAGTGCCGTCGGTCCCAAATTTGTCGAATGTATTCGCCAATCGGTGGACGCACGCTGACCCGCGCTAAGTGCGTCAGGTCACCATATGCGGCCTCGACATCGAACGCGAAAGCCGACCGATTGAGTCGGTCGCGCACCTTCCGCTCGGGCCGCGTCAGCCGTCGCGAGATGTGCGCTGGTGGCCCATCAACTGCGGGGAGCGAGTCGCTTCGCCTCGCTGCTTGGCGTCCTTTGCTCACACACTCTCAATTCGTCGATGCCAGGGGTGGGGTGACGTCTCGGCGCGATTCTTTCACCACCATGCGTCAGCTCGGTAAGCCAGTGCCACCGAGCCTCGTAAATGTTCGGTCATACTCGAGCGCCGCAGCGCTCCAAGTTCGCGTCGCCGCGAACCGCTTCCCGGCTGCCGCCAGGGCGCCACGACGGGCAACATCGTCTGCAAGCATAGTCAGCGCCTGCGACATCGCGGGAGCCGAATCGGGCGCAATCACGATTCCGCGCTCGTCATCGCCCACGAGTTCTCGCAGCGGCAGCAGGTCGCTCACGATGGCCGGTCGACCGAGCGCCATCGCCTCGATCGGCTTCAACGGGGTGACCGATCGCGTCACGTCGAGGTCCTTGCGTGGCACCGCGACGACGTCGAGCGCCTCCACGTACCGCTTCGCGAGGTCGGCCGCGACCCGGCCCGGGAAGACCGCCGCTTCGCCGAGCGTGGCCGCACGCTGCAGGAGTTCGGGGCGCGCCGCACCGTCGCCAGCGAGGAGCAGGCGCACGTCGAGGCCCCGTTCGCGCAGCTCAAGCACCGCATCCACAAGCACATCGTGGCCCTCGTACGCGACGAGCGACGATACCGCGCCAACCCAGAACCCGTCACGCGGGAGCCCGAGCTCGGCACGCACGTCGGCCGGGGTGCTCTCGCGCTCAAGGAGGTGCTCGTCGATTGAGTTCGGGATCAAGCTCACGCGTTCGGCCGGTACGCCGCGCTCGACGAGCTCGTCACGCATCGTCGACGAGATCGTGAACACGTGGTCGGCCTCGATCGCCATCTGCGCTTCGCGCGCGTGCATGAGCCCGTATCGCTCACTCTCGAGGGCTGCTTCGCGCGCCTCGTCGGTCGCGCGTGACGTTGCCCATGTCTTTTCGAGCATGCCGCGCACCTCGTACGTCCACGGCAGGCCGTGCCGCTTCGCGAGTGCCTGCGCGACGAGGGCGTTCGTGTAGTTCGTCGTCGTGTGAATGACTGTCGGGTGGAACCGCGCCACGAGCGCGTCGAGCTCACGCACCTGCCGGTCGAGGCGATCGGGCATCGATGCGCCAAGGCGCCCCGGCAGCACGCGGTGATACTCGATGCCGTCAACGACGTCGACGTCGAGTGCGCCGAGCTTGCCTACCGTCACCGGGTAGCCGATGCGGGTCGCTGCCATGACCGCCATGCCGGCCTCGCGCTGGGCCTTGAGGATCTCGTGCGAGCGCAGCGTGTACCCCGACTGCGTGTGGGGGAGCGAGTTCGTGAGCAGGTGCAGCACTCGCGGCGTCTTCGACGGCGTCGGCTTCGGAATGCGGTTTGCGGAGCTCGGGAGCCGGTAGCTCGGGGTGAGGAGCGTGCGCTCGCCCTCGAGCACGCGGCGATAGGTGCGCGCGCCCTGCGAGCGACTGCTCTTGAGCGCGTCGATCGCGCCGCTGAGGTCGCCGAGCTGCCAGCGTGCCCGCGCCGTCAGAACGGGCGAGGTCGTTGACTCGCTGTTCGCGATGAGGTCGGGGCGGTCGGCCGCGATCGCGAGATTCGCGACGAGCTGTTGCTGCCGCCGGCCCTGCGGAGGGAGGGCTGCGAGCCGCTCGACCGCGTCGTCGCGGTGCCCGCGCATCCATTCGGCATACGCCTCGCCGAGCGGGCCGAAGCGCTCAAGGAGTGCCGCCGCCGGTTTCGCGAAACCTTTCGGGAACCGCTGCGACGCGAGCAGCGCAAAGCGAGCCGGGTCATCGAGCAAATGGCCGGCGACCGCCGTTGCGGCGATGCGGAAATTGCGGGGGAAGTTCGCGGGCATGATCCGTCAATTATGAAGGTTGGAATTGACCCGTGGGCCACACTCCGTTCGTGTGAAGCTAACTCGATGGCTCAAATTTTGCGATCGTGGCCTGAATCGCGGCCAGCTTCGCTTTCAACGAGGCGAAATCGTCTCGTGAGCGGGTGACGTGAGACTGCCGAACCAGTGCCGCAAGGGCCGAGATACGAAGCGTAGAGGTGTCGGCGGAACGGTTGTCTTGGCTTACGGCAGCCTTGAACCACTTGAGCGTTTCAGCCTTGAGGCCGCGAATGACCTCATTCGTCTTTTCGATCGTGGAGGCCACATGCTCTGCCGCGGAGAACACTTCGTCTGCAACCTGTTCAACGACTCGATCATCGAGCCGCACGGCGCCGCTCGGGAACTTGAGGAGCTCGAAGAGTCCAGGCATCTTGTGCCCATGTGTTTCAGAGAACACTCCCACGGCAGGAACGCTCTGCGAGAGGGCCAAAATGGCTGCGTGGAATCGAGACGTCAGAACGAGATTGCCGTGTCGTAGGAGGTCGATAAAGGCGCCGTAATCGATCGGATCTTCAAATGACACGCGTGCGTCGGGATGTGCCTCGACTAGGTCGCCGTGGAGCGCGACGGCGAGTCCTCGATCTGAGCGAGTTTGGACTACGATCACTACCTCTCTGCCGTTTTCGATCGCTCGCGCCGCGATCTCGTAAAACAGTTGATAGGCGCGCGAGTTTTTGTACCCCTCACTCCGGAACTTTGCTTCAACGAAATTGCTGCGTGCAGTTCCGGCTCGCAGACCAAAGTCTTCGACTCTCGCAACGATAGTGATTCGACCGTGGGGGTCGAACTCTGTCTCGGTCGACTTTAGCTGCGCGTCGAAGAACGCGGCATCGACCAGCACTGGCCAATCCTGCTCGACACTGCCTCCTGCTAGTGAAGGAGAAGCTGCATCCCGCAGGGCACCGGCTCCACTGGCGTGGAGGAATTCCCGCGCCGCAGTTCCGAGTTGCGAGCGGAAGGGGCCCAGCGTAGAAGGAAGCACTACGACCCGTGCGCCGGTGACTGCCGCAGCCAGCGCGGGGAGCACCCGCCAAGCCAAGTCGATGATGTTGCCGGGCGTCGCCGAACTTTCATGGATGTGCTCGCCGCCGTTGAGTACGACGATGGACTCGGGAGTGATCTCGTAGTCTGCGGCAAACTTCGTAGGATTCTCCAAGTAGTCGACAAGCTGGAGCTCTTCACCTCCGAGTTCGCGCGGAGTAGTGGGAACGTCGTGCGTGTTGAGGTCGCCAAGACTCTCGATGGCAGCTCGTCGAAACGAGTCTGAGGGTCGTAGTAATACCGCTGTGGAACCCGATACATCAAGGTTCGCCTCTCGGAGCAACTCGACTGCTCCGTAATTAATCGCGAGGTCGCCCCAATTTGATGCAGCGTGGCCATAAAAAAGTCGCGCCGTAGTTGCAGGCTTGCCACCATGGCTCGACATGCGGTGTCTCCCTAAAGTGCGGTTAATTTCTACATCGTAGTAGTCGGCCGATGAAGCGAGCCCTGAGTCTGTGCGATGAGGCTCCATGGGAATAGTGCAAGAGTCCGTCTGCGGTGTCAACGACGCTCGGGCATGGTTCTGAGGAGGATATTGCGTGGTATCGGTCGACGTAGGCCGGGCACGCGCGCAGCCCGTCGCCGGAGAGAAGAGGCGAGTTCGTTCGGGGTGGCAGCGTGCTAGCTGCCACCCCGAACGTTATCGGCTACCCCTCCTGCAGCTCCCACGGGCCCCACTGGTCGCCCGGAGCTTGGTTTCGAGTCCACCACTTCGCGACGTAGAACTCACCTTCGTAGATCACGACGTCGCCCGTGTCGTAGATGCGCGAGGGCGTCCAGACGTTGTTGCCGTCGTCGTCGACCTTGATCTCCTGCCACGGGCCATAGGCGTCGCCCGGGGCCTGGTTGCGCGTCCACCACGAGGCTTCCCACGTCGACCCGTTGTAGGTCACGGTGTCGCCCTCGTTGTACGTGGCCGTCGAATCCCAGGCCGGCGCGGGTTCGGGGCCCGGCTCATCCGTCGTCGGATCGCAGATCGAGGTGAGGTTGGCGTCGCTCGCCGCATCCGAGCCCGCGCTCAGCGTGACGAGATGGCAGCCCGCCGTGACGTCCTCGAGCACGACGTTGCCGCCGGTCGGGGTGACGTCGACCGCGTCGCCGTCGACGAACACCTGCGTCGTGCCGTCGGGCACGGGCACCGTCACCGACGCGCTCGTGTTGCCCGGCACCTGCGCGATCACCGCGAGGTCGCCCGCGCCATCGTGCGCGAAGCCGGCACCGACCTCACCCTTCACCGTCGGCACCGTCACCGTGCCGTAGTCGAGCGAGTCCGGCTGCGGCGCGATCTCGAAGGTGCTGTAGCCCGCCGTCACCGGCTTGATGCCGAACAGGCCACTCGGCACATGGAACGCGGGGCTCGCCGCCCACGGGTGCGAGTAGGTGAGGTTGCTCTTCTGCGACTCATCCCACGCCTCCGACGTGGCGCCGGCGCCGCGGTCGATCATGTTCATCCAGCTCGACGTGCCGTCGGCCGAGAGCTGATCGATCGCCGCATCCGCCTGACCTCCGTTGAACAACCCGGTGATCGAGAACCCGGCGCAGTAGACGCTGCAGGCCATGCCGCGCGACGCTACATACTCGGCAACCGAAGCGGCGTGCGCATCGTCAACCACACCGAACGCAAGTGAGAACGCACTCGCGTGCAGGGAGTAGTGGCCGGTGAGCGTGCCGTCGACCGTCATGCCGTCGTCGTAGCGGTTGTTCTCGGCATCGAAGAGGTGCTCGTTCATGCCGTCGCGAATACCGTCGGCGATGTTCTGGAACGTCGTGGCATCCTCCGGCTTGTCGAGCGCCTCGGCCATGTTCGCCATGTCGACGTACGCGCGATACGACAGGGCGTTGAGCACCGTGTTGTAGTACCGGTACTCGTATCCGTCGCGCTGACTCGTCGGCCAGTCGACAATGTCGCAGTCGGTCTGACTGTTGCAGCCGTTCGAGCGATCGCTCTTCCCGATCAGCCCCGTGTCGTCGTTCAGCCACTGCGTCGGCAGTTTCTCGACGAGGTTGTCGTAGTAGCTCGAGACCTGGCCGATGTTGCCGGTCTGCGCCCACGCGTCGTGCACCGCGAGCACCACGTAGATCGGCCACTCGGTCGGCCACGTGCGGTTGCTCTCGAAATAGTTCATCGAGTACTGGCCGAGCGAGAGATCCTCCATGAGGTACAGCGTCGACATCTGCTGGAGGTAGGCGTCAGCCTCGTAGTTGATGCGCTCGCGGGTCCACGAATCGGTGTAGAAGTTCACGTTGAGCGCCTCAATCGAGTGCTTCGACAGCTCGTACACCTGGTTGAGGTTGTCGTTCGACGAAGTGAACGACGAGGCCTCCTCGTTGAACGGATACACGAGCGCGAGCGCACTGAGGTTCTCGGCCGTGATCTCCTCGGGCGCACCGATGATCTCGACGTAGCGGAACACGCGCATGCCCCACGTCTCAATCGTCTGCTCGCCGTCGCGTAGCGTCACGACGTCTTGATACGTGTTGCCCGTGTTGAGCTGGTATTTTGCGGTCGTGCCGCCCTTGGTTGTCGGCACCTCGGCGAAGCGCAGGTCGACCTGCTGGCCGGCCGTGCCGTTTTCGAACGTGAGGTTCACGCCGCCGATCCACGTCTCGCCGAAATCGACGAAGTAGTGGCCGTCGCCCACCTCGGTGATGTTGACCGGGGCATGCAATTGCTCCTCAACCTTTGCGGTCGGGGTTGCCTCGAGCTGCTCGAACTGGGTCTTGACCGTTGCTGGCTGCCACGCGCTGTCGTCGAAGCCCGCCTCATCGAAGCCCGACGGGAAGTGCTGCAGGTCGAGGTTCTCCTTCGGCGCCGCGTAGAAGTTGGTGCCGATCGACCCGACATCGGGCCACACCTCGCCGCCGGTCATCGTCTGCCAGTCGTCGCCACTCGAGACGGTCTGGGTGGTGCCGTCGGCGTAGTCGATGCGCAGCATCGCGATGAAGCGCTGATTCTGTTCGTTTTGGGTGTAGGCGATGACGCCGATCGCGTTGTCGCCGCTCGTAATGAGGTCGGTGACGTCGAATCCGTCGTAGCGGTTCTCGGCGTCGATGTGGTTCGTCGGGCCGAGGCCCACGAACTCGCCGTTGATGTACGCCTTGTACGCGTACTGCTTGTGGTCGCGGAAGTCACCCGCGGTCGCGTAGAGCGTCGCGGCCACGATGTCGTCTTGCTTCGGCGCGAACTCGGTGCGCAGCAGCGCCCAGTCGTCGTTCTGGTCGGGGCTCGCGACGGTGCAGGCCAGGCTGTTCTTCACAAGGTAGTTGCCGCCCTCGATCGAACCACAGCTAAACGGGTTGCTCGAGGCGAAGTCATTCGTGAGTAGGTCGGTGCCGTCGGCGGCCGTGACCGCGACATCGTGCACTTGGCCCGCCTCGGTGCGGCCCGTTCGGAACCCGATCTTGCCCTCGGCAGGCGCATCCGCCATCTCGGTCTCGTGGACCTCGGTGCCGTCGATCGAGGTCGTGACGGTCGTGCCCTCGACGGTGATCGCGATTTCGAGCGGCGTGTTCAGCGCGATCGTGCCGGCCGGGAGTTGCACCGCGGGGAGCGCGGCGTAGGTGCCGTTCTTCAGGGTGTGGGGCACGATCGTGTTGGTGTCAGCGCGGAACTGCCACATCAGGCCGTTGCTGCTGTCGGGCGCGCGAAAGAGGACGCCGAGCGCCGTCTGCGTGATCGTGACGTTCATCGTTGCCGTGTAGTCACCCCAGGTGACGGCATCGTTGTCGGGCAGCGACGCCCAGATCGCCTCGCTGTCACCCCACGTTGAGCCCGGCGCGGTGCCGAACCAGGTGGTCTCGGATGGGCCGCTTGCGACGTCGTCGGCGTCCCAGGTCTCGACCGACCAGTAGTAGCGCTGGTTCGGCTCGAGTTCAGGGCCCCCGTACGGCACGTTCGTCTGCTCGGCCGAGGCGACCTTGCCGGAATCCCAGGTGTCGCCCGTGCCCTCTGCCGCGGTCACCGCATCCGAACTCACGACGATGCGGTAGGCGCTCTGCGTGGTGCTGAGCACCTGCCACGAGAAGGATGGGCTGCTCAGGTCATCGAGGTCGGCGGGCTCGGCGAGGCCGTTGACGCGGAGGCCGACCGGTGCGGTGCTGCCTTCATCGGCGCCGGCCGCTGGAATGTGGGCGAGCCACATGGGCAGCGTGAGCGTCAGGGCAAAGAGGCTCACGAGCACGTAGTAGATGGACTTCGGAACTTGACGGGCGGACAAAGGCATCGGCGCCTCCTGCTCGTAGAACGATTCAAAATCCGCGCGGAGTGCTGCTTTTGGCGGCGCACGGGCGAAGATTTGGGGAGTGGGTGAGTGAAATCTGGCCGCGGCGTTGCGGTCAGCGCTTCCGACCCTAGTCATGATGAATCGTTGCAACAAGGGTTGGGTCGGGTTGCCAGGGCTGTCGGCAGTGCAGTCGGCGGTGAATGACGACCTGTGAACGGCGTGCTGGCGCGGGCGCCCGAACCTAACGATTCGGCCGGTCGCATGGTCGCCGCGGGCTCGCGGACGTAGGGTGAAAGTACCCATTCACCGCGTATTCGCCCTGGCGAACCTGTTCGCCCGGGCCTCGATGAGGAGGACGCCATGGTCAATCGAATCGTCGTAGGTATCAACGGCTCTGATGCCGACGCGAAGGCGGTGGAATGGGCAGCCAACCTCGCGTCACGCGACGGTGGCACGCTCCTCATCTTTGTCGTGATCGACGCCGGCTCGGCCGGCGCCGAACTCGAGCAGCGCGCCGACGAACTCCTCGCCGAACACGCCGCCGCCGCACGCGCCCTCGCCCCGACCATCGAGCTGCGCACCGAACTCCACCGCGCGAAGAGCCTCCCCGAAGGATTCGAAGAGGTCTCGGCAAGCGCCGGCCTGCTCGTCATCGGCCGCGACTCCCACAGCCGACGACAGCGCAGCCCCGCCACCGTGCGCATCGCCGCCGCGAGCAAGGCACCCGTCGTCGCGGTGCCCGCCGTCGACATGACCGGCCGCCGCGGCGTCGTCGTCGGCGTCGACGGATCGGAAGTCTCGACGCTCGCGCTCGGGTTCGCCGCCGCCGAAGCCAGCTCGTCGGTCGAGCCGCTCATCGCCGTGAGCTCGTGGCAGCTACAGGTCGGACTCGGCAGCGAGTTCGCGTACGACGCCGAATTCGTCGCGATCTCGGAGCGCTCATCGGCCGACGCCCTCGACGAGGCACTCGAGCCCATCGTGGCGCGCTACCCGAACCTCAAGATCGAGCGGAAGGTCGAAGAGGGCCACCCCGTCGACGTGCTCAACGACGCGGCCGAAACGGCCCGACTGCTCGTCGTCGGCAGCCACGGGCGCGGAGCATTCCGGCGCCTGCTGCTCGGCTCGGTGAGCCACGAACTGCTGCAGGAGCCGGCGCTGCCGACCATGGTCGTGCGGTAGGGGCATCCCGCCTCGACCTACTCGGTGACCGTGACCTCGATCGTGACGGTGCCGGGGGAGTCAAAGCGGTCGGTGTCTTGGTCGTCGCCGCGGTACGAATACTGGAACGTGACCTCGGTCGTGCCGGGCGCGACCGCGGTGAATTGCAGCGCGAGCTTCGTGTCGGAGCCGGGCGCAATCGGCGACGCCGACGGATCGGGCGTGCTGAACGTCTCGAGCTCGTCGAGCACGGCCGCATCGGGCTCCTGCGTGATGCGCCAACCGTCGCCGATGCTCGAGTTGATGGTGCCGAAATCTACGACGAGCGTTTCGCCGACGGGAACCGTGACCGTCGCCTGCGTGTGAGGGATCACGACGGTGTCGCTGGCGGGGTCAGCGGTGGTCGGCGTCGGGCCCGGGTCGAGGATGGTCTCCGTGACATTGCCGTCGGTCGGGCTACCGGCGACATTCAGAACGAGCACCACCGTCACGACCAGCGCCGCGATGAACGCGGCGAGCGCGCCCGCGAGTATCCCGATTTTCTTCCCCATGGTTGGAGCGTAACGTCGGCCGCGAGTGGCCGGGAGGAAGAGCCAACTCGCTGGCCGCCGGTTCATCCGCGAGAGCGACCCGCGGGTGCGTCTCGCGGGTGACGCTGGTCGCCGGGCTGTCGACGTGGGCCGCGCATCCGGTTGAGAAAGTTCGTCGCGACTATTGGTTAACTGCTCGGCAAGTGATTTACTTAACCGCATGGAAAGCAACATGCCAGAAGGTCACGACCCCGCTGCCGCACGCGACGCGCTCGATGCCTTCGAGGGCGACCGCAGCGGCATCGGCAGCCGCATGACCGCCGAAACCTGGTGGGGCGCCCCCGCGCAAGGGTTCGCCACGGCGCTGCTCATCGCCGGCCCGGCCGCCGGGATTCAGTGGGCCTGGCTGCCATTCCTCGCAGCCGCGCTGATTTTCTTCGGCGTCGAGGTGTACTTTCGTCGACGCAGCAGCCTCACGATCTCTCGCCCGGCCGGACCCCTCGGCGTCGTCTGGCTCATCGTGCTCGGCCTCGTCTGTGTGGCCGCGCTGGCCACGAACATCCTGTTCGCGTATCTCGGTGTCAGCACGGGCTGGCTCCTGCTCATCGCCCTCGTCGCGGGCGTGCTCATCACGCTCATCGTCGCCGCGTACGACCGCACGTACGCAGTCGAGGTGCAGCGTGCGCGCTAAACCCCGCTTCGACGAGCTGATTCACGCGCCGACCCGCCTGCGGCTGTGTGCGATGCTGCGTCCACTCGACGAAGCCGACTTTGCGGCAATCGCCGAGACGCTCGAGCTCAGCGAGGCGAACCTCTCGAAGACCGTGCGCAACCTCGCCGACCTCGGCTACGTCACCACAAACAAGCGGGCCTCGCCCCTGCGCGCGGATGCCCGCCAGGTCACCACCGTGAAGCTCACGCCGCAGGGCCGCAAGGCCTTCGACGGGCACCTCGCCGCGCTGCGCGAGATGGCCGGGGAAGCCGCGCAAGCGGGGGAGTAGCGGTCCTCTGCCGGGGATGCGCGTCGAGTTCGTTCCCGGGAGTGATGCGGCCGCATGCTGGTCGGGTAAGGATGGGCGCATGGAGCCTCGATCGTTCTCGTTCCTCGCCGCCATTCGCCGCCCGCGCCTCGCGGCGGTCGCCGCGTTCGCCGGCGCCGCGTTGCTGCTCAGCGGCTGCTCGGTACAGGAAGTGACGCACACGGTCAACGGCGAAGACGTCACCGACGCCGAGCGTCCCCTCGCCGCCGACGAGGTCGATGCCTGCACCGCGCTCAGCGACGAGACGCTCGAAGAACTCGGGCTCGCCGAGCTCGAACCGGTCGAGCTGACGACGGCCGACGCCCCGGGCTGCGACTGGAGCGGCATCAACGACTACACGACGCCCTCGCTCGTGCTCTGGGTTACCGAACCCGAGACGCCGTCAGAGAACGACGAGATCGTGACGATCGATGGCGTCGACGTCAACGTGTGGTCGATCGCCGGGAACTCCGGCCGCTACGTCGCCTACTTCGACGACGTCACACTCTCGGTGAACTACCTCGGCGCCGAACTCGACATCGACGCGCACGACGCCCTCGAGCTCGCGATGCGCGACGTGCTCGCGCACTACGGGCGGTTGTAGGGGCTGCGGCTCGCCGTTCGACGCGCAACATCGCCGGCTAGCCCCGCTCGCTAGGATTGTCGCCGACCGCTTCCCGCTCAGAAAGCTGGCATGACCTCATTCGATTCCGCGCAGCAGCGCGACGGCCGACTCGGCGTCGGACTCGTCGGCGACGCTCCCTTCGGGCCCGTGTTCGCGGCCGGCCTCGCCGGCGCCGGCCACGCGCTCATCGGTGCCGCCGTCAGCGACGGTGAGGCCGCAGATCGGCTGAAGGCGATCCTGCCGGGCGCGGGGCGACTCACCGCCGAGCAGGTCATCGAGCGATCGGAACTCGTGATTCTCGCCGAGCCCGCCGACCGGCTCGAGGCGCGTATCCGCGAGCTCACCGAGCAGGGCGCCTGGGTGCCCGGCCAGCTCGTCGTGCACAACTGCGCCGAATACGGCACTGCGCCGCTCGGCAAGGCGCTCGACCGGGGCGTGATTCCGCTCGCGATTCACCCCGCCATCGACGTGACCGGCACCTCGCTCGACCTCGCCCGGTTGCGCGAGGGCTGGTGCGCCGTCACCGCGCCGCGCCCGGTGCTGCCGATCGCGCAGGCGCTCGTCGTCGAACTCGGCGCCGAGCCCGTCGTCATCGCTGAGGAGAACCGCGGCAAGTACGCCGAGGCCGTCGCGACCGCGACCTCGTTCACCCGCTCGATCGTGCAGCAGGCGACGAGCCTGCTCGACGAAATCGGCGTTGACCAGCCCGGCTTCGTGCTCTCGAGTCTCGTGCGTTCGGCTGCCGACAACGCGCTCGCGCAGGCCGGCGACCCGCTCACCGTCGACGACTCGCTCGCCGACCTCGACGACCCGGAGCAGTAACGGTGGCCGACCGGTGGCTGCGACGCCTCTGGTGGCAGGCCGGGGCGACCCTCGCGGCAATGGTGCTTGGCTTCGGCTGCGTCTACTTTCTTCCCGTGCGCGACGCGGCCCGCGACGTCGACGCGATCGTCGTGCTCGGCGTTCCGAACGAGCGGCTCGGCCACGCGCTCGAGCTCGCGAACCGCGGCTACGCCGACAACCTCGTCGTGTCGTCGCCTGACCCCCTGAGCGATCCGGCGCGCGTGCCCTGGATCTGCCGCGACTACGAAGACGGCGCCACGATCGACCTCGCGACCACCATGTCGCTCTACTGCTTCACGCCCGACCCGTTCGACACGCGCGGCGAGGCCGAATACGTGCAGCAGCTCGCCAACGAGCAGGGCTGGGACACGGTCATGGTCGTCACCTACCGCACCCACGTCTCACGGTCCCGCTGGTACTTCGACCAGTGCGCGCCCGACGTCGACAGCTACTTCATCGGCATCACCCGCGGCTGGAGACCCGGCATTGTGCTCGAACGCTTCGCCTACGAGACCGGCGGGTGGATGAAAGCTGCGACCGTGAGTGGGTGCTGACGGCTACCCCTGCGGCGGGAACTCACCGGTGTGGTCGACGCCCTGCATTGAGTCGTTCCGCGTGAATACCGAGACCGCGCGGCCGCTCGCCGCGGCGTTGCTCTCGTCCGGCAGCGGATAGGTGTAGGTCACCTGAATCGAGCCATCATCGAGGCGCTCGGTGGATGGCCAGAAGCCGTACGCCTCGGAGCTCGCAGTACCCAGGTAGTCGCCGTGATGGAACAACATGATGTGCGAGGGCGACGAGACCGTGCCGCCCTCGACGGTGACCGTGATCGACGACAGCTCGGCACACGGATCGAACGTCTCCTCGGCCGCCGCGATGGTGCTCTCGTCGTCGAGCGACCACGGATAGTCGGTGCCGCCGATGTCGTAGGGCTCGAGAATGAGTCCGTACCGCTGCGTCGCCGTCTTCGCGTCGGCCGCCGCGCACGTCGCGTCGTATCCCTTCGGCGGGTCGGTCGCGAGCGGGAAGTCGACGTCGGGGTTCTGCTCGGTGACCGACGTGATGAGGTTCCGCACCGCCGACGCCGTCAGCACGCCGAACTTCACGCCATCGAGGTCGATTATCCAGGCGTCACCTAAGAAGACGTACGACACCATGACCGTGTGGCCACCGTCGTCGGTGACGTCGTAGGAGAACGCGAGCGCTTCTGACGTGTTCGCCTCGAAGACGTCGGGGTCGGCGCGCAGCGCCTCGATGAGCGGCAGCTGGTCTTCCTGCGCGAGCTCGACGACCCACTCCATCGGTTGATTGGCGTCGGGATACAGCGGGAACACGCAGCCGCGCACCTGCGACGCCGACTCGAGGGCGGCCGTTGCCGTCGGTGGAGTCGGGAGCTGTCGACTCTGAGGCGCCGGATGTCTGGCCGGGTGCGTCGGATGCGACCGTGCATCTGGCCACTGCGAGCGTCAGCCCGACCGCCACAGACAGCGCCGCCACGCGCATCCGGAATCGCCCCGTTCGTGCTGCGTGCCCCATAACCGCCCCCTCGCTCGACGTGACCGCATCCGTAGCCAATCATGAGCTCCGACGAGGCGGATGCGCGACCCGCGTGCGGCGTGGGTGTGAGCGGGCCCGCTCTAGACTCGTCGGGTGACTCAGCTACTCGACATCGAGGGACTCCGCGCGCTGCGTGACCGCGACGACCTCGGCCTCGTCGCGCTCGTGCCGACCATGGGCGCGCTCCATTCCGGACACCTCGCCCTCGTCGAACTCGCCAAGCGCCTCGCCGACACCGTCATCGTCTCGATCTTCGTGAATCCGCTGCAGTTCGGGCCAAACGAAGACTACGACCGCTACCCGCGCCCCCTCGACGCCGACCTCGCGCTGCTCGACGCCGCCGGCATCGAGCACGTCTTCCACCCGACGGTCGACGAAATGTACCCAAACTGGCCCGCCACCACGACCGTCTCGGCGGGGGAGGCCGGGCGCATCCTCGAGGGCGTCACCCGACCCGGCCACTTCGACGGGGTCCTCACCGTCGTCGCCAAGCTCTTCCACCTCGTGCGCCCCCACGTCGCGGTGTTCGGCGAAAAGGATGCGCAACAGCTCGCCCTCGTGCGCCGCATGGTGCGCGAACTCCACTTCCCACTCGAGATCGCCGCCCAACCCATCGTGCGCGAACCCGACGGCCTCGCCCTCTCGAGCCGCAACACGTACCTCGAAGGCGCCGACCGCGACCGGGCCCGCACGCTCTCGCTCGCATTGCGGAGCGCCGCCGACGCCGCGACCGGGCCTGCCTCGGGTGGTGAGGCGCGTATCCGTGCTGCTCGGGCTGCCGCCGAAGCCGTATATGCCGATGCCGGGATCGCCCCCGACTACGTCGAGTTCGTCGACCCCGCGACGTTCGCCCCGGTGAGCGACGATCACCGCGGCGACGTGCTCGCCCTGACCGCGGCCAGGGTCGGGACGACCCGACTCATCGACAACCTGGCGTTTGAAGTCTGAGGTGGTGGGCCTCGGTTGCCTGCTGCTAACTAGCCCGAAAAGAGGGGGTCCTCGTCACGTACAGGGCGAGGACCCCCTGTTCTCGGGCTAGATAGCCAAACGTCCGGACGACCTGGGCCAGCACCCAGGCACGGATACGCGGGGACCGCCCCGCGTATCCGTCGGCCGAGATTCTGGGCTAGTTCGTCGAACCAGCCCGAAATATGGGGGTCGGCCGCAGCCGGCTGCGCCGCACCCCTCTTTCTTGGGCTAGTTCGTCGAACTAGCCCAACCCCACCAACTGGCCCGGATACGCGACACCAGTAAACTGGTGGCTTCGCCCGCCCGACGTACGCGGCGGCATCTTCATCGCCGCACGATAGGAGCACGCATGGCCGACCGCCAGGAGCCCGAACTCACCGCCGAAGAGCTCTCGGAGCAGACGCAGGTTCGCCTCGACAAGCGCGCCCGCATGCTCGAAGCGGGCCTGACGCCGTATCCGCTTGAGCTGCCGATCAGCGACACGATCGACAACATCGTCGCGAACAACCAGGGCCTCGAGGCCGACGTGAAGACCGGCCACATCGCCGGCGTCGTCGGCCGCGTCATGCACGTGCGCAACACCGGCAAGCTCGCGTTCGCGGCCCTGCAGTCGGGTGGCGGCGCGAAGATTCAGGCGATGCTCTCGCTCGCAGAGGTGGGCGAGGATGCGCTCGCGGCCTGGAAGGAGTTTGTCGACCTCGGCGACCTCGTGTTCGTGAAGGGCGAGGTCATCACGTCTCGTCGCGGCGAGCTGTCGATCATGGCGACGGAGTGGCAGATGGCGTCGAAGTCGCTGCGTCCGCTGCCGACGCTGCACCGCGAGCTCAACGAAGAAACCCGCGTGCGCCAGCGCTACCTCGACCTCATCGCCCGCCCCGCCGCGCGCGAGATGGTCGTCACCCGCGCCCGCGCGAACGCGTCGCTGCGCGAGACGTTCGCCCGCCACGGGTTCCTCGAGGTCGAGACGCCGATGCTGCAGACGCTCCACGGCGGCGCCGCGGCCCGCCCGTTCGTGACGCACTCGAACGCGTTCGACACCGAGCTGTTCCTGCGCATCGCACCCGAGCTCTACCTCAAGCGCGCCGTCGTCGGCGGGCTCGAGCGAGTGTTTGAGATCAACCGCAACTTCCGTAACGAGGGCGCCGACTCGACCCACTCGCCCGAGTTCGCGATGCTCGAGGCGTACCTCGCGTACGGCGACTACAACGCGATCGCCGACCTCACTCAGGAGCTCGTGCAGAACGCCGCGAAGGCCGTTTCGACCGACGGCTCGGCCGTCGTCACCTGGGCTGACGGCACCGAGTTCGACCTGGGCGGCGAGTGGCCGCGCATCTCGATGTACGAGTCGCTCAGCGAGAAGGCCGGCGTCGAGATCACGCCCGACACCTCGGTCGACGAGCTCGTCGCGCTCGCCGAGCGCGAGGGCGTCGAGGTGAAGCTGCCGAACCACGGCAAGCTCGTCGAAGAGCTCTGGGAGCACTTCGTGAAGGGCGACCTCGAGCGGCCGACCTTCGTCATGGACTTCCCCGTCGAGACCTCGCCGCTCACGGCGGCGCACCGCTCGAAGCCGGGCGTCGTCGAGAAGTGGGACCTCTACGTGCGCGGGTTCGAGCTCGCCACGGGGTATTCCGAGCTCATCGACCCGGTCGACCAGCGCGCCCGCTTCGTCGAGCAGGCCCGCGAGGCCGCCCGCGGTGACGACGAGGCGATGCGCCTCGACGAGGACTTCCTCGCCGCGCTCGAGCACGCAATGCCCCCGTCGGGCGGCATGGGCATGGGCATCGACCGCCTGCTCATGGCGCTCACCGGCCTCGGTATTCGCGAGACCGTGCTCTTCCCGCTCGTGAAGTAGGCGGCCGCGCGAAGTAGGTCGGCCCCGTGAAGTAGGCCGGCGCAGCAAACCGGGGAAGCCCCTCCGGCAGGCGCCGCCGCGCGGCTTCGCGCGATAGGATAGGCGGGTTATGGATGCAGCTTGGTGGTGGAACGCGCTCTGGTCGGTGATCCCGACCATCGTCATTGGCGCCTTCTTCGGCTGCATCATCTACGCCGCCCTCAACGCTGACCGCAAGATTCGCAGCGAACGCGCCGACGTCGAGCGCGAAGAGCGCGAGCGCTTCGAGCGGGAGCGCGGCAAGCGCACCCCCGAGGCGTAGCCCGGTCGACGTTCGGGCAAAGCCCAGGGTCTACTCCGGTCGCGGTCGTACGCTGGCGTGGTCGCGCACACCCGCAGCTGTCGCGCGATGACCGTGCCGGGCTGCAAGTAGGGAGGGATGCGCGTGCGCCGACTCCTGCTGGGCCTTGCCGCGATCGGCTCGATGCTGTCGCTGTCATCGCTCACCGGCTGCGCCGCCGCTCAGCCCACCGGAACGTTCGTGAACACGAACCCGCTCGCGAACCTGGTGAAGGGCATCCGTGAACTTCCCGGCGTTACCGACGCAGAACTCGACATTTCGAGCGAACGCACCGACGTGTACGGGCTCGACGTCACGCTCGTCGAGGACATCTCGGCCGAGGAGCTCGCCGCCGTCGGCGCCGAGACCGCGACGTTCGAGGCGACCGCCGACGAGCAGGGCGTCAGCTCGAGCTCGCCCGAGCTCGCGCTCGGCGAATCGACCTATTCGTACTTCGACAACCTCGACAGCGAGGCCCTCGCCGAACAGCTCGCCTTCTGGCTCGAGCTGCAGCAAGACGGCGTCGATGCGGTGTCGGTGAGCGGCTACTCCGAACGCATCTCGATGCTGCCGCGCGACGACGTGCTCGACGGCGACGAGGTCGAGTCGCCCGACCCGCGCTACATCGCGATCGAGCTGCCCGACGACGCCGACGCCGAACAGGCCGACAAGACCGTGTCGGCCCTTCGCGGCGTCACCGACCCCGGCTCGGACGACGGGCAGTGGGACATCCTCGTGCCGAACGCGCACTTCAAGGCCGAGTTCCACGCCGCGACGTTCCCCGGCAAGACCGAGTTCTCGCAGGCCTCGAAGGTCGCCACGACGTTCATGCAGATCGCCGACCTCGCGAGCTGCGAGGTCGCGTATCACCCCGAGTCCGACGTGCCGTTGCAGATCGAGGTCGTGAGCTTCGACGACGCGATGAGCGACGTCACCGCGGCCGAGGCCGACGACGCGTTCATGACCACCGCCGTCTGGGAACGCCTGCCCGAACTCATGGAGCGCCTCGGCGACGACGTGAACTACCAGGTCGAGGTGCTCGGCAACCCGCTCATCGACGGCGGCAACTTCAAGTTCGCCTTCGAGGTGGCCGGATGCGCGTTCACCGGCGACCGGGGCTGGCCCGCGTCGTCGCAGGCGCTCGGCGAGCTGTGGCAAGACGCGATGGTGTCGGCGAAGGCGTCGTGCACGCCCGAACTTGCCCCGACCCCGTAGGGGTGCACGCCAACGGCGAACAGGGGCGCGATCTCAGGCGGCACGCGTTTAGTCTTCTAACAACTCGTAAGGAGACGCCTGATGTTTGAACGCTTTACCGACCGCGCTCGGCGCGTGATCGTGCTCGCCCAGGAAGAGGCGAAGCTGCTCAACCACAACTACATCGGAACCGAGCACCTGCTGCTCGGCCTGATTCACGAGGGCGACGGCGTCGCAGCCAAGGCGCTCGAGTCGCTCGGAATTTCACTCGAAGCCGTTCGCGACCAGGTGCAGGACATCATCGGCAAGGGCCAGCAGAAGCCCGGAAGCCACATCCCATTCACCCCGCGCGCGAAGAAGGTGCTGGAGCTATCGCTGCGCGAAGCGCTGCAGCTCGGCCACAACTACATCGGCACCGAGCACATCCTCCTCGGCCTCATTCGCGAGGGCGAGGGCGTTGCCGCGCAGGTGCTCGTGAAGCTCGGCGCCGACCTCAACTCGGTGCGCCAGCAGGTCATTCAGCTGCTCGCCGGCTACCAGGGCAAGGAGCCGGTCGCGGCCGGCCCCGAGGGCGCCTCGTCGTCGGCCAGCCCGCAGGGCTCGGCCGTGCTCGACCAGTTCGGCGAGAACCTCACGCAGATGGCGCGCGACAGCAAGCTCGACCCGGTGATCGGGCGCGAGAAGGAAATCGAGCGCGTCATGCAGATTCTGTCGCGCCGTACCAAGAACAACCCCGTGCTGATCGGTGAGCCCGGCGTCGGCAAGACCGCCGTCGTAGAGGGCCTCGCGCAGGCGATCGTGAACGGCGAAGTGCCCGAGACACTGAAAGACAAGCAGGTCTACGCGCTCGACCTCGGCTCGCTCATCGCCGGCTCGCGCTACCGCGGTGACTTCGAGGAACGCCTCAAGAAGGTCACCAAGGAGATCAAGAACCGCGGCGACATCATCGTGTTCATCGACGAGATCCACACCCTCGTGGGTGCCGGCTCGGCCGAGGGCGCGATCGACGCGGCGAACATCCTCAAGCCCATGCTCGCCCGCGGCGAGATGCAGACCATCGGCGCGACCACGCTCGACGAGTACAAGAAGCACTTCGAGAAGGATGCGGCGCTCGAGCGTCGCTTCCAGTCGGTGATCGTCGACGAGCCGTCGGCGCAGCACACGATCAACATTCTCAAGGGGCTGCGCGACAAGTACGAGGCGTTCCACAAGGTCACGATCACCGACGAGGCGATCGTTGCCGCCGTGCAGCTGAGCGACCGCTACGTGTCTGACCGTCAGCTGCCCGACAAGGCCATCGACCTGATCGACGAGGCCGGCGCACGCCTGCGCCTGTCGGTGCTGTCGTCGCCGCCCGAGCTGCGCGAACTCGACGAGAAGATCGCAAAGGTTCGCAGCGACAAGGAAGAAGCGATCGACCTGCAGGACTTCGAGAAGGCGGCGTCGCTGCGCGACGACGAGAAGCAGCTGCTCGGCGAGCGCCTGCGCCTCGAGAAGCAGTGGAAGGCCGGCGAGGTCAAGGCCACGGGCACGGTTGACGCCGGGCTCATCGCCGAGGTGCTCGCCCAGGCCACCGGCATTCCGGTCTACAAGCTCACCGAAGAAGAGACCGCGCGTCTCGTGTTCATGGAAGAGGCGCTGCACCAGCGCGTCATCGGCCAGGAAGAAGCGGTCAAGGCGCTCTCGCGCACGATCCGCCGCACCCGCGCCGGCCTCAAGGACCCGAACCGCCCATCCGGCTCGTTCATCTTCGCTGGCCCCACCGGTGTCGGTAAGACCGAGCTCGCGAAGGCCCTCGCGGAGTTCCTCTTCGACGACGAGTCGGCGCTCATCACGCTCGACATGTCGGAGTTCGGCGAGAAGCACACGGTCTCGCGCCTGTTCGGTGCCCCTCCCGGATTCGTCGGCTTCGAAGAGGGCGGCCAGCTCACCGAAAAGGTGCGCCGCAAGCCGTTCTCGGTCGTGCTGTTCGACGAGATCGAGAAGGCACACCCCGACATCTTCAACTCGCTGCTGCAGATTCTTGAAGAGGGTCGACTCACCGACGGCCAGGGCCGCGTGATCGACTTCAAGAACACCGTGATCATCATGACCACGAACCTCGGCACGAAGGACATCACGGGTGGCCCCGTCGGCTTCCAGGTCGAGGGCGACACGCAGACGTCGTACGACCGCATGAAGGCGAAGGTGAACGAGGAGCTCAAGAAGCACTTCAAGCCCGAGTTCCTCAACCGTGTCGACGACACGATCGTGTTCCCGCAGCTGTCGCCGAAGGAGCTCCTGCAGATCGTCGACCTGTTCACGAAGCGCCTAGCCGACCGGATGCTCGACCAAGACATGACGGTCAAGCTCACCGACACGGCGAAGGAGCAGCTCATCAAGGTGGGCTACGACCCCGCGCTTGGCGCGCGTCCGCTGCGTCGCGCGATGCAGCAGGAGGTCGAAGACCAACTGTCGGAGCTCATCCTGCGCGGCGAGCTTCGCGGCGGCGACCACGTCGCAGTCGACTACGCCGACGGTAAATTTGACTTCGACGTGAAGCGCCCCGAGCGACAGGCCGTTGGCGTGTCGGCGGGTGAGACCGCGGCGAGCAACGCCGAGGCCGAAGTGACCACCGGCACCGACGACTAGACGCTCTCGCAAAACGCGGGGATCGAGCATTGCGCTCGACCCCCGCGTTTTCGTTGTGCGGAGTCGTTCGCGGCCAGTTGGTCGCGGAGTGATGCGGTTTTCTGGTTTTGCTGCGGTTGCGGGCGCATCGCTGCCAGAAAACTGCGTCAAGTCGTGGGTGTGGGCGGCGGGGATGCGCGGCGGGAGCCGATGCGCGGGTTGGTTGCGCGCGGGGCGGGTGTCGAGTGTTGTTGTGTCTCACTGAATAACTGTTATACACTCGGCTCGAGATTGCCGAGACGAGCAGTCATGAAGTGGGAGGGCGACGCCGTGGTCGAAGTGAAGCTAGACAATGTTCCGCGTGGAATTCTGATCGATGGGCAGTGGGAAGAGCCGAGCGAGCGCGAACCCATTCGCGTGACCAACCCGGCGACCGGCGACCTGCTGCTCGAGATCGCCAACGCCAGCCCCGACGACGGCATGCGGGCGCTTCGCGCGGCGGATGCGGCACAGCCGGCATTCGCGGCGATGACGGCGCAGGCCCGCTCGGGCATCCTGCACCGCGCCCACGCGCTGCTGCTCGAGAGCAAGCACGAGCTCGCCGCGATCATGACCGCCGAAATGGGTAAGCCCTACGCCGAAGCACTCGGCGAGGTCGACTACTCGGCGAGCTACCTGCAGTGGTACGCCCACGAGGGCGTGCGCGTGCAGGGCTCGCACAGCCGCACGCCGAATGGGCGCGGGCAGATCGTGCTGTCGCGCGAACCCGTCGGTGTGTCGCTGCTCATCACGCCGTGGAACTTCCCCCTCGCCATGGGCGCGCGCAAGATCGCGCCGGCCATCGCGACTGGCTGTGCCGTCGTCGTGAAGCCGGCCGAGAAGACGCCGCTCACGATGCTCTTCTTCGCGAAACTGCTCGAGCAGGCCGGCGTGCCCGCCGGCGCCGTCAACGTCATCACGACGTCGCAGTCGTCGGCGACCGTCGCGCCGATGCTCGACTCGGGCCTCGTGCGCCACCTCTCCTTCACCGGCTCGACGCAGGTCGGCAGCATCCTGCACGGGCAGTGCTCGAAGCACATGGTGCGCACGTCGCTCGAACTCGGCGGCAACGCGCCCTTCATCGTGTTCGACGACGCCGACCTCGACCGCGCGGTCACCGAGATCTCGGCGGCGAAGCTCCGCAACATGGGGGAGGCCTGCACCGCTGCGAACCGAATCATCGTCGACGAGCGCATCGCCGACGAGGTCGCGCAGCGGCTCGCCGCGCACTTTGGCACGCTGCAGGTCGGCAACGGACTCGACGACGGCACGCAGATCGGGCCGATGATCGACGAGGCAAGCTGCCGCCGCATCCAGGGCCTCGTCGACGACGCCGTCGAGAAGGGCGCCGAAGTGCTCGTCGGGGGAGTGCTGCCCGACGGGCCCGGCAACTTCTACCCGCCGACCGTGCTGCGCAACGTCTCGCGCGACGCCAAGCTCACGAAAGAAGAGATTTTCGGGCCCGTGGCGCCGATCCTCACGTTCCGCACCGAAGACGAGGCAATCGAGCTCGCGAACGACACCGAGTACGGCCTCGCCGGCTACGTGCTCACCGAGAACCTCGCCCGCGCGATGCGCGTCTCGCGCCGGCTCGAAATCGGCATGGTTGGCATCAACTCGGGGATTATCTCGGATGCGGCGGCCCCGCTCGGCGGCGTCAAGGCGTCGGGTCTTGGCCGCGAGGGCGGCGTGCTCGGCATCGACGAGTTCCTCGAGTACAAGTACAGCTTCATCGTCGACGAGGACTAACCGCCCGGCGACGACTGACGCGCAAGCGAGCGTGGGCCGGCCGGCACGGCCCGACCGGCCTGCGAGGCTTGGTCGGCCTGCGAGGATTGACGCGTGCGTGCGCGATGCGCGCACGAGATGAGGAGGTACGCCCGTGAAACCCACCGTGGTGATTGCGGTTGCCGATGCTGCGGCGCCCCCGCCCGAGCTGCGGCGCCTCGAATCGACGGTGACACCGGTCTACGTCTCGACACCGGAGCAGTTCCGAGCGAACTCCGCGAGCTCGCCGGTGCTGCTCGTCTGGGACCTCCACACGACCCTCGTGCACGAGTGCGGCCCCGGGACGTTCGCGTGGATTCACACGAACAGCCTCGGCGTGAACGCGGTCGCAACCGCCGAGGCTGCGAAGGCGGCCACGGTAACGAACACGCGCGGGCTGTTCGAGCAGCCAATGGCCGAGTTTGTGCTCGCGAGCATCCTGTTTCGCACCAAGGCGTTTGACCGCCTGGTTGCCCAGCAGCGCGAGCGCGTCTGGAACCAGCAGCCGACGGGCCGCCTCGCCGGCAGGCGGGCACTCGTGGTCGGCGCCGGGGGAGTCGGGCGCGCGATCGCGGCGCTCCTTCGTGCGGTCGGTATCGAGGTTCGCCTCGTGGGGCGCACACGGCGTGCCGAGCGCGGTGACGACGGATCGGAGCAGCAGATTTTTGGCATCGACGAGCTCCCTGAGCTGTTGCCGGATGCCGATGACATCGTCTTGGCCGCACCGCTCACGGCGGCGACGCGGGGCCTGATCGGTGCACACGAACTGGCGCTGATGCGCCCCGACGCGCACGTGATCAACGTGGGCCGCGGGCAGTTGCTCGACGAGGCGGCCCTCGCCGACGCGCTGCGGTCGGGCTCGATCGGTGCCGCCACGCTCGATGTCTTCGCGCAGGAGCCGCTGCCACCCGAAAGTCCCCTCTGGGGTCTCGAGGGCGTGCTCGTGTCGCCGCACCAGTCGGCCGACACGACGGGCTGGCGCGACGCCGCCGTTGACCTCTTTCTCGACAATCACGCGAGGTTCGAGCGCGGCGAGCCGCTCAAGAACGTCGTCGACCTTGCGGCGCTGCTGCTGCGAGGGTAGGCGTCGCTACCCGGCGGTGCTCGCGGAGTGCTCGCCGAAGAGCCAGGCCGGCCCGGCCACTGGCCCGTAGATGCCGTCGTTGATCGTGTTCCACACGCGCTTGTGCGTCGCCGACTCAAGGAGGAGCTCGTAGCCGCGGATGCCCGGTAGGGTGCCGAGCACGTCGCTCATGAACGTGTACGTGTCGGTGTGGTGCGGCAGCACGAACTGGCCCACGATGTTGCTGCTGCCCGTCGTCGCGAAGAGCGTCTTCGTTGAGGGGAGCTCCGCGAGAATCGGCGCGGCCTGCGTCAGCGTCGCGGGGTCGACATTGAGCATCGCCCAGAACGTCGCCGCGAACCCGAGGCGTTCGGGCTCGGCGAGCACGCGCAGCGACACGATGTCGCGCGTGAACATGTCTTCCACGATCTTTCGCACGGTGTTCTCTGACTTCCCGAGCGTCTTTGCGAGCGCGGCGAACGGCGTGCGGCCATCGGGCAGCAGCTCTGAGAGCACCTTCGTCTGATCGGGCGTGAGCTGCAGCGGGTCGCCCTGCGCGGCCGTGTCGATGCGGCGGGCGGCGTTCGGCAGCCAGTCCTGCCCCGACGTGTACGTGTGGGCGACGACGAAGCTCTCGGAGGTCACGTCGAAGCGCTGGGCGATGTCGGTGAGGATGCGCTGCAGGTCAGCGAGCGAGCGCGGCACGATCTCGGCGAGCACGTGGGCCGACCCGACGGTGGATGCGGCAAATCGCACGTGCGGATGCTGCTGCAGGTGCTCGGTGAACTCTTTCGTGAGCGCATCGCGGCCTACATACTTCGCGATAGCCGGCGGGCCGTAGCCGAGGCGCGACACGTCGGTGCGGCCGATGACGCGCACGAGTCCACGGGTCGAGAGGGAATCAAAACGGCGTCGAACCGTGCTGGTCGAACTCCCGATCTCCTCGGCGATCTTTGCCCAGGAGGAGCGCCCGTCGACGTACAGCGCGGCAAGAATTTGCCGGTCCAGCTCATCTAGCTCCATGAACAGATCCTTCCATGTGGTTCGAGTTGATGCAATAGATCAGCAACTGAGGGCACCCTAACGAACAAAAGCCGCAATTTTCGAGCTTGACATGAACAGATTGGGGTGGTTTGGTTGGCTCAATCAACACGGAGTATGCGAATCGCTGGTGATTCCAACAGGATCGAGGATCATTCCATGTCCATTACTCGTTACCCCCTTCACAACATCAAGAAGCGACACCTCCTCGCGGGCGGCCTTGCTTCACTCATGCTCTTGATGACGGGCTGCGCCGGAAACACCGGCGGCTCGACCGTCGCCGAAGACTGCGAACCCATCGCCGAGGTCGAGACCATGACCGAGGGCAAGCTCACCGCGCTCGTGGTTGAGCACCCGCCATTCGTCACGACCGAGGGCGGCGAAATTTCCGGCGTTGAGGGCACGCTGCTCAAGGAAATCGCCGCCGGCCTGTGCCTCGAACTCGACTACCAGGTCACGTCGTTCGCCGGTGCGATCGAGGGCCTGCAGAACAACCGGGCCGACCTCAGCTCGAGCAACTGGACCGTCAATGACGAGCGCCGCGAACTGTTCGAAGTCAGCAACCCCATGTACCAGAGCACGATGGGCGTCGTGACGAAGGGCGAGGGCTGGCACACCGTCGAGGAGCTGAAAGACAAGAAGATCGGCACCCCGCAGGGCTACCTCTGGAACGAGCAACTCTACGACCTCTTCGGTGACAACGTCGTCGAGTACCAGTCGGACGTCGCGGTGATCGACGACGTCAAGGCCGGCCGCATCGACGTTGGCATCGTGAACAACCACGCGAACTCGTGGCGCCTCACGCAGCCGCAGTACTCGGAGCTCACGCTCGAAACGATGGAGCCCTCCGAGCAGCTGCCGCACACGCAGAAGGAAGCGCTCGCGGTCGTGCTCGTCGAGAAGGGCAACGTCGCACTGAAGGACGGCGTCAACACCGTGCTTGCCGACTACATCGAGTCGGGCCAGATGCAAGAGCAGTTTGAGGAATACGGGCTCGACCCGCAGTGGATCGCCGACCCGACTGAGACAGAGGACTGAACGAAATCGTGAACCAGGCCAACACCAACGGCGCAGATGTGCTGCTGCGCGCCGACGCGATCACGAAGACGTACGGTGAGAACGAGGTACTGAAGGGCATCTCGGTGGATGTGCGGCCCGGTGAGGTCATCGCCCTGATCGGGCCGAGTGGGGCGGGCAAGAGCACCTTTCTGCGCTGCCTCAACTACCTCGAACGCCCAACGGGCGGCCAGCTGGAGCTGGGCGGAACGCCAATGTTTCGCGACCCCCTCAACCCGAGTAAGCAGGAGCTCATCGACCTGCGCCGCCGAGTCGGCATGGTCTTTCAGAGCTTCAATCTCTTCCCCCACCTGAGCGTGCTGAAGAACATCGTGCTCGCCCAGAAGCTCAACGGGAAGCGCGATCTGAAGGATGCGGAGCGCATCGCGCACGAACTCCTCGAGAAGGTCGGGCTCCCCGACAAGGCGAACGCGAAGCCGTCCGAGTGCTCGGGCGGGCAGCAACAGCGCATCGCGATCGCCCGAGCGCTCGCGCTCGACCCAGAAGTGATGCTGTTCGACGAGCCGACCTCGGCGCTCGACCCCGAGATCGCCGATGGCGTGCTGCGGGTGATGCGTGACCTGGCCGATAGCGGCATGACGATGCTCGTCGTGACGCACGAGATGCGATTCGCCGAGAAGGTCGCCGACCGGGTCATGCTGCTCGATGGTGGGGTGATTCTCGAGGAGGGGCGCCCGAGCGAGCTCTTCAAGAACCCGCAGAAAGACCGCACGAAGTCGTTCTTACAGGCGGTGCTGCATCGATGAGTGGAATTGATCTCGGTGGCCTGTTCTCCAGCATCAGTGCTGGGCTCGGCATCACCATTGTCTTGACGGTGGTCTCGTTCGTCGCGGGTGCCCTCGTCGGGGTGCCGCTCGCACTCTCGCGAGTGTCGAAGTTCCTGCCGCTGCGGTGGCTGGCGATCGGCATCATCGACCTTTGCCGCGGTGTTCCGCCGCTCGTGTGGCTGCTCATCATCTACTACGGCATCAGCCCGATTCTCACGCTGTCGCCGCTCCCCGCGGCACTGATCGGCCTGAGCCTGATCTCGGCGGCCTACCTCGCCGAGAACTACCGCGCCGGCATCGAGAATGTCAGCCGGGGCCAGCGGGAGGCGGCGGCGGCCCTCGGCCTGACGCCGGCCAACCAGTTCTGGCGGGTCATCGCGCCGCAGGCACTGAACCTCGCGTTGCCGCCCTCGGCGTCGTACGCCGTGAGCCTGCTCAAAGACAGCGCGAAGGCCTCCATCATCGGGGTCGCCGACATCATCTTCGTCGCGCAGCTCGAGGTCTCGCGAGGCGCATCCGCGGTGTTCGTCTTCTCGGTTGCCGCCGTGCTCTACCTCATTGTGGGAATCCCGCTGTCGTACTTCTCGCGATTCGTTGACGCCAAGATTCGTAGCAAGGTGGTGACCGTCTGATGTTCGATCGTTGGGGCGAATGGTTCCCGCAACTGCTCGACGGCCTCGGTGTGTCACTCGCGCTCGCCGGCACGACGGCGCTCGTCGGACTGCCCTTCGGGCTCCTGCTCGCCGTGCTCAGCGTGAGCGGACCGAAGTGGGTTCGGCAGATCCTGGTCGCCTTCATCGAGGTGTGCCGCGGGATCCCGCTGCTTGCCGTGATCTACCTGTTCTACTTCGGCCTGCCGGATGCGGGCATCACGATGAGCGCATTCGCAACCATGGTGATGGCGCACGGTCTGAATCTCGCCGCCTATTCGAGTGAGGTGTTCCGCGCGGGAATCTTGCACGTGCCGGCGGGGCAGCGCGAAGCCGTGGCGAGCCTCGGAATTACTCCGGTCAAGGGATTCTTCCACGTCGTATTGCCGCAGGCGCTGCGGGCGGTGCTCGGTCCGCTGACGTCGCTGCTCATTATGGTGTTCCAGTCCACCTCGCTCGCATTCGCGATTGGTGTTGGTGAGCTCACCAGTAAATCCTTCTCGATTGGTGCGATGACGTTCCAGTACTTCAATGTCTTGCTCTTGGCGGGCGTGATGTACGCCGTCATCTGCATCGTGTCTTCGCGCATTGTTGCCAATGTCGAGCGTCGTCTCAAAGTCGACCGCTAATCACGCAATCGAGTTCTACGTACATTTCACGAATCAGGAAAAGGTTCGCACATGAAAATCGCGGTAATTGGCCTGGGTGCCGTCGGCTCCCAAACGCTGTGGCAGCTGAGCCAGCGCCCCGGTATCGAGGCATACGGCTTCGAGAGCGGCTACATCGGTCACCCGTTCGCGGGCGCTGGTGGTGAGGGGCGGCTGTATCGCAACCTCGAGCTCACGACCGAGTCGTACATGCCGTTCGTGCGCGAGTCGGCACGCGGCTGGCGCCAGCTCGAAGCGGCGAGCGACACGACGCTCATCGCGCGGCAGGGGGTGCTGCTGATCGGCGACCGAGACGATGCGCAGATTCAGCACGCCACCCGCATGGCCGCCGACTGGCGGATCCCAATCGCGCAGTACGAGGGCGCCGAGCTGCGCGCGTGCTTCCCGCAGTTCACGTTCCGCGACGGGCAGGTCGGCGTCGTCGACACCGGGGCCGGCGTCATCTCGCCCGAGAAGGCCGTGATGACGGCGGTCAGCCAGGCGGCAGCGCACGGCGCGACCGTGCACGAGTTTGCGCCCGTCGCCTCCCTGCGAGAAACGGGGGAGTCGGTTGAGCTGACGCTTGCGTCGGGCGAGACGGCGACGTTCGACCGCGTCGTCGTGGCCTGTGGCGGCTGGACGACCAAGCTCGTGCCCGAGCTGCGCGACTGGATCGTCACGCGACGGCTCACCTCGGCCTGGTTCATCGGCCGCGACGACGGCTACCTCGACGGGCTTCCCCCGTTCATGCAGGTCGCGCCCGGCTACTGCTACGGCATCCCGTCCGAGGGTGGGAAGTCGGTCAAGCTCGGCCTCGGGTTCAACGACCACCTCCCAACGGGCGACCCCGACACGCTGCCGCGGCACCTCGAGTACGACGACGCCCACGACCAGCGCAACCGGTTCGCGTGGATTCTTCGCGACCTGCTGCCCGGGCTCCGCGAGAACCCCGTGCGCATGGCGACGTACGTCGAGAGCTATACGCGCTCCATGCACGAATACCTCGCGCTCGCTCCCGATCACACCAACACGATCGTGCTGGGTGGCTTTTCGGGCCACGGGTTCAAAATCGCGCCGGCCCTCGGGCAAATCGGCGCCGACCTCGCGACCTCCGGCGAAACCCCGTTCGATCTTGACTTTCTCGTATCCGCCCCGCCCGTATTCAATATCACCGATGTTGCCACCGGTACGACGACGCATAACTCCGTCGTCGAATCAGCCGGCGGCCCCAAGTAATTCATTCACCACCACCCAGTTGATAGGAAATTTCAGTGAGTAACACCAGCCCGATCGCGACCTTCGATTGCTACCGCACTCTGATCGACTTTGACCTGAATCGTTTGGCGCTCCCAATTGTTCGCGATCGCCTCGACGAGGTTGGAATTGACCACGACACGTTCCTGGATAACCTGCGCGTTATTCGGTTCTACGCGGTAGCCCAGGGACCGTACACCCGCTATCAGGATCTCGTGCGGCTCACCCTCGAAAAGACGATGCAGCTGCACGGCGCGCGCTACGAGCCGGAGTTTGGCGACCGACTCGTTGAAGAGGCGAAGGAGCTCCCGGTATTCCCCGAGGTTCCCGAGGCGCTGCGCAAGCTCAAGGAAAAGGGCGTGCAGCTCGCGATCATCTCGAACTCCGACCGCGACTTCATCACGTACCACGTCGACACCATCGGTGTCGACTTCGACTACGTCGTCACGGCCGAAGATGCCGGCTGGTACAAGCCGAACGACGGCGCGTTCGAGCACCTGTTCAAGACCATCGACCGCGGGCCCGAGCTGATCACCCACGTCGCGCAGGGCTGGGAGTACGACATCATGCCCGCGAAGAAGTACGGCGTGCGGCGAATCTGGGTGAACCGGTACGGGTTCCCCGGCAGCGACTTCTACCAGCCGTACCACGAGATCTCTGACCTCTCGACGCTCCCCGACTTCTGGAGCGCCTCGGAGTAGACCTGGGCCGACGTGGCGTCTGCGCGAGTGCGTAGGCGCCACGTTGCGTTTTGGCCGGGCATTCCGGCAGACCGTTGACACGGTGGATAACTGTTATACAGTTATCCTGAAATGCGGTCGCGCAGGGGCGACCGCGGAATCCGAAGGGGGAGCTGACATGGCTCGACTGAGTCCACTCGTGAAGCAGGCCACGCCGGTCGTCGTCGACCGCGCAGAAGGCAACTGGATCCTCGGCGTTGACGGGGTTCGCTACCTCGACTTCACCTCGGGCATCGGCGTCACCTCAACGGGGCACTGCCACCCGCGGGTGGTCAAGGCCGCCCAGGAGCAGGTGGGCAAGGTGATTCACGCGCAGGCGACCACCGTGATGCACCAGCCGCTGCTCGAGCTCACGGAGCTGCTCGGCGAGGTGCTCCCCACCGGGCTCGACTCGGTCTTCTACGCGAACTCCGGCGCCGAAGCTGTCGAGGCATCGCTGCGGCTCGCCCGCATGGCGACCGGGCGCCCGAACATCGTCACCTTCCAGGGCGGGTTCCACGGCCGCACCTTCGGCGCCGCGAGCATCACCACCGCGGGAACGAAGTTTCGCACCGGCTTCTCGCCGCTCGTCGGCGGGGTCGTTGTCGCGCCGTTCCCGTACGCCTACCGCCTCGGGCTCTCAGAAGAGGATGCGGTGGCGTACGCACTGCGCGAGCTCGACTACCTCTTTGCGACCGTGACCGCGCCCGGCGAGACCGCCGCCTTCATCATCGAGCCCGTGCAGGGCGACGGCGGCTACATTCCCGTGCCGGTCGAGTTCCTCCGCGGCCTTGAGGTGCGCGCTCGCGAGCACGGCATCCTGCTCATCGTCGATGAGATCCAGGCCGGCGTCGGCCGCACCGGCAAGTTCTGGTCGCACGAGTTCGCGGGCATCAGCCCCGACGTGCTCATCACCGCGAAGGGCATCGCCTCGGGATTCCCCATCTCGGCAATCGCCGCGAGCGAAGAGCTCATGTCGAAGGGCTTCCCCGGCTCGCAGGGCGGCACCTACGGCGGCAACGCCGTCGCCGCGGCCGCCGGCGTTGAGACGCTCCACGTGATTCGCGACGAGGGGCTCGTCGAGAACGCGGCCGCGCGGGGCGCGCAGCTGCAGGCCGGGCTCACCGAGCTGCAGCAGAAGTACCCCGAGATCGGCGACGTGCGCGGCGTCGGGCTCATGCAGGCGCTCGAATTCACGACGGCCGACGGCGCGGCCGATTCCGCATCGGCCGCCGCCGTACAGCAGGCCGCCGTCGCCGAGCGACTCCTGCTCCTCACCTGCGGTCCACTGAACAACGTCATTCGGGTCGTGCCTGCGCTCACCGTCAACGAGTCCGAAGTCGAGCTCGCGCTTCGCGCGCTCGACGCGGCACTCGCGAGCGTGCTGCGCGTGCCGGTGCTCCAGTAGTGTTTCTGACCTAGACAGGAGAGCGGATGACTCAAGCAGCGCAGCTTGTCGCGGATTCGTCGACCCCCGCCTGGGTTGACGTGCTTCGCGCAGCGGGAATCACGGTTGACACCTCGGAGCGGCGGCTCCGCGAGTACTCGTACGACGCGTCGAACTATCGCGTCCGGCCGAGTGCCGTCGTGTTCCCCACGAGCATCGGCGAGTGCCGAACCGCGCTGCACGAGTGCTTCACCGCCGGGGTGTCGGTGACGTTCCGCGGTGGCGGCACGTCGATGGCAGGGAACGCCGTCGGCGCGGGCGTCATCATCGACACCTCCCGGTGGCTGCACGGCGTCGAGGCGATCGACGAGTCGACCAGCTCGGTCTGGGTCGATGCCGGCGTCGTGCTCGCGGAACTCCGCAAACGGGTCGAGGGCGCGACCGGCGGCAGGCTGACGTTTGCCCCCGACCCGTCTTCGGCCACCCGGGCCACCGTCGGCGGCTCGATCGGCAACGACGCGTGCGGCAACCACTCGGTTGCCTACGGTCGTATGACCCAGCACGTCACCGCAGTCGAGCTGCTGACGATCGACGGCGCCCACCTCATCGCCGGCAAGGGATACCTTCGCGCGGTCGACGAACACGACACCTACTCGGCCGAGCGCGCGCGAGCCCTCACCGCAGGGCTGCGCGACCTCGTCGAGCGGTTCCGTGCCCAGCTGCGCACCGAACTCGAGACCATCCCGCGCCAGGTGTCGGGCTTCCACCTCGGCAGCCTGCTCGACGAGAACGGCTTCGACATCCCCGCGGCGCTCGCGGGAAGCGAGGGCACGTGCGCGCTTGTCGTGCGCGCCGAGGTGAAGCTCGTGCCGCGGCCGCAGGCGACGGCCATGCTGTGCGCCGGGTACGGCTCGACCGCTGACTCGGCCCGCGACGTCATGACGATCCTCGAGTACGCGCCGAGCGCCCTCGAAGGCCTCGACGCGCGCATCGTCGAGATCATGCGCGCGCGTCGTGGACCCGAATCGGTCGAGCTGCTGCCCGCGGGCGAGGCCTACCTCCTCATCGAGATTCCGGGCGACACGGCCGAGGAGGCCGAGCGCGCCTGCGAGGTCCTCCGAACCCGGCTCACCGACACCGGGCACGCGCGTGCGGCGGTCATCGTGACCGACGCCGCCGAGCGCGGCAAGCTCTGGCGCATCCGCGAAGACGGCGCGGGGCTCTCGTCGCGCCAGCTCGATGACACGCAGACCTGGCCCGGCTGGGAAGACTCGGCCGTCGCGCCGGAACGGCTCGCCGACTACCTCACCGAGCTCGAGCCGCTCATCGAACGGTACGGCTACACGACCGCGATGTACGGCCACTTCGGCGCCGGCTGCATCCACATGCGCGTGAACTTCGACCTCCGTTCCGACGCCGGGCGCGCGCACTTCGATGCCTTCATGCGCGAGGCCGCGAGCCTCGTCGTGTCGTACGGCGGCTCGCTCTCGGGCGAGCACGGCGACGGGCGTGCCCGCGGCGAGCTGCTGCCGCTCATGTATTCCGAGCAGATGATGCGGGCGTTCCAGCAGTTCAAGCACCTGTGGGATGCGCATGGGCTGCTCAACCCTGGCATCATCGTGTCGCCGGCCGCATTGACCGACGACCTCGCGCTCGAGGGGATGCCCGGGGCCTCGGCGGAGTCGCACGGCGTGCTCGGCGGGCGAACGCAGCTGCCACTACTCACCAAGCGCCAGGCGGCGAGCGAGCTCGGCACGTACGTCGGCAACGCGAACGCGTGCATCGGCGTCGGCCGCTGCCGGTCGACGAGCGGCGGGTTCATGTGCCCGAGCTACCGGGCGACCCGCGACGAGAAGGACTCGACCCGAGGCCGCGCCCGCGTGCTGCAAGAACTCGTGCGCAACAACGGGCGCTCGGCCGGCGGCTGGGGCACCCCCGAGGTGCGCGAGGCACTCGACCTCTGCCTGTCGTGCAAGGCCTGCTCGACCGACTGCCCCACCGGCGTCGACATCGCCGAGGCGAAGTCGGAGCTGCTCGACGACCACTACCGGGGCAAGCTGCGCCCCTTCACGCACTACAGCATCGGCTGGCTGCCGCGGTGGCTGCCCATGCTCACCCGCATGAGCCGCATCGCGAACGTCGTCTCGAAACTCGCGCCCCTGCGCTGGGTCGCCGACAAGCTCGGGATCAGCCGCCACCGCATCCTTCCCCAGTTCGTCCCGCACCGAGACCTCACGCGGGCGATCGAGCGCGCCGAGTTCGACCCGCACGGCGAGGCCGTGCTGTTTCTCGACAGCTTTACCCGCGCGTTCCGCCCCGAGGTCATTCCCGCCGCCACCCGAGTGCTCCGCGATGCGGGGCAGTCGGTGCAGTGCTCCCCAGACGCCTGCTGCGGCCTCACCTGGATCTCGACGGGCCAGCGACAGGGTGCCGCGAAACGCATGGCGAACCTCGTCGAGCAGCTCGACGACGGCAGCGAGCGGCCGATCATCGTGCTCGAGCCGAGCTGCGCCGCGGCGATCAAAGACGACGGACCGAAGCTGCTCGGCAGCGAAGCCGCCACGCGCGTCGCCGGCCGTGTGCGCACGTTCGCCGGCGCGGTCGACACGGCAATGCGGCAGGGCTGGCGCCCCCGCACGGCGCCGCCCGCCGACGCCGTGCTGCAGACGCACTGCCACGAACACGCGGCCTTCGGGCCCGGCGCGCAGCTCAGCGTGCTGCGACAGTGGGGCGTCGGCAACATCACCGAGTCGTCGTCGTGCTGCGGCGTCGCCGGCAACTTCGGCTTCGAGGCCGAGCACTTCGACGTGTCGATGCGGGTCGCGGAACACTCCATCGTGCCCGCACTCAACGCTGCCACCGACGCGCTCGTGCTGACCGACGGCTTCAGCTGCCACATGCAGGTCGGCCAGGTGAGCCCGACGCGAACCTCGCACCACCTCGCGCTCGCGCTCGACGCCGAACCCGGCGCAGCCGACGCGACGTAGACTCGGTGCGAGGAACGCGAGGAGGATCCCAAGTGGGTCAGGAACTGCAGACCGTCTCGGTCGTAGACGCTGCCGCGAATCGCCTTCGCGACGATCTGTTCGCGGGCGAATACACCGCCGGGCAAGAGCTGAAAGACACGAGCATCGCGAACGAGTTCGGCATCGCCCGGCCGACGGCGCGGATGGCCGTGCAGCAGCTCATTAACGAGGGGCTCCTCGTTCGCCCGGCTGGGTATAGCGCGCGGGTGCGACAGTTCGATGCCGGCGAGGTCAACGACCTCTACCGCATCCGTCGCCTCGTCGAGGTCGAGGCGCTCACGCTCATCCACGGCTCTTCGCACTCGCTCGAGGGCGTGCAGCGCGCGCTCGTCGGGTTCGAAGGGCTCAAAGAGGATTCGAGCTGGCCAAAGATCTCGCACGCCGACGTCGCGTTTCACCAGGCCGTGGTCGACGCCGCGGGGTCGCCCCGCCTCAGCGCATTCTTCGCGACCCTCGTGAGCGAAACCCGCCTGCTCAACGCCCTGCTGAAGTACCAGTACCAGGGCGGCGCCGAGCTCTACGCCGAGCACGCGCACCTCTACGACATGCTCGCCGAGCCCGCGAAGCTGCCCGACCTCATTGAGGCGTGGCAGGAACACCTCGAGGTGTCGCACCGCTTCATCGACGCGCACCAGGGGAGCGAGCAGCCGAGCTAGCGGCCGCGCGCTCGCAGCCGCGCGTTCGCGGCCAGTGGGTCGCGGAGTGATGCGGTTTTCTAGTAGCGATGCGGTTACGGCCGCATCGCTGATAGAAAACTGCATCAAGTGTGGCGGTGGGGACGGTCGCGGCCCCGGCAGCAGGGATGCGCGAGGCGGCATGGATGCGCAGCAGCAGGGATGCGCGCGGCACGGATGCGCGGGCGGCATCGTGCGTCCGTCGCGGCGACGGGGCGGCGCAGTGCGAGAGAATTACCCACCCGGCTTCACCCTGGCGATATTCGTATTCCAACAGGGGGATGCTGAATTCAAATTATTCACCCTGGGGCAAATTCACCCACTCACCCCGGGGGATGGAAAAACGGGGCAGATCTCGCCTTGTTGGCGGGAAACCGCACTCCTAGGCTGAGAGCCGTTACCTGCTTCGTGCGCGGAAACTTCAATTGCAAGCCTCCACGCAATAATTGTTTTCTCTCAGAGGGAGGGGTGTTTCGTCGTGCGTAAAACCGATATTGACGAGGTCGAACAACCCATTTCGGAATCACCAGAAACAAGTGAATCCCGCCAGTCAATTCGTGCCGCCGCACTGAATTGGCTGTCGCGATTTGGAGCCCAGTATTTAGTCGATGTCGCCAGCTGGGCATTCGCGATTACGGTCGCGCAAATTCTTCGCTTCGAACTCGACGCCGGCGCCATCGCGTGGGCACAGCTCGCCGTCATCGTCGCCGGTGTCGCAGTGCTCCAGCTCGGCATCGGCGCCCTGACGCAGCTCTACCGCGGCCGCTTCGGCCACGGCACCTTCGACGAGGTGCGCGGCGTCACCCTCACGACCCTGCTCGTCGGCGCGGTGCTCGCCGCGACCGTGCTCGTGCTCGGCGACCCGCTCAACACACCCCGCACCGTCGGCCTCATCTCGGTGCCGATCGCCCTCATCACGATGCTCGCCACCCGCTGGCTGAAGCGCGTGACGACCGAGGCGCGCATCCACCCCTCGGCCGACGCCGAACCCACCCTCATCTTCGGCGCCGGCGACGTCGGCACCGAGCTCGCCCGCCGGTTCACGACCGAGCCCGACAGCGCGTTCCGCCCCGTCGGCTTCATCGACAACGACCCCGCGAAGCGCAACCTCGAGGCCCACCGCGTGCGCGTGCAGGGCACCCTCGACGACCTCGAGCGCATCGTTCGCGCGACCGGCGCGACCACGATCGTCGTCGCCGTCGCGAACGCTGACACCGACCTGCTGGGCCGCGTGCAGTGCGCCGCCGCCGAGCTCAGCCTGCAGGTGAAGGTGCTGCCACCGATCGAGCAGCTGCTGCGCCAGGGCGAGCTGCGCTCGACCGACCTGCGCGACCTGCAGATCGAAGACCTGCTCGGCCGCCCGCCGCTCGACACCCACGTCGAAAACATCGCCGGCTACCTCGTCGGCCGCCGCGTGCTCGTCACCGGCGCCGGCGGGTCGATCGGATCGGAGCTCTGCGCCCAGATCGCGCGCTTCAAGCCCGCCGAGCTCATCATGCTCGACCGCGACGAGACCGGCCTGCAGACCACCCAGCTCGGCATCGACGGCCACGGCCTGCTCGACACCCCCGACGTCGTGCTCGCCGACATCCGCGACCCCGAGGCGCTCAAGCAGATCTTCCACGACCGCCGCCCCGAGGTCGTGTTCCACGCCGCCGCGCTGAAGCACCTGCCGATGCTCGAGCAGTACCCCGACGAGGGCTGGAAGACGAACGTGCTCGGCACCCGCAACGTGCTCGAGGCCGCGCGCTCGGCCGACGTCGGCGTGTTCATCAACATCTCGACCGACAAGGCAGCGAACCCCACGAGCGTGCTCGGCCACTCGAAGCGCCTCGCCGAACGGCTCACCGCCTGGATGGGCCGCGAGACCGGCAAGCCCTACCTCTCGGTGCGCTTCGGCAACGTCATCGGCAGCCGCGGCTCGATGCTGCCGCTGTTCACACGCCTCATCGAAGAGGGCCGCCCGCTCACCGTCACCCACCCCGACGTCACCCGCTACTTCATGACGATCCCCGAGGCCTGCCAGCTCGTGCTGCAGGCGGGCGGCATCGGCAACACCGGCGAGGTGCTCATTCTCGACATGGGCGAGCCCGTGCGCATCCTCGACATCGCGAAGCGGATGATCGCGATCTCGGGCAAGGACATCGAGATCGTCTTCACGGGCCTGCGCGAGGGCGAGAAGCTCCACGAAGAGCTCTTCGACGTGTTCGAGGCGAACGAGCGACCGCACCACCCGAAGATCTCGCACGCGCAGGTCGAGGCGCTCGCGCCCCTCGCGCTCGACTTCGACGGCTGGCGCGCCCGCACCCACCACGCCCCGCGCGCGCCGAAGCCCGAGCTGCAGCCGCAGGCGCAGCCCGCCGGCAAGCTCGTCGCGGTCAAGGCGGTGGCCGCGCCGTGACCCTCACCGCGAACCCCGCCACGGCGGCCGGACCGACCGCACCGGCCGGCGGCGCGAAGGAGCGCATCTTCCTCTCGCCACCCGACGTGACCGAGGCCGAAGAGCTCGCGGTCGTGCGGGCGATCCGCTCCGGCTGGGTCGCCCCCGCGGGCCCCGACCTCACCGCCTTCGAAGCCGAGGTCGCGGCGCGCGTCGGCGTCGCCCACGGCGTCGGCCTCAGCTCGGCGACCGCCGCGCTGCACCTCGGCCTGCTCACGCTCGGCGTCGGCCCCGGCGACGTCGTCATCACCTCGACGATGACCTTCGCCGCCACCGCGAACGCCATCACCTACGTCGGCGCCGAACCGTACTTCATCGACGCCCTCCCCGGCACCGGAAACCTCGACCCGCAACTCGTCGCGCAGGCGCTCGACGAGCTCACGGCTGCGGGCGAGCGGGTGGCGGCGATCGTCCCGGTCGACCTCTTCGGCAAAGCCGTCGACTACACGACCCTCGGGACGATCGCCGCCGACTACGGGGTGCCCATCCTGTCGGATGCGGCCGAGTCACTCGGCGCGACCCACTCCGGCCGCGCCGCCGGCAGCTTCGGCGCCGCGTCGGCCGTGTCGTTCAACGGCAACAAGATCATGACCACATCGGGCGGCGGCATGCTGCTCACCGACGACGGCGAGCTCGCCGACCGCGTGCGCTACTACGCGACGCAGGCACGCCAGCCCGTTACCCACTACGAGCACGTCGACATCGGCTACAACTACCGCCTCAGCAACCTGCTCGCCGCCCTCGGCCGGGCACAGCTCGCGCGGCTCGACGACATGATCTCCCGCCGCCACGAGGTGCGCGACGCGTACAAGGCGCTGTTCGCCGAGATCGACGGCGTCGAGGTGTTCGGCACCGACGGCGACGAGCACGACAACGCCTGGCTCACCTCGATCGTCGTCGACGACGAGGTCACGGGCTGGAGCGCCGCCGACCTCAGCGACGCACTCGCGGGCGACGACATCGAGAGCCGGCCGCTCTGGAAACCCATGCACCTGCAGCCCGTCTTCGCGGGCGCTCGCGGCCGCATCACCGGCGCCTCCGAGCGCCTCTTCGACCGCGGCCTCACCCTGCCGAGCGGCTCGGCGCTCACCGACGCCGACCTTGACCGCATCCACGGGGTCATTCGCACCGTCGCACGAACAGGAACCCGATGACGATCGACGCTGAGTTGAATCGAGAAACCGCGCTGAATCGCGAAACCGCGCTGAACCGCGAAACCGTGCTGAAGCGAGAAACCGCGCCCCAGACGGCCGCTTCAACCAAGCGCGAAACCGCGCCCAAGCACGCCGCCGCGCCCGCCGCCCGGCCCGAGCCGAGCATCCCCGCCGAGGGGCCCGTGCCCGGCCGCGTCGTCTACGGCGTCACGATCGGTGGCAGCGCCTACAGCCTGCTGCGGGGGCAGCTCGCGTGGCTGCGCGAGCGCGGCTGGGATGTGCGCCTCACGAGCTCGCCCGACGACGACGCGTACGTCGCCGCCGAGCGCGAACAGGTGCGGTTCTACGCGCTGCCGATGTCGCGCAGCATCACGCCGATCGCCGACCTCATCTCGCTGCGGCGCTGGCTGAAGTTGCTGCAGAAGCTGCGGCCGGCCGCCGTCAACGTTGGCACCCCGAAGGCCGGCTTCGTCGGTGGCATCGCCGCGTGGATTCGCCGCGTGCCCCGGCGCCTCTACGTCGTGCGCGGCCTGCGCATCGAAGGCACCCACGGCCCCCTCATGTGGGTGCTCTGGCTCACCGAATGGCTCACGATGCGCGTCGCGACCGACGTGCTGTTCGTGAGCCCGTCGCTCGCCCGCGAAGCGCAGCGCCGCGGCCTGCTCGACGGCCGCAAGTCGTGGGCAATCGGCCAAGGCTCGAGCAACGGCGTGCTCGCGCACGAGGTCGCCGCCCGCGCCGCCGAGGTCGACCGCGACGAACTCCGCGCGCAGTTCGGGTTCGGCCCCGACGACTACGTCGTGGGCTTCGTCGGCCGCATCACCTACGACAAGGGCGTCGACAAGCTCATCGAGGCCTTCGCGCGCGTGACCGACCCGCGCATCCGCCTCCTGTGCATCGGCGAAGCCGAAGACGAACAGCTCGCCGCCCAGGTCGCGGTGCTCGGCGACCGCGTGCACCGCGTCGGCTGGACCAACGACCTCTGGGGCCACCTCGCCGCGATCGACACGCTCTGCCTGCCGACGCTGCGCGAGGGCTTCCCGAACGTCGTGCTCGAGGCATCGTCGGTCGGCCTGCCCACCATCACGACCCGCGCGACCGGCGCCGTCGACTCGGTCGTCGACGGGGTCACCGGTCTGCTTTACGACGCCGGCGACACCGACGCCCTGCTTCAGCACATCCACACCCTCGCGAACGACCCCGAACTGCGCGAACGGATGGGTGCGGCCGCGCGCGAACGCGTGCTCACCGAGTTCCAGCCCGAGCGCATCTGGTCGGGCGTCGAAGAGATTCTCTCGGGCGCGGCCGACCCGCAGATCGCCCACCGCGTTTCGGGAGCGTAGGCTCCCCGGGAACGCAGTGAACGGAGTCAGCGTCATCACGAAGAACCGACGCGCGGTCGGCCTCGCCACGGTCACCGCGCTCAATGCCTTCGCGGGCCTCGCCCCGCAGGTGTCGGCGCTGCTCACGATGAACGCCGCCGAGTTCGGGCGGTTCTCGCTCATCTACTTCGCGTACGCGCTCTGCCTCTCGTTGAGCCTTTCGCTCATCTCGGAACCCTGGCACATCCGCGTGCTCGCGGGGCGCGGCGCGGCCTGGCTGCCGTACGCGTCGGCGACCGCCGGGCTGGCGCTGCTCGCGGGGGCTGCGGCGTTCGTGCTCGGTCTCGTGCTCGGACTCTCGCTCGGCATCGCCGTGCTCGCGGGACTCGCGATCGGACTCGCGACGTTCTGGGAGCCCACGCGCTACTTCCTGCTGCAGCGCGACCTCGTGAGCCGCGCCGGGTACGCCGACGTCGCCTACGCGATCGTGTTCGTCGGCGCCGGCGTCGTGACGCTCGTCGTGACCGGCGACCCGACCTTCGCCGTCTACCTCGCGTGGGCGGCTGCCGGCGTCATGCTGCTCGGGTTCCTGCCCGCGAGCGAGGGGCGGCTCGCGTCACCGCTCGCCTGGTTCCGCGACCATGGGCGCGAGGCGCGACGGCTCGCATCCGACTCGATCCTCATGGACATCGGCTCGATTTGCACGCCGATCTTCCTCGCCCCGATGCTCGGCGTCGCCGGCTTCGGTACGTACCGCGCCGTGTCGAACGTCGCCGTGCCGGTGCGGCTGATTCTCAACCCGCTGCGGCCCGTGATCACGAACACTCGGGATGCGCGCTGGGCCACCGGCAACCGGCGCTGGTGGGGCGTCGTCGGGCTCGGTGTCGTCGTTGCGCTCGCCGTGCTGCTCGTGCTCGAGGCGATCGGCTGGCTCGGCCTCGAGATCGGCGTGCTCAACTCGCTGCTGCCGTTCACGGTGCCCGTCGCGGTGACGGTGCTCGCGAACTTCGTCGGCCACTACGCCTACATTCGCTGCCGCTCGCGCGCGACCACCGGCGAACTGCTCACGGGGCGCATCTCGCAGACGCTCATCGTCACGCTGATCCCCATCGCCGGCGTCATGCTCGGCGGACTCGCCGGCGGCATCTGGGCCTACGCGATCTCCGGAGTCGGCACCGCGATCGTCTGGTCGCTCATCGACCGCCGCCGCCATGCGCCCGAGCCCGTGTAGGCGCGGGGCGCGAGTGGGTGCATCCTGCGGCGGGCGGCTGCATGGTGTGCGGTACTGCCGGTTGCCGGAGGATGCAGCGTCTCGGGGGCAGGGCGCGGAGGCGCGGTCTACGCCTCGGCGTCGCCGAAGACGGCCGCGCGCCACGTCGGCGCCCACGCGGCGAAGCTGTACTCGGCGGTGACGAACTCGCGCGCGGCCGCGCCACGGTCTGCGCGCTCGGCGCTGCTCGCCGAGACGCAGGCGAGCAGCGCGTCGAGCCAGGCGTCGTCGCCGTCGGCAGCCCATCCGCGCGCGCCCTCGAGCACGCTCGCGTTCACCCCGACGGGACTTCCGATGAGCGGCAACCCCGTCGCCGCGTACTGCAGCAGCTTGTAGGCGCACTTGCCGCGGCTCCACTCGTCGTCGGGCAGCGGCATGACGCCGAAATCAGCCGACTCGAGGGCGGCAGCGAAGCCGGTGGGGGTCCAGGCGACGCGGTCGATCATGGCGTCGAGCTCGCCGAGCGACGCCTCGCCCGCGCTCACGAGCCGCAGCCGCAGCCCGGTGCGCCGATGCGCCTCGAGCAGCGGGCGGGCGATCGCCTCCAGGTACGACTCGGTGCTCGGGCTGCCGATCCACACCGCCGTCGGCTCGCCGAGCCGGTAGTCGGTCTTCGCGCGGTAGAGGCCGGGTTCGATGCAGCTTGGAATCATGACCACCCGGTCGGAATGCTCCCGCGCTTGCTCCGCGAGCAGCTCGTTGCCCGCGATGACGACATCGGCGGCGCTGACCGCGCGACGCCAGATGGTCGCGATCGGGAACGGACCGCGCGAATCGACCGCGAGCGCATCGTCGAAGTCGTAGACGCCGCGTCGGGCGCGCCCGAGTATCCGCGCCTCGAGGCCACCTCGACTCAGCGGGCTCGCCCGGCGCGAGAGCAGCACGGGCCCATCGCCCGAGCCGATTCGGCGCAGACCCGCCTCGGCGCGCGCGACGTCGAGCGGCCGCCGCGCGAGCGCCCCGAGCCCAAGGCGCGACGTGCCGAGATACGCGTACTCGCGGGCGCGCAGACCCAGGTGATCGAGCCAGTCGTACATGCGCACGCGCGCGCTGCCGGCGGTGCGTCCGTACGACGCGACGACGGTGAGGTCGGTCATGCGCGGGCCTCCGACCGAGCATCCAGACCAGCCCCAGCCCCAGCCGAAGCCACCTCGGGCCCCGCATCATCAGCATCCAAACCCCGCCCGAGCGCGAGCGCGTGCGCGACCCCGATCGCGAGCGCCAGGCCCCAATGGTGTCCGGTCGCCTGCAGGTACGGGTTCGTCGCGTTCGCGATGAGCAGCGCGAGCGCGGCCGTGCCGACGACGACGAGCACCGGCAGGTTCTCGGGATGCGCGGCGGCGGCCTTCCGAGCGAGCGAGACGACCAGCACGGCCGCGGCGACGAGCAGCACGACGCCGACCGCGCCGTAGTTGAACAAGAACTGGTGATACTGCAACTCGAACGACCAGGAGCGCTCGTCTGACCGCGTGTATCCGCTCGCGAGCTCGGCCCCGAGCCCCGCGCCGAGCAGCGGATGCTGCGACCAGCCCACGAGCAGCTCGCCGGCCTGTTCGGTGCGCAGGTCGGCCGAGTCGGTGCCGGTCTGCAGAATACCGAGCAGGTCGAGCACACTCACGAATGCCTGGCTCACCTGGCGGGCGAGCGGGGTGGTGACGAACCACGCGAGGAGGGGAATCAGCAGGGGGAAAACTACGACGGCCCACACCGGGATGCGCACGCGACGCGGCTGCGTGCGCTCGCGGCGGGGTGCGAGGGCCCAGCGCACGAGCAGCATGAGTAGCGGCGTGAGCACGATGACGAGGGTGATCGCGCGGCGTCCGGCGACGAACGACGCGAGGGCGGCGAGCACCGCGACGCCGACGAGCAGCCAGCGGTTCGGCAGGTACCGGTTGCGCGGCGAGAGCGCGCCGGCAACCGCGAGCGGCCCCGCGATGACGAGCGACGAGAGGCCGTAGAGCCGAATGGCCGAGCCCGACGTGCCGTCGAAGCCGGCGCCCTGTTCCTCGAGCAGCTCCGACGGGATGATCTCGGGCAGCCAGCCGAGGTTCGCGCCGACGTAGAGCACGATGAGCGCCGCGAGCACGCCGGCCGCCGCGGTAATCGCGGTGAGTAGGCGGCGGATGTGCTCGGCACGAATCGCCGCGGCCCACACCGACCAGATGAGCGTGCCGCCAAACCACACGAGGAACTGGTGCGTGAACCCGGGCGTATCGCGCACCATGCCGACGAGCGAGGCGATGAGAATCGAGGCGCTGAGCAGCAGCACGGCGAGCACGTACCGGGGCTCAAGGCGGCGGCCGCGCAGCGACGTGAGGCCGAGCAGGTCGGCGAGCGACAGCGCCGCGAGCAGCGCGAGCACCGGGTAGAGGATGTTGCCCGACGACACCGGCCGGAACACGATGTACATCATGCACGCAAGGCCGAGCACAGAGACCTGCAACGCCCGCATCGTGCCTCTTTCTTCGCCGGTCGTGGAACTAACTGCGGTCATCATATGCAGGGGGTACGCGGCCGAAATCGGCCCGATCTGGGGTGGATACGTGTGAGTAGTCTGATCGAAACATCGGGGGACGAGAGAAGGTAGCTACCTTGGATTTGCGTGACTACGCGCGCGTGCTGCGGAAGCGCTGGCTGCTCATCGTGGCGTGCACACTGCTCGGGGTCATCGTCGGCGGTGGGCTCGCGATGCTCACGACGCCGAAGTACGAATCGACGACCCAGCTCTACGTTGCGGTGCGCACGAGCTCTGACCAGGGCGCGAGCGACCTCGTACAGGGCACGACCTTCGCGCGGCAGGCCGTCGTGAGCTACGTCGACGTCGTCACGAGCGCGATCGTGCTCGACGAGGTCGCGAGCGAGCTCGGCATCGACGCGACCGCCGCCCAGCTCAAGAACGACGTGCGGGCCGAGAGCCCGACCGACTCGGTGCTCATCAACATCACCGCCTCGGGCACCGACCCGCAGGAGGTCACCGACCTCGCGAACACGACCGGCACGGTGTTTGCCGACACGGTCGCAACCGAGATCGAGATTCCGGATGCGAGTGGCGTGAGCCGCGTGCAGATCATCACGATCCAGCCGGCTACCGTGCCGACCGACCCGGTCACCCCGAACTACCCGATCAACATCGGCCTCGGGCTCACACTCGGGCTGCTCGTCGGCATCGCGCTCGCGGTGCTGCGCGAGGTGAACGACAACCGCATCCACTCGCCGAAGGACGTGCAGCGCGCGACGAACGCGCCCGTGCTCGGCGGCATCAACACCGACCCCGAGGCGAAGCAGCGCCCGCTAATCGTGCACGCCGAACCGCGTAACCCGCGCGCCGAGCGGTACCGCACGCTGCGCACGAACCTCCAGTTCGTGACGCCCGACGAGGGCAGCAAGATCTTCGTCGTCACGAGTGCCGTGCCGGGCGAGGGCAAGTCGGTGACGACCGCGAACCTCGCGATCGCGCTCGCCGAGGCGGGGGCCCGCGTCGTGCTCGTCGACGGCGACCTGCGCCGGCCGCGCATCGCCGACTACATGGGCATCGAGGGCGCCGTCGGCCTCACCGACGTGCTCATCGGCAACGCGGAGCTCGACGATGTTGTGCAGCCGTGGGGCAGCTCCGACCTGCGCGTGCTGCCGGCCGGGCGCATCCCGCCGAACCCGAGCGAGCTGCTCGGCTCGGAGGCGATGGCGAGCGTGCTGCGCGAGCTCGCGATCGACGCCGACTACGTGCTCATCGACAGCTCGCCGCTGCTGCTCGTGACCGACGCCGCGGTCGCCGCCCAGCACGCGAACGGCGTCGTGCTCGTCGCGGCCGCCGGGTCGACGAAGCGCCTCGAGCTCACGGGCGCCGTGCAGGCGCTCGACCGCGCGGGCAGCAAGCTGCTCGGCGTCGTGCTCACGAAGATGCCGCTCAAGGGCCTCGCGGGCGGCGCCTACGGGGCGTACGGCTCGGCGCAGACGTACGGCGACCCCGCCGCGCCGCTGCCGGACGCGAAGGAACCCACCGACCCCAAACCCACCGAGTCGAGGCCCGCGTCGGCCCGGCGTGCCAGCGCTGGCACCGCCGCCGACGAGCCGGCCGATGCTGGAGCAACCGCCTCGACCGAGAGATAGGACACCCCCGACATGACGGTGCGCATCCTCCCCGTGTGTACCGGCAACATCTGCCGTTCCCCCCTCGCCATGCAGCTGCTGCGGCGCCAGCTCGACCCGCGCGAGTTCACGCTCTCCAGCGCGGGCGTCGCGGCCGTTGTCGGCGCGCCCATGGACCCCGAATCGCAGCAGGTCGCCGAGCGCCTCGGGGTCGCGGATACGCGCGAGCACGTCGCCCAGCAGCTCACGAAGGAGCTGCTCGCCGAGTCTGACCTCGTGCTCGCGCTCACGCTCGAGCACCGGCGGCAGATCGTCGAGCTCGCCCCCGCCGCGACGCGGTACACGTACACGCTGCGCGAGCTCGCGCGCATCGTCGACAAGCTGCCCGACGAGGCGCTGCCGGGCGTCGGGTCTGACACCGACCCCCGCGAACGGATGCGCGCGGCGCTCGCCGTCGTCGCCTCGCGTCGCGGCACCCTGCCGCCGACCGATCCGGCGAACCTCGACGTCATCGACCCGTACCGCCGGCCCCCGCGCGTGCACGAGCGCGCCGCCGCCGAGGTCGTGCCGGCGGTGAATTCGATCGCGGATTTCCTGCGCCGCAGCGTTTCTCGGTTTCCCCCTGAAAGTTAACCCCGCGGCGGGGATTCATCGCCCCCGTTGACCCGGAATTTGCCCCTGCTGTGAAACGCGCCTCGTGGCTAGCGTGAGAGATGTTCCGCGCGCGTTCGGCGCCGGAATATGTACTCGCATCGGCCGCGGAGTGGAAGGGCATATCTCGATGAAGGTCTTGATTACCGGTGCCGCCGGATTTATCGGATTCCACACCGCCCGTCGGTATCTCGAAGCGGGGCACACGGTAATTGGATTTGACGCCTTTACCGAGTATTACGACCCCGAATTGAAGCGTCGCCGCGAAGAAGTGCTTTCCGGCTATTCGCAATTCACGTCAATTCATGGCGAGCTCGAAAACTTCGAACTCCTCTCGGGCGTCATCGCGGCCGAGCGGCCCGAGCTCGTGATCCACCTCGCCGCCCAGGCCGGCGTGCGGTACAGCATCGACAACCCGCGGGCCTACCTCAGCGCGAACGTGCAGGGCACCTTCAACCTGCTCGAGGCGCTGCGTCACCACCCGCCCCGGCACCTGCTGCTCGCATCCACCTCGTCGGTGTACGGCGGGAACACGGTGTTCCCGTTCGCCGAGACCTCGCGCACCGCGTTCCCCGTGTCGCTCTACGCGGCGACGAAGAGCGCGACCGAGGCGATCAGCCACTCGTACGCCCACCTGTTCGAGATTCCCACCACCTGCTTCCGCTTCTTCACGGTGTACGGCCCGTGGGGTCGGCCCGACATGGCGATGTTCAAGTTCGTCGACCGCATCCGCCGCGGCGAGGCGATCGACGTGTACGGCAACGGCGAGATGTCGCGCGACTTCACGTACATCGACGACCTCGTCGAGGGCATCGTGCGGCTCGGCGATGTCGTGCCGACCGCGGGCGACTTCGCGGCCGCCGCCGGCGTCGCCGACTCGGTGTCGCCCGTCGCCGCGTGGCGCGTCGTGAACATCGCGGGTGGGCAGCCGATTCCGCTCATGCGCTTCATCAGCGCGATCGAGGCGAGCCTCGGCACCGAGGCGCGCAAGCGGATGCTCCCGATGCAGGCCGGCGACGTCGTCGACACCTTTGCGAGCCCCGAACTTCTCACCGCGCTCACCGGATTCGTGCCCGCGACCCCCATCGAGCAGGGCGTGCAGGCGTTCGTCGACTGGTACCTCGAGTACCGGCCCGAGGCCACGCGCGAGCTCGCGCCCGTGCGCGCGCTCGGCGCGACCCACGACGATGCGGTCGCCGACAGCGTCACCGAGCGCGAACTCGCGAAGTTCGCGTGAGGTAGTGGCGGCGTCGGCGGCGTCGAAGCGCCGGTCGGCCCTCGGCTGGCTGCGGCTCGCGCTCATCACCACCCTCTGCAGCGCCGTCGCCTGGTGCAGCCTCGTCTCGGTGAACATCGCCTTCCCGCAGCACGGCGTGGATGGGCGCTACGACGTCATCGTGTCGCTCGCGCCGGGCGAGTTCCGGCTGCCGACCGCGCTCGACCTCTACGAGTCGGGCGGCGTCGCCGAGCACCTCGCGGTGTCGTGGATCGCCGACGACGCCCTGCTCTCTGACACCGACCGCTACTCGCGCATCGTGCTGCAGACGAGCGTGTGCGAGCGGAACGCCGACGCGAACCTCTTCTGCTTCGAGCCCGTTGAAGACAGCACCCTCGGCGAGGCGCTCGCGCTACGAGAGCTGCTGATCGAGCACGAGTGGACGAGCGTGCTGCTCGTCACCGACCGCCCCCACGCGTTCCGGGCGAAGTACGTGTTCTCGCAGTGCCTGCCCGCCGGTACCCGCGTCGACGTCGAGGTCGCGCCCACCGAGCTGACGCCCGGCGAATGGGCCGAGGAGCTCGTCTACGAGAACGCCGCCATCGTGAAGGCCGTGTTCGAGAGCGCCGTGAAGTGTCACTGAGGTTGGGGCGCTGCTTGCCCCGCGCATCCCGCCTGCCCCGCGCATCCTGACCTCGCGCATCTCGCTGACCTCGCCGATTCACGACGCGCGTCGCGAACGGAGTAGCGTGCACTAGGCACGGCGAAATCAGAGGAGTGCGATGGCGAGCAAGACGAATGGCGCGCAGCCGCCGCTCTGGCGCATCCTCGTCATCGCCCTGCTGCCGACCTTCACGTACTCGGTCGGGCAGGGCGCAATCGTGCCGGTGATCCCGGCCGTCGCGACCTCGCTCGGAGCCGACCTCGGCTTCGCGGGCTTCATCGCGGGCTCACTCGTGATCGGCCAGGCGCTCGGCAACCTGCCCGCCGGCGGCGTCGTGAGCCGCGTGGGGGAGCGGCGCGCCATGGTGATCTCGGCGCTCGCGACGATCGTCGGCGCCCTCATCTCGGTGTTCGCGGTGAACGCCTGGATGCTCCTCGCCGGCGTGTTCCTGCAGGGGCTTATGGCGGCGACGTTCGCGCTCGCGCGGCAGGCGTTCCTCAGCACCTACGTGCCGTTTGAATACCGGGCGCGGGCGATGTCGACGCTCGGCGGGGTGTTCCGCTCGGGCATGTTCGTGGGGCCGTTCCTCGCGACCTGGCTCATCGCCTCGACCGGCGACGTGCAAACGAACTTCTGGGTGTTCATCACCTGCGCCGCGCTCTCGGCGATCGTCGTGTCGGTGCTGCCCGACGTCGAAAAGCTCGCCGGTACGCGGCCCCGCAGCGAGATCGACCTCGACGCGGCGAACGACACCGCGACCGGCGCCGTGCAGCTGCCCTCCGACGAGACCCCGTACGTGCGCGAGTCGGTGTGGCAGGTGTTTCGCACCCGCGGCGACGTGCTGCTCACCGTGGGCGCAGGGGCGGGCATCCTCATGATGCTGCGCTCGGCCCGGCAGATTCTGCTGCCGCTGTGGGGCATCTCGATCGGGCTCGACGACGCGTTCACGACCCTCATCATCGGCATCGCCGGCGCGATCGACTTCGCGCTGTTCTTCACGTCGGGCTGGATCATGGATAAGTGGGGTCGCCTCGCGAGCGGACTCCCCGCCATGCTCGGGCTCGGCGTCGGGTTCATCGTGCTCGCGTTTACGCACGAGCTGCCGTCGTCGGCCGCCTGGTTCGTCGCGATCACGCTCTGGCTCGGCGTCGCGAACGGCGTCGGCTCGGGCATCAACATGACGCTCAGCGCCGACCTCGCCGACCGCGAGCATCCGGCCCCGTTCCTCGCCGCCTGGCGAACCGTGAGCGACGGCGCGGGCTCGATCGTGCCGTTCCTCATCGCCGGAATCCAGGTTGTCGCGGGGCTCGCCGCGACCGCCGGAACGTTCGGCGTGCTCGGGATTTTCGGCGCCTGGTTGCTTTGGCGGTACGTGCCGAAGTATCTGCCGCGCGGCGACGGATAGGCGGGGTCACGGCCGGTTGTCGGCGGGTGGTTGGGTGCCAGGTGCTGGGCGTCGTGCGCGGCGTGGGGCGCGTATCCGGCCCCGTGTCGCTACTTGCGCTTCTTCTCGGGGTCGTTCGGCAGCCGGTCGAGGTAGTCGAGCAGCACGCCCTCGCGCATGGCCCACGGCGAGATGTCGAGGCGTTCGATGTCGAGCGCGCGCATCACCGACAGCAGCACGGTGCCGCCGCCGACGATCTGGAAGGCGCGGTCTTGCGTGATGCCCGGCAGCGCGCTGCGCGCCTTCGAGGGGAGCTCGGCGAGGCGGGGGAGCCAGTCTTCGAGCTGCCAGCGGTACAGGCGGGTGCGGGTGTTGCCGCCGAGGCCCTCGGCCTGCGAGCCGGCCAGGCGTGCGAGCGAGCGGATGGTCTTCGACGAGCCGACGACCTGGTCGGCGTGGCGCAGCTCGCCGAGGCGCTCGACGGCCTCGGGCAGCACCTCGTCGATGTGTGCCTGCAGGGTCTCGAGCTCGGAGTCGGAGGGCGGGTCGTCGGTGAGGAACTGCTTCGTCATGCGGCCCGCGCCGAGCGGCAGCGAAAGCGCGAGCTCGGGTAGCTCGTCGGTGCCGACCGCGAGCTCGAGCGAGCCGCCGCCGATGTCGACGAGGAGGATGCGGCCGGCGTTCCAACCGAACCAGCGACGCACCGCGAGGAAAGTCACGCGGGCCTCGTCGGCGCCGCTCATCACCTGCAGGTCGATGCCGCACTCCTTGCGGATGCGCTTCAGCAGCTTCGGGCCGTTCTTCGCCTCGCGCAGCGCGCTCGTCGCCATCGGGAGCAGCTCGTCGAGGTTCGCCGCCTCAATGTGCGCGGCCGCAGCGTGCATCGTCTCCATGATGCGCTCGACGCCCGCCTTCGAGATCGAGCCGTCAGGCTGCAGGTACTTCATGAGCCGCAACACCGACTTCGTGGACGTCTTGTGCACCGGTCGCGCGCCCGGATGAGCGTCAACGACCAAAAGGTGTACCGTGTTCGAACCGACATCGAGAACGCCCAATCGCATCTCCACAGCCTAGGCGACGGTGCGCGTGTTGCGCCGGAGTCGCCGGCCACGTTTCGGTCTCGGTGGGGTGGGGCGGGCGTCGCGGGGGCGCTGCCAGGCGCCGCGGCCGGATGCGCTTCCGCGTGCCCCCGCGCATCCGGATGCAGTGGGTGTAGCTGGGTGTCGTGGGCAAGTGTGCCCACGGGCCCCGGCTGTGCCCACGTCGTTCCCGGCTCGGGCCTCGGATGCAGTGGGCGGGGTCGGGTGTCGTGGCCAAGTGTGCCCGGGTGGCCCGGCTGTGCCCAGGTCATCCGCGGCTCGGCGTGCGGCCAGCGGGCGGGGCCACGACGCTCGTAGACTTGGGGGATGCAGAATTTGGTCGTGCGCCGCGCGCGCACAGATGACGTGGTCGCGATTCGCGACGTCTTGCAGCCCATGATGGCGACCAATGTCCTGCTCCGAAAAGACCTCGTGGTGCTCTACGAAGCGGTGCAGGAGTTCGTCGTCGCCGAACTCGACGGCGAGATCGTCGGCTGCGGCGCGCTCCACGTGCTCTGGCGCGACCTCGGCGAGGTCCGCTCGATCGCGACCACCGACGCGGTGCGTGGCAAGGGCGTCGGCCACGCGATGCTCGCCGACCTCATCGACCGCGCCCGCGACCTCGGCCTCGAGCGCCTGTTCTGCCTCACGTTCGAGACCGAATTCTTCGGCCGCCACGGCTTCGAAGCCGTCGGCGAGCACGTCGTCGACGAGGCCACCTACAGCGAGATCATGCACTCGCCCGACGCGGGTACGGCCGAGTTCCTCGACCTGCCGTGGGTGAAGCCGAACACGCTCGGCAACACGCGCATGCTGCTCACCTTCTCGCGCTGACGCCGCCACACACCACCGCACGACGACCGCCCACACGCCACCGCACGACGATCGCCCAGCCCGCCCACGCGCATCCGCCGCGTTACCCGCGCGTTACCTTCGTGTCGCTGGGTTGGCCTAGGGTCGGGACAACTTGTTCCTGACGTGAGGAAGCGTTCGTGCGAAACCCCTTCAAGCAACTTGGCGCCGCGGCGCTCGCGGTGGCACTCGGAGCCGGCAGCGTTGCCGTGCTCGGCCAGCCCGGCTCGGCGGCGGCCGCGCCCGACGGCACCGCGGTCGTGATTAGCGAGGTCTACGGCGGTGGCGGCAACAGCGGCGCCCCCGTCAACCGCGACTATGTCGAGCTCTACAACCCGACCGACGCGGCAATTGACCTCAGCAGCTACCAGGTCGTGCGGTACTCGGGCAGCGGTAACCCGCAAGACGACGCCGTCACGCTGCCGGCGGGCACGACGATCGCGCCGGGCGAGACGCTCGTCGTGGGCGGCGCCTACGGCAACAACACCGACGCGGCCGACGTTGAGGTTGACGTCGACGGTAACTTCGCGCTCGGGGCATCGAACGGGGCAGTGCACCTGCAGGATGCGCAGGGCGAGATTGTCGACCTCGTCGGCTTCGGCACGGTGGGCGGCAACGCCTACGAGACCGCTCCGGCACCTGCGCTCGGCAACGCCGTTTCGGCGCAGCGCGACGCCGAGGGCACCGACACCGACGACAACTCCGCCGACTTCGTGGCGGCCGAGCCCACGCCGGGTGAGGTCACGACGGGCGACGGGTCGACGCCGCCGTCGCCCGACCCGGTCGAGCCGGCCGAGTGCGACATCGAGATCGCCGAGATTCAGGGAACTGGCAACGCGACCGAGCTGCCGGGCGACACCCCGGTCACCGCCTGCGGCATCGTCACCGCGGCGTACCCGACCGGCGGGCTCAACGGCTTCTACCTGCAGACCCCGACCACCGACGCGGCCGGCGCGCCCGTCGAGGCCGTCGACGGCTCATCCACCGGCATCTTCGTTTACACGGGCTCAGCGCCCTCGGTCGAGATCGGCGACTCGGTCGCCGTCACCGGCACCCCCGACGAGTACAACGGCCTCACGCAGCTCACGAACCCAACCGTGGCCGAGCTACCCGAGTCGATCGGCTCGGTCGAGGCGCTCGAACTTGACGAGTGGCCCGCAACCGAGGCCGAGCGCGAGCAGTACGAGGGCATGCTCGTCGCGCCGCAGGGCACCTACACGGTGACCGACAACTACTCGCTCAACCGCTTCGGCGAGATCGGGCTCGCGTTCGGCGACGGTCCGCTCGTGAACGCGACCGAGGTCGGCGCCCCCGGCTCGGCCGAGGCGCAGGCGCAGGTCGACGAGAACACGGCCCGCGCCGTGCTGCTCGACGACGGCGCGAGCTGGGACTACTCGAGCAACGACACCGCGAAGAACTCGCCGCTGCCGTACCTCGACCTCGACTCGCCCGTGACGGTCGGCGCGACGACGACGTTCAGCCAGCCGGTGATCGTGTCGTACGGCTACGACATGTGGCGCCTGCAGCCGCAGGAGCAGGTCGTCGGCACCGAGAACGCGCCCGCGTCGTTCAGCGACGCCCGCGAGCACGCGCCCGCCGACTTCTCGGGCTCTGACTACACGGTCGCCTCGTTCAACGTGCTCAACTACTTCACGACCCTCGGCAACACCGAAGAGGGCTGCGAGTACTACCCCGACCGCGAGGGCAACCCCACGACAGCCGACTACTGCACGCCGCGCGGCGCCTACGACGAGGCGAACTTCGAGCGCCAGCAGCAGAAGATCGTCACGGCGATCAGCGCGCTCGACGCGTCGGTGATCGGGCTCGAAGAGATCGAAGACTCGTCGGACTTCGGCGATGACCGCGACGCCGCGCTCGCGCAGCTCGTCGACGCGCTGAACGAGGCCGCGGGCTCCGAGAAGTGGGCCTACGTGCCCTCGCCCGAGGTGATTCCGGCGACGGGCGACGACGTGATCCGCACCGCGTTCATCTACCAGCCCGCCGAGGTCACCTACCTCGACGGCAGCACCGTGCTGCTCGACGACCCGGCGTTCGCCGACGCGCGCGCCCCGCTCGCCGCGACGTTCGCCCCGGTCGCCGACGTCGACGACTACTTCGTCGTGATCGCGAACCACTTCAAGTCGAAGGGTGGTTCGGGCGAGGGCGACAACGAGAACCTCGACGCCGGCAACCCGGCGAGCGCCGTCGGTGGCTGGAACGGCGACCGCGTGCGCCAGGCCGAGGCCCTGCTCGAGTTCGCCGACGCGCAGCAGGAGGCGGCCGGCACCGATCTCCTCTTCATCACGGGCGACCTCAACTCGTACTCCATGGAGGCGCCGGTGACGACGCTCACCGACGCCGGATACGTTCCGGCCACCGACGACGGCGACTACAGCTACCTCTACACGTCAGAGCTCGCGACCGGCGGCAAGATCGGCACGGTCGGCTCGCTCGACCACCTGCTGCTCTCGCCCGCCGCGGCCGAGCGCATGGACGCCGCCGACATCTGGACCATCAACGCCTACGAGCCCATCGCCCTCGAGTACAGCCGCTTCAACTACAACGTGACGCAGCTATACGACGAGTCGCCGTTCCGCGCATCCGACCACAACCCGATCATCGTCGGCATGTCGGTCGCCGACGAGGAGCCGGGCGACACGGATGGGCCTGGTGACACGGATGGGCCTGGCGACACGGACGCACCCGGTGAGACGCCCGGCGACACGGATGGGCCTGGCGACACGGACGCACCCGGTGAGACGCCCGGCGACACGGATGGGCCTGGCGACACGGACGCACCCGGTGAGACGCCTGGTGACACGGACGCGCCTGGCGACACGGATGCGCCTGGCGCGACTCCGGCGCCGAGCGATCCGGTGACGACGGATCCGGCAGCGACCGACCCAGCCGCGCCGGGCGACGGCACGACCGGCAGCGGAAACGGCAGTGGCAGCGGCGGCGTTGACGGCGTCGACGCTGGCGGGAACGGCGGCGGCCTCGCCGAGACCGGTGCCGACGACGCGCTCCTCATCGGCGCCGCGGCGGCCCTCGTGCTGGTGCTCGCGGGGATGGGCCTCGTGATCGCCCGCCGACGCGCTTAGTCCAGGCTGCTCCGAACCCGGCGGTCCCGGCCTCGAACGGGAGCATCCTGCGGCGGGCGGGTGTATGGCACACCATGCACCCACCCACCGCAGGATGCACCCGCTGCCGTCGCGACGCAGCGGCACCCGCGCGTAGCACCCAGCAACACTTCAGCAACCCGCCGGAATACCCACGCAACACCGTCGGTTGTCGCCCACATGACTACTTCACGCATCCGTCTCGGCGACAGCAACCTCGAAATCTTCCCGCTCGTGCTCGGCGGCAACGTCTTCGGCTGGACCGCCGACGAGGCCGCAAGCTTCGAGATCCTCGACGCCTTCGTCGCCGCCGGTGGCACCCTCATCGACACCGCCGACTCGTACAGCGCCTGGGTTCCGGGCCACGAGGGCGGCGAGAGCGAGCGCGTCATCGGCGCCTGGCTCGCCGACCGCAAGCCCGAGGGCGTACAGATCGCGACGAAGGTGGGGATGCTCCCCGGCGCGACGTCGCTCACCGCCGAGAACGTGCGCGCGGTCGCCGAGCAGTCGCGCGAGCGCCTCGGCGTCGAACAGATCGACCTCTTCTACGCGCACCAGCCCGACCCCGAAACGCCGCTCCAAGACACCGTCGCGGCGTTCGACGCGCTCGTGCGCGACGGCATCATCGCGAACATCGGCCTCTCGAACTACTCGGGCGCCGAGACCGAGCGCTGGCTCGACATCGCCGAGCGCACCGGCGCCGCGAAGCCGGTCGCGCTGCAGCCGCAATACAACCTCGTGCACCGCAACGATGTCGAGGACGACGTGCAGCCGGTCGCGCTGCGCCACAACCTGAGCATCCTGCCCTGGGGCTCGCTCGCGAGCGGCTTCCTCACCGGCAAGTACCGCGAGCAGGTCGAGCAGGGCGACTCGCCCCGCGCCGGCGGCGCCTCGAAGTTCGCCACCGAGCAGGGCCTGCGCATCATCGACGAGCTCGAGCGCATCGGTGCCGCCCACGACGCGAGCATCACGTCGACCGGCCTCGCCTGGCTGCGCCAGCAGCCCGCCGTCGCCGCGCCGATCGCGAGCGTGTCGCGCGCCGAGCAGCTGCCCGACCTCATCGCATCCGCCACCCTCACCCTGAGCGACGACGAGCTTGCCTCGCTCACCGAGGTGTCAACCTGGCAGCCGGAGGGCGCGAAGTAGCCGCAGTTCGGCACGAATTCGGCGTCAACCGACGTCAAGGGCTTGCTATTGCCTGAGCTTTACCTGATCGTTACTTGGGAGTGAAACTCTTGCCGAGTTCAACTTCCAGCAACAGGAGGCCAAGTGGCTCACAAGTCCAAGATGGTGAAGGGCGGTGTCGCAGCCACTGCCGGCTGCGCACTCGCCGTCACCGCGTTCGTGGCACCGGCGCAGGCCGATGCCCTGTCGACCGGCGAGGTTATTCAGCCCACCGCCGGCACCACCCAGATCAACCTCATCGGCTTTAACGACTTCCACGGCCGCATCACGCAGGTCGACGCGTTCGCCGCGAACGTGCTGCAGGTGCAGGACACCTTCGGCGCCGACAACAGCCTCATCATCGGCAACGGTGACCAGGTTGGCGCGTCGGAGTTCGAGTCGTCGGTCGCCGGTGACCAGCCCACGAAGGACGCGCTCGTCGCGCTCGGCGTCGACTCGTTCACCTCGGGCAACCACGAGTTCGACAAGGGCCAAGAGGATGCGCTCGCGATCCAGGAGGAGTTCGGGTCGCTGCTCGCGGCGAACGTCGTCAAGGAAGACGGCACGCTGCTGCTCGACGCCTACAACACCTTCGAAATCGAGGGCTTCACGGTCGCCGTGATCGGCGCCGTGACGGAGTCGACCGCGTCGGGCGTGAGCCCCGCGGGCATCGAGGGCCTCACGTTCACCGACCCGGTTGACGCGGTCAACGAGGTCGCCGCCGAGCTTTCCGACGGCGATGACTCGAACGGCGAAGCCGACATCATCATCGCCTCGTACCACGAGGGCGGCCCGACGAGCGGCAGCTACGACTCGAACGCCTCGAACGCGACGTTCGTGAAGATGGCCGAGGAGACCTCGACCGACGTCGACGCGATCTACGAGGCCCACACGCACCAGGCCTACAACTACGAGACCACGGTTGACGGCAAGACCCGCCAGGTCGTGCAGGCCGGCCAGTACGCCGAGAACGTCGGGCAGATCGTGCTCGACGTTGACGCCGACGGCAACGTCGTCGCCTCGTCGTCGTCGGTGATTCCGACGTTCGTGGAGGACGCCGAGGGCGAGAGCGCCCCGCGCGTCGACTACACGACCCTCTCTGACGCCTCGCGCGCGACCTACGACGAGGTCGTCGCGATTCAGGAGGCCGCGCTCGAAGAGGCCGAGGTGCTCGGCGCTGAGCAGATCGGCGTCGTGAACGACGACATCACCCGCGGCAAGACCTACGACGAGAACGGCAACGTGACGGTTGAAGACAACCGTGCCGCGACGTCGACGCTCGGCACGCTCATCGCCGACTCGATGGTCGGCTGGGCGCAGAGCGTCGGTACCGAGGCGCTCGACGCCGACCTGTCGATCATGAACCCGGGCGGCCTGCGCGCCGACATCGCCGGCGACGGTGTGCTCACGTACAAGGATGCGCAGGTCGTGCTCCCGTTCGTGAACAACCTCTCGGTCGTGTCGCTCACCGGCGCCGAGCTGAAGAACGTGCTCGAGGAGCAGTGGCAGGTCGACGCCGAGGGCGCCGTGCCGTCGCGTCCGTACCTGCAGCTCGGGGTGTCGTCGAACGTCGACTACACCTACACCGGCTCGACCTCCGACGACCCGCTCACGACGCAGGGCAGCCACATCACGTCGGTGTACATCGACGGTGAGGCGCTCGTCGACGACCAGGTCTACAAGGTCGTCATGCCGTCGTTCCTCGCAGCGGGCGGCGACAACTTCTTCTCGATCAACAACAACGAGGGTGTCTACGACACCGGTTCGGTCGACCTCGACGCGTTCGTGCAGTACGTGCAGAGCCAGCCGAACCAGGAACTCGTGCCGAACCAGACGCGCGGCAACTTCCAGGTAGCCGACTACTTCGGCGAAGCGGGCACGACCCCGTCGGTCGCCGCGGGCGACTCGCTTGAGTTCACCGTGAGCGACACCGACCTCACGTCGCTCGACGCGGTCGAGAACACCTCGGTCGAGGTGCAGCTCGACGGTCAGGTCATCGGCGAGGGCACGCTCGAAGCGGGCGACGAGGGCACGGCCGCCGCCGTCACCCTCACGGTCCCGGCCGACACCGCCGCCGGTGACTACACGGTGCAGCTCGTCGCGCAGCCCTCGGGCTCGACCGTGAACCTGCCGCTCACCGTCACCGAGGCGCAGACCACGCCACCGACCCCGTCGCCGTCGCCGTCGCAGACCGACCCGACGCAGTCGCCGACCGAGACGCAGGTGCAGGACCCGACGATCGTCACCGAGCAGGAGCACTACACGTTCGCGGAGTCGGCCGAGGGCATCCAGTACGCCGGCGCGTACTTCACCCCGAACGAGGCCGTGACGATCTCGATCACCGACGCCTCGGGCGCGACCTCGGAGGTCGAGGAGGTGCAGGCGGATGCTGACGGCATGTTCGGCGGCACCCTCACGTACCGCACGGTCGACGCCGACACGGGCGCCGTCATCGAGGACAACCTCGAGTGGCCGGCCGGCACCTACACGGTGTCGGCGACCCAGGGCGAGCTCGCCGCGTCGGTGACCTTCACGGTCGGCGATGACGACGGCGGGGCCTCCCCGACCGAAGGCGACTCGGGTGACATCCCCGGCAAGGGTGACGGCGACAACGGCTCGAACGACGGGCTCGCCGTGACCGGTGCGAACGAGACCGCGATGTTCGCGGGTATCGCGGCGGGCGTGCTCGCCCTCGCGCTCGGCCTGACGCTCATGCTGGTGCGCCGCCGCGGCGACGCGTAGGCAACACGCACTAGGCACAACGCAACACACCGCCACGGCGGGCGAGGCTCCGGCTTCGCCCGCCGTGGCCGTTTAGGCTTGAGCGCATGAGCGGGCAGGGTGGTGACACGGGGCAGGGCAGTGAACAGCGGGGCGCAGGCAAGAAGCCGAGCGCGGCGGTGTATCGCCGTCGGCGACTCGTAGCGGCGCTGCTAGTCGTCGTGGTCGTGCTGCTCGTGTGGTGGGGTGTTGCCGCGCTCGTCGGCGCGCTGCGGGGCGGGGATACGCCGGTTGAGACGGGCGCGCAGGTCGCGCCGACCTCCTCCACCGACGCGACGCCCGCGAACCCGGGCGACACCGCGACACCCGAGCCGACGCCGGAACCGACCGAGTCGCCCGAGCCGACCGAAACATCCACCCCCGTCTGCACCGAGGACGACGTCACCGTCACCGCGATCACCGACGCGGAGAGCTACGCGGCCGACGCGCTGCCGAAGCTGTCGCTCAAGGTCGTGAACACGAGCGATGCGCCCTGCATCATGGACGTCGGAACGTCGGCGCAGGTGTACACGATCATGTCGGGCAGCGACACGATCTGGGTGTCGACGCACTGCCAGACCGGCGGCACGAGCCAGGTCGTTGAGCTCACGCCGGGCAAAGAGGTGACCGCCCCCGAGATCGAGTGGGTGCGGGAACGCTCGTCGCCCGACACGTGCGACTCCGATTCGCGGCCCGCCGCGGTCGGCGGTGGCGCGTACTACTCACTGAGCGTGTCGATCGGCGGGGTCGCGTCGGAGCCGACGTACTTCGACCTGCAGTAGCGGATGCGCGGGGCGCGGACCGCGACGCAGCCGGCTGCTGCGCGCGAGGCCCGCGCGGCTACCGGCGCAGCTTCGGCGGCTCGGCCGGGCTGATCGTCGCGAGCGCGAAGTCGAGCGCCCGGCGCACGGTGCCACGCTCGGGGCCGAAGCGCTTCGTATATCCGAGCCGCTGCGCTTCGGTGAACCGCTGGTCTTCTGCGGCGACGTGCCGAATCTCGCCGACGAGGCTGATCTCGCCGACGACGACCGTGTTTGGTGCCGTCGAGACGCCGCGCTTCGCCGACTGCAGCGCGACCGCGATCGCGAGGTCGGCCGCGGGCTCGGTGAGGCGCACCCCGCCGACCGTCGAGACGTAGACGTCGTGGTCGCTCAGGGCGGTGCCGCAGCGGCGCTCGAGCACGGCGAGGATCATCGCGACGCGGCTCGAGTCGACGCCGTTCGTGATGCGGCGGGGGTTCGGCGCCTGGGTCGGCACGACGAGCGCCTGCACCTCGACGGGAAGCGCGCGCTTGCCCTCGAGGGCGATCGTGATCGCCGAGCCGGCGACGGGGTTGTCGCGCTCGCTCACGAAGAGTGACGAGGGGTCGGGCACCTCGGTCATGCCCTCGCCCGACATCTCGAAGCAGCCGACCTCGTCGGTCGGCCCGAAGCGGTTCTTCAGCGTGCGCACGAAGCGCAGCGCTGTCTGCCGGTCGCCCTCGACGTGGGCGACGACGTCGACGAGGTGTTCGAGCAGGCGCGGGCCCGCGACGTTGCCGTCTTTCGTGACGTGGCCGACGAGAATCGCGGGCATGTTGCGGGTCTTCGCCGCCCGGATGATCGCCGACGCGACCTCTCGCACCTGGCTCGGCTGCCCCGCGAGCGAGTCGATGTTCGCCGACGAGACGGTCTGCACCGAGTCGACGATGAGCAGCGCCGGATCAGTCTGCTCGATGTGGCCGAGCACCGTTTCGAGGTCGGTCTCGGCCGCGAGGAACAGCGTCGGCTGCAGCGCGTCGGTGCGCTCGGCGCGCATCCGAACCTGCGTCACCGACTCTTCGCCCGACACGTAGAGCACTCGCGCGCCGGTCGCCGCGATGCGCGAGGCGGTCTCGAGCAGCAGCGTCGACTTGCCGACGCCGGGCTCGCCCGAGAGCAGAATCGCCGCGCCCGGCACGATGCCGCCGCCGAGCACGCGGTCGAACTCGCCGATGCCGGTTGCGTGGTGCTGCGCCGCGCTATCGTGCGGAATCTCGGTGATCGGGAGGGCCGGATGCGACGGCGCGATTGCCGAGGCGCGCGCCGCGATGCCCGACTTCGTGCCCTTCTCGACCACGGACCCCCACGCCTGGCACTCGGGGCAGCGGCCGACCCACTTCACGGTCTCGGCGCCGCACTCGGTGCACTCAAACGTGTTGCGCTGCTTGCTTTTCGTGGCCATACGACCAGCCTAGGCGCGGCCTCCGACACGGGCGGCGTTGTCCACAGGGGTGGGTCCTCGCGAACGGCGGCTCTTGCGCCGGCCGTCATTGATCGCTGCCCTTCGCGAGTGGCGGTATCGCACGGCGAGCGGCCGCATGGTGCGCGGTACCGCCCTTCGCCGCAGGATGCACCTCCTCGCCGAGTGGGTGCATCGAACGGTGACCGGGTGCATGGTGTGCCGTCATGCCGCTCGCCGCAGGATGCACTCATTCAGCAGCGTCGTCGGCCGCGGCGCCACGACGCACGTCGCGCGCAGCCTCACTCGGCGGTCGCGGAGGGCGACGCCGTCGGCGCATCCGGCGCGGCGTGGCCGCCACCGACCGGATCAAACGTCACCACCGTCGTCGATCCCGGCGCGCTCGAGAGCGTCACCGGCGAATCGGCCGTCAGCGTGAGCTGAGCGAGCTTCGACTCCACGGGAGCCATCGCCGGCAGCGAACTCGCCGTCGCGTCGAGGGATGCGCCCGAAAGAGTCGAACCCGACTCGGGCGCCCAGGCGGTTGGCGCATCCGAGCCGCCGTCGAGCCCCGTCGGTGCCGAGATCTCGACCGGCACGGCGTCGCCGCCGTCGGCTGGGTCACGCAGGTCGACGATGACGAACGTGAGCGAGCCGTCGTCGCCCGCGACCGCGTGCACCGTCGTCTCGCCGTTGCCCGAGACGGTGGGCGTGAGGAGGTGACCGGCGGGGATCCAGCTCAGCTGCATGAGCGCGAGGTACGAGGTTCGGCCCTGGATGAGCTCGCCCGGGTCGTTCACGTTGCCCGTCGCGCACACCGGGCTCATGGGCGCGCCGCCATCGCACGCGCCGAGCATCGAGTGGAACGCGATGCGCTCGGCCCCGGTCTCGGCTGCGGTGAGGGAGTAGTCGGCGGTCCAGAGTGCCTGGGCGTGCGTGCGCGACGTTTCGTTGCCGCCCGAGCATGAGGTGGGGCCGGTTTCTTCGATCCACAGCGGCAGGTTCGCCTCGGCGGCGACCTTCGCGCCCTGGCCGATGATCTTGCGCGTCGTCTCACGCAGCGTCGGCGCGGTCATGTCTTCGATCGTCGGATTCGACGGTGCCGAGTCGGGCCCGTCGCACCGCCACAGCGGGTACCAATGCTGCGTCACCGCGACCTTGTTCGGCAGCGATGATTCGACGTAGGCGCGCATCCAGGTCGTGTCGTAGGCGCCCGGGCCGGCGAACGTCGTGCCGGGGGCGGCCGCCTCGATCGCGTCGCCGTACTCCTCGAGCGCGTCTTGGTAGGCGTCGGTGTCCCAGTCGTCGCCGCGCACCGCGAGGTCGGGCTGCGCCTCGGGGGAGTAGCCGTTTGGTTCGTTGCCGATCGTGATCGCGAGCAGCGAGTCGCCGAACGCCGCGTACGCGTGCTTCACCATGTCGGCGGCGCGGTCGGGGTCGTCGTGGCCGAGGTCGACGACGAGCGTCACCTCGGCGTCGATCTCGTGGGCGACGGCCGCGACGCGCTCGAGGTCGGCGGGGGTCACGGTCGCCTCGGCCCAGCTCGGGGCGGGCTCGTCTGAGGTGGTCCACCACATGCGGCGGTCGACCTTGTTCCCGCCGAAGCGCAGGGCAGGATGCTCGACTCCCGCGAGCATGACCGTGAGGTTCGAGTTGTCGGAGTTCCAGGCGGGGTTCGCGAGCTCGGTGGCCTCGAAGCTGAAGCCGACGGTGCCGCCCCACGGCGTCGCGTCGTCGGCGAGGGCGAAGCTTGCCTCGATGGGTGTGCCGGATGCGTCGGGCAGGGTGAATGCGCCCGGGTTCGGGTCGAAGCCGGGGGCGTCGAGGGTCTCGGCGGCGCTCGGCGTCGGGGTTGGCGTGGGGGTCGTGCTCTCGGGGGCGGAGGTCGTGGCGGTCGTCGTGCTGGTCTCGCGGGGGAGGAACGCGATGGCGGCGACGATCGCGAGGATGACGGCGGCGGCCGCTGCGGTGATCCAGGCGAGGCGTTTGGCGTTGCGGTCGGATGCGGGGGTTCGGTCGGGAGTCATCTCGTGCGAATCGTACCGAGGAAAGAAAAAGTTGCGCGGGCTGCGAGAAATGTGATTAAAATTGACGCTGGTGACGTGTCCGAGCGGCCGAAGGTGCAACACTCGAAATGTTGTGTGGGGGCGACTCCACCGTGGGTTCAAATCCCACCGTCACCGCCAGGTCGAAGGCCCCGAGTTCTCAGCAAAACGCTGAGGAGTCGGGGCCTTTGTCGTTCCCGGGTGCGGTCGCTGCTGCGCCGGCCGGTGGGCCACTGCTGCGCGGGGGTGCCCGGCCGCGCTGGCGCCGCCAGCGACAACCGGCGCAGCCAGCGACAACTGGCGCCGTTATGACAGCGCCAGTTGTTCGTAGCAGCGCCAGTCGCGGGTTGTGAACTGCGCCGGCACCTCGATCGCGCGGCCACGACCGGGCAATTGGTCGCCCCGAGGCTCTGAAACCAGTCGGTCAGTGCCTGAGTGCCCGGTCAGGCCGTCTACGTACGATCGGCGGAACTTCGATGGCGAGGGAGGCCCCATGGGTACGAAGGATGAGTTGAGCAGGGAGCAGGTCCTCGAGATCATGCGAGGCGAGCAGATCCTCATGCTCTCCACTGCAACGAAGGAAGGCAAGATTGTCTCGCATCCGATGACTGCGCAGGCGGTTGATGACGACGCCGTCGCCTGGTTCTTCATCGGACTGCAGGGCGATCAAGCGGATGCGATCCGCGAGAACCCGCAGGTGAACCTCGCCTTCGCGGAGACCGGGTCGTGGCTCTCGGTCGCAGGCACCGCCGAATTCGTGGACGACCGAGCCAAGGTCGAGGAGCTCTGGGACGGCCAGGTCTCCTCGTACTTCGATGGTGGCAAGGACGACCCCAATCTCGGGCTGCTCAAGGTCGTGCCCGAGTCAGCCCAGTTCTGGGGCGTTGAGGGCAATAAGACGATCGCGGCGGTGAAGATCCTGGCCGCCAAGATCCGGGGCACCGACGGCCCCGGCACCTCGGCGACCACCGAGCTGTAGCGGCGGCTTCGCCGCGCCGGGGAATCCGGGGCGGGCGTCGTCGTGCTCGTCGACGCCACCGTCACCGCCAGCGACAAGTGGCGCCGCCAGCGACAACTGGCGCCGTTATGACAGCGCCAGTTGTTCGCAGCGGCGCCAGTCGTGGGCTGTATGTCGCGCGTATCCGCTCGCGGCCGCGTATCCGCTCGCGGCCGTGGGGGCGTTCGCCGCTGGGCGTGGATGCGCGGCGACGAAACGTCAGCTGTCGGCCGGGAGTTCCCACAGCTCGAGCGGCAGACCCTCGGGGTCGTGGATGCGCACGAAGCGGCCAATCTCGGTGTCCCACTCGGGGCGGGCGTCGACGTCGATGCCGGCCGCGGTGAGCCGCGCTACGAGGTGGTCGAGATTGGTGACGCGGAGGTTCAGCATGAACGACTGGTCGTCGGCAAAGTAGTCGCTGTCGGAGGGGAACGGCGCGAAGACCGTCATCCCAGCGTCCTGCTTCCAAATCGCGTCGTGGCCGGCGTCAATGCCGAGGTGCTCGCGGTACCAGGCCGCGCGGGCGTCGGGGTCGCGGCTGCGAAAAAACAGCCCACCAATACCAAGTGTCGTCATGGCGAAAGTGTAGGCCGCGCCTCCGACTTCCCGCGGGGCCGCGCAATTGGCGCCGCCAGCGACAACTGGCGCCGTTTTGACGGCGCCAGTTGTCCGCAGCAGCGCCAGTTGTTCGCAGCGGCGCCAGTTGTCAGCGCACGAGCCCAGCGAGCCCGGATACGCGGGGCTGGCCGCCGCTCACGTCCCGGCGCGCACCCGCACTTCGTGTCCGCCGAGCTCGACAACGTCGCCGTCGTGCAGCTGCCGGCCGCGGCGCGTCTCGCGCTCGCCGTTCACTCGCACGTGGCCCTCGCCGATGATCTCTTTCGCATCGCTGCCCGTGTCGAGCAGCCCCGAGAACTTCAGGAACTGCCCGAGCCGAATCATGTCGCCATCGATCTGGACATCGTCGATCGGGTCGCTACTGCTCATGCCCAAATGCTAGCCGCCAGGCGTGACCGGACGCCCAGGCGTAACCGGACGCGCAGCCAACCCGCGCGCAACAGCCAGCCCGCGCGCATCCGGCCTACGCCCGCTGCCCGGCCGCTCGCCGCCGCACGATGATGCGCTTCGTGTTCGACGGCTCGGCGCGGTCGAACCAGAGGTCGACGCGTTCGCCGTTCACGATCGGGTCGGCGCGGGGAATCGTCTGGTACTTCTGCACGAACCGGCGCACGCCGTCGGCGTCCAGGAACGTGAACGTCACGGTGGTGAGGAGCGTGACCGCGTCGGGGTCCATGAGGTCGTAACCCTGATTCGAGACGTACCCCGGCACCGGCGGCGCGGCACGCATGAGCTCCGCCCCGAGCTCGTTCCGGGCGATGCGACGGGCGCGGGTCCAGCCGCTCAGCACGAGCAGCACCACCCCAATCGCGATGAGAATCAGCGCATCCATGCGCGGTTCGAACGATGCCACCCACGCCGGCGGTTCCGGCGAGAAGCCAAAGCCGGCGCCGACCCCGAGCACCGCGAGAGCGATCGGCACGAGCACGCCCGGCAGGCGCTGATTGCGGCGCACGACCGAGTACCACCGCGCGAGGCAGAAGAGCACGACAGCCGCCGATACGGTCATCACCGTCATCGCGAGGAAAATGTTCCAGCCGGGGGCATGCATCGCGATCGAGGCCTTGATCATCCGCACAATCAGCAGCGTGGTGATCGCGGGAAGCAGCAGCATGCCCAGCGCGGGCAAGATGAGGTCGGATGCGGTGGTCGTGCGAGCCTGCCGCTCGCGTCGCGCGGCGTCGGGATCGACGGTGCTCATGCCTCCATCCCAGCACGGGCGAGCGGATGCGCCGCCAGATGTCGCGCAATGTTCACCTGCGCGTCATGGTCGCGGCCGCACCCCCAACCGCCGCGCAACGTCGCACTGCGTCACATTCCGCAGCAAATCAGGGGTTCTTCGATACTTTTTGAGCACTATGACGCAGATCGAAACGACCACCGCGGGCAGCCTGCCCCGTACCCAGGCCCTCATCGAGGCGAACGCCTCGCGCAAGCTCGCCGACGACGGCTTCACGCTCGAGTCGACGCCCGAGTACGACGCCCTCGTCACCGAGGCGGTGCGCGACGTCGTCGAACGCCAGCGCGAGCGCGGCATCACCCAGCCCGGCGACGGCGAGTTCGGCAAGGCCATGTCGAACGCGGTCGACTACGGCGCGTGGTGGACCTACTCGTTCCAGCGCAACGACGGCCTCTCGCTCACGGGCGACAACCCGTTCACGCAGGAGCCCGTGCGCTCGACGCCCGGCAACGTGCAGCTCACCTCGTTCCCCGACCGCCGCGACTGGACCAAGTTCGCCGAGGCCTACGCCGACCCCGACAGCGGCATGGGCACCGGCAAGAACGCCACCGAGTGGCCCGCGACGACCGGCGAGATTCGCTACACCGGCCAGGACGCGATCGCGGCCGACGTGCGCAACCTCAACGCGGCGCTCGAACCGGGGGAGCGCGGCTTCCTCACCGCCATCGCGCCCGGCTCGGCCGCGCGCATCCAGAACGCCTTCTACGCCTCGGAGCAGGAGCACATCGACGCGTGGGTGCCCGCCCTCCACGAGGAGTACAAGGCGGTCACCGACGCCGGCCTCATCGTGCAGCTCGACGACCCGTCGCTCGCCGAGAACTGGGACCAGATCAACCCCGAGCCGAGCGTCGAGGACTACCTCGCGTTCACGCAGATCCGCATCGACGCGATCAACGAGGCAATCAAGGGTCTGCCGAAGGAACTCGTGCGCCTGCACCTCTGCTGGGGCTCGTGGCACGGCCCGCACACGACCGACATCGAGCTGAAGCACATCCTCAAGACCGTGCTCTCGGCAAACGTCGGCCAGGTGTCGTTCGAGGCCGCGAACGCGCGCCACGAGCACGAGTGGGAGATCTGGGAAGAGAACAAGTCGATCATCCCCGACGACCTCGTGCTCGTGCCCGGCGTCGTGAGCCACTCGACCAACCTTGTCGAGCATCCTGACCTCGTCGCGCAGCGCATCGCTCGCTTCGCGAAGATCGTCGGCCCCGAGCGCGTCATCGCCTCGACCGACTGTGGCCTCGGCGGCCGCATCCACTCGCAGATCGCCTGGGCGAAGCTCGAGTCGCTCGGTGAGGGTGCGCGCCGCGCGGTTGCCCGCATCTAGCGCCTGCGCGGGCCCTGGTCAGCCCGACGAACCCTGATCAACGCGACGAGACCTGATGGCATGCCATCAGGTCTCGTCGCGTTTGTCAGGTCTGGTCGGGGAGGTCAGGGGTGGATAGGCGGGGCGGGCTGGATGGGCAAGGGCCGGTAGGGCCGGGAGTTAGTGCAGCCCGAGGTACTCCTCGAGCGTCTCGGGCGAGGCCTTGAGTAGCGGCTCGTGCGTCGGCTCGTTCGGGAACTCGCTCGCCTCGAAGAACCAGCGGCTCGACGCGGGCAGGCCCCAGAGCTGGGCGCGGCGAGGGTTCGAGACGTCCCAGCGAATCGGCGGGGTCTCGAGGTCGATGAACTGGTAGTGCGTGTTGAACAGCTCGATTCGGTGCTGGTCGGGGTCGCGAAGGTAGAGGAACAGGGCGTTGCTGATGCCGTGGCGCCCGGGCCCGCGGTCGATCTCGTTGCCGAATCCGGTCGCCCCCGCGACGTCGGCGGCGTGCAGGAGCGAGGCGCCGTCGGGCACGGCGTACGCGAAGTGGTGCAGGCGCGGCCCGCGACCGTTCGTGAATACGAGGTCGTGCGTGTTGCCCTTCACCTCCATCCACGTGCCCCACAGCTCGTCGGTGCCGTCCTTCGCGGTGTACTCGGTGAGGCGCATGCCGAGGCCGGTCCAGAAGTCGGTCGCCTTCTGCACGTCGTGCGTGACGCACTGGTAGTGGTCGATGCGCTGCGGGAATCCGGCGCGGTACTCGTCGTAGTGCTGCATGCGTCGGTCGACGAGGTCGAACTCGCTCGTGAGTTCGATGTGGGTACCGACGGCATCCCGGAATCGGATGGTCGGGCCCTGGTGGTCGGCCTCGACGCGCTCGAACTCGATGTCGTTTTCGCCGAAGTATTTCTCGGCGGCGACGATGTCGGCGTCGCTGCGCACGCGCAGGCCGACGGCGTGAGCCTTGGCGTCGGCGGTGCGTTCGAGCACGAGTGAGTGGTGGGCCGCCTCCTCGAGGCCGCGCAGGTACGCAACGTCGTCGGTGACCTCGGTGACGACGAGGCCGATCGTGTCGCGGTAGAACGCCACGCTGCGTTCGAGGTCGGTGACGCCGAGCCGCACGTGGCTCGCGCGGGTGAGCTGGAAGGGGGTATCGAAATTCGTGACGGGAAGCATCGTCGACTCCTAGTCGGGCGGGGCGGATGGGCGGGTGAGGGTGGCGGAGGGGATTCACGCCACCCTCACCCGTGCCGCCAGTCTTCGTGGGTGGCGCGGGGTGCGGAACCGGGCAGTCGCCTCGCGTCGGTATAAGCTCTACTGATATGGAGGGTCCAGGTATACGTCCAACACCAGAGCTGCGACTGCTGCGGTACTACCTCGAGGTGGTCGATGCGGGCTCGTTTTCCGCGGCGGCGGAGCGGCTTCATCTTTCGCAGCCGGCACTGAGCATGGCGATCACGAAGCTCGAGTCGATGTTCGGCATTGAGCTCCTCGAGCGGTCGACGCGCGGCGTGCGTCCCACCGCGGTGGGGCGTCACCTTGTCGGATCCGCGGCGCGGATTCTTGGCGACGTCGACGATCTCATCGATGCCGTGGCGGCGTTTCGCGACGGGGCGCGCGGCACACTCACGATCGCGGCCGTGCCCGTGCTCATGTGGCACCACCTGCCGGTCCGGCTGCGCGCCTTCACCTCGACTCGTGAGCTCGAGGTGCGGCTATTTGACCCGCCGCCGTGGGATGCGATCGACGATCTCCGCCAGCACAGCGTCGACGTGTCGGCCATCATGGTGGCCGACACGGACGACTTCACTCGTCGATACGGTGACGAGTTCGTCATTCAGCGCTGGCGGCCGATGCCGCTCGTCGGGGTTTTTCCAGCTGATGATGCCCCCGATGGCACCGTCGAGTTGGCAGAGTTCGCGCACCGTGAGCTCGTGCAGCCGCAGCGCACGACGGCGCTCGAGAGCCTTCCCGAGCTGGTCGAGCGGGGGCTCGCGGATGCGGGGGTGCAGCCGGCGCGTCTGCGCACGGTCTCGACGATCCAGGTGAGTCTGCCGCTGATTCAGGCGGGTCTCGCCGCGAGCGTCCTGCCCGATCCCGGTGGCGACGTGTTCGCCCGGTCGGGACTCGTCGCGCGCCCACTCGAGCCGGCGCTGCCGCCGCTGCACGCCCTGCTGGTTTCCCGGCGTACGCGCGAGTGGAACCCGGTGGTCGAGCAGTTCCTCGCGCTCTCGGAGTAGGTCGGTGGAGTAAGGAGACCGGCGGCGGGTCGTCAGGGGCTCGTCCCACATGCTCAGTTTCAGATAGTTGACACTCAGGCATGGTTTCAGTACGTTGAAACCATGCCGGTCGAAGGTGACCGGAATCATTTCGCCACAATGAGGAGTCGAATTGAGCGCCACGCAGCCGACCACCGGGCAGCTGCCCATCGCCGTACGCCGCGACCGAGCAACCCTGCTCGTCAGTGGTGCCGACCGCCCCGGGCTTGTCACCGCGATCTCGTCGGTGCTCGCGAAGTACGACGCGAACGTCGTGTCGCTCGACCAGTACAGCGACGACCCGGTCGGTGGGAACTTCTTTCAGCGCACCGTGCTCACAATCACCGACTTCGCGGCGAAGCGCCCCGACCTCGAGGCTGACCTCGAGCGCAAGGTGGGCGAAGAACTGGAGCTCACATGGCAACTCGTTCCCGCCTCCGACGTCAAGCGCGTCGCGATTCTCGCCTCGAAGGCCGACCACTGCCTGCTCGATCTGCTCTGGCGCCAGCGTCGCGGCGACATCCCCATGACCGTCGCAATGGTCATCTCGAACCATGTCGACGTCGCCGACGACGTTCGGCAGTTCGGGGTGCCCTTCTTCCACGTCCCCTCCGCGAAAGGCGCCGACAAGAGCGAAGCCGAAGCGGAAATCGTGAAGCTGCTCGACGGCAACGCCGATCTCATCGTGCTCGCGCGATACATGCAGATCCTCTCGGAGGACTTCCTCGACCGGGTCGGCGTGCCGATCATCAACATCCACCACTCGTTCCTGCCCGCCTTCATCGGCGCCGCCCCCTACCGAAAGGCGAAGGAGCGGGGCGTCAAGCTCATCGGCGCCACCGCGCACTACGTCACGGCCGACCTCGACGAGGGGCCGATTATCGACCAGAACGTCGTGCGCGTCACCCACGCCGACACCGCCGCCGACCTGCAGCGGCGCGGCTCTGACGTCGAGCGTCAGGTACTCTCTCGTGCCGTCACCTGGCACTGCCAAGACCGCGTCATGCTCAACGGCACCGAAACCGTCGTGTTTGCCGACTGACCCCCACGGAACAGGTTCAAACCATGACTCTCACCACCGGGGCCGCTGCCCTCCTCGACAACTTCTCGCTCGAGATGACCGCGCGCGACGCCCCCGAGCTTCCGGGGGCGGCCAAAGTGCTGCCCGCCCACACTCGCGTCAACGTGACCTTTCTCGCGACCGAATCGCTCGCCGAGCGCGTCGCCGGCGCGAAGGCGGTACTTGCTGCCGGGCTGACCCCCGTGCCGCACATCGCCGCCCGGCGGCTGACGAGCACCGACGAGCTGCGGCAGGTGCTCGGCGCGCTGCGCGACGCGAACGCGAGCGGCAGCGTCTTCGTCGTGGGCGGCGATCCCGCCACTCCCGAGGGCCCGTTCGCCTCTGCCCGCGACGTCATCGAGACCGGCTTGCTCCCCGAATTTGGCGTCACGCACGTCTCGATCAGCGGGTATCCCGAAGGGCACCCCGATATCCCCGACGACGTGCTCTGGCGTGAGCTCGAGGCAAAGTCGGCCGCGCTTGCCGAGCAGGGGATCGAGTCGACGATCATCACCCAGTTCGGCTTCGACGAGGCGCCGATTCTCGAATGGTTGCGCGAGCTCCGCGCTCGCGGAATCAGTGCGCCGGTGCGACTCGGGCTCCCCGGGCCCGCCGGGGTGAAGCGGTTACTCGGCTTCGCTCGCCGCTTCGGCATCTCGTCGAGCGCCGGCATCGTCAAGAAATACGGGTTCTCGCTCGCGAATCTCGTCGGTACCGCTGGGCCCGAGCGACTCATTGATCAGCTCGCCGACGGGCTCGACCCAACCGTGCACGGCGACGTCGCCGTGCACTTCTACACCTTCGGGGGCGTCGAAGCGACGTCGCAGTGGGTGCATAACTACCTCGCCTGACCTGGCGACTCACCTCCGCAAAGGAACCACATCATGCAAGGACGCAATCTCCAAGAGGCCATCGACGCAGCCGGATCGCCAATCCAACTGCTCTGGAAACCCGGCGCACCCGCCTGGGCTGTGCCCGTCGTTGAACCCGAGTTCGAGGGCTGGGGCGCCGAGCAGGCATCCTGGCGCGATCGTGTCGCGATCTTCGACCTCTCGTTCCACATGTTCGACACCGTCATCGAGGGCGCCGACGCGACCGCCCTCCTCGAGCGCGTGAGTGCGAACAACTACGAGAAGTTCGCGGTCGGCCAGGCGAAGCAGTTCATTCCCGTCGCCTACGACGGGAACATCATCACCGACGGCATCCTGCTCCGAACCGACACGCACCGGTACGTGCTCGCGGGGCCGCCCGCATCCCACACCTGGGTGAACTACCACGCCCGTACCGGCAACTACGACGTTCGCGTCGAGATCGAGCCCGACTCGTCGGTCAAGCGCGACGGCACCCGTCGGCACTTCCGTTTTCAGGTGCAGGGGCCGCGCGCGCTCGAGGTCGTCGAGCGGGCGATCGGCGGCGCCGCGCCCGATGTGAAGTTCTTCCACTCGGCAATCGTGTCGATCGCCGACCGCCCGGTGCGGGCGCTGCGCCACGGCATGGCCGGGCAGGCGGGATTCGAACTCATCGGCGACTTCGGCGACTACCAGGCGGTGAAGGATGCGCTGCTCGCGGCGGGTGAGCCGAGCGGGCTCGCGCAGGTGGGCGGGCTCGCGTACTTCACGAACGGGGTTGAGAGCGGCTGGATTCCGACGCCGACGCCGGCGATCTACCTCGACGAGCGACTGCGTGACTACCGCGAGTCGATCAGCGAGTTCTCGTTCGAGGGCAAGCGGCCGCTCAGCGGGAGCTACTACTCCGACGATATCGCCGACTACTACCTCACCCCGTGGGAGCTCGGGTATGGGCGTTCGGTGCACCTTGGGCACGACTTCATTGGCCGCGACGCGCTCGCGGCGGCGAAGGACGAGACGCACCGCACCCGGGTCACGGTCGAGCTCGATCGCGACGACGTCGCGCGGGTACTTGGCGAGGGGCTCGGCTACTTCAACAGCTACGGCCGGTTCCGGCTCGAAGATGCGCAGGGGCTCGTGGGGATGACCTTCTGGACGGCGCATATCGCGCCGCTCGACCGGGTGCTCGCCCTGTCGATCGTCGATGACCGGGCGGCGACGCCGGGTACCGAGGTCACGCTCGTCTATGGCGAGCACCCGGGTCACGGCACCGATCCCGAGGCCGACCTCGGCTTTGCCCGGATTCGCGGTGTCGTGCGCCCGTCGCCGTACGACGACTACGCGCGTACGCAGTACCGCGCGGCGCACATGGCCTGACGCAAGCAGGTCAGGGCAGGGGCCACACCGGGGTGTACTCCGGTTGTGGCCCCTCGACGTGTTCGACGAGCTCGGTGAGCAGTCGCTTCGTCTCATCGATCTGCTGCTCGCCCACCTTCGCCTCGAGGTCGGTGTGGAGTGCGGCGAGAATCTCGAGCCCGTGGCGGCCACCTTCAACGCCGGCGTCGGTGAGTTCGTAGAGAATGATGCGACCGTGCGACGGGTGCGGCACGCGGCGCACCCACTCGAGGCGTTCGAGCGCCGACAGCGACGTCGAGGCGGCCTGCGGTGAGATGTGCAGCGAACGCGCGACGTCGGAGCCCGAGAGCCGCCCGAGCTCCGCAAGGTGCACGACGACGCCGAGCTGGCTCGCGGTCACGCCGATCTCGGCGAATGCCTCATCGACGAGGCGCCGAAGCACCTGGTGCGCGCGAAATACCTTGTAGGGAAGGCCGTCGGTCCAGCCGGGAATAGTGGTCACGGTGCTCCACGGGGTCGTTTGGTGGTGGCGAGATCAGTGTGCCAGGCTTGCCCGCAGCGCTCGGCGGCCACGTTGCCTGCAAAATCTCTTGAAATATCTATTATGATCTGGGCATGGCGATTCAAGAAGCCGGCGAGACGAAGAAGTCGGAACCCGCGAAAAGCAAGTCGGAACAGGCCTATGAGATTCTCAAGGCTCGCATTGCCGACGGTACCTTCGTGCCCGGCTTTCGGCTCGTGATCGATCAGGTCTCGCGCGAGTACGGCATCAGCTCGGGCCCGTGGCGTGAGTCGCTGCGCCGCCTCGAGGCCGAGGGCTGGGTCGAGATCATTCCGAACGTCGGTGCCATCGTGCGCCGCTTCGACGGCGGGGCGTGGCATCGCACGCTGCGGCTCCTCTCGCGGCTCGAGGGCCTCGCGACCGCACTTTCGGCGCCGAACCTCACGGCCGACGACCTTACCGCGGCGCGGGAGCTGAACGAGCAAATGCGCGAGGCGCTGCAGAACTTCGACACGACGACGTTCGGGCAGCTCAACCGGCAGTTCCACGCCGTGCTGTACGCGAAGTGTGACGACGACCACCTGCTTGCGCTGCTCGAGGCGGAGTGGATGCGCATGCAAGTGATTCGTCGCTCGGCGTTCTGGTCGGCGCCGGGCCGCGCACTGAAGGCTCTCGAGGAGCACGACGAGCTCGTCACCCTCATCGAGTCGGGCGCCGACTTCGACGAGATTGAGGCCACGGCGCGCGCCCACGAGGTGCACACGCTCACCGCGGTCGAGACGCAGGACGTGCAGCACCGCGTCGCGACCTTCACCGACAGCAGCGTCGCCTAGCGGGGCGGAACACCATCCATGGCGCGGCGCAGCATCTACCTTGACTCGTTCGGGCATCGAAACCCGATTCCCGTCGCGGCGCAGATTGGGCCGTTCCTGCGCACGGGCGTGCTCACGGGACGCGACCCCGCAACGGGGGAGATGCCCGACTCGCTCGCCGCGCAGTGCGACGCCGTGTTTGCGCGCATCCGCGACGTGCTCGCCGCGGCCGACGCGACGCCCGACGACGTGCTCAAAGTGACCGTGCGGCTCTCCGATGCCACCGATCGTGACGACCTCAACAGGTGTTGGCTCGAGCTGTACCCCGACGCGGAGAATCGCCCCGCGCGCCAAGTCATCGCATCGACGCTTGGCGGCGGGGCGCGCATCCATGTTGATTTTGAGGCCGTGCTCGAGCCAGTGAGCCAGTAAGCCAGCGCGCTTAGGCGCCCGACCCCTGCGTGCCCTCACGGAACGGGCGGTCGCTGATGCGCCCACGTACCGCCGTGAGGGTGTGCGCTTCCACCTGCGGGTTGTTCGTCGCGCCATTCGGCTCGCCCCAGATCACCCGAACCTCGGCGCCCTCGACCGCGGCAGACTCGTCGACGACCGCGAGGGAGATCCAGCCGCGCACGTTCGCGGTATAGCTCGTGAGCATGGCGAACCCGATGAGGTTGCCGTCGGTGTCTTCGACGCGGTCGAAGTGAGCGCCCGTGTAGAACGCGGCCGGCATCTCGAGGTACTTGTGGCGGGCGTCGCCCTCCAGCGTGTAACTCTCGACGATGCGCGCCGCCTCGCTCGGCTCCCACTGAATCCACACCTTCTTGCGGTGCGGGGCGTCCCGAAGGCCCTCGAGCGCCTCGCGGCCCATGAACTCGTGGTCGAAGCGAATCATGCGGTCGTAGCCGAGATCGTACGGGGTGAGGTAGTAGTCCTCGATGCGGTCGCTCACGAACGACCCGCCGAGCTGCAGGTTCGCCTCGAACGAGCGGCGCGACTGCCACTCGCGGAAGCCGCGGGTGGCCTCCGACGAGTAGTAGGCGGGCAGCGTATTGGCGATCCAGCCCGACTCGGTGGCCACCGAGGCGTAGGCGCGGCCGCCAACCTGGCGAATGCCGTACTCGGCGCCCGCCTCGAGGAGCGTTTGCCGCACGCCCTCGAGCTCGGCATAGGGGCCAAAGAACTCGAAGCCCGGGAAGCCGCTCATGCGGTGGTTGAGCGCGGTGACCTCGTAATTGCCGACCTTGAACTTGCCCATGTGGAAGAACGGGATCTCGGGCAGCGGGCCGCCATTCACCTTCTCGTAGATGGGCCCGGCGGTCGGCCCCTGCAGCTGCAGGCGGTAGAGCTCGCGGCCGTTCGGGTTCTGTACCGTGCGCTCGTCGCGGCGCAGCGAGACGTCGTACTCGCCGATTTCGGCCTGGTACTGCACCCAGTTCAGTGCCGGCGGGCGGCCGACGACCCGCACGACGTCATCGGCGAGGCCGAAGAGGATCGCGTCGCCGATCATGTAGCCGTCGGGGCTCACCGCGATGAGCTGCTTCGCCTTCATTGCGCCAAAGCCCTTGAAGCCGTTGGCGCCCACGTGGCTGAGGAGCCTTACGACGTCGGGGCCCGAGATCACGAGGTCGGTCATGTGATGCGAGAGGTCCATGAGGGCGGCCGAGTTGCGCCACGCCTCCTGCTCGTCACGCCAGTTTGTGAATTCGGGGGCAATCGGGAAGGGGAAGGTGCCGCTCCGGCCGTCGCGGAGCAGTGCGAGCGGCCCGCCGGCCGCGTCGATCTCGTGCTGCAGTGATGCGTTGGAAACTGCGGTGATGGTCATGGAAAACGCCTCTCGCTCGTGACCCGCAGCGTTGCGGATCACGAGCGAGAGTATCAAAGCATTGAAACAGTATCAATACTATGAAACTAGGCGTCGGCGGGCTGCTCCTGCTGTGCCCGCCACTGGCGCAGCAGCTCCTTGCCGTAGTCATTGCCATTCGGATGACGCAGGGTCGAGTGCACGTGGAAACGGGCCGGGGTTCGATTACTCAGCCACACGCCCGCGTGGTGATCGAGCTCGGTGAGCACCGACGGGCCCTGCACGCGCAGGTACGACGGCGTCGACCCATCCGTCGCGCCGTACCAGCTCACCCAGGTGTCGTCGACGACGGCGTCGTACTCGGCGAGGGTGCGCGCGAGCTCCGCATCGTCGAGTAGCGCGAGGCTGTCGCGAACGATGTCGCGCACGACTTGCTGCTGGCGCGCATCCAGTTCGCGCACGCGAATGCCCTCGGTGGGCACGACGCGGTTGTCGCGGAACGCGCCGGCGACGTGTCGCTCGTCGGCGGGGTGGATGCGCCCCTCGGGCATCGCGTCGTCGAGCACCGAGTCGTACACGACGGCCCGTTCGCGCTGCTCGGGCGTGAACGAGGCGGCAAGCTCGAGCGCGAGCCGCTCGCGCTGCTCGAACACGGGCGGATGCTCTGGGTCGGAGATCGCCGGCTCGGCGCCGATGAACACGGGTGCGATGACCTCGCGCCCGCCGACCGCGACGAAGTGCACCGCGACGTGGTGGCCGAACAGCTGCCATCCCCAGGGGGAGTCGGCGCCCGGCGTGCCGTAGATGGCGAACCAGTAGCTGCGGTCGTTCATGATCTTCGGCAGTTCGGTGAGCTCGCCGAGGTAACCGTTCAGTGCCATCGCCTCGGCGACTCGCTCGTAGCCGACCTCGCTCAGTGATGCCCGCAGGAGGTCGTGCACGGCGGTGACCTGTGCCGCGTCGAGCTGTTCGAGTCGCAGGCCGATGCGGTGGAAGATGAACTCCGGGTTGCTCCAGCCGCGCCACTCGGGTGCCTCGATGTCGTGGCGCACCTGGGCGCGCTGCTCTGGCGAGAGCGCCTCGAGGAGCGCGAGGGCCGCAGCGATCGGTTCGGCGCGGTTGCTTTCCGCAGGCGCGGGGAGCTGGTAGACGCCCTCGCGCACGCGACCGTCGGTGGTGATGCCGACGAACGGTTCGGCGTAGAGGCCGTTCCAGTACTCAAGCAGCTCGCGCAGGAACGGCGCGCGCTGCCGATCCTCGGTGAACTCCTCGGGGTTCATCTCGCGATAGTTCGCGACGATGGGGTCATCGAGGTCGTAGACAAACTCTCGATAGTCGGCGTCGGGCAGGGCAATTGCCTCGCCCGACGCCGCCGTGCGATCGCTCGAGAAGAACTCGTCGATGTCGTTCGCCATGGTTAATCGATCGGGAGGTTGAACAGTCGCTTTGCGTTGCCCGAGAGCACGGCGGCGCGCTCTTCGGCGGTGATGTCGAGGGTGTTCTCGACGAAGTCAACGCCCTGGCCCATCCAGCCGTAGAAAACCGGGAACGACGAACCGAACAGGTAGTGGTCGGCGCCGCTGATGCCGATCGCCGCCTCGACCTGCTGCTTGCCCCACGAGTGCGGGTGGGTCATGTCGTAGAAGATGTTCTCGTTGAGGTACTGCTGGATCTTCTCGGCGCCGGTTGCGTCGAGGCGCTGCATCGCCTCCTTCTTGTTCGACTTGTGCGGCGTGAGCAGCGCCTGGTTCGCGAACCAGTTGCCACCGAACATCGTGTGGATGAAGCGAAGGTTCGGCATGCGATCGAACATGCCGCTGAACAGCTCGCGGCCGACGGCCACGCCCTGGTCGACGATGCGACCGAACTCGCGGCGAAGGTTCGTGTAGTCGATGATCGACCGGTACTCGACCGGCAGGGGAGTGTGGTGCACGATGACCGGCACTCCGAGCTTCTCGATCTCGCGCAGGTAAGGCTCGAAGACCTCGTCGTCGAGGTAGAGCTGGCCGTAGTGGCAGGCGAGCTGCACGCCGACAAAGCCGAGTTCTTCAACGCAGCGCTTCAGCTCGGCGATGTTCTCTTCGCCGCCCCACGGCGGCACCGCCGCGGTCGCGAACAGTCGCCCGCCCGAGCGCTCGACGATTGAGGCGGCGTTGTCGTTCACGGCCTTGCAGGTCTCGAGGTCGAGCCATTCCTGCCACACCGGGACGCGCATGATGCCGTAGTCGACGCCGGCCTCGTCCATCGCGGCGAGCTTTGCCTCGGCGGAGTAGTCGCCCTCAACGTAGTTGAGGTTCTGGAAGCCCTTTGGCTTCTCGAGCACGAGCTGCTGCTTGCCGTTCTCCATGGTGAACACGCTCGCGATCTCGCCGAAGCCGCGCGGTGCGCTGTTCAAGAACCCGTTCAAGATCTTGCGGTTCGTGAAGAGGTCTTCGGGGAGGTGGTGGATGTTGATGTCGACAACCGTCATGAGGGGTCTCCTTGCCTACCGGCGGTGCGTCGTCACACCGCGTGGTGATATCGTGCAAGAAATCCTAAAGGAAATCAAGTGAAGTGATCGCGCGAAAGATCGTTTGCGATTACGCTACGAAGGGTCGAGCACCGCAGCTCGCACCGAACTCCCGAACGCCGCAAGGAGGCACTGCATGACGCAGCTCGTTCGTCGTGACGTCGACTATCGCCACGCCGGCACCACCATGTCCGGCCTGCTTATCGCGCCAGCGGGCGCGTCGAATCTTCCCGCCGTCGTGCTGATTCACGACGCGTTCGGCCTTGGCGGCCAGATGATCGCCACCGCCGAACGGCTCGCGGCCATCGGCCTCGCGGTGTTCGCCGCCGACGTCTGGGGCGGCCGCCGCGTGCCCGCGGGAGAGGATGAGGTCGGCGAGCTACTCGGGAGCATCCGGGCCGACCGGAACGACTGGCTCGGCCGTATCGCCGCCGCCCATGACGCCGCCCGAGCACAGCCCGAAGTCGACGGGGCCAAGCTCGTCAACATGGGCTACTGCTTCGGCGGCTCGTCGGCGCTCGAACACCTGCGGCTGCACGGCGACGTCATCGGCACGATCGCGGTGCACCCCGGCCTCGACCTGCTCGACTTCGACTGGCCCGAACGTGATGCTCGCGTGCTCGTGCTCGCCGGCGCGAGCGACCCCATGGCCTCGGCCGAAGATCGCGCACGGCTCGACACCGCCCTGACGGGCGTCGGCGTCGACTGGGAGCTCGACCTCTACGGCGCCACCAAGCACGGCTTCACCAGTGAGGGCCTGCGCGGAGCTCCCGAAAACCCGGTCGTCGGCTTCCACGAGCGCAACGCCGCCCGAGCCTGGCGCCGTGGCATCGACTTTCTCACCGAACTGTTCCCCCAACTCGACACTCTCGACTAGCAAGACAAAGGAGTCACCACTATGGACATCGCGATCATCGGTGCCGGCCCGGCGGGTCTCGCCGCTGCGCTCCGCCTGCACCAGCAGGGGTTCAGCCCCGTCATCTACGAGAAGGTGCAAGAGCTGAAGCCCCTCGGCGTCGGCCTCGACATCAAGGTCTACGGCGTGAAGGAGCTCGACGAACTCGGGCTGCTCGAGCAGTTTGAGGAGATCTCGAACGAGGCCGTCGACTCCATCTTCTTCAACAACCACGGCCAAGAGATCTACGCCGAAAAGTGCGGCAAGCACATGGGCTACGTCTACGACCAGCGCTTCGTGCACCGCGGCTACCTGCAGATGCTGCTCTACCGCACGGTGCTCGAGCGCCTCGGCGAAGATGCGGTGCAGCTCGGCCGCGTGCTCAACCACTACGAGAACGTCGGCGACAAGGTGCGCCTCGAGTTCACCCACCGCGACGGCACGACCTCTGAAACCACCGTCGATGTCGTCATCGCCGCCGACGGCATCAAGTCGCAGGTGCGCGCACAGATGCACCCCGACGAGGCGACCCCGAAGTACTCGGGCATTCGCATGTACCGGGGCGTGACGCTCATGGAGCCCTACCGCGACGGGCACACGATTCTTCACATCGGCGCACCCCGCATCGCCTCGATGATCGTGTACCCGCTCAAGCACGACTTCGAGGGCACCGGCAAGACGCTCGTGAACTGGGTCGTCGAGACCGAGGCCGACGAACTCGTCGAAGAAGACTGGAACCACCCCGGTTCGGCCGACGAGCTCATCCCACTCTTCGACGACACGAAGATCGACTTCATTGACGTGCAGCGCATGCTTCGCGAGGCGAAAGAGGTGTACCTCTATCCGCTCATCGACCACGACCCGCTCGACAGCTGGGTCGATGGCCGCGTCGTGCTCATCGGCGACGCCGCGCACGCGATGTATCCGCGCGGTGGCAACGGTGCCTGCCAGTCGATCGTCGACGGTCGGGTAATCGCTGAGCGCCTCGCGGCGCACCAAGACGACCCCGAGGCGGCGCTGCACGAATTCGAGGCCGAGCGCCTCGAGTCGGTCAACCGCCTCGTGCTCGCCAACCGCGGCGAAGCGTATGAGGTCATTCGTCGGCTCGTGCAGGACCGTACCGACGCGCAGCCGTTCGACGACATCGAGCAGGTGCTGCCGATGGCCGAAGCCGACGAGATTTTCGCGAAGTACCACGCGCTCGCGGGGCAGCCGCGGCCGGGCTACAGCGACGGCGAGACTACGGGGTTCCGTACCTGGGAGGTCGTCGGTGAGCAGCGTTAGCGTCGCGTCGGCCGAGCTGGTCGACGCAATCGAGGCGCTCGAGGCTGAGCGCATCCGTGCCCTGATCGAGGTCGACTTGCCCGCGCTCGACGCGATCTACGACGAGCGGCTCGTGCACGTGCATGCGCCCGGGCTCGTGCAGAACAAGGCGCAACTTCTCGAGCACACAGCGACGCGACGCGCCTACCGCGAGATCAGCCGCGGCGAGCTCACGGTGAATGCCATCGGTGACGACGTCGCGGTAGTGACCGGCAGCATCCGCAATCGTCTCGGCAACCCCGACGGGTCGGAACGCACGATGGATGGTGTGGTCACGCAGGTCGTGCACCGTGACGACGACGGCGCCTGGCGGTTCGTGAGCTTCCAGCTCACCCCGCTCACCGAGCAGGTGTGGGGCAAGCTCGCCTCCGAGCAGCAGGCCGAAACCGAACAGCAAAACAAGAACGAGGAGGCGCAGGCATGAAACTCGCACGATTCCGCGTTGCTGATTCCGAGGTTCGCGTGGGGCGCGTCGATGGCGACCGGCTCGTCGACGTCACCGAGGTGGCCGGGCAGTCGGTGAAGGCGCTGCTGCCGCAGCTTGCCGAGCGCGGTGCCGAGCTCGCGGCGGCGGATGGCTCCGCGTATCCGCTCGCCGAGGTCGAGCTCCTTGCGCCGATCGATGACCCGCAGAAGTACCTCGCGATTGGCATGAATTATCGCGAGCACGCCGAGGAGGCGGCGCGCGACGGGATTCCGACGCCGAAGAACCAGTTCTGGTTCAACAAGCAGGTGTCGTGCCTGAATGCGCCGAACGGCGACGTCGTCAAGCCCGAGGTCTCTGACGCGCTCGACTACGAGGCCGAGCTCGGCGTCGTGATCGGCCGCGAGTGCAAGCACGTCACCCGTGAAGACGCCGCCAGCGTGATCGCCGGTTATCTCGTGACGAACGACTTCTCGGTGCGCGACTGGCTGAACAAGCGCTCGCCGACGTTCACGCTCGGGAAATCGTTCGACACCCACGGGCCGATCGGGCCGTGGCTGACGACCGCCGACGAGGTCGCCGACCCGCACGCGCTGCGGATGCGCCTCACCGTGAACGGCGAGGAACGGCAGAATGACCTCACCGACGACATGATCTACGACATCTACGACCAGATCGTCGAGCTCACGACCGTGATGACCCTGATGCCGGGCGACCTCATCGCGACGGGCACGCCGAAGGGTATCGGCGCGCCGAAGGGGCAGTTCCTTCGCGTCGGCGACGTCGTCGAAACCTCGATCGAGGGCCTCGGCACGCTGCGCAACGAGATCGTCGCGGAATAGCCAAGACGCAGAAGCGCCGGCCCACAGACTGCGGGCCGGCGTTTCTGAGTCGTTGAGACGGCTCCGCTTAGGCGATCGCCTCGGCGAGTGCCGTCTCTATGGAAGCGAGCGTCGACGCATCGACGAACACGAGGGCGTCGCGAATGCGGAGGCCCTCGCGATAGAGCGCGTTGCGGCGCACCGAGCCGGCGACGAACCGGTTCGGCGACGCGTCGAGCGCGCGGTAGAAGGCGGCGTACGCGGCGGGGTTGTCGGCGAGGTCGGCCATCGACGAGTCGAGCGTCACGGGCACTGGCGCAGCGGGTGCGGCGAGCTCGACCCGCCATTCGTGGTCTCCAGAACCTACGCGGTGTTCCGCGCCGTCGGGCAGGACGATCTCGGCGGTGGTGTTGGCGGGCACGCGAGTGTGCACGATGAGTGTGCCCGCCCCGTCACGACGCCAGCCGCTGACGGCCTCGCCGTACGGGGTCTCGAGCCGTACCGAAGCGTGGTCGAGCCCGGCGAGGGGATACGGGCGGATGCGCAGCCGCTTGTAGCCGGGCTCGGCGGCGGTGAGGCCCGCCACCTGCTCGTGCAGCCACTGGCCGACCGCGCCGAGCGCCACGTGATTGAACGAGATCATTCCACCGGGGTTCAGCGTGCCATCCTCTTGCAGCCCGTCCCAGCGCTCCCAGATCGTGGTGGCGCCGACCCGCACGGGGAACAGCCACGACGGTGACTCCGGCTGGAAGAACAGGCGCTCGGCCTCAGCGTGCGAGCCCGACTCGGTGAGCGCGGGCGCGATCATCGAGGTGCCGACGATGCCGGTCGCGATGTGGAAACCGTCGCGCCGCACCACTTCGGCGAGCCGGGCAGCGGCGCGTGCGCGAGTGTCCGGGTCGGCGATGAGGGCGAAGCGAAGCGCAATCGCGTACGCAGTCTGGGTGTCGTTCATCATGCGGCCGCCGGGCGTTACAAACGACGACTCGAACGCGGCTCGCGAACGTTCTGCAAGCATCCGATAGCGTTCGGCGCGTTCGGCGTCGCCCGTGCGCTCCGCGAGATCGCCGGCGATGCGCAGCGTGCGCACGGCGTAGGCCGTCGCGACGAGGTCGGTGTCGGTGCGGCCTCGCGCCGGCGCGTTCGCCGGGGCGAGCGGGTCGAGCCAGTCGCCGAGCTGGCGGCCGGTGGTCCAGAGCCCGAGGTCGTCGAGCTCCTCCTGCACGCGCTCGACCCAGTCGAAGACGGCCGGCGCGAACTCGTCGAGTAACGCGAGGTCGCCGGTGGCGTGCGCGAGCACCTCGGGAATGATGGCGATCGCGTCGCCCCATGCGGCAACCGGGCCGCGCGTGGCGAAGTCGGGCACCACCGTCGGAGCAAACAGCGGCACCACGCCCTCCGCGCGCTGCTGCTCGAGCCGCAGGTCGCGCAGCCACGAGAGAAGGAACGCCTCGGTGTCGTAGAGAAACGCCGCGGTCGGCGCGAACAGCTGCGTGTCGCCGGTCCAACCGAGGCGCTCGTCCCGCTGCGGGCAGTCCATCGGCACGCCGAGGTAGTTGCCCCGCGTGGTCCAGACGATGTTCTCGTGCAGCCGGTTTACCGACGCGTCGGAACAGTCGAACCAGCCGGTGCGCCGAAGGTCGCTGCCGATGATGACTGCGACGACGTCGTTCGGGTCGAACTCGCCGGGCCAGCCCGTGAGCTCGACGTAGCGGAAGCCGTGCACCGTGAACTTCGGCTCGAACTCCTCAGCGCCCGCCACGTCCTGCGCGCCGCCCGCGAGCACGAACTCGTCGGTCTGTGTCGCGCGTCGGAGCGGCCGCACGGCGAGTTCGTCGCCGTCGAGCACCTCGGCGTGCCGAGCGACGATGCGGGTTCCGGCGGGGCCGGTCACCCGCAGCCGCAGGTGGCCGACGAGAATTTGCCCGAAATCGAGGAGGAGCCGATCGTCGAAGCGCCGTACCTCGTGCACCGGTCGGGTCTCGGTGCGGCGGGCCGGCGCGGCGATGCGAGCGGATGGCCGGGGCAGGTCGACCGGGGCCGCAACCGCGGCCGGCCAGTCGCGATCGTCGAAGCCGGGAGCATCCCAGCCCGGAATCGCGCCCGACGCGTCGATGCGCTCGCCCGAATAGAACCCGCTTTCAAGCACCTCGGGGTCGGCGATCGCTCGCCAGCCGGGGCCGGTGGCGAAGTGTTCGACGGTGCCATCGACGTAGCGCACGACGAGCTGGGCCGCGATGGCCGGCTGTTCGCCGAAGTGGCGCTTCGGGGGAGTGAGCACGTGGTACTCCTCGGTGTACCAAAAGCCGCCGAGCTGCGCGGCGATGACGTTCTCGCCCCGCACGAGGTGGGGCGTGATGTCGTTCGTGTCGTGCAGCGTGCGCAGGTCGTAGCTGGTCCAGCCCGGGCCGAGCACGGAGTCGTCGACGGGGGAGCCGTTCACGCGGAACTCGGCGGCGCCGAGGGCGGTCGAATAGAGCAGCGCCTGCCGCACGGGCTTGTCGAGCTGGATGCTCGTGCGGAAGCGCGCGGGGCGGGCGACCGTTTCAGGGTTGGCGAGGGCGATCGGTTCGCCGTGCCAGTGGTCGACGAAGCCGGCGCGTACGTCGAGGGGCTCGCTCCAGTCGGTGACCTCGTTGGCGGTGGACGCGGCTCGCACCGACACTTCGCGACGCTCGCCTTCGCGCAGCGGGGTGAACGGCCAGGCGACGAGGCGGCTCGCGTCGCCTTCGATGCGCGCGACCTCGGCACCGCAGCGGAGTTCGGCCCAGTCTTGCTGCCAATTGGGTGAGCCGGACACGACCGTCCAGCTGAGCCGTGGGGTCGGGGTGGCCTGCCACGGGGCATCCGTACGGAGCTCTGCGCGGAGGGAGGAAATATGCGACGTCAATGTCATAGAGGAAATCCTAGAAAATCCTGACGGTGCAATGCATGCACGGTAATGTTGCAGATGAAGCAATGCAGGATCCTTCACGAATGATTACACTCGAAATCGTCTGAAATATCTTTTTGGATGCATGACGCGACTTAGGCATGATGCAAGGAGGCACATATGCCGCGCAAACAACCCCCCATTTTGCGGATCGTCGCTCCCCTCGTTGGGGCAGCGCTCGTGCTCAGCGGCTGCTCTGGTGGCGGCTCGGGAACGAGCGGCACCAGCGCAGCGGCGGGCGACAGTACGCTTCGAGTGAACTACGACGGATTCCCTGAGAACTGGACGCCCGGGCAGGAGATGGAGGGCGGCCTCATGCGCGTGCCCTACGAGACCCTGATCGGATTCGCCGACGACGGTTCGCTCGAACCGTTCCTCGCGAGCGACTGGGAGCTCACCGACGACGCGCTCACGCTCACGCTGCAGGAGGGTGTGAAGTTCCAGGACGGCACCGACTTCAACGCCGAAGCCGTCAAGGTCAACGTTGAGACGGTTCGCGATGGCGCAACCGCGAACGCGTCGGCGCTCTCGCACATCGAATCGGTCGACGTGGTCGACGACACCACGGTGAAGCTCAATCTCACCGAGCCCACCCCGTCGCTGCCCACGACGCTCGCCTCACGCGTGCTGCCAATCGGCAGCCCCGCCGCGATCGAAGACGGCAGCATCGCGCAGACCCCCGTCGGCACCTCGCCATGGATGTACGACGAGAGCCTGTCGGTGACTGGCACGAAGCTGCACTTCAGCTCGTTCGCCGACTACTGGGGCGAGACCCCCGGCTTCGCCAACATTGAGATCTTTGCGATCGAAGAGGACGACTCGGTGCTCGCGGCGCTTCAGAACGGTGAGCTTGACCTCAGCGAGGTCTCTGACCAGGGCGTGCCCGCCTACGAGGGCACCCAGTTCGAGCTGCTCGAGTACCCCGCGATCCGCAACAACCTCATCTTCTTCGACCGTGGTGAGGGCGGCCAGTTCGCGTCGCAGGAGCTCCGTCAGGCCATGTGCTACGCGATGAACCCGCAGGAAATGGTCGACGTGCGCGGCAGCGGTGGGGCCGCAACGCAGCACTTCGCGGAGGGTGAGCAGGGGTACAACCCCGACCTCAATGCGTACGAGACTGACCTCGACAAGGCCAAGGAACTCTACGCCGAGGCCGGCAGCCCGTCGGTGAGCGCGACCATCCCCGCCGCCGCGTACAACGAGCAGCAAATCAAGATCTACATGGAACAGGCGAGCCAGATCGGCAACGTCAGTGTCTCGGTCGAGACGATGCCCCCGCCCCAGTTTGCGAGCTCGTGGGCGAGCGGTCAGTACCCGCTCGGTCTCGCCTCGAACGACGAACTGACCCCGTACGACTGGTACTCGTCGTGGTTCGCGGCTGATGCGCCGGGTAACCCGTCGGGCGTCGAGAGCGACGAGCTCAAGGCGGCCGCCGACAAGGCCATCGCCGCCGGCGACTCCGACGAGGCCGACGCGCTGTGGGCCGACGTCACCGGCATCATCGCCGACGAGGCCCTGACCTGCGCCTTCGCAACCGGCGTCGAGAGCATCGCCTACAACCCGGCGACCGTCAGCGGCGTCGCGGCACCCAGCGAGCCCTGGGAGCCGCAGTCGATCAACTACCGCGACCTGACCCCGACCGCGTAGCGACACCAACTCAGCGTGGGTGACGTGGCCCAGCCGCGTCACCCACGCTCCCTCTCCCACGATCCCGGAGCCAAACCGTGTTCAAACTCACCGTCTCGCGCATTGCCCTGGCCGTGCCGCAGCTCCTGCTGCTCACGCTGCTCGTGTTCTGCCTGACCTACCTCATCCCCGGAAGCCCCGCCGCGGCCATCCTCGGCGCGAGCGCGACCCCCGATGGCATCGCGAAACTTGAATCACAGCTCGGCCTTGACCGACCGTTCTTCGTGCGGCTCGGCGAGTACTACGTCAATCTGTTCCAGGGTGACCTCGGCACGTCCTACCTCACCGGCCGCCCCGTCACGCAGATGTTCGCCGAGCGACTCCCCGCGACCCTGAGCATCCTCGTCGGCGGCGTGATCGTCGGCGTCCTCGTCGGGCTCGCACTCGGCATCATCGGCGGCACGAAGCCCGGCTCGCTCCGCGACCGCATCAGCACCGCCATCACCGCGATCACGATGTCGATCCCCGAGTTCTTCTTCGGCATCATCCTGCTGGTGATCTTCGCCGTGCAGCTTGGGCTGTTCCCCGTCGTGTCGTGGGTGCCGCCCGAACAGAGCCTCAGCGGTTGGTTCGTCGGGCTGATCCTCCCCTCGCTCTCCCTCGGCATCTGCTGCGCGGCACTGATCGCGCGTCAGACCCGCACGTCGATGGCGCAGAGCATGTCGTCGCGCTACATCGACTCGCTGACCGCGGCAGGCGTGCCGCGTCAACGCCTCATCTTTAGGTACGGGCTCAAGAACGCCCTCGTGCCCGTGCTCTCGTCGATGGGCATCACCGTGAGCATCATGCTCGGTGCGAGCTTCGCAGTCGAGAAGGTGTTCTCGGTGCCCGGCATCGGTTCGTTGCTGCTGCGCAGCGTCACGGGCAAGGACTACGCCGTGGTGCAGACCGGCGTGCTCATCGTTGCCGGCCTCGTCATCCTCGTCAATATCGTGCTCGACATCATCTTCGGGCTCGTCAATCCGAAGGCGCGTCCAGAATGAGCCAGACCACCACCACGGCGATCCGTACGAGTGCGGCCCAGCCGCGAGAGAAGCAGGCGAGCAACGTCGGCCGAGTCGTCGCCCGGCTGCTCAAGCAGCCCATCACCGTCATCTCGCTCGTCGTCATCATCATTGCCGCGATCGCCGCAATCTTTGCGCCGGTGCTTGCGCCGATGGACCCGAACGAGACACACTTCGACGCCGTCTTCGCCAGCCCGTCGGCCACGTATCCGCTCGGCACCGACGACCTCGGCCATGATGTGCTCTCGCGCTTGATCTTCGGTGCCCGCGCCGTGCTCACGGTTGCGGTCGGGTCGGTCGCCATCGCCATGGTGATCGGCGTCCCACTCGGCCTCCTGTTCGGTTTCCTCGGCGGCTGGTGGGACCGCATCGGCATGCGCTTCGTCGACATGCTGCAGTCACTGCCCGGCATGCTCACGGGCCTCACTGTCGTCACGATTCTCGGCCGCAACATGTTCATCCTCATGTTCGCGATCGGGCTCATCTTCTCGATGGCGTTCACCCGACTCACGCGAGCGATCGTGCTCGTGGAGCGCAACAAGCTCTACGTCGAGGCCGGCGAGGTTGCCGGCCTGTCGAAGCGCGAGCTTATCTTCGGGCAGGTGCTACCGAACCTCATTGGCCCGATCGTGACGCAGGCCATGGTCTACTTCGGCTCGGCGATCATGATCGAGTCGGCGATGAGCTTCCTCGGGATCGGTCTCGACTCAGAGACGCCATCGTGGGGGTCCATGCTCAGCCTCGCCGTCGACAACAAGAGTCAGGCCGCCTACCTCATGTGGCCGCCCGGCCTTGCGATTCTCGTCATCGTGCTCGCGTTCAACCTCTTCGGCGACGGCTTCAACGACGCGCTCACGGGTGAGCGGCGCCGACGCCCTCGCGTGGTGCGTCAGCCCGACGTCGACCCGAAGCAGGTGACGCTTTCGACCACCGCGATTCCGGAGCCGACGATCGACGACGCCGACCTCGTGTTGGATGCGCGGGAGGTGACGGTCGCGCTCGCGACGGCCTCGCGCACGCCGACGAAGATCGTGAACAACGCGACCCTCAACGTCGCGAAGGGCGAAATCGTTGGTCTTCTCGGTGAATCCGGCTCGGGCAAGTCGACGTTCGCCCGCGCGGTGCTCGGCATGCTGCCCGCGGGAACCTGGCTCGACCACGGGTCGATCAAGCTCGATGGCGTGCAGCTCGCCGGCGCGAACCAGGGCGTGCTGCGACGCGTGCGCGGCACGAAGATGGGCGCGGTGTTCCAAGACCCGATGACCGCCCTGTCGCCGGTGCACACCGTCGGTACGCAGCTCATCGAACCGCTGCGGCTCCACAAGGGGATGAACCGCAAGCAGGCACGTGAGCGCGCCGTTGAGCTGCTCGAGCGCGTGGGCGTTCGGGGCGCCGCCGGCCGGCTCGACGACTACCCACACCAGTTCTCGGGCGGCATGGCGCAGCGCGTCGCGATCGCGATGGCGCTCGCCGCGGAGCCCGAACTCCTCATCGCCGACGAGGCGACAAGCGCGCTCGACGTGACGACACAGTCGCAGGTGCTCGACCTCATCATGGATCTCCGCGACGAGTACGGCATGGGCGTGCTCATGATCACGCACTCACTCGGGGTCGTCGCCGAGGCGTGCGACCGGGCGGCCGTGCTCTACCGCGGCCATCTCGTCGAGACCGCGCCAGTGCAGCAACTCTTCGACGCTCCCGAGCACCCCTACACGCGGGCGCTCCTCGCGGCGAACCCGCTCAACGCGGAGTCCTCGGGGCGCCTCCCAACGATCGACGGCGACACCCGCGCCGAGATCGATGCGCTGATCGATGAACTCAACGAGACGGGAGCAAACCGATGACCGGTACGACCACCCCGCTGCTACGCGTGCGCGACCTCGTCGCCGGGTATCCGAAGCAGGCCAACTTCTTCGGTGGAATGACCGTCGTGCCGGCGATCCACGAGGTGTCGTTCGACATCGGCACGGGCGAGACCCTCGCGATCGTTGGCGAGTCAGGCTCGGGCAAGAGCACCACCGGCCGCGCGATCCTGCGGCTTCTCCCGACCGTGAGCGGGGCGATCGAGTTCGACGGCGTCGACATCACGAAGTGGGGCGCGCGCACGCCGCTGAGCTACCGACGCGAGGTGCAGGCGGTGTTCCAAGACCCGTCGGCATCGCTCAACCCGCGCCACCTCATCTCGCACACCTTGCAGCTTTCACTGCAGCGCCACGGCGTGCGCGACCGCAAGGAACGGCGCCGACGCATCGAAGAGGCGATCGAAATGGTCGGGCTCACGCGGGCACACCTCGGCCGGTTCCCGAACGAGCTCTCGGGCGGGCAGCAGCAGCGCGTCGGCATCGCCCGGGCGCTCGTGCTCAACCCGAAGCTCGTGATCTGTGATGAAGCGGTGAGCGCCCTCGACCTCTCGACCCAGGGGCAAATCATCAACCTGCTCGCCGACCTCCAGGAGGCGACGGGCATGAGCTACCTCTTTATTGCGCACGATCTCGGCCTCGTTCGGCACATTGCGCACAGGGTTGGCGTGATGAATCAGGGACACCTCGTCGAGCTCGGCGACACCGAGACCGTGTTCGAGCATCCGCAAGACCCGTACACGCAGCGGCTGCTGCGTGCCACCCCGGCCTCGACACCAGAGGGTCGCGACGAGCGCCGCGCGGAACGCAAGCGAGCCCGGGCGCTGCGCGCCACTGCATAGGAGCTCCCGATGGACCGATTTACCGGCATGCGGACGTTCGTCGCCGTCGCGAGGTCGTCGTCGTTCACCGCGGCGGCGGCCGAGCTCGCGATCTCGCCGTCGCTCGTCTCGCGGCACGTGGCCGCGGTCGAGGCCGATGTCGGCGTGCAGCTCGTGCACCGCACGCCGCGGGCCGTGCGCCTCACCGAGGCCGGGGCCGACTACGCGGCGTTTGCCGACCGCATCCTTGCCGAGATCGAGGCGGAACACGATCGGCTCGTTGTCGACAAGGATGCGGACGAGGGCAAGATCTCGATCATTAGCCCAAAGTGGTTCGGGCTCCTCGATCTTGGCGACGCGATCGGCGACTACCTCGAAGCGCATCCGCGCGCCCAGGTGAACTTCCAGCTCGGTGGAATCTCCGACCGCGTCTATGACTTCATCGACCGCGGCTTCGACATCGCGTTTCACGCGCGCGAGCTGCGCGACTCCCGAGTGAAGGTGCGGCGGATCGCCGTACTCGACTTCGTGCTCGTCTCGTCTCGCGACTACCTCGCAGAACACGGTGCGCCAACAAATGTTCGCGAGCTCGTGGAGCACGACTGTCTCACGCACGCGAGTGACACGACGTGGAAGCTCGTGCGTGACGGCCGGGCGCCCGTACTGGCAAAGATCAGTCGGCCCAGGCTGACGACGAACGCGTACGCCGTGATCAAGGACTCCGTGCGCCGCGGCCTCGGCATCGGCATCGTGCCCCGCCGGCTCGCCGAAGACGAACTCGAACGGGGCGAGTTCGTTGAGGTGCTCACGGAGTTCGAGCCGGAGCCTCGCGCCCTCTACGCTGTGCACGGACCCGGTGCGCAGACCCCCGAGCGGGTGCGCCAGTTTCTCGACTTCATGGTCGACTGGTTCCAGCGGCACGATGACGCGGCGGCGGAGCGCCGCCGCGTTTCCGCGGCGTAGCTCAGCTGTCGTCGCCGTCGGTGTCGATCCAGTCGACACCGATGACGCCGCTCGTCGCGGCCACACCGATGATGCGGCCGCTCATTGAGGCGGCGAATTCGGCCGAGAGCAGGCGGCCGTCGATCGTGGCCACGACCTCGGGCTCGCCATCGACTTCTACCGCGAGGTCGATGAAATCGGGCGCGAGGGTGTTGAACGGGTTCCCGCGCGGGCGCCGGGTGCGAATCGTGAGGTGCACGACGTCGGTCACCGGTGATTCGGCCAGCCATTGCTGTCGGAGCCCGGCCGCACTCACGGTGGCGACGAGGCGTTCGTCGTGCACGCCGATCTCGCACCACGCGCCCTCGCGGAACCGCAGCACGAGCCCGCCCTCGCCGCGCGAGACGTCGAGGCATGCCGTCGTTCGGGAGGTGAGATGCCGCTCGCGGCGGCCGACGAATGTCGGAGTGGGATCATCGAGCGAGGCACCGTCCGCGTGCACGAGGAGCCGCCCGTCGACAACTTCGGTGAACTCAGTCGGGAGCCGCCGAACGCCGAGCCATTCGGGGCCGAGCCCGCTGGGGTCCGGAGTCCAGCGTTGTACGGCCTCAGGCTGAGGCGCAAGCTCGATCTGTGCGAGATGCGGCCAGTCATCGTGCCAGGCGATTGACGTGGCGTAGGTCTCGCGCCCGAGCGCCGAGAAACCGGGCATCATGCCGCGGATGCGCGAGCCAAGCACGACCGCGAACCAGTCGCCGTCTTGCGTCTCGACGAAATCGGCGTGGCCGACGTTTTGCACCGGCTGGTCGGAGCTCCGGGCCGTGAGGATGGGGTTGTGCGGCGCCGGTTCGAACGCACCGTCGGGCCTGCGGCTCCGGGCGACGCTCACCGAGTGGCCGCGGGCCGTGCCGCCCTCGGCGATAACGAGGTACCACCAGCCGTTGCGGCGATAGAGGTGCGGGGCCTCCGGGAGCATCATGCCGGTGCCCGACCACAGGCGCCGGGGCGCCTCGAGGAGCGCGCCCGACTCGGGATCGAGGGCCGCTTGGAAGATGCCCTCCTCTCCGCCTCCGAACGGCAGGACTGCGTAGGTGAGCAGGCACGTGCCGTCGTCGGTCCAGGTGATGTCGGGGTCGATCGCGTTGTCGAGGTCGAGCACGATTCCGTCGCTCCACGGGCCAGCTGGGTCGGCCGCGGTAAACAGCAGCGTGCCGCGACCCCAGCGGTCGGTCACGACCACGTAGAACGTGCCGTCTCGGTGGCGAATCGTCGGCGCCCAACCGCCGCCGCCGGTCGGCGTGCCGTCGAGGTCGAGTTGTCCGGGTCGATCGGCGACGTTGCCGATGTGTTCCCACTCGAACAGGTCTCCGCGGCCGCGATAGATCGGGAACCCGGGGAGATACTCCATCGTCGAAGTGACGAGGTAATAGTCGTCGTCGACGCGCACGATGCTCGGGTCGGGGTGGAACCCCGGGAGAAGGGGATTCGGGAACTTCATGTTGGCTCCTGGGTCAGGGGGATTCTGCCGCCGGGGCGTCGGCGTGGGTCAGTGGAGAGTCGAGGAGTCGCGCGAACGCGAGTTCGGCGGCGCCGACGAGCAGGCGGTCATCGGCGAGTTCGGCGGGGCGGATGTCGAGAGCCTCGCCGTTTGCGGGGAGTGTCGACGCGATTACCAGGCGATGCAGTTCGTCCAGGTCGAGTTCGGCGAGCATTGCGAGAAAACCGCCGAGCACGACGCGCGTGGGGTTGAGGACGTTCGCGGCGTTCGCGATCGCCGCCGCGAGTACGCGACGCTGTCGGTTCGCCTCGTCGAGCGCCGGGCCGTGCGCTGATGCGAGTGCAGCAGCGAGCGCGGGATCGTCCAGATCTCGGAGTCCGAGCGCGCGAACGAGGCGCGCTCGGTTTACCTCGTCCTCGAGGGTGCCGCCGGCCGTGGAAAGATCGTCGGGCTGGGCGCCGCCCGGGTGGTTGTGGCCAAACTCGCCCGCGTAGCCGTTCGCGCCGTGCACGAGCGCGCCGCCGATGACGAGCCCGCCACCGATACCGCTCGCGCCGCCATTGAGATAGATCGCGTCGTCGGCATCCCGCGCCGCGCCGTAGAGTCGCTCGGCCCAGACGCCGAGCGTCGCGTCATTGCGGAGCGACACCGGGAGCCCGCACATTGGCTCGAGCAGTTCACGCAGGGCGACGTCACGCCAGCCGAGGTGCGGCGCATCGCGCACGAGCGCGTCTGGTTCGCGCACCAGCCCGGGAACTGCGAGCCCGACCCCAATGAATCGCACTGCACGCAGGTCGCCTGCGCGCCAAGTGTCCAGCTGCGTCGTGAGTGCGGCGACAACCTGCTCAGGCGTCGGCGACTCGTGGAAGGGAATCCGGGCCCTCGCGCGAACGCTGCGGTCGAGGCCGATGACCGCGAGCGTCAGGGCGTCGACTTCGGGGTTCGCGGCAAGCACGGCAACGTCGGCGATCGCCGACACGGTGGGCGATGGGCGGCCGACTCGATTCTCGGTGGATGCGGGGTCGGATTGTGCGACAAGACCCGCCTTCGCAAGGTCGGCGACGACGTGCGCGACGGTCGAGCGATTCAGGCCCGTGCGCTCCGTAATCGCGGCTCGCGAGTGGGGGCCGGCGCGGTGCACCAGCTTGAGCACGCGGGCGTGACTCGAGTGCCCGCCGTGCCCTCGCGTGGCCTGAAGCATTCCGTCCATGTCTCCAGCATAGTATGTTGTGCAGGACAACATATTCGCACGAAGGAGTGCCATGACCCTCCCAGCCCCCATCCCCGCCCCCGCCCCCGCACCCACTCCCGCCGACCAGTTCACGTTCGGCCTATGGACCATCGGCTATGACGGGACCGACCCGTTCGGCGGCCCCACCCGCAGCCCAATCGACGTTGTCGACGCGGTGCACCGTCTCGCCGAGCTCGGCGCCGCCGGCGTCACCTTTCACGATGACGACCTCTTCGGGTTTGCCGCGACCGACTCACACCGCGACACGCAGATTGCCCGACTCGCCGGCGTGCTCGCCGAGACCGGCCTCACCGTGCCAATGGTCACGACGAACCTGTTCTCGGCACCCGTCTTCAAAGACGGCGGGTTCACCTCGAACGACCGACAGGTGCGACGCTTCGCGCTGCGCAAGGTGCTGCGCAATATTGACCTCGCGGCCGAACTCGGTGCCCGAACGTTTGTGATGTGGGGCGGCCGCGAGGGCGCGGAGTACGACGCCGCGAAGGATGTCGGTAGCGCGCTCGCGCGCTACCGCGAGGCCGTGAACCTGCTCACCGAGTACGTCGCCGACCGCGGCTATGACCTGCGATTCGCGATCGAGCCGAAGCCGAATGAGCCGCGCGGCGACATCCTGCTTCCCACCGTGGGGCACGCACTCGCGTTCATCGCGACCCTCGATCGCCCGGAACTCGTTGGCGTCAACCCCGAGGTTGGGCACGAGCAGATGGCCGGGCTCAACTTCGCCGCAGGCATCGCGCAGGCACTCGAGCACGGGAAGCTTTTCCACATCGACCTCAACGGTCAGCGGGGCATCAAGTACGACCAAGACCTCGTGTTCGGCCACGGCGACCTGCACAACGCCTTCGCGCTCGTCGACCTGCTCGAGCACGGCGGGGTGCACGGCGGCAAGGCGTATGACGGCCCGCGGCACTTCGACTACAAGCCCTCGCGCACCGAGGATTCGCGAGGTGTGTGGGAGTCGGCTGCCGCGAACATGCGGAACTACCTGCTGCTCAAGGAGCGCGCGCAGGCATTCCGTGCCGACCCCGAGGTGCAGGAGGCCCTCGCGGCGGCGAAGGTGGCGGAGCTCGCGGAGCCCACGCTTGCCGAAGGAGAGCGCGTGAGTGACTTGCTTGCCGACCGTTCGGCATACGAGGACTTCGATCACGCGTCATATTTCGACGGGCAAGGGGCCGGATTCGTGCGTCTGCAGCAGCTCGCGACCGAGCATCTCCTCGGTGCTCGCTGAAAAGTCGATGCTCGCTAACATGCGCCAAACCGCCGTCGCCGGCATCGACTCATCGACGCAGAGCTGCAAGGTCGTCGTGCGCGACCTCGAGACCGGCGCGATACTCCGAACCGGCAGCGCTGCGCATCCGCCCGGAACCGAGGTCGACCCCGAGGCGTGGTGGCAGGCACTGCTCGGCGCGGTGGATGCGGCGGGCGGGCTCGACGACGTCGCCGCAGTGTCGATCGCGGCGCAACAGCACGGGCTCGTGGCGCTCGACGGGGCAGGGCGGGTCGTGCGGCCGGCGATGCTGTGGCACGACACTCGCGCCGCGACCGCGGCCGACGCGCTCATCGAGGAGTTCGGTGCCGAATCGCTCGCCCGGCGCACCGGGCTCGTGCCCGTTTCTTCGTTCACCATCTCGAAGCTTCGCTGGTTGCGTGACCACGAACCCGAGGCGGCCGAGCGCGTCGCCGCCGTCGCGCTCCCGCACGACTGGCTCACCTGGCGGCTGCGCGGGTTCGGGCCAGAGCGCCCCGACCTCGACGAGCTCGTGACCGACCGCTCGGACGCCTCCGGTACCGGCTACTGGCGGGGGAGCGACCCGGACTCCGTGTGCGGTGACTGGGACCGCGAGCTCGTGATCGCCACGCTCGGCCACGACGTCATGCTGCCCCGAGTGCTTGCGCCCAGGGAGAGTGCCGGGCGCACGGCTTCGCACTCGGGAATTCCCGAGGGCCTTGTGGTTGGCGCCGGTGCCGGCGACAACGCCGGCGCCGCGCTCGGGCTCCACCTCCGGCCTGGCGACGCCGTGGTCTCGATCGGTACGAGCGGGACGTCATTCGCGCGCACCGAGCACCCCACCGTTGATCCAACGGGCACGATTGCTGGCTTCGCGGCGGCCGACGGCGGGTACCTGCCGCTCGTCGCAACGTTGAACGCGGCGCGTGTGCTCGATACGACCGCGAGCCTGCTCGGCGTCGATCACGCGGGGCTCAGTGAGTTGGCGCTCGCGGCGCCATCGGGTGCTGGCGGGCTCGTGCTGCAGCCCTACTTCGCCGGGGAGCGCACCCCAAACCTGCCCGATGCGACCGCAACGATGTTCGGCATGACGCACGAGTCGGCGACTCGAGAGAATTTCGCGCGCGCGGCGATCGAGGGGATGCTCTGCGGGTTGGCGGAGGGGCTGGCCGCGCTTCGTGCGGCCGGCGTCGACATCGAGCGCGTCCTGCTCATCGGCGGTGCCGCCGCGAGTCCGGCGGTTCGTCAGGTCGCGAGCGAAGTGATCGATGTGCGGGTGACGGTGCCGAATGCCGCCGAGTATGTCGCGCTCGGCGCATCGGCGCAGGCAGCCGTGGCGCTGCGGGGCCGCGCGCCCGATTGGCGGCCACCGGGAGCCGTGACGCTGCCGCTCGCGACCCGCCCGGAAATCCAACAGCGGTACCGGGCGCACGTGCCGAAGAGTGCGGAAGACTGAGCGACGTGCACTGGATTTCGGTGCCCGGCGGCACGTTCGTGATGGGGTCGAACGACTTCTACCCCGAAGAATCGCCGGCGCACGAGCGCATGGTCCCCTCGTTTGAGGCTGCGCGTGCGCCCGTCACGAACGCGGAGTTCGCGCGGTTCGTTGACGAAACCGCGTACGTCACGATCGCCGAGCGGCCCCTTCCAGAGGGTGAGTATCCCGATCTCGACGAACGTGACCGAGCACCCGGCTCGCTCGTTTTTACTCCGACGTCGGGGCCGGTCGACCTACGCGACTGGCGGCAGTGGTGGCGCTGGGTGCCCGGCGCATCCTGGCGCGCGCCCGGTGGCCCCGGCACCGACATCCGCGCGAGGTTCGAGCATCCGGTCGTGCACGTCGCGTATGCTGACGCGCTCGCCTACGCGCAGTGGTGCGGCGCCAGGCTCCCCACCGAGGCCGAGGCCGAGTATCTCGCCGGCGGTGGCGCGACCCCGGAGCCGTATGCCTGGGGCAGCGAACGGGACCCCGACGGCGTCGCGCTCGCGAACACGTGGCGTGGCGCGTTTCCCTACCGCAACGACGGGGCATTCGCGGCGACGGGAACCTCGCCGGTCGGGAGCTTCGCCGCGAACGGGTTTGGCGCGGTCGACTGCATCGGGAACGTCTGGGAGTGGACGAGCAGCGAGTATCGTCCTTCGCATCGGCGTGACTTGCTCACGGCGGCGCCCGCGACGGGCGGCTGCGGCTGCGGCTGTGGGGCTCGCGGTGAGGCTGGACGTACCGAGCGCGTGCTGAAGGGCGGGTCGCACCTCTGCGCGCCCGAGTACTGCCTGCGCTATCGCCCCGCCGGTCGCTCGGCGCAGACCGAGGATTCCGCGACATCGCACATCGGTTTCCGCGTCGTGCGCGACCTCGCTTGAGCGCCTACGACCTCGCCTGCCACGCGGGGAGGCCGCGCTCAACATATGCGTTCACGACGTCGGGCCACGGCTGCACGCCGTGGTTGCGTGCCCACGTCTCCCAGACCTCGGCGAGGTCGGTGACGACCTCAGGATGCTCGCCCGCGAGGTTGGTGAGCTCGGCGCGATCGGTGAGCACGTCGTAGAGCTCCCACGGCTCACCCTGTTCGCGCACGAGCTTGTACCGGCCGCGACGGACGGCCGCGTTGCCGATGTGTTCCCAGCACAGCGCCCGATCTGACGCCGCCGTGTCGGGTGAGTCGTCGCGAAGCGCATCGAGAAAACTCTCGCCGGCGAGGTGCTGCGGTGCGGCGACCCCGAGCGCGTCGAGGGCGGTTGGCAGCAGATCGACCACGTGCTGCGGCTGATGCTGCACGCGATCCTGCGTGAGCCGGCCGGCCGGCCACGAGCAGATGAGCGGTGCCGCGATGCCGCCCTCGTGCACCCACGTCTTGTAGAGGCGGAACGGCGTCATCGACACGTTTGCCCAGGGGCGACCGTAGCTCGTGAAGGTCGCCTCGCCGCCCGGGGCGATATCCGAGGCATTGCCGATCTCGACCGGGTCGCCCGCGCGCGTCGTGTTCGGTGTGACGTGCGGCGCGAGGAACTTGCCGCGGGCGAGCTCCCACGCCTCGGCGCCGTTATCTGAGAGGAACAGGACGAACGTGTTGTCGCGCACCCCGAGCTCGTCGAGATGCTCGAGAAGCTCACCGACGTTCCGGTCGAGCGCGGCCACCTGCGCGGCGTAGACCTCCATGCGCGACTGCTGCCAGTCGCGGTCGGCCGCATCGTCCCACGCGGGCTCACCAGCATCCCGCGGGGTGAGGGCGACCGGTTCGGGGAACAGCCCGAGGTCGTCCTGCCGCTCGTGCCGGGCAGTGCGCAGCGCATCCCACCCCTGCGCGTAGTTGCCGCGCTGCGCGTCGATCTCGTGCTGCGGCGCCTGCAGCGGCCAGTGCGGCGCGGTGTACGCGAGGTAGAGAAAGAAGGGATCGCCGAGGCCGACCGCCTTTGCCGTGAATTCCTTCGCGTGGTCGGTGAGGGCATTGGTGAGGTAAAACTCGTCGTCGGTGGCGGGCACGCTGATTGGCTGCTCGCCCGCATAGAACGCCTGCGGATTGAAGTAGCTCGTGCCGCCGCCGAGGATTCCGTAGAAGTCCTCAAACCCCCGACGTGTGGGCCAGCTCGCGTTCGGCTCGGTGACGTCGGCGGCGAGGTGCCACTTGCCGGTGAGGCTCGTCGCGTATCCGGCATCGCGCAGCACGGTTGCGATCGTCGGCACGTCGGGGTCGATCGAGCCGCGGTAGCCGACGGGGCGCGTGAGCACGCCAATGCCGACCTCGTGCGACTGGCGGCCGGTAATGAGCGAGGCGCGAGTGGGGCTGCAGCGCGGGGTCGTGTAGAAGCTCGAGAGGCGCGTACCGCGCGCGGCGAGGGCATCGAGGTTCGGGGTGGGAATCTCACCGCCGTAGCAGCCGAGGTCAGAGAACCCGAGGTCGTCGGCGAGGATGACGAGCAAGTTCGGGCGAGACGATGGCGAGTTCATGGTGCCTCCGAGACTGCGGCCCGCTGCGGTGCGGGCATCAGCTCCATTTTGGCTGAGGCGCGCCTCGGCAGGTATGTCACCGGCACTTGGGGGTGCTGTAAGTACCTCTTATCGCGAATGTTGTCGACGCCACTGACGAGACCCGACGAACCCTGATCAACGCGACGAGACCTGATGGTGTGCCATCAGGTCTCGTCGCGTTTGTCGGGTCTGGTCGGTGACGGCAGGGGTGGATAGGCAAGGGCCAGTACGCGGGGCTAGGGCGGGCTGGGCACGCCGGGCCAGGGAGGTCGGGTCAGGGAATACCCGCGCGCATCCGGCGTTTCCTCACGTATGACCGAGAGCACTGCGTCCTTCACCGACCCGATCGCCATCGACATCTGGACCGACGTTGTCTGCCCCTGGTGCTACATCGGCGAATCGCGCCTCAACGACGCCCTCGAGGCCGAGGGCCTGAGCGACCGCTTCAAGATCGAGCTGCACGCATTCGAGCTCGACCCGTCAGCCCCCGAGAACGCGGGCGGCGAGACGAACATTGACCACCTCGCGCAGCGCAAGGGCATGCCGCGCGAGCAGGTCGAGCAGATGGAGTCGCAGGTGCAGGCGCTCGCGGCTGAGCTCGACCGGCCCTACGCCGTCGAGCGCCCGATGGCGAACACGCGCCGACTGCACCGCGTGCGGCAGGCGATCATCGAGGCGGGCGGCGACGGCGACGCGTTCTTCCTCGACCTGCAGCGCCGCTACTTCGCCGGCGAGGTGAACCCGTTCGACGTCGACGAGATCGTCGCGGCCGCGGCGAAGCAGGGCCTCGATGAGGCGCGCACCCGCGAGGTCGTTGCGAGCGACGAGTTCGACCGCGAGGTGACCGACGAGGTGCGGCGCGCCCGCATGCTCGGCGCCCAGGGCGTGCCCTTCTTCTTGTTCGACCACAAGTACACGGCGCCCGGCGCGCTGCCGCTCGACACGTTCCGGCAGGTCGTGCGGTCGCTCGCCGCCGAGCGCGACGCGGAGGACGCAAAGTGAGCGCCGGGTCGGAAGGCCTCGCATCGGTCGTGGCAACCACGGCGACGGATGCGCTGCTCGCGCAGGTCGCCGAGGGCGCGGCTCCCGCTACGAGCGAGTCCGCAGCTTCGAACTCGCCGGCCGGAACCCCGAGCATCCCCGCTCTGCAGGGCCTGGATGCGCTGCTCGGCACCGGCGTCGACGCGCGCACCTGCTCGATCGACGGCACCTGCGACTAGCGCGCATCCCGCCCCGCGCATCCAGGCGCCACAGGTTGGCAGAATGGCCCGGTCGCGACCCCTCGTGACCGTGCCTTTCTGCCAACCCCTGCGGCGATGAACGCGGAGGCCGCGCCAACGACGTCGCGCGCGGTAGTGAACCGTAACCTGCGGGCACACCCCGAGCAGATTTCGACCTGCTCGGCATACGGTCGCCATACGTCGCTGACTTGGAGGAGACCGAATGCCCGCCGATGACCGCTCGACCCCTCACCACAGCCCATTTGACGAGCTCGTCACCCAGACCCCGCGCAGCCGCGTCGCTCAATTGCACGCCAATCGCGAGCGACTCATCACCGCGCCAACCCCGCTGGAGCGGCTCGACCGGCTCCGCGACGCGCTCGGCGGCGGCCCGCGCATCTGGATCAAACGTGACGACCTCACGGGCTTCGCGCTCGGCGGCAACAAGGCACGCAAGCTCGAGTACCTCGTGGCGCAGGCCCGCCAGGAGGGCGCCGACACGCTGATCACGGTCGGTGCCGCGCAGTCGAACCACGCCCGGCAAACCGCGGCGGCCGCGGCCAAGGCGGGGCTCGGCAGCACGCTCGTGGTGCGCGTACCGCAGGGCGCTTCGGTCGAGTACCGCACCTCGGGAAACGTGCTGCTCGACCGGCTCTTTGGCGCCGAGCTCGTGCTTGTGGACGAGACCGACGCCGACCCGCATCCCGAGCGCGCTACCGCCGACCAGGTCGCCGCGCGGCTGCGCGAGGAAGGGCGGCGACCCTTCCTCATTCCGAGCGGCGGGTCGACCGCGATCGGCGCACTCGGGTACGTCAATGCGTACGCCGAGCTCGCGCAGCAGGCAGCGGATGCTCGGGTCGAGTTCTCGCAGATCGTCGTCGCGAGCGGGAGCGGCGGCACGCAGGCCGGGATTCTTGCGGGGCGTGCGCTGCTCGCCGGGGCGAGCCCGGGCATCCGAGGTGTCGCGGTCGCGCCGGGCGCCGCGGAGCTGGCTGAAGACATCGCGGTACTTACGCGCGACACACTCGCCCTGTTCGGCGAAGCTGCCACGGTCGACGTCGAGCTCGACCCCGACCATGTCGGCGAAGCCTACGGTGCGCTGACCGACGACGGCGTCGAGGCGCTCGACCTCTTCGCCCGCACCGAGGGCATTCTGCTCGACCCGGTCTACACGGCCAAGGCCGCAGCGGCGCTGCTCGCGAGCATCCGCTCGGGCGCGATCGACGCTGACGCTGACGTGCTGTTCTGGCACACCGGAGGCACGCCCGCGCTGTTCGCGCACGCGACGGCGCTCACCGAGCGGAGCACGCGATGACGTTCGACGAAATTGAGCGGCTCACCATCGAGCAGCTGCGCGCGATCGGCAACTCGAAATGGGTGACCTTCCCCGACGCAATCGGTTCGTTTATCGCCGAGAGCGACTACGGCACGGCGCCCGCCGTGCTCGAGACCGTTCAGCGGCGCGTGACCGACGCATCGTTCGGCTATTCGACGCTCGCCGAACGGGCCGAGGTCGGTCAGGCGCTCGCCCGGTTTACGGCAGACCGATACGACTGGGTAATCGACCCGGCGCAGGTGGGCGTGCTTCCCGAGGTGCTGACGTCGCTCGAACTCACGCTCGAGCACTTCGCCGAACCGGGCCCCGTCGTGGTGCCGACGCCCGCCTATATGCCGTTCTTTCAGGTGCTTCGCGATCACGGCCGCGAAATCATCGAGGTCCCGCTCGTGCGCTCGAGCGCGACGTGGGTGCTCGACATCGAGGCAATCGAGCGCGCATTTGTCGGCGGTGCGAAGCTGCTGCTGCTCGTGAACCCCGCCAACCCGACCGGCACCGTATTCGGGCGCGACGAGCTACTTCCCATCGTCGACATCGTCGATCGGCACGGCGGCCGCGTGTGGGCTGATGAGATTCACGCGCCGATTGTGTTCGATGGGAAGCAGCACGTGCCATACGCGTCGCTCTCTAACGCCGCCGCGGCGCACACCGTGACCGCGACCTCGGCCTCGAAGGGGTGGAATATTGCCGGGCTGAAGACCTCGCAGGTTGTCTTCACCAACCCTGATGATGCGCGCCGCTGGCGCGATGTGGGCCGCTGGCCGGCGCACACCACGGCCTCACTCGGGATCCTCGCGACGATCGCCGCGTACGACCAGGGCCGAGACTGGCTCGACCAACTGGTGACCCACCTGCAGGGCAACCGTGATCTGCTCACGAGACTCGTGGCCGACCTACTGCCCCGAGCGCGACTCGTGCCCGCTGAGGCGACGTATCTCGCGTGGCTCGACCTGCGCGAGTATGGGGTCTCGGGCAGTCTGCAGTCGTATCTGCTGCGCGAGGCGGGCGTCGCCGGCACCGACGGCCTGCACTGCGGCCGCGACTTTGCCGGGTACTACCGGCTCAACTTCGCGACGCCGCGGGCAATTCTCACCGAAACCGTCGAACGAATCGCGCGAGCGCTGCCTCGCGCGGCGTGACAGCTCATGCCGAGGGCGGTCCGAGTCCCGCCTGAACCAACGGGGAGGGCCGCTGCACGAACGTCGCGCAGCGGCCCTCCCCGGCAAAGATTGGTCAGCCGAAGACCCCGGCAGAGAGGTACCGCTCACCGCTGTCGGGCACGATCGCGACGATCGTCTTGCCAGCGAACTCGTCGCGCTGCGAAAGCTGCAACGCAACGCCGATGGTCGCTCCGGCGGAGGCGCCAACGAACAAGCCGGTCTCGCGCAGCACGTCGCGCGCCACCGCGTAGGCGGCTTCGGCCTCGATCGAGATGATCTCGTCGGCGATCTCGCGATCGTAGTTCGGCGGGAGCTGGTCGTCCTCGAGCTCTGCGACCTTGTGCACGCCATCGATCTCGGCCGGATACGGCTGCTCCTCGGTGGGCAGGGATGCGTCGCCCGGTTCGGCGACGACGATGCGCACGTCTGGCTTCTGCTCGCGCAGGTAGCGGCCGGCGCCCGATACCGTGCCGCCCGTGCCAACGCCCGCGACGAACACGTCGACGGCGCCCTCGGTGTCACGCCAGATCTCGGGGCCGGTCGTGCGGTAGTGCTCGGTCGGGTTCGAAGGGTTGCCGAGCTGATTGGTGAAGTACGCCTCGGGATGCTCGCGCTCGATCTGCTCGACCAGCTTGGTGAGCCCCTCCGGGTCGATGAAGATCGAGTTCGGCACGGTGACGAGTTCCGCGCCGAGCGTCTCGAGGAGCTTGCGCTTGTCGGGGCTCGTGTTGTCGCCGAGGTAGAACTTCACCGGGTATCCGCGCGACGTGGCGATGGCGGCCAACGCCACGCCCGTGTTACCGCTCGTGATGTCGACGATCCGCTGGCCGGTGCGGAGTTCGCCCGACTCCTCGGCCTCGCGGATGATCGCCCAGGCGATTCGGTCTTTCACACTCGACAGCGGGTTGAAGAATTCGATCTTGGCGATGAGGCTCGCCTTCGCGCCGCGGCGCTGCGCGAAGGCGTCGAGGTCGAGCAGCGGGGTGTTGCCGATGAGGTCGGTGATGTTGCGCGCGATGGGGCGGCTGGCGGTAGCTTCCGCGGGCGCGGTTGCGGTTTCGTTGATCGTCACGATTGACGCTCCCTAGAACTCGGTGGGGTGGTGTGGGTGTGGGTGTGGATTGTGGGCTGGTGTGGCTCGAAGCTAGGCGCGGGTGCGCTGCTTCGGCCAGAGGTGTGCGTCACACGGCCTCACAATCGCGAACTTTCGGTCACCCGCGGTCACAGTGTGCAATTTGCCTTCTTGTACCCCGTCGGCCCTGCGAAGAATTCGAGGTACTGCCACTGCTCGGTGGCAGGACACCGCATTCGTAAGGAGCACCCGAGATGGCGACAGACGAGGCCAACCAGCCAACCCCCGACGACGAACCCACAGCATCCGAGCTCGACGCGAGCGCCGAAGCTGACGCGACCGAAGCCGACGAGAAGGTGCTGCCGAGCGGCGCCCGCATCGAGTCGGCACCGGCCGACGCCGACGAGTCGAGGGGGCTCTCACGGCGAACGCTGCTCACGGGAGCCGGTGTCGGCGCGGCCGTGGCCGCCGCGGGCCTGTTCGGTGGCTGGTGGTTCATTCGCAGCCGCGAAACCGCAACGGCAAGTGGGCTCACCGTGACGAACTCGTGGGCCGATCGCGAGATCGCCCTCACGGCGCCGAGCGGCGTGTGTGAGGCGCCCCTCATCGTGGCCTACGAAAAGGGCTACTTCGCGAATGCGGGCCTCAACGTCGTGCTGAAGAAGACGGGCTCGGGCGAGAACGTGGTCGAGGCGGTCGGCTCCGGCAAGTACGCCGCCTCGAACGGCATCTTTTTCAACTACCTCGGCCCGATCTACAACGGCGCGCCGGTGAAGCTCAGCGGCGGCCTGCACCAAGGCTGCCTCGACCTTTACACCCTCAGCGAGGGCAGCATCAGCGAGGTCGCCGACCTCAAGGGCAAGCGAATCGGCGTGAGCAACCTGCAGGGCTCGGCGACGAACTTCTTCTCGCTCGACCTGCTCGATGCCGGCATCAACTCGAGCCCCGAGGCCGGCGAGGTCGAATGGGTCGTCATCGAACAACCACTGCTTCCCGAGGCGCTCAAGACCGGCAAGGTCGACGCGATCGCGACCGAGGGCGGCTACCTGCCGATTATTGAGGGCGTCGAGGCCGGCTGGGCCAGCGTGCTGTCAAACAACCAGAACCTCAGCGCGAACGCCGACCAGCCGTGCTGTGCGGTCGTGCTGAACAACACGTTCGTGAGCGAAGACCCGGTGACCGCCGGGAAGCTCGTGACCGCGTGGTCGGAAGGCTCGCGGTGGGCGGGTGCCAACCTCGAAGAGACCGCGGAGCTCGAATCGGGGCTGAACTACGTGGCCGGCACGCCGCAAGAAATTCTGCCCGTGCTGCAGACCCTCACGTTCGATCCGTCGCCGCAGAACCTCAAGAACGTGCTGAAGCCCGGCATCGAGAAGTACATCAAGACCGGCTTCTTGCCCGCCGACACCGATGCCGAGGCCCTCGCGTCTGACGTGTTCGTCGACCTCGGCCTGAACTTCTAGGAGGCGAAGATGACGAGTCAGGTCGAGGTAGCGCCCGCCCTCGCGAACTCTCCCGCCGGGGTGGATGCGCGCGACGAGAATGACGCAGGCTCCGCCCGGATCGCGTTACGGCATCGCGTCGGCGAGGCGCTCTCGCGCAGCACGCAGCCCGTGCGCGCCGGTGCCGTGCTCATTGCGGCCGGCGCGATCGCGTGGTTGGCGCTGGCGGCGGTGATCGTGTTCGTGCCCGACAGCAGCGCGCTGCCGCAGCGGGATGCCGGCTACATCGAGCGCGCGACGCCGTTCGTCGTGGTGGCCGCGCTCGTGCTCGCCGCGATAACGGTGGCACTCTGGGTTGCGAGCGCCACGCGCGGGCGCGTCGGACGCTGGGCGACGCAGCGCCTCGCGCACGGCGCCGCCTGGAACTTCGGGGCGGCCGTGTGGCTGCTCTTCTGGGAACTCACGACCGCGAAAACCATGATCTTCGCGCCGCCGTATCTCGTGGCACCGCAGGAGATCGTGGAGCGGCTCTGGGACTCGCGGCTCATTCTCGCCGAGAGCGTCGGGAACTCGCTGCTGCTGCTCGCGGTCGGGTTCGTCGTCGGACTCATCGCGGGCCTCGCGACCGGCATCACGATCGGCTGGTTCAAAGCCGTGAACTACTGGGTGCATCCGATCTTGATCTTTATCGGGCCGATTCCGGCGCTCGCGTGGGTACCGATCGTGTTCGTGCTCGTACCAACCGCCTACCTCGGCGCCGTGTTCATGATCGCGCTCAGCGTCTGGTTCCCGATTAGCGTGCTCACCCGCGCCGGAATCCTCAGCGTGCCTCGCTCATACTTCGACGTCGCGCAGACGCTCGGGGCGAAGGGGCCGTTCCTCGTCTTCCGAATCGGCCTGCCAGCCGCGCTGCCGAGCATCTTCACCGGCGCCTTCATGGCGCTCGGAGCCTCGTTCGCGGCGCTCGTTGTGGCCGAGAACTTCGGCGTGAACGCGGGCCTCGGATGGTTCCTCAACTGGAAGAAGAGCTTCGGCGACTTCCCCGGTCTCTATGCCGGCATCGTGCTGCTGGTGCTCGTGTGCGGACTGTTGCTGACCGCGCTGTTCAAGGTGCGCAACTACGTGCTGCGCTGGGAGAAGGAGCTGACCCGATGGTGACGAAACAACTTGCCGGAGCCGCGGTCGACGTCCTGGGCGTCACGCAGGCGTTCCGAAGCAGCGGTCAGGATTTGCTCGTGCTCGACGACGTCTCGATCTCGGCGAAACCGGGCGAGTTTGTCGCGCTCGTCGGGCCGAGTGGTAGCGGCAAGTCGACCCTGCTGCGGCTCCTCGCCGGCCTCGACAAACCGCTTTTCGGCGACGTGTACGTCAACGGGAGTCCGGTGCGCGGCCCTGACCCTGACCGTGCCCTCGTCTTTCAAGACCCCACCCTGTTGCCCTGGCGCACGGTACGCCAGAACGTTGCGCTCGGGCCGCAAGCGCGCGGCAAGCTGCGCGACTCGGCGGACGCGATCGACGAGGTCATCGAGGCCGTCGGCCTCACCGAATTTGCGGGAGCGTGGCCGTCACAACTGTCGGGTGGGATGGCGCAGCGCACGGCGCTGGCCCGGGCCCTCGTCGGCGATCCGTCGTTGCTCCTGCTCGACGAACCGCTCGGCAAGCTCGACGCCCTGACGCGACGCAATCTGCAGGGGCGGCTGCTCGAGCTCTGGGAGCGCAATCACCCCACGGCGATTCTTGTGACCCACGACGTGAGCGAGGCGCTGCTGCTCGCCGACCGAGTGCTCGTGTTCTCTCCTCGGCCGGCGCGGATCCGTGAAGAAGTGCTCGTCGACCTGCCCCGACCCCGCGACGAAGCCGCGCCCGAGTTTGTCGAGTTGCGGCAACGCATCCTCGGCCTGCTCGATCGCGATACCGACACGACCGACACCGACACGACCGACACCATTAGCGGGGACACACCCCGCCTCGAAGAAAGCGAAACGACATGACGACGGCCCTGCTCACCTCTCGACGCGTCCCGGCCGCTCGCGGCGCGTGGCCATGGCTCGCGCGCGCCGTTGCGGTGCTCGTCGCGGCCGCGAGCCTCGTGCTCGCCGGTGCTGCTGGCGCGCATGCACACGTCTCGGTGGTCGCCTCGAACCCGAGCGGTGGGGCCTGGACGCTCCTCACGTTCCGGGTGCCGAGCGAATCTGCGACGGCGAGTACGACCGGGCTGCGGGTCACGATTCCTGACGACGTCACGTTCACCCAGGTTCGGGTGCAACCGCTTGCCGGCTGGCAGGCCGAAGTCGTGCGGGAGGCCGATTCCGACGGGGAGGAGCGCGTGACCGAGGTCGTCTGGGAAGCAACCGACGAGGGCCTCGGGCCAGACGAGTTCCAAGAGTTCGCGCTGTCGGTCGGGCCGCTTCCCGAGGAGGGCACCGTGCACTTTCCGACGGTGCAGGAGTATTCCGACGGGTCGACGGCCGACTGGGTGCAGCAGGCGACCGGTGACGCGGAGCCCGACTACCCGGCGCCAAGCATCGACATCGTGCCGACCGAGGGTGACACGGCCGACAGCCACGGCGTCGACTCGGCGCCGGCGGATGCGGCGGCAGAGTCGGCGGCGGAGTCGACCGGGGGCGCCAGCGAACTCGAGGCCGCGCAGCCGAGCTGGCTGCCGCTGACGCTGAGCGTCATCGCGCTCGTCGTGGCGATCGGCGGGGCCGCTGCGGCGTGGTTCGCGCCGCGTCGTCGACGCTGATGCGCTCGGCGCGGGTGGTTCGCGCATCCACTCGGAGCTTGGCTCGCGCCCTCGGGCTGTCGGTGCTCGGCCTGGTCGTGACGGTGCTCATGGTGCTGCAACCTGCGCCGTGGGCGGCACTGCCCGCCGCAAACGCCCACGCAACGACGGTGTCGACGAGCCCGGCCCACGGCAGCGAACTCGAATCCGCACCGAGCGAAGTGGTGATCACCTTTGACGAGCCCGTCACCCTGACCGGGCTCGCCGATCCCACCTCGGTGCTCGACGCCGACGGCGACCGCGTCGACGCCGCGATCGGTGAACTCGACGCGAGTCGCATGACGCTCACGATTCCCGTGCAATCGGGGCTGCCCGACGGCGTCTATATCGCGAGCTGGCGCGTCGTCTCGGCCGATACGCATCCGGTTGGTGGCTCGCTGCAGTTCGGCGTGGGCGTGCCCGCGGGCATGACCCAGCTCGCCGAGGCACCCGAGCCGAGCGCCGAGCTAACCCTCGTCATCGGCGTCGCCAAGGGTGCCGTCTACCTCGCGCTCGTCTTCGCGCTCGGCATCGTGCCCGCGGCGCTCGTCCTCGGTGCGGGGCCCCGCGGGCGCATCCTCGTGCGGCGCATCGCTGTCGCGGGCGCGCTCGCCGCGATCGCCGCGAGCGTCGCGCAGCTCGCGGCACAGTTCTTCTGGCTCCGGTCGGGTGGTGGCGAAGGCGAGGTCGTCGCCGAACTCGGCGAGTTTCTCGCGACGCCGTACGCGCTCGCGGTGTGGATGCGCTGTGTCGCGCTCGCGCTCGCGGCGGTGACGATCGGGGCCGGCAGCCGCTGGCCCAGCATGACGCGCCTGCTGTTCGCGGGTGTGCTCGGGCTGGTGGCCGTCGCGTCGGTGGTGGTGAATGGGCACGGCGGAACGAACGGTCTCCTCTTCGCCGCAACGCTGCTGCACGCGCTTGGCGCCATCGCCTGGATCGGCGGACTGGTCGTGCTCGGCTGGCTGCTCCTATGGCGCCGCCTCACCGCGGCTCGGCTGGCGCGCATCCCTGTCTGGTCGATCTACGCGGCCGTGTGCGCCGCCGCGGTCGTCGCGTCGGGCGTCGTGCAGGGCGTCTCGGCGGTTGGAACGGTCGAGGCGCTGTTCACGACCACCTATGGCGTGCTCCTGCTCGTCAAGCTCGGGCTCGTCGCGATTGTGCTCTGGCTCGGGCTGCTCGGGTATCGATGGGGTGTGCGTGAGCGGCGGCTCGCGGCCGGAGCCGAACCGCGACCCGGGCAAACGGCCAGGTTGCGTCGCCGGGTGCGGCGAGAGGCCGGTATCGCGGCGGCGATCGTGATGATCTCGGGCGTGCTGTCGTCGGTAACGCCCGCGCTCGACGAATGGCACCCCGTCGCGACGATGACCGCGATCGCGGGCCCGTACGAACTCGCGATCGAGGTTGCGCCCGCGCGCCTCGGGCCCCAAACCTTTCGCATCTCGGTGACGCCACCCGAGCCGAACTCGCCGCAGCCGGAGGTGGTGGACGCCAGCCTGCAGCAGGTCGACGGGCCCGTTGCAGCGCTCGACGTGGCGTTCCCGATCCGGCTGCCCGAGCCGCTCGACCCTGACTCGCCCACGACCACGACGTTCATCAGTTCGGCCGTCAATGTTCCCGACACGGGTGAGTGGGAGGTCGTCGTCGTGCTCGAAGTTGACCGGCTCGAGCAGTACTCAACGTCGTTCCGCTACGACGTGCGGTGACGGATGCGCGTCCCGGCCGCGCGCACTTCCAAGCCCCATAGGTTGGCAGAAAGGCCCGGTCGCGAGAGTTCGCAACCGGGCCTTTCTGCCAACCTATGCGGGGCTGAGCCGCACCTCGCAAGGCAGGCGACGCGGTACCCTGACGACATGTCGGTGTCGCGGCTCTCCACGAGCACACAGAACTATCTCAAGGCGATCTGGAGCCTGCAGGAGTGGTCGAACGATCCAGTGACCCCGTCATCGATGGCGGCCAAGACTGGAGTCAAGCTTTCCACCGCATCCGACGCAGTGCGCAAACTCACCGACCAGGGACTCGTTGAGCACAATCCCTACGGCGCCGTCACTCTGACCGAAGAAGGACGGCTGCACGCCGTCGCCATGGTGCGTCGGCACCGGCTGATCGAAACGTTTCTCGTCGAAGTGCTCGACTACAGCTGGGATCAGGTGCATGACGAGGCGGAGTCACTCGAGCATGCCGTGTCGGACTTCATGGTCGAACGCCTCGATGAGCATCTCGGGCATCCGCACCGTGACCCGCACGGCGACCCGATCCCGAGCGCCGACGGCGACGTGACGCAGCTTGACGCGATGCTGTTGAGCTCCGTGCCACTCGGCTCACGGGCCCGGGTCGAGCGCATCTCCGACGCGGATGCGGGTCTGCTGCAGTTCTTGGCGGAGCGTGGGATCGGCGTTGGCTCGGTCGTCGAAACGCGACCCGCGGCACCGTACTCGGGCGCGCTCGAAGTTCTGGTGAGTGGCGATCCCAGCCCCATCGCGCTCGGACGTTCGGCGACCGACTCGATTTGGGTCACGGCGTCGGCGACCGATGCGGTGTCCCCGCAGCAGTAGGAGACATCGAGCTGACGTTCGTCTTGGCACGCCGCGAAGCGAGGAGCTTGCGAGCCACCCCGTGCCGTGGGGCAAACAGGTAGGCAACAGTGAAGGCCGCGCCCTGCATCACGACGACGAGGCCACCGGGCGACGCATCGAGCCAATAGCTGAGGAAGATGCCGGTCACCGAACAACCGGCCGACAGCGCCGGCGCGATCACGAGCATCCGCCCGAACCTGTCGGTGAGGAGGTGCGCGGTCGCGCCGGGAATGATGAGCATCGCGACCACGAGCACGACGCCAACGATCTGCAGGGCGACCACCGAAGTGAGCGCGAGCAGCCCGAGCAACACCGCGCCGAGCCATCGCGGGTTGAGGCCGATGGCGTGGGCGTGCGTCGGGTCGAACGCGTAGAGCGTGAAGTCACGACGCTTCACGATGAGCACGACGAATGCGACTGCCGCGAGCACCACGATCTGTGCGAGGTCGGCGTTCGAGATCCCGAGGATGTTGCCGAAGATGATGTGGTTGAGGTCGGTTTGGCTCGGGGTCACGCTGATGAGCACGAGGCCCAACGCGAAGAGCGTCGTGAACACGATTCCGATCGCGGCATCTTCTTTGACCCGGCTTGTTCCACGCACCGCGCCGATGAGCCCGACGGCGAGGAATCCGAACACGACGGCTCCGACCGCGAACGGGGCACCGACGACATAGGCGAGCACCACGCCGGGGAGGACTGCGTGCGAGACGGCATCGCCCATGAGCGACCAGCCGACGAGCACGAGCCAGCACGACAGGAGCGCGCACACCACCGCCGCGATCACCGTGGCGATGAGCGCTCGGGTCATGAAGGTGTATGAGAGCGGTTCGATGAGCAAATCGATGGGATTCATGCCGCATCACCCGTCATAGCAGCGCCTTGGTCACGCGGGTCGAGGCCGAACGCGAGTGCGAGCCGCTCGGGCGCGAGTGCATCCGTCACGGTTCCCTGAAACAGGATGCGTCGGAGCAGCAGGATTGCCTGGTCGGCCAGACTCGGCAGGGCGTGCAGGTCGTGCGTCGAGACGAGTACCGTTCGCCCGTCATCGGCCAGGCGACGGAGCAGGCGCACGATCGTTGCCTCGGAACGCTTGTCGACACCCGCGAAGGGCTCGTCGAGCAGGAGTATCTGGGCGCCTTGCGCGATACCTCGGGCAACGAATGTGCGCTTCCGCTGACCGCCGGAGAGCTGCCCGATCTGCCGATCTGCGTAGTCGGTGAGGTCGACCATCTCGAGCGCTTCGTCGACCGCAGCCCGGTCGGCCGCGCGCGGCCTGCGGGTGGGACCCTGCATGCCGTACCGCCCCATCATGACCACGTCGCGCACCGAGACCGGGAACGACCAGTCAACTTCTTCGCTCTGCGGCACGTAGCTGACGCGGCCTCGTCGTCGTGCCTGAACGACCGACTGGCCTTCGAGGCGAACCGAACCGTGATCGGGTGTCACCAACCCCATTAGGGACTTAAACAGTGTCGACTTCCCCGAACCGTTCATGCCGACCAGGCCCGTCACGCGGCCGGCCGCGACGTCGAGGTCTACGTTGCGGAGCGCGACCGTGTCGCCATATCGAACGGAGAGGTCGCGAACCTCGATGGCCACGCTCATGAGGTCGCCCCGCTCAGCCCCGCCGTGATCGCCTCGACGTCATGACGGATCAGGTCGAGGTACGTCGGCACGGGCCCGTCGGCGTCCGAGAGCGAATCGACGTAGAGGGTGTCGCCAAGCACCGCCCCGGTCGCTTCGACGACCTGCTGCATCGGTTTGGCCGACACGGTCGACTCGCAAAACACGGCCGGCACGTCGTTCTCGATGACGAAGTCCGTCACCTTGGCAATCTGCTGGGGCGTGTCCTCCTCGTCGGCGTTGACGGCCCACAGGTACTGCTCCGTCAGCCCCGCATCCCGCGCCAGATACGAGAACGCGCCTTCGCACGTGATGAGTGCACGGTGGTTCTGGGGGAGCTCCGCGAGCTCGTCGGCGAGGGTGTCCTCAACCTCCTGCAGCTGCTGCTTGTAGGCCTCACCATTGCGCTCATAGTCGTCTGCGTGTGCGGGATCGAGCTCGACGAAGGCGGACACCATGTTGTCGACGTAGATCTGCACGTTGTTTGGGCTCATCCAGGCGTGCGGATTCGGCTTTCCCGCGTACGCGTCTTTGGAGATGTCGATCGGGGTTACCCCCTCGGAGACGACCACGTGGGGCACGTCGGCATCGTGAATGAACTGCTCGAACCATCGCTCGAGGCCGAGCCCGTTGTCGAGCACAAGCACGGCGTCTGACGCCGTGCGAATGTCGCCGGGCGTCGGCTCGTAGTCGTGGATCTCGGCGCCTGGCTTCGTGATCGACTCCACGGTGAGATGCTCGCCGGCCACGTTCTGCGCGATATCCGCGAGCACCGTGAACGTGGTCAGCACCACCGGCTTGTCTCGGGCGGATTCGTCACTCGTGTCGGTGCCGACACCGCAGGCCGTGAGTATTGCCGCCGTGACGATCGTCGCCAATACCAGTCGTGTTCGTCGCCAGCTCGTCATTGTGCCCTCGTCTCTTGCTGCTGATTGCGCGCGCTTGATCGGTGTTAGGTACGACGAACACTATTATTCGGCATGACGTAGTTGCAACATCGACACGTCAAATCTTTCGACTTGTGGGACCGACTGCCGTCGGTCGGGCACTCGCACTCATCGCCGCCCGGCCATCCGTGCCATGGGTTGCCAAAAAAGCACGGTCGCGAGCCTCCGCGACCGTGCTTTCTGGCAACTTATTCGGCGCTTCGCGTCACCTCACGAGGCGGTCACCCGCCTCCTCGATGCCCACCGCCCTACGCCCGCTTGAGGATGCTGGCGGTCACCCGCGCGCCGAACTCGAGCGCCTCGACGGGCACCCGCTCGTCGGCCGCGTGGAACTGCGCGAACACGTCGAAGTCGAGCGGAACCCGCAGCGGCGTGAACCCGTACCCGGCGATCCCGAGCTTAGAGAAGTGCTTGTTGTCGGTGCTTGCCGGCAGCATGTACGGCACGACCTCGCCCTGCGCATCCTCGACCGCGATCGCCGCGCGCAGCACGTCGACGAACGGCCCCGAGGCCGGCGACTTCGTGCCGCGGTACCAGGCGCGCTCCTCGACCTCGATGTCGGGCCCCGCGAGCTCCCGCAGCGTCGCGCGCACGAGCTCATCCTGCCCGGGAATCACCCGCACGTCGACGAGGGCCGATGCGCGGGCCGGCACGACGTTCGGCTTGCCGCCCGCGGTGAGCACGGTCGGGGTCGCGGTCGTGCGGATGCCCGCGCCGACGAGCGGCCCCGCGATCTCGAGCCCGGCGAGGTCGGCCTCAAGCGTCGCCTCGTCGAACGGGCGGCCGCGGGCACGGCCGAACGCCTCGAGGAACGCCTCGAGCGTGCGCGTGCGCGCGACGGGAAACTCGTACGCGCCGATGCGCGCGACCGCTTCGGCGAGCGCCACCACCGAGTTCTCTGTCGACAGGCCCGACGCGTGCCGGGCCGAGCCGTTCGCGGTAAGCGCCACCGTCGCCGGGCCCTTCTCGCCGGTCGCGAGCAGGTAGGCACGGCGGCCCGACGCGTCGAGCGGCACCGAGAACCCGCCGACCTCGCTGATCGACTCGGTCACCCCTTCGAACAGCTCGGGCCGGTTGCGCACGAGCCAGCGCGAGCCCCACACCCCGCCGGCCTCCTCGTCGGCGAGGAACGCGAGCACGAGATCCCGCCGCGGCCGCACGCCCACGCGCGCGAAGTGCCGCGCCACCGCGACGAGCGTGCCCGCGAAGTGCTTCATGTCGACGGCGCCGCGGCCGATGAGCATCCCGTCGCGCACCTCGGCGCCGAACGGCGGCGCGGTCCAGTCGCGCGCATCCACCGGCACGACGTCGAGGTGCGAGTGGGCGAGCAGCGCGGGCGCGGTGGGGTCGGTGCCCGGGATGCGCGCGACGAACGACCCGCGGCCGGGATGCGGCTCGACGAACTCGCCCTCGATGCCGACCTCGGCGAGCCACTCCTGCACGAGTCGCGCCGCGCGCGCCTCGCCGTCGCCGATCGGCGCGAGGCTGCCGGTGTTCACGCTCTCGATGCGAATGAGCTGCCGCGTGAACTCGAGCGCCTCGGCCTCGAGCCGCCGCACTGCCGAGCCGTCATCGGGGGTCGTCATTGGCGCTCCTGCCTTTGTGGAAGTTGGCCGGCCCGGGCCGCGCCGTGTCGCGGGAGCCGGGCCGTGCACCCAGTCAAGTGGGCGACCGCGGGCATCCCAAGCCGTGTGACCGAGTATGTCGCAGTGCGGCGGAAGATTGTGCTGGCGGGTAGACCGAGCGCCTAACCGGCAGCCGGCACGACGAGCCGCAGCGCCCCCGGCGCGACGGTCACCTCGAGGTCGAGCGGATGCGGATCGTCGGCGCCACGCAGCCGCTCCCCGTCGGCATACACATAAACGCCCGACGGGATGCGCGCCCGCAGCCGCCTCGCCTGCGAGATGTCGACGACGCGCAGGCCCGTGTGCCGGCCGACCATCGCGATCGGGAACAGCGTGAGCAGCTGTAGCTTGCTCGCCCCGCGAACGTGCACGAGCTCGAACTCGCCGCTGTCGAGCCGCGCGGCGGGCGCGAGTCGAATGCCGCCGCCGCACGAGGCGCCGTTCGCGACGGCAAGCACCTGCGCCGACGGGTCGATCCGCGCCTCGCCGTCGTTGAGCCGCAGCTCGGCGGTGAACGGCACGAAGTGCCGCAGCGACCGCAGCAGGGCCGCGACGTAGCGCGCGGTGCCGGGCAGGCGCATCCGGTTCGCGACGTGATTGACGCGGGCGTCGAAGCCAATGTTCAACGAGTTCACCGCGACCGCGTGCCGCTCCCCGAGACGGATGCGCAGCAGGTCGACCGCGCGCGTCGTCGCGGTTCGATCGAGGATGCCCGACACGAGTGCCTGCGCCGTGGCCGCGGGAGCGTGGCGGGGGATTCCGGCACTGCGGGCAAAGTCGTTGCCGCTGCCGGTGGGCACGACGCCGAGCGGGATGCCCGTACCGTCGACGAGCGCGGCGCCGAGCGACACCATGCCGTCGCCGCCCTGCACGACGAGCGCGCGGGGCCGCCGCTCGATCGCGGCGATCGCGCGATCGTGCAGCTCCCGGAACGTCTCGCCCGTCACGATCTCGACGTGCTCACGCTCGTCGTGGGGCACGGCGTTCCCGCGCCCGGAGGCGGGGTTCACGACGTACACGATCTCAGCGGGCTGCACGCGACCATCCAATCGCATTTCGCGCGCATCCGCCCCGCCCTCGCCCCGCATCCGCGCCGACCGCACGCCCGAAGCCCGCATGGGTTGGCACAAAAACACGGTCGGACCCTCGCCCGACCGTGCTTTTGCGACAGCCCATGCGCCGCCAACCCATGCGCTACAGCGCGGGCACCGCCGCGAGCAGCTTCTCGGTGTACGCGCTCTTCGGATGCCGGAAGATCTCGGCGGTCGGCCCGTACTCGAGCACCTTGCCGTGCTGAATCACCGCGACGGTGTCGGCCGACTCGGCGACGACGCCGAGGTCGTGCGTAATAAAGAGGTAGCTCAGCTCAAGCTCGTGCTGCAGCTCGTCGAGCAGCGTGAGAATCTGCGCCTGCACTGACACGTCGAGCGCCGAAACGGCCTCGTCGAGCACGACGAACTCGGGGTCGAGCGCGAGGGCCCGGGCGATCGCAACGCGCTGTCGCTGCCCGCCCGAGAGCTCGTCGGGGAACCGGTCGATGAGGCTCGACGGCAGCGACACCTGGTCGAGCAGGCTGCGCGCCCGCTTCTTCTGCGACGCGGCATCGCCCACCTTGAACGACTTCAGCGGTTCGGCGATGAGCTGCGCGATCGTCATGCGCGGGTTCAGCGAGTCGAACGGGCTCTGGTAGACCATCTGCATGCGCTGGCGCAGGCGCCGCAGCTGCTTGCCGCCGAGCTTCGTGATGTCCTGCCCGTCGAACAGAATCTGCCCGCTCGTCGGCTCCTCGAGCCGCAGGATGATGCGTGCGAGCGTGCTCTTGCCCGAGCCCGACTCGCCCACGACCGCGAGGGTCTCGCCGCGGCGAATCTTCACATTGACGTGGTCGACTGCCGTCAGCGTGCGCGCGGCGCCGCCACGCGGCAGGTCGAAGATCTTCACGAGGTCGCGGGTCTCGACGAGCGGGCGGGGCTCGGCCTCCGCCTCGGCCTCGCGGATGCGCGTGGCGCGGGTGTCGAACGCGTCCATCTTCGGCACCGCGTCGATGAGCGTGCGGGTGTAGGCCGCGCTGGGGCTCGACATGACCTCGCGGGCGGGCCCCGCATCCACCACCTCGCCCTTGCGCATGACCACGACCTTGTCGCTGCGCTCGGCGGCGAGGCCGAGGTCGTGCGTAATCATGAGCACGGCGACGCCGAGCTCGCGCACGAGCTGGTCGATGTAGTCGAGAATCTGCTTCTGCACCGTCACGTCGAGCGCCGAGGTGGGCTCGTCGGCGATGATGAGCTTCGGGTTCGTCGAGAGCGCGCCCGCGATGAGCGAGCGCTGCTTCATGCCGCCCGAGAACTGGAACGGGTACTGATTCGCCCGCTCCTCGGGGTGGGTCAGGCCCGACATCGTGAGCAGCTCGACCGCCTTGTTCGCCGCGGTCTTGCGGTCGGCGAGGCCGTGGATGCGCAGCGGCTCGGCGACCTGCGTGCCCACCTTGCGCACGGGGTTGAGCGAGCCGGCCGGGTCCTGCGGAATGAACCCGATGTCTTTGCCGCGCACCTGGCGCCACTCGGCCTCGCTGAGGCGGAGCATGTCGCGGCCGTCGAAGCGCACCGACCCGCCCTGAATCTTCGCGTTCGGGGAGAGCAGCCCCTGCACCGCGTTCACGACGGTGCTCTTGCCCGACCCCGATTCGCCAACGATCGAGAGGATCTCTCCCGGCGCGAGATCGAGGCTGACGCCCTGGACTGCGTCGACGAGCGTGTCGCCAACCTGGAACGCGACGCGCAGGTCGTCGACTTCGAGCAATGGCTCGGCCATGGATCCTCCTCGTTGAGTGATGACCAATTCTCCCCGAGGCTATCGGCGGCGCGCGGCACCGCACAAAGGCCATTGCCGTATTGCTCGATGCAGAAAATGGATGAACGAAATTCGGTCGTGCGAAAATTCCGCGAGAAATTACACGAGCTGCGTCGCGCGAATGAGCGAGTGCGGCTGCGAAACATCCTCTTCGAGCACGTCGAGGAATCGGTAGACGACGGGATTTGTCGTCGCCGTGCTCCACGCGAGCGAGAGTGTCGACTGCACCGGCTGCGCGTTCACCGCAGCGAAATCGATCGGGCGCAGGCGCACGCCCTCGGGCAAAAAGTGTCGCGCCGACGCGGGCACGATCGCGTAGCCGATGCCGGCGTTCGCGAGCGACAGCAGCACCGGAATCTGCCCCGCGTACTGCGAAATGTGCGGCTCGACGCCCGAGCGCTTCAGCGTGAGCAGGGCGAGGTCGTGAAAGTAGCGGGCCGTCTTCGGCGAGTACATGAGCAGCGGCTCCCGCTTCAGCGCGTCGAGCCGAATCGGCGCATCCGTGTCGCCGTGCGGGCCGCCCGTGTGCACCGCGACGAGCATGTCTTCGGTGTGCAGCGCCCGCTCCGAGATTGACGGCCGCGCGAGCTGCGGGTGCAGCAGGCCGATGTCGACCGTGCCGCGCTCGATCTCGTCGAGCTGGTCGGCCGTGATGCTCTCGCTGAGGTTGAGGCGCACGCCCGGCAGGTGCTTGTTCGCGAGCTTGACGATGGCGGGCAGGATGCTGCGCCCGGCCATCGCGGTGTACGCGATCGACAGGCTGCCCTCGGCGCCGCGACCGACCGCCTGGGTGTCGGTCGCCGCGCGGTCGGCGAGGTCGAGAAGCTGGCGGGCGTGGGGGAGGAGCACTCGCCCGGCCTCGGTGAGCACCACGCGGCGGCTCGTGCGTACGAACAGCTGCGTGTCGAGCTCGCGCTCGAGCTGCTGAATCTGCCGGCTCAGCGGCGGCTGCGTCATCTGGAGTCGTGCGGCCGCTTCACCGAAGTGCAACTCTTCGGCCACGGCGACGAAGCATTCCATTTGAATTAATGAGAACATCAATACCTTCCCGGCATTGATTATTCCATAAGGCAAGTTGGTCGGCATTTTTCGGCGACTTAGGCTGATTCTGCCGTGTATTTGCAGTGAGTGCACATCGACGAAAGGCAATGAGGCCCGTGGAACAGATCCGCCGTATGCGCGTAAGCGCCGACCAGCTGACCGATTCGACCGAGGCGGCGATCGCCGAGATCGTCATCACGCCCGTCGCGTTCCACGACGCGCCGCTGCTCAACTCGGTCGGTGTGCACGAGCCCTTCGCCCTGCGTGCGATTGTCGAGGTCATCACCGCCGGCGGCATCGTCGGACTCGGCGAGACCTACGGCGACGCCGGCCACATTCAGCGCCTCGCGCTTGCGGCCGAATCGCTGCTCGGCGTCGACGTCGCGAACACGAACGAGCTGCGCCGCCGCGTGCAGGCGGCGCTCGCGAACGACGCGATCGTCGGCGGCCACGGCATGTCGGGCATGGTCACGACGACCGCGGCCGACGACCGCGTGCTCTCGCCGTTCGAGGTCGCGGCCCTCGACATCCGCGGCAAGCTCGCGGGGGTGTCAGTGTCCGAGTTTCTCGGCGGGCGCGTGCGCGAGCGCGTCGAACTGAGCGGCTACCTCTTCTACAAGTGGGGCGGCCACATCGACGAGGCCGGCAACCCGGGCCCCGACGACGAGTGGGGCCCGGCGCTCGACCCCGAGGGCATCGTCGAACAGGCGCGCCGACTCATCGACAAGTACGGGTTCCGCGCGCTCAAGCTCAAGGGCGGCGTGTTCGAGCCCGACGTCGAGGTCGCGACGATTCTCGCGTTGCGCGAGGCGTTCCCCGACGTGCTGCTGCGCGTCGACCCGAACGGCGCCTGGAACGTCGAGAGCTCCGTGAAGGTCGCCGACGCGCTCGAGGGCGTCATCGAGTACCTCGAAGACCCGACCGTCGGCCTCGAAGGTCTTGCCGAGGTGCGCCGCCGCACGAGCATCCCCCTCGCGACGAACATGTACGTCGTGTCGTTCGACCACGTGCGCCCCGCGATCGAGCAGGGTGCCGTCGACATCGTGCTGAGCGACCACCACTTCTGGGGCGGGTTCAAGCGCTCGCAGCTGCTCGCCGGCATCTGCGAGACCGTCGGGTGGGGGCTCTCGATGCACTCGAACTCGCACCTCGGCATCAGCTTCGCCGCGATGATCCACCTCGCGGCGGCCACCCCGAACCTCAACTTCGCCTGCGACACGCACTGGCCGTGGAAGCGCCCCGACGAAGACGTCATCGTCGGCGACGTGTTCACGATCTCGGGCGGCACGGTGAACGTGCCCGACGGCCCGGGCCTTGGCGTCGAGCTCGACCGCGACCGCCTCGCCCAGCTGCACGAGCAGTACCTTGCTGCCGGTCAGTCGCAGCGCGACGACACGACCTACATGCGTCGCGTGCGCCCCGATTTCTCGCCGGAGATTCCGAAGTGGTAGCGCCCCTGCGCGTCGTCGTCAGCGACCCGATCATCGCGCCGTTCCGCGCGCACCTCGAGGCGACGCAGTCGCCGCACGACTGGGTGTATGCGACGTCGGGCGACCCCGATGAGCTCGCGGGCGCGTGCGCCGACGCCGACGTGCTCGTGCTCTCGAAGCTCGCGGCGCCCGCCGACCTGCGCGACACCCCGCTTCGGCTCGCCCACGTGACCGGTGCCGGCATCGACCGGGTCGACCTCGACCTGCTGCCTGCGGGCATCCCCGTCTGCAACACCGGACACCACGGCCGCTCGATCGCCGAACACGTGATCATGCAGCTGCTCATGCTGCGCCGGCGCGCCCTCGCGGCCGACGCGCAGCTGCGCGCGGGGGAGTGGCGCACCGTCGCCTCGGCCCCAGGCACACCGTACCATCGCCTCGCGATTGGCGACACGATCGGCGTCATCGGCACGGGCGAGATCGGTTGCGAGGTCGCGGCGCTCGGCGCGGGGCTCGGGATGCGCGCGATCGGCCTGCGCCGCGACGGCGCCTCGGGCGTGCCGGCCGGATCGGCGTTCGAGCGAGTCTACGGCTTCGACGCGCTCACCGAGTTTCTCGGCGAGTGCGACGTCGTGGTCGTGTGCGCCCCGCTCACTGATGCGACCCGCGGCATGATCGACCGCTCGGCGCTGCACTCGATGCGCCCGAACGCGCACCTGATCAACGTCGCCCGTGCCGGCGTGCTCGACGAGGATGCGGTGGCGCAGGCCCTCGCCGACGGCACGATCGCGGGTGCCGCGCTCGACGTGTGGTGGGGCGGCAACGACGGACTCCGCGCCCCCGAGTCGGTCGCCCGCTTCGCGAGCCTCCCGAACACCGTGCTCAGCCCTCACCACTCGGGCCACGCCGAGCAGGTGTTCATCGCCCGAGCCCGCGACATCGCCCACAACATCGACCTGCTCGCCGAGGGCTCGCCCCTCGAGCGCCAGGTTCGGTAGGGGTCGCGGCGGCGTCGAGCCCACCGACCCGCCGCCCGACCCATCCATGCCGTGCTGGCCGCTGCCCCGCCCATCCATGCCGCGGCCGCATCAATTTCGGGCTAGTTACGCCAACTAGCCCAAAAAGCGGGGGCCAGAAGCAGCCGGCTGTCGCGAACCCCCACTTTCCGGGCTAGTTAGCCATTTGTCCGGATGCCCAGGGCTGGCAAGCGCGCACGGCCCCGGCCGCGCATCCGCACCACCGAATTGGTTGGCCGTCATTGCCGCTCTGCCCAGCCACAGACCACCCGGCCCCGGCCGCCGTCGCCGGCCACCCCCATCCGCCGCCGTCTCCGCCACAGACCATCCTGACCAAACCGACCTACGCCCCAGTCACCCGCGCCCCCGCGGGCGCGGCCGCCGACCCCTGCACCGGCACAAGCCGCTGCAGCTGCGTTACGTGCCGCGGCTCGAGCTCCTCGATGGTCGAGACGCCGAGCAGCGCCATCGTGCGGCGAATCTGCGAGCCGAGGATCTCGATCATGCGGTCGACGCCCTCGCGGCCGCCGGCCATGAGTCCGTAGAGGTAGGCGCGGCCGACGAGCGTGAACTTCGCGCCGAGCGCCATCGAGGCGACGATGTCGGCGCCGTGCATGATGCCGGTGTCGAGCATGATGTTCGCGTCGCTGCCGACCTCGCGCACGACCTCGGGCAGCAGCCGGAACGGCACGGGCGCGCGGTCGAGCTGGCGGCCGCCGTGGTTCGAGAGCACGATGCCGTCGACGCCCTTGTCGATGAGGCGCACGGCGTCGGGCACGTTCTGCACGCCCTTCACGATGAGCTTGCCGGGCCACATGTCGCGGATGATCGAGAGGTCGTCGTCAGAGATGGTCGGGTCCATCGCCGAGCTGAGGAGCTCGCCGACGGTGCCGCCGGTCGACGAGAGCGACGCGAACTCGAGCTTCGGCGTCGTGAGGAAGTCCCACCACCACCAGGGCCGCGGAATCGCGTCGACGATCGTCTTCACCGAGAGCTGCGGCGGAATCGAGAAGCCGTTGCGGGTGTCGCGCATGCGGTTGCCGCCGATGGGCGCGTCGACGGTGAACATGAGCGTGTCGAAGCCGGCCTTCGCCGCTCGCTCGACGAGGCCGTACGAGATCTCGCGGTCGCGCATGACGTAGAGCTGGAACCAGTTGCGCCCGTTCGGGTTGACCCGCTGCACCTCTTCGATCGAGGTGGTGCCGAGGGTCGACAGCGAGAACGGGATGCCCGCGGCCGCGGCAGCGCCGGCGCCGGCGGTCTCGCCCTCGGTCTGCATGAGCCGCGTGAATCCGGTCGGCGCGATGCCGAAGGGGAGTGCGCTCGTGCCGCCGAGGATGTTGGTGGTCGTGTCGACGTGCTCGGCGGGCCGCAGGATGTCGGGGTTGAACTCGATGTCGCGGAACGCCTGGCGAGCGCGGCGCATCGAGAGCTCTTCGTCGGCGGCGCCGTCGGTGTAGTCGAAGGCGGCCGCGGGGGTGCGGCGCTTCGCGATCTTCCGCAGGTCGGCGACGGTCAACGCGCTCGACAGGCGGCGGCGCTTGAGGTTGAAATCGGGCTTCTTGAACTGCAGGTACTCGAAGATATCCGAGGGGTTCGGCAGCTGACGTTGCACCATTGTGGAGACCTTTCCGCTTTCGATGATTTTCAGGCTACGCCCCGGGCATGGATGCCGGAGTGGGAGCGGTTTCGACGCGCGCGCCTATGCAGCTCTCCCTTGAGCTACCCGGTGTCCGGGCGGACGCAGGGCGGGCCAGACGTGTGGCATGACCATGTGGTCAGACCACACAAGCGTAGGCTGCTCGCACCGACCGCGTCAACAACGTACAGTCAGGCGCCGGGGCCGCCAGCCCCTTCGGCGGCCGCCGACGTCTCGAAGTAGTACCCGCGAATGTGGGCCTGGATACGCTCGGTCGCGGCCGCGCGGTCACCCTCGCGCAGCGCGGTGACGATCTCCTGGTGCTCGCCCCGCAGTCGCTGCGAGGTCGTCGCCCACTCGGGAATCGCGCGGGCGAGCGCGAGCGTGTGATCGGCGATCGACAGTCGCAGCGCATCCATGAGCGTGCTGATGAGGGGGTTGTCGGCGGCGCGCGAGAGCACGACGTGGAACTCGGCGTCGAGCGCGAGGAAGTCCTCGACGGGGAGCGCGTCGTCGTCCATGAGGTCGAGCAGCCGCTCGGCGCTCTCCCAGTCGCCGAGGGCGGGGTCGGAGTGTTCTGCCGCCCACGTCTCGAGCAGCAGCCGCATCTCGAAGATGTGGTGGTGATCGACCTGCCGCGTCGCGAGCTGCAGGTTGAGCGCGAGCGTGAGCGCCTGTTCGGGGGCCGCCGTGATGATCGTGCCCGAGCGGGGTCCCGAGCCGGTCGAGGTGTGGATCGTGCCGAGCGCCTCGAGCACGCGCATCGTTTCGCGCACCGAGCTGCGCGAAATGCCGAGCGTCTCGGCGAGCGTGCGCTCACTCGGCAGGTGGTCGCCGACGTGCAGACGGCCGCTCGCGAGCTCGTCGGTTACCCACGCCATAACCACTTCGTGTGCCTTCATCCGCACAATTGTCGCATTCGAGGCCCGGGCGCCACCGCCGGCCTCGGCCGCCGCCGCACGGGCGCCACGGCTGGAAACGGGATGAGCGCCCCGGCCCGAAGGCCAGAGCGCTCACCGTCGCGCGTATCCGCGCTGTTGGTCGACGTTACGCCGAAACCTGCACCGTCTTCACGAGCGCGTCGAGCTCGGCGAGCTCGGCCTCGGTGAAGTCCTGCAGCGGGGGACGCACGGGGCCGACGCTGCGGCCGACGACGTTGAGGCCGGCCTTCACGATCGAGACGCCGTAGCCCTGCTTGTGGTCGCGCAGGTCGAGGTAGGGAATCACGAAGTCGCGCACGAGGCGGCTGACCTTCGGCTCGTCCTCAGCACGCACGGCCGCGTAGAAGTCGAGCGCGAACTCGGGCACGAAGTTGAACATCGCCGACGAGTAGGTGCTCATGCCCATCTTCAGGAGGGGCAGCGCGTAGGTCTCGGCGGTGGGGAGGCCACCGAGGTAGAAGAGGCGGTCGCCGAGCGCCGCGCGCACGCGGGCGAGGTGCTCGATGTTGCCGATCGCGTCCTTGAAGCCGATGAAGTGGGGGTGCTTGTCGGCGAGGCGCTGCAGAATCGCGGGCGTGTAGATCGCGTTCGCGCGGTTGTAGACGATGAGCGCGATGTCGGTCGACGAGGCGATCGCGTCGAGGTGGTTGTACAGGCCCTCCTGGTCGACCTCGGTGAGGTACGGGGGCAGCACGAGCACGCCCTCGGCGCCGGCCTCGGCCGCTGCCTGCACGTTCGCGATGGCCTGCTTCGTCGAGCCACCGGCCGACGCGAGCACGGGCACGTTCGGGTTGGCCGACTCGACGGCGGCGCGCACAACGCGGGGGAACTCGTCAACGCTGAGCGAGAATCCCTCTCCGGTGCCGCCGGCGGCGAACAGGCCGGCCACGTCGTAGCTCGACTGCCACTCGATGTGGTTGCGGTAGGCGGCCTCGTCGAACTCGTAGTCGGCGGTGAACGCCGTTGCCGGGAACGAGAGCAGGCCGCTGCCAAGATGCTGCGCGAGCTCCTGCGGGGTGAACTTCGTTGTCATGCCAAATCCTTTACGAAAGAAGAAGTCTGGGGGTGTTTTCACTGTAGGAAATATCCGGCGGCGGTTGGTCGATTCGCTATCTAACTCGGCTATGCGGTGATGCTGAAAGTGGAATCGGCCGTTCCGCCACCCGGAATTTCGGGTTACGAAAGGGCGACCGGCGTGAGAAGTTCTTCGCCGGCGAGGTACGCCCGAATGTTTGCGAGCACGAGGTTCTTCATGTCGGCGCGCGTCTCGTGCGTGCCACTGCCGACGTGCGGGAACACGACGACGTTCGGCTTGTCGAGCAGCGCCGCCGGCACGTTCGGCTCGTCTTCGACGACGTCGAGGCCGGCACCACCGAGGGCATCCGATTCGAGCGCCGCGATGAGTGCCTGCTCGTCGACGACCGTGCCGCGGGCGACGTTCACGAGAATGCCGTCGGGCCCGAGCGCCTCGAGCACCTCGGCGTTCACGAGGTGCTTCGTCGACGGTCCGCCGAGCACGGTGATGACGAGCGCGTCGCTGCGCCGCGCGAGCTCAACGAGGCTGTCGACGTACTCGGCGCTCGACCCCTCGACGGGGCGGCGGTTGTGGTACAGCACCTCGCAGCCGAAGCCCTCGACGCGGGTCGCGACCTCGGCACCGATCCGGCCCATGCCGAGGATGCCGATCGTGCTGCCCGAGAAGCGGCGCGTGAGCGGGTAGTTGCGGCCCTCGGCCCAGCCGCCGGCGCGGGTGAATCGCTCCGCCTCGGGGAACTGGCGGAACGCCGCGAGCAGCAGCCCGAGCGCCGTGTCGGCGACGCACGCGTTGAGCACGTCGGGCGTGTTCGTCAGCTTGATGCCGCGGGCGGCGAGCGCCTGCGTGTCGTTACCGTCGTATCCCACCCCGAAGTTCGCAACGAGTTCGAGGTTCGGCAACTGGTCAATGAGGTCGGCCTTGAGGCCGGTGCGGCCGCTCGTCACGGCGATGCGAATTTCGGCGGCGGCTTCGGGGCTGAGTGGGGCGGCCTGGTCGTACACTCGGCGATCGAACTCGTCGGTGAGTTCGGCTTCGAGTGCCGGCAGCAGCCCGCCAACCTGCAGTACGGGAGTGGCGTTCATGCGGCTCACGCTAGTTCGCGGCGACTGGAAGCGTCTAAGTGGCAAAACGCATTGATCAATTCGCCCCGCGCATCCATGCCCCGATTCCCTTGGAATTCCGCGGGTTTCGGATACGCAAATTCGGCAAATGCGCGGCATTCGGCGAATTGTGGTGCGGAATGCCCGTTGCCGCCCCCGCACAATTGCCACACCCTGGTGAGACGAGACTTCGTCGACAGAGCGGTCGGCACCACAAGCCTTCGACCCCCACACCTCCACCATCCATGGCAAAGGAGCCAATCGGCATGACACGTTCCGCAGTTCCGAAGCAGTCCGCGCGCCTGGCCCGCGGGGCGATCGCCGCAGTGCCGATCGTCGCCTTGCTCAGCGGTTGCACGGTCGCGAACTCGCAGATCGACTCCGGCGTCGGCGCCCTCGAGGGCGACACGGTGCGCGTCGTGCTGCAGCAGGAGCCCCCGACGCTCGAGGCCTGCGAGGCGAACCTCACCTCGACCGGCGTCGTCGTGCGCTCGAACATCACCGAGCCGCTCGTCGAGCGCGAGCCCTCAACCGGTGAGCTCGAGCCGCTCCTGTCGACCGGCTGGGAGCAGACGAGCGACACCGAGTGGGTGTTCACGATGCGCGAGGGCGTCACGTTCCACGACGGCGAGAAGTTCGACGCCGCGGCGGCCGCCCACTCGATCGACCGCGCCGTGAACAGCGAGCTCGGCTGCAACGTCGAAGGCTATGTCTTCGGCGACTCCGACCTCGGCCTCGACGTCGTCGACTCGACGACGCTGAAGATCACGACCGAAGAGCCCGACCCCATCCTCCCGCTCAAGCTCTCGTTCATCGAGATCGTCTCGCCCGCCACCTCCGACACCGAGAAGGTGCGCGAGCCTGCCGGCACCGGTCCCTACGAGATCGCGAACTGGAACGCGGGCAACAGCATCCACCTCAACCAGTTCGCCGACTACTGGGGCGACAAGCCCGAGTTCCCGAACGTCGAATACGTCTGGCGTGGCGAGGCGAGCGTGCGCGCCGCGATGGTCACGAACGGCGAGGCTGACATCGCGACCGGCCTCAGCCAAGACGACGGCATCGGTGACTACGGCGTGAGCTACCCGAACAACGAGACGGTCGGCCTGCGCTTCCAGGGCAACGTCGCGCCGCTCGACGACATTCGCGTGCGCCAGGCGATCAACTACGCGATCGACCGGCAGGGCATCATCGACGCCCTCTACCCGAACGGCGACCAGGTCGCGGCCCAGCTGATTCCCGAGGGCGTCGTCGGCCACAACGACTCGCTCGAGCCGTGGCCGTTCGACGTCGAGAAGGCGAAGGAACTCGTCGAAGAGGCGCGTGCCGACGGCACCCCCGTCGACACCGAGATCAACCTCGTCGTGCGCACCGCGCAGTTCCCGAAGATTCAGGAGCTCGCCGAGATCCTCCAGGGCGAGCTCGCCGAAATCGGGCTCAACATCAACCTGCTCATGCTCGAAACCTCGCAGCACCTGCAGTACCAGACCGCGCCGTTCGTCACGAACCAGGGCCCCGTCATCCTCATGATCCAGCACGGCAACCAGGCCGGTGACGCCCAGTTCTCGACCGACCAGTACTTCCTCTCCGACGGACCCCAGAGCGAGTTCGGCACCGAGGAGTTCGACGCGATGATCGACGCCGCCCGACCGCTCTCCGACGAGGAGCGCCAGGAAGCGTACGAGGAGATCTTCAAGTACGAGAACGAAGAGATCGTGCAGCTCGCCTTCATCTCCCACCAGACCGGCATGCTCGGCATCTCCCACCGCATCCACTACACCCCGAACTCGGCCTCCGGCGACGAGTTGCGAATTTCAACGGTGACGTCGGCCTAGCCGGCCGCTTCGACACACACGGATTCAGAGAGGAACCCACGTGTTCACCTACCTCGGCAAACGAATACTGCAAAGCGCGATCCCGCTGATCGTCGTCGTCATCGGCGTCTTCTTCCTCGCGCGGCTCACGGGCGACCCCTCGTCGCTCTACCTGCCGCTCAGCGCGACCCCCGAGATGAAGGCCGACTTCGCCGCCCGAAACGGCCTCGACCTGCCGATTCTGCAGCAGCTCATGAACTTCATCGGCGGCGCGTTCACGCTCGACTTCGGCGAGTCGATGCGCACCGGCGAATCGGCCGGCGCGATGGTGCTGCGGGCGTTCCCCGCGACGCTGCAGCTCGCGTTCTTCACGATGCTGTTCGCGATCATCATCGCCGTCGTCATCGGCTGCTGGGCCGCGCTCAAGCCGAACGGCGTCGCCGACCGCATCGTGAGCTTCTTCTCGATGGTCGCGGCGAGCGTGCCCGACTTCTGGCTCGCGATTCTCGGCATCTGGATCTTCGCGATCTCGTTCGGCATCCTCCCGACCTCGGGCGTGCAGGGCGGGCCCGAAGTGTGGATCCTCCCCGTCGCGACCCTCATGATGCGGCCGGTCGGCGTGCTTGCGCAGATCGTGCGCGGCTCGATGGTCACCGTGCTCGGGCAGCCGTACATCAAGGTCGCCTACAGCCGCGGCGCGACGAAGTTCTTCGTCGTCACCCGGCACGCGCTGAAGAACGCCGCGGCCCCCGCGCTCACCGTCGCCGGCGACCTCACGGTCGGCCTCATCAACGGCGCGGTCGTCGTTGAGTCGATCTTCGGCTGGCCCGGCATCGGAAAGCTCATGATCGACTCGATCCTCATGCGCGACTTCCCCGTGCTGCAGGCCGCCGTGCTCGTCACCGCCGTCGCCATCTTCATCCTCAACATCATCATCGACCTGCTCTACGCCGTGCTCGACCCGCGGGTTCGCCCCACCGGCCGCAGCGCAAAGAAGCAGGGCAAGGCCGATGACGCTGCGCCGACCACCGGCATCCGCACCGTGAAGACGGGCGCGATCAAGGCGGTCGTCGGCACCTCGACCTCGTCGATCTCCGGAACGCAGGGAGCAAGCGCATGACCGACCTCAAGCCGAAGTTCGAGCCGGCGATCGACGCCGGCGGCACCGAAGCGATTCTCACCACGAAGGCGTCGCGCCGTCAGCGCACCGACGGCCGCCCCGGACTCTTCGCGCTCCTGCTGCGCGACAAGTTCGCGACCGTCGCCGCCGTCGTGCTCATCCTCATCGTCTTCACGTCGCTCATCGCGCCGCTGCTCGTGACCGACCTCGCGCAGCGCCCCGACCTGCCGAACCGCAACCTGCCGCCGTTCAGCGTCGGCGAGGGGTGGCAGTTCATCCTCGGCTCCGACGCGATCGGGCGCAGCATGTTCGCCCGCATGATGCTCGCCGGCGGCACGAGCCTCGGCGTCTCGTTCGCCGCGGTCGTCGTCGCCTGCATCATTGGCACGGCGTGGGGCATCTGGGCCGGCTACCACCGCGGCTGGCGCGAGAACGTCTCGATGCGCATCGGCGACATCATCATGAGCTTCCCGTCGCTGCTGCTCGCGGTCGTCGTGCTCTACATCTTCGCGCCGAGCGCGGCGAACATCGTGCTCGTGCTCGCGATCACGCGCATCCCAATCTACCTGCGTACCGCGCGCGCCGAGAGCGCCGAGCTGCGCACCCGCATGTTCGTCGACGCGGCCCGCAACTTCGGGTCGAGCCCCGCGACGATCATGGGCCGCCACGTGTTCCCGAACGTGCTGCCGACGATCGTGTCGCTCGCGACGCTCGAGTTCTGCTTCGTCATGCTCGCCGAGTCGTCTCTGAGCTTCCTCGGTATCGGTATTCAGCCGCCCGACCTCAGCTGGGGTCTCATGGTGGCCCAGGGGCGCGAGTACCTGCAGGTCGCCTGGTGGCAGTCGGTGCTGCCCGGCCTCATGATCGTGATCACGACTGTCTGCGCGAACATCCTCGCGCAGTGGCTGCGCATCGCGACCGACCCGGGTCAGCGCTGGCGCCTCGCGAACAAGTAGGTCGGTGGGGCTGCTTGGTGGGTTGCCTTGTTGGGTTGCCGCCTTGCCGCCTCGCCGCCGGACAAATGGCTAACTAGCCCGAAAACCGGGGGTCCTCGTCACGTACAGGTGACGGACCCCCGGTTTTCGGGCTAGTTAGCGGGAGCTAGGTGCGGGGCCGGCCGGGTAGGCGGGGCCGGATGGGCGGATAGGCAGAAGGGCCCCGGATGGTCGGGGTCGGTCAGACCAGGGCAGCGAGGGGGACGGCGGCGTCGCCGCGGCCCTCGACCTCGACGCCGTCGGCGCCGAGCCACCGCGCCATCTCGCGCAGCTCGTCGGCAAGATTCGCGACCACGACGTCGGCGGGCGGCCAGGTCTTCTCGCCCCGCGTATCCGGTGCCTCGAGGTAGGCCCCGCGCACGAGCAGCACCCGCCGGGCGCGATCGTGCTTGAGGTCGACGCGCGCGACGAGGTGTTCGCCGAGCAGGAACGGCAGCACGTAGTAGCCGTGCACGCGCTTCGCTGCCGGCGTGTAGATCTCGATGCGGTAGTGCATCCCGAACAGCTCGAGCAGGCGGCGGCGCTCGAACACGAGCGGATCGAACGGTACGAGGAGCGCCCGAGCGTTCGTGCGGCGGGGGATGCGCGCGCCGGCCGCGAGCCAGGCCGGCCGGTTCCAGCCGGTCACGTCGACGGGCTCGAGCTCGCCCGCGTCGACGAGGTCGTCGATCGCCTGGCTCGTCGAACGCTGGTCGAGCCGGAAGTAGTCGGCGAGGCAGCGCAGCGTGCCGATGCCGTGCGCTCGCGCCGAGATGCGCACGAGCTCGCGCACCGCCTCGTCGCGCGGCACCTCGGGGCGGTCGCGCAGCGGCTTCGGCAGCACCCGCGACGTGAGGTCGTACACGCGCTCGAACTGCGAGTTGCGGCGGGCGGCGGTGATGACGCCGTAGTCGAAGAGAATCTCGAGGCCGGTCTTCGCGGCGCTCCACGACCAGCCCCAGTCGCCGGTTGAGCGGGCAGCGTGCTCCTCGTCGACGTGGGCCGAGATCTCGCGGCTTGTGAGGGGTCCGAAGCGGTCGACGATCTCGGTGAGGCGGTCGAGCAGCCCCGGGTGCTTCGTGTCGAACTCGCCGTTGTGAATGCCCCAGTTGCGGCGGTTCCAGCTCAGCAGCGGATACGTCGCGGCCGGCACGAACGACGCCTCGTGCGCCCACGTCTCCATGAGGCGCCGTGGGGCCTCGCCCGCGGCGCGGTCGAGGAGCGCGGTGTCGTACGGGCCCAGCCGCGAGAACAGCGGCAGCAGGTGTGCGCGGGCGAGCACGTTCACCGAGTCGATCTGCAGCACACCGAGGCGCTCGACGGTGCTCGTGAGGTGGCGCAACGTCACGGTGTCGGGGCGCGGCCGGTCGAGCCCCTGCGCCGCGATCGCGATGCGGCGGGCCTGGGCGAGACTGAGCGTGCGGGTCACCTGCCCGACGCTACCGCACGCATCCCGGGCGGGTGGGCGAGGGCCGGATGCGCGCATCCGGGCCGCGTGTCTGCCCCGCGTATCCGGGTCGGGACACAACGCCGGGCCCGTTTGCCCCGGAAACGGCGGAACCCCGCGGCGTGGCCAGAAGACCAGCACCGCGGGGTTCGCGGAATCAGACGTTAGCGAGCGCTCGAGCCCCAGCTCTTCGACTCGCCCGCGTCGCCACGGCGCTGCGGGACGCCCCACGGGTTCGAGTCCTTGAGGGGAGCCGGCAGCAGCTCCTCGGGCATCGACTGGAACGCGACGGGGCGCAGGAACCGGCCGATTGCCGCGGTGCCGACCGACGTCGACGAGTCGTTCGTCGTCGCGGGCCACGGGCCACCGTGCTGCTGCGCGTAGGTCACGGCAACACCGGTCGGCCAGCCGCCGAACAGGATGCGGCCCGACACTTGGCGCAGGGCGCGCACGAGGGTGGCGAGCTCGTCGCTCGTCTCGCCGTCGGCGGCCTGGATGGTCGTCGTGAGCGAGCCGGTGAAGAACTCGTTCACGAGCGCGGCGTAGTCGGTGCCCTCGGGCACCTCGACGAGCACCGAGAACGGCCCGAAGACCTCGGCGAGGATCGCCTCGCGGCCGGCGCGGAAGTCGTCGAGCGACACGGCGACGATGGTGGGGGTGGTCCAGCCCTGGCCGTCGTCGTCAACGCGCGAGGCGCCGTCAACGATCGTGCGCACGCCGTTCGCGGCGAGCACCTCGTCGCGGCGGCCGTTGTAGCCGCGCGTGATGCCGGGGTTCAGCAGGCGCTGCTCACCGGTCGACTCGTTCGCGGCGTCAACGGCCGACACGATCTGCTCGTCGAGGCCGTGGCCCGCCGGGATGAACACGAAGCCGGGCTTCGTGCAGAGCTGGCCGGCCGAGCCCGAAACCGAGCCGACGAAGCCGCTCACGAGGTCGGCGGCGCGAGTGTCAAGAGCGGCCTGCGTGACGAACACCGGGTTCGTCGAGCCGAGCTCACCGAAGAACGGAATCGGCTGCGGGCGGGCGGCCGCGATGTCGGCGAGGAGGCGGCCGACGTGCTCCGAACCGGTGAACGAACCGGCCTGGATGCGCGGGTCCTTCAGCACGGCGGTGCCGTTCTGCTGGCCGGTGATGACGGCGAAGACGCCGTCGGGCATGCCGGCCGACTTCAGCGCCTCGGCGACGATCTCGCCTGTGCGAACGCTGAGCTTCGGGTGGCCCGAGTGGGCCTTGAGGATCACGGGCGAGCCGGCAGCGAGGGCCGCCGCGGTGTCGCCACCGGCGACCGAGAACGCGAACGGGAAGTTCGACGCGGCGAAGTTGATGATCGGGCCGACGGGCTGCAGCACGCGGCGCAGGTCGGGGCGAACGCCGAGGGCGTAGTCGTCGTCGAACGCGTCAATGCGCGCGTCGAGGTAGGCGCCGTCGACGATGACGTCGGCGAACAGGCGAAGCTGCACGGCGGTGCGGTTGAGCTCGCCGCGCAGGCGGCCCTCCGAGAGGCCGGTCTCCTGCTGCGCGATGCTGACGAGCTCGTCAGCGTTCGCGTCGAGGGCGTCCGCGGCGGCGACGAGCGCGGCGCCGCGCTCCTTCGGGGTGGTGTCAGCGAACGCGAGGGCGGCGGCGTCGGCGGCCGCGACAATCGCCTCAATCTCGGGGTCGAGCTGCTCGATCAGCGGGCTGTTCGTGTGCGGAGTGGTCATATGGCCTCTTCCCCCATCTTCTGCATCGGTAAGTCGATTCGCGGGCGTGCGAAACAGTTCGCAGCCTAGTCCGTGCGCATCCGTGCGATGCCGGAAAATACCCGGTCAGCGGGATCGTCGCGGCAATCGCATGAGGCTATGCACGAATTAGCACGATACGTGGTTTGCGCCGTGGCTGGCTGCACTGTGTGGCAACGCCGCACGGTGGCAAAGAATTCCAGGGGTCGGTGGGTAGGCTGACCGCGGTTCCGGCCCGAGCGTTACACGGCGCGATTCGGGTCGGAACAATAGGTTTCCCGGGTCTGCTGGCCGCTACTGTGGGGCGGTATGACCGCATCACCCGTGCTTTTTGACCAGCGCGGCGGGCTCGGGCTCATCACCCTGAACCGGCCGCGGCAACTCAACGCCCTCTCGTTCGAGATGCTGCAGCTCATCGACGAGCGGGTGAACGCGTGGCTTGCCGACCCGAGCATCCGCCAGCTCGCCCTCGTCGGCGCGGGGGAGCGGGGCCTGTGCGCCGGCGGCGACATTGCCGAGTCGCGCGACGCGATCGAGTCGGGCCACGTCGAGAAGTTCTACCGCTTTCTCGCGTTCGAGTACCACCTCGACGCGCGGCTGCACGAGTCGCCGAAGCCGTACGTGACGCTCATGGACGGCATCACATTCGGCGGCGGCATCGGCCTCGGCGCGCACGCCTCGCACCGCGTCGTCACCGAGCGCTCGCGGCTCGCGATGCCCGAGACCCGCATCGGGTTCCTCACCGACGTCGGCGGATCGTGGCGGCTCGCCGAAATGCCGGGCGAGGTGGGGATGCACGTCGGCCTCACCGCGGGCCACTTCGGCGCGGGCGACGCGATCGCCGGCGGGTTCGCCGACCACTTCGTGCCGTCGGCGGCGCTGCCCGAGCTACTCACGCGGCTCGAGACCGAGCCGGCCGATGCAGCGATCGCCGCCGTTGCCGAGGCCGCGCCCGAGGCGATTCTGCTGGCGCAGCGTGATTGGATCGACCGCGCCTACGCCAGGGATTCGGTGCCCGAGGTGCTCGCGGCACTCGACGAGCTTGCCGCCTCTGGGGTTGAGCCCGCGGGGGAAGCCGCCGCGACCATCCGCGACATGTCGCCCACGTCGCTTGCCGTCGTACACCGGCTCATTCGTGAGGCCCGGGCCGAACCCGGACTGCGGCCGGCGCTCGCCCGCGAGTACCGGGTTGGGATGCACCTCGCGACCCGGCCCGACTTCGCCGAGGGGATTCGCGCGCGGATCGTCGATAAGGACAATCAGCCGCGGTGGGAGCCGGCGCGGATTGAGGATGTTACGGCTGAGTTGATTGATGAGCTGTTTGAGACGGATGCGACGGCGCCGTTGTTTGGGTAGGTAGGCGGTCGGATGGCCTGGGGCGGCTGTGGGGGTCGGGGCCGGTTGGGCTGTGGTCGGGAGGCGGCTGGGTGCTGGGTCGGGCGGTCGGCCCGGGGCCGGTTTGGGCGTGGTCGGGAGGCTGATGACGGTGGATGGGCGTCGGGTCGGGCGGGAGCGCCGGGCGCGGCTTCGCGAGTGGGACGGGCCTTGAGCCCGGACGTTTGGCCAACTAGCCCGAAAAGTGGGGGTCCTCGTCACGTACGGGGTTAGGGCCCCGGTTTTCGGGCTAGATAGCCGTTAGTCCGGATGGTCGGGGGTGGGATGGGCGCGCGACGTCCGCTTCGCAGCATCCGCGGCGCCCTGGGCCACCTCTTTTGGTCGCTGCCCTCCCCATACATGCCGGGGTGGACCCTGCCGAGCCCATCCATGCCGCCGCCGTATCGGTTTTGGGCTGGTTGCCCGAACTAGCCCGGGAAATGGGGGTTGGCCGCAGTCGGCTGCGCCCGACCCCTGATTTTTGGGCTAGTTGGTCGAAGTAGCCCGAGGTGGATGCACGGGGTGGGTCGGCAGACCGGCCGGGCCCGCGCATCCGGGCCGCTTAGTAGCTCGCGCGGGTCTCGCCGGCCGAGCGACCCTCGACGAACGTCGCGGCGAGCGCTTCGGATGCGCGCGCGAGCAGCGACACGTCGGCGGCGACGAGGATGAAGTCGATTCCGTCGTCGAGGTAGCCGAGCGCGACCTTCTGGTCGAAGGCGTTGATGCCGACCGGCTTGCCGGCGGCGCGCGCCGCGGCGATCGCGCGCTGCACTCCCGCGACAACGTCGGGGTGCGTCTGCTGGCCGATGAGTCCCATCGACGCGGCGAGGTCGCTCGGGCCGATGAAGATCGCGTCGACGCCGTCGGTGCCGACGATGTCCTCGACATTTTCGACGGCCGCGGCCGACTCGATCTGCACCGTGAGCGACACGAACTCGTCGTTCGCGCGCTGCAGGTAGCCGTCGATTCGGTTCCAGCGACCGCCGCGCGACAGCGCCGCGCCGACGCCGCGCACGCCGGCGGGCGGGTAGCGCACGGCCCGCACCGCGGCGGCGGCCTCGCCGCCCGAGTTCACCATCGGCACGAGCAGGTTCTGCGCGCCGAGGTCGAGGTACTGCTTAATGATGACCTCGTTGTTCACCGGCACCCGCACGACCGGGGTGGCGGGATACGCGGCGAGCACCTGCAGCTGGGTCTGAATCGACTCGAGCGAGAGGGGCGCGTGCTCGCCGTCAATGAGGATCCAGTCGAGGCCCGACCCCGCCGCGATCTCGGCGTTCACGGTCGACCCCGAACACAGCCACATTCCGGCGAGGCCGCGGTCGGCGTCAGCGAGGCGCTGCTTGAAGGTCGGAGGAAGGCTTAGCGAAAACGACATGTGATGGTCCCCATCTTTCCGTAGTCGACGAGCACGGTGTCGCCGCGCTCGACCCACATCGGGCGCGTGAACGAGCCCGCGAGAATGATCTCGCCGGCCTCGAGCCGCTGCCCGTGCTGGTGGAACTTGTTCGCGAGCCAGGCGACGCCGCTCGCGGGGTGGTTGAGCACGCCGGCGGCGACGCCGGTCTCCTCGATCGTCTCGTTCTTGTACGCGAGGGCTGACACCCAGCGGATGTCGTCGATGTCCTGGATACGCGTGGGCACGCCGCCGAGCACCATGCCGCCGTACGCGGCGTTGTCGGAGATCGTGTCGACGATCGTGCGGCCCTCGAGCTCGATGTGCGAGTTGAGGATCTCGAGCGCGGGCGTGACGAACTCGGTCGCGCGGATTACGTCGAACAGCGAGCAGTTCGGGCCCTCGAGCGGCTTGGCGAGCACGAACGCGAGCTCGACCTCGATGCGCACGTTCGTGAACTGGTCGTAGTCGATGATCGCGCCGGTCTCGTAGACGGTGTCGTCGAACATGACGCCGTAGTCGGGCTCGGTGATGCCGGTCGCGGCCTGCATCGCCTTCGAGGTGAGGCCGATCTTGCGGCCGACGAGCGTGCGGCCCGCGGCGACCTGGCTGTCGCGCCAGACGCCCTGGATGGCGTAGGAATCGTCGATGGTCGCGTCGGGGTAGCGGGCGGTGATGCGCGGAATCACGGTGTGCGTGCGCTCGGCTTCGGCGAGCTCCTCCGCGATTTTGATGATGTCGTCATTGGCAAGCATGCCCCGATCATATTTGATTTGGGGTCGCGTGGGCCGGGAGATTGTCCAGATTCTTGTCGGTTGGGTTATTGTATGGAATGAAAATCGTTCTCAACAACGCTAGGCTTGCCGCGATGACCACGATTGATCGAGCCCAGCGCGCCGCCGCGACGACGGGCAGCGCGGCTGCTCACGCGTATCCGGAGGCCGGGGCGGTCGCGACTGACGCCGCGCATCCGGGCGCTGCGTCGAAGGCCGTGTCGCGCCGCCGCGCCAACCAGCCCAGTCGCCGCCGCACTCGCTGGCTTGCGGTGGGGATCCCGGTCGCGCTCGTCGCCGTCACGCTCGCTGCGTGCGGCATCGGGCCCGTCGGCACGAGCCCGGGCGAGGTGGTCGCGGCGCTGCTCGATCCGCTTCGCGAGCCCCTCGGCCGCCTCGGCGTATCCGTGCCCGAGCTGCCCGCCGCGACCGTCTCGCTCGTTTGGGGCGTGCGCCTGCCGCGCGTGGCCCTCGCGCTGCTCGTGGGCGCGGGGCTCGCGGCGGCGGGCGCGGTGATGCAGGCGGTGTTCCGCAATCCGCTCGCCGAGCCCGGCGTGACCGGTGTCTCGTCGGGGGCCGCGGTCGGGGCGGTCGCCGTCATCGTCTCGGGCGCCGCGGTTGCCGCGCCGTGGCTGCTGCCGCTCGCCGCGTTCGTCGGCGCGCTCGCGGCGGTCGCGGTCGTGCAGCTCGTGGCGGGGATGCGCGGGGGAGCAGGGGCGACGCTGCTGCTCGTCGGCATCGCGGTGAACGCGTTCCTCGGCGCGGTGATCGCGGCGGTGATCGCGAACGCGCCCGATTCTGACGACGCGCAGCAGGCGATGTTCTGGCTCAACGGCGACCTCACCTCGACGAACTGGGGCGATGTTGGCCTCGCGGTCGCGCCGATCGTCGTGGGCACACTGCTGCTCGCGACGGCCGTGCCCGAACTCGACCTGTTCGCGCTCGGCGACGACCATGCCGCCTCGAGCGGCGTGCGCACGGGCCGCGCGCGGCAGAGCCTGCTCGCGATCGCGGCGCTCGTCACGGCGGCCGGCGTCGCGGTCACCGGCGTCATCTCGTTCGTCGGGCTCGTCGTGCCCCACCTCGTGCGGCTCGTGCTCGGGCCCGACCACCGCACGCTCTTGCCCGTGAGCATGGGGTTCGGCGCGATCTTCCTCGTGCTCGCCGACCTCATCGCCCGCAACCTCTTCGACCCCGTCGTGCTGCAGACCGGCACCGTCACCGCCTTCATCGGCGCGCCGGTGCTGCTCGTGCTCGTCGCGCGCCGGGAGAGGGCCGCATGAGCGTCATCGCGCCGAGCCGCCCCGAGACGCTGCTCGGCGCCCGCGGCGTGCGCGCCGGCTACCGCGGCCGCGAGGTGCTGCGCGGCATCGACCTCGACGTGCGCGCCGGCGAGGTGCTCGGGCTCATCGGGCCGAACGGCACCGGCAAATCGACCCTGCTGCGCGTGCTCGGCGGGCTCGCCGCACCGAGCTTGGGCGAGGTCGCGACCCCGGCCGGCAGCCTCGCGCGGCTCGCGGCCCGCGATCGCGCCCGGCACGTCGCGTTCCTGCCGCAAGACACGCGCATCGACGCCGAGCTCACCGTGCTGGCCGTCGTCGAGCTTGGGCGCTACGCGCACCGGCGGCGACTCGACCGGATGCGCGGCGAGCTTCGCGCCGACGACCGCGCGGCCGTCGAGGACGCCCTCGCCCGGGTCGGCGCCCGCGAATTCGCCGACCGGCCGATCACCGAGCTCTCGGGCGGGCAGCGGCAGCTCGTGCTCATCGCGAAGCAGCTCGCCCAGCGACCCCGCGTGCTGCTGCTCGACGAGCCAGTGTCGGCACTCGACCTCGCGTATCAGCTGCAGGTCGTCGACCTGCTGCGCGATCTCGCGCGCGACGGCTGCGCGGTCGTCGCGGTGCTCCACGACCTCAACCTCGCGGCCCGCGCCTGCGACCGGCTCGCGCTCCTCGCCGGCGGGGAACTCCGCGCAGAAGGGCCGCCCGAGCGCGTGCTCACACCGGGCGCCCTTGAGGCGGCGTACCGCGTGCACAGCGCCGTCGACCTCGACCCGCGGCTCGAGGTGCCGCGCGTGACCGTGCTGTCGCGCGTATCCGTGCCCGTGGAGTGAGGAGTGGGGCGTGCCGCGGATAGCCGCTAGCCCCGGCCGTCGCGTGCGGCCACTCTTCGCTCTCCAACCGAGACCAGCCAACCCATCACCAACAGAAAGCGAACCATGACCCGACGATTCCCACTGCGCCTGCTCGCCACCGCGGCCCTCGCCGCCGTCGCCCTCACCGGCTGCGCCGCCACGACCGGCGCCGCCACCGGCACCACCTCGGCGAGCGACGCCGCGGTCGACGCGAGCTGGCCCCGCACGGTCGAGGTCGGCGACCGCACGGTGCAGGTCGACGCCGAGCCCGTGCGCATCGCCGCCCTCTCGACCGAGGTGGGCGACCTCGCCCTTGAACTCGTCGGCCCCGACCGGATCGTCGCCGTCTCTGAGGGATCGGCGACACCCGGAACCGGCAACCAGCTCGAACTCGCCGAACAGGTCGCCACCCACGTGAGCGTGACGCAAAACCCTGATCCCGAGCAGATTCTCGCGCTCGAACCCGACCTCGTGCTGCTCACGGGGAGGCACGACGACGAGGCGTCGCTCATCGAGTCGCTCGACGGCGCGGGCGTGCCGATGGCCGCGTTCGACTCGTCGGCATTCGGCGGCCCCGAGTCGGTCGCGACCTCGATCGAGCAGCTCGGCGAACTGCTCGGCGCCGATGCGGAGGCGGCCGAACTCGCGTCCTCAGTGCGCGACGAGGCGAGCGCGGTGACCGACGCCGTCGCCGACGTCGAGGAGCGCCCGAGCGTGGTCGTGCTCATGTCGCGCGGCGGGCAGCAGCTGATCATGGGCGCGCAGACCTCGACGACGAACCTCGTCGAGCTCGCGGGCGGCGACTCGGTTGCGAGCGAGCACGGCTGGAACCAGGCGGTCGCGGCCGACCCAGAGCTGATCGTTGACGCGAACCCCGACGTCATTCTCGTGCAGGACTTCCACGGCGCCGGCCTCGATCCGTTCACCGAGCTGCTCGAGAACCCAGCGCTCGCCGACGTGACCGCGATCGCCGACGACCAGGTTGAGCTCGTCGACGCCGCGACGACGTCGGGCACCGCCGGGTCGCGCATCGGTGAGGGGCTCGCCGAGATCGCCGGGCTGCTGCATCCGGAGCTGTTTGCGTAGGTGGTGCTTGCGGTTGCGTCGGCCGTGATCTCGGACGCCATGGGCGGACTTGGGTGTCATGGCCAAGTGCGACCCCGGGGTCCGGCAAAGCCCACTGGATACGCGGTGGCAGTTCCGGATGCAGGGGTCGTAGCCGAGGGTGGTGGGCAAGTGTGGCCATGCCGCTCGACTGTGCCCACCGCATTCGGGCGCGCTGCATCTGTGAGCTCTGCACCCGCCGCACTAATACCCAAACCGGCCATACCGCCGCCGCCAATGCTGCCACCGCATCCATTCCGGGCTAGTTGCACCAACTAGCCCGGAAATAGGGGGTCCGTAGCAGCCCGCTGCGACCGACCCCCACTTTGCGGGCTAGTTCGTTGCTCGTTCGGGTGCGCGCGCTCGCGGCCCCCGGAACGCGCAGGTCAAGGAGAATGGGACACATGTGGATCGCTGAGATGCTTCGAGACGCACCCCGCGGCGCGTGGCTCGCGGTGGTGGCGAGCTGGATCCGCACCGCGTCGCTCGCCGCCGCGGCCGTGGCGGCGGGGCTCCTCGTGGATGCCGCGCTCGCGGAGCGCTCGATCGTTCCGGCCGCACTGTGGTCGGCCACGCTGGCGACGGTCGGCGCACTCGCGGGCGCGGTCGCAGAGGCGATTCCGGGCCGGATGCAGGGCGTCGAGGAAGCGACCTGGCGCGCCCGGGTGATGGCGGCGGGGATGCGCGGCACGATCCGCGTCGCCGAGTCGCGGCATGGGGGTCCGGCGTCACATGGCGGCCCGACCGGTCACGGCGCCCCCGCCAACCACGGTTCCCCGACCACCCACGGCAAACCATCGAAGCCCGCCACCGCCACCCGACAGACACCTGCCCCGGGCGCGCCCCAGGCACATCCGGCCCGCGCGGCCGAGGGCGAGATCGCCGACGCCGCGACCGGCGCGGTCGAGAAGATCGGCGGGTATCGCGCGACGTTCCTCGCGCCAACCTTCGCGTCGTTCACGGCGCCGCTTGCCGTGCTCGTGGCCTGGGCGATCGGGGTCGACTGGCGCAGCGCCCTCGCGCTCGCCGTATTTGTCGCGCTCGTGCCGATCGTGATTGCGGGGGCGTCGAAGCTGCTGCGCGGATCCAACGCCGAGTACCGCCGCCGCGAGGCGCAGGCGGCCGCCCGGTACCTCGAGCTGCTCGAGGGGCTCGGCACGATCAAGGTGCTCGGCGCCTTCGACCGCGTGTGGCGCGAGTACGCGAAGTCGGCGCGCAACGCCATGGCCGAACTCGGGCGCCTGCTCGCCCGCAACCAGACCACGATCATCGTGAACGACGCGGTGTTCGGACTCCTCATGAGCGGCGCCGCAATCGCGCTCATCCTCGCCGGTACCGCCGCGGGCAGCCTCACCGCCGGCTCGGCGCTCGCCGGCGTGCTGCTCACCGTGCTGCTCGTCGAACCCATCGACCGCGTCGGCCGCACGTTCTACGTCGGCCTCGCCGGGCGCGCCCGCCGAGACCAGGTCGAGCGGATGCTCCCGGCCGACGGCGAGCGGCACGCGGATGCGCGTCCAGGCACTTCAGCAGTCTCGCAGCCCGACCCATCCGCCCCCGCCGACCTCGACCTGCGCGGCATCGAGGTGCTCCACCCCGGCGGCACCGCGGCGCTGCGCGGCGTCGACCTGCGCATCCCAGCGGGCGCGCGCGTGAGCCTCGTCGGGTCGACGGGCGCGGGAAAGTCGACGCTGCTGCGGGTCATCGCCGGGCTGCAGGCCCCGACCGCCGGTGAGGTGCGGGTCGGTGGCGCGCCGCAGACCTCGGCCGACCTGCGCGCGAACATGACCCTCGTCGCGCAGCACGCGGGCCTCCTGTCGACGACCGTCGCCGACAATCTCCGCCTCGCGGCGCCCAACGCATCCGATGCCGAACTCCGCGACGCCCTCGACCGCGCCCACCTCGGCGCCGAGCTCGAGCAGCGCGGCCTCGACGCCCCCGTCGGCAACGCCGGAGCGCACCTCTCGGGCGGGCAGCGTCGACGGCTCACGCTCGCGCGGGCCCTGCTGCGGGAACGTCCGGTGCTGCTGCTCGACGAGGCAACTGCCGACCTCGACCGCCGCACCGAGGCGCTCGTGCGCGAGACGCTCCGCGAGGCGGCGGTCGGCCGCACCGTCGTGCAGGTCGCGCACCGCCTCGCGATGACGGTCGACAGCGACCTCGTCGTCGTGCTCGACGGCGGTCGCATCGTCGACCAGGGCACGCCCGCCGAACTGCGCGCCCGCGGCGGCTACTACCGCGACGCGCTCGCAGCGGAGGCAACGGAATGACCAGTCAGACTCGACGCCGCGGCACGGTCGCCTGGCTGCTCAACTTCGCGCGCCCGGCGACGGCGCGGCTCAGCGCATCCACCGCCTCGCGCCTGGCCGGACACGCACTCGGCGCGGCGACGCTCGCGCTCCCGGCCTGGGCGGTCGGGATGCTCGCGACGGGCCAGGCGGCTGGCGCCGGATTCGTCGTGCTCACGGTCGCGCTCACCCTCGTCGCGGCCGTCGCGAAGGCGGTGCTGCGCTACCTCGAGCAGCTGCTCGGCCACCTCGCGGCGTTCGGGCTCATGGGGGAGATGCGCGTCGAGCTGCTCGCGCGCCTCGCCCCGCAGGCGCCCGCCGTCACCGACGGGGCCGGCGCCGCGCGGATTCAGGCCGTCGCCGTGCGCGACGTCGATCGCGTCGAGGTGTTCTTTGCGCACACGATCGCGCCGGCGATCAGCGCTGTCGTGATTCCGCTCGCGGCGGCCACTGTCGCCTGGGCGGTGGCCGGGCCCGCGGTCGGCCTCACCGTCGCGGTCGTGCTCGGCCTCGGCCTCGGCCTGCCGCTGCTCGGCGCGAGCGCGGGGCAGCGCGGGGCCTGCGAGATCGCGACCGTGCGGGCCGACATCGCGCAGCACGTCGCCGACACGCTGCGGCTGCGCGACGACGTTCGCGCGAACGAGGCCGAACAGGTGCGGGAGGCCACGCTCGCCGAGCAGGATGCGCGGCTCACCCGCGCGCTCGCGGCGAGCGGCCGCCGGGCGGGGCTGCGGCACGCGCTTGCGAACCTGCGCGTGTGGCTCGGCACCCTGGGCGTGCTCGTCGTCGGCGTCGTGTCCGCGACCGACCTCGCGGGCGCGCTGCCGAGCATCCTGCTCGCCGCGGCCCTCGTGCCGGGAACCATCACCTCGCTCGAGACCGTCGAGCGGCTCGCGACCTCACTTCCGACGGGGCTCGAGGCGGCGCGCCGCGTTCGGGCGCTGCTCGAGGCGGCGCCGGTCGTTGTGGAGCCGGTTGTTGCGGGGCCGGCCGCCGCGGAGCCGGCCCTTGCGGAGCCGGCTTCGGTCGAGCGAGCAGCTGTGGAGCCAGCCGCCGCGACGACCGTTTCGCAACAAGCGGTTCCGGCGCTCGAACTGCGCGACGTGACGTTCGCGTATCCGGGCGCCCCGTCGCCGACCGTCGAGGGCCTGTCGCTTGCGGTGGCGCGCGGCGAGTTCGTCGGCGTGGTCGGAGCGACGGGGTCGGGCAAATCGACGATCTCGCGGCTCGCGCAACGGCACTTCGATCCGCAGCGGGGCGCGGTGCTCGTCGACGGCGTGGATGCGCGCGAGCTCGGCTCGGCGGAGGTCGCGCGGCGCGTCATCGTCGCCGATCAGGACCCGTTCGTGCTCGAGGGCACGGTGCGTGAAAACCTGCGGTTGGCCGACGATTCGGCGACCGATGAGCGGCTCCGGTGGGCGCTCGACCTCGTCGAGCTCGACCACGGCCTCGACGCGCAGGTGGGGCGCCGCGGCGCGCGCCTGTCGGGCGGGCAACGGCAGCGGCTGGCGCTCGCACGCACCCTCGTGCGGGCCGCGCCGGTGCTCGACCGGTGCATCCTTGTGCTCGACGAGGCGACGAGCCATCAGGACCCGCTCACGCAGGCCCGCCTCATCGCCCGGCTGCGCGAGCTCGGCGTGACGCTCGTCGTCATCGCCCACCGCCTCGAGACGCTCCGCGACGCCGACCGCACGATCTCCCTCAAGGCCTGAAAACCCGCAGTTGAGTGGTCTCAAGTTGCTGTTCTGAGCGCTCAGAACAGCAACTTGAGACCACTCAACTGAGGGGCTAAAGGAGCCCGGGCTTACACCTGGTTGCCGAGCTTGAAGCCCTTTTCGTCGTCGCCCTCGCGGGTGTACGAGAAGCCGTCAGCACCGATGGTCTGCGCCATCTCGGATGCGTCGGTGCGGGCCACGACCGGCTGCGGGTTTCCGTCGAGGTCGAGCACGAGCGACGCGTCGGTGTACCACGACGGCACAACCGGGTTGCCCCACCAGTCGCGGCGCTGGTTGTCGTGCACATCCCAGGTCACGACCGGGTTGTCGGGGTCGCCCGTGTAGTAGTCCTGCGTGTAGATCTCGACGCGGTGGCCGTCGGGGTCGCGCAGGTAGAGGTAGAACGCGTTCGAGACGCCGTGGCGGCCCGGGCCGCGCTCAATCGCGTCCGACCGGCGCAGCGCGCCGAGCTTGTCGCAGATCGCGAGAATGTTGTGCTTCTCGTGCGTCGCGAACGCGACGTGGTGCATCCGCGGGCCGTCGCCACCGGTCGCCGCCGTGTCGTGCACGGTCGGCTTGCGGCGCATCCACGCGGCGTACACGGTGCCCTCGGCGTCCTGAATGTCCTCGGTCACGCGGAACCCGAGGTCCTGGTAGTGGCGCACCGCGCGCGGCACGTCGGGGGTCACCTGGTTGAAGTGGTCGAGGCGCACGAGCTCGCCCGGCGTCTGCAGGTCGTAGCGCCACGAGAGGCGCTCGACGTGGTCGGTCTCGTAGAAGAACTCGTACGGGAACCCGAGCGGGTCTTCGACGCGCACCGAGTCGCCGATGCCCTTCGTGAAGCCCTCGGGGCGGCGCTCGACGCGGCAGCCGAGCTCCTCGTAGAACGCGACCGCGCGGTCGAGGTCGTCGGCCGAGCGCACGCGGTACGAGAACGCGGCGACCGCGGCGACGGGGCCCTGGCGCAGCACGAGGTTGTGGTGGATGAACTCCTCGGTCGAGCGGAGGTAGATCACCTTGTCGTCTTCCTCGGTCACGTGCAGGCCGAGCACGTCGACGTAGAACTCGCGCGAGGCGGCGAGGTCGGTGACGACGAGTTCCATGTAGGCGCAGCGGAGGATGTCGGGCGCGGGCGCGCTCGGCGTCGCGACGGGGTTCGTCGGCGTGATCGGCGCCTCTTCGGTGACGTAGAACCCAGCCGAGGTGCGGTTCTCCGGTTTGAATGCGGTCATGTCTGCTTCCTTGCTAGAACTTTGGGCTACTGGCCGACGCCGAAGCGGGGGCTGTGGGCCTCGTTGAGGGTGATCTGCACCGACTGCTGCGTCGTGTAGAAGTCGACCGAGCGGTAGCCGCCCTCGCGGCCGAGACCCGACGCCTTCACGCCGCCGAAGGGGGTGCGCAGGTCGCGCACGTTGTTCGAGTTGAGCCACACCATGCCCGACTCGATCTGGTGCGCGAAGTTGTGGGCGCGCTTGAGGTTTGAGGTCCACACGTAGGCGGCGAGGCCGTACTTCGTGTCGTTCGCGAGCTGCAGCGCTTCTTCTTCGGTGTCGAACGGGGTGATCGCGACGACCGGGCCGAAGATCTCCTCCTGGAAGATGCGGGCGTCGGGGGCGACGTCGGCGAAGACGGTCGGGGCGACGTAGGTGCCCTCGGGGAAGTTCTCGGGGCGGCCACCGCCGGCGAGCAGGCGACCCTCGCCCTTGCCGATCTCGATGTACTCCATCACCTTGTCGAAGTGGTTCGGGTGCACGAGCGCGCCGACCTCGGTCGCGGGGTCGCTCGGGTCGCCGACGACGATGTTCTTCGCGCGCTCGGCGAAGCGGGCGATGAAGTCGTCGTAGATGTCGCGCTGCACGAGCACGCGCGAACCGGCGGTGCAGCGTTCGCCGTTGAGGCTGAACACGCCGAACACGGTCGCGTCGAGCGCCTGCTCGATGTCTGCGTCGGCGAACACGACGGCGGGGCTCTTACCACCGAGCTCGAGCGAGAGGCCCTTGAGCATCGGGGCGGCGTTCGTCGAGAGCGTCGCACCGGTCGAGCTGTCGCCGGTGAACGAGATGAGCGGCACGTCGGGGTGCTTCACGAGCGCGTCGCCCGCGGTGCTGCCCGAACCGAACACGAGGTTGAACACACCGTCGGGCAGGCCGGCCTCGGCGAAGATCTCGGGCCACAGCGACGCCGAAAGCGGCGTGTAGCTCGCGGGCTTCAGCACGACGGTGTTGCCGGTCGCGATCGCCGGGGCGAGCTTCCACGACTCCTGCATGAACGGCACGTTCCAGGGCGTGATGAGGCCGGCGACGCCGATCGGCTTGCGGTTGACGTAGTTCATCTGGCGGCCCGGCACGCGGAACGCGTTGTCGTGCTGCGCGACGATGAGGTCGGCGAAGAAGCGGAAGTTCTCGGCGGCGCGACGCGCCTGGCCCTTCGCCTGCGTGATCGGCAGACCCGAGTCCCAGCTCTCCCAGTGCGCGAGCTGCTCGTCGCGCGACTCGACGATGTCGGCGATCTTGTGCAGGATGCGCGAACGCTCGCGGTTGAGCATCCGGGGCCAGGGGCCCTCGTCGAAGGCGCGCTTCGCGGCGGCGACGGCGCGGTCGACGTCTTCCTTGTCGCCCGACGCGGTGGTCAGGTAGGTCTCGTTCGTGGCGGGGTTGATGGAGTCGAACGTCTTGCCCGAAGCGGCGTCAACGTACTCGCCATCGATGTAGAGCTGAATGTGCTCGGGAAGGTTTGCGGGACGGTTCGTCATGAGCTGGTCCAATCGCTGGTTGGTGTGGTGCGGGTTGGTGTCGTGCGGGTGTGGATACGGTGGGTCGGGTTACGCGTTCGCGTCACCCTGCTGCTCGAGCACGGCGCGCATCGTGCGCAGGCGGTGCTCGCGGGCGGCTCGCTCGATCTCGGCGGCGGGGGCGCCGTCGCGGATGAGGTCGACGAGTTGGTCGTGTTCGGCCACCGATTCGGCGGCCCGGTTCGGCACGAGGCCGAACGAGGATTCGCGCATCGCTTCGAGGCGGCCCCAGCCGCGGCGCACGAGGTCGCTGATGTGGTCGTTGTCGCAGTGGGCGTGGAGGATGTCGTGGAACCGGTGGTTCGCGTCGGTGAAGGCGGTCGGGTCGAACGATGCGGCGGCGGCGAGCTTCCGCATTTCCTCGTTGATCGCCGCGGCCCGCTCGAGCTCCTCGGGCGTGATCTTCGGCGCCGAGAGGGCGGTCGCGTAGCCCTCGACGAGGCCGAGCGTCTCCATCGTGTTGCGGTAGAGGTGCGGGTCGGGGAACGACACCTGCGCGCCCACGTTGTGAACGTAGGTGACGAGCCCCTCGGCCTCGAGCATCCGAATCGCCTCACGAACCGGCACCACCGAAACGCCGAGATCGTTCGCGATCTGCGAGAGCACGAGCCGGAACCCCGGCGAGTACGTGCCGTCGGCGATGCGCTGGCGCAGGTGCTGGTGCGCGAGGCGGGTTTTGGAGGTTTCGACCGCGGTCGTCATTCGCCGGCCTTCCACGCCTCGAACTTTGCCTTCCACTCGGCGTTCGGCGGGAACAGGCCGTCGACCTTGTTGCCCTCCTTGACCTGGTCGAAGACCCAGGCGTCCTGGCGCTCCTGCTCGAAGGCGTCGTGCACGACCTCCTCGAACAGGTGGGGCGGAATCACGATGACGCCGTCGTCGTCGCCGACGATCACGTCGCCGGGCTGCACGGTCGTGCCGCCGCAGGCGATCGTTGCGTCGAACTCCCACGGCACGTGGCGGCGGCCGAGCACCGCGGGGTGCGAGCCGTTCGAGTAGACGGGCAGGCCGAGTTCGGCGACCGCGGCCGAGTCGCGCACGCCGCCGTCGGTGACGACGCCGGCCGCGCCGAGCACCTGGGCGCGCAGGGCGAGCACGTCGCCGAGCGTACCGGTGCCGGCCTCGCCGCGGGCCTCCATGACGACGACGTCGCCCGGACGCACCGAGTCAATCGCCTGCTTCTGCGCGTTGAAGCCGCCGCCGAACTTTGCGAAGAGGTCTTCGCGGTTCGGCACGAAGCGCAGCGTCTTCGCGTAGCCGAGGATGCGCGTGCCCGGGTGGTTGGTCGTCGGGCCGTCGATCGAGCAGTTCGTGATACCGCGCTTGCGCATCTGCGCCCAGAGCGTCGCGACGGCGGTCTCGGCGACCTTCTCTCGCAGCTCCTGCGTGATGACGTCGCGCGGGTCGGTGAGGCCGGCCTTCGCCTTCGAGCCCCACGCCTCCTCGCGCTGCAGCTCGTCGACCTTCGGCTCCGCGCCGAACGGGGCGAGCTCGTGCTCCGACTCGACGACCTTCGTGACGAGGCGGCCGGTCGTCGGCGCGCCCTCGGCGGTCGGCGCATCCACCTCGACCTCGAGGGTGTCGCCGGGCTGCGCGACCGAGCTGCCCGCGGGGGTGCCGGTGAGGATGATGTCGCCCTGCTCGAGCGTCATGAGCTGCGAGAGGTCGGCGACGAGCTGGCCGAACGGGAACGCGAGCTCGGCCGTCGTGTCGTCTTGCACGAGGGTGCCGTTGTGCCAGGTGCGGATGCGCAGGGCGGTCGGGTCGAGCTCGGCGGCCGGGAGCACCTCGGGGCCGAGCGGCGTGTAGCCGTCGCCCGACTTGTTCTTGACGTTCGAGCCCTTGTCGGCGTGGCGGAGGTCGTAGAGGCCCCAGTCGTTCGCGGCCGTGATGCCCGAGATCTTCGACCAGCCGTCTTCGGGGGAGACCCGGCGGCAGGTCTCGCCGACGATGAGGGCGATCTCGCCCTCGAACGCGAGGAGCTCGGTGCCCTTCGGGCGCTCGATGGTGTCGCCGGTCTGGGCGATCGAGGTGCCGGCCTTGATGAAGTAGCCGGGGAACTTGGGGGAGCGGCCGCGCTCGGCGATGCGAGAGGGATAGTTGAGGTGCAGGGCAATGATCTTGCCCGGGCGGTTGGTGCGGTCGGTGAAATCGACGGACATGTGCGGTTCCCTTCGCGTCGCTGCGATGCTGCTGCGGGAGAGCAGCCGATATACGAAATAATATACGATCGCCTGCCGACCGCAAGGGGCATTCAGCAGAGGCTCAGTTTTGGGGCTGGGGCCGGTGGCTTGTCCGGGGATGGAGGGCCAAGCGGGCGCATTGCGCCGAGTGGGTGCATCCTGCGGTGGCCGGGTGCATGGTGCACGATACCGCTGGCCGCCGTGCGATACCGCCGCTCGCGCAAGCGCCGACACACAAGCTCCCCTGAAATTCCACCACCCCACAGGACACGGCCCGGGACGCGGCGCCCCTCTTCCGTTGCCTGACGGCAATTCGCAACGAATCGGCGTCGAAATGCGTAAGTTCCCGTCAGTCAGCGAGTGGTGGGTGAGTGGAGGATGCGCGGGCGTGACCGAGAGGTCCCTCACGTTCGCTGCCCTTCCGGTCACTACTCCCGCTGCCTGACGGCAATTCGCTACGAATCGGCCCGGAAACGCGCAAGTTGCCGTCAGTCAGCGAAAGAGGTGCGCAGGATGCACGGCGCAAGGGTGGGGCGGATGCGCGGCCGTGAGCGGCGGCCCCCCACCCGCCCACTTGCTTACGCGTGCACGAGGCTTGGCCGGAAGCGCATCCTGCCGACAGTTGTGCCTGACTTCTCGGTCAGTATTCCTACCCTGAGCGGAACGAGCACCAACGGGGGTGCCCGTGAGGCAAGGAGTACACATGTCGCACTACATCGTTGTGGGAGCGGGCTCGGCCGGTTCCGTGGTCACTCGCCGTCTGCTCGACGCCGGGCACCAGGTGACGTTGCTCGAGGCGGGCGGGTCGGACGTCAATCCGGCGATCCGGGACATCGGCCGCCTTGGCGAGCTCTGGCTCAGCAAGGACGACTGGGGCTATTTCACGACCCCGCAGCCCGGGGCTGCCGACCGCAAGCTGCACTGGCCGCGAGGCAAGGTGCTCGGCGGATCGCACTCGCTCAACGCGACGATCTGGGTGCGCGGCGCGCACGGCGACTTCGACCGCTGGGAGCGGGAGGGCGCCGAGGGCTGGAGCTGGGCTGACGTCGCGCCCGTCTTCAAGCGCATCGAGCACACGCAGGTCGGCGGCGATCTGCGTGGCCGCGACGGACTCCTCGACGTCACCGACACGGGCTACGAGCACAGCCCGCTGTTCGAGTCGATGCACGAGGCGGCGGTTGCCGCGGGTGTGCCCGCGAACCCCGACTACAACGGTGAAGAGATTGAGGGCGTCGGCTGGGAGCAGCTCACGATGCGCGACGGCGAACGGTTCAGTTCGTACCGCGCCTACGTCGACCCCGTGAAAGACCACGAGGACCTCACGATCCGCACCGGCGTCTGGGTCACCCGCCTGCTCCTCGACGGCGAGCGAGTCACCGGCGTCGAGGCCGAGATCGACGGCGCCACCGAGGAGATCACCGCCGACGAGGTGATCCTGTCGGCCGGCGCGCTCGACTCCCCGCGCATCCTGCTGCTCAGCGGCATCGGCCCGCGCGACCACCTCACCGAGGTTGGCATCGAGACGAAGCACGAGCTCCCGGGCGTCGGCGAGAACCTGCACGACCACGTGCTCGCGCCGGTCATTGCGCAGACGACGACGCGCGACATCCCCGAGCGGCAGCCGAACGAGCCGGTGTCGCAGATGCACCACTTCACGACCTTCCGCGAGGGCAGCGACGTGCCCGACACGCAGCCCATCTACTTCTCGGTGCCGATGGTGAGCGAGTTCCAGGAGCCTGGGCCGAACATGTTCACGCTCCACGCGGGCCTCGTGCGCCCGACGTCGCGCGGCACGTTCCGGCTCGCGTCGAACGATCCGCACGAGCCCGCCCTCCTCGACCCGCAAACGCTCTCGACCGACGAGGACATCGCGAGCCTCGTCGCCTCGGTGAAGCAGTGCCGCGAGATCGCGGCCCAGGCACCGCTGAAGGATGCTTGGGGTGCGGTCGAGGTGTATCCGGGCCCCGACGTGCAGACCGACGACGAGATCGCCGCGTACGCGCGTAAAAACTGTGTGACCTACCACCACCAGGTCGGCACGTGTCGCATGGGCACCGACGAGCTCGCGGTCGTCGACCCCCGCACGCTGAAGGTGCGCGGCCTCGAGGGCGTGCGCGTCGTCGACGCGTCGGTCATGCCGTCGGTGACGAGCGGCAACACGAACGCGCCCTCGGTGATGATCGGCGAGCGCGGGGCCGAGTTCATCCTGGCCGGATAGCCGCTTGGCCGGCTACGCGAACGGCCGGATACGCGAATCGCGCCGCGGCGGGCGGCCCCGAGAATGCTCGCGGTCGCCCGCCGTCGTGTGCTTGTCGAGAAGTGCCCCGGTTCAGCTGCCCTCGCACGCTGTCTCGGGATACCCTGAGGTTGGTAGCGGAAGGCGAAATAGACTTCTGAGCGCCGATTCGGAAAGCCCGCGCGAGAGCGCGGGCTTTCGTGTCGGAGGGTGCAGCAACGATGAGTTATCGGCCGCAGACGTGGCCGGCCCTGTGCGGGAATGCACTCAGGTTGCCCGGCGTTCTGTCCGATTGAATGAATAATCACGCAATCGGAAGAGGCGACATGAGCGACCCCACCACCGTGCCCACGCCCACCGCCGACGCGGTCGAGTTCGGCATTAACACGTTCGGCGACGTGAGCAGCAACCTCGACGGCACGACAAACACGCACGCGCACACGATCCGCGAGATCGTCGAGCAGGGCGCGCTCGCCGACGAACTCGGCATCGACGTCATCGGTATCGGCGAGCACCACCGTGACGACTTCGCCGTCTCGTCGCCCGAGCTCGTGCTCGCGGCGATCGCGTCGCGCACCGAGCACATCCGCCTCGCCTCGGCCGTGACGGTGCTGAGCTCCGACGACCCAGTGCGACTGTTCGAGCGCTGGTCGACGCTCGACGCGGTCTCGAATGGGCGCGCCGAGATCATGATCGGCCGCGGCTCGTTCACCGAGTCGTTCCCGCTGTTTGGCTTCGAGATGCACGACTACGAGGAGCTCTTCGAAGAGAAGGCGAACCTCTGGTCGATGCTCGCGCAGGGCGGCCCCGTCACCTGGCGCGGCAAGTTCCGTGCCCCGCTGACCGACACCGTCGTGTATCCGCCCATCGAGCCGAACGCCGACGGCACGCCCGGCCGCCTCGCGACGTCGGTCGCGGTCGGCGGCAGCCCCGAGTCGGTGATTCGCGCGGCGCACTACGACTTCCCGCTCATGCTCGCGATCATCGGCGGCGAGGTGTCGCGGTTCGCGCCCTTCGCCGACCTCTACCGCCGGGCGCAGGCGAAGTTCGAGCACGAATCGTCGCGCATCGGCTACCATTCGCCCGGTTTCATCGGCGCCACCGATGCCGAGGCGAAGGACGCCTTCTACGAGTACTGGCAACAGAACACCTCCAGGATCGGCGCCGAGCGCGGCTGGCCGCCCGCGACGCGCGAGCAGTTCGAGGCAGGGATCCGCGGCGACGGCGCGCTCCACGTCGGCAGCCCCGAGACGGTCGCGCAGAAGATCGCGCGCGGCCTGCGCAGCCTCGGCGCGACGCGCTTCGACCTCAAGTACCAGGCTGGCGAGCTGCCGCACGAGCTCGCGATGCAGTCGCTGCGGCGCTACGGCGAAGAGGTGATTCCGCGGGTGCGCGAGCTGCTCGCCGCCGGTTAGAGTCGGGGCATGAGCCCCAAAGCGGTCGTTGCCGGTTCGTCCGGATTCCTCGGAAAGGCAATTGCGGAGTCGCTCGAGCGTGACGGTTTCGAGATCGTGCGGGTGGGTCGACGTGGCCCGGATGCACGCTGGGGCGACGCGGATGCGCTCCGTCGCGCGATCGACGGCGCCGAGATCGTCGTCAACCTCGCGGGCAAGTCGGTGAACTGTCGCTACACCGACGAGAACCGGGCTGAGCTGCTTCGCTCGCGCATCGAGACGACCCGAGAGCTGCGTGAGGCGATCGCTGCGGCCGCCTCGCCGCCGCCCCTGTGGTGCAATGCGAGCACGGCAACGATTTACCGGTTCGCGATGGACCGACCGCAAGGCGAGTCGACCGGCGAGATCGGCGAAGGCTTCTCGGTCGACATCGCTCGTAACTGGGAGCAGGAATTCTTTGCGGGGGAGTTGCCCGGGGTGCGTCGCGTTGCCCTGCGCATGTCGATCGTGCTCGGCGACGGGCCGGCCACCGCGATGCTCGTTAACCTCGCGCGATTCGGTCTCGGCGGGCCACAACTCGACCACCCCTGGTTCCCGCACCGGCGCTATCGCGGTGTCGGCGCGCATCCGACTGGCGCGCCGACCGCGCCCTGGCATGACTCGCGTGGGCGCCAAATGTTTAGCTGGATTCACGTCGACGATGTCGTGCGGGCAATCGACTTCATTCGCGAGCACGACGAGCTTGCGGGCCCCGTGAACCTGGCGTCGCCGAACCCGAGCGACAACCGCACGCTTATGCGCGAGCTGCGAAACGCGGTCGGTGTACCGTTCGGGCTTCCGGCGCCGCGTGCGGCGCTCGAGCCCGCGATGTGGGTGCTTCGCACCGAGCCCGAACTCGTGCTGAAGAGCCGCTGGGTTGTACCGGAACGGCTCACGGCAGCGGGGTTCGAATTTGCGATGCCGACGCTCCGCGAAGCCGTCCGCGCGGTCGCGAACTAACGTCGCGGCGTAGCTGGCGACCTTCCGGGTTCGCCCGGATGCGCTTCACGCGATCGGATGCAGTGGGCGCAGCTGGGTGTGGTGGGCAAGTGTGGCCATGGCGTCCGACTGCGCCCACTGCGTTCGCGACACCGCGACCCTCCACTCACCGACGCCCAACTCACCCCAACCGTGTGACAAATGTTTCACGACGCGCTAGATTTACGCGCAGTGAAACATTTGGTTCATGAACGCCGGGACGGTTCGCATCGGAGCGAACGCGGCGTCACCTGTGGCAGTGAGGGCACACAATGAGCGAAACTTCGGCGGCGCAGACCGCCACCCCACACACCAAGCGCCCGCTTGGCACGTTCGAGATCACGGCAATCGGCATCGGCTTCATGGGGCCGGTCATGGCGATGTCGCTCAACGGCATCGGCGTCGCCGGGCTCGTCGGCAAGTCGGTGCCGTTTACGTTCCTCGTCGCGTTCGTCGGCACCCTGTTCGTCGCGTACGGCTTCGTGCGCCTCACGCGCAAGATCACGCACGCGGGCTCGGTGTACGCGCTCGCCGGCACGACGCTCGGCCCGAAGGCCGGGTTCTTCGGCGGCTTCGCGCTGCTCGGCACCTACATCTTCTTCGCGGCCTGCATCGTCGGCGCGTGCGCAGTGTTCTTCGAGGCGATGCTCGCCGAGATGGGCGTCGTGCTCGCCCCGGGCATGTGGATGATCGTGGCCGCGGTCGTCGGCGTCGCGGCGCTCGCACTCAACCTGCGCGAGTCGGCGATCGTCGCCCGCACCCTGCTCGGCATCGGCTTCGTCGGCATCGGTGCGATGCTCATCCTCGCCATCGTCATCATCGTGAAGATCGCGGCGGGCGACGCCCCGGTGTCGACCGGCATCGACCTCTCAACCCTCACGCCGGGGGATGCCCCCATCACGGCGATCATGACGGCGGCGGTCTTCGGCTTCCTCTCATGGGCGGGCTTCGAGTCCGGCACGTCGCTCGGCGAGGAATCCGACGACCCGAAGCGCCACGTGCCCCGCGCCGTGCTGCTCGCCGTCATCATCGGCGGTCTCGTGTACGTGTTCATGATGTTCGCGCAGACGATCGGTTTCGGCACCGACCAGGCCGGCATCGACGCGTTCGCGAACGCCTCGTCGACCCTCACGACCCTCGCGTCGACGTACATCGGCCCGTGGTTCGCGGTGCTCATCTCGATCATTGCGTTCCTCGTCGCGTTCGGCGCGCTGCTCAGCTCGAGCACGGCCGCCTCGCGACTCCTGTTCGCCCTCGCGCGCGACGGCTTCGGCCCGAAGGCGTTCGCCCGCCTCAACGAGCGCACCCAGGTGCCCTCGGCGTCGGTGACGGTCGCCGTGCTGCTCACGACCGTCATGGCGCTCGTGCTCGGCGTGTTCGGCGCGACGAGCGTCGACGCCTACTACTGGTACGCGACGATGGGCACGCTCTGCATGGTCGTGGCCTACGGCATGACCGCGGTCGGCGTGATTCGCCACATGTTCACGCCAAACTCCGGCATCAAGAAGTGGGAGGTCATCTTCCCGCTGCTCGCCCTCGCATTCCTTATCTACGTGTACGTGATTCAGATCGTCGGCCAGGAGCCGCCGTACACCTACTTCCCCTGGCTCGCCGGTGCATGGTGCATCGTGGGCCTCATCATCGTGCTGAGCCAGCCGCAGCTGGCGAAGCGAATCGGCGCTCGACTCACCGTGGAGGACTAGTCATGACCACCCCAACCACCGCAGCTGCCGAGGCGAACGACCTCGACGAACTCATCTTCCTTGCGACCACCGACATCGCGGCGCGCACGAAGGGCCGCGCGCAGCGGCTCGCCGACTTCGACGAGCGCACGACGCTCGGCTGGGTGCCCGCGAACCTCGGCATCGGCCCCCTCGGCCACATCGTCGACGGCATTCCGTACGGCTCGTCGGGTGACCTTCGGCTTAAGCCCGACCTCGATTCGCGCGTGCGCATCGACACGGTGCCGGGCCGCACGCCGCTCAACCTCGTGTTCTCCGACATCATCGAGACCGACGGCACGCCGTGGGAGTCGTGCGCGCGCACGTTCCTGAAGAACGCGATCGCCGACCTCCGCGAGCACGGGTTCACGACCCGCAGCGCGTTCGAGCACGAGTTCGTCGACCTCTCGGCGACGACCGAACCGCACCCGTTCTCGCTGCGGGGCTTCCGCAACATCGAGCCGATCGGTTCGCAGCTCGTCACGACGCTCGAGCGCGCCGGCCTCGAGCCCGACACCTGGCTGCCCGAGTACGCCGAGCACCAGTACGAGATCACGGTGAAGCCGACGGATGCGCTCGCGGCGGCCGACCGCGCGATCCTCGTTCGCGACATTGTCACCGACCTGTTTGCCGCGAACGGGCGCCACGCGAGCTTCGCCCCGGTCGTGCGCCCCGGCGCCGGTGGGAACGGCGTGCACGTGCACTTCGGGCTCAACGACCTCGACGGCGAGACCGTCGTGTGGGACGACACCCGCCCGGGCCGGCTCTCCGAGACCGCCGCGAAGTTCGCCGCGGGCATCGTGAAGTACGCGCCGGCGATGACGGCGCTGTTCGCGCCACTCGTGACGAGCTACGTGCGCCTCGCGCCGCACAACTGGTCGACCGCCCGCGCGTTCCTCGGCCTGCAGAACCGCGAGGCGCTGCTGCGCATCTGCCCGACGAACGAGCTCGACGGCCGCGACCCGAAGCCGCAGCTCCACTTCGAGTTCCGCGGCAGCGACATCGGTGCGAACCCGTGGCTGCTGCTCGGGCTCATCATCCGCGCGGGCCTCGCCGGCATCGACGAAGACCTCGCGCCGGCCGACATCGTCGTGGGCGAGCTCGACCTCGACGGCGAGCACGCCGGCCTCGCGCAGCTCCCGGGCAGCCTCGAGGAGGCGCTCGTCGCGCTCGAGGAGAACGAGACGGTGCGGAGCTGGCTCGCGCCGAACTGGCTCGCGACCTTCCTCGCGGTGAAGCGCGACGAGATCGCCTCGCTGCGTGACAAGACCCCGGCCGAACAGTGCGAGGCGTACACGAATGTCTACTGACGCACTCGACCTCACGAACCTGCCGCTGTTCGATCATCACTGCCACGGCGTGCTGACGAACGACGTCGATCGTGCGGAATTCGAGGGGCTCATCTCGGAGTCGTCGCGGCCCGCGACCGACGGCACGACCCGCTTCGACTCGCAGGTCGGGTTCCAGGTGCGGGCGCACTGCGCGCCGATCCTCGGGCTCGAGCCATTCGCGGCGCCCGACGACTACCTCGCGCGGCGCCGCGAGCTCGGCGCCGACGAGGTGAACCGGCGACTCCTGCGCGCCGCGAACATCGCGGTGTACGGCATCGAGACCGGCCACGACGCCGGCCGCATCAACGGCCCCGCCGACATGGCCGAGCTCGGCGACGCGAGCCACTGCGAAATCGTGCGCCTCGAGCGCCTCGCCGAGCAGGTCGCGGAGCGCGTTCGCGACGCGCCGGGCGCATCCGCAGCCCAGCTTGTCGACGAGATCGAGCGAACGCTGGATGCGCGCCTCGAGCACGCGGTCGGGGTCAAGACAATCGCGGCCTACCGCATCGGGTTCGACTTCGATGACGCCCGGCCGGGCCGGTCGGCGGTCGAGTCGAGCGCCGCGCGACTCCTCGAGACCGAGGGGCCGCTGCGGCTCGACGACCCGACGCTGATTCGTCACCTCATCTGGCTCGCGATCGATCGCGCCTGCGTCATTCAGGTGCACGTCGGCTACGGCGATGACGACGTCGATCTGCACCGCTGCAACCCGCTGCTGCTCACCCGGCTGCTGCGCGCGAGCGTCGACTCGGGGGCGCGGTTCACGCTGCTGCACTGCTACCCGTTCCACCGCGAGGCGGGCTACCTCGCCGACGTGTTCCCGCACGTCTACTTCGACATCGGGCTCGCGATCAACTACACGGGTTCGCGGTCGGAGGCCGTCATCGCCGAGTCGCTCGAGCTCGCGCCCTTCGGCAAGATCCTGTTCAGCAGCGACGCGTTCGGCGCGGCCGAGCTCTACTATCTCGGCACGCTGCTTTTCCGCCGGGGCCTCACGGCGGCGCTCGCGCGGTTCGCCGAGCTCGACGGCTGGCCGCTCGCCGAGCAGCAGCGCGTCGCCCGCATGATCGGCTACGAGAACGCGGCCCGCGTCTACGGATTCGACCCGCTCGCACAGAACGGAGCAGCATGACTTCTGCCACCGACGCTCTGCCAACAGACACCCAGACCCTGCTGACCGACTGGCTCGCCGCACTCGAGCGCGAGCTGCCGGCCGCGGCCGAGCTGCGCCGGGTGCTCCACCGCGAGCCCCGCGCGAGCGGCGACGAGCGCGAGACCACCGAGCGCGTCGCCGCGGCGATGGATCTCGAGTTCGAGCCGGTCGCCGACACGGGCGGCATCGGCCGCCTCGGCCCCGACTCGGGCCCGGCGATCGGGATGCGCGGCGAGCTGGATGCGCTGCCGGTCACCGAGGCGACGGGCGTCGAGTGGGCGTCGACGAATGGCTGCATGCACGCGTGCGGCCACGACGTGCACCTCGCCGCACTCACCGCGGTCGTGCGAGCGGCCCGGGACCTCCCGCTGCCGTACGCGCTCGTGCCGGTGCTGCAGCCGCGCGAGGAGGCGTACCCCTCGGGCGCGGCCGACATCGTCGAGGAGCCCGCGTTCGCGCGCGCCGAAATCGCGCACATGTTTGGTGCGCACGTGCATCCGGGCGTGCCCGTCGGCGCGGTCGCGACCGGCGCCGGCTTCGTGAACGCCGCCGCAGGCGAGCTGCGCATCGTCGTCACCGGCCGCGGCGGCCACGGCGCGTATCCGCACCACGGCGACGACGTGGCCGGGGCCGTCGCGCAGATCATCTCGGGCATCCCCGCGACCCTGCGGCGCACCGTCGACCCCATGCACTCGGCCGTCGTCAGCGTCGGCACCGTGCGCGTCGGGTCGGGCGCCGCGAACGTGCTCCCCGCATCCGGCGAGATTCTCGCGACGATTCGCACCGCGTCGTCCGACGAGGCCCGCAGGCTCGCCGACGTGCTGCGCGACTTTGTCGCCCACCAGGCGAGCGCGTTCGGCTGCACCGGCACGCTCGAGCACGTCGAGGGCGAGCCCGAGCTCGTGAACGACGAGGCGCTCGTCGCCGAACTCGACGGCCTGCTCGACCGCGTCGGGCTCGACCACGCCGAGCCGATGCGCTCGCTCGGCGCCGACGACTTCTCGTTCTTCGGCACGGCCGTGCCGAGCGTCATGACCTTCGTCGGCGTCGACGGCGGCGGGGTGTCGCTCCACGACGCGACGTTCCTGCCCGACGAACACGCCATCGAGCGCGTCGCAAAGACCTTCATCGCCGGCTATCTCGCGGCCGCGCGCCGACTCGACGGGGCGACGCCGTGACCACCCCCGCGACGCACGATGACGCGGCGAGCGTCACCGAGCGCATCAACGGGCGCTTCGCCGACCTCACGTCGGCCGAGCGCCGGGTCGCCCGCACGCTGCTCAGCGACTACCCGGTCGCCGGGCTCACGAGCGTGCACCGGTTCGCCGAGCGCGCCGGCGTGAGCGCCGCGACGATCGTGCGATTCGTGCAGACCCTCGGGTTCGCGGCGTACCGCGAGTTTCAAGACTCGCTGCGCGACGAGGTGCAGGCGCGCGAAGACTCCGCGCTCTCGCTCGCGCTGCGCCGTCCCGACCCGGCGCCCGCCGACGACGGGCTCGAGCAGCTCCGGGCATCGCAGGCGTCGTACATCGACGGCATCAACCGCACCTTCGACTCGCTGCGCGCGAGCGAGGTCGAACAGCTCGTCGGCTGGCTCGCCGACTCCCGCGTCGGCATCGTCGCCCACGGCGGCGTGTTCTCGGGGCTGCTCGCGCACCACCTCGTCACCGAGCTCTCGATGTTTCGGCCGGGCGTGCGCACCTGCCCGAGCAACACGATGCGGCAGATCGACCTCCTGCTCGAGTCGGCGAACCGCGCCGACGTGTGGGTCATCTTCGACTTCCGCCGCTACGCCCCCGCCACCGAGCGCATCGCCCGCCAGGCCCGCGAGCACGGCGCCCGCATCGCCCTCATCACCGACCGCTGGCTGTCGCCCATCGCGAACTTCGCCGACGTCGTGCTGAGCTGCCGCGTCGAGGCGAGCGGACCATCCGACACCCTCGTGCCCGCAATGGCGCTCGTCTCGGCCCTGTGCGAGGCCGCGGTCGCGCGCCTCGGCAGCGACGGGCTCGACCGCCTTCGCCGCATCGACCCGATGCGCGCCGCAATCGAATCGACCATCACGAAGGAGCCGCTATGACCCGCGTTCCCCGCGAACTCACGGCCGACGAGCGGCGCGAAGAACTCGCCGCGTACGCGCGCGACGAGGCCGCCGTCGCCGGCATCGAACACCTCCGCTTCTTCCCGCTCGCCGTCGCGGGCGGCGAAGGCGCCTGGCTGCGTACCTCGTCGGGGCGTCGCGTGCTCGACTTCTCGGCGAGCTGGACCGCCTCGGCCTTCGGCCACGGTAACCCGACCATCGCCGACGCGATCGCCGACGCCGCACGCGCGGGCGGCGGCGCCTCCGTGCTCTCAAGCGCCGTCGAGGCGACGACCCGGCTCGCCGAGCGACTCGTCGAGCTCGTGCCGATTCGCGAGGCCGACACCGCGTGCCGCCGCGCCTACCTCGGCCTCGGCGGCACCGACGCGAACACCGTCGCGATCGCCGCCGCCCGCCACGCCACCGGGCGCCAGGGCATCGTCGCGTTCAGCGGCAGCTACCACGGCGGGCACGGCCCCTCGCTCGAGGTGTCGGGCATCGCGGTCGAGCCGGGCGACGACGCGCCCCAGGCGCGGCTCGTCGACTACCCGGTGACGCATGCGCAGCTCGACTCCGCGCGCGGCCGCCTGCGCGAGCTGCTCGCGGGCCGCGACGTCGCGGCCGTCATCGTCGAGGCGCTGCAGTGCGACGGCGGCGTGCTCGTACCGCCCGCCGGATTCCTGCCCGCCCTGCGCGAGCTCTGCGACGAGTTCGGCGCCCTGCTCATCGTCGACGAGGTGAAGGCCGGGCTCGGCCGCACGGGCGAGCGCTTCGCGTTCGAGCGCTCCGGCGTGGCGCCCGACCTCGTCACGCTCGGCAAGGCGCTCGGGGGAGGGCTCCCGGTGTCGGCCGTCGTCGGGCCGGTCGAGGCGATGAGCGAGCCCCGCGCCTCGGCCCTGCTCACGACCGCCGGCGCACCGATCGCCGCGGCCGCCGCATCCGCCGTGCTCGGGCTGCTCGACGACGGCGAGCTGCTCGCCGCCGCGACCCGGCTCGGCGCAGTCGCCCGCGACTCGCTCGCCGGCTACCGCGCGAGCAACCGCCCCGGGTCCGCCGCGATCACCGAGGTGCGCGGCGCAGGCCTGCTGCTCGGCGTCGAGCTCGGCGAGGCCGCGGGGCAGCCGTTCACCCCGGCCGAGGTCGCGGCGCTCACGGTCTACCGCGCCTGGGAGCTCGGCTGCGCGCTGTTCGTTGTGCGCGAGAACGTGCTCGAAGTCACCCCGCCCCTCACGATCGCCGAGGACGAGCTGCGCGCCGGCCTCGAGTGCATCCTCACCGCCCTCGACGACGTCGCCTCGGGCCGGGTGCCGCTCGACGCGATCGCGTCGTACGGCGGCTGGTAGCCCGCGCCACCCTCGCCGCCTGTGCTTCGCCGGCAACCTGGCCGGCACCCCAACTCACCGCTTATAGAAAGGTCCGCACGTGCAGACGAACAACTTCGCCATCGCCGTCATCGCCGACTCGCGCGTCGACGCCGCGCAGCCCGAGACCACCCTCGACGGGCTCGCCACGCAGCTCGAGGCCCAGGGGGTGCGCGTCGAGTCGCTCTCGGCCGGGCTCGACGCCGCCTCGCACGCCCGGCTGCTCAACGACAAGTCGGCGATTCTCTATCACGTCGACCCGGCCGCGCTCGACGCGGGCAGCGACCGCGCCGACGAGCTCGTGCGGTTCGTCGCGACCGTGCGCGAGCAGAACGCCGAGATTCCCGTCTACCTTTACGGCGAGCAACTCACGGCCCGGCGCCTGCCGACCGTCGTGCTCCGCGAGATCGAGGGCGTCATCAACGCCTACGAAGACACCCCGGAGTTCGTCGCCCGCACGATCGTGCGCGAGGCGAGCCGGTACGTCGAGCGGCTCGCGCCGCCGTTCTTCCGCGCGCTCATGGACTACGCGAACGACGGTGCCTACTCGTGGCACTGCCCGGGGCACTCGGGCGGCACGGCGTTCCTCAAGTCGCCCGCCGGAACGATGTTCCACCAGTTCTTCGGCGAGAACCTGCTGCGCGCCGACGTCTGCAACGCCGTCGAAGAGCTCGGGCAGCTGCTCGACCACACTGGCCCCGTCGCCGAGTCGGAGGCCCGCGCCGCTGAAACCTTCGGCGCCGACCACCTCTACTTCGTGACGAACGGCACCTCCACCTCGAACAAGATCGTCTGGAACTCGGCCGTCGGCCCCGGCGACATCGTCGTGGTCGACCGCAACTGCCACAAGTCGATCCTCCACGCGATCATGCTCACCGGCGCGATCCCCATCTACCTCAAGCCGACGCGCAACCGCGCCGGCATCATCGGGCCGATCTCGCGCGACCAGTTCAGCCCCGAGTCGATCCGCGCGAAGATCGCCGCGCATCCGTTCATCGACGACCCCGACGCGACCCCGCGCATCCTCACCCTCACGCAGAGCACGTACGACGGCATCGTCTACAACGCCGAAGAGATCAAGCGCACGCTCGACGGCGCCGTCGACGTGCTCCACTTCGATGAGGCGTGGCTGCCGCACGCGCGGTTCCACCAGCTCTACCGGGGGATGCACGCGGTCGACGAGCGCGCCGAGCGCACGAAGTCGTCGCTCGTCTACGCGACGCAGTCGACCCACAAGCTGCTCGCCGGGCTCTCGCAGGCGTCGCAGATTCTCGTGCAGAACGCCGAAGAGCACCGGCTCGACCCGAACATCTTCAACGAGGCCTACCTCATGCACACCTCGACGAGCCCGCAGTACGCGATCATCGCGAGCTGCGACGTGTCGGCCGAGATGATGCGCGGCGTCGGCGGGCACGCGCTCGTCGAAGAGGCGATCACCGAGGCGATGGAGTTCCGCCGCGCGATCATTCGCATCGGCGAGGAACGCGCCGACGACGACTGGTGGTTCGACGTGTGGGGACCCGACACGCCCGCCCGCGAGGGCATCGCGGCGCGCGAGGAGTGGGAGCTCTCGAGCGAACAGACCTGGCACGGCTTCGACGACATCGACGACGGCTTCACGATGCTCGACCCGATCAAGGTCACGCTCACGACGCCCGGCCTCAGCACCGACGGCGTGTTCGGCGACCGCGGCATCCCCGGGCTCGTGCTCGCGAAGTACCTCGCCGAGCACGGCGTCGTCGTCGAGAAGACCGGCCTCTACTCGCTGTTCGTGCTCTTCACGATCGGCGTGACGAAGGGCCGCTGGAACACGCTCATCGCCGAACTCCACCGCTTCAAGCGCGCCTACGACCGCAACGCCGAGGTGCGCGACGTGATGCCCGAGTTCGCCGCCGAGTTCCCGCGCTACGCGGTGTTCGGGCTGCGCGACCTCTGCGACCAGCTCCACGAGGCGTACCGCGAGGGCGACTTCGCGAACCTCACGACCGACATCTACCTCGGCGACCCCGAGGTCGCGATGCTGCCCGCCGACGCGTGGGCCGCTATGACCGCGGGACGTATCGAACACGTGCCGGTCGACAAGCTCGCGGGCCGCATCACCGCCGTGCTGCTCACGCCCTACCCACCCGGAATCCCGCTGCTCGTGCCCGGCGAGCGCGTCACCGAGCGAATCGTCGACTACTTGCGAGTCGAGGGCGATCTCGCCGAGCGGTTCCCCGGATTCAACGGCATCACCCACGGCCTCGGCCACCGCGACGACGGCGTCAGCACCGTCGCCTGCGTCGTCGAGGAGTAGCCGCGCGGCCGGGGCCCGACCCGCCTATCCGGGCCCCGCGCGCGGCGACCCCAGGCGACGGCCGCGGGTGTGCGCGTCAGCCGACCGGCTCGGCCGAGCTGCGCGACCCGACTCGACCTCGGTGCGCGAGGCTCGCCCGCAGCATCCCGAGCACGTGCAGCACCACCGCGATCACGAGGAACGCGACGAACACCTGCGCCGTCGTCGCGAGCACGTCGCCCCAGCCGCCCGGACCGGTCGGGTCGAGGAACCCGTACGGGTACCAGCCGACGATGCTGCCGCGCACCCACGTGTAGGTGAGGTAGAGCACCGGATACGCGAGCCACGCGAGCGGACGGCCCCAGGTTCCGCGTCGGGTCATGGTCACGACTAGCCAACCCACGAGCGCGAGCGTCGGCGTGATGCGGTGCAGCAGAATGTTCGACCACTCGAGGTCCCAGCGCGCGAGTTCCCCGGGCTCGGCAACGAGGATCGCGTAGATGAGCCCCGTCATGACCATGTAGAACGCGGCCGCGCCCCGCACGTCGTCCCACCACGCGGGCAGCGAGTCTCGCGAGCGCAGCGCGCCGACCACGAGCACGAGGCCAAACACGAGGTTCGCCTGGTTCGTGAACTGCGAGATCGACTCGATGAGGGTCGACTCGACCATGCCGTTCGCGGCCCGGTAGAAGTTCCACCCGACACCGGCGAACGCGGCGACGCCGAGGGCGAGGCGCAGGAGGCGCACCCAGGCGCGGTCGGGATGCACGGCGCGATTCGCGCGCGGATTGCGGTTCACTGCGGGGTTGCGAGCCATGCCGCCAAGTCTTGCAGGTGCGCGCGACGCGGCCCAACCCATACCTGCTCCACCCCAGCCCCGCCCACCTCAGCCCCGCTCCACCCCACATCACCAGACCTGCCACCTCCGACGAGACCTGATCACTCCGACGAAACCCGATGGCATGCCATCAGGTCTCGTCGCCGCCTTCAGGTTCCGTCGGCCTCATCAGGTCTGGTCAGCAGGCTGTCGCCCTGTCAGGCCAGCACACCCCTACACCGCGCGCACGGGCCCGAGGTCGGCGTGCTTCGCGAGCTCGTCGGCGAGGTATTCGGCGATCGCCATCGACGAGGTCGCGCCGGGGGAGGGGGCGTTGCGCAGGAACATCGCGCCGCCGCTGCGCTGAATCACGAAGTCGTCGACGAGCTTGCCCTGCCGGTCGACGGCCTGGGCGCGCACACCGCGCGGGGCCCGGTGCCCCTTCGCGCCCGAGAGCTGCGGCACGAACTTCGCGGCGCCTTCGACGAAGCGGTCCATCGAGAACACCCCGCCGAGCTCGCGCGCGGCGGCCCCGGCGTTCTGCGAGGCGAAGCGCCAGAAGCCGGCATCCTTCGCGATCGCGAGGGCGTCGCGCAGGTTGAACGGGAACCCCTTGTACTGCTCGCGCGCGAACGAGAGGAACGCGTTCGGGCCGATCATGAGCTCGCCGTCGATGCGGCGGGTGACGTGCACCCCGAGGAACGGATACGCGGGGTCGGGCACAGGGTAGATGAGCCCGTTGACGACGTCGGCGTGCTCGTGGTCGAGCACGAAGTACTGGCCGAAGAAGGGCACGATGCTCGGGTCGCTGCCGGCGCCGGATGCGCGCGCGAGTCGGTCGGACTGGAGCCCGCCGCAGACGATCGCGTTGTCGAACGTCTCGACGTCGCGGTCGGTGATGATCGTGACGAGGCCGTTGCCGCTGCGCACGCGTTCGACGCTCGTGCTGAGCCGCACCTCGCCGCCCGCGCGCTCGAAGTCGGCGACGAGCGCCTTCGTGAGGCCGATGTAGTCGATGATCGCGGTGTGCGGCGAGTGCAGGGCGGCCTCGCCGACGACGTTCGGCTCGAGCTCACGCAGGCGCTCGGGGCCGATGAGGGCGACGTCGGGCACGCCGTTCGCGGTCGCCTTGCGGTAGATCTCGTCGAGGCGCTCGCGCTCGACCTCGTTCTGGGCGACGACGACCTTGCCGCACTCGTCGATCGCGACATCGTGTTCCTCGGCGAAGCTCGTGATGAGATCGACGCCGCGGCGGCAGAGCCGGGCCTTGAGGCTGCCAGGCGTGTAGTAGAGCCCGGCGTGCACGACGCCGGAGTTGTGGCCGGTCTGGTGGCCGGCGACGTGCGACTCCTTCTCGAAGAGCACGACGCGGGCGTCGGGGTACCGGCGCAGCAGCTCGCGGGCGACGGCGGCGCCGATGATGCCGGCGCCGATCACGGCGATACGGTTGGTGCTTGGCATGATGGGTACTACTTCCTTCGTGACAGTGCGGTGAGAGTGAGGCCGAGCAGATGACGACGACCGATCGTGGTCCGACGATGACCGAGCGTGCCGTCGAGCAGCTGCGGCGAGCGATCGTGCTCGGGGAGCTTGAGGCGGGGGAGCGGTACTCGGCGACCGAGCTCGGCGAACGCTTCGGCATGTCGCGCACCCCCATCCGTGAGGCGACGCAGGAGCTCGTGCGGCTCGGCCTCGTGACGGTCGAGCGCAACCGGGGCATCCGCGTGCTGCCGACGAGCCTCGAGTCGTTCGTCGAGGGGTTCGAGGTGCGGCTCATGCTCGAGGTGCCGCTCGCGGCGCGGGCGGCGAGGAGCGCGACGCAGGATGAGCGCGACGCGATCGCGGCGGCCTTCGCGCGCTTCGTCGAGGTCGCCGAGACGGGCGATGCCGACGCGACGCTGCGCTGCGACCGCGACTTCCACGCGGCGCTGCTCGAGGTGGCGGGCAACCGGCGTGCGGTCGAGGTGCTTACCGAGCAGCGGAACCTCGTGCTGAAGACGGGCGTCGGCACGGTGCCGAACATGCGCTCGACGGTCGAGTGCGCCGAAGATCACCGGGCGATCGTCGACGCGATCGTGGCGGGCGACGGCCCGGCGGCCGGGGCCGCGATGCGGCAGCACATCCTCAACACCGCCGACCTGCTGCTGCGGCAGGAGTCGGCGGGGCGCTCTGAGTTCGGAGCGCCCGACGCGCTGCGGGCGCTCGAGCAGCTCCGCTAGCCCAGCGCGCATCTTGGCCTCATCTCGCAGCTTGGTCTCTTGACCCGGCGACTTTCGCCCGGCAGTTGCATGCAACACGAACAGAGTTGCATGCAACTGCCGAGAAGGTCAAGCCCTGCCGCCAAGCCCCGAGCTGGATGCGGTGGGCCGATCCGGATGTGGTGGGCAAGTGTGGCCCCGGCGTTCGGCTGCGCCCCCTGCATCCGCGCCCTGCGTCACGGGGCTCGCGAAGCAGGGCCCCGCGACCCACCATCGCGCCGGTCACGACATGTAGAGCCCGCCGTTGACGTCGAGCTGCACGCCCGTGATGAACGAGGCGTCGCTTGAGAGCAGGAACGCGACCGCGGCGGCCGTTTCGTCGGCGGTGCCGTGCCGCCCGAGCGGTGTTTGCGCGGCCCAGGCATCGCCGTGCTTGCTCACCGAGCCGTCGGTCATGCGGGTGCGAATGATGCCGGGCGCGACCGTGTTCGCGCGAATACCGCGGTGGCCGAGCTCGAGCGCGAGCGTGCGGGTGAACGAGGTGATCGCGCCCTTCGAGGCGGCGTAGTGCGCGTGCCCCTTCGAGCCGCGCTCGCCGGCGACCGAGGCGAACGTCACGATCGCCGCGTCGTCATTGAGTACGGGGAGGAGCTGGCTCGTGAGTGCGAAGACGGCGTCGAGGTTGATCGCGAGCGTCTGTCGCCACTGCTCGAGCGTGAGCTCGGCGAGCGGGGCCTCGAGGTAGATGCCGGCGGCCGGCGCGAACCCGTCGACCCCGCCGAGTTCCTCGGCGGCGCGCACGATCGCGGCCTGCACTTCGGGGTCGGTGATGTCGCCGGCGACGTGGTGAACGTCGGCGCCGGCGTGCAGCGACTCGTCGAGCGAGGCGAGCGCCTCGGCCGCGAGGTCGTGCAGCACGAGGCGGGCGCCCTCGGCGCGCAGGCGGCCGGCGAGCGCGGCGCCGATGCCGCCCGCGGCGCCCGTGATGACGACGGTCTTGTCGGCGAAGCGGCTCATGCGTCCACCTCCGGGTACCACTCGCCGGCGACGGTCATGCCGGCGTCGATCATGAGGTTGTGCCCCGTGATGTAGCCGGCCTCGTCGCCGAGCAGCCAGACGATCGGCCCCGCGATCTCGGCGGGGTCGGCGAGCCGGCGCATGGGAATCCGCTCACGCACGAGATCGAAGTTGAGCTTGCCCTCGGCCTCGATTCGGCGGTTGAACGGGGTGTCGACGTAGCCCGGGCCCACCGAGTTCGCGCGAATGCCGTCGCGCGCCCACTCGATCGCGATCGACTTCGTGAAGCCGTCGATGCCGTGCTTCACGGTGTTGTAGCTTGCGCGCTGCGGCATGCCGACGCGACTCGCGACCGAGGTGAGGTTGACGATCGCGCCGTTACTCTCGCGCAGCAGCGGATACGCGGCCCGCGAGGCGCGCATCGTGCCGCCGAGGTGCACCTCGATGAGGAAGTCCCAGTCGGCGTCGGTCATGTCGGCGGTTGCGACGGGCCGCGACACGCCGGCGCAGTTCACGAGGCCGTGCAGCGTGCCCTCGGCAGCGGCGATGTCGGTGAACGCGGCGTCGACGCTCTCGCGCGAGGTGACGTCGGTGACGATGCCGCGGGCCCGGTCGCCGAGCTCGGCGACCGCCTGCTCGAGGGCGTCGGGGCGCAGGTCGAGCAGCACGACGCGGCGGTTCGGGTCTCGCAACCAGCGCGCGGCGGTGGCGAGGCCGATGCCGCTCGCGCCGCCGGTGATGGCGAGGTGGTGGGTGGATGCAGTCACTGGCACTCCTTCGTGCAATTCGGGGGATGGTGTCGCGTGCGACTGTACTCCGAAAACGCTAAATTGGATCCAACCGGCCGACTCGCGACTCGCTCGGGAGGGCGCCAACGGATGCGCACAGGCGCGCGTCGGGCAAAATTGGATCGCCGGGTTGGCGGCACTTCGGGAAGGGATGCGGCGCATGGGCAACACCGAGCAGAGCGACACTGCGCACGACACCGAGCGGCAGGGCAGCGAGGGCATCACGGATGCGCTTCGCGAGCTGATCCTCACGGGCGAGCTCGCCGCCGGGGCGCGCATCCGGCAGGAGGAGCTCGCCGAGCGATTCGCGACGAGCCGCATGCCCGTGCGCGTCGCGCTCCGGCAGCTCGAGGCCGAGGAGCTCATCGTGCTGCGCCCGCACGCCGGCGCCTGGGTGAGCGATGTCGACCCCGAGGACTTCAGTCAGACGTATCAGCTGCGCGAGGCACTTGAACCCTTCGCGATCCGCGCGAGTCTGCCGAAGTTGACCGACGAGCACCGGCGCGAAATTCACGAGCACGCGCTCCGCACGGCCGAGGTGACGGGCCAGCCCGAGCACGTTGAGGAGTTCACCCGCCGCGACCGCGAGTTTCATCTCGCGACGTTCGCCGGGGTGCGGGGCGAATCGCTGTACGACCGCGTCGTGCAGCTGTGGAACAAGACGCAGCGCTACCGCCGAGTTACGGTGCCGCAATTCTCGGGTGACGACCACCTCGCGACCCGCGCCGACCACGAGCTCATCTGCTACTACATCGACCACTCCGACGCCGAGGCGCTCGGCGAGGTGCTGCGCCTGCACATCCGCCGCACCCGCATTCTCGGCGAATCGGTCATTGCGCAGCAGCACGAGGGGTAGTCGGATCCAATTCGGTTGACGGTTGCGTGCAACTGTGGTTCGATCGGGAACTGTTGGATCCAAAGCAGGGTCCACCACTGCAGAATTCCGGGCGGTGCGACGCCCACTGCGATGCCCCGCCCGACGCACAGAAAGAAGCGACAATGACGTCCGCCCTCTGGTGGCCCAACCCGGTCTCTGACTCGATCTTCCTCGCCCCCGCCGCCGTGATCGGCGGCACGGGCAGCGCCCGCCGACTCCCCGAGATCCTGCGCGGCCACTCGAGCTACGACACTGGCGCGGTGCTGCTCGCGGTCGACGACGCCGTCGCGAACGCCGGGCTCATCGAGCCGATCGAGGCGGCCCTGCGCGACGGCGGCATCGAGGTCGTCGTGCGCGGCGGCTTCGGCGCCGAGCCGACGGCCGAGGTCGTCGACGAGGTCGCGACCGCCGCCCGCGAGGCAAAGGCCACCGCGGTGATCGGCGTCGGCGGCGGATCGGTGCTCGACTCGGCCAAGCTCATCGCGCTGCTGCTGCGCCAGGGCGGCGGCGCCGCCGACTGGGTCGGCCCCGTCGCCGACGAGGTCGAGCTCGCACCGCTCGTGCTCATCCCGACCACCGTCGGCACCGGCTCCGAGGCGACGAACATTGCGATGGTGACGGTCGACGGCGCGAAGCGCGCGTCGGTGTGCAGCCGGTTCGTGCCCGAGGTCGCGGTGCTCGACCCTGAGCTCGTCGCGAGCCTGCCGAAGCAGGTCATCGCCGCGACGGGCATGGATGCGCTCGCGCACTCCGTCGAGGCGCTCATGTCGACGAAGGCCTCGATGCTCTCGGCGCACTCGTCGTTCCACACGATCGAGCTGCTCATCGCGAACCTCGAGGCGGCGTACGGCGGCGACGCGGAAGCGCTCGCCCGCACGCAGTGGGCCTCGCACCTCGGCGGGCAGGCGCTCAACGCGGGCGTCGTCGTCGGGCACTCGATCGCGTACTCGTTCGCGCACGCGACGCCGATGCCGCACGGGGTCTCGTGCGCCCTCGCGCTGCCGTACTGCATCGCGTACAACCAGCACCTTGCCCCTGGCCTCGCCGCGCGCCTCGCGCTCGCACTCACGAACGGCGAGAGCGACTCGCTCCGCGACGCGGCGACGGCGACGCAGGAGCTCGCCCGCCGCATGGGCCTGCCGACGACGCTCGCCGAGGCGCGCATCGAGCCCGACCAGGTCGACGAGATCGCGCGCTACTGCAATGCCGAGTACCAGCGCCCCACCAACCCCGAACCCATGGACGAGCCGCGCCTGCGCGAGCTCGTGGCCGCGGCCGAAACCGGCGATCTCGACGCCGCGTTCCGCGCCACCGCCCACAGCTAAGCCACACGAAGGAGCCACACCCCATGACGGCCACAACCAAGACGATCGGACACCTGCAGAACCTCATTGGCGGCGAGTTCGTCGATGCCGCGAACGGCAAGGTCATCGAGGTCACCGACCCCGCGACCGCCGGCGAGGTCGTCGGCACCGTTCCCGCGCTCACCGCGGCCGAGCTGCCGGGCGTTTTTGAAGCCGCGCGCAAGGGCGCCGCCGAGTGGCGTCGGGCGAACGGCCTCACCCGCGGCGCCGTGCTGCTGCGCGCCGCAGCGCTCATTCGCGAGCGCGCCGACGAACTGCGCGACACGATCGTCGCCGAGCTCGGCAAGACGCTCGCCGACGCGACCGGCGAGGTCGGCAAGACCGCCGAGTTCTTCGAGTACTACGGCGGCATGGGGCGCGACGAGTTCGGCGGGCTGCTCGCCGACGGGCGCCCGAACACGTTCGCGGTGCGAGTGCAGGAGCCCCTCGGCGTCGTCGTGCTCGTCACGCCGTGGAACGACCCGCTGCTCACGCCCGCGCGCAAGCTCGGCCCGGCGCTCATCTCGGGCAACGCGGTCGTGATCAAGCCCGCGTCGGCGACCCCGCTCATCCTGCTCAAGCTCGCCGAGATCTTCCACGAGGCGGGTCTGCCGGCCGGCGTGCTCAACACCGTCACGGGTCGCGGCCGCGACCTCGGCGACACCCTGTTCGACGACGACTCGATTCGCGCCGTGTCGTTCACCGGCTCGACCGAGGTCGGCCTCGGCCTGCAGCGCAAGCTCGCCGGCCGCGGCATTCGCGTGCAGACCGAGATGGGTGGCAAGAACGCCGCCGTCGTGCTCGCCGACGCCGACCTCGACCTCGCGATTCCGACGATCGCCGCCGGGGCCTTCGGCCAGGCCGGCCAGCGCTGCACCGCGACGAGTCGCCTCGTCGTGCAGCGCGAGGTCGCCGACGAGGTGCGCCGTCGCCTCGCCGAGCACGTGCGCGGCATTCACGTCGCTCCCGGCACCGACCCCGAGGTCGGCATGGGCCCCGTCGTCGACGAGGGCGCGCAGCGCGACATTCGCGGCCACGTCGAGCGCGCCGTCGAGGCCGGTGCCACGGTCGTCGCACAGGCCGAACTCACGGGCCGCGCGGCCGAGGCCGGCGCCTTCGTCGCGCCGACCCTGCTCGACATCTCGCGCGACCACGACATCTGGCGCACCGAGGTGTTCGGCCCGGTGGTGGGGATGCTCGAGGTCGACACGTTCGACGAGGCGCTCGAGGCCGTCAACGACTCGAGCTACGGCCTCTCGGCCGCGATCTTCACCCAGAACCTCGCGAACGCGATGGAGTTCGTCGCCCGTGCCGACGCCGGCCAGGTCTCGGTGAACCAGCCGACGACCGGCTGGGACATCCACCACCCGTTCGGCGGGTTCAAGGACTCGGGGTCCGGTTACAAGGAACAGGGCGAGGTCGCCCTCGAGTTCTACACCCGCACCAAGGCCGCGGCGATCCGCACGCACTAGAAAGGCGCATCCATGTCACTTCACGACCGGTTCTCGCTCTCGGGCAAGACCGCCCTCGTCACCGGCGGCAGCCGCGGGCTCGGCAGGGCGATGGCCCAGGGGCTCGTCGACGCCGGCGCGCGGGTCGCGATCGTCGCCCGCACCGGGGCCGCGGTTACCGAGACGGCCGCCGAGCTCGGCGCCGAGGGCATCGTCGCCGACGTCACGGCCGATCCCGCCGCGCTCATCGACCGCGCCGAGGAGGCGCTCGGTGCGCCGCTCGACATCGTGCTGCACGCCGCCGGCGTGCAGCACCGCCAGGCGGCCGAAGAGTTCGACCCGGCCGAGTGGGATCGCCTGCTGCGCATCAACCTCACGGCGCCGTTCGCGCTGAGCCAGGAGCTCGGCCGCCGGCAGCTCGAGCGTGGTGCCACCGGCTCACACATCTTCATCGGTTCGCTCACGAGCCTCATCTCGATGCCGCAGATCAGCGCGTATGGCGCCACGAAGTCGGGCGTCTACGGCGTCGTGCGCAGCCTGAGCACGGAGTGGTCGGGCCGCGGCATTCGCGTGAACGCGATCGCGCCCGGGTACTTCCGCACCGAGCTCACCGAGGCGGTGTTCACCGACGAGAAGCGGTACGCCGAGATGCTCGCGCGCATTCCGATGCAGCGCTTCGGCGACCCGGAGGAGCTCGCCGGCGCGGCCGTCTTCCTCGCGTCCGACGCGGCCTCGTACGTCACGGGCCAGCTGCTCGTCGTCGACGGCGGCTGGACCGCCGCGTAGCCGCGCGCCGCGCATCCACCATGTTTCGGCCCTCGGGCCACCGTTTTCCGAACAACGGAGTTCACATGAATCCACTGCATGCACAGCTCGACCGGCGAAGCCTGTTCCGCTTCGGCGGTGCGGCCGTCGTGGCGGCCGCCGCGGGCACGTCGCTCGCGGCCTGCGCGTCGCCGGGCACGACCGACGAGGTCATTCGACTCGGCGTGCTCATGCCGATGTCGGGCACGAACGCCCTGCTCGGCCAGGCGTCGTGGGAGGGCGTCGCGATGGCGGTTGAAGACCGCAATGCGAACGGCGGCGTCGCCGGCAAGCGCGTCGAGGTCGTGCTCGCCGACGCCCCCGACGTCAACGCGGCCACCTCCGAGGCCCGCCGCCTCGTGTTTAACAACAACATCAAGCTCGGCATGGGCACGTACAGCTCGTCGCTCTCGACCGCGGCGAGCGAGGTGTTCGCCCGCACCGGCAACAGCTACGTCGAGCTCGGCGCGGTGGCCGCGGGCATTACCGACCGCGCGTATCCGCGGGTGTACCGCATCAACCCCGCCTCGACGAAGCAGACCGAGCAGGCGCTGAAGTTCACCGCCGAGGTGCTCGCGCCGAAGCTCGGCAAGGCTCCGGGCGACCTCAAGCTGATGATGGTGCACGAGGACTCGAACTACGGGCAGTCGGTGACGGCCTCGGCCGACGCGAACGCCGAGGCGCTCGGCATGAAGTTCGCCGACCACGAGGCGTACTCGGCGAAGCAGACCGACCTCTCGTCGACCGTCGCCCGCATCAAGCAGGCGCAGCCCGACGTCATTCTCGCGGTGTCGTACGCGGCCGACGCGGTGCTGCTCGGTCGGCAGATCCGCGACGCCGGCGTGAAGGTCGGCGCGTTCATCGGCATCGGTGGCGGATACACGCTGCAGGAATTCTCGGATGCGCTCGGCGACGCCGCCGAGGGCGTCTACGACTGCGACTTCCCGCAACCGCGCCTCAATCCCGCGGCGGCCCCCGAACTCGAGGCGTTCCTCGAGCGCTACGAGAAAAAGTACAACAAGTTCCCGAGCTCGGGCTACCCGCAGGGCAACTACGCGGGCGCCGCGTACGTGCTCGACATTCTCGAGCTCACGGGCGGCAACGACGACCCCGACGTGTTCCACGAGGCGGCGCTGAGCTACGAGGCGCCGAACAGCCAGAGCGTGAACACGTGGGGCTACAAGCTCGGCAAGAACAACCAGAACGAGCGCGCCGAGGACTACGTCATGCAGTGGCAGAACAAGGAGCTCGTCACCGTGTACCCGAGCGAGGTCGCCGTCTCGCAGCCCCAGTTCATCACTCCGTTCGGACAGTGAGGTCGACGAGACAATGACATTCCTCATTCAAGCCCTCGTCGCCGGGCTCCTGCTCGGCGGCGTCTACGCGCTCATCGCGGCGGGCCTCAACATCATCTTCGGCGTCGTGAAGATTGCGAACTTCGCCCACGGTGAGCTCGTGATGGTCGCGATGTACCTCACGTGGTTCCTCTCGACCACGTGGAGCGTCAACCCGTACGTGTCGCTCTTTATCGTCACACCGCTCATGTTCCTGTCGGGCGTCGCGCTGCAGAAGTTCATTCTCGAACCAATGCAGGGCTCGTCGGCGAACATGAAGATCTTCGTGACGCTCGGCCTGTCGGTGTTCCTCCAGAACCTCGCGCTGTTCCTGTTCGGCGGCCAGTTCCGCACCGTTTCGGTCGGGTGGGCCGAACAGTCGATCTCGATCGGGGGCGTGAGCGCCACCTACGCCCGTCTCATCGCGTTCGTCGTGGCGCTCCTGCTCGTCGCCGCGCTGTTCTGGATGATGAAGCGCACGATGCTTGGCAAGGCGCTCGGCGCCATCGCCGAAGACCGCGACACGGCCCGCATGCTCGGGATTCCAGTGAAGCGGTACTACCTCATCGCGATGGGCCTCGGCGCCGCGCTCACCGGCATCGCCGGCGTGCTCATCATCCCGTTCCAGGCCGCGTATCCGCTCGTCGGCGCCCACTACACGCTCATGGCCTTTGTTGTGGTCGTGCTCGGCGGGCTCGGCAACATGACCGGCGCCCTCATCGGCGGCCTCTTCCTCGGCGTCATCGAGACGCTCACGGGAACCTACATCGACCCCGCGCTGCAGCAAGTGGCAGTGTTCGCGGTCTTCATCGTCGCGCTGATCGTGCGCCCGCAGGGCATCTTCGGTGGGTCGGCTCGAAACGCAGAAGTGGGGCTCAAATAATGTCGAACCGCAAGAATCTCGGCCTCGGCGTACTCGGCCTGGTGGCGCTGCTGCTGCCGATCGTCGTGCGCGACCAGTACGTGCTGCACATCGCCGTCATCACGTTCATCTACGTCGGCGTCACGGTCGCCTGGAACCTCATGGCGATCGGCGGCACGCTCTCACTCGGCCACGCCGCCTTCTTCGGCGTCGGTGCGTACACCGTCGCGATCCTCTACGTGAACCTCGGCGTCAACCCGTGGGTCGGCATCCTCGCCGCCATGGTGACGGCGGCCGCCGCCTCGATGGTGCTCGCGATTCCGCTGCTGCGCCTTCGCGGCCCGTTCTTCACGCTCGCGTCGCTCGCGTTCGTCGAGGTGCTGCGCCTGCTGTCGGTGTGGGCGGTGCCGCTCACGAACGGCTCGGTCGGCATCACGACGCCGTACGACCAGGGCTTCGCGTTCATCTCGTTCGAGAACCGCGAGCCGTACTACTACATCGTGCTCGCGATGGTGATTCTCGCCGTCGGTTTCTCGGTGTGGCTCTACAACTCGCGCACGGGCTACCACCTGCGCGCGATGAAGACCGACGAGGAGGCGATCCGCGCGCTCGGCGTGCACACGAACGGGCTCAAGGTGGGCACGCTCGCGATCTCGGCCGCGATCACGGGCGCGTTCGGCGCCTTCTCGGCGCTCTACCTCTTCGTGATCGAGCCCGAGACGCAGTTCTCGATGACGCTCTACTCGGTGCAGCCCGCGCTGAACGGCATCATCGGTGGCATGGGCACCGTCGTCGGCCCGATCGTCGGTGCGCTGCTCATGACCCCGCTCGGCGAGTGGCTGCGCACGTCGTTCTCGGGCGTGCAGGGCCTCAACTTCATGATCTACGGCCTCGCCCTCATCGTCATCGTGCGCCTCATGCCCGGTGGCCTTGTCGACGGCTGGCAGAAACTTCGCGGCAAGTGGGGCCGAGGCGCCACGAAGCCGAACCACACCGACGAGGCCGACGCCTCGTCGCGGGAGTCGGCGACCGCGTCGGCGAAGGACGGTGAATAGCAATGACGAACGATGCAGTGCTCCAGGTGAGCGGCGTCAGCAAGCGGTTCGGCGGCGTGCAGGCGGTCGACGACGTATCGCTCGAGGTCGGGCCGAACGAGATCATCGGCATCATCGGCCCGAACGGTGCGGGGAAGACGTCGTTCTTCAACCTCATCTCGGGGCTGTTCCCGGCCGACTCCGGCACGATCTTGTTCGACGGCGAGGACATCACGAAGACCGACCTGCCCACGCGGGCGCGGCGCGGCATCGGCCGCACGTTCCAGGTCGTGCGCCCGTTCGCGGGCATGACGGTCATCGAGAACGTCATGGTGTCGATCCTCGTGAACCATCCCCGGCCGGCTGTCGCCCGAGCGAAGGCGATGGAGCTGCTCGACGAGCTCGGCATCGCCGACATCGCCGAGCGGCCAACCGAGTCGCTCAACCTCGTCATGCGCAAGCGCGTCGAGGTCGCGAAGGCGCTCGGCACCGAGCCGAAGCTGCTGCTGCTCGACGAGGTGCTCGCGGGGCTGAACAGCCGCGAGGTCACCGAGGTGCTCCCGTTCGTGCAGCGGGTGCGCGACCGCGGCATCGCGATTCTCATGATCGAGCACATCGTCGCCGCGGTGATGGAGGTCTCCGACCAGATGCTCGTGCTCAACCAGGGTCGAGTGCTCGCGTCGGGCGACCCAACCGATGTCATCACCGACCCGCGCGTCATCGAGGCCTACCTCGGCTCGAAGCACACCGACGACACCATCGCGAACAACATCATCTCCGAGGCCGAAGAGCGAGGGGGCTCGAGCAATGCTTGAGGTACGAAACATCAGCGCGCACTACGGCGACGCGCAGGCGATCGAAGACGTCTCGCTCACGCTGCCCGACAGCGGCATCACGGCGTTCCTCGGCCCGAACGCCGCGGGCAAGACGACGACGCTGCGGGTCATCTCTGGCCTGCTGCCGGCGTCGAGCGGCCAGGTGCTGTACAACGGCGAAGACATCACGAAGGCGTCGTCGAAGCGGCGCGTCGAGATGGGCATCGTGCAGGTGCCCGAGGGGCGCAAGCTGTTCGGCTCGATGACGGTCGAAGACAACCTACTGCTCGGCGGGTTCACGAGCCGCAGCGACGGCAAGACCCAGGCCCGCCTCGACGAGGTGTACTCGCACTTCCCGCGGCTGCTCGAGCGCCGCAAGCAGGAGGCCGGGCTGCTATCGGGCGGTGAGCAGCAGATGGTCGCGATCGGCCGCGGGCTCATGGCAAAGCCGAAGGTGCTCATGATCGACGAGATGTCGCTCGGCCTCGCGCCCGTCGTCGTCGAGCAGATGTTCGCGCTCGTGCACGAGATCGCAACCGCCGACATGTCGGTGCTGCTCGTCGAACAGCACGTGCAGAACGCGCTCGAGGTCGCGGCCCGCGGCACGATCATCGAGGGCGGTCGCTCGCGCCTCGACGGCACGGCCCGCGAACTGCTCGATTCCGACGTTGTGCGGGAGTCGTACTTTGGCAACTGACGTCGTCGCGGCCCGCCTGCGCTCGCGCACGCCGTGGGACCTCGTCGTCGAACGCGTTGCCGAGCCCGCGCTGCGACCGGGCGAGGTGCGCATCCGCACCGAGGCGGTTGGGCTCTGCGGCAGCGACGTGCACGCGGTGCGTGCCGATGCCGGATACGAGTGGGTACCCGAGCGCGTCGTGATCGGCCACGAGGTGGTCGGCAGCGTCGTCGAGGTCGGCGAGGGCGTCGACACCGCGCTCGCGGGCCGCCGCGTCGCGCCGCTCGCGATCGACGGCTGCCATCACTGCGACGCCTGCGCCGCGGGCCACGAGAACCGCTGCCTCGAGCGCGACTGCATGGGCATGCACTTCGACGGCGGGCTCGCCGAGACGTTTGTGTTCCCAGCGGCGCGGCTCCACGTGCTCGCCGACCAGTCGCTCGACGCGCGCCTCGGCGCGCTCATCGAGCCGATGGCGGTCGCGCACCAGGCGCTGCGGCAGCTCGCCGACGCGCTCGACCCCGTCGCCGCGCGCGACCCCGAGAACTCGGCGCTCTCGCCGCTGGCCGGCCGCGAACTCTGCGTGAGCGGCCCCGGCGCGGTCGGCCTGCTCGCCGGGTGCGCCGCGCTCGCGGCGGGCGCCGACGTCACGATCAGCGGCCCACCGAGCGGCGCCGAGTCGCGCATGGCCGCGGCGCTCGCGCTCGGCCTGCGAGCCGATGAGCCGGGGCGCACGTTTGACGCCTGGCTCGACGCCTCGGGCGCGGGCGTCGCCCTGCGCGGCGCGCTCCCACGGGTGCGCCGCGGCGGCGCCATCGCCGTGCCCGCGATGTTCGCCGCCGAGGTCGCCCTCGACATGAACGCGATCGTGCGTGGCCAGCTCACGCTGCGCGGCACGTACGCCTACGTGCGCGCCGACTTCGAGGCCGCCGAGCGCATCATTCACGAGCGTGCAGCAAGCCTGCGTGCCATCGTGGAGGAGTACGGCATCGCCGATACCGAGCGGGCGCTGCGCGACGCGGCGGCCGCGAGCGTCGTGAAGCCGGTCGTCGTGCTCGACGGCGCGGCAGCGGCGCACGAAGAAGGGAAGTAACTCGTGGTTCGTTTTCTCACCGAAGCCGACATCGACGGGCTCGTCGACCTGCGCGACGCGCTCGAGGCCGTCACCGACGCCCTGCGCGATCAGGGGCTCGGCACGTCGGGCAATGCCCCGCGCAGCCGCGCCCGACTGAACGGCCTCGCGCTCAACGTGCTCGGCGGCAGCGTCGCGAGCGCCGACGCGCTCGGCGCGAAGGTGTACGTCACCGGCAACGGCGCGGCGAAGTTCTGGGGCCTGCTGTTCGATGCCGAGGGCGCCCTCACGACCCTCTACGAGGCCGACCGGCTCGGCCAGCTGCGCACCGGCGCCGCGAGCGGCATCTCAGCGAGCACGCTCGCGCCGCCCGCCACCGACACCGTCGCGATCATCGGCACCGGCTACCAGGCGCGCACGCAGGCCGAGGCCGTGCTGCTCGCGACGGGTGCGACGCAGCTCAACGTCTACGGTCGCAACGCCGAGCGGGCCGCGGCCTTCGCCGAGGCGGTCGCCCAGGCCTCGGGCGCGACGGCGACGACGTTCGACTCGATCGACGAGGCAATCGCGTCGGCGCAGGTCGTCATCACGATGACGAGCGCCCACGACCCCGTGCTGCTGCGCCAGCACGTGCTCCCGGGGCGGCACTACATCTTCGCGGGCTCGAACAACCCGAAGAACGCCGAGGTCGAGCCCGAGGCGTTCGCCGAGTTCGACCTCATCGTGACCGACGACCGAGTGGCCGCGCAGCGCGAGGGCGGCACGCTCATCCGCGCCGCCGATGCCGGAACGCTCGACTGGGCCGACGTCGGGGAGCTCGGCGACCTCATCGCGCGCGGCGAGGTGCGCGGCGACGCCGACGCGATCACGGCGTTCGTGTCGCAGGGGGCCGGGTCGTGGGATACGGCGCTCGCGGCCATCGCCGCCAAGCGCGCCGCCGAGCGCGGCATCGGCGTCGAGCTGCCGATCGACGGCGCCCCGGCCCGCGACCGCCGCTAACTGGCCTGGCCCGCCCTGCCCTCCCAGCCCATCCCTTCCGAACCCGACGAGACCTGACGACAGCGACCAAACCTGCTGGCAGGCCATCAGGTCGCGTCGGACTGATCAGGTCTCGTCGGCGTGCTCAGGGTGGGCGGATGCGCGGCTCGCGAGGGCCTGCCGGCGCACCTCGCTCGGTGACTCGCCATACGCCTGTTTGAACGCGCGCGAGAAGTGCGCCGGGTCCTTGAACCCCCAGCGGTTGCCGATCGACGCGACCGACTCGTCGGCCTGCTTCGGGTTCGTGAGGTCGAGGTAGGTGCGCTCGAGCCGTCGCGTGCGAATGTACGACGCGACAGTCTGCCCCTGATCTTGAAACAGGTTGTGCAGGTGCCGCACCGAGATGAACGCCGACGCGGCGATCGAGCTCGGCCCGAGGTTTGGGTCGCCGAGGTGCTCGTCGATGCGGTCGCGAATCTGCTGCAGCAGGCTGAGGTGCGGGTCGGATGCGTAGCGCGCGAGGTCGAACTCGTTCGCGAGCAGGGTGTCGAGCAGGTCAACGGCGTTCTGCGCGAGCTTCGCGCCGGCGGGGCCGCGCAGCTCCTGCAGGTTCGTGCCGAGCGTCGCGAGGAACGGCGAGACGACGCGACCGAGCCCCTCCGACCCCGCGAGTCGAATCGCCGTGAACTCCGAGGCGAGGCCGTGCGGCACCGCGAGCAGCGAGTGGGGGAGCATGATCACGAGCACGCGGAACGGGGCCGTGAACTCGAGTTCGTACGGCCGCGACGTGTCGTAGATCGCGAGGTCGCCCGGGTGCAGCTCCACGCTGCGGCCGCCCTGGCGAAGCAGCGATGCGCCCTCGAGCTGCAGCGAGATCTTGTAGAAGTGGTCGGTCGCGGCCGAGATGAGTTCGGGTGTGCGCTCGACGAGCTGCGGGTCGCCGCGCACGTCGGTGAAGCCGACGCCGTGCACGTTCACGCCGGCGACGCGGCCGCGAAACGTCTCGCCGAGCGGCGACGTCACCCGCAGCGGCACGAACGAGGCGTCAACCCAGCGCTGGAATCCGGCGAGGTCGACGACGCCCGAGTCGGCGCTCGTGTAGCGGGGTTGTGGCACGGCGGCAGCACCGTCGGGCGCAAGTTCGCTCGCCCCGGTGACTTCGACGTCTGACCATGCCTGAGACATTTGCCCCTCATGGTAGCCCGTGGCCATCGCAAATTGGGTGCATCACCGCAAAATTAGATTTGATTTCAAATACGATCCGCGCGAAACTGAGTCGAGCATCCGGCCCGCGGAGCAGCGGTGGTTTCGCACTGAAATCGCGGATGCTAGCCGAAGAATTGCGTGAACGCGGCCGGTTTTCGGGCTCGGTCGCGCAGTAGATTTTCCACGACCGCATCACCCGCGATGCGCCGTGGATGACAAAGGAGTCCCATGTCCTCACCTACCAGCGTGCAGCAGTCTGCGCGCGAGCGCCGCAGGGTAGTCGGCGCAACCATCGTCGGCACCACGATCGAGTGGTACGACTTCTTTATTTATGCGAACGCCGCGGGCCTCGTGTTCAACGAGCTCTTCTTCGCGGAGGTCGGCGGCACGCTCGGCCAGATCCTCACGTTCCTGACGGTCGGTATCTCGTTCCTGTTCCGCCCGCTCGGCGCGGCGCTCGTCGGCCACTACGGTGACCGCCTCGGCCGCAAGCTCATGCTCGTCATCACGCTCGTGCTCATGGGTGCCGCGACGACCCTCATCGGTGTGCTGCCGACGTTCGACCAGATCGGCGTGCTCGCGCCCATCCTGCTCATCATTCTGCGCATCCTGCAGGGCGTCTCGGCCGGTGGCGAGTGGGGCGGCGCCGTGCTCATGGCGGTCGAGTACGCCCCCGCGAACAAGCGCGGCCGCTTCGGCATGTACCCGCAGCTCGGCGTGCCGATCGGCATGCTGCTCGCGACCGCAGTGCTCGCCATCATGTCGGGCTGGATCTCGCCCGGCGAAGCGTTCACCGAGTGGGGCTGGCGCGTGCCGTTCCTGCTCTCGATCGTGCTCGTCGTCGTCGGCTTCATCGTGCGGCAGTCGGTCGAAGAGTCGCCCGTGTTCACCGAGATGAAGCAGGCCGGCCAGCGCACGAAGATGCCGATCGTCGAGCTGTTCCGCAAGCACTGGAAGCTCGTGATTCTGCTCGCCCTCGTTTTCGCGGGCAACAACGCCTCGGGCTACATGATCACCGGCGGGTTCATTACGAACTATGCCGCGAACCCCGACGGGCCGCTCGCGCTCGACCGCACGGGCGTGCTCAACGCGGTGACGATCGCGGCGGCGATGTGGTTCATCTCGACCCTCGTGTCGGGGTACCTCGCCGACTGGATCGGCCGCAAGAACACGTACATCATCGGGTTCCTGTGGATGGCCTTCTTCGCGTTCCCGCTGTTCTGGTTCGTGAACTCGGGGGAGCTGTTCTGGCTCACCGTCGGCATGGTGATCTTCGCCGTCGGGCTCGGCCTCACCTACGGGCCGCAGGCCGCCTGGTACGCCGAGACGTTCCCGGCCTCGGTGCGCACCTCGGGCGTATCAATCTCGTACGCGATCGGTGCGATCATCGGTGGCGCGTTCGCCCCGACCATCGCGGCGGCGCTCGTCGCGCAGTTCGGCACGACGCAGGCGGTGTCGCAGTATCTCTTGTTCATGATCCTGCTCTCGCTCAGCGCCGTGCTCGTGCTGCGCGACCGCCGGGGCATCCCGCTCGACGTCGGGTTCGAGGAGTCGGGCCGCTACGAGCTGTTCGACCCCGACCGTCGCCCCGAAGAGACGCAGTCGATCATGCTCGAGTACTACCACCCCGACGAGATTCCGAGCCGGCGCTCGCGCTAGCTCAGTTCGGGCAGTGTCCTCGCGTCGTCGCGCACGATCGCCTCGAGCGCGTCGAGCAGCGGCCTGACCCGACGCATCGGCCGGTTCCGCCGCCACACCGCCACGACCTCGGTCGGCGCGGGTGGCGGCGTAATCGGTTTCACAACGATGTGCCCGCCGTCGCGCGTGCCCTCGTTGAGCGAGCGCATAACGAACAGGCTCCACCCGAGGCCGGCCGCGACGTACGAGCGGGCAAGCTCGTAGCCGCTCGTCGTGAAGCGCGTGTTCACCTGAATCCCGGCGGCGCGCAGCACCGACTGCGTGTGCTCCCAGCTCGGCGACTGGTCGTAGCGAATGAACGGCTCGGCCTCGAGGTCGCGCAGGTCGACGCGCTCGGCGTCGACGAGGCGGTGGTCGGGTGGCAGCACGACGTGGGCGTGAAGCTGGCGCAGCGTCTTGCGCTCGAGCGTGTCGTCGAGGTCAAACCCGTAGCAAATGCCGAGGTCGATGCGGCCGTGCTCGACCTCCTGCTGCAGCTGGCCGGCAGGCATCGTCGACACCTCGACGTTGAGGCCGGGATGTGCATCCTCGAGCTTGCGCACGAGTCGCGGCGCGAGCGTGGGCGCGAGGGTCGGATACGTCGCGAGGTGCACCGTGCCGCGCAGCTCGGTCGACGCGAATTCGGCGCGGAAATCCTGCGCCTGCACGAGCAGCGCCCGGGCGCGGTCGACAGCGAGCTCGCCCTCGGACGTGAGCTGCACGCCGTGTGCGCGCCGGCGCACGAGCAGCGACGTGCCGAGGCTGCGTTCGAGCTGCGTGAGTGCGGTCGCGACGGCCGATTCTGATACGTGCAACTCGGTCGCGGCGCCCGAGATGGTGCCGGAGTCGGCGACCGCGAGCAGGTACTCGAGCTGGCGAAGCGTGAAATCGGGCATGTGAGCATCCTTGCACCTCGGCACGAAGAAGCGCCCCCGGTGCGTGTCCCGTGTGACACGCGCCAGGGGCGCTCAGTTCGGTAGGTCTAGAGGCGCGAGTCCTGCAGGGTGCCGGTCGTCTCGTTGTCGGCGCCCTTCTCGTAGACCATGCAGCTCACGAGGCGGTCGTCGTAGTCGTCCCAGCTGCTCTGGGTCGGCGAAAGGTATTGAACGCCGAGGGTCGTGTTGTCGTAGGCGGTGCCGACGAACTTCTCGAACTCGTCCACGTAGCAGACGTCGTAGATTTCCTGCTCGATCGCGTCCTGGTCGAACTCGGTCGCGCTCACGTTGAACTCGTGGAACACCTCGTACTCGTGCGGCTGTGAGCAAGGCACGACCTCGAGGCTCTGGTACTGGTCGGCCTCCTCGGGCTGCGTGATGCAGTCGCCGACCGTGATGTCGAACACGCTCTGCTCTTCGGGAGCCTGGAACTCCTCGTCGTCAGTGTCGGTCTCCGTGTCGGTGGTCTCGTCGGTCGTGTCGCCCGAGTCGGTGGTCTCCTCGGTCGTGTCGTCTTCGACCTCGGTGTTGTCGCGGTCTTCGATTCGCTCGTTGCCGCTCGCGCAACCGGTGAGCACGAGCCCAGCGATGGCGAACGCGGCGAGGACGCCGGGGATGCGGAGCTTCTTGGTCGACATGATTTCCTCTATCTCTGCTGGGCTGTGGACGTTGGATCGATCGGGCGTTCAGGTCACGTGTTGCTGCGTTGCACGGAGTCGCCGATCGGCTGTCAACAGCCTAGTGACGCGCTTCGTCGCTCGACATCATTCCCTGGCATGGAGTCGCCGCGGCAGTGTCAGCCGAACGGCTGATCGACGACTCGGCTCCGGCGTGACATCCCGGCAAATGTCGACTTCTTCAGACCGCTTTGTGCTAGCGCGAGTCATGGTGCAAACTATGCAGAGGATCACGTCGAGTCACAATCGTTACCCGCAACGCCTCGAAGTTGGCTCGACGATCCGCAGGTTTCGTGCCGCGACGTCGGGGTGCGAGCAAGTCCGTTGCCTCGGGGATGCCGTGTTCCCCCGGGGCAACGACGCTTTTCCCGCCGAGTCGCCCGTGTTTCCGCGGGAGTCGTCTAGCTGAGCGCGCTCGAGATCGCGTGGGCGGATGCGCGCAGGCTCTCGACGAGCGCGGCGACGTCGGGCTCGTCCTTCGGGCTGAGATAGACGACGGCGAGCGAGGCGAGCTGTTCGTCGACGAGGGGGAGCGGCACGGCGAGCGCCGAGAGCCCCGGAATCACCTCGTCGGTCGAGGCGGCGTAGCCCTTCGCGATGGCCGCGCGAATCGCCTCGTCGTCGGGATCGAGCCCCCGCGCCCGAAGCTCGGCGAGTTCGGAACCCGGCATCTGCATCCGTACCGCGAGGCCCGGGGCGCCCGTGAGCAGCGAGTGGCGCGTGCCCGGGCGTTGCGCGACCGAGGTCGAGGCGACGCGCGGCTCGACGCTCATGAGCGTCACGATGTCATCGTCGTCGAGCAGCCCGACGAACGCGGTCACGGCGAAGCGGTTCGCGAGGTCGGTGAGTTCGGGCATCGCGACCGTCTGCATGTCGCGCTGCACGCCCCGCGCGAGCTGCGCCATCCGTGCCCCGAGCCGAATCAGCCCCTGCGAGTCGCGCCGCACGAGGCCGTGGTCTTCGAGCGTGCGCAGCAGCCGGTACGCGACCGAGCGGTGCACGTCGAGCGCCGCGGCGAGCTCGGCGATCGAGATTGGATGCCCGGCCTCGGCGAGCACCTCGAGCGCGCGAATGCCGCGCGAGAGCGTCTGCGAGTGCGACGACGCGGCCTGCCGAGGTGCGGCCGAGCCGGTGGTGGCGCCAGTTGTGGCGTTCGAGGCGGCGGATGCGGTCGGCATACGGCTAGTCTGGCACGCGACGCGCAACACTGTGACTTCGCACAATGATGAGTTGCAGATGCGTGCAACTCGACGACGAATCTGGTTGCACTCGCGGTGTAGCGTCGATATCACGCGCAGCCGCGCAGCCGCGTCTTCGACGCCGCCGACGCCACGCGTCCACCGCCTCCTGGCACCAGCGCAACGAATTGGAGTCATAGATGACCTACCCCACCGAGTCCGAGCTTCTCGCGAAGATCCCGACCCAGCTGCTCATTGGCGGCGAGTGGGTCGACGGCGAGGGCGGCGAGCCCTTCGTGGTGAACAACCCGGCGACCGGCGAAGAGCTCCTTCGCGTCGCGAACGCCTCGGTCGAGCAGGGCGTTGCCGCGCTCGACGCCGCCGTCGCGGTCAAGGACGAGTGGGCGCGCACCCCCGCCCGCACCCGCGGCGAGCTGCTGCGCAAGGCGTTCGACGAGGTCATCGCCCGCCGCGACGAGTTCGCGCTGCTCATGACGCTCGAGATGGGCAAGCCCCTCGCCGAGGCGCAGGGCGAAGTGAACTACGGCGGCGAGTTCCTCCGCTGGTTCGCCGAGCAGGCGCCGCGCATCGTCGGCCGCTACTCGTCGAACCCCGAGGGCACGCAGCGCATGTTCGTGAGCCACCACCCGGTCGGCCCCTGCTTCCTCATTACCCCCTGGAACTTCCCGCTCGCGATGGCGACCCGCAAGATCGCGCCCGCGCTCGCGGCCGGCAACACCGTCATCGTGAAGCCCGCCTCGCTCACGCCCCTCACCACCCTCTACTTCGCGAAGGTGCTCGAAGAGGTCGGCGTGCCGAAGGGTGTCGTCAACGTCATCACGACCCGCAACACCGGCGGCGTCACCGACGCGATCATGGAAGACGACCGCCTGCGCAAGATCTCGTTCACGGGCTCGACCCCGGTCGGCGTTAACCTCATGAAGAAGGCCGCCGACAAGGTGCTCCGCACGTCGATGGAACTCGGCGGCAACGCGCCGTTCGTCGTCTTCGAAGACGCCGACCTCGACAAGGCCGTTGACGGCGTCATCGCCGCGAAGTTCCGCAACATCGGCCAGGCGTGCACCGCCGCGAACCGCATCATCGTGCAGGCGTCGATCGCCGACGAGTTCTCGAAGCGCGTCGCCGCGAAGGTGAACGACTTCAAGATGGGCCCCGGCACCGAAGACGGCGTCGTCATCGGCCCGCTCGTCGAGTCGAAGGCCGTCGACAAGGTCAAGGAACTCGTCGACGACGCGGTCGCGAACGGCGCCGAGGTCATCTCGGGCGGCAAGCCCGTTGACGGCGACGGCTACTTCTTCGAGGCCACCGTGCTGAGCAAGATCACCCAGGGCGCGAAGATCTTCCACGAGGAGATCTTCGGGCCGGTGCTCCCGATCATCACCTTCGAGACCGAAGACGAGGCCGTCGCCCTCGCGAACGGCTCGGAGTACGGCCTCATGTCGTACGTCTTCACCGAGAGCTTCGCCCGCGGCCAGCGCATGATGGACCGCATCGAGTCGGGCATGATGGGCCTCAACGTCGGCGTGCTCTCGAACGCCGCGGCCCCGTTCGGCGGCGTGAAGCAGTCGGGCGTCGGCAAGGAAGGCTCGTTCGAGGGCATCGAGGAGTACCTCTACACGAAGTACACCGCGATTCCCGACCCCTACGCCGCCGCGTAAGCGCCGACCACCGGGTCGCCCGCGCCGCCCCTCGCACCTTGCGTGGGGCGGCGCGTCGCGTTCCCGCCCAGTTTGACCGAGAGAGTGATGCCCACGATGCCGACCGAGCGCACGACGCATGACGCACCGCAGCGTGCCCCGCGCATCCTGCTGTTCGTGCTCATGGCCGCGATGGCCGTTGGTGTCATGTTCAACTTCGGCGTGACGTCGCTCAGCGCGCCGCTCATCGAGAGCTTCGGCATTACCGACGGCCAGTTCGGGTTGATTCTCTCGACGATCTTCCTCTCGGCCGGGCTCACCGCGACCGTGCTCGGCGTGCTCGCCGACCGGCTCTCGACGGTCATGCAGATGGCGCTAATCATGCTCGGCACACTCGCCGCGTTCGTGCTCACGATTTTTTGGCACACGTTTGCGGGGTTCCTGGTTGCGGCGCTGCTCGTCGGCCCCGCGCAGGCGCTGTCGAACCCGGTCACGAACCGGCTGATCGCGACCCGAGTACCGAAGGCGCAGCGCTCGGCCTGGATGGGCTGGAAACAGTCGGGCGTGCAGATGGGCATGCTCGTTGCGGGCCTGACGTTCCCGCTCATTGCGAGCGTCGGCGGCTGGACCCTCGCCGGCACCGTCGGCGCCGCCGTCTGCGCCGCCTGCTTCGGCGTTGCGTTCGCGGTGCTGCGCCGGCGGTCGGGCCGCGGCGCTGGCCCCCGCACGGGCGCCGTGCAACTGCCGGGGCGCGGCGACAAGCTGCCGGGCGCCGTGTGGATCTTCACCGCGATCTCGTTCCTGAACGCCGTCGGCACGCAGGGCGTGAACGCGTACGTGTCGCTGTTCTCGGTGCGCGAGTTCGGGTTCCCGGTCGAGATCGGTGGCCTCGTCATTGGCGTGATCGGCGTCATCGGCATCGCGAGCCGGGTCGGCTGGGGGCGTGTGAACGGTGGCTGGGGGAGGCCAGCGCCGCTCATCTCGATCATGAGCCTCGGCGGGGTCGTCGGGCTCGTGGCGCTCTCGCTCGCGTCGGTGACGGGGCAGGTGTGCCTGCTCTGGCTTGGGATCGCGATGCACGCGGCGCTGCCGCTCGCCGCGAACGTCGTGATCAACTCGGGCATCATCATGGCGGCGCCGGCGGCACGCATCGGCATCGCGTCGGGGCTCGTCTCGGCCGGCATGTACCTCGGCTTCGCGCTCGGGCCAGCGCTCGTCGGGCAGCTCATCGACCTCACGGGCACGTTCCAGGCGAGCTGGGCGGCCGCCGCCGGAACCTACGTGCTCTGCTTCTTGCTCGCGCTGCTGCTGTCGTACCTGCAGCGCGGCCCGCGCGCACCCCTCAACTGAGCAGCCGCATCCTGGCCGTGCCACTGCATCCAGTTCACCTGAGCTGCAGCCGCCTCCCCGCGTGAGCCGCTGCATCCTCTCCACCTGAGCCGCCGCATCCTGCGGCACCTGCGGTATCGCGCACGATGCACCCGCCAACCGTGCGATGCACCTGCTCGCCGAGTGGGTGCATGATTCGGCACCGGCGGTATCGCACACGATGTACCCGGCTACCGTGCGATACACCCGCTCGCGCACCGCGCGACCGCGGCGACCGCCCCAGCCCTACCCGCGCGTCGGGAACCCGTGCGGGTTCCCGTGCAGCGTCGCGTCGAGGCGCGCGGTGCGGCGCTGCCGTCCGAGCATCCCGGCGTACTCGCGATCGCGACGCACGACCGTCACGCCGACCAGGAAGGTCGTCGCGTCGACGTCGGGAATCGGATGCACGTACGGCCGCGCGCGCCGCGCAAGATCGCCGGCGAGGTGCTCGCGAGCATTCGGCGAGAGCGCGTGCGCCTGAGTGAAGAAGTCGCGGATGCGCCGGGCCAGCGGGTCGGGCAGGCGGGCGACGTCGGCGAGGTTCGCCCAAGCCGCCAGTTGCGGGGGCAGCGTGAGCCCGAGCGGCTTCGGCTTCGGCGCCCGCTCGTACTGCGCGTAGGTGCCGGCGAGCAGGTCACCGACCCGCTTCGACCGCGGGTTAAACAGCCCAACGAGCGCGGCGATGCTGCCCATCGTGCCGAAGATCTCGGCGAGCCCGGCGATGGCCCGCACGAAGCTGTGCCGGAAACCGATCGCGCCGCCGTCGTCGCGCACGACGCGCAGGCCGAAGATGAGCTTGCCGAGCGAGCGCCCGTTCGAGAGCGTCTCGATCGTGAGCGGCACGAGCAAGAACCAGAGCACGGCCCACGTGATTTGAATCACCGGCACCCATGCGGTCTCGAACTGCATGTTGTTGTTCAGCACGAACGACGTCAACACCCACCCGAGCGCGAGCAGCGACACGAGGTACCCGATGAACACGATCGCGGCGTCGATTGCGGCGCTGCCGGCTCGCAGCACCCATCCGGCGGCGGGGATGCTGAGGGCGACGCCCTCGCCGATGACGATGTCGTCGTCGGCATAGGAGGCAATCCTCGGAGTCGCGGGGGCAGACATGAGAGTATTTCACCATATGGACATCGACGCCTACGCCGAAGCCCGGCGCGCAGAATGGTCTCGCCTGAGCGACCTCTCGCGCGGCCGGCGGTTGAGCGGCGCCGAGTCGGATGAACTCATTGGCCGGTACCAGGCGGGCGCGACCGACCTCTCGGCCCTGCGCACGGCGACGGGCGACAGTGCCGAGAGTGTGCGACTCTCGATCGACCTCGCCCGGTCGCGGCGACGCTTCACGCGGGTGCGCCGCAACGTGCTCGTCGTGCTGCGCGAGTTCTTCGTCGAGCAGCTCCCGGCGTCGCTGTACCAGGTGCGGTGGTGGACGCTCGCGGCGGCGGTGCTCACGATCGGCGCCGGCCTGCTCTCGTACTTCTGGCACATGGCGAACCCCGAGGTGCTCTCGTTCTACGGCACGCAGGCGGGCCTCGAGCAGTACGCCGAAGAGGACTTCATTAACTACTACTCCGACTTCTCTGAGACGGCGTTCGCGGCCCAGGTGTTCACGAACAACGCGTGGATCGCCGCGCAGTGCATCGCGTTCGGCATCACCGGGCTGTACCCGATCTTCGTGCTCATTCAGAACGGCATCTCGCTCGGCATGTCGGCCGCGGTGCTCGCGTCGTTCGGCCACCTCGACGCCTTCTTCCTCTGGATTGCGCCCCACGGCCTGCTCGAGATGACCATGATCTTCGTTGCAGGCGGTGCCGGCTTCGCCGTGTTCTGGTCGCTCGTCGTGCCCGGCAACCGCACGCGAGTGGATGCGCTCGGTCACGCCGGTCGCACGCTGGTAATTGTCGCGGTGGGAACGACCATCTTCCTGCTGCTCTCGGGGCTCATCGAGGGCTTCGTCACCCGCCAGGACTGGCCGTGGCCCGTGAAGATCGGCATCGGCGCACTCGCGCTCGCCGCCTATCTCGGCTACAGCCTCGTGCTCGGCCGACGCGCGTACCGGGCCGGGCACACGGGTGACCTGCGCGCCGCCGAGGCGGGGTATACCCGCGTGTTTGCTGACTAATGCAGATGTCGCTGCGCAACCGCGTGCTCGCGTCGCTGCTCGGCATCACGGCGCTCACGCTGCTCATCACGACCCTCGTCGACTTCGTCATCGACTGGATCGACTACAACACGTCGGTCGACAGCGGCCTTGACCGCGCCTACGCGCAGGTCGTGCAGCTCGCAACCGACGGCGTCGACCCGGCGACGGGGGAGCCCTTCGCGACCGCGGAGGCGCTCGTCAAGCTCGCGATCGAGCGCTCGGTGTCGGAGCCGCGGCAGGGCTTCCTCGGCATCGTTGACGGCGCGGCGGGCTGGTCGGCGCCCACCTCGGTCGAACTGCGGGTCGAAGACGACCCCGAGTTCGTCGCGCGCGTCGAGGCCGCGGCGGGTGAGGTGTCGGTCGCGACCGAGCTCACGTTTGCGACCGAGGTGCGCCGCTACCGGGTGCTCGTGCTGCCCGTGACGATGACCGCGGTCGATTCGGCCGACGGCGTCGACGCGTACGTCGCCGCCTACGACCTCTCGTCGGGCCGCGCCGAGATCCTGCGCCAGCACCTCGTGAGCCTCCTCGTCGGCGCCCTCGTGCTCGCGCTCGCGGCGGTGTTCGCGTGGCGGGCGTTCGGCCGCGTGCTGCAACCACTCGCCGAGGTGCGGCGCACCGCCCACGAGATCACCGCATCCGACCTGAGCCGTCGCATTCCCGCCGACGGCAACGACGATCTCGCGGCGCTCGTCGGCACGATCAACGCGATGCTCGACCGGCTCGAGGCCGCGTTCGCGGGGCAGCGGGAGCTGCTCGACGAGGTGAGTCACGAGCTGCGCACGCCCCTCACGATCGTGCAGGGGCACCTCGAGTTGCTCGACGCGAACGACCCGGCCGAGGTCGCCGAGACGCGCGACCTCGTGCTTGACGAACTCGGCCGCATGAACCGGCTCATCGAAGACTTGCTGCTGCTCGCGAAGTCGGCCCGCCCCGACTTCGTGCGCCGCGCGCCCGTCGACCTCGGCGAGCTGCTCGACTCGGTGCTGCAGAAGGTGCGGCCGCTCGGCGACCGCGACTGGTCGCTCGACTCGCGGCCCGAGGCCGTCGTTCGGATCGACGAGCAGCGCGTCACCCAGGCGCTGCTGCAGCTTGCCGGCAACGCCGTGCAGTATTCCGAGCAGGGCTCGCGCATCCGCCTCGGCGCCTATCTCGAGCCCGCGACCCGCGTGCTGCGCGTGGGGGTGCACGACGCGGGCGTCGGCATCTCGGCTGAGCAACAGCAGCGCGTGTTCGAACGCTTCGCGCGCGAGGGCGACGGCAGCGACCTGCCGCGCATCGGCGGCGGCCTCGGCATCGGCCTCGCGATCGTCTCGTCGATCGCGCACGGCCACGGCGGCACCGTCGAGCTCGAGTCGCAGCCCGGCGTCGGCAGCCGCTTCACCCTCGTGCTCCCCACCGATTCCGAGCCGGAAGGAACCGCCCCGTGACCAGCATCCTCATCGTCGAAGACGAGGCGCGCATCCGCGCCTTCATCACCAAGGGGCTCAAGGCGGCCGGATACGCGGCGGTCGGCGTCGAGACCGGTCGCGAGGGCATCGACCACGGGCTGAGCGACGAGTTTGACCTCATCATTCTCGACATCGGGCTGCCCGACCTCGACGGGTTCGAGGTGCTCGAGCAGCTGCGCGGCTCGGGGGTGCGCACGCCCGTGATCGTGCTCACGGCGCGCACGTCGGTCGACGACACGGTGCAGTCACTCGAGACGGGTGCCGACGACTACATGCCGAAGCCGTTCCGGTTCGAGGAGCTGCTCGCGCGGGTGCGGCTGCGCCTGCGCTCGGCGAGCGAGGCGCCCGCGGGCCGTGAGGCGTCGGCGGCCGACGTCACCGTGCTCGAGCACGGCGGCGTGCGGCTCGACCTGCGCACGCGCCGCGCGACCGTCGACGGCGCCCCCGTCGAGTTATCGGCCCGCGAGTTCTCGCTCGCGCAGGAGCTGCTCGAGCATCCGGGCCAGGTGCTCACCCGCGAGCAGCTGCTCTCGCGAGTGTGGGGGTTCGATTTCGACCCGGGCTCGAACGTCGTCGACGTGTACGTGCGCTACCTGCGGCGCAAGCTCGGCGCCGAGCGCATCCAGACCGTGCGCGGTGTCGGCTACCGCCTCGCCTAGCCGCCCAAAACATCGCTGACTGACGGCAATTTGCGGGGATTTCCGCGGAATCGTTGCGAACTGCCGTCAGTTGGCGGAGGTAGGGCCGGGTCGAGCGGGGAAACGCAATGAGTCGGGACCCAAACTGTCGCTGATGTCCCGACTCATCACAAGTGTCACGGCTTAGTCGTCATCCCAGTCGTCATCATCGTCGTCGTCCCAGTCATCGTCGTCGTCCCAGTCGTCATCATCGTCGTTCGGTGCGATCGGCTGTGCGGGCGCGGGGTTCACGGGCTGCGCGCGATCGGGGTTCGCCGCCGCGCCGCCGGAGTCGCCGGAGCCATCTGAATCGCCCGACCCATCCGAGCTTCCGGACCCATCCGAACCATCCGCGCCACCGGTCTCGGTGGGCGCGGGCGACCCGGTCGGGTCCGGCGTCGCGGTTCCGCTCGAGGTCGGGATCGGCGTGCTCGTCGCGGGAATCGTGACGCGGTCGCCGACGGCCTCCTCGCGGTCGTCATTGATGAGGAAGATGCCGGCGAACGCGAGCACCGTGAGCACGAGCACCGAGGCCGCCGAGAACAGGGCGGGCGCGAGTCGGCGCATCCTCACCACTTCCTTTCGTTGGCACTTTCGTGGGCACCGTCACGGGCCCATCATTGCCACGAGGCTATCGAGCGAGCACCGCACCCACATGACGCCAGCATGAGAGCTCTCTCATCTTGCGAGGGCACAGCCGGATGCGCGGCCTACAGCCGGCCGGCGCGCTTCAGTTCGAGGTAGCGGTCGGCGACGCGGGGCGGCAGGTCGTACGGGGTCGCCGCGATCGTGTCGACGCCGAGCTGCCCGAGGGCGCGGCGCACGCGCTCGGCGTCGAGCAGGGCGCGCTCGGCGGCCGCGGCGCGGTAGACGGTGTCGCGTTCGCTGAGGTCACCCGCGGCGTCGGTGAGTTCGGGGTCGGTCACCGACGCGACGAGCACGAGGTGCTGGCGCGCGAGCTCGGGCAGCGCCTCGAGGAGCGACCGCGTCGAGCCCTCGTTGTCGGCGGTCGTGAGCAGCACGACAAACGCGCGGTGCGTCGTCACCTCGCGTACGAGCTTCGGCACGTCGAGCCAGTTCATCTCGAGCAGTTCGGGCTCGACGTTCGCCATCGCGTCGACGATCTTCGAGAGCACGGTCGGCCCGCTCGCACCCTGCACGCGCGCGCGGGCGCGCTGGTCATAGCCGACGAGGTCGACGCGGTCGCCCGCGCGGGTCGCGAGGGCGGCGAGCAGCAGCGCCGACTCGATCGCGGTGTCGAGCCGGGTCTCGTCCTCGATCCGCGCGGCCGAGGTGCGCCCCGTGTCGATGATGATCACGACGCGGCGGTCGCGCTCGGGCCGCCACGTGCGCACGACGAGCTCCTGCCGCCGGGCCGTCGCGCGCCAGTCGATCGACCGCACGTCGTCGCCGCGCACGTAGTCGCGCAGCGAGTCGAACTCGGTGCCCTGGCCGCGCACCTGCAGCGTCGTCTGCCCGTCGAGTTCGCGCAGGCGCTGCACCCGCGAGGGCAGGTGCTTGCGCGAGTTGAACGGGGGCAGGATGCGCACGCGCCCGGGGGCACGCAGCGTCGCCTGCCGCGCGGTGAGGCGCAGCGGGCCCCATGAGCGCACGACGACGAGCTCGCTGCGGCGGTCGCCGCGGCGCCAGGGCCGCAGCGTCGTCGTGACCGCGCGCCGCTCGCCGGCGGGGATGCGCACCCACTCGCGCATGCGCGGGGCCCCGGCCGACGGCTCCCACGCGTCGCGCACCTGGGCGCGGAGGCCGCGGCCGGCGAGGTTTGTGAGCAGGAGCGTCGACGTCACCGTCTCGCCGAGCCGCACCCGGTCGGGCAGCTCGCGCTCGATCGCGACGCGGCGCGCGGGGGTCGCGAGCAGCCAGTCGAGCACGCCGAGCACGAGCCACACGAGCAGCACGAGCCCGAGCACCGCGATCGCGCGCTCGCCGGTCGTGCCGAACAGCATGACCGGCAGGGCGCCGACGAGGAGGAGCCCGACGTAGATTCCGCTGATGGCCATGGGCTAGATCGGCACCTGCACCTGCTGCATGATCGAGCGCAGGATCGAGTCGGCCGAGACGCCCTCGAGCTCGGCCTCGGGCTCGAGCACGATGCGGTGGCGCCAGGTCGGCAGGAGCATCCGCTGCACGTGGTCGGGCGTGACGGCGCCGTGGCCGTAGAGGTAGGCGCTCGCCTTCGACACCCGCAGCAGCGCGGTCGCGCCGCGGGGCGAGACGCCCATGCGCACCGACGGCGACTGCCGGGTCGCTCGGGCGAGGTCGACGACGTACGCGAGCACGTCGCCGCTCACGCGGGTGCGCTGCGACTCGGCGCGCGCCTGCTGCAGCTCGGCCGCGCCGAGCACGCGGTCGACGCCGACCGACGCGAGGTCGCGCGGGTTGAAGCCCTCGGCGTGCCGGCGCAGCACCTCGATCTCGGCGTCGCGCGGCGGGAGGTCGAGCACGAGCTTGAGCAGAAAGCGGTCGAGCTGCGCCTCGGGCAGCGTGTAGGTGCCCTCGTACTCGATCGGGTTCATCGTCGCCGCGACCATGAAGGGGGCGGGGAGCTTGCGGGTGACGCCGTCGGCTGATACCTGGCGCTCCTCCATCGCCTCGAGCAGTGACGACTGCGTCTTCGGCGGCGTGCGGTTGATCTCGTCGGCGAGCAGCAGGTTCGTGAACACCGGACCCTCGCGAAACTCGAACTCGCCCGACTTGTTGTCGAACACGAGCGAGCCCGTCACGTCGCCCGGCATGAGGTCGGGCGTGAACTGCACGCGCTTCGTGTCGAGGTCGAGCACGTGGCTCAGGGTGCGTACGACCAGGGTCTTCGCGGTGCCGGGCACGCCCTCGAGCAACACGTGCCCGTCGGCGAGCAGCGCGAGCACGAGGCCCTCGACCGCCGCATCCTGCCCCACGATCGACTTCGCCACTTCGGCGCGCACGCGGCCGAGCTGGGTTCGAATCTGGTCACTCATCGTTGTCTTGCTCCCTCGTGAAGGTTCGGTTGCTTCGGTCGCGGCCGGTCGCGGCGCGCACCCTGGTTTCGAGTTCGGCGCACGCGTTCGCGAGCTCGACGAGCTCGGCATCGCTGCCCGGGTTCGCCCCGAGGAGCACCCGGAACGCGTGCTCGCGCGGCACGCCCGCTGTCGCGGCGGTGGCGTCGGCGACGGCCTCGGCCGCCGCCGTGCGCCCGAGGCCGAGCAGGTCGGCGAGGCGCGTGAGCGTGCCGAGGCGGATGCTGTCGAGCGCGTGGAGTCGCGCGTCGCCGTGGTCGTACAAGCGGGCACGGCCCTCGATGGTCTCGGCCGCGGGCACGGTCACGGGCAGACGCTCCGCGACGAGCGGACCGAACCTGCGGCCGCGCCAGATGACGCAGGCGACGCCCGCGGCGGCGAGCAGCAGAATCACCGGCGTGAGCCACGGCGGCACGTAGTCGCCGAGCGTCGGCATGTCGCCGAGCACGTCGTCGGCCGAGGCCGTGTACCAGACTAGGTGCTCGTTCTTGCCGAGCAGGTTCACTGCGAACGCGGCGTTCGCGTCGCGGAGAATCTGCTCGTTCGTGAGGTTGAGGTTCGAGCCGATCACGACGACCTCGATGCCGTCGATCTCGCCGAACACGACCGCGTAACCGTCACGCACCTGGTAGCACCCGGTGCCGCCCTCGAGCGGCGTGTACTCGGTGCCGCCGAGGTTCGTGATCTCGGGAGCGTTCTCGGCGAGGGGGCAGTCGGCGCCCGCCGCAAACGTCGCCGGCATCTCGAGCTCGTTCGCCCCGGCGTCCTCGGCCGACCAGTAGGAGCCCTCGAACGAGGCGGCCTCGGTCATGAGGTCCCACGCCGAGCCGGTGGGGTCGAGCAGCACGAGCCGGTCGATGCCGGTGCCCGCGCGCTCGACGAGGTCGGAGACCTGCTGCGACACGAGGTACTGGCTCGGATCATCGAGCACGAGCGTCGCCCCGTCGGGGCGGTCGAGCGCCGCGTCGGTCGCCTCGAGCGTCTCGGTGTACTCGGTGTCGACGCCGTGCTGGCCGAGCACCTCGAAGAGCGCCTTCGCGCCGTTCGGCGCGGGCGAGGTCGGGTCGAGCAAGCGGTTCGAGACGAGGTTCATCGAGCCGACCATGAGCACCGTGATGAGCGCGGCGCCGAGCAGGCCGACGAGCGCGATGAGCCAGCCGCGCAGCCGCTTCCACGCGCCGCGCGCATCCGGCGTGACCGACTCGGCGGCGGTGGGGCCCGCGGGCTGCGGCTCGCCGATCTGCTGTTCGAGCGTCGTCATCGCGCCACCGCCTCGGGCGCCGCGGCGAGGTTGGGGTGGGCGCGGTCGAGCCGCGCGTCGAGGGTGCGCACGCGCTCGTAATCGTCGGCGGATGCGCCGTGTTCGGCGTAGCGGACGGCGTCGAACGCGGTCGCGGCGCCGCGCAGCTCGTCGCGCTCACCGGGGAAGGGGCCTGCGGCCGCGGCGGCGACGCCCTGCGCGGTCGTGCCGGGGCGCAGGCGGATGAGCGTGCGGTCGGCGAGCGCGCGGGCGATCGCCCGGTACCGCTCGGTGAGGGCGAGCGACCAGTCGCCGCGGCCGGCGGCGCGCTCGGAAGCGTCGCGGAGCTCCGCAACCGTGCGCGTGTCATTCTCGAGGAACACGGCCCCGTGCTCGGACCGCCGCCGCGCCACCGCCCGCGGGCGGCCGAAGATCACGAACAGCACGACGAGCAGAATGATGCCGAGGATGATGAAGATCCAGGCGGGGTTGATGCCGAAGACGCCGTTCGGCGTGTACTCGAACAGCGACGCGAACCACTCCCAGATGGCGTTGAACAGCTCATCGATCGGGTTCGGTTTCGCTTCTTGGTACTCCGCCTTCGACAGCTCCTGCAGCAGCCAGTCGCGGGCGGTGTCCTCGTCGGGCGTGATCGGCGTCGTCATGCGGCGGAGCTACTCGCCTCGCGGCCGCGTGGGGTCGTCGCCTGCGCCCGAGGCGTCGGACTCGCTCGAACCGCCCGACTGGTCGGAGGCTCCGGATGCGTACGGCGATCGCGGCGCGGCCGCATCGGGAGTCTCGGGCTGAGGCGGCTGCTGGCCGTCCTGCGGGAACGGCTGGTACGGCGTCGCGGCCGGCTGCTCGTAGCTCGGCGCATCGGTTGGTTGTCCAGCGTCGGCCGACGGCGCGGGCTGGCCCCAGCCCTGTTGCGGGGCCGCGTATCCGCCCGACTGCGCATTCGGGTCAACCGGCTGGCCATACTGCTGTTGCCCGTACGGCTGCTGCGCGTACGGCTGCTGGCCGTACTGCGGCTGCCCGAACGTCCCCTGGTCGCCCTGTCCGTACGCCCCGTGCGGCTGCTGCGGCGGATACGCCTGCCCGCCGTACTGCGGCGTCGCCACGTAGGCGGGCTGCTGGGGCTCGACGGGGCCGAGGTCGGGGGCGGTCCACGGATCGGTCGACGGCTCGCGGCCCTCGTTGACATCTTCGGCGGCCTGCTGCAGGTGGATGTTCAGGCCCTCCTTGCGCATGCGCAGGTCGGTGTACATGATCGTCGCGTTGCCGCCGACGAGCACGGTCGAGATCGCCGCGAGAATCGTCGAGAGCACCACCGACATGAGCGTGAGCGTGATGCCCGCGCCGATCGTGATCGCCTCCTGGCCCGTCGCGATGTCACCGAACGGCACGAACACGCCGAACATCGAGAAGATGAAGCTGAACACCGACGAGATCGCCTGCGTCGCGAGGCTGACGATGAACGCCACGAGGATCCAGATGCCGAGCGTGCGCCAGAAGTAGCCCTTCGTGAGCTTCCAGCTGCGGCCGATCGCGGCGATGGGGCCGAGCTTCTCGAGCACGATCGCCGACACCGCGAGCAGCAGCTTCGTCGAGAGCCAGAAGTAGAGGGCGAGGCCGCCGAAGACGACGAGCAGGATGAGCAACACGAGCAGCGGCCACGTGCCGTTGTCGTTGATCACCCCGAGCACGGTGAAGATGATTGGCAGCGCGAGCACGCCCGTGATGACGGTGGCGCCCAGCCCGACGAGCAGCAGGTAGCCGAGCACCGACCAGATGCGCGAGAAGGCCTGCTTGAATGCGGCGCCGAGCGTGACGCTCTGCCCGAGCGCGCCGGCCGCGACGACCTGCGCGACGATCACCTGCACGAGCGCATTGCCGATGAGCGCGATGATGATGCCGGGGATGAATGCGAGCATGACCCAGCCGAACATCGCCACGCCGAGCTCGTTCGCGACCTGGCCCGAGGTCGTCATCGCGAGTCGGTTCGACCCGACGATGAGCGCGACGATCGGGAGCACCGCCGAGAGCAGGCCGGTGACGAGTTGCACGAGGAACGCCCCGCCGAAGCTCGCGGCGACGTTGACCCGCAGCAGGCGGAACGTCGCGCTGAAGATGTCACCGAACGACAGCGGGCGAAGCGGGAACAGGCCCGGCTTCGGCGGCGGCCGCCAGCCGGTCGGCTGCGGGCCCTGGCCCGACGTGTCGTAGTTCCACGAAGCGGCGCCCTGCGGCGGATACCCTGGCTGCTGGTAGTCGTTCGTCACCGGGCAATCGTTTCACAGGCGCCCTCCGAATCGCATCGTTCACGAGTAGCACGCGCGCGAGGCGAACCGCGCGCATCCGCCGCGGTTCGACCGGGGTGAACTGCGTTTCGCCGCGCCCACGCGCCCACCGCACCAGGTAGGCTCTGCCTAGGAATACGGATGAATAGGGGAGGTCACGTGCCCGGGCGAGTCTTGGTCGTCGATGACGACACTGCGTTGGCCGAGATGATCGGAATCGTGCTCGACTCCGAGGGATACGAGCCCACCTTCTGTTCCGATGGCGCGCTCGCCGTCGCGAAGTTCCGCGACACCGAGCCCGACCTCGTGCTGCTCGACGTCATGCTCCCGGGCATGGACGGCATCGAGATCTGCGAGGCGATCCGTGGAGAGTCGGGCGTGCCGATCATCATGCTCACGGCGAAGTCCGACACGACCGACGTTGTGCGCGGCCTCGAGGCCGGCGCCGACGACTACATCGTGAAGCCCTTCGACCCGAAGGAGCTCGTCGCCCGCATCAAGACGCGTCTGCGCGCGACGACGAGCGAGCAGACCGAGGTCATCAAGATCGGCGACCTCGAGATGAACCTCGCCGCCCACGAGGTCACCCGCGGCAACGACCCCATCAACCTCACGCCGCTCGAGTTCGACCTGCTGCACACGCTCGCGGCGAAGCCGAACCGTGTGTTCACGCGCGAAGAGCTGCTCGAGCAGGTGTGGGGCTACCGTTTCAAGGCCGACACCCGCCTCGTGAACGTGCACGTGCAGCGCCTGCGCGCGAAGGTTGAGATCGACCCCGACCAGCCGAAGATCGTGCAGACGGTGCGCGGCGTCGGCTACCGCGCGGGGCACACGCCCGCCTAGTCGATGCGCCTTCCCCGTCCACGCAAGCGCCGAGCCGAGCCCGATTCCGATCGCATCCAGGTTCGCCTGCCGAACCACGTCGAGACGGCACCCGCCGACAGTCCGCCCGGCCGCTGGTGGCGCCCCGGCGAGTTCCTGAGCAACATTCGGTTTCTCTGGCGCACGTCGTTGCCGTTCCGCACGACCGTCATCGCCGTGACGCTCACGAGCATCACGGTGGTCGCGGTCGCGCTCGTCATGAGCAACACGATCGCGCGCGACCTGTTCACCTCGCGATCCGACGACATTCAGCTCGAGGCGCAGCGAGCGGCGACGGCGGCGCAGTCCGTGCTCGAGACGGGCGGCGAGAGCGACGAGACCGCGATCTCGGCGCTGCGGCAGGATGCGCTCGACTCGGCGCGCGCGCAGGCCCCGAACGCGATCGGCTGGGCCTTCTACCGCGCCCCCGGGCAGTCGACCACGAGCGTGATTCAGGACATCGCGTCGGAGAGCGTCGCGCCGTCGCTCACGTCGGCGGAGCTGCGCGCTGCGGTGCGTCAGGAGCCCGACACGCTCCACTTCCAGTCGGTCGAACTCACGACCGGCGTCGACGCGGGGCAGCCCGGCATCGTCATCGGCACGCTCGTGCAGGTGCCGAACGCGGGCAACTACGAGTTCTATCTCGTGTACTCGCTGCAGTCGTCGCAAGACACCCTCGACTTCGTGCAGCGCACGCTCGCGATCTCGATGGCGATTCTCGTGCTGCTCGTGGGCCTCATCATCGGCTCGATCATGCGCGCCGTCATGCAGCCCGTGCGGCTCGCTGCGCAGACGAGCCGCCAGCTCGCGGCGGGCCAGCTTGAGCAGCGCATCCCCGAGCGCGGCGACGACGACATCGGTACGCTCGCGCGCTCGTTCAACCACATGGCCGACAACCTGCAGCAGCAGATCGAGCAGCTCGAGAACCTGTCGAAAGTGCAGCAGCGCTTCGTGTCCGACGTGTCGCACGAGCTGCGCACGCCGCTCACGACGATTCGGCTCGCGGGCGGGCTCGTCTACTCGCGCAAGGACGACTTCGACCCGACGCTGTCGCGCGCGGCCGAGCTGTTGCACGACCAGGTCGAACGCTTCGAGCTGCTGCTCGCCGACCTGCTCGAGATCTCGCGGTACGACGCGGGCGCGGTTGAGCTGCTGCGCAAGGAGCACGACCTCAAGGAGGTCGCCGAAGACGTCATTGCCGCGATGCTGCCGGTCGCGATCGAGCACGGCGAGGCGCTCGTGCTGCGCGCGCCCGACCGCGGCGTCATCGCCGAGTTCGACGACCGCCGCATCAACCGCATCGTGCGCAACCTCGTGGCGAACGCGATCGAGCACGGCGAGGGCAAGCCGATCGTCGTCACGGTCGACGCGAACGCGACCGCCGTATCGCTCACGGTGCGCGACTACGGCATCGGCATGAGCGAGGAACAGCAGACGAACGTGTTCGACCGCTTCTGGCGCGCCGACCCCTCGCGCAAGCGCACGATGGGCGGCTCGGGCCTCGGCATGGCGATCGCGAAAGACGACGCGCACCTGCACTCCGGCCTGCTCGAGGTGTGGTCGGCCCCGCAGCTCGGCTCGAACTTCCGCCTCACGCTGCCGCGCCACCACGACGAACCGATCGTGACGTCGCCGCTGCCGCTGCTGCCCGACGACGCCGGCGCCGACACCTATACGCGCGAGCACCAGGGTGAGAAGGTGGAGGGGTTCTCGAACGAAGACCTTTCGACCCAGCCCATCACCCTTCGCGTCGCGCTCCCCGGCCTCGGGCAGGAGTTCGACGCCGAGCCCGGCGATGACAATTCGGGGGAGGAGCGCCGATGACCCGCCTGCGTCGATTTCTGCTGAGCGTGACGGCCTTCGCCGGTCTCGTCTCGCTGGCGGCGTGTGCCTCGATCCCGACCTCGGGGTCGGTCGAGCAGGGGTCGATCGAGGAGGAGCAGGAGTCGCAGGGCCTGCGCTACTACCCCTCGGAGCCGAGCGAGGGCGCGAGCCGCGAGGAGATCGTGCAGGGCTTCATCGACGCCGGCACGGGCATGCAGAACAACTTCGCGACGGCGCGGCAGTACCTCACCGACGAGGCAGCCGACAGCTGGAAGCCGGCCGAGCAGGTGCTCATTACGAGCGGCCAGGTGTCGATGCGTACCGACAGCGACAACGCGATCACGGTGACGGTGCCGGTCACCGGCACGGTCGACGCGCACGGCAACTACGAAGAGGTGCTCTCGAGCAGCAACGAGACGCTCGATTTTCAGCTCAGCCAGGTGAGCGGCGAGTGGCGCATCTCCGACGTCCCCGACGGCATCGTGCTGCTCCGCCAGTCGTTCACCGACCTGTTCCAGGCCACCTCGCTCACGTTCTTCGATAGCGAGCAGCAGTACACGGTGCCCGACCTGCGGTGGTTCCCGAACACCGACGCGCTCGCCGACCGGGTCGTCGAGGAACTCCTGCGCGGCCCATCCGACTGGCTCTACCCGGGCGAGGCGGTCACGAGCGCGTTCCCCGGGAGCACAACGCTCATCTCGAGTGTCAACGTCGTCGAGGGGCAGGCGATCGTGAACCTCTCGGGCGACGCGTCGGCGGCCGCGAGCGCCTCCGACCTCTCGCTCATGCGCCTGCAGCTCGAGCGCAGCCTCACGGCGATCGACGAGATCACGAGCGTCGAGCTGCGCGTGAACGGCGCGCGCATCGACGCGAGCCTGCCGAGCGGCGACACGGTGACGACGAGCCCGCAGGTGAACTCGCTGCCGCTCGTGTTCCAAGACGGCAGCCTCGGCTACCTCAATAGCGACACCCTCTCGCCGCCCGCTGGCGCCGAGAACGTGAACGCGGTCGCGGGCGAGATCGACCCGATTCGCGGGGCGCTGTCGGCGTCGCGGCAGACCGTGACGATGCTCACCGAAGACGGCACCTACGCGATGCGGTACGACGACACCGAGGCGACGCTGATCGACAGCCGCGGCGGTCAGGTCGAGCCCGCGCTCGACAACTGGGACTGGGTGTGGACCCAGTCGACGACCCAGACCGGCCTCTACGTCTCGAAGATCGGCGAGGGCTCGATCTTCGAGATCCCGCTGCCCGAGGGCGTCGCGCCCGACTTCATCTCGCATCAGATCTCGCGCGACGGCACGCGCCTCGCGGTGCTGTTCGAAGGCGACGAGGGCGTCACGCTCGCGGTCATGCCGATCATCCGCGACGGCGGTGAACCGATGGCCCTCGGCGACCCGATTCTCGTCGAGATGCCGGGCACCGACGACGTCGCGAACGACCTCGCGTGGGTCGACAGCTCGAGCATCGCGATGCTCGTCGACGACGGCGACGGCACGACCGAGGTGCGCCTCTACCGCGTCGGCGGCGAGCTCACGTCGCTCGGGTCGATCCCGAACGCGATTCAGGTCGCCGGCTCGAACTCGCTCGCCGGCATGCGCATCGTCGACCGGCAGGGCATCGTCTACTCGCCGCGCGGCACGCGCTGGCAGGCCTCCGAAACCGTCGTGAACTTCCTGTTCGCGCAGGAGTAGGCGAGCGGCGCCTTCGGCCTGTGGATAGGCGGGGTCGCCTCGCCGCGGGGCGTGGCAGGCTACGCGCGTGACCGGCGTGCTCCCCGCTCTGCGCGACGCGCTCGCGACCCTGTTTCCCGTCGCGTGCGCGGGCTGCGGCGCGCCCGATCACGGGGTGTGCGCCGCGTGCCGGGCCGAGCTGCGGGCGGCGTGCCGACCGCGGGTCACCGTCGCTCACGGCCTCGCCGTCGCGACCGCGATCGACTACGACGCCCGGCTGCGGGCACTCGCCGACGCGTACAAAGAGCGCGGCCGCGTCGACGTCGCGACGCACCTCGCGCCGCTGCTGCGCGCATCCCTCGCCGCCCTCGTGCGGCAGCTCGCCGCGCCGCCGATCGGGTTGCTGCTCGTGCCCGTGCCGTCGCGGCGGGCGGCCCGAGCCGCGCGCGGCTTCGGCCACGTCGAGCTGCTCATCGAACGCGCCGTGCGGGGCGGGGCGGCGCAGGGGCTCGCGCACGTTCGGCGTGTGCGAGACCAGGCCGGGCTCGGGCGCGAAGCGCGGGCCGAGAATCTCATCGGCGCGCTGCGCGCCAGGCCACTCGTGCGCGGTCGCGACTGCGTCATCGTCGACGACTTCGTGACGACCGGCGCGACGCTGTTCGAGGCGCGGCGGGCCCTCGAAGCGGCCGGGGCACGGGTCGTCGGGGCCGCGGTAGTGGGGCGAGTGCCGAGCCGCAACAACATAAATGGAAACTTTTGACGTCGTGTGGGAATCCTGCAGGGAGATGCTCGTAGTATTTGGGAGACATACATACACATCCGGCTCGGGGTCCCGAGTTCGCGAACCCCGAGTTCGCAGACCAGGAGGGTGAGATGGACGTCACTATCAGCGGCCGCAACACCGAGATTCCCGACCGCTTTCGGGAGTACGCGGAAGAGAAGGTAACTGCGAAGGTGCAGCAGCTTTCGGAACGGGCGCAAACCATCGAGGTCAAGCTCAAGCGTCGCACCGACCGGGCCGGCAACATCCTCGATAAGGGCAAGGTCGAAATCACCGTGTTCGGGCCGTTCCCGACGATTCGTGCCGAAGCCGAGGCGGGCGACAAGTACGCCGCCTTCGACATCGCCCTCGACAAGCTCGTCGAGCGCATGCGTCGCATGAAAGACAAGAAGAAGCACCGCCACGGCGGCCAGAGCCTCGCGGATGCGTCGGCGAAGGACTTCGCGAACCTCGACATCGTTCCCGCTGATACCGGTGTCATCGACGTCGTCTCGGGGCAGGCCCAGCCCGCCGCGACCGTCGACGTCGAGGGCGAGAAGTTCGACGACTACAACCCGATCGTCATTCGCGAGAAGGTGTTCGCTCCGAAGCGGATGACCGCCGACGAGGCCGTCGACCACATGGAGCTGCTCGGCCACGACTTCTTCCTCTTCATTGAGGCGGGCGCCGAGCGTCCCGCCGTCGTCTACCGCCGCCGCGGTTGGGACTACGGTGTGATCGCCCTCGACGAGAACGGCGCCGCCGAGATCGACGAGGAGGTCGAGGCCGACCTAGATGCCGTGAGCGAAGCATCCTCGGTCGCCTAACACTCCCTGATGCTCGGGCCGGGTGGTTCCTCCACCCGGCCCGAGTGTTGTTGATGCGCGCGGAGTACGATTGAGCGCGTTTCCGCGGTACGCCGACGATTTGTCAGGAGATTTCATTGGCTTCGATCCTCGATAAGGTCCTTCGATTCGGAGAGGGCCGGCAGGTGCGCCGACTCGAGCGACTCGCGAACCAGGTGAACGGGCTCGAGGGCGAGTTCGAAGACCTCAGCGACGACGACCTGCGCGACATGACCGAGGAGTTCCGCGAGCAGTACGCCGAGGGCGTCGACGCGGGCAAGAAAGACCAGGACATTCTCGACGAGCTGCTGCCGCTCGCGTTCGCCGCGGTGCGCGAGGCGGCCCGACGCACGCTCGGCCAGCGGCACTACGACGTGCAGCTCATGGGTGGCGCCGCGCTCCACGGCGGCAACATCGCCGAGATGAAGACCGGTGAGGGCAAGACGCTCGTCGCGACGCTCGCGGCGTACCTCAACGCGATCCCGGGCAAGGGCGTGCACGTCGTCACGGTGAACGACTTCCTCGCGAGCTACCAGTCCGACCTCATGGGCCGCGTGTTCCGCGCGCTCGGCATGACGACCGGGTGCATCCTCTCAGGGCTCACCCCCGACCAGCGCCGCGAGCAGTACGCCGCCGACATCACGTACGGCACGAACAACGAGTTCGGCTTCGACTACCTGCGCGACAACATGGCGCAGTCGAAGAAGGCGCTCGTGCAGCGCGGTCACTACTACGCGATCGTTGACGAGGTCGACTCGATCCTCATCGACGAGGCGCGCACCCCGCTCATCATCTCGGGCCCCGCCTCGGGCGACGTGAACCGCTGGTACGTCGAGTTCGCGAAGCTCGCGAAGCGCCTCAAGGAGGGCCGCGACTACGAGGTCGACGAGAAGAAGCGCACGATCGGCGTGCTCGAAGAGGGCATCGACCGCGTCGAAGACGAGCTCGGCATCGAGAACCTCTACGAGCAGGCGAACACGCCGCTCATCTCGTTCTTGAACAACTCGATCAAGGCGAAGGCGCTGTTCCACCGCAACAAGGAATACGTCGTGCAGAACGGCGAAGTGAGCATCGTCGACGAGCACACCGGCCGCATCCTCAAGGGCCGCCGCTACAACGAGGGCCTCCACCAGGCGATCGAGGCGAAGGAGGGCGTCACGATCAAGGCCGAGAACCAGACGCTCGCCACCGTGACGCTGCAGAACTACTTCCTCATGTACGAGAAGCTCTCGGGCATGACCGGTACCGCCGAGACCGAGGCGGCCGAGTTCCAGTCGACCTACAAGCTCGGCGTGATCCCGATTCCGACGAACAAGCCGATGCAGCGCGTCGACAAGCCCGACCTCGTCTACAAGAACGAGCGCGCGAAGTTCGCCCAGGTCGTGGAAGACATCGTCGACCGTTCCGAGACCGGCCAGCCCGTGCTCGTCGGTACGACCTCGGTCGAGAAGAGCGAGTACCTCTCGAAGCTGCTCGCGAAGCGGGGCGTCGAGCACGAGGTGCTCAACGCGAAGAACCACGCTCGCGAGGCCGCGATCATCGCGCAGGCGGGCCGCAAGGGCGCGATCACGGTCGCGACGAACATGGCCGGTCGTGGTACCGACATCATGCTCGGCGGCAACGCCGAGTTCATCGCGGTGGCCCGCATGACCGAGCTCGGGCTCGACCCCGTCGAAGACGCCGAGGCCTACGAGCAGAAGTGGCCCGAGGTGCTCGAGCAGGTGCGCGACGAGGTGAAGGACGAGGCTGAGGAGGTCGCCGACCTCGGCGGCCTGTACGTGCTTGGCACCGAGCGCCACGAGTCGCGCCGTATCGACAACCAGCTGCGCGGTCGCTCGGGCCGTCAGGGCGACCCCGGCGAGAGCCGCTTCTACCTTTCGATGACCGACGACCTCATGCGCCTGTTCAACACGGGTGCGGCGCGGGCGATCATGGACAACGACTCGACGCCCGACGACCTCGCGCTCGAGTCGCGCATCGTCTCGCGCGCCATTCAGTCGGCGCAGGGCCAGGTCGAGTCGCGCAACGCCGAGATCCGCAAGAACGTGCTGAAGTACGACAACGTGCTCAACGAGCAGCGCTCGTCGATCTACGCCGACCGCCGCGCGATTCTCGAAGGCGACGACCTCAAAGACAAGGTGCAGGACTTCATCCAGGGCTCGATTCACGACATCGTGCTCGAGCACACGGCCGGCAACCCCGACGACTGGGACATCCCGGGCCTCGAGGCCGACCTCAAGCAGCTGTTCCCGATCACCGTGACCGTCGACGAGATCATCGAAGAGCACGGCGGCGTCAACCAGGTGACCGACGAGCACGTCGAAGAAGAGGTCATCGCCGACGCGAAGCTCGCCTACGAGAAGCGCGAGGAGCAGCTCGGCGACGAGGCGAGCCGCGAGCTCGAGCGACGCATCCTGCTGCAGGTCATCGACCGCAAGTGGCGCGACCACCTCTACGAGATGGATGCGCTCAAGGAAGGTATCGGCCTGCGCGCGCTCTCGCAGCGCGACCCGCTCGTCGAGTACCAGCGCGAGGGCTTCGCGTTGTACCAGCAGATGCTCGGTGGCATTCGCGAGGAGTCGGTGCAGTTCCTCATGAACACCGAGGTCGAGGTCGAAGAGCACGAGCACGAAGACGGCACGAAGCACCGGTCGATCAAGCTGCGCCAGCGCAGCACCGAGTCGGAGCCGCAGCAGCAGCTCAACTACTCGTCGGCCGACGAGTCGGGTCAGGTGCGCGTCACCGACGGCACGGGCCGCGTGAACGTCAACGCGACGCGGGCCGCCCTGCGCCGCGAGATGACGCTCGGCACGGCGTCGGCGATGCGCGAGGCCGCGGGCGAGGCGAAGGGAGCCGAGGCCGACACGGCCGACGCACCCGCCGCAACTCGCGCCACGACGACCGCGAAGAAGCCGACGCCGAAGCCCGCCGGTGGCAAGGCCGCGAAGGCGAAGTCGCGCTCGGGCAACCCCGCGAAGCAGAGCGCAGGCCAGGGCCGCTCGGCCGCCGACGTCGCGCGGGAGCAGCAGAAGGCGACGAGTCGCAAGCAGCAGCGCGGCTCGTTCGGGCAGAAGGTGACCGACGACGACAAGTGATCGTGACGCGCGAACGAGGCTGGCCGGGAGCCTTTAACGCCCGCGACCTCGGTGGTATCCCCGTCGCCGGGGGAGCGGTGCGCGACGGCGTGCTGTTCCGCTCGGGGCAGCCGCAGGCGTGGGCCGAGGCGGCCTGGGCGCAGGCCGCAGCCGAGGGCGTGCGGCGCGTGCTCGACCTGCGCGACGCGACCGAGCCGCAGGGCCCGGCCGTCGGCACCGAGGCGATCGACTATCGCTTCGCGCCCGTCGAAGACCCGACCCTGCCCGAGTTTCGGGCGCGCTTTCAGCCGTACCTCAACCACACCGACGGCTACGCCGACTTCGTGGCGATGTTTGCGCCGCGCGTGGCCGACGCGGTCGGGGAACTCTTCGACGCGGGCCCCGGCACGCTCGTGTGCTGCTCGGCCGGCCGGGACCGCACGGGGCTCGTGACCGGCATCGCGCTGCTCGCCCTCGGCGCCGACGGTGCGACGCTCGCCGACGAAGACGAGCGGGCCGTGCGCGCCGTGAACGCGCACCACCTCACGCGCGAGAAGCCGCACCCGTACGAGCGCTGGCTGCCCGAGGAGGAACTCGCGCCGGTGATCGAGTCGCGGGGCGCGGCACTGCGCGAGTTCGCGGCGTCGTTTGACTCGCAGGGGTTTCTCGCCGAGCACGGCGTGGATGCGCCGCGGGTCACTGCCGCGCGCGAGTGGCTCGTCGAGCCCGCGCCCGCGTATCCGCGCCCCGCTCAGCCCTAGCGAGGCCGACGAGCCCGACGAGCCCTGTTGACATGCCATCAGGTGTGTTCCGAGCGATCAGGTGTGGTCGGCGAGATCGGGTCTGGCGAGCAGGTCGGCCAGGTGGCACAGGTACGGGCCGAGGCTAGAGCACGTGGATGCGCTCGGCACGCCAGCGGTCGCGGTAGCCTTCGAGGCGAATCGCGACGGCGCGCACACGCGTGCCGAAATCGATGAGCACGGTCGACTCGACGACGCCGGGGCGCGGCGACTGCCAGATGCAGCGGATGGGGTCGATCTGCGGGCGCATAACGGGCGTGCCGTTGCGGGCCCGGCCGCGCGCCGCGTGCTGCACGCGTGCGAGCAGCTTGCTGTAGACCTCGGGTGCGAGCCACCGCACCATCTGCTCGACCTCGCGCACTCCGGCGAGCGCCTCGAACACGCTGCGGCCGAGGTTGAGCAGCAGGGGCTCGGGGTTGGGTAACTCGAGTGCGGCCGCCTCAGCGCGGCTCGTGAGCGCCCCCTCGCCGAAGCGCGGCTTACGGGGCTGGTCGTGGGTGAGCGTGGTGGTGAGTCGCTGCGGCTGCGTCAATGCGGGCTCCCGTCGTGCGGCGAGGTACGTCGTCATTGAACCCCGGCATTGGTGCTGAGGGAAAGTGAATTTTTGAAACTGTGGATAACAATCACCAGGGGGAGACGCGCAGTGGCCGCCTGTGGATAACTCATACCCCGGTCGTGCAGGTTGGGTAAGACTGGGCCGGTGCGCTGGAACGATCTCTTCGACGACCTCGCGGGGCAGTTCGACGCCGAATACGAGGCCGAGCGACGTCGCGAGGCCGTTGACGACGAGCGGCTCCGCGTCGCGCGGCTCACGCTGCGGCAGCGGCTCGCGACGCTCCAGCCCGCGCTGCGGCCGGGGGAGTGCCTCTCACTCGAGCTGCGCGGCGGCGAACGACTCGAGATCGAACCCACCGAGTTCGGGGCCGACTGGTTCGCGGCCCGGCTTGCGGCGCCGACGCGACGGTACCGGAGCGTGCTCGTGCCGCTCGCGGGCATCTCGTCGCTCGTGCTCACGCGCGACCAGCTCGAGCGCTCACTCGCGGCGCGCCCCGAACAGCCCGACTCGCTCGCGGCGCGGCTCGGGCTCGTGATTCCGCTGCGCGACCTCACGCGCCGGCGCGTGCACGTTGAGGTCACGACGACGCTCGGCGTGCTCCACGGCACGATCGACCTCGTCGGCCGAGATCACCTCGATCTCGCCGTGCACGACGGTGATACCCCGCGCCGCAATCGCGACGTCGCGGCATACCGCATGGTGCCGCTCGACGAGGTGCGGCTCGTGCGCATCGACGGCGACGTGACCGAGTAGCGTCGCGGGGCTACGTGCGGTCGCGCCAGCTGCCGCTGCCGGTGATCTCGGGTAGGTCGGTGAACTCGGCCTGCTCGAGCATGGTTTCGCGGCGGCGGGCCTCGTACTTGTCGGCGATGAAGTGCTCGAGTTCGCGCTGTTCGACGCGGAAAGCGCCGTCGACGCCGATGCGAATCGCGGCAAGTTCGTTTGTGGTCACGAGGTCGCGGACGACGTCGAGATCAACCTGGAGGATGTCGGCGACGTCGGCAAGCGTGAGGAATCGGGGGAATTCGGCCCCGGTTGTCGAAGTCATGTCCCCAATTATCTCAGCCACACGGTGGGCAGAGGCTGGCTGTGGATAACTTCTTCAGCACATCCTCAGATGCCGCACGATGGTGCCTGTGCCCCGCGAAATCACTCGCGGCGGCGCAGACAACCGACGCAACGAAGGAGTGGGGTTGTGGCAGTGGGGGCGCGCAGGCGGATTGATCCGCGACTCGTAATCGGCATCGTGTTGGTGCTCGGATCAATCGCCGGGGTCGTCGGCATCGTGCAGGCCGCGGCGCAGACGACAACCGTGTACGCGGTGAAGTCAGCGGTCGCGGCTGGCGACGCGCTTTCGGCCGATGCGCTCACGCCCGTCGAGGTGTCGGCCGCGACGCCGACCGACCTCTATCTCACCGAGGTGGGCGACGGCGACTTCATCGCGACGCGGCCGATCGGCGCCGGCGAGCTCGTGCCACTCACGGCGCTCGGCGACGCCGACACCTCGATGGCGGCGGTCGTCGTGACGATTCCGGGCGAGCTGCCCGCCGGCGTCACCACAGGGTCGACCGTCGAGCTCTGGTCGGCATCTCCGGGCGAGCGCATGGGCACGTACTCGGCACCGACCGTCATCGTCGCCGAGGCCCAGGTCGTGCGCGTCATCGAGTCCGACGACTTTGTCGCGACCTCGCAGGTCGACGTTGAGCTGCGCATCCCCGACTCCGAGATCTCGACGGTCATGAGCGCCACCTCGAACGGCGCGCGGCTGCAGCTCGTGCCGCTCCACGACCGGGTGCGGGGGTAGTCATGGCGCGCATCCTGCTGGCCGTCGACTACGAGGTCGAGGTCGCCCTGCTCGAGGGCATCATTCGCGCGGGCCACGAGATCGTCGACCGCGTGACCGGTGCCGCCGCGCTCGCGGCGGCCGTCGAGCGGGCGCGGCCTGACCTCGTCGTCGCACAGGCCGGGCCAGAGACGCTCAACCGCGCGAGCCTCGCCCGCTGCGACGCGGCGGGTGCCCGGGCGATCGCCGTGGTCGGGAACGACGTCGAGCGCCGTCAGGCGGCCGAGCTCGGCATCGTCGACCGCATCGCTGCAGACGAGGGGTGGGATGCGGTCGAGCGGCTGCTCGCGGGCACGCAGCCTCCGCGCGCCGCGCGGCCACCCGCACCCGGCCCCGCCGAAGTCGCCGCTGCCGAGGCGGCCGGTGACCTCGCTCCGGGTGCCGACGCGTCAGGCGAGCCCGGCCGCACCGCGAGCCGCAAGGAGCGTCGGCGCGAGGAGTCGCGGGCGCGCCGTCAGTCGGCGCCTCGCGAATCGGCCCCTCGACGGAAACGCGCCCCCAAGCCACATGACCCCGCGGGCGGTGCATCCACGGGGTATCCCGCGGCTGACCTCACTGCGCAGCCGCCGGCGCACGAGGCACCCCTCGGCCGGGTGGTCGCGGTGTGGGGGCCGCACGGCGCGCCCGGCGCGACGACCGTCGCGATCGCGCTCGCGGCGTCGCTCGCGAACCAGGGGCGACGCGTGCTGCTCATCGACGCCGATACGTACGGCGGCGCGGTCGCCCCGGCGCTCGGGATCTCCGACGAGGCGCCCGGGCTCGCCGCGGCCTGCCGGCTCGCCGGCGCGGGCTCGCTCACGAGCGACGAGCTCGACCGCGTGAGCTCCGAGTGCGCGACCGCGAAGGGCAAGCTGCGCGTGCTCGTCGGCATCAGTAACCCCGCCCGGTGGCCCGAACTCGGCGCCGAGCGCGTCCGCGGCGTCATCGCCCGCGCCCGCGACCAGTACGACGTCGTCGTGATCGACGTCGGGTTCAACCTCGAACGCGATGAGGAACTCGTGAGCGACGTCGCGGCGCCGCGGCGCAACGCGGCGACCCACGCGGCCGTCGACGCCGCCGACCTCGTCGTCGCGCTCGGCGAAGCAACCCCGGTCGGGGTGCAGCGGTACCTGCGCGCGCGGCTCGGGCTCGTCGATCTGCTCGGCCCGGATGCCCGCATCGAGACGGTCATGAACCGACTGCGACGCTCGGTCACGGGCGCCGACTCGGCCGGGCAGGTGCGGCAGGTGCTGCTGCGCTTCGGCGGGATCGAGCAGTCGACGCTGTTGCCCGACGACCCGCGCGCGGTCGACCGCGCGGCGGCCGAGGCGATCGCCGTCGTCGACGCCGCGCCGCGCTCACAGCTCGCGAAACAGCTCGACGCGATCGCGGTGCGAGTGCTCGCGCAGCTCGACGCACTCCCACGCCGTGTGGCAGATATGCACCGAGCGCGCACCGTCGTCCAATAATGTTGAGGCGTGTCGAGCCTCACGAATCTCATCCAGCGCCACAGCGACCTTGACTCGGTCGATCGCGACTGGCTCATGCTGCTGCTCGCCGATTGGCAGCTGCTCGCCGACCTCGCCCTCGCCGATCTCGTGCTCTGGGTGCGCGACGGCGACGGCCGCTACGTCGCCGTGAGCCAAGCCCGGCCGGCCTCCGCCCCGACGCTCTTCTACCGTGACCTCATCGGCCAGCCGGTGCGTGAGCAGTGGGAAATGGAGGTCGAGGCCGTCTACGAGCGCGGCGTGACGATCCGCTCATCGGCCCCCGACTGGTTCGACGAGATTCCCGCGCAGCTCACGACGAGCCCCGTGTTCTCGACCCGCAACGTCGACGGCCGCGCGCAGCGCTCGGCCAAGCCGATCGCGATCATCACACGGCACACGAACCTCGCGGGCACGCGGCAGCCGACGCGGCAAGAGGTGACGTTCCGGGAGTGCTCAGAAGACCTCTTCGACATGATCGCCGCGGGGGAGTTCCCCGACCTCGACGCGCCAGAATTCTCGCGCCGGGGCGCGCCCCGAGCCTCCGACGGCCTCGTGCGGCTCAACACCGAGGGCGTCGTCACCTTCGCGAGCGCGAACGCCCTTTCGGCGCTGAACAAGCTCGGCTTCGGCGGCGAGCTCGAGGGCGAGGTGTTCTCGGAGGTCGCGTCGACCCTCGTTGATGACAAGCGCAACGTCACCGTCGACGAGGCGCTCCCGCTCGTCGTCACCGGCCGCGCGCCGTGGATGAGCGACGTGGATGCGCGCGGCGTCACGGTCACGCTCCGCGCCATACCGCTGCGCCGCGCGGGCGAGCGCCTCGGCGCGATCGTGCTCTGCCGCGACACGACCGACGTGCGCAACCAGATGCAGGAGCTCATCACCAAGGATGCGACGATCCGCGAGATTCACCACCGGGTGAAGAACAACCTGCAGACCGTCGCGGCGCTGCTGCGCATCCAGGCCCGGCGCGCGCACAACGATGAGGCGCGCGAGTCGCTGCTGCAGGCGATGCGGCGCGTGTCGTCGATCGCGGTCGTGCACGACACCCTCTCGGGCGGGTTCTCGCAGTCGGTCGACTTCGACGAGGTGTTCGCGCGGGTGATGCGGCTCGCGACCGAGGTCGCCGGCGGCGCGAGCGCCGAGGTGCGCCCGTCGCTCGAGGGGTCGTTCGGCGCCGTGCCGAGCGAGTTCGCGACCCCGCTCGCGCTCGCGCTCACCGAACTCGTCACGAACGCGGTCGAGCACGGGTTCCCCGACGGCGCCGAGGGCGGCGTCGTGTCGGTGACGGTCGAGCGCGACGACGACAACCTCGAGATCCTCGTGCGCGACAACGGCCAGGGCATGGTCGGGGGCCACGAGGGCTCCGGCCTCGGCACGCAGATCGTGCGCACGCTCGTCGAGGGTGAGCTCGGCGGCACGATCGAGTGGAAGTCGAACCCCGGCAGCGGCACGCTCGTCGAGATCAGCATTCCGAAGCGCTGGGGCGTCGTCACGAGCTAGCGCGCCGTCGTCGCAACGAATGATGCCCCGGGAGCCGAAGCTCCCGAGGCATCATTGCGGGGTGGTTGGTTGCCTAGCTTGCGCGGCGGGCGCGGGCTGCGCGGCGCTTCAGCGCACGACGCTCGTCCTCAGACAGCCCGCCCCAGACACCAGAATCCTGGTTCGTGTCAAGGGCGTACTGCAGGCACTGCTCGGTTACGGGGCAGCGGCCGCAGATGGCCTTTGCGGCGTCGATCTGCTCGATTGCCGGGCCCGTGTTGCCAACCGGGAAGAACAGTTCTGGGTCTGCATGCAAGCATGCGGCGCGATCACGCCAATCCATTTACAGGGGCTCCTTGTCTACGCGTTTTGGCACGCGGAGGCCGTACTCTCAGAACAGAGTCATGATGACCTTGGCACTGTGGCGCGCGGTGACGCGTACCGATAGCCGAGGTCCCGATCTGTAGTATCTTGCCACGCACTGGCAGGCTGATCAAGGGATTATTCGAGTGAACGCAGAGAGCGAACGCGCCGTCGAGACCACCTCAGAGCCTCCGAAATGGCCGCTCCTCGCGCTCGGAACGCTCGTCGCCGCAGAGGCACTCATGATGGCCGCGGTCACCCTGTTCCTCGTGGTTGAGGTGCTCACGCAGCCGTCGCTGTCGCTCGCCTCGTCGATCGCGCTCACCGTGCTCGCGCTCATCGCGGCCGCCGCGCTCGCGGCCCTCGCGACCGGAATCTTCCGTGAGCAGCCATGGGTGCGCGGCCTCACCGCGGTGTGGCAGCTCCTGCAGGTCGCGGCGGCCGTCACGATCATCCAGGGCGACATGGCGGATGCGCTCGGCTGGGCGCTCGCGTTCGCCTCACTCATCGGCCTGCTGCTCGTGTTCAGCCCCGCGGTCAGCGCCCGGCTGCGCCGCGCCGACTAACGGAAGCGGGGCCGACCCGCGCGTTCGCGCCGGCCAGCCCCGCGTATCCGCCCCGCCGTGCGGGAAGCGTCTAGCTGTCGGCGAGCTTCTTCAGCACGCGGTCGACGTGGCCCGTGGCCTTGACGTTGTAGAGCGCGTCGATGACCTTGCCCGACTCGTCGACGAGGAACGTCGAGCGAATCGCGCCCTGCACGACCTTGCCGTAGTTGTTTTTCTCGCCGTACGCGGCGAGCTGGCGCTGCACCTCGTGGCCCGGGTCGCTCAGCAGCGTGTAGGGCAGCTCGTACTTCGTCTTGAAATCTGCCAATTTGTCTACCGAATCGGCCGAAATCGAGAGCACGCGGTAGCCCGCCGAGGTGAGCCGTGCCTCGCTGTCACGGAAGTCACACGCCTCGGTCGTGCAGCCCGGCGTGAACGCCTGCGGGAACGTGAAGATCACGAGCTTCTCGCCGCGAAAATCGGCGGGAGAGACGGAGTTGCCTGCCTGATCGAGCAGCGAGAAGTCGGGAAACTGGTCGCCTGCTTCGAGCCGGATGGGGTCGGTCACGTTGTCCTCCTGTGGGTCGGTGTGCGCGGGGCCGGACGCCTGTCGGGCGAAGCGGGCCGCATCCGGCAATTTGAGCACACTTTGGTCACGGGGACGTCAGTGTGTACGACGCGTCGCCGGGTCGCGCTATGCTCGCCGCACAGTTGAAAATCGAGTACCCCACGCCTGACTCAGCTGCGACGCGACCAGCGTTGCTTGCGATCCGCAGCCGCAAAGATGCATACGAGCCGAGGCGTACGGGCACTCTGCCGAACCCGAAATGTCGGGCCGGCAAATCGAAAGGCAGTTGAAATGCTCAAGTCGTCGGTTTCTCGAAACGGTCGCCGCTTTGTCGGCGCGATTGGCGCCTTCGCGGCGGCAGCGCTCGTGCTCACGGGGTGTGTGCAGAACACCGAGGGCGGTGGGGGAGGCGCGCCCGGTTCGAGCGGCGGCGCCGAACTCGACGTGTCGGTGTCGGAGGCGGCCTCGGCGCTCGTGCCCGAGGAGATCTCGAGCTCGGGCACCCTGCGCGTCGGCACCGACGCGACCTACGCGCCGAACCAGTACGCGGGCCCCGACGGCGAACCGATCGGGTGGGAGGTCGACCTCGTCGAGGCGATCGGCGACAAGCTCGGCCTCGAGGTCGAGTGGTCGAAGGAAGGCTTCGACCAGATCATCCCGAAGGTCACGGGCGGCACCCTCGACATGGGCTCGTCGAGCTTCTCTGACACGGTCGAGCGCCAGGAATCGGTCGACTTCGTCGACTTCTACGAGGCCGGCCTGCAGTACGTGCGCGGCGTCGACGTCGAGCCGCTCGGCGACTCGTTGTGCGGCCTGAAGATCGGCGCGCAGGCGACGACGACCTCCGACGACTACCTCATGGCCGCGAGCGAAGAGTGCGAGGCGAACGGCGAAGCGCCGATCGAGCTCATCAAGAAGGATGGCCAGGACGAGGCGACGAACGACGTCGTGCTTGGCAACACCGACTACATGCTCGCCGACTCGCCGATCGCGCAGAACAGCGTGCTCCAGGCCGAAGACAAGATCGTGCTCGAGGGCGACATCTTCGAAGCCGCGCCGTACGGCTTCGTCTTCGCGAAGGACACGGAACTCACCGACGCCGTGCAGGTCGCGGTGCAGGAGCTCATCGACGAGGGCACCTACGCGCAGATCCTCGAGGAGTGGGGCGTTGAGGCCGGCGCCGTCGACGAAGCTGTGATCAACGGTGTCAGCTAACGGCACCGACCCGATCGTCGCGGTCAAGCTGCGCCACCCGTGGCGCACCATCATCGCGATTGTGTTGGTGCTCGCGCTCGCCGTGTTCGTGTACGATGCGGCGACGCGCGAGACCTTCCGCTGGCACCTCGTCGGGGCCTACCTCTTCGACACCCGCATCTTCCAGGCGGCCGGGGTCACGCTGGCCCTGACCATCCTGTCGATGCTGCTCGCGGTCGTGATGGGCCTGCTGTTCGCGGTGATGCGGCTCAGCGACAACCCCGTGCTGCGCACGCTGTCGTGGCTGTACCTCTGGCTCTTTCGCGGTACCCCGGTCTACGTGCAGCTCGTGTTCTGGGGGCTGCTCGCGACCATCTACCGCCAGGTCGAGGTGGGCGTGCCGTTCACCGACACGACGTTCTTCACGATCGCGCCGTTCGAGTCAATCGATCTGTTCTGGCTCGCTGTGCTCGGCCTCGCGTTCAACGAGGCGGCGTACATGGCTGAGATCGTGCGAAGCGGCATCCTCTCGGTCGACCGCGGCCAAGAGGAGGCGTCGAAGGCGCTCGGCATGAGCTGGCGCGACACGATGCTGCGCATCATCATTCCGCAGTCGATGCGCGTCATCATTCCGCCGACCGGCAACGAGCTCATCTCGATGCTGAAGACGACATCGCTCGTCACGGCGCTCGGGTTCACGCTCGACCTCTACGCGCGCTCGCGGGAGATCTCGGCGGCGCTCTACGAGCCCGTGCCGCTGCTCATCGTCGCGAGCATCTGGTACCTCGTGGTGACGAGCGTGCTCATGGTCGGCCAGCACTACCTCGAGGCGTACTACGGTCGCGGCGTCGCGCCGCAGAAGGAGACCGCGGTGACCGACACGGGCGTGTTCAACACCGTCACCGGGGCCGTGCCGACCGCCGAGGGCGCGTCGACCGACCCGGCGACCTCGACTCGAACGACGGGAGACGGCGCATGACCGCGACGCAGTCCACGACCGCCGCCGTGCCGATGGTGCGCGCGGAACACGTCGTGAAGAGCTTCGGCTCGAACACGGTGCTGAAGGACATCTCGCTCGAGGTCGAGCGTGGCCAGGTGCTCTGCCTGATCGGCCCATCCGGCTCGGGCAAGTCGACCCTGCTGCGCTGCATCAACCACCTCGAGTCGATCGATGGCGGCCGCCTCTGGGTCGAAGACGAACTCATCGGGTATCGCCAGCGCGGCGACAAGCTCTACGAGATGTCGCCCCGCGAGGTCGCGGCGCAGCGTGCCGACATCGGCATGGTGTTCCAGCGCTTCAACCTGTTCCCGCACATGACCGCCCTCGAGAACATCATCGAGGCGCCCATGCGCGTGAAGCACGAGAAGAAGTCAGTGGCGGTGAAGCGCGCCATGGAGCTGCTCGACCAGGTCGGCCTCGCCCATAAGGCGAAGTCGTTCCCCGGGCACCTCTCGGGTGGGCAGCAGCAGCGCGTCGCGATCGCTCGGGCGCTCGCGATGCAGCCGAAGCTCATGCTCTTCGACGAGCCGACGTCGGCGCTCGACCCCGAGCTCGTCGGCGACGTGCTCGAGGTCATGAAGCAGCTCGCCGAGAGCGGCATGACGATGGTCGTCGTCACGCACGAGATGGCGTTCGCACGCGACGTCGGCGACTATCTCGTGTTCATGGATGGCGGTGTCGTCGTCGAGGAGGGCAACCCTCGCGACGTCATCACGAACCCGCAGCACCAGCGCACGAAGACCTTCCTCTCGAGGGTTTCGTAGGCGACTTGCACGGGTAGATCGAGCGGTGGTAGTGTCTACCAGTCGGAACGACGCGGGCTCGCAAGAGACTCCGTCGCTCGATTCGCGCCTCTAGCTCAATAGGCAGAGCAGCTGACTCTTAATCAGCGGGTTCCGGGTTCAAGTCCCGGGGGGCGCACTTCTTCTTCCTTCTCCTGACGGCCTGGTTGTGGCTGTCAGTCGCCGCGTCTGCGCGCGCGGCGGATGCGCGCGAGCTACCAACCAGCGCGAGTGGGTGTACCGCACGGCGACCAGCGGTATGGCGCACCATGCACCCCTGCACCGTGGGATGAACCCATTCGCTGTGACGTCATTCGCCACGACGGTCTCGCGCGGCGCCAGCGCCGGCCGCGCACTCCGCCTGCGAGGCGACACTCCGCGACTGGGGCAGAATAGAGACGCAGACTTTCCAGAGAGCTGAAAGAAGGCAGATCGTGGCTGGTGGAATGGTCCTCGAACAGCGCGCCGCAGCGAGCGCATCGACCGAGGTTGCGACGGCGCAGCCCGCGCTCGAGACGCGCCCCACGACGGTGGCGCAGTTGCGCGAAGCGGTTCGCACGGCGGTTGCGCTCGGGCACCACGTGCGCGCGGTCGAGCTCGACACCGCCGAGGCAGAGCCCGCGGCGCACACGAGCGGCGTCGGCATTCACCTCGGTGGCCTTAGGGGCATCGTCGAGGTCGACGATGAGGCGCGCACGGCGACGTTCCGTTCGGGCACGACGATCGACCAGGCGGCGACCTACCTCGAGGGACATGGATACTCGATGGTCGGCGCGCCGAGCAATCCGCGGCTGACGCTCGCCGCGGCGGTCGCAACCGGCGCCCACAGCGGTGCCCCCACCGACGCGAGCTTCTCGGGCTCGATCGCCGGCATTGCGCTCGTCACCGCGAACGGCGACCTCGTGCGCGTCACCTCCCACAAGTTCCCGCACCTCTGGGGCGCCGCGCGCCTCAACCTCGGCGCGATCGGCATCATCGCCGAGGTGACGGTGCGCGTGCGGCCGTACCAGGCGCTGCGCGTGAAGCGCGTTCGTCGCGATCTCGCGAGCCTGCTGCGCGAGCTGCCCGAGGCGCGCGAGAAGGTCGACTACTACTCGGCAACCTGGCGCCCGGGCCACGATGGCGCGCGCCTCACGCTCGGCTGGCTCGAGGATGCGTCGCCCGCACAGGTCGCGGCCCGCCGCACCTCGCTCACGTCGATCACCGCGGCCGACGAGCGCAAGCCGGGCCTGTTCACGCGCATCCGTGCGGGCATCCGCCGCCTCGTTGCGGGTAGCTCGAGCCGGTTCTCTGAGCGCAGCGAGGGCGGCGTGCTTGCCGAGGGGCGTGACGTCTCGGGCGCGGGCGCCGGTGCCGCCTACCTCGAGTATCAGTTCCCGCTCTATCGCGGCGGCCTCGTGGTCGAGGCGCTGTACGAACTCGCGCACGGCAATTCGGCGTTCGCCCGCGCCTCGGCCCGCCTCGGCATGGTCGCGCGCGACGATGTGTGGCTGTCGCCCGCGTACGGCCAGGACGTCGTCACGATCGCGATCGAGGTGCCCGACGCCGCAAGCGACCGCAACCGCGAGGCGCTCGCGCAGGCCGAGGAGCTCTTCATCTTCCTCGGCGGTCTGCCGAGCTGGGCGGGCTGGAACACGTTTAACGCGGGCGAGGCCGCCGACGTCATGCCTCGCTACTCCGACTTCGCGCACGTTGCGCACGATCTTGATCCGTACGGCCAGTTTGGGAATGCGCAGACGGCCCGCGTCGTTCACTAAGTCTCGGTGCGCCCTGCTCGGGCAACCTCAGATTCAGAGAACCTAGAATCGCGGCGGACCTTCCCGCCCCAACGAAATGGAACACCACCGGCATGGCCAGTAAAGACCGCGACCGAATTCGAAAGCTCCGCGAAGAAGCCAACGCGATTCGCAAGAAGGAAGAGGCGCGCAAGCGTCGCAACCGGATGCTCGCCCAGTTCGGCATCGTCGGCGGCGCGGTCGTCGTCATCGCCGCGATCGTGGTGCTCGTGGTCTTCGGCCCGCGCTGGTTCGGCAACCAGGTGACCCCCGCGGCCGAGGGCGAGGTCGAGCTCACGAACTCCGCTGGCGAGGCGGTCAGCCTGCCGATCCGCGTCGAAGAGGATGGCGGCGTCGTCGTCGGCTCCGACGACGCACCCACGAAGCTTGACTACTACTTCGACTTCTCGTGCCCCCACTGCCAGGAGTACCACGCGGCAATGGAGACGTCGTACGAGCAGGTCATCGCTGACGGCGACGTGCAGGTGACCTACCACATGATCCGCTTCGTGCAGGACTACGGCCTCTACGCCGGTTCGGCCGTCGCGGGCGTTATCGACGTGCAGCCCGAGCTGTTCTACACCGTCATGAACGGCATCTTCGACGTGCCTGCCGAGACGCAAGTCAGCTGGTCGTACAGCGACTACGCCTCGTACGTGCAGACGCTCGGATTTACCGACGAAGAGACGCTCCAGAACATCAGCGACGGCGGCTACGCCACCTGGATCAGCGATAACACGCAGTCTGCTCGCGAAGACGGGATTCCCGGTACCCCCTCGGTTTCGGTGAACGGCACCATTCTCGAGACCGTGCCCGCGTCGCTCGCCGAGCTGCAGGAGGCGATCGGCGCCGAGGTGACCGAAGACCCGGCAGCGACCGAGACGCCGGCAGCCACCGAAACCCCGGCGGCGACCGACACCTCGGGCGAGTAGCCGTGACGACGACGGTGGGCGACTCAGCGCCCGACCTCGAGCCCGGCCTCGAGACTGACTTCGACGATGCCCCAAGCGAGTGGGCACCGGCGGCAACGCGCACGATCTTCACGGGCTGGACGCTCCTGATCGGCGGCGCCGTCGGGCTCCTCGCGAGCTTCATGCTCACGCTCGAGTACCTGCACAGCCTCACCGACCCCGACGCGGCGCTGCTGTGCGACCTCAACGTGTTCGTCACCTGCCAGCCGGCGATGGGGTCGTCGGCGGCCGCGGTGCTCGGCTTCCCGAACATCATCCTCGGCCTCGTGTGCTTCACGGTCGCGGTCGTGTCGGGCGTGCTCGTAGTTGCGCGGGTCAAGCTGCCGAACTGGTACTTCGTCGGCCTCCAGGTCGGCCTCATCGGTGCCGCGGTGCTCGTCACCTACCTGCAGTGGTACTCGGCGTTTGAGCTGCGTGCCCTCTGCATCTGGTGCATGACGATCTGGGCCGCGACGATCCCGTCGGTCGCGCTCACGACGATCGGCAATCTCGCGCAGGGCCGCCTCGGCCGGGGCGGGATGCGCGCGGGCCAGGCGCTCGGCAGCTGGGCGTGGGTCATCGTCGTGATCTGGTACCTCGCAGTGGTCGGCCTTGTGCTCGCGGGCATGTGGGAGACCATTCGCCTCTCGATGATCTAGCGCGGCCCGACAATCCGGGCCCAACGGAGTTCGCCCCCGCCGATTCATAATCGGCGGGGGCGAACTCCGTGAGAGGGGTTAGCTCGGCGAGCGGTTAGCTCGCGCGCTGGAACTCTTCGCCGTCGTCCTTGCGGCGCTCGATCGCGCGGAGCGGCTCGGGGCGCTCGAGTTCGGCCACGTCGGCGATCGCGTTCTGCACGCGGCGTACGAGGTCGGCGGCCATGATCTCGGCGAACACGGCGTCGTCGCCCGGCTTGCGGGCGGTGCGCCATTCGAGCCGGTAGCGGCCGCGCGGGCCGAAGAGGTCGTCGAACAGGCTGAGCAGTTCGCGCTGTGCCTCGGGGCTGAGGGCCGCGACCGGGTCGAGCATGCGCGGCGGCTGCTGCGGCGCGGGCGCGAGGCCGAGGCCCGCGAAGTTCGGATGCGCGCTAAGGGGCATCGCGGGTCGGCCCGACGGGGTGGGGATGAGTCCGGCACGGCTTGCCTGCGCGGGTGCGTCGTCGCACTCGTCGGCCGCGTGCTCGTGCTCGTCGTGCTCGTGCTCGTCGTGCTCGTCGGCCGCGCTCTCGAGTGCGTCAAAGTCGTCGTCGGCGAGCTCAGCCTGCGGCGCGGCGCTCTGCTGCTCGTGGCCAACCGGCTGCTCCGGGGCAACCTGCTGCTCCGCGGCAACCGACGCCTCAGCAACCTGCGGCGCGGCGGGCGCCGCGACGGCCTGCGGCTCGGCCGGGGCCGGAACGGTGGCCGCGGGCTCCGCGACGCGACGCGCTTCGGCGGCCTCGCGACGGGTCGTGGCGCGAGGGCGTTCGGGCACTGCGACGGTCGGCGGCTCTGGCGTCACGTAGTCGGCGGGCTCGGATGCGCGGGGCGCCGCCGGGGCGGGCTCGGCGGCTACCGGCTGCGGAGCCGGTGGTGTCGGCGCGGCAGCCGCCGGGGGAGTAACGGGTGCCGAAGGCTGCGGCGTCGGTGCCGCCGCGGGCCGCTGCGGTGCCTCGTTCACGAGCTCGGTGGGGAGCGTGATCGGGGACTTCGGCGAAGGAACGTCGACGTCAAAGACCCGTGCTTCGGCGGTGGTCTCGTTCTGCGGTTCACCCTGACCGGTGAGCTTGCGCAACCAACCGAACATCAGCACCCCTTTCGTCTCGCAGTGCGCGCAGGCCGCGCGCTCCCCGAGAGTCTACGGACGCACCTGGAAACTCCACGGGTGCGACACCCGTGGTGGAGGAACTAGTCGAGCTCTTCCTGGCGGGCCTCTTCGGCCGCTTCGCGCACGCCCGCGACGGCGAGCGCGATCGTCGCGCCGGCGACGACCCAGGTGGCGATGATGCGCAGGCGCGAGTTTGCGGCCTGCGTGGTCTTGATGGCGGGGAGGATGCCGGCGACTGCCGACAGCACTGCGCCGTTGAGTAGATACTTTCGCACCGGTGGTCACTCCTTGCGATGTGGGCTCGCCTTGCGACGTTACGAGGCTGACGCGAATCCGCGTCTGCGTGCCAAGACTAACGCGACATGTCGTCGTTGCGTGCGCTCCCGTCGGCGCGTAAAGTCTTCCCTGACCGATCGGTCAGGAGTGAGCTTCGCCTCCGCCCGACCGATCGACGTATGACGACCCTCACTCCAAGGACACGCCCAGGTGACCGAAGCGCAGCTTGCCCCGAAGTCTGAACTTGCCGAACGTATCCGTGCCCGCGCGCTCGAGGAATTCGCGGCGCTCGGCTACTCGGTTTCGCTCCAACAAATCGCCGACCGGGCGGGATGCACGAAGGCGAACGTGCTCTACCACTTCGGCAGCAAGGAGCAGCTCGCGCACGAGGTGCTCGAGCCGACGGTCGAGGCGAGTGCCGCGCTCGAGGCGCAGCTCGCCGCCGACCCCGACTTCGACGTCGCGTACGCGGCGGCCGAGCTCATGTTGCGCAATCGCCTCGCGGTGCAGCTGCTCATGTTCCATCACCGCTCCCTGCCAGATAAGGGGGAGTCGCTGCAGCTGCTGCGCATCATTGAGCGCGTCGCCGCTCGGCTCGAGCCGAGCGACCCGACGGCGCCGACCCGCTGCGTGATCGGCCTCATCGGCATCGCCTACCTGCTCTCGATCGGCCCCGACGACCTCGAGGGAAACCACGGGATGCAGCAGCTTGACCTCACCGACCCGCAGACGCTCGCGGCGCTCATCCGGCAGCTCACGCTCGCGCCCGCGGCCGACGCGGCGTGCGGCGTCGCGACGCCCACCGTTCCCGCAACGCAGACTCCCACCACGAAGAACTAGTAAGGACCAAACTCAGTGGCGCTCCTCCTCTATCGCATCGGTCGCTTCTCGTTCCGGCACGCCTGGCAGGTACTCGTCTCCTGGCTCGTCGTGCTCGCGGCGGCGCTCGGCCTCGGGCTCGGGCTCGGCGGCCAGATGAATGAGTCGTTCGCGATTCCCGGCACCGAGTCGCAGGATGCGCTCGACCGGCTCGGCGAGGTGTTCCCCGAGGTTGCGGGGCTCAGCGCGCAGGTGGTGATCGAGACCGACGACGGTTCGACGATCGACGACCACCGCGACGAGATCGCCGACGTCGCCGAGCAGATCAGCGACCTCGAGCACGTCGTGCAGGCACTCGACCCGTACTCCGACTACGCGACCGGCACGCTCAGTGACGACGGTGAGGCCGCGATCATTCAGGTGCAGTTCGACAGTGAGATGATGGACGAGATCGGCACCGACAAGGAGTCGATCGTCGATATCGCCGAGTCGCTCGAGGGCGACGGGATGCGCGTCGAGTTCGGCGGCACGCTGTACCAGGACATCGAGTACGGGCTCACCGTGACCGAAGCGATCGGCGTGCTGTTTGCGGCCATCGTGCTCATCGTGACGTTCGGGTCGGTGCTCGCGGCGGGGCTGCCGCTCGCGTCGGCGATCGTCGCGGTCGGGGTCACGATGGGCGCGCTGCTGTTCGTCACCCGCTTCATCGTCGTGTCGAACGCGAGCCCGCTACTCGCCGTCATGATCGGCATCGCGGTGGGCATCGACTACGCACTGTTCATTCTTTCGCGGCACCGAAACCAGCTCGCGCGCGGGATGGCGGTCGAAGAGTCGGCCGCGACCGCGGTCGGTACGAGCGGCTCGGCCGTGACCTTCGCGGCGGCGACCGTCATGGTCGCGCTCCTCGGCCTGCTGATCGTCGGCATCCCCTTCCTCTCGGTCATGGGTGTCGCGGCGGCCGCCGGCGTGTTCATGGCGCTGCTCGCCGCGCTCACCCTGCTGCCCGCCTTCTTCGGGCTCGCCGGGGAGCGGCTGCGCCCGAAGGAGGGCAGCCGGGTATGGCGGCGCGAGACCGGCGCGAACGAGAAGCCGACGATGGGCCGGCGCTGGGTGCGCCTCGTGCTGCGCGCCCCGATCGTGTTCGTCATCCTCGTGATCGGCGCGCTCGGCATCACGGCGGTTCCGGCGCTGCACATGGAGACGTCGCTGCCGAGCGGCAAGAACGAGGCCGAGGGCAACACGGCCCGCGAGGCGTACGACATGATCACCGACCACTTCGGCGAGGGTTCGAACGGCCCCATGCTCGTCATGCTCGACATCACGCAGGTCGACAACGACTCGCTGCTCGACGACCTCGACGCGATTCGCGACCGCGTGGCCGCGGTGCCCGGCGTTGAGCGCGTCGGCGACGCGCTGCCGAATCCCACGGTCGACTCCGCGATTCTCCAGGTGATTCCGACGACCGGGCCGGCCGACCCCGCGACGACCGACACCGTCGCGAGCATCCGCGCGCTCGCCGCCGGCATCGAGGAGGACTACGGCGCCGTGAGTTCGGTGACGGGCTCGACCGCTGTGCAGATTGACATCACCGACCGGCTCAACGGCGCGCTGCTCCCGTTCGCGGGCGTGGTCGTCGGCCTGAGCTTCCTGCTGCTCGCCCTCGTGTTCCGCTCGATTCTCGTGCCGCTCAAGGCGGCGGTGAGCTTCTTGCTCTCGGCCTTTGCCGCGTTCGGCGTCGTTGTGCTCGTGTTCCAAGACGGCGTGCTCGGTACGTTCATGGGCATCGTTCCGGGGCCGATCATCTCGTTCCTGCCGATCATTCTGCTCGCGATCGTGTTCGGGCTCGCAATGGACTACGAGGTGTTCCTCGTGTCGGGGATGCGCGAGGCGCACGTGCACGGGCACGCACCGAAGCGCGCGATCGAGGAGGGGTTCTCGTCGGCGGCGCGCGTTGTGACGGCGGCGGCCCTCATCATGTTCTTCGTCTTTATCGCGTTCGTGCCCGAGGGAGCGGGCGTCATCAAGGTCATCGCGCTCGGGCTTGCGGCCGGCATCTTCTTTGACGCGTTCCTCGTGCGCATGACGCTCGTGCCCGCGCTCATGGCGCTGTTCGGCAAGCACGCGTGGCAGTTGCCGCGCTGGCTCGACCGCGCGATGCCCGACCTCGACATCGAGGGCGAGCAGCTGCGCGAATACCGCGATCGGGCGAAGTGGGCCGAGGCGCACGACGCGGCGGTCGCGTTCGAAGACCTCGTCGTCGGCACCGAGCGCGCGCACCTCGCGCCCGTCACGGCCGATCTCCCCGCGGGCGGTGTGCTCGTCGTTCGCGGCGAGGTCGCCGAACGGTCGCTGTTCGCGGCGACGATCGCCGGGCGCATCGATCCCTATGCCGGGCGCGTGCAGGTGCTCGGCCGCACGCTCCCTGGCGATGGCGGCGCGCTCATTTCGCGGGTCGCGATCGCGAATCTCGGCGACCCCGATGACCGCGCGCGCGAACTCACGATTGGCCAGCTCATCGGCCGCCACGGCGCGTTCGGTCGGGCGACCCTGCGCACCGAGTTGCCCGCCGAACAGGTCGAGACGGTGATTGACGACCTCGAGGCCGCGCTTCGGGTGGTCGGCTGGCGCGGGCCGCGGCTGACCGCGGCGACTCGGGTGACACAGCTGGATGCGCTCGGGCGCGCGGTGGTGCTCGCGGGCGCGGCGATTGTCGAGCTGCCCGAGCTCCTTGTGCTCGAGGCGGGCGCGCTCGGCCTCGACTCCGACGCGAGCGACCGGCTTGCCCGCGCCTTGCAGGCGGTGCAGCAGCTCGTGCGCCGCGACGTCGCGATCGTGCTCGCCTGCGGCCCGGCCTTCGACCGCAGCCAGCTTGACGAACTCGGGCGACCGGTCCGCGTGATCGACCTGCCACCAGCCAGCACCAAGCTCGCTCACACCCAGAACTCTTCGGCGGAGCTGACGCCCGCCGTGGCCGACACCACCGGCCGAAAGGAAATGCACTAATGCGCGACTCGAAGCAGCCGGCAACCGGCTTCACCGGCACGCGGATCCGGAACATTCTCATTGCGGTGCTCCTGCCGCTCGCGATCGTCGGTGCCTATTTCGGCGCCCTCGGCGGGAGCGCTGACCGCGACGACGCACTGCCGGTCGTCCTCGTGAATAACGACGAGATGGTCGAACAGGCGAACGCCGACGGCACGACGACGCAGGTGGTTGCCGGGCGGCTGCTCGTGACCTGGCTCACCGATCCCGAGAACGCCGGTCGGTACGACTGGGAGCTCGTGAACGCCGAGACGGCGCAGCAGCGCATCGACAGTGGCACCGCGTACGCCGCGGTCGAGATCCCCGAGAACTTCTCGGCGTCGGTCGTGTCGATGGGCGGCGGCGACCCGCAGCAGGCGCGCGTGAACATCACCGTGAGCCAGGCGACCGACTGGATGACCGGCGAGGTGACGCAGCAGATCTTCACCGGCATGACGGCGCAGTTCGGGCAGCAGATCACGAACCAGGTCGCGGTCGGCCTCGCCGACGGGCTCAACGAGTCGGCCGATGGGCTGCAGGATGCGGCCGACGGCGCGCAGGACCTCGCCGATGGCGCGGGCGAGCTCGGCGACGGCTTCTCGACGTACCAGGATGGCGCGCAGGATCTCGCCGACGCGACGGGGGAGGCGGCCGACGGTGCCGGCACCCTGAGCGATGGCGCGGGGCAGCTCTCGAGCGGCGTCGAGCAGTACGTGGGCGGTGTCGACTCGTATGTTGATGGCGTCGATCAGTACGTCGACGGCGCCGACCAGCTCGCGTCGGGCGTGGGCGACTACGCCGGTGGTGTCGACTCGTATGCCGATGGCGTCGAGCAGTACGTGGGCGGCGTGCAGCAGCTCGCCGACGGACTCGGGGAGCTCGATGGCGGCAGCGCCGCGCTGCAGGAGGCCGCGGGCCAGCTCGGCGAGATCGCCGAGGCACTGAACTCAAACAGCACGACGATTGACGACGCGGTCGCGGGGCTCGAGCAGCTGCGCACCGTCGTGTCGTCGCTTGATGGCATCGACCCGTCGCAGCTCCAGACGTACTGCGACCTACTCACCGATGTCGACCCCGCGCAGGCCGAGGCGTGCACGACCGCGCTGAGCGAGCTCGCGGGCCAGATTCCCGACACGGGCATCGACGTGACGGAGATCGAGACGCAGCTCGACGAACTCATCGGCCAGATTGAGGATGTTGAGGGCGCGGGCGATCAGCTTTCGCAGCTCGCGAGCGGGCTCACCGACTACACCAATGGCGTGAGCCAGCTCGCGTCGGGCGCAGGGGAACTCGACGGTGCGGGCGACGAGCTCGTGTCGGGCGGCGGCGAACTCGCCACGGCCGGTGGCGAACTCGCCTCGGGTGCCGAGCAGCTCGAATCGGCGTCGACGCAGATCTCGGATGGCGGCGACCAGCTCGTCAGCGCCGGTGGCGACCTCACAGATGGGGTCGGTGACCTTGCCGACGGCGCGGGCGAGCTCGCGAGCGGTCTCGACCAGTTGCAGGAGGGGCAGCAGCAGCTCGTCGACGGCGGCGATCAGCTCGGCGACGGCATCGACGGCATCGAAGACGGTGCCGACACGATGGCCGAGGCGCTGCAGGAGGGCGCCGACCAGGCGAAGAACGCGATTGGCGACCCCGAGACGTTCGCCGACACGGTCGCCGAACCGGTTGTGGCCGAGGTGAGCGCGGTGCACGATCCCACGTTCGCCGGTGTGCTCGCGGCGCTGCTGCTCCCGCTCGGTATCTGGCTGGCGGGACTCATCGCGGCACTTCGTCGCGGCGTCGTTACCGACGAGCTGCTCGACTCGAGCGCCTCGACGTGGAGCATCCTGCTCGGCGCGACCCGCAAGCTCGGTGCCCCGATCGTCGCGGTGGCCGGCATCACAACCCTCGCGCAGCACGTCTTCTTTGGTGTGCCGTGGGCGGGCATTGGTGTGACCCTGCTGTTCGCGGTGCTCGCGAGCGCCTGCACCATTGCCCTGCACCTCATGTTCTCGGCGTTCGCGAAGCGGCGCACCGCGGCAATCGTGTCGATCGTCGTGCTCGCACTACAGCTCGTGCTCGTGCGAGGGTTCCTCCCGCTTGAGCTTCGCGCGGGGTGGGCACAGACCCTCAGCGGCTTCGCGCCGATGAGCCAGGTGGCCTCGGGCATGCAGGCGGGATACGCGGGGGCGAGCGCCGGCGCGGTCGTCGGCCCGGTGTTGATCCTTGCGCTGATGACGGTCGCTGCGGCGGGAGTCGCGGCAATCGCGATGGCGACACGCCGACACTCCAAGGCAAAATCCCTGATCGCGGCCACGTCGGGGGCGGCGTGATTGGCCGAGTTGACACTCGCTCCAAATGTGTCCTAAGCTAATCGAGTTGCCCCGGACGGGGCGGCAAGCCCCAGACCGGGTGCGAGATTCACTGCGAATCACGCTCGATACTCGAAGAGCTCCGAAGGTCTGAACCAGAAACAGAGTCTGAACAAGACGGAAACGCCAGGTTGACAAGCGAAAGCTTCTGGGTATAAGCTAAACAGGTTGCTTCGAAGAGAAACAGCGAGACAGAATCCGCTGCGGAAGTCGAAAGCGAACGGTCTTTGAGAACTCAACAGTGTGCACTTTAAATTGTCATATGCCATTTTTTTGGTTACCTCGTGACTAGCCCTTTTGGGGGTTGGTTATTTTGGTTCCTTTTATATTTTGGATAATGATCGCCAGATTGATTTTGGTGTTTTGTTGTCTGGGTTGAACTCAGCTTGCCTGCGCTTTTGTGGTGTGGGTGGGTGTTGTAATTTTTTTACGGAGAGTTTGATCCTGGCTCAGGACGAACGCTGGCGGCGTGCTTAACACATGCAAGTCGAACGATGAAGCTCCAGCTTGCTGGGGTGGATTAGTGGCGAACGGGTGAGTAACACGTGAGCAACGTGCCCGAGACTCTGGAATAACCACCGGAAACGGTGGCTAATACTGGATATGTGCCAGGGAGGCATCTCCTCTGGTTGGAAAGATTTATCGGTTTCGGATCGGCTCACGGCCTATCAGCT